>NC_014484.1:637500-1837500 GCF_000147075.1 Spirochaeta thermophila DSM 6192
TTTTTTGCTGGAGGCCGCTATGGGAAAAGGTGACAAGAAGAGCAGGAAGGGCAAGATCTGGAGAGGCACCTACGGGAATACGAGACCGAAGCCCAAGAACCTGCGCAGGCGGAAGCGACAGCAGGGATCCTCCTCGTAGGTGGGCGTCTCGCGATCTGTTCCGGCCGATCCTCCCACTCCAAAAAATGGGAGGATCCTTTTATGTGAGGAGCCGACGGAGAAGACCCTCGTTACGCCGCCACTTGGGTACCACCTTGACCCTGAGGTCGAGCCTCACCGGTCGTTCGAAGATCCCGGAGAGTTCCTTCTCGGACTGGAGCCTGATGGTTTTTATCTTTTCCCCCCCTCTCCCTATGATGATTCCCTTCTGGGACTCCCGTTCCACACAGATGAGGGCTCGGGCCCAAAGCGTTTCGTCCGGTCGTTCTTCCACGTCCAGGACTTCCACATAGAGGGCGTGGGGGAGTTCTTCCCTCGTCTGGTGGATCGCTTTTTCCCTTATGATCTCAGCGATCCGGAAACGAGGTTCCTGATCGGTGTAGAACTCCTCGGGATAGAGTTGTGGTCCCTCTTCGGCCGCCTCGAAGAGCCTGGCTTTGAGGTCCTCCAGGCCCTCACCGGTGTAAGCGGAGATCTTCACGATGGGGGCGGAAGGGAAGTGGGCCTTGAGCAAGGGAACCATCCCCTCTGCATGGTGTTCGGGGATATCGATCTTGTTGAGGGCGATCACGACAGGTTTTCCCGCCTGCTTGACCAACTCGATAAGCTCGTGCTCTTCTTCACCAATCGACCGGGTGCTGTCGACGAGGTAGAGAATCTCGTCGACCTCTTTGAGTGCCTCGATCACCTGCTCTTTGAGGAAGAGGTTGAACTTCTTTTCTGACTGGTGGTAGCCCGGGGTGTCGATGAAGACGATCTGCCCTCGCTCCTCGGTGACGATCCCCCGTATCCTGTTCCTGGTGGTCTGGGGTACGGGGGAGGTGATGGCCACCTTCCTCCCGCACAGGGTGTTGAGGAGGGTCGACTTGCCGCTCGACGGTCTCCCTACGATGGCGCACACTGCGACTTTCATATCTATAACAGTAGCGAATATCGACCTTGCCGTCCATAAGTGGTATATTTACGGCAGAGCATATCTTGCAGGAACAACGGAGGAAACGAACGCATGAGATTCCAGGAGAAGGACGAACGGAAGGAACAGGGCGATCAACAGGCTCTCATGGAGAAGTTTCTTAGGACGAGGTCGATCATCCTCTCAGGTGAGGTGAACAAGGAACTGGTGGAGAAGGTGGTGAAGCAGCTCCTTCTCCTCGAACAGATGGGTGACGAACCGGTGAAGGTCTTCATCGACTCTCCGGGAGGCGATGTGGATGCGGGGTTCGCGATCTTCGACATGATACGGTTCGTGGGAGTGCCCGTGTATACCATAGGGATGGGGCTCGTGGCGAGTGCGGCGGCCCTCATCCTCCTGGCGGCGCCGAAGGAGTACCGCCTCGGTCTCCCGAATTCCCACTATCTCATCCACCAGCCGTGGAGCGGGATGCGCGGCGTGGCCACCGAGATAGAGATCCACGCCAAGGAGATCGAGAGGACGCGACACAAGATCAACCAGATCATAAGTGAGGAGACGGGCCGGCCGCTGGAGCAAGTGGAGAAGGATACCGACAGGGATTACTGGTTGAACGCAGGCGAGGCCCTCTCCTATGGTCTCATAAGCCGTATCATCTCTTCGGGGAAGGAGCTCGTCTGATCGATGGGAAGGCCCCACCTCGTCTTCTTCCTGCTCCTCTTCCGGTTGGTCGGGGTCCGAGGGGAGGAGTACGTCGTAGCTACCTATAACGTGGAGAACCTCTTCGACGCGGTGGAGGATGGGGCGGAGTACGACGAGTTCCGGCCGTCCTCGTTCTGGACCGAGGAGAAGGTTCTTGTACGCTTGGAGGCAGTGAGCCGGGTGGTGCGGTCCCTCGATGCGGATGTGCTCATTCTCCAGGAAGTGGAGAACGAGCGGGTGCTCGGCCGGCTCGTCTCCGGGTATCTTGCCGATGCGGGGTACCGGTGGCACTTCCTCCCGGAGGAGGAGGGAGCGGTTCACGTGGCGGTGCTCTCCCGTATACCGGTCGAGGGCGTGAGGGTGCACGCCCTCAAGGATCCCAGGGTGGCCGCCCTCCGGAGTGTGGTAGAGGTGGAGTACCGCCTTGGGGGAGAACAGGTGTTTCTTTTCGGTGTCCATCTCATCTCCCGGGCAGGTCCTGCGTGGCGGGATGAGATTCGGCGGAACCAGTTGTTCCTCATCGCGAGACGGTTGGAGGAGATCCGCAGGACCGCGCCTGGAGTCCACGTCCTCGTGGGAGGGGATTTCAACATGGAGGCCGACGCGGTGGAGACATTCTTTGACCGCGCGCTCTTCCCGCAGGATGTCCATTCGGTGTGGAGCATGATGGTGCCCGGGACCATGCCTCCTGGATCGTATTGGTATGAGGGCCGATGGGAGCGGATCGACGGGTTTTTCTTCACCGAGGGGCTTCGAGACGGGGTGGGGCTCGATGTGACAGGAGGGGAGGTGGTGGCCTTCCCCTGGCTTCTCGATGAGAGGGGCCGTCCGTGGTCATGGGACATGGGTACGGGAAGCGGATACTCTGACCACCTCCCGGTGAAGGTCATCCTCACGGACTTGACCCGTATGAAGTAATCGGGATACTATTGCGTACCATATTGTAAGAGGAGTATGGGAGATGTCCAAAGCTCACAGGGGTAAGGGGCTTAAGGATCAGCCGAAGAAAGGGAGAGGGAAGTGTCCTCTCTGTGGAAGAACAGGGGTGAAGCTCCTCTACGAGGTCTCTGCCCACGAAAAGAAACTTTCAGTGTGCAAGCCCTGTTCAAAGGCGGTGGCCCATGGAAAGAGGGAGGAGGCCCTCGCCGCGCTTGCGGAATGAGGCCTCTCGCCGATCTGAGAAGCTCTGCCTGGGGGGCAGGGCTTTGTTTTTGCCCAGGAAGGAGATCGTATGAGATTGGGAGGGCCTCTCTTCGCCGAAGTCCGGTCGCCGGAAGAATGGGTGACGCTCCTGAGGCGGTGGGGATACCGCGCGGCCTACGCTCCGGTCTCCCCGGAAGCCTCATCCGAGGAGATCGCGGCCTACCGGGAAGCCGCCGAACGTGCGGATATCGTGATCGCCGAGGTGGGCGTGTGGAACAATCCCCTCTCGCGACACCCCGGGGAGCGAAAGGCCGCCCTGGATGCGTGTGTGAGGGCTCTCTCCCTCGCAGACGAGCTGGGGGCCAGGTGTTGTGTGAACATCGGCGGATCTCTGGGGGAGAAGTGGGACGGCCCCTGTGCCGACGATCTCGGCGAGGAGGCCTTCGACCTCATCGTGGAGACGGTACGATCGATCATAGACGAGGTGAAGCCTCTCCGCACCTTCTACACCCTCGAGACCATGCCGTGGATGTATCCGCACACCGCTGAAAGCTACGAACGGCTCATCAAGGCGGTGGACAGAAAGGCCTTTGCGGTGCACTTCGATCCGGTGAACATGATCTGGAGCCCCGAGCGCTTCTTTCACAACGCAGAGGTGATACGCGACTTCGTGCGGAGACTCGGACCCTGGATACGATCGTGCCACCTCAAGGACGTGCGTCTCCAGGACCGGTTTCTGGTCCATCTTGAAGAAGTGATTCCCGGGAGGGGGAACCTCGACTACAGGACCCTGCTCTCCGAGCTCGATCGACTGGATGACGTCCCGGGGATGCTGGAGCACCTCTCCACCCCTGAGGAATATGTCCAGGCCCGTGACTACGTAACGCAGGTGGCCCGGGAGATAGGGGTGGGGCTGTAGGGACGTTTCGAGGAGGCCGGCCCATGAGTCCGTTCGAAGCCCTCATGCTCCTCTGTTTCGGCGCTGCGTGGCCCTTCTCGATCCATACCTCGTATGTCTCCCGGTCGACGAGGGGGAAGAGCCTCCTCTTCCTGCTCGTGTTGCTGATAGGGTACACCTCGGGGATCATCCACAAACTCTTCTATGCGCGGGATCCCGTACTCATCCTCTACATCCTCAACTGGACGATGGTGGGGATCGACACCCTCCTCTATCTCCGGAACCGGAGGATGGAACGGGAGGCCCTCCGAAGGGCCTCCCGGTGACGTCCCGCTAGAAGCAGCGTCCGGTCTCCTTCTTCCGGCACGATGCCTTGTCACACTGATAGCAGATTTCGTTCTCGAGAGATCGACCGCTGAAGAAGTCGTCGATGTTCTTGAGGGTGGTCTCCGCGATGTTGGTGAGGGCCTCACGGGTGAAGAAGGCCTGATGGCTCGTGACCAGGACGTTGGGAAAGGTGAGGAGCCTGGCGAGCACGTCGTCCTGGATGTGGGTGTCGGAGTGGTCCTCGAAGAAGTATTCGGTCTCCTCTTCGTACACGTCGAGTCCCGCCGCACCGATGTGCCCTCGTTTGAGGGCCTGGATGAGGGCCTTTGTGTCGATGAGTTTGCCCCGGCCGGTGTTGACGATGAAAACTCCCTTTTTCATGAGAGAGAGGCTCTCGTCGTTGATCAGGTGGATAGTCTGGGGGGTGAGGGGACAGTGGAGCGAGATCACGTCGGATTCGCGGTAGAGCGTCTCGAGAGGCACGTAGGAAAACCCGTGTGAGGCGGCCCATTCCCCGGCCGGATAGGGGTCGTGGAGGAGGATGCGCATGCCGAATCCGTCTCCGAGTATCTGAGCCACGAGGCGTCCTATCTGGCCCGTCCCGATGATGCCGGCCGTCTTGCCGTGGAGGTCGAACCCCATCAGCCCGGTGAGGCTGAAGTTGAACTCCCTGGTCCTCCAGTAGGCCCGGTGGACCTTCCGGTTGAGGGCGAGGAGGAGCGCCACGGTGTGCTCCGCCACCGCGTGAGGGGAGTAGGCAGGAACGCGGACCACGTGGATCTTCCCGTAGACCGAAGGGAGATCGATGTTGTTGTACCCTGCACATCTAAGGGCGATGAGCTTCACTCCCGCCGAGGCGAAGACCTCGGCGACCTTTGGGGTCACATAGTCGTTCACGAAGAGACAGACCGCGTCATAGCCCTTGGCGAGGATCGCGTTGTCCTCCGTGAGGCGATCGGAGAGATACTTTATGGTGAATCCATAGCGTTGGTTCACGCTCTCGAAAAACTCACGGTCGTAGGGTTTCGTGTCGTACATGAGGATCGATGGCAGGTGCTTCATGGAGTCCTCCAATCGATAAAAAAGTATTCTTACTTGAATAGTAATAAAAAATCCGGAAAAAGGGAAGAGGGAGTTTACGATTGTGATGAAATGGAATTTTTGGTATCATACCTGCCATATACGTCGAGTATGTCATGAGGAGTGTGTGATGGCACCTACAATTGTGGTTCGGTGGTTCGGTCCGAAAGACGATCATGTCCCCCTCCAGTGGATCCGTCAGGTCCCGGGCGTGGAGGGGGTGGTGAGCGCCCTCTTCGATATCCCGGTGGGAGAGGTGTGGCCAAAGGGCCGCATCGAGGAATTGAAGTCCCTCATCTGCTCGCATGGGCTCTCCTTCGAGGTGGTGGAGAGCGTCAACGTGCACGAGGATATCAAACTCGGCCTCCCTTCGAGGGACAGGTACATCGAGAACTATATCCTCACGCTCAGGAACCTCGCCTCCGTAGGCGTGAAGGTCGTCTGCTACAACTTCATGCCGGTCTTCGACTGGATTCGTACGGATCTCGCCTATACCCTCGATGATGGTTCCTCCACCATGGCCTACGACCGGAGACTCCTCGAGGGCAAGGGCGTCGAAGATCTCGTGTCGGCCATGTTCGGCCAGTCCAAGGGATTTTCCCTGCCCGGCTGGGAGCCGGAGCGGCTGGCCGCCGTCAGGAGCACCATAGAGCAGTACAGGGCCATGGGTGAGGACGAGCTCTTCGACAACCTCCGCTATTTCCTTTCCGCCGTGGTGCCGGAGTGCGAGCGTCTCGGAATCCGGATGGCCATCCATCCGGATGATCCCCCCTGGGGGGTGTTCGGGTTGCCGCGTATCGTGACCACCGAGGAGAACATCCTGCGCATCCTCGCCCTGGTCGACAGTCCCGCCAACAGCTGTGCGCTTTGTACGGGGTCGCTCGCCGCGCGCTCCGACAACGATGTGGCCCGCATCATTCGGAGGGTGGGGGAGCGGGGGAGACTCGCCTTCGTCCACTTGAGGAACCTCAAGAAACAGGGTGAGGGTATCTTCTACGAATCGGCGCATCCGAGTTTCTGCGGGAGCCTGGACATGTACGAGCTCGTGGCGGCGCTCCACGGGATCGGATTCGACGGCTACCTGAGACCCGATCACGGACGCCACATCTGGGGAGAGGAGGGGCGGCCGGGGTATGGTTTCTATGACCGGGCCCTGGGCATCGCTTATATCCTCGGTCTCTGGGAGGGGATAGAGAAATCAGCGTCGCGGTAGCAAAGTCGGCGGAAATCATATATGCTATAAGTGCAGATACTGCACAGGAGGATCGACCGAGGCATGCCGATGGAAGGGACGAACAGAGAGGCTCCTGGTGGGAACGAGGACTATCTCAAGTATTATGATCTCCTGAAGCGGATCGGTGTCCTCGATGAGCTCCAGCACTACAGGAACGAGATCAGTAATCTTGAGGAGATCATCTCCCAGGCGGTGGAACTCCTCAGCAAGTCCTCGATAGAGGAGGTGCTCGAGGTGGTGGTCCAGGGGCTCATGGACAAGTTCATCCCTTCGTATCTCACCCTCATCCTCCAGGAGGCGGGGGTGGAGGGCAAGATCCTGGTGAAGTGCTATGAGCGGCTCAGGGAGATCCCACCCCCCTTCGAGATCACGAGCCTGGATGGGTACCGGGAGTTCTTCGAGCGGCATCCCTCTTCCATCAGCTTTTCGCTCTTCGAATACAAGGTGCCTTCGCCGGGGCTGGTGGAGCCGTTGCGGGCCGTGGAAGCGGAGATCCTCGTCCCGGTGATAGGGATGGGGGGGGTCTACGGGCTCATCGTCTTCGGGAAGAAGGTGCTCGGCGAGGACTATACCCCCCAGGAGCTCGCCTATATCGGACGTCTGGTGGAGTTCGTCTCGATAAGCCTCCAGAACAACATCCACTACCGCTCGTCCATCATGGACTTCAAGACGGGGATCTACAACGCCTCGTTCTTCATGAGGAGGCTCGAAGAAGAACTCTACCGGGTGAAGCGGTACGGAGGCCACCTGGGGCTCATCATCCTGGATGTGGACCACTTCAAGCTCTTTAACGACCGCTACGGCCACCTTGCCGGCGACGAGGTCCTCATCTCCATCGCGAGGAATATCAAGCAGAACCTGCGGAAGGGTGATGTGGCAGCCCGGTACGGTGGGGAGGAGTTCGTCGTGCTCCTCCCCGGGGCCAACAGGAACGCGGCCTACATCGTGGCGGAGCGGGTCCGCCACAGCATAGAGCTCATGAAGGTCTATTTCGAAGACAAGATCCTCCACGTGACGGTGAGCGTGGGCGTCACTTCTTGCACTCGATACCGTCTCCTGGATCCCCGGAAGCTCATCGAGGAGGCGGATCAGGCCCTCTATCTTTCGAAGGAGCGGGGACGGAACAGGACCACGGTCTACAGGAAAGGGCTCCTCTCCCTCGCCGAGGAGTACAGGGAGGCGCTCCTGGAGCAGGTGCGCACGTAGCGGTCAGGAGAGATACTGGAGGCGTTCGCCCGTCCGGGCGCCGATCAGGGCGAAGAAGAAGGCCGCCAGGCTGGAGATCATGAGGCCGAGGAGCTTCCCTATGCCGAAGACCGGGGTGTAGAGCACGGTGCTGAGGACATTGATGAGCACCGCTCCCAGGGCGGGTTCCATGAGGGTGATCCCGGGAGAGATGTAGCCCGAGAGGAGTCCCCCCAGGAAATAGACCGCGGGTTTGATGAACAGGAAGAGGATGAAGCCTATCCCCAGGGTGAGGATCCCGAAGAGGGTGAGACCTACGCGTAGTACCACCTCGGTGACGAGGAATATTCCCATGCTGACGAAGACCCACTTCCACTCGATCCGATTCATCCACGAGCCTCCTCTGCACACGGATGGAGTCATTGTACCATGCGAAGCGGGATGTGAACAGAGGTCTTGGTCCCTGCCTCGGTTTCCTCGATGCGGAACGTCCCCTTGTATTGAGTCTCCACGAGTTCCTTCACTGTGGCGAGACCAAGGGCGAGGATCCCGACTCCCAGATCCTCCTCCTCGAAAGCCCTCAGGAGTCGCCTCCGTTCTTGCACCTTGAGCCCCGTGCCGGTATCGCTGATCTCGAGGTAGAGTATACCCCCGTGGGCGTAAGCCGAGAAGGACACGTCTCCTTCCCCCTCTCCGCTCAGGATGCTCTCGGCGGCGGTGAGGAGACCGTGAGCCAGGATGAGGAAGAGGTGGTCACGGCTCAGGGGGGAGGGATCCTGCACGGGAGGGGTGGCGGTCGTCACGGTCACGGTCTCGGGAAGGAGGGGGAGGACCTCCTCGAGGACGGAGGCGACCATGTCGCTCACCGGTCGGTCTGTCCCGTCTTCCGTGTGGCTCACGTGATCCTTCAGTGTCTCGAAGTAGGTCTTCACGAAGAAGAGCCCGTTGCTTATGACGTTGTGCTGCTTGAGGGCCTCTCGTATGATGACGAGGTGTTTCTGGAGTTCTGCCTTCGAGAATGCCGTCATGAGCTCTCTCGCTTCTTCCATACCTGCCTTGAGGAGCCCGTCCTTGTTCTTGGAGAGGTGATTTCGGGTGAGGAGGAGGATCTTTTCGATCTCGGCGAGGGAGAGGGCGGGATCGTTCTCGGTGAGGAGGGGGGTGTCGCGCACGAGGTTCAGCCGGGAGGAGAGGTTCTCGTGGATGGTGAGGAACATGAGTTTCTCGTAGAACTGTTTTCGGGTGAGGAACTCGAGTCCGGTGAGCTTGGTGAGGGGGATGGCGGCCGGTCGGGCCTTCTGCGAGAGCTCTTCGATCTTCTTCTGCTGTTCCCTCAGGGAAAGCTGGGTCTGGACCCTCTTGAGGAGTTCCCGGGGGTCGTAGGGTTTGACAACATAGTCCTGACCGCCGAGTTCGAGTCCTTTCATCACGCTCTCCCTGTCGGCCTTTGCCGAGAGGAAGATGATGGGTATATCTTTCGTCTTTGGATTGCTCCTCACCCGGCGGCACACCTCAAATCCATCCATTTCAGGCATCATGATGTCGAGGAGGATGAGATCGAAGGGGGTCTTCTCCAGCCGGGAGAGGGCCTCCGGGCCGCTCTCCGCGAAGGAGACGATGTAGTGTTCCTGGAGGATACTGCCCAGCAGCTGTATGTTGGGAGGTGTGTCGTCCACGATGAGGATCCGGTGTTTTTTCTCTGTCCCCTGTGTCATAGGGATTCCTCCTTCAATCGTCCGATCTTCTCTTCAAACTCCTTTATAAGGGTGCGTATCCGATGTATGTTGAAGCTCTGTACCGCTTCCTCCAGGGATGCACCCCACCCCGAGAGAAAAGGTGAGCCGATTCGCGTTCCCGCCTCTTTTGCCCTGGAGCCGAGTTCCTCCAGGGTGGTGTTGAGCCATGTCTCTTTCGCCTCTTCGAGAAGGGGAGCGATCTCCCGATCGTAGAGGGAGAGGATCTGCGCCCTTCGTGCGAGGTCTTCGGCCGTGAACTCGAGATGCTCCTCCCGCGGGGGAGGGGGAGCCGCGGTGCGACTCGTTTCCGTCGGGAGGAAGGATCTCAAGGTCGAGAAGAGGGCGTCCTTCTGGATCGGCTTGGTGAGGACTTCGACGAACCCGTTCCTCAGGAATTCCTCGTGCCGCTCTTTGAGGACCGAGGCGGTGAGGGCGATCACCGGTATGTTCCGATGGGAAGGATCTCTGTAGTATTCCTTGATGAAACTGAGGCCGTCCATCACAGGCATCCTGATGTCCATGAGGATGAGGTCGGGAGGGTGGGCCTCGGCTCGGGAGAGGGCCTCTTGCCCATTCGAGGCTTCGATGACGGTTGCCCCTGTGGGCGCGAGGTATTCCTTGAGAAGGGTGCGGTTGAGATCCTTGTCATCGACCACCAGGATGACCTTCCCTTCGTACATCGGGACGTCTCCCCCGGTTTCCTCGGTGGCGGACACCATCCGCTCGGTGGAGCAGGTGAGATCGGGAATATTCACGGTGAAGGTGGTTCCCTTCCCGTACTCGCTTTCCACGGAGATGGTCCCGCCCATCATCTCCACGAGGCGCTTCGAGATCGTGAGTCCGAGTCCCGTGCCCCCGTATTTGCGGGTATCCTGGCCCGAGCTCTGGTGGAAGGACTGGAAGATGGCCTCTCTCTCCTCCGGTCGTATGCCTATGCCGGTGTCTTCCACGGAGATGGTGAGGTCCACCTTCGATTCTTCGGTATGAAGGCTCCCTCTCACCTGGACCTTCACATGGCCCTGTTCGGTGAACTTGATGGCGTTGCCTATGAGGTTGAAGAGGACCTGCCTGAGTCTGAGTTCGTCGATCTCCACGGTGGGAGGGAGGGCAGGGGCGTAGTCGAGGATGAAGGAGAGGCCCTTGTGCTCCACTTGGGTCCGGAAGATGTTGGCTATTTCCTCGATGAAGGAACGCAGGTCGACAGGGCTGTAGGAGAGGGTCATCTTGCCGGCTTCTATCTTGGAGAGGTCGAGGATGTCGTTGATGAGCATGAGGAGGTTCTTGCCGCTGGATCTTATGGCGTCGAGGTAGGAGGCTTCCTTCCCCGAGGGGAAGGAGGAGGCGAGGAGGTCGGTGAAGCCGATGATGGCGTTGAGCGGGGTTCGGATCTCGTGGCTCATGTTGGCGAGGAACTCACTCTTGGCCCGCATCGCCCGCTCCGCTTCCTCCTTGGCTTCCTTGAGCTTCTGTTCGGCCTCTTTCTGGAGGCTCATGTCGAGGGACACGATTCCTATGTAGGTGACGTGCCCCTCTTCGTCCTTGATGAATGTGGCGGTCGTGAGCATGGGGAAAGGAAGCTGTCCCTGATAGACGTGCCATATCTCCTGGGAGGGCATCACTCCCACGTCCTCCGCCCTGGTGAGTTCCTCGATGAGCTTCTCGTACTGCTCCTCGGTGTGGAAGATGGAGAGGTGTTGACCCATCACTTCTTCCAGCCTGTAGCCGTGGATCCGGGCCATGTAGGGATTGGCGTAGACGATGGTGTGGTTGGCGTCGATGATCACGGTCCCGTAGGGTGCGGTGTCGGCTATGGCCTTGAAGAGCCGCATCTGGCGTTCCACGGTGGCCCGCTGGGTGATGTCCATGGCGATCACCGTGGCACCGAGGATCTCTCCCCCCTCGTTCCGTTTGGGAGAGATGACCACCTCCAGGTGGAGGGGGAGGAGGTTCCTCCTGGAGACGGAAAAGCGGGTGGTGAATGTCTGACCCGAGAGAACCCGGGAGACGGCCGTCTCCACCTGCCTCTGCATGGTCCTCGTGGGGAACAGATCGGTAAAGCGCATCTCCCTCCGAGGAGGTCTCTTGAAGTACATGCGAGACAGTCGGGCGAGGGTGGGGTTGAAGATCTGGATGCGCAGATCCCTGTCCATGGAACAGATGGCCACCGACTCGGTGCTCCGGAGGATGGCGTCCATCTCCATGGCGGCCCGCGCGAGCTCCGCGCTCTTCCGCGCGACCTCCTCCTCCAGGTGGTTGCGGTATCGTTCGAGTTCCTCCTCCGTCCGTCGCTGTTCGGTGATGTCTTCCAGGAGGACCAGAATGTGGTCGAGCTCACCTTCGGGGGTGAGGACACCTCGCTTCTGCACCTTCACGATGCGGGACTCCTCCTGGTGGGGGAACTCGACTTCCATCGAGGGGACGAGGACCCGGGTGAGGGGATCCTCGAGTATCTTCCGGTTGAGGACTTCGAGCTCCTCGGAGAGAGGGGGAGGGAAGAGTCGGGTCTCGGGGACTCCCAGGGCCTTCTGCCGGGGGACTCCTGTGATCCGTTCCATGTAGGGATTCCACAGGGAGACGGTGTAGTCGCTGAGCGGATCGAGGGTATAGACCCCTATGGGGAGGGCCTCCAGCATCTGGCGATAGAACTGCTTCTGCTGGCTGAGGAGACGTTCGGTGCGTTTCCGGTGGGTGATGTTGTGAAGTATGATGAGCCACCGTGCGGTCTCGTAGTCCTTGTGGAGGGGGAATATGGTGACCTCGGTCGTGATCTCTTCCGCCCTGTGCTGCCAGGAGATCTCCCTGAGGATCACCGTGTCGCTCTTCTCCGCCTCCTCCAAAAGGGGGCGGAGGTGGGCATCGATGGCCCTCGAGACGAGGGAGATGGGCTTGCCGACCAGGCTGGGGAGAGGGCGTCCTTCCAGGAGGTAGGCCCAGGTCTCGAAGGCCGTGTTGGCGTAGAGGATACGCCTGTCGCTGTCCGTCACCAGAATGTAGTCGGTGAAGGAATCCAATACCGAGGTGAAGAGCCTCCGCTGTTCCTGCAGTGACTCGAAGTAGAGGGTCTCGGCGTGTACGTCGAGGAGGAGGAAGGGGAGGATCCGGCCCTGCACCGGGAGGGGTATGACGAGGAAAGAGGTGCGGCCCCTTCCCGGGAAGGAGAAGCGTCCGTGGAAGGTGTCGTGGGGAGCGGCGAGGAACTCCTCGAGGGACTTCCGGGCATCGGGTTCCACGGTGGCGAGGAATTCCGGTTCGGAGAGGGTGAGGGACGTGGAAGGGCTCGTCGAGGATCCCGGGAGGTGGAGATCGATCGAACGGGTCCGGACGTCCAGATAGAGGAGCCCTGTCCGGAGTGAGGGGAGGAGGTTTTTCGCGATATCGAGACGGAACCCGGGGGTGAATATCCGTTCCCAGGGAAGGGCGGAGAACCAGGCCTGTTCGTACCTCGATTTATGGGAGAGGAAGGCCTCGGGATGCGAGGGGCTGTCGACCGCGAGGATGCCGTAGAGGAATCCTCCCACCTTGAGGGGGTAGAGGTGTATGCGCCCGTCCAGGATGGACAGATGGGTGAAGTTCCTGAGTTCGAAGCCCTCTATCCAGAACCTGCCTTCGTCGGTGGAGAGGAGGAGCGCGTCCAGAAGGGTGACCGCATCGGGGGCCTCCCACCGGGCGATCTCCTGGAGTTCATAGGTGATAGTGAGACAGAGGCTTGCCCCCGGTGCCCCCATGTCCAGGGAGACTTCTTCGAGGCTCTCCTCGAGTGAGGATATCTCTCCCCCCCCGCGGGAGGAGGTCATGGCATACTCTTCTCCCATACTCAAAGTATAGGAGAAGGGCGACCGTATTTTCAAATGGAGGGGGTCTCGTCACTCGAAATAGGTGTATCCGCGCATGCCTTCCTCGAAGGCCTCCATGATGGCCTTTTTCTCCGGGAGGCCGATCTTCTTCTCCTTGAGGGCCTGTTCCACCTTGCGTTTGAGGCGGTGGAGGATGGCCTTGGGGATGTACTCCACGTAGCTGAGGATGTCCTCCACGGTGTCGCCCTCCACCTCGTTCACGAAGACGATCTCGCCGTCCTCGTCCAGGGCAACGTTCACTATGTGGGTGTCACCGAAGAGGTTGTGGAGGTCTCCCAATGTCTCCTGGTAGGCTCCCACGAGGAAGATACCGATGATGTAGTCCTCGTCTTTCAGGGGATGGAGGAGGAGGTAGGGGCGGGTGTCGTAGATGTCGATGAAGGTGTCTATCTTTCCGTCCGAGTCACAGGTGGTATCGGCGATGATGGCAGGGATCTCCGGCTGCTCGTTGAGCCTGTGGATGGGGACGATGGGGAAGAGCTGATCGATGGCCCACGCATCGGGGAGCGACTGGAAGACGCTGAAGTTGCCGTAGTAGATGTGAGCGAGGCTCGCCTCGGCCTCTTCTATCTCTTCCGGTACATACTTGAGCTGCTTCGCCACTTTCACCAGCTTTTCTATGCCGTTCCAGAAATAGAGCTCGGCCAGACCTCGTTCCCAGAGAGGGATGTCGCCCATGATGAACTGGGAGCGGATGAGATCGCGGTAGTAGATGATGTCGTGGAAGGCCTCCTGTACGTTCTTCACCGATATGGAATTGTAGATATCGATGAGTTCCTTGAGCGTGGGCGAGCACTCCTCGGGGACGGAGAGCTGGTCCGGAGCAACGGTGAGACTCGAGGAGTCCAGGACGTTGAACAGGAGGACGCTCGAATACGCCACCACGAATCGTCCGGATTCGCTCACCAGGGTGGGGTGAGGGATTCCCTCGGGGTCGAGTATTTCCATCACCTCTTCCACCACGTCGGTGGCGTACTCCTTGAGGGTGTAGTTCCGGCTCGAGTGGAAGTTGGTCTGCGAGCCGTCGTAGTCCACCGCGAGGCCCCCTCCGATATCCAGGTGTCCCATCGTCGCCCCCTCCTTGTAGAGGGCTGCGTAGTACCTGGCCGCTTCCTTCACCGCGGAGCGGATGTGCCTGATGTCGGGGATCTGCGAGCCGAGGTGGTAGTGGAGGAGGACGAGGCGGTCGAGCATCCCCTCTTCCTTGAGGATCTTTACCGCGGAGACGACCTGGTGCGAGGTGAGGCCGAAGATGGATTGGTCTCCTGAACTCTCCGACCACTTGCCCGGGGTGGTCGAGGAGAGTTTCACCCTGATGCCCAGGAACGGAAGGATACCCAGCGCGCGGGAGCGCTCGATGATTGTCCGGATCTCGGAGAGGCGCTCGATCACCAGCACCACCTTGTGGCCGAGCTTGGTGCCGTAGAGGGCAAGGTCGATGAACTCCCTGTCCTTGTAGCCGTTGCACACGAGCAGACTCTCCTTGTCGCGGAGGTGGGACAGGGCGATGAAGAGTTCCGCCTTGCTGCCGGCTTCGAGTCCGTAGTGGAAGGGACGACCTATCTCCACTATGTCCTCTATGACCTGTTGCTGCTGATTCACCTTTATGGGGAAGACGCCCCGATAAGTTCCCCGATAGCCGCTCTCCTTGATGGCGGAGAGGAAGGCGTTGTTGAGTTCGTGGATCTTCGCCCTGAGGATGTCCCTGAATCTGAGGAGGACCGGGAACGAGAGCCCGCCCTGTACCACCTTCTGGGCGATCTCGTAGAGGCTCACCTCCTCTGTCTTCCGCTCGGGGGTGGAGAGCTTCACCGTGACCTCGCCGGATTCGGAGATGCCGAAGAAGTCGCCTCCCCATCTGCTTATCCCGTAGTATTCGTCAGAGTCCTTTATGGTCCAGGCCTTTATCTCCTTGCGTGCCATCCCTTTCTCTTTACCTCTCTTGTGGATTCGTAGTCTTTCACTATACTATGATTCCGACCATATGTGGAAGAGAGGAGGGCTCAGCGTGAATGGTGCCGTGACGGGAAAGGCCCGGCTCTTTCTCACCTTCTTCTCCATAGGGGCGGTCACGTTCGGGGGAGGGTACGCGATGATCCCCCTCATCCAGCGAGACCTGTGTGAGCGTAAGCGGTGGCTCGAGGAGAAGGAAATGCTCGATATCCTTGCCGCAGCCCAGTCGGTCCCGGGGGCGGTGGCGATCAATACCGCCTCGTTGGTGGGGATGCGCCTGGCCGGGGTCGGGGGTGCGCTCGCCGCGATGCTCGGTATGGTGCTCCCCTCGTTCCTCGTGATCCTGCTGGTGGCGGGCGTGCTCTATCGGTTCGTACATGTGGAGCTGGTGGGACATGCGTTCGCCGGGATGCGGGCGGTGGTGCTCGGGCTCCTCGCATCCGTGGTGCTCTCGGTGGGAAGGAGCACGGTGAAGGATGCGTGGAGCGGGGTGATCGCGGTGGGCGCGGTGGTGTGTGTGGTGGTGCTGGGGGTGCACCCGGTACTCGTGCTCCTGGGCGCAGGCGTCCTGGGGCTTCTCGCTTCGTTGTGGCGGACGGGGAGGCGCTCGGATGAGTGAGGTGTGGGGGCTTTTCGTCTCGTTTTTCAAGATAGGGGCGTTCGCCTTCGGGGGGGGATACGCCATGATCCCCCTCATCGCCTCCGAGGTGGAGGGGCACGGGTGGCTTTCCGCGCGTGTCTTCGCCGACGTGGTGGCGATCGCGGAGATGACGCCGGGGCCGGTGGCGATCAACATGGCGACGTTCGTGGGGTTCAGGGTGGCGGGGGTGCCGGGTGCCCTGGTGGCCACCGTGGGGGTGGTGCTGCCCTCGTTCCTCCTCGTGCTGGTGGTGGGAAGGTGGCTCGCGCGATGGGAGAAGGCCCCGCTCAAGGAGGCGGTCTTCTCGGGTCTCAGACCCGCGGTGGTGGGGCTCATCGGGTCGGCTGTGTGGGTGGTAGGCAGGGGGGCTCTCCTCGACCATCCGCCCGAGGCGCTGCGGATTCCCCTCGGTCCGGGTGTCGACGGGATCTCGCTGCTCATCGCGGCGGCGGCGTTCCTGGTCTTCAGGACCCTGCGCCTCCACCCCGTCTGGGTGATCCTCGGGGGAGCGGCGGCGGGTATGTTGGTGGGCTTGATGGTGCCGGGGTGGGGCGGGTGAGGGAAGCCGCCTGCGGTGTACGACATCGTGTCGGAGTTCGTGGATAATCTTGACGGAAACAGTAAAAAAAAGTATGTTATCCTTCAAATAGGATGGAAAAGGTCCTATTTGAAGGAGAGGCGGTGATACGGATTCACAGGGACCTCGAGTATGCATTGATCGCGCTCGCCCATCTCTCCAGGGTCAGAGGGCTCGTCTCGTCTCGAGAGCTCGCCTCTTCCACCGGGCTCCCCGAGGCGAGGTTGCGGAAGATCCTGCAGCGTCTCGGGAGGGCGGGGGTCCTCAGGGCTGTACAGGGGGTGCACGGCGGCTATGTGCTCGAGCGTTCCCTCTCTGAGCTCACCATAGGTGAGGTAGCCCGGGCGCTCGACGAGCGGGTGATCCTCCCCTGCGGCAGGGACGGGTGTGAGGTGCCCGAGTTCTGCGTGATGAGGCCCGGGGTGATCGACCTGGTGTCCCTCCTAGAGCAGCATGTCTACAGCCTGCCCCTCTCCCGTTTCATCGGAGGTGCGTATGAGTTCGCACGATGACGCTCGGGGGAAGAAGCCTCCGGTCTCCAGGGAGGTGGTCTACGAGGCCCTCAGCAATGTCTACGATCCTGAGCTGGGGCTCCCCATCACCGACCTGGGGATGGTCTACCGGGTGGACGTCTTCCCCGACAGGATCGAACTGGATTTCACGCTCACCTATCCGGGGTGTCCCCTCGGGGAGGTGATAGAGAAGGCGATCCGTGCAGAGGTGGGAAAGGTGGCCCACACCGACAACCTGGTGGTGAGGCTGGTGTGGGATCCCCCCTGGACGCCCGATTTCATGAGCGAGGCTGCGCGTTTCAGCCTCGGATATCCGATATAAGGAGTACTACATGGCGGAACTTCGCATAGAGGGGCTGCGTGCCGAGATCGAAGGAAAGCCCATCCTCCAGGGGGTGGATCTGGTCCTGCGCACCGGTGAGGTGCATGCCCTCATGGGGCCCAATGGGTCGGGGAAGAGTACCCTTGCCCACGTGATCATGGGACATCCGTCCTACACCGTGACCGGGGGGAGGATCCTCCTGGACGGTGAGGACGTCCTGGAACTGCCGCCCGAGGAGCGGGCGGTGCGGGGGTTGTTCCTCGGTTTCCAGTACCCGGCCGAGGTCTCGGGGCTCACCACGGGCAAGTTCGTGAAGCGGGTGCTCGAGAAGCATCCGGCCCGGAACATGCCGGTGACGCAGATGATCAAGGAGCTCAAGGAGGCGTTGACGCGGATGGGGCTTTCCCAGGAGTTTATCAACCGCTCCCTCAATGAGGGGTTTTCGGGTGGTGAGAAAAAGCGTATGGAGATTGTGCAGATGCTCATGCTCCGTCCCCGGTTCGCGATCCTCGACGAGATCGACTCGGGGCTCGACATCGATGCATTGAAGGACGTGGCCGAGGGGATCAACTCGCTCAGAGGACCTGAGTTCTGCGCCTTCGTGATCACACACTACCAGCGGATACTGGAACACGTGCATCCCGATTTCGTGCACATCATGTATCGCGGCAGGATCCTCACCTCCGGAGGGAGGGATCTGGTCGAGACGCTCGAGGCGAAGGGGTACGAGTGGTTGCGAAAGGAGTTCGGCATAGAGGAGGACGAACATGAGTACGTCCACAATTGATTTCGGTGAGTACAAGTACGGCTTCTCCGACGTGGTGAAGCCGGTGGTCCAGGAGGAGAAGGGGCTCTCCGAGGAGGTGGTGAAGAGGATCTCCTACTACAAGGAGGAGCCCGACTGGATGCGGGAGTTCAGGCTCAGGGCCTACCGGATATTCAAGTCGAAGCCCATGCCGACGTGGGGCGTGGATCTCTCAGCCCTTAATTTTGACGATATCTACTATTATGTTAGACCCACCGATAGGGCAGGCCGGTCGTGGGATGAGGTGCCCGAGACCATCAAGCGGACGTTCGACCGTTTGGGGATCCCCGAGGCGGAGAGGAAGTACCTGGCCGGGGTAGGGGCGCAGTACGATTCCGAGATGGTGTATCACAGTATCAAGGAGGAGCTCGCCTCCAAGGGGGTGATCTTCTGTGATCCCGAGACGGCGGTGAGGGAGTATCCGGATCTGATGCGGAAGTACTTCGGGACCGTGGTCCCGCCGGGCGACAATACGTTCGCGGCCCTCAATTCGGCGGTGTGGTCGGGCGGGAGTTTCGTCTACGTGCCGAAGGGGGTGCATGTGGATATCCCGCTCCAGGCGTACTTCAGGATCAACACCCAGAACATGGGGCAGTTCGAGCGTACGCTCATCATCGCCGACGAGGGGAGTTTCGTGCACTACATAGAGGGGTGTACGGCCCCGGTCTACACCACGGCCTCGCTCCACGCCGCGGTGGTGGAGATCATCGCGCTTCCGGGTGCACGGGTGCGCTACTCCACGATCCAGAACTGGTCGGGGGATGTGTACAACCTGGTGACCAAGCGGGCGGTGGCCTACGAGCACGCCACGGTGGAGTGGGTCGACGGGAATATCGGGAGTCGGAAGACCATGAAGTATCCTTCGGTGTACCTCATGGGGCCGTACGCCCACGGCGAGGTGCTCTCGATCGCGTTCGCCGGCAAGGGGCAGGAGCAGGACACGGGGGCGAAGATGATCCACGCGGCCTCGCACACGTCCTCGGTGATCACCTCCAAGTCCATAAGCAAGGACGGCGGGATCGCTACGTACCGCGGTCTGGTGAGGGTGGAGGAGGGGGTGAGGGGTGCCCGCTCACACGTGGTGTGCGATGCCCTCATCATGGACCCGCAGTCGGTTTCCAGGACGTTCCCGTACATGGAGATCAAGTCGCCCCATGTGCACATGGAACACGAGGCGAAGGTGAGCAGGGTGAGCGAGCAGCAGCTCTTCTACCTCATGTCGAGGGGATTCTCGGAGGATGAGGCGGCGGCTATGATTGTGAACGGGTTCATCGATCCGCTCGTGAAGCAGCTCCCCATGGAGTACGCGGTGGAGCTGAACAGGCTCATCGAGCTCGAAATGGAGGGTTCCGTTGGTTAAGGAGTATACGTCGTTGCAGGATATTGCCCGAGTGGCGAGGGAAAAGGCTTCGGGGATGGGGCTTCCGGCCCGGAGCGAGGAGGAGTGGCGGAGGACCGATGTGACGGTGCTCGACTGGGAGCGCAGGTCCAATGCCGGGGTGAGGGTGCTGGTGGAAGGCGACGAGGCCGGTGCGGGAGAGTCCCCGGCGGTGCTCGCGATGCTGGAGCGGCTTTCCGGGAGGCTGGACAACGTGTTCCTCGCACGGGCGCTCGGGAGTGAGGAGGTGGTGTGGGTGAGGACGGGTGGGGGGGAGCGGGTAGTGCGGATACGGCAGGGGGAGCGTGTGCGATCGGATGTGCACGTGCTGGTGGAGGCGCGGCCGGGTGATCAGGGGGTGGTCCGGCTGGTGCATGAGGGGGGGCGTGGAAGTGTGCTGAACGTGCTGGTGAGTGTATGGGTGGGTGAAGGGGCGAGGGTGGTGCTGGTGGACGAGGGGGCGCGGCGCGCGGATGCGGCGCGCGTGGTGCACGTGTGGGGTGAGGTGGAGCGGGGCGCCGTGCTGGAACACGCGAGCCTGGTGACGGGGTCGTGGTTCACCAAGCAGCGGGTCCACGTGCGACTCGCGGGGGAGGGGGCGGAGGCCTTCCTGCGGGGGGTGATGGTGGCCGGAAGGGGCGACCACTACGATGCACGCACGGTCCAGGAGCACGTGGGTCCGCAGACGAGGAGCCTCGCCCAGTACCACGCGGTGGCGGGAGAGGACGGCCGCACGGTGTACCAGGGCCTCATCGAGGTGGCAGGCTCGGCCCGCGGCACCGATGCCTATCTCTCGAACAAGAACCTCCTCCTCTCCGAGGAGGCCGCCTCCTACTCCATCCCCACGCTGAGTATCGGGACCGATGATGTGCGGTGCAGCCACGGCTCCACCACGGGCCATGTGCGGGAGGAAGAGCTCTTCTACCTGAGGTCGCGGGGAATCCCCGAGGAGGAGGCGGTGGGCCTCCTGGCTGCGGCTCACATCAGGGCGGTGACCGATCATCTCCCCTCCTCCCTCGCCGAGAGAGTGGCACGTCGTGCCGAACGGAAGGTGAAGCGGATGAAAGGGGTTGCGCTCCGTGGCGAAGTGGCATAGGACCGTACCCGTGGACTCGTTCCAGCGCGCTGCGAGCGTCCAGTGCGGGAAGAGGCGGATCGCCCTCTTCAAACTGGAGGACGGTGTCTACGCCATAGACGATGTGTGTTCCCACGAGTTCAGCCTCCTCTCCGAGGGGGAGGTGTGGGAGGGTGAGGTCTACTGTGTCAAACACGGCTCGCGGTTCGATATCAGGACAGGGAAGGTGCTGAGCCTCCCCGCGACCAAGGATGTACGTACCTACGAAGTGAAGGTGGAGGATGGATACGTCTATGTCCGTTGCTAGAGGGTACCACGTGGAAGCGCTCAGGGCCGAGTTTCCCATACTCTCCCGGCGGATGGGAGGGCGGCCCCTCGTGTATCTGGACAACGCCGCCACCACGCAGCGACCTTCCAGGGTGATCGAGGCGATGCGCTCCTATGCCAGGGAGCACCACGCGAACGTACATCGGGGGCTCCACACCCTCTCGGTGGAGGCTACGTCGCTCTATGAAGAGGCGCGCCGGGAGGTGGCCCGGTTCATCGGAGCGGGGAGCGAACGGGAGATCGTCTTCACCCGGAACGCCACCGAGGCCATCAACCTGGTGGCCCACACGTGGGCCGAGGCCTTTCTCGAGCCGGGGGACGTGGTAGTGCTCTCCGAGATGGAGCACCACAGCAACCTCATCCCCTGGCAGCTCCTCGCCCGCCGGAAGGGTGTACAGCTCGCCTTCCTTCCCTTTGACGAGAACGGTATGCTCGACCTCGCCTCCCTCGACGAACTCTGGACAGAACGGGTGAAACTCGTCTCGCTCGTGCATGTCTCCAACGTCTTCGGCACCGTGAACCCGGTGGAAGAGATCGTCGAGTACGCCCATCGACGGGGTGCCCTGGTCCTCCTCGACGGGGCCCAGGCCGTCCCCCACCTTCCGATCTCCATAGAAGCCCTCGGCTGCGACTTCCTCGCCTTCTCCGGGCACAAGATGTACGGCCCCATGGGGATAGGGGTGCTCTATGCGCGAGAGGAACTCCTCGAGGCGATGCCCCCCTTCCTCGGGGGGGGTGAGATGATACGCTCGGTGACCCTGGAGACAGCCACATGGAACGAGGTGCCTCACAAGTTCGAGGCGGGTACACCCAACGTGGAAGGGGCCGTGGGCCTCGCTGAGGCGGTGCGATTCCTCCGGGAGGTGGGGATGGAGGCGGTGGCGGCGCACGAGCGGGAACTCACCGCCTATGCCCTGGAGGCCTTGAAGCAGGTACCTGACATCACCCTCTACGGCCCTGGGATCCCCCACCAGGCCGGGATCGTCTCGTTCACGCTCAAGGATGTGCACCCGCACGACATCGCACAGCTCCTCGACAGGGAAGGGGTGGCGGTCCGGGCGGGACACCACTGCGCCCAGCCCGCGATGCGCAAGCTCGGCGTACCGGCCACAGCGAGGGCGAGTTTCGGCCTCTACACCACGAAGGAGGAGATCGATATACTGGTCTCGTCCCTCATCAAGGTGCAGGAGTTCTTTCGCCATGCATGATGAGCTCTACCAGGAGATCCTGCTTGACCACTATCGGCATCCCCGGAACAAGAGGCCGCTTCCCCACATACCTGAGTCCCGCGCCCACGAGAATCCCACGTGCGGGGATTCGGTGAAGCTGGAGGTGAAGCTCCATGACGGAGTGATCGAAGAGGTGGCCTTCGACGGGAAGGGATGCGCCATCGACACGGCATCGGCTTCCATCATGACCGAGCTGTTGAAGGGAAAGACTGTGGAGGAGGCCCTCGCCCTGGCGGAGAAGGTGATCCGCATGATCCGGGGGGAGGATCCCACCCCCTTCGAGGAGTTCGGTGACCTGGTGGTATTCTCGGGGCTTTCCGCCTATCCCGTGAGAGTCAAGTGCGCCACGCTCCCCTGGCACGCCCTCCTCGACGAAATCTCTAAACTCCGGAGCGATATCCCCTCCCGCTGAGGCGGTCTCCTCGAGGAGAGCTCCTTGAGGAGGTAGTGGATCCCCGAATCCACGGTACCCTTGGGAATCCCCAGGACCTCGGCGATATCGCTGTGCCGCGGCTTGAGGGGGATACCGTTGCGCCTCCTCTCGAGCCGGGCGAGCTGGCGTCGCCTCCTCTCCAGGCCTTTCCTGAACGCATCCCGATCGCATCCTTTCCCCTCCCGGGAGAGTCTGTCCTCGAGGAGGCGTATCTCCATGCGGAGTTCGTTGATCTTCCGGGAGAGACGAAGATACCTCGCCTTCCTCTCGGTGACCCTCTCCTGGAGCATGAGGAAACAGCCAGCGAGTCGTTCTTCCTCCATGTCCAGGGCAGCGGCCAGAGGCCTTTCCCATCGGGGAGGCAGGGATGGGAGTTCCCTCAGGAGGAGGCA
The DNA here is from genome assembly GCF_000147075.1 of Spirochaeta thermophila DSM 6192. Lineage (NCBI taxonomy): Bacteria > Pseudomonadati > Spirochaetota > Spirochaetia > Winmispirales > Winmispiraceae > Winmispira > Winmispira thermophila. The sequence continues at coordinate 660,372 of NC_014484.1, forward strand.
GAGGAATCTCTGTTTCCGGTGAGGGGCTGAGCCCCTTATCCACTCGACGATCTCTTCCATCACCGCATCGGCTTCCCCTTCCTCGAGTTTCATGGAGGGATCGAAGAGGAGCACCGCCTCCTCGTGCTCCCTTCGTACGAGGGATCGCTCCAGGGAGGCCCGTTCCTGCTGTACCCTCTTGAACGTACGGTACTGCCACCTCATGGAGGAACGCAGGTAGTGGAGGAAGGGAACGCCGGTATAGACGAACCTGCGGGCGAGTGCCTTGAGACGCGGGTAGAAGAACAGGAGGAAGTCGGAGCGTTCTTCCTCCCGTGAGGGATAGGTGTACACGAACCATGCGAGATAGTGGAAGAGCGCCTCGAAGGGCACCCCGCCACGTTGGTACGCGAGCACGAGAGCGGTGAGGTGATCCATCCGTACCCCCTTTCGAGAGACCGTGCGTCTCTCGAGGGGTAGCAAAGGGCATGCCAGGATGGGAGAGCGTATGTCGAGAAAATTTTACATCTATTTACAAAATTGAAGAAACCGCTCGATGATGAGGGCTTTCGCCTCGGAGAGTGGTAAATCCGTTTCGAACCCCGCGGCGTGCACGTGCCCTCCCCCTCCGAACTCCCGCGCGAGCGCCCCTACATCGAGGAACACCTTCGATCGGAGGCTCACTTTGCACCTGCCGTTCGGTTCCTCGCGGAGGGCGGCGAGGGCCTCGCAGCCCTCTATGTCGAGGACGAGGTGGTAGAGGAGATCCGACTCGCGATGCTCGTCGGAGAACCGTTCCCTGTCGGCCCTGGTCTCGCAGAGGATCACGAACTTCCCATCGCAGAGGGGCTCCATGCGCTCCAGCATCATCCCTATCCACCGCCGCGAGAGGAAGCTCTGCCCTCCGTTGATCGCAAGGGAGAGTGTGCGTGGGCTTATCCCGGCATCCACCAGACGGGATGCGGCCCTGAACGCCTCACCTGATCCCTGCTCGAGGAATCTGAAAAACCCCGTATCGGTGGCGAGTCCGTAGAATAGGTAGAAGGCTTCCTCCTGGGAGATGTTCCCCGCCATCGCCTCTATGAGGAGTTGGACGAGGAACGTGGTGGAGGGAGCCGAGGGTTCCACCCACCGCAGGTCTCCGAAGGGTGTTCCGGCGCTGTGATGATCGATCACCAGCGTGGGGTGTCTGGATATGAGATCCCGGAAGGGACCCGTGCGTTCCGGGCTCGAGGTGTCCACCACCACGATCCCCACCTTCTCGAGAAATGCCAGCTCTTCTTCGTCGAATCGAGTCTTGAAGAAGGGGGCGAACTGCCGCACCTCGGCTGAGGTGAAGGGCCCGGGCGAAAGGGGGAGGGGTTTCTTCCCCACCCTCCCGAGAAAGAGGGAGAGGGCCATCTGAGAGCCCACACAATCGCCGTCCGGATCCTTGTGACCTATGACGAGGATGTGCTCTCGTTCCTGTATCCAGTCTATCACGTCCTGCGGTACCTGCATGCGATCCTTCCGGCCCCATCATACACGGGTTTCCACAAAATGAGAACAGCCGGGATGGTCCCGGCGCTTTACGAGGTGTCCGCTCGTGATGAAAGACTCCTCATCCCCTCTCCCGGGAAGGAAGGGGGCTCGAGGAAGGGGCGTGTTCCTGGTTCAGAACTCCATCTGGAGGGTATCGACCTCGAAGAGGGCCGACACATCCTCGGTTCGGGGCAGGATCCCCCAGCCGGGGTGATCGGGTTTTTCGGGGACGTAGAGGATCACCTTGAAGAACTCGCCCTTCTTCCAGTAGATGCTCATGTACGGAAAGGCGGGATCGTTCCCCGGGACGATGACGGCCTTTTTCTCGGCGACCCAGGAGAGGGGGATGTAGACTTCACCGATATCGAGGTTGCTCTTCACGTAGAGCACCTTGTACCCTTTTTCGTGGGCATACACCTTGGTCACGTACACCGTCTTCACGTAGAGGTCCGAGGGCAGCACTTCGGCGATGAGCAGATGGCCTGCAACCAGGAACAGCAGGAATCCTGCAAGACGACGCATGGTCTTCATATCCGGAGCCTCCTTGAGGAATGGTAAGGACTTCCTCCTCTTATGATTATAAAAGATACCATACGATAATCAAGCGGAATTCGAAAAAAGGGGGCGATTCCGGGCTGGAATACCATGGCCGTGTCGATCTATAGTGTTGAGAAAACCATCGGCAGAGGAGGGAGAGATGCAGATCCTTGTCACCGGCGCACGGAGAGGCCTGGGGCGGGCCCTCGTGGAAACGTTCCTTGAACGGGGACATAGCGTGCATGCCTTGGGGAGGAGTCTCTCGAAGGAACTGGAGGCGCTCGTCGAGGCCCATCCCGATCGGTGCTTCTTCTATGCGGTCGACGTCACCGAGGAGTCGCAGCTCGAGGCGGTCCGTCGGGAGGTCGGCGAACGCGTGGATGCGATCGACATCCTGGTGAACAATGCGGGTGTCCACCTCGAGCAGGACAGGCCCGACCTCTCCCGGGTGGATTTTTCCGTGTATCTTCCCACGTTCCTGACCAACAGCGTGGCCCCTCTCATGGTGATCCGCGCGTTCCTCGATCTCATACTCAGGAGTCCCAGGAAGTGGATCGCCAACATCTCTTCGGAGGCGGGATCCATAGGGAATTGCTGGAGGGAGAGCGAGTACTCCTACTGCATGTCGAAGGCCGCTCTCAACATGGCCACCCGGATCCTCCAGAACCGCCTCGGCAAGGAGGGGGCGGTGGTCCGCTCGATCCACCCGGGGTGGTTCAGTTCCGACATGGGAGGTGCCGCCGCCCCCATCACCCCCGAGCAGGCGGCGGCGAAGGTGGCGGATGTCATCCTCACCCTCCCCGAGCATCCCCTCTACGTGGACCTCGAGGGCAAGGCGCTTCCCTGGTGATCAGGTCCTGAGTGTGAACGGTGTCTCGGGGAAGAGTACGGCGAGGGCCTCGGCGAGGGATTCCACGAAGACGAACGAGAGCCTCTGACGAACCTCCCGGGGAACGTCGGTGAGGTCCTTCTCGTTCTCTTTCGGGAGGAGCACCGAGGGGATATCGTGTCTGTGGGCGGCGAGGACCTTTTCCTTGATCCCTCCCACCGGGAGTATCCGGCCGGTGAGGGTGATCTCACCGGTGATGGCCACATCGTGGCGAGGGGGAATCCCTGTGAGCACCGAGAGCATGGCGGCCGTGAGGGTGATGCCGGCCGAGGGACCGTCCTTTGGGATTGCCCCTTCGGGGACGTGTATGTGTATGTCCCGGCGGGAGAAGATCTCGTCGTTGAGATTGAAGCTTCTCGCGTGGGCCTTGAGGAACGAGAGACCGGCGAAGGCGCTCTCCTTCATCACGTCACCCAGGCTCCCGGTGAGGATGAGATCCCCCCTTCCCTCGAAGGAGACCGCTTCCACGGGCAGGAGCCTGCCCCCGAGTTCGGTCCAGGCAAGGCCGTAGGCGAGCCCTACTCGAGGCTCGAGGGGCCTGGTGTTCCGGGGGATCCGGGGCGGGCCCAGGTAGCGTTCCACGGCCTTCGCCGTGATCACCTTGGAGAAGGGGCGCCCCTCCTTCTCCGGGTGCACCTTCTTCTCCACCACTTCGGTGGCGATCTTCCGCATGATCCTCCCGATCGTTCGGTCGAGTTCCCTCACTCCCGACTCGAGCGTGTAGTGGTGGATCACATGGTATACGGCCTCCCTCCTGAAGGTGATCGCGGCCCAATCGAGGCCGTTCTCCTTCTGCTGCCGGGGGATGAGATGGTTCACGGCTATATGGAACTTCTCCACGTCCGAATAGCCCGAGACCTCTATGATCTCCATCCTGTCCCTGAGGGGGTAGGGTATGGTGTGGAGTGAATTGGCCGTGGTGACGAACATCACGTGGGAGAGGTCGTAGGGGACTTCGAGGTAGTGATCCACGAATGCGTGGTTCTGTTCGGGGTCGAGCACCTCGAGCAGGGCGGAGGCCGGATCTCCTCGAAAGTCGCTGCTCATCTTGTCGATCTCGTCGAGGAGGAAGACCGGATTGATGGAACCGGCCTTCTTCATAGTCTGGATGATCTTGCCAGGGAGGGCTGCCACGTAGGTCTTCCTGTGGCCCCGTATCTCCGCCTCGTCGCGGACTCCGCCCAAGGACATACGGACGAAGTTCCGTCCCAGGGCCCTTGCGAGCGATCTGCCGAGCGAGGTCTTGCCGGTTCCCGGAGGTCCCACGAAACAAAGGATGGGGCCCCGACTCTCCTCGGAGAGCTGTCTCACCGCGATGAACTCGAGGATCCTCTCCTTGACCTTCACGAGGTCGTAGTGATCCTCGTCCAGGATCTCCTGGGCCCTCCGGATGTCCTTGCTGTCCGTGGTGCGTTCTGTCCAGGGAAGGTCCACTATCCACTCGAGGTATGTCCGCAGTACGCCGGCCTCTGGTGAGAGCGGTTGGAGCTTCTTGAGGCGGTCGAGCTCGCGTTCTGCCTTTGTCTGCACCTCATCCGGGAGGACTTTCGCCTTGAGGCGTTCCTCCAGATCTTTGAGTCCTGCAGGGTCGTCCACGTCCTTGCCGAGCTGCCGCTGTATCTCCTTGAGTTGTTCCTGGAGTACGTATTCCTTCTGACTCTGCTCCATCCGCCGCTTCACCCTGGCGGTGATCTCCTGTCTGAGGGAGAGCACCTCCTGCTCTGCCTTGAGTTCCTCGCCGAGGCGGGAGAGGTACTCCCTGGGATCTTCGAGGGCGAGGAGTGCGGCCTTGGTCGCGGTAGGAAGCGGAAGGTGGTGGAGTATCGAGGAAAAGAGGACGAGGGGAGAGTCGGTCTGCTCGACGGTCTCCTTCACCTTGGGGGGGATACCCCCTGCGTTCCGGGCGTATTCGAGGAATTCCTCCCGCAGGAGGCGCATGAGAGCCGCCACCTCATCGGTGAGCTCGAGGTTCTCCTCGAGAGGTTTGATCTGGGCCCTGAGGGGGATGGTGAGGCTGGTGAACTGCTGGATACGGGCGCGCTCCAACCCCTGCACGATGATACGGACGTGCCCTTCCCTGTTCTGCTGGAGGTGGATGATCTGTCCGATGGTCCCCACCTCGTACACTGCCTCGGGCTTGAAGTCCGGGGGGGCCTCCGGTTTCGCATGACAGAAGAAGAGTCGGTTCTGGGCATGGTCGCGGGCCTCCAGCACGGCCTGAATCCCGATGGGTTTCTCGCTCGCCATCTGGATGCCCATCCCCGGGAGCAGTACCGTATCCCTCACCGGGATCACCGGGAGGATGAGCGATCCGCGGGTGCGGTTCCTCTCGAACAGCTTCATGCGCTCTTCTTGAGGAGCTGGATTTCCGGTTTCTGTTCTCCCAGTACCACGTCCCTGGTGATGACCACCCGTTTGGGACCGGGGATCGAGGGGATCTCGTACATCACGTCCATCATGATGTGCTCGAAGATGGCCCTGATGCCGCGCGCCCCCGTCTTCCTGTGTATGGCGAGATCCGCGATGGCCTCGACTGCCTCGTCCTCCACCACGAGATCCACGTCGTCGAGTTTGAGCGTGGCTTTGTACTGCTTGAGGACCGAGTTGCGGGGTTCCTTGATGATCCTCACCAGGTCCTCTTTCTTGAGCTCCCTGAGGCCCACGTGGATGGGGAAGCGTCCCACGAACTCCGGAATCATGCCGAACTTGATGAGGTCGTCGGGGTGCATCTGTGCGTAGAGCTCGGCCAGGTTCTTCTCCCGCCTGGACTTCACCTCGGCGCCGAAGCCCATGGGGTGTTCGCTCACCCGGCTCTCTATGATCTTGTCGAGCCCCACGAAGGCGCCGCCCGCGATAAAGAGGATGTTGGTGGTGTCGATGCGGATCATCTCCTGGTTGGGGTGCTTCCTCCCCCCCTGAGGGGGAACGGCGGCCACGGTACCTTCCACGATCTTGAGGAGGGCCTGCTGCACCCCCTCTCCCGAGACGTCGCGGGTGATGGAGATGTTCTCGCCCTTCTTGGCGATCTTGTCGATCTCGTCGATGTAGACGATACCCCGCTCGGCGGCGGCGATGTTGTTGCCCGCCGCCTGGATGAGCTTGAGGAGGATGTTCTCCACGTCCTCACCCACGTACCCCGCCTCGGTGAGGGTGGTGGCGTCCGCGATGGCGAACGGTACCTTGAGCTTCTTCGCGAGGGTCCGGGCGAGGAGGGTCTTTCCGCTCCCTGTGGGACCGAGGAGGAGGATGTTCGATTTTTCGAGTTCCACGTCTTCGGAGAGTTTGTGGCCGTGGAGGATGCGCTTGTAGTGGTTGTAGACGGCCACCGAGAGGACCTTCTTCGCGTGGTCCTGGCCGATCACGTACTGATCGAGGTAGGAGTGTATCTCCTGGGGTGTGGGGAGTTCCTCGGTGAGTTCCCAGGTGAGGTTCTCCTCCTCTTCGTCGATGATGCGCTTGCACACATTGACGCACTCGTCGCAGATGTACACACCCGGCCCTGCGATCAGCTTACGGGCGTACTGGACGCTCTTGCCGCAGAACGAGCAGGCTCTGTCATTTTTCATGACGCGACTCATGTTTACTCCGTATGAGGATGTCGTCGATGAGGCCGTAGGCCTTCGCCTCCTCGGGCGTCATGTAGTAGTCACGCTCGAGGTCTTGTGCCACTTCCTCTTCGGGGCGGCCGGTATGGCGGGCGAAGTAGTGGATGAGGAGCTTTTTGATCCTCACCATCTCCCGCGCCTGTATGGAGATGTCGGTGGCCTGCCCCTGCACGCCTCCCCAGGGCTGGTGGATGAGGATGCGGGATGAGGGGAGGGCGAGTCGCTTCCCGGGGGTGCCTGCGGTGAGGAGGAGCGCCCCCATGGAGGCCGCCTGACCGAGGCAGATGGTCTGCACATCGGGTTTCACGTACTGCATGGTATCGTAGATCGCGAGACCCGCGGTGACCGATCCACCAGGGGTGTTGATGTACACGCTGATGTCCTTCTCCGGATCCTGGGATTCCAGAAACAGGAGCTGGGCCACCACGAGATCCGCGGTCAGGTCGTTGATCTCCCCGTCGATGAAGACGATACGGTCTTTGAGGAGACGGGAGTAGATGTCGTACGAGCGTTCCCCCATCCCGGTTTGCTCTATGACGATGGGAACCAGATGGCTCATCCTTTCGTTCATCTTCCTTCCTTAGGTGGTGTATTCTCGTATTAAATTACTCATTTGCCCCTACCAAGTCCACAAACGGGACCTTGGGACCCTTCTTTACCTTGATCTCTTCCAGGAGCTGGTCGAAGAGCTTTCGCTCCTTGAGGTCATAGCGGATCTGTTCCAGTTGTCCCATCTGGGCGTAGTAGGCCTTCACCTGGTCGGCCGACGCCCCCGCGCCCTCGGCTACTTCCTTGAAGAAGGTCTCGAGTTCATCATCGGAGACCTCTATCTTCCTTTCCTCGATGAGCCGGGTGATGATGAGCCGCTTCTTGAGGGCCTCTGTGGCCGAGGGTTTCCACTCCTCGTAGATCTGTTCCCTGGTCTTCCCATCCTGTTCCAGCACCTTGTCGAGCGCCTCCACCGTGGTGCGGTACTGCTGGGCGAGCTGCTGGTAGGATGCGTCCATCTCGGCCTTCAGCATGGAGGCGGGGATGGGTATCTCGGTACGCTTCGCGAGCTCGGTGAGGAACTGGTCGATCTTCTTCTGTCGGATGACCGCCTTGGCCTGTTCCATGAGCCGCTCCTCGATCGCCTTCTTGAGGTCGTCGAGGGTCTGGTAGGCCTCGTCTATATCCTGGGCGAACTCGTCGTCGAGATCCGGCAGGCGCTGTTCCTTGATGGCCTTGATCTCCACCTGTACGGTGATCGTCTTGCCCCTGAACTCCTCGAACCGGTAGTCCTCGGGGAACTCCTTGGTGATGGTACGAACCTCCCCTTTCTTCGCACCGATGAGATCGTCGTCGAACTCGTAGAGATTGTACCTGGTCCCCACGGTGAAGACGTAGTCCTCTCTCCGGGACTCTTCCACGGGGTTGCCTTCCCCGTCGAGCTCCCAGTAGTCCACCGTGACGATGTCACCCTCCTTGACCTCGCCGTCCTGCTTCTCCACCACATAGGAGTTCTGTTTCCTGAGCTTCTCGAGCTCCCGCGCGATGTCCTCTTTCGAGATGGTGACCTTGGGCTCTTCCACCGTGATGTCGCTGTAGTCGGGGAGGGTGAACTCGGGGTACACGTCGTACTCCACGGTGAAGGTGACGTCCTTGGAGAAGTCGGTGGGGAAGTCGGAGGTGAGGGAGGGAACGGAATAGGAGAGCGGTTTCTCCTCTATCTGGTCGAAGGCCTCTCTGAGCCCTTCCTGTATGAGGCGTTCGGCGGTTTCGTAGCGGAGCCCTTCGCCGAACTTCTTCTCCAGGATATACGTAGGCACCTTGCCCTTCCGGAAGCCGGGTATCTGCGCATCCTTCTGGAGTCGGGCGAGCAGCTCGTCATACATCTTCTGGGCATCGTGCTGATCGATGGTGATGGTGAGGCGTACGGCCGAATTGTCGAGTTTCTGAATCTCCTTGTCCTTGATCACAGTGGTCCATCCTTTCGATACGCTTTGTTATGGAAGGGAATATAGCAAAAAAAAGGCGATCTGGAAAGGACCAGATCGCCAAGCGGGAGACGGGACTTGAACCCGCGACATCCACCTTGGCAAGGTGGAGCTCTACCACTGAGCTACTCCCGCACTTGGAGTGGTGAACCTGCGAGAGAAGGGATTCGAACCCTTACACCCGAAGGCACTAGATCCTAAGTCTAGCGTGTCTACCAGTTCCACCACTCTCGCACGTGTGCGAGGAGTATAGTAGCGAAAAGCCCGGTATGTGTCAAGAGCTGCTGCCGAGAAGATGCGGGCAGGAGACAAAAAACAGGCCCCCTTTCGGGGGCCCTCGTGAGCCGTGAAGGGATCGAACCTTCGACCCGCAGATTAAGAGTCTGCTGCTCTACCAGCTGAGCTAACGGCCCACAGTACTTCACGCGCCTGGTAGGATTCGAACCTACGACCCACGGATTCGAAGTCCGGCACTCTATCCAGCTGAGCTACAGGCGCATGCTGGATGGGTGGATGACGGGACTTGAACCCGCGACACCCAGATCCACAGTCTGGTGTTCTACCACTGAACTACACCCACCCTCTTTGCGGGTGTAAATGTGCAAAAATTCGGGTCGTTTGTCAAGTCCTATCGGCTGTCTCTACGATACTATGGGAAGGCCGGCTCTGTCAACCGGAGAGGCCTGCAAGCACTGTCAAGGAGGAGTGTTGAAATTGAGCTGGAGCTGATAAGGGGTGCGTCTCCCAGCCTGCGAGTGTATCTGCATGCCCACCACGTAGAGGCCTACCGCCTCATCCGCATGGGCTCGGCTCATATACCCAGGATACCTCCGCAGAAAGCTTCTCATGTGCCGAAACATGTTCTCCGCAAGGTTGCTCGTCCTCACCTTCTCCTTCCACTCATAGGGCAACTCCAGATAGGAGAAGAGCCGGTCCTTCCGCCACAGGAGCGCGGCGGTCATCCGCGGCGCACGGGCTCCCCACTCTTTCCAGAACCCCTCAAGGGCCTTCTCCGCCTCCTCCTTCTCTCGTGTCTCTAAGAGCTTCCGGTAGGCATCCCGAAATGCCCGCCGCCTCTCCTGTACGTGCCTCTTCTCCCTTTCGCTCAATATCCTCCAAGACCGTCTGATCAAAGGTCTTCTGTATAGCAACCAATGCATGTACGTTGACATACTTCATGGGGTATCGCCTTCTCTCTTTGGTGTGGTGGAAGGAGATGCCCTTTATCTTTTTTCCATACTTCTTTCAATCCACAATGGCACAACCCCTGGGAGGCCCAAGAGGAGGGTGTATATCCCCCCTCACCTCGTTGCACAGGGACGGGGAGGCGGGTATACTCGCCCCATGCAGAGCATCGTCCTGGTGGGGCTCAAACACGTGGGCAAGACCTCGGCCGGCACGTCGCTCGCCCGACTCCTCGGTCTTCCCTTCTTCGATGTGGATGAGGAGCTCGTGCGCATCCACGAGGCCGAGACAGGGACCAGGAGGTCGGTGCGGGAGATCTACCGGCTCCTCGGCAAGGAGGGGTTCAAGGAGCTCGAGCGAAAGGCGGCGCGCTTCCTCGCCACCTGGGCCCCACACCCGTGCGTGATCGCCACCGGCGGGGGGATCTGCGACAACCCCGAGGCCCTCGCGGCCCTCAAGGAGCGGGGGGTGGTGGTCTACCTCCAGGAGGAGCCCCGCATCCTCTACGAGCGCATCCTTGAGGGGGGACTGCCGCCCTTCCTCGAGGGGCCAGACCCCTGGGCCGCCTTTCTCTCGCTCTACGAGCGCCGGCACACGGCCTACCTCGCCCAGGCCGACCTGGTGGTCCACGCACGGGGCATCTGGGAGGACGAGCTCGCACGCTCGATACTTGCTGCACTGGAGGAACACGGCTATGCCAGGAAATAGCTTCGGCACGCTCTTCAGGATCACCACCTTCGGCGAGTCGCACGGCCATGCGGTGGGCGTGATCGTCGACGGGGTGCCTCCCCTCCTCGACCTCTCGGAAGAGGACATCCAGAAGGAGCTCGACCGCCGCAAGCCGGGTCAGTCGGAGGTGGGCACCCCGCGCAAGGAGTCGGACATCGTCCACATCTACTCCGGGGTCTTTCAGGGCAAGACCACGGGCACCCCGCTCATGATGATCCTCTACAACCAGGACACGCGGCCCGGAGACTACGAGGCCATCGCCCGCCTCTTCAGGCCAGGTCACGCCGACTACACCTACCACAAGAAGTACCGAATACGCGACTACAGGGGGAGCGGTCGCGCCTCGGGGAGGGAGACCGCAGCCCGGGTGGCCGCCGGGGCCGTGGCCAAGAAGATCCTCGCCCAGCGGGGGATCTCCATCATCGCCTACACCCTGCGGGCTGCAGGCATCCAGTGCCGCACCTTCGACCCCGTCGTGATAGAGAAGAACCCCATGCGGGCCTGCGATCCGGAGGCGGCCGAGAAGATGGTGGAGCGCATCCGCACGATAAAGGAAGAAACCGACAGCGTGGGGGGGATCGTGGAGTGCCGGATCAGGGGGGTACCGCCGGGGCTCGGGGAGCCGGTCTTCGACAAGCTCGACGCCGACCTCGCCAAGGCCATGCTCTCCATCGGTGCGGTGAAGGGGATCGAGTTCGGGGCAGGGTTCAGGGCGGCCGACATGAGGGGAAGCGAACACAACGACCAGATGAACGCACAGGGCTTCCTCACCAACAACGCGGGAGGGATCCTCGGCGGCATCTCCACCGGGGAGGAGATCGTCTTCCGCGTGGTGGTCAAGCCCACCTCCTCCATCGCACGACCGCAGCGCACCATCGACATCGACGGCAACGAGACCGAGATCATCACCGAGGGCCGACACGATGCGTGCATCTGTCCCAGGATCGTGCCCGTGGTGGAGGCCATGGCCGCCATCGTGATCGAAGACCACTACAAGCGCCAGGAGGCCATGTGGAAGTAGGGTGCATTGAAGCCCGGCCGGCGATGTAGTATCCTCGATGCAAGATGAGCACACGACGGCGCCCGCCTCGTGAACGGGCCTCTGACAGGGCCTACCGCACCATCAAACAGGCCATCATGGAGGGGAAGCTCCCGTGCGGCACCCGCCTGAGCAAGCGGGGCATGGCCGAGTTCTGCGGTGTGAGCGTCATCCCCGTGGTGGAGGCGCTCAACCGCCTCGAGAGCGAGGGGCTCGTGGAATCCCACCCCTACTACGGCTCACGGGTCATCGTCCCGAACGAGGAACAGCTCGCCGACATGTACATCCTCCGTGAGGCGGTGGAAGCCCAGGCCGTGAGGATCCTGTGCTACACCATAGGAATCGACGAGATAGAGGCCCTCAGAAAGACCGCCGCCTACGTGGACTCGCTCGCAGGCAAGGCACACGAGGATACGGATTTCGACGAGGCGCACTACTCCTTCCACTTCGAGCTCGTGAAACTCACCCGGAGCACGCTCCTCCTGGAGAGCCTGGAACGGATCCACCTCTTCACCCTGCTCGTGAAATCGGAAGAGAAGTACCAGGAAGTGCCGCTCATAAAGGAGTACTCACACCTCGACGTGGTGAACGCCATCGCCCGCCGCGACCCCGACGAGGCTGCCCGTACCATGCGGCGCCATATCTACCGCTCGTATCTCGTGAGTCCACCCCTGTGGGCAGAGCTCGACCCTCCGGAGAGGTAGGGGCTCTCCTCCACATAGAGACGCGGGACCCGACGGGAGACCGCACAGGTGATCTCGTAGGGAATGGTGCCCACAAGACGGGCAAGCTCCTCTGCCGAAGGCCCCGAAGGATCGGGACCGAAGAGGACCACGCGATCGTATCGGCGCACCCGGGGGTGGGGACCCACATCCACCATGAACTGGTCCATGCACACCCGCCCCACCACAGGGTAACGCCTCCCCCGTATGAGCACCTCGGCCCGTGAAGAGAGGAGCCTGCTGTAACCGTCGGCATAGCCTGCGGCCACGGTGGCGATCCAGGTATCACGCGGTGCGCGCCACGTGCGGCCGTAGGAGACAGGGGTGCCCTTCCGCACCTTCTTGAGAAAGACCACCTGCGAGACGAACTCCATCACCGGGAGGAGGGAAAGGGTTCGCTCCTGCTCCTCGGAAGGATAGTAGCCGTAGAGGGAGATCCCTGGTCTCACCATGTCGAGCCAGGAAGGAGGATGCCCGATAATCCCTCCTGAGTTGGCCGCGTGGAGCAGCCCCGGCGAGATCCCCCGCGCCCTCACCCGCCCCACCACCTGGAGAAATCGCTCCACCTGGGCCTCGGTGAACCCGTCATCCGCCTCGTCCGACGAAGGGAAGTGCGTCCACATCCCCGCAAGCTCCAGCACCCCCGCCCCCTCCACCTCCTCCACCACCCCCACCGCCTCCTCAGGCGCACACCCCGTCCGCCCCATCCCTGTATCCACCTCCACGTGCACCCGCACCCTCCTCCCCTTCGCCCTCGCCACCCTCGCCACCTCGCGCACATACTCCCTATCCCCCACCGCGAGCTCCAACCCCGCCTCCACCGCGAGCTCCAGCCCCGCACCATCCGTGAGCCCCAGAAGCAGCACCCTCGCCCCCACCCCTGCCAGCTCCGCCCCCTCCTCCGGCGTGGCCACCCCAAGCATCTCCACCCCCTCCTCCACCAACACCTTCCCCACCTCCACTGCCCCATGGCCGTACGCATCCGCCTTCACCGCCGCACACACCATCCGCCCCTCCCCCACCCGCCGCCTGATCTCCCGCAGGTTGTGCCTGAGGTGTGAGAGATAGATCACCGCATGCGTCCCACGCACCCCCACCTCCTACACCGCCCCCAGGGTGGCGAGCATCACCGCCTTGATGGTGTGGAGCCGATTCTCCGCCTCCTCGAACACCACCGAGTGCCGGCTCCTGAAGACCTCGTCGGAGACCTCCATCTCCTTTATGCCGAAACGCTCGTACACCAGCCGCCCCATCTCGGTATTCGTATCGTGGAACGAAGGGAGGCAATGGAGGAAGAGCACCTCGGGATTCCCCGTCCGCTCTACGAGGGCCATATCGACCCTGTACGGCTCGAGGAGCCGGATCCGCTCCTCCAACCTGTCCTCCTCGCCCATGGAGACCCACACATCCGTGTAGAGGGCATCCGCCCCCTCAACCCCATCGAGGTCATCGGTGATCTCGATACGGGCCCCGGTCCCCCGCGCCACCTCCTCTGCCCGTGCGAGAAACTCCTCATCCGGAGAGAGGGCAGGAGGACAGACCGCCACGAAGTGCATCCCGAGCTTGGCCGAGATCACCAGCAGGGAGCGGGCCACGTTGTTCCGGGCATCCCCTACGAAGACCAGCCTCACCTGCGAGAGTGGCTTGCGGACGTATTCCTCTATGGTCATCACATCGGCGAGGGCCTGCGTGGGGTGGCACTCATCGGTGAGCCCGTTCCACACTGGAACCCCGGAGTAGCGGGCGAGCGCCTCCACCGTCTCCTGGGCATACCCCCTGAAGCCGATCCCATCGTAGAACCTGCCGAGCACCCGCGCCGTATCCTCGAGCGACTCCTTCTTGCCGAGCTGGCTGTTGGTGAGGAACGTCACATGCGCCCCCTCGTCCGCAGCCGCCACCTCGAAGGCGCAGCGCGTCCTCGTGGAGGTCTTCTCGAAGATGAGGACCACGTGTCGCCCCTCCAGGAGTCGTCTCCTCACCCCCGCCCTGCGCAACCCTTTGAGCTCGTGCGAGAGCCGGAGGAGATACCGGATCTCCTCGGGCGTAAAGTCGAAGAGCGAGAGGAACGAACGTCCTGCAAGGTTGACCCCCATGGGTTCCCTCCTCCTGCCGGAAAAAGATACCCACAAGAGTAGCCCGGTTTTCCCTAAGAAGGCAAGGAGGGGGTGGACCCCCATCTTGCCAAAGACCTCCGATTCGCGTACTATATACCTGTATCGTGGGGCTGTAGCTCAGTTGGCTAGAGCGCATGGTTCGCATCCATGAGGTCGTGGGTTCGACTCCCATCAGCTCCACGAAAAGGCCTGCCCGTGTGGGCAGGCCTTTCTCGTCTCCCTCCTCAGGTCTCAGCCGGCCATCTCCTTGATCGCCTGAGAGACGTCGAGCGAGTAGTCGCCCACGTGCTCCAGATGTCGCACCACGTCCATGAAGAGGAGCTCGCCCCTCACGTCGGCCCCTTTGGTGAGCTTCTTCCTCGCCCGTTTCCTCAGGGAGTCCCGCATACCGTCGATCCGCTGCTCGAGCCTGTAGGCGTGCTCCACATCGTAGGCCGCCAGCTCTCCCGAGAGATAGCTCACGTTGTACCGCAGGAAGTCGAGGATGATCTGGAGGTAGTCCTGCAGCTCCTCCATCCCCCTTTTGTGGAAGGGGATATCAAGGTCACCCCGCTGCTTGAGGAGCCGCGCCACCCGGTAGAGGCTGTCGCTCATGCTCTCGAGGGCCCGGCTTATGAGCTGATACGCCATGAGTCGCTTCGCCTGCTCCTCAGCCATCGATTCGGTCGCGCACCTGGTGAGGGTCACGTGGATGGCTTCCTCCATCTCATCGAAACGCAGCTCCATCTCGCGGGCCTGTTCCGCCATCCGGTCGAGGTCGGCGTCGTCCCCTCCCAGGGAGTGGAGGATCACCAAGGCCATGTCGAAGACACGCTCGGCCATCCTGGAGAGGGCCTTCTCTATCAAGACCAGGTTGGACTCGAGGCTCTCGGGGAAGGGCGAGGCCACGAGCACCAGCTCTTCTTTCGCCGCCTCCTCCGGGAGGATACGCCTCAAGAGCGCGGCATAGGGCTTCACGAACCAGATGAACAAAAAGGTGTTGATGATGTTGAACATGGTGTGGAAGGCCGAAAGATGGTAGGTGACGAGCCCGGCGTCACTCACCGGCCCTGGCACCACGATGTCCACGAGCTTCACGAACCACGGGAAGACGGCCAGCATCCAGAGCACCCCGGTGACATTGAAGAGGGTGTGGGCGTAGGCGATCCGTTTGGCCTGGCGGTTCATAGGGATGGAGGCGAGGAGCGCGGTCACCGTGGTGCCGATGTTCTCACCGAGCACCGCGGCGCACGCGAGGGGAAACGAGATCCACCCCTTGTAGAGCAGGGTGAGGGTGATGGCCACCGTGGTGCTCGAGGACTGGAGGATCATGGTGGCAAGTGTCCCCAGGAGGACGAAGGCGAGCACCGAGAGGAAGCTCTCATGGTGGAAGAACCTGAAGAACGTCGCGCTCTGTTCGGTCACCTGCACATCGGGCACCTGGTCCTTGATGATCGAAAGCCCCAGGAACACCAGGGAGAACCCGAAGAGGGCCTCCGCCACTTCCCTCACCTTCTCGCTCCTGTTGAACATGAGGGGGAGGGCGAGGGCGAACACCGGGAGCACGAGGGATGAGAGGGAGAATTTGAAGCCGAAGAACGAGACGATCCAGGCGGTGAACGTCGTCCCGATATTGGCGCCGAAGACGATTCCGATTGCCTCCTCCAGGGCGAGGAGGCCCGCGTTCACCAGGCTCACCACGAGCACCGTGGTGGCCGAAGAGCTCTGGACCACCGAGGTCACAAACGTACCGGAGAAGACTCCTTTAAGGGGCGTGTCGCTGAACGACTTGAGCACCTTCCGGAGTCGCCCGCCTGCGCGTTTACGCAGCCCCAGGCTCATGAGGCGCATGCCATAGAAGAAGACCGAGAGGCCTCCTATGAAGTTGATGATCTTCCACACTGCCGCCATTGACTCGCTCCTTCACGCAAGATAACGGGCATCACCGTGCTCCCGGAACAGACCCATGAGCCGCTTCTTTGCCTTCTTGAGCGGGAGTACGGTATCCAGCACCTTCTCCTTCGAGGAGAACTTCACCGCCCCCGAGAGCTCGAGGTACTCGTACCCGGTCTCCGGGGTCACGATGAAAGGGGGAAACCCCTCGCTCACGAGGAGGTAGTTCACCAGGATGTTGCCGGTCCTGTGATTCCCCTCTACGAAGAGCTGGGGGTGACTCAGGCACTTTATATAGAACTCCGTGATGAAGGCAAAGGGGGGGAGCTTTCCCCTCGCCTTGCGCACCCAAGGGAGGATGAGGTCGATGTTCTCCTGGTAGCGCCTGCGGGTCTCCTCGATGTGGAGATGGAACGAGAGACGCGTGGCGGGGTCGTTCCCGCACATCACCAGGTGGTTCACCTCGAGGAGGGCGTAGAGGCCTGCAGGGGAGAAGATGTCGATACCCCGGGAGAGGAGACGGTTGAGGAACTGGTAGGCGAGGAGGATGTGCTCGAGCAGGGTGTCCGTGAAGTCCTCACGCTGCACGGAGAGACGCCTGTTGATCGAGGGGAAGGCCTTCTTGAAGGCGTGCAGACTCTCCCTGATGCGGGGGATGCAGAAGGTTCCTGCAATGGGCATTGTTCCCTACTGTAAGGAGAAAGAGGTGCCGATGTCAAGGAAACGAACCGCCTCTTCTGCAACACGGCTCCTCGTGATATCATAGCCGTGTGAACAGGGCCGACAATCTATTCGACGCAGCGAAATCCCTGCACGACGAGCCGCTGGCCGCCCGCATGCGTCCCCGTACCCTGGACGAGTTCGTGGGACAGGAGCACATTCTCGGTCCGGGGAGGCTCCTCCGTCGGGCCATCCAGGCCGACAGGCTCTCCTCGGTCATCTTCTACGGCCCGCCCGGATGCGGCAAGACCACCCTCGCCCGGGTCATCGCCAACCACACCAAGAGCGCCTTCCTCTCGCTCAATGCGGTCTTGAGCGGTGTACAGGAAGTACGGGCGGCCATAGAGAAGGCCAGACAGGAAATGGCCTACCACGGTCGGCGCACCATCCTCTTCGTGGACGAAGTCCACAGGTGGAACAAGGCCCAACAGGACGCCCTCCTCCCCTGGGTGGAGAACGGTACGGTCATCCTCATAGGAGCGACCACCCAGAACCCCTACTTCGAAGTCAACTCGGCCCTCATCTCGCGGAGCAGGATCTTCCAGCTCACACCCCTCACACGCGAGCACCTCAGGACCATCGCCGAACGAGCCCTCAAAGACCCGGAACGGGGCTATGGCAAGTACCGGATCATCATGGACGACGATGCACTGGAACACCTCATCACCGTAGCAGACGGCGACGCGCGGACCCTGCTCTCGGCCATCGAACTGGCGGTGGAGACTACCCCGGACACCTTCCCCCCGCCTGAAGGAGAGGTGATCCACATCACCCGCGAGGTGGCGGAAGACAGCATCCAGCGCAAAGCCGTGCTCTACGACAAGGAAGGAGACTTCCACTACGACATCATCAGCGCCTTCATCAAGTCGCTCCGCGGCTCCGACCCCGACGCGGCATTCTACTGGCTCGCCCGCATGGTGGACGCAGGGGAGGATCCCCACTACATCTTCCGGCGCATGCTCATCCTCGCATGCGAAGACGTGGGCATGGCCGATCCACACGCCATCACCGTGGTTCTCTCCTGCGCCCAGGCCTTCGACCGGGTGGGGCTGCCGGAGGGGCAGTACCACCTGGCCCACGCCGCACTCTACCTCGCCACGTGCCCCAAGAGCAACTCGGTGCTCGGTTACTTCGACGCACTCAAGGCGGTACGTGAGGAAAAGACCCATGAAGTGCCGCGTCACCTCAAGGATGCCTCCAGAGACGCGAAAGGCTTCGGCCACGGAGACGGGTATCTCTACCCCCACTCCTACCGCGAGCACTGGGTGGCCCAGAACTACCTCCCCAGGGAGCTGAAAGGCCGCGTCTTCTACCAACCCAGCCAGCAGGGATACGAGGCCAGGATCAGGGAAGAGGTGCTACGACGACGGGAACTCCAACTCACAGCGGCCGCCCAGGTGGAAGAGGAGGTCCTCACCTTCACCCCGGAAAAGGGGATGGAGGAATGGTGGCGGAGGACCGAGACCGATCTCCGACCTCATCTCGAGGAGCTGAGGGACCACATCTTCCAACGCGCACAGATCGTCCGGCACCATCGGGTCCTCGTGGCGGAACGACCGGCCGGCTTCCTCGTGTGGGAGGCGATCCGGAGGGCCCCGGAGGGACAGGTGGTGTGCGCCGTCTCGTCGGAGGAGGAGGCCCAACGGATCAGGCACCAGGCAGCCGGCATCGACGACCTGCTCGCCCCCGTCCTCCTCGTGGACACAGGCCCCCTCCCCACGTGTGTGCAAGAGGCGAGACTCGGGTATCAGACCTTCGAGCGCATCCTGGTACGCAACATCCTCGGGCCCTCACCCGACAAGGAACGCCTCCTCGCCGACCTCGCCTCGCTCCTGGAACCCGGGGGGATCGCCGTGTGTGCCGAAGCCTTCTTTCGCGCATCCCAGCGCCTCTCCCCCCTCGTTCCCTGGCGAGGCGACGAGACCCCACTCCGCGAGGCCCTCACCTCGGTGGAGGAGCACCTCTTCACCAATCCTGAGGACCCCAGAGTCAACTGGGACCAAGGGACCCTCACCGAACTCGCCAGGCGTGCTGGACTCGCACTCACTCAGGTGGCACGCTACGAGTACACCACCAAGCGTACCCTCACCAGAGAGGATGTCCTCAGATGGGTGGGTGATCCCAACAGAGGCTACGGGCTCCACCTCGCCACCCTCGAGCCTGCCCTCGCGACCGCCATCAGGCAGAAACTCCTCGAGACGCTCCCTGGCAGGGAAGTACCCTGGCGGCGCCCGATACTGGTCTTCAGGCTCTCTCCTGCCTTGTCGATGTCCCGATTGACACGATGAAGGGGGTGGGCATACGCTCCTCTCCAAATCGGTATGAGGAGGTAGGCATTCTGTTATGGAAGAGAAGGTACGAGACACAGACAAGCCTCCGGAACGGAGGCGAAGACGGATCCCTGCCGCACGGGCCCGCTGTCTTGGGCCGCTCTCGGATCTGGAATCCCACGTAGCTCCTGACTGGTGGTCCAGGATCTTCAACTCCTACTACATGAAAACCGACGGCGATGTGGTGGATGATCTTGCCATCACCAGAAGAGAAGTGGACCTCTTCACCTCGGTGCTCGACCTCAGAGAGGATGAGGCGGTGCTCGATCTGTGTTGCGGGCAGGGGCGTCACTCGCTCGAGCTCGCTCGGAGGGGTTTCACCAAGGTGGAAGGACTCGACAGGTCCCACTACCTCATCCAGAGGGCGAAGGCCCAGGCGGCAAAGGAGGGGATTCCGGTGAGGTTCCGAGAAGGGGATGCGAGGAAGCTCCCCCATCCCCCGGACCAGTTCGATGTGGTGATGATCCTGGGCAACAGCTTCGGGTACTTCGAGACCAGCAAGGACGATCTTCTTGTCCTGAAGGAGGTGGCGCGTGTCCTCAAACCGTGGGGGCGGGTGCTCCTCGATCTGGCCGATGGGGACTTCCTCAGAGCGCACTATGTGCCCCGTTCCTGGGAGTGGATCGATCCGAAGCACTTCGTGTGCAGGGAGCGGGCCCTCTCGGCTGATCGGCAGAGGCTCATCTCACGGGAGGTGATCGTCCATACCGAGAAGGGGGTGGAGGTGGATCAGTTCTATGCCGAGAGGCTCTACACGCCCGAGCTCATACGATCTCTCCTCGAGGAGGCGGGGTTCCAGGAGGTGTCCTTCCACGGGACTCTCACCCCCGACTCGGCACGGGGGCAGGACCTCGGGATGATGGAGCGGCGCATCCTGGTGAGTGCGAGGATACGGAAGGAGTGGACACCTGTAAAACCGAAAAAGAAGAACGTGTCCACTCAGGTGGCGGTGGTGATGGGCGACCCCTCGAAGCCCGATCCCCTCAAACCCTTCATGGTCTTCGATGACGACGACTTCTACACCATCGACCGTCTCAAGGCTGCGCTCAAAGAGTGTACGGGCTACTCCTTCACCTATCTTTCTCGCCACGAGACCCTCATACAGGATCTCATGAGGCTCAAGGGCAAGATCGATTACGTGTTCAATCTGTGTGACGAGGGGTTCTTCAACGATCCGAGGAAGGAGCTGCACGTGCCGGCGCTCCTCGAGATGCTCGGTATCCCCTATACCGGCGCCACACCTCAGGGGCTCGCCTTCTGTTACGACAAGTCGCTCGTACGGGGGGTGGCGAAGGAGATGGGTGTGCCCGTGCCTCGTGCCTTCTTCATAGATCCCACGTCGATCGTCTTCGAGGTGCCGTTCGGTTTTCCCATGATCGTGAAGCCTAACCTCGGAGATTCCAGTTTCGGGATCACGCAGAAGAGCGTGGTGTGGTCGCTCGATGAGCTTTCCGCCTGCATCTCCGAGATCAGGGATACGTTCGGCTACGAGAAGCCGGTACTTGTGGAGGAGTTCCTCACGGGGAAGGATCTGACGGTGGGGATCATCGGCAATCCGCCGGACGATTACATGGTGCTCCCCATAGTGGAGGAGGACTACTCCGCACTCCCGCCGGAGCTTCCTCGGATCTGCGGGTACGAGGCGAAATGGCTCCCCGACTCTCCCTACTGGAAGGCCCTCCAGTCGATTCCCGCAGGGCTTCCCGAGGCGACGGAGAAGTCCATCGTGGAGTGGTGTGTCCGTCTTTTCGAGCGACTGGAGTGTCGGGACTACGCCCGGTTCGACTGGAGATGCGACGCGGATGGGAATCCGTATCTTCTGGAGGTGAACCCCAACCCCGGCTGGTGTTGGGACGGGCACCTCGCAAAGATGGCGCGTCTCGCCGGTATGGAGTATCCCCAGATGCTGCAGGCCATCCTGAAGGCGGCCGAGAGGCGTTTGGGGATACGGTAGCGCAAGGGCTGGTCCCCGTTCGTTGACAGATTTCCCATGCCGTACTAGGGTGAGGGTATGAGACAGCATGCGGCGAATCTGCTCACTGTGGTGAGGATTGGCCTCGCACCGGTGTTCTTTGTGCTCTTTCTTCTCGTGCCCGAATGGGTACCCACCTCTCCGTGGCTCGCCCTGGGGCTCGTGTGGGTCTTGTATCTGGTGATGGAGTTCTCCGATCTCTTCGATGGTATGGTGGCCCGTTCTACCGGCACGGTCTCCGACCTCGGGAAGGTTCTCGACCCGTTCGCCGATGTGGTGGCGCGCCTCACCTATTTCCTGTGCTTCGTGGAGGCGGGGATCATGCCGGCGTGGGTGTTCCTGCTCGTGCTCTACAGGGAGCTCGCGATGACCTTCCTTCGGATGATGCTCGCGCGGAAGGGGATCGCCCTCGGGGCGAAGACGGGGGGGAAGGTGAAGACGGTGCTCTACGCGGTGGCCACGTTTTTGGGGCTCGTGCGTTACTCAGTCGGAGGGGTGATCCCTGAGAGCCCCCTCGTTCCTGTGTTGGGGCTCGTCTTCTTTGTCGTGCTTGGGGCGGGAGTGGTGGCGGCGTATATTTCCTTTCTGGAGTATGTGAGGGCTGGCTGGGAGCAGCTCCGTTCCTGAGGGAGCCCTTCCGACGCCATGCCTCACTCTTCTTGAAGCCGAAGGATGAGTTTTCCCGGTAGCGCTCTCTCCTTGCTGATTCGATCAAGCAGTGAAGGGGCCTCCTTGAGGGAGTACTCTCCGACGAAGAGTGGGGTGGGATCGATCTTTCCTTCAGCGAACCATGAGACGACTTCGGGGAATCTCCGGTTGTTGAGTCTGCTTCCCAGGATGGAGAGCTCCTTGCGGATGATCTCAGACTGGCGGACGGGGGTGGGGACAGAAGAAAAGCCCAGGAGAACGATACGGGCTCCCGGTGCACAGCTCCTGACGATGGACTCGAAGAGCGAGGGCGCTCCCACGGCGTCCACCACGGCCGTGGGTCCCTCTCCTCCGGTGTATGCGAGGACTGCATCTGCGAGGTCTCTTCCTTCGGTGTTGATGGTCTCTTCGGCGCCCATGCGTCTCGCTCTCTCGAGCGCAGGTTCCGAGATGTCGCAGATGATGGTTCGCGCCCCAGTGAGCCGTATCGCCTGGAGCGTGAGGGTTCCTATGATTCCCGCTCCTATGATGAGCACGGTATCGTCTGGGGTCACTTGGAGTCTGTGTCTCACGTTCGCGGCGATGGAGTAGGGTTCGATGAAGACTGCTTCATTCCATGTGAGATGTTCGGGGATAGGATACACGTTCGCGGCCGGCACCACGAGGTAGGGGGCGAAGCTTCCGTCTCGGTGCACGCCTACCACCTGAAGGTCGCAGCAGACATTGGGGTGGCCCATCCTGCAGGCGATACACTTCCCACAGCTTATCACCGGATCCACGACCACCTTTGTGCCCGGCGGAGGGGCGTCCCTCACTTCGCTTCCCCAAGAGACGATTTCCCCTGCGAGTTCGTGCCCTGGTATACGGGGGTAGGAGACGAAGGGATTCGAGCCCTCGTAGATATGAAGGTCGGAGCCGCAGATCCCTGCCCGATGTACCCGGATGAGGACTTCGTGCCGTGCAGGATGGGGGATCGGACGTTCTTCCAGAACCGCCCGATGGGGGGCGTTGATGATCAGGACCCGCATAAGGTGGTTCATGGCTTTTCCTTTCATGTGCTTATATCCTTTCCATTTCCTTTTGGTTCCTCAGGTGAAGACCAAGTATGGCCTCTTGAAGGGATCTGGTGCTGTGTTCTGTTGTCATCGTGTGGTGGGCTCGTGCTCTACCTTGCATTCCCCCTCATCTGCTTGACGTACTCTGCGGCTTGGCGTCCGAGCATGCGGGCGGCTTTCTTCTGGGCCTCGCCTGGCGCCTCTACGGCCACGGCGCCGTAGTGTGCCGTGACGCCGGGTGCCGAGTAGTCGGGAAGCCCGAAGACGAGGAATCCGTAGTTCATGAGGGCGCTGAGGATGGAGAAGAGGGTGGCCTCGTTGCCGCCGCCGAGCCCGCCCGAGGTGGTGAAGGCGGCCCCTATCTTGCCCTTGGCCTTGCCCCAGGCCGCATCCACGTGCTGGTCGAAGAATCGTTTGAGCTTCCACGACATCCCGCCGCAGTAGGTGGGCGAGCCCACGATGAGGCCGTCCGAGGAGAGGATGGCGGCCGCGTCGGCCTGGTCCACGTGGGTGAGGACGGCTTCCACCCCTCCTTCCCGCACGCCTTCTGCGACTTCTTCTGCGAGTGCCCTGGTGTTGCCGGTCTCCGAGTCGTAGATGATGGTGATCTTCGGCATAGCTCCCTCCTCGTGTCTCTTCGAGTGCGCAGAGGCTCTTCTCTTGAATGAAGATACCAGGTGGGGAGGCTACCGTCCACCGGGGGAGGAGACGATGAAGGTGAAGCCGAATCCCGCGGTGGTCATGGGGAAGGGGCCTTCCTCCACCTCCTGGGTGTCGGAGAAGGTGTTGGTCACGAGGTGGAGTCGGAGCCCGCCTGCTGGTGAGGGGAGGAGGATGCCCGTCTCGAAGCGGGCGGCGTAGCCGGTGGTGTCGGGGAAGAGGAGGAGGTCGTTCCATGTCTCGAGGTAGGGGTGGATGAGGGGGTGGAGGGGAAGGGTGAGGAGGAGGCCGGCCCTTAAGTAGGCGTCTTCCCTGAACTCGGGGAGGCCGTGGGCCTGCCAGTAGTCGAAGAGGTCGACGTAGGCGGCCCTGAGGGAGGGGATGATGGTGAGCCAGGGGAGGGGGGAGAGGGGTGGGGTGGTGATGAGGAGGCCGAGCCTGTCGGTGGCGGGGTCGGTGAGGTGCAGGTCGTCGCGGATGCGCCAGCGGAGGGGGTGGAAGCTCATGCGGGAGTACTCGGCGGCGAGGACGAGGGGGGAGAGGCGTACGCCCAGGAGGGCGCCGTACTGGTACTGGACGGCGTTCATCCACCACTCCATGACCGAGGCGGGCTCGTCGCCGGGGGCAAGGGGGCCGACGACGAGGATGGAGTCGAAGTAGATGCGGAGGGCGATGAGGTTCCGCCAGGCGAGGGGGGTGGCGGCGCCCGAGATGCCGATGTGGAAGCTGTCGGTGGGGCTCTCCTTGAGGGTGTAGGTCTCGTACCAGAGGCGGAGGGTGCCGTGCGGGAGGAGGGGGGAGGTGTAGGTGTCGGGGAAGGGGTGGATGGTGAGGATGGATTGGGGGAAGTCGCGGGCGGTGAGGGGTATGGTGAGGAGGAAGAGGAGGAGGATGCGTCTGAGGGTCATGGGAGGATCCTCCTAAGGAAGGGTAGCGCAGGGTGGGGGAGGTGGGGAAGGGGGCTACGGGAGGGGTGCCTACGGGGAAGAGGGTAGGGGGGCGGTGAGGGGCGAGGCCTGTGGGTATGCGCAGCCTATGAGGAGGAGCCTCCGCCTGCTCCGGGGGTGGGGAGCTCCGCCTCGTCCTGGTGGTGCTGGTGGAACTGCCAGTAGAGGCCTTTTCGGCGCATGAGTTCCTCGTGGGTGCCCTGTTCCACGATGCGTCCTTCCCTGATGACGAGGATGAGGTCGGCCTCGCGCACGGTGCTGAGCCGGTGGGCGATGACGAAGCTGGTGCGGCCCTTCATGAGGGTGCGGAGGGCCTTCTGGAGGTGTCGTTCGGTGCGGGTGTCCACGCTGCTGGTGGCCTCGTCGAGTATGAGGACGGCGGGGTCGGTGAGCACGGCGCGGGCGATGGTGAGGAGCTGCCGCTGGCCTTCGCTCAGGCTGCTTCCCCTGTCGGTGAGGAGGGTGTCGTAACCCTGGGGCAGGTGTTGGATGAAGTGGTGTGCCTCGGCGATGCGGGCGGCTTCCTCCACTTCCTCGTCGGTGGCATCGGGTCGTCCGTACCGGATGTTCTCCCGTATGGTGTCGGTGAAGAGGTGGGTGTCCTGGAGGACCATGCCCATGTGGCTCCTGAGGGAGGCCCTGGTGATAGTGCGGGTGTCCTTTCCGTCGAGCAGGATGCGGCCTTCCTGGGGGTCGTAGAAGCGCATGAGGAGGTTCACGAGGGTGGTCTTGCCTGCGCCGGTGGGGCCGACGATGGCGATGAGGCTTCCGGATGGTGCGTCGAGGGTGATGTCGCGGAGCACGGGGCGGGCGGGGTCATAGCCGAAGGTGAGGTGCTCGATGGTGAGGTGGCCGGAGGTGGTGGTGAGGGGTCGGGCTTCAGGGATGTCGCGCTCTTCCTCTACGTCGAGGAGCTGGAAGATGCGTTCGGCGCCTGCGAGGGCGCTCTGGATGAGGGTGAACTGGTTGGAGATCTCGTTGATGGGGCGCGAGAACTGGCGGGCATAGGTGAGGAAGGCGGCGACCACGCCCACCGAGAGGTGTCCTTCGAGGGCGAGGTATCCGCCTGCGAGGGCAATTATGGGGAAGGAGAGGCCGTTGAGGGCGTTCATGATGGGGGGGAGGATGCTCGAGACCACCATGGCCCGGTAGGCGGTGGCGGTGAATCGTTCGTTGGTGGTGGTGAAGTCCTCGAGGAAGCGCCGCTCCCTGCCGAAGGCCTTGAGTTCGCGGAGGCCGCCTGCGGTCTCTTCGACCATCGCGTTGAGGGTGCCGAGGAGGTGCTGCTGGTTCCGGAAGGCCTCGCGGCTCATCCGGGCGAGGGTGCGGGTGGTGAGGACGGCGAGGGGGATGATGAGGGCGGTGAGGAGGGTGAGGAGGGGGGAGAGGGCGAGCATCATGGCGAGGGAGCCGACGAGGAGGAGGATGTTGGAGGCGAGCTGGGTGAGGGTCTGGCTGAGGGTGGTCTCCAGGGTGGCCACGTCGTTGGTGAGGCGGCTCATGAGGTCGCCGTGGGGGGTGCGGTCGAGGTAGGGGATGGGAAGGCGCTGGAGGTGGGAGAAGAGGTCGGTGCGGAGGCGGTGGAGGGTGCCCTGGGTGACGGTGATGAGGGCGCGCACCTGGATCCAGGTGAGGCCGGTGGAGGCGAGGTAGAGGGCGGCCATGGTGAGGACGGCGGAAAGGAGGGCGGACAGGTTGACCGCGCCGGGACCGGATGCCATGGCGTTGACCGCGGTCTTGAGGTAGAGGGGGGCGGCGAGGCTCGCGACGGTGGTGGCGAGTACGGCGAGGAGGGCCACGAGGAGGGGGGTGCGGTAGGGGCGGAGGTAGCGCCACAGGCGGGTGAGGATGGGGAGGATGCGGGTGGGGCGGGGGGCGTCGAGGGGGGCCTGGTGGCGGAAGGGTCCGGTGGGGCTACGCATGGAGGGCTCCTTCTATCTGGGTCTCGTAGAGTTCCCGGTAGAGGGGACACTGTTCGAGGAGGAGGGGATGGGGGCCGGCGCCTGCGAGGCGGCCGTCGTCCAGCACGAGGATGAGGTCGCAGGTGGTGATGGCGCTCATGCGCTGCGAGATGAGGAGGGTGGTGACGGGGAGGGTGCGGAGGGAGGAGAGGAGGCGGGACTCGGTGGCGGCGTCGAGGGCACTCGTGGCGTCGTCGAGGATGAGGAGGGAGGCGGGGCGCACGAGAGCACGGGCGATGGCGAGTCGCTGGCGTTGGCCGCCTGAGAGGTTGGTACCCCCCTGCTCGATGCGGGCCTCGAGCACGCCAGGGAGCCGGGAGACGAACTCCCACGCCTGCGCCTTCTTGAGGGCTTCGATCATCTGCTCCTCTGTTGCTCCGGGGAAGCCCCACCTCAGGTTGTCCGCCACCGTGCCGCGGAAGAGCACCGGCTTCTGGAAGACCACGGCGATCCGGGCCCGCAATTCCTCGAGGGAGAGGGCCTGAATGTCCTCACCGTCGAGGAGCACGCGTCCTCCCGAGGGCTCAGTCATCCGGAGGAGGGCCATCACCAGGGTGGTCTTGCCTGCACCTGTGGGGCCTATGACCCCTATGCGGGTGCCCGCCGGGGCCTCGAAGGAGATATCCGAGAGGGCTGGTGTGCCGTCGTAGGCCACCGAGAGGTCTTCCACCACGAGGGATGCGGGGGACCTGGAAGGAAGGATCTGCACAGACTCCAGGCTGAGGGACTCCTCGGGTGCCTCGATGAGCTCGGAGAGTCTGAGGAGCGAGGCCTGGGCACGGGAGAGTCCCATGAAGAAGAAACCTATCATCATGAGGGCGAAGAGGATCTGGAGGAGGTAGTTGGTGAGGGCGATGATGGTCCCCACCTGTACGGTACCCTCCTGCACGAGGAAGCCCCCGGCCCACAGCACTGCCACGATGGAGAGGTTCATGATGAGGAAGACGAGGGGAAAGGCGAGCCCCATGAGACTGGAGGCCTTTGTCATCACCTCCTTCAGCCTGTCGTTCACCTTCCCGAACCGTCCCTCTTCGTAGTCTGTCCTCACGAAGGCCCGCACCACCCGCACGCCTTCGAGGTTTTCTCGCACCACGGTGTTGAGCCTGTCCATCTCCCCCTGGGCTTCCACGAAGAGCGGGATACCCTTCCGTATGAGGAAGATGAGGATGCCGGCAAGGAGGGGGAGGGAGGCGAGCATGATGAGGGTGAGCCGTGGGCTCAGCAGGAACGACATGACGAGTCCGCCAAGGGCGAGGAGCGGGGCCCTGATCATCATCCGGAGGAGCATGTGCACGATGGTCTGTACCTGGACGATGTCCCCGGTGAGGCGGGTGATGAGGGTGCCGGCACCGAACCGGGACTCCTCCTTGAGGGAGAGCCGCAAGACCTTGTGGTAGAGGAGATCCCGAAGGTCGCGGGCGGTGCGGGTGGCAGCCGCGCTCGCGGTGATGGTGCAGCCGATCCCGCCAGCCACACCTATGAGCACGATCCCGAAGAGGATGAGCCCGAGGCGCACGATGGCCCCCATGTCACTGGGGATGATGCCCTCATCGACGACCCGGCCCATGAGGGCCGGCTGGGCGAGGTTCACGGCCACCTCGGTCCCCATGAAGAGGAGGGAGCCGAGGGCGAAGTACCAGTACCTGGCGATGTAGCGGGCGAGCAACTTCATGAAGGGCTACTCCTTGTGGTGGATCCCGAAGGTGCGGGAGAGGTGGTCGGCGATCCTCCGGAAGATGGCCGTACAGGCCTCCTGCTCCTCGGGGGTGAGCACCGAGAACATGGTGCGGTGGAAGGACCCGATCTTTTCCTTGAGCCGCTCCACCTTTATCCGGCCGTCCGGGGTGAGAGAGACGAGGATGCGACGTCTGTCGTGGGGGTCTCTCGCGCGTGTGATGAGGCCGGCCTGCTCCATGCGGCGGAGCATCACCGTGGCGCTCGCCGGGGTGATGCCCAGGGCCTCGGCGATCCCCTTCTGATCGGTGTGGGGGTGATGGAAGAGGTGGAAGAGGATGCCCGGCTGTCCGGGATAGACTCCCTCTTCTGCGAGGAGACTCCGGAACACCTTCCGTTTGAGGAACATGAGGTCTTCGAAGGCCGAGGACAGTTCTTCGATCATGGGTTACCCTGGAGCCGATAGTTAGATATCTAAACAATAGTGAAACCATGCGATCCTGTCAACTACGCCCTGTTGACAGGGGCCGGGTGTGCCGCTACTATAGTATCGAAATCCGATAACGGAACACGATACCAACATGGACACCGAGCGGATCGTGCGGTCGTTTTTCGCAGGGTTCATCAAGCTCCACATCCTCCACCACGCCTCACAGGGGCCCATCTACGGGCTCGCGATGATACGCGAGCTGAAAAGGCACGGCTACGAGCTGAGTCCCGGTTCCCTCTATCCTGCCCTCCACGGCCTCGAGGCCGAGGGGTTCCTCTCCTCAGAGGAGCGGCTGGTGGACGGGAGGAGGCGGAGGTACTACGTCATCACCGAGGAGGGGAGGAGGGTGCTCGAGATGGCCCGTCACCGCATCGGAGAGCTCGTCCGTGAGGTGCTCCATGGAGAATGACCGGAGGTGCGTCTATGAACGGGATCTCGAGACCTGAGGATGACGCCGTGCGGAAAAAGGCCTTTGCCTTCATCGTGCTCTTTGGGGTGGTGAGCCTCCTCGCCGACATGACCTACGAAGGGGCCCGCAGCCTCGTGGGCCAGTTCATGCAGGTGCTCGGTGCCTCGGCCGCGGCCGTGGGGCTTGCGGTGGGGGCGGGCGAGTTCCTGGGGTACGCGATCCGCCTCTTTTCCGGGAAGCTCGCCGACAGGACCCGGCGCTACTGGACCGTGGCCATCGCTGGCTATGCCGTCCAGCTGGGGGCCATCCCCCTCCTCGCCCTTGTGGGCCGCTGGGAACTCGCGGTCCTGCTCATCTTCGCCGAGCGTCTGGGCAAGGGCCTGCGCAACCCCTCCCGCGACGCCCTCCTCTCCTACGCCGCCTCGCGCACCGGCCGCGGCCTCGGCTTCGGCCTGCACGAGGCCATGGATCAGATCGGCGCCTTCCTCGGGCCCGCCCTCCTCTCCCTCCTCTTCCTCCTCACCGGTACGCGCGGTGCCGGCTCCGAGGCGACCTACCGACTCGGTTTCGCCCTCCTGGGTATCCCCGCCGTGCTCGCCGTGCTCGCCGTGCTTGCCGCACGCTTCCTCTTCCCCCGGCCCTCGGACCTGGAGGCATCCTCCCACGCACCGCACCTGGGACGGACCACCTTCTCTCCCGCCTATGGGTGGTACCTCGCCTCCGCCGCCCTCCTCGCCGCCGGCGTGGCGGACTTTCCGCTCGTGGCCTTCCACCTTGGGAGGGCCGGCGCCCTCCCCGAGCCCCTCATCCCCGCGCTCTACGCGGGCGCCATGGCCGTGGATGCCGGCGCCGCCCTCCTGGTGGGCGTGCTCTACGACAGGATCGGCTTCGCCGTCCTCCCTGTGATGTGGACCCTGGAAGTCTTCACCGCCCCGCTCCTCTTCCTGGGCGGCCCCGCCGCCGTGGTGGCCGGCATGGCCCTCTGGGGCATCAGCATGGGCACCCAGGAGTCGGTCATGCGCGCGGTCATCGCCGACCTCGTGCCGCACGACCGCAGGGCCACGGCCTACGGCCTGTTCCACACCGTCTTCGGCGGGGCGTGGTTTGCCGGAAGCGCCCTCATGGGCCTGCTCTACGACAGGGCGCCGGCCTACCTGGTGGTCTTTTCCGTCACCGTGCAGGTCCTCTCCGTGATGGCCCTCCTCATCGCCTGGCGCGTGCACCGAAGGGAGCATGCCTCGTAGCGGGCCGCGACATCGCCTCCCACGGCCCATGGGGGACCGTGCCCAGAGGAGAGTGTAACATGTGTTACACCTAAATCCGACTTTTTTTGTCGTAATTGTGGACTCCTCCCCCGCCCCGAGGTATCATAGAGGTAGCCTTAAGATGAGGAGGACCAGAGATGGCGGAGCCGGTGAACCTCGACCTTTCCGTGCAGGAGGGGGCCATCGTGAGCAAGACCCTCCTGGAGCGCCCGTCCGGGAGCCTCACGCTCTTCGCCTTTTCCAGGGGGCAGCGCCTCTCCCCCCACAGCGCCCCCTACGACGCCTACATCGTGCTCCTCGAGGGGAGCCTCGAGGTGACCATAGGCGAGGAGCGTGCCGCACTCACCGCCGGAAGCGGCATCCTCATGCCCGCGGGGGTGCTCCATGCCCTCGAGGCCGTCGAGGATGCCCGGTTCCTCCTCGTGATGCTCAGGGCCTGAACGGCCCGAGATGAGGCACACGATGAACCTCTCATCAGCACGAAACGGAGGAACACCATGACACTCACGCCCCACACGAAGATCTCCGAGATCCTCGCCGCGCATCCCGATATGGCCGACTCGCTCGCAGGCGTGGCCCCCGAGTTCTCCCTCCTCAAGAACCCCATCGCCCGGGCCACCCTCGCCAAGGTCGCCACCGTGGAGAAGGCCGCCGCCATGGCAAAGATCCCCGTGGAGGACCTCCTCTCCCGCATCGCCTCGCTTCTCAGGGAGCGGGGGGTGGAGGTGGAGCTCGTAGCGAAGCCCACACGAGAGGAGCGCGTGCACATCCTCAAGGAGCTCATCATGGACCTGCACAGAGGAGCCCCCTTCGACGAGGTGAAGCGCAGGTTCTCCGAGCTCGTGAAGGACGTGGATGCCCCCGAGATCGCCGAGATGGAGCAACAGCTCATCGCAGAAGGTCTACCCGTGGAAGAGGTGCAGCGGCTCTGCGACGTGCACGTACAGGTCTTCAGGGAGGCACTGGAGGAGCGCGAGCGGCCCACGGTCCCGCCCGGCCACCCCGTGCACACCTTCATGGAAGAGGACTCCCACGCCGCTTCCCTCCTCGAACAGGTCGAAAAGGCCATGGAGGAAGGACCTGCGTGGGAGAGGATCGTCCCCCTCCTGGAAGAACTCTCCCGCATCGACCTCCACTACCTGCGCAAGGAGCACCAGCTCTTCCCGAGGCTCGAGGAACATGGGGTGACCGGTCCCTCACAGGTGATGTGGGCCATCCACGACCAGATCAGGGCCGGCATCAAGGAACTTGTCAGGCTCGCCTCATCACGCGACGCCGAGCGGTTCGCATCCCTCTTCAGGGAGGTGGCCACCGCCGTCCGGGAGATGATCTACAAGGAGGAGCGGATCCTCTTCCCCCTCGCCCTTGAGACGCTCTCCGAGGAGGAGTGGCGGAAGGTGAGGGAAGGGGAAGAGGAGATCGGCTACGCCTGGGTGAGCCCGCCTCCTCCTCTCCCCGAGACCGCCTCTCCCGGTGAGGCCGCACGACCCGCGGCGGTCCCCGCTCCCGAGGGGATGCGCCCCGCCTCCGAGCTTCCCGCCCTCCTCGGCACCTCGGTGCTCTTCCCCTTCAGCACCGGGCAGCTCACCGTGGAGCAGGCCGATCTCATCCTCAGGCACCTCCCCGTGGACATCTCGTTCGTCGACGAGCACGACAAGGTCCGCTACTACACCGACACACCGCACAGGATCTTCCCCCGAAGCCCCGGGGTGATAGGCCGGGACGTGCGCAACTGCCACCCCCCCAAGAGCGTCCACATCGTGGAGAAGATCCTCACCGCGTTCAAAGAGGGCAAGAAGGACGTGGCGGAGTTCTGGATCCAGATGAAGGGCAGGTTCATCCACATCAGGTACTTCGCCCTCCGCGACGGGCAGGGACGGTACCGGGGCTGCCTCGAGGTCTCGCAGGACGTCACCGAGATACGACGGCTCGAGGGGGAGAAGCGCCTCCTCGACTGGGAGGACTAGGGGAGCCCATGGGGTAAGGGAGCGCCTCTCCTCCTGGTCCGCCCGCTCCCCCCTCGGTGGTGGTGGCCGTGCAGGGCGTGGGTGAGGGAGGGGCGGGGCTCGGGATGGAGGACCGGCACCCCCAGGAGGGGGTCCCTCCTCCGCACGAGGTGCACCCCCGCCGGCACGAGGAGTCCGCACTCCACCGTGGCGAGCACCGGGTTGCCGTGGGGAAGCACGTGCCCGCCGGCGAGCTCTCCCGAGGCGAGGCAGACCACCAGGTGGAGGTGCACCTCCGGCTCTCCCTCCTCGTTCCGGCAGAGGAAGCCTCCCCCTCCCACGATCTCGACCGGTCCCTCATGTTCGATCGGATCGCTGAAGAGAATGCGCCCCTCCTCCCTCCCCACGGGGAGCACCAGCCGCAGCCGCTCGAGACTCCCCAGGACAGGGCTTATGAGGGCCTCCCGGATGTGGGCCGCCGAGGCGGCTTCCATGAGGGCAGGCACCAGGTCCTCCCCCGGCGCTGCCCGCACCACCAGTGCCTTACGGATGACCGCCTCCGCATGTTCCATACGTCCCCCCTTACTGTGAAGTATAGTAGATATCTTGCGGTCCTGCACATCTTCGTGGGACAGAGCCAGCCCCTTCCCCCAAGGGATGGTGAGTCCCTCTGAGGGAGGCGGGGGAACGGGCCGTGAAACCGTCGCACACCCTCTCCCAGGGTTCCCCGGAAGATGACCG
This sequence comes from Spirochaeta thermophila DSM 6192, assembly GCF_000147075.1. Classification (NCBI taxonomy): domain Bacteria; kingdom Pseudomonadati; phylum Spirochaetota; class Spirochaetia; order Winmispirales; family Winmispiraceae; genus Winmispira; species Winmispira thermophila. The sequence continues at coordinate 693,358 of NC_014484.1, forward strand.
CTGGCCCTTGTGAACTCCGGGACATACATGTGGCATACTTTTTCCTTGACAACTGTTGTCTGACGTCATATAATGGGGGTATACCACACATGGGAGGGGATCATGAAACGATACGCCGTCCTCGTTCCTGTGCTGGTGCTTCTCATGAGCTGTGCGACCACTTCTCAGTCAGGGGAGGAACCTGCCCCTGCTTCCCATACGATCACCATCAAGGTGGTCAATGCCTTCGCGCCGCAGAACATCATGAGCCTCACGGCCGACAGGTTCAAAGAGGTCCTCGAACGAAAGGGTGGGGGGAGGTTCATCGTCCAGATCCTCGATGTGGAACGGACCGAAGAGAAGGCCAACGAGCTGTGCAGCTCCGGAGCTGCCCATCTCCAGTTCACAGGTGGGTATCCGCTCCAGGTCTTCGCTCCCGAGTACTCCTTTTTCAACGCCCCCTATGTGATGAAGGATTTCGCCCACTTCACACGGGTCTGGAATGGTCCACTTGGCGAGGCAGCTAGAAAAATGGTTGCAGAGAAAGGGAATATGCTCTGGATAGGGAACGTCTACCGTGGGTTCCGTCAGACCACCGCCAACAAGCCCATCTACTCGGTTGACGAGGTGCAGGGGCTCAGGTTGAGGCTTCCTGGAGTGCAGACGTGGGTCACGGTGTGGAAGGCCATGGGAGCCGATCCTGTGACCGTCCCGCTCAGCGGGCTCTACGATTCCCTCAAGACGGGGAAGGCCGAGGCATCCGAAGGCGACATCCCGCAGATCCACAGCTACAAGCTCTACGAGGTCCAGAAGTACCTCATCATCACCAACCACCTGGTCCAGACGGGCGGCGTGCTCGTCAACAAGCCCTTCTACGAGTCGCTCTCCGAGGCCGACAGAAAGGCTGTGTGGGATGCGGCCGTCGAGGCCATTGAGTGGGCCACCAACAAGGTGATGAGCGAGGAGGGGATGCTCCTCATGGATCTCCAGAAGAAGGGGATGCAGGTGATCATTCCCGATGCGGCCTCCTTCAGGGAGAAGGGCAAGACAGCGGTGGAGGAACTCTTCCGTACGCTCTGGTCGGTGACCACCTGGGAGGAGGTGCTCTCCCAGTGAATGTTCATACCAAGGAGTAGAAGAGATGACGAAGTGGCATCCTGAGGAGATCGCGGAAAAGCTGGGACGGGTGAGAGCCCTCATGGAGGAAAAGGGGCTTGACGCCGTCTACCTCAAACGGCAGACGAACTTCTCCTGGATCACAGGGGGAGGTCGGAATGTGGTGGGGATCACCCTCGAACTCGGCGTGGCGGGAATCCTCGTGACTCCTACCCGGTGTCATGCGGTGTGCAACAACATCGAGTCCCCCCGGATGAGAGAGGAGGAGCGACTCGAGGAAAAGGGATTCGAGGTCCACGACTTCCTCTGGTACGAAGACAGGGAGGTCGAGATCGTGCGGAAACTCGCTGGAGGGGGAAGACTGGGTGCCGATCATCCCTTCCCCGGTGCACAGGACATCTCGGCCGAGGTGAAGCGGCTCAGATATGCCCTCACCCCCTGGGAAGTGGAGCGCTACAGGGAGGTGGGCTACCTCACCTCCCTCGCGATCGAGGAGACCGCGAGGGAGGTGCGTCCGGGCGACAAGGAGTGCGCCATCGTGGGTAGGCTCGCCCACAAGCTGTGGGCACACGGGCTCGACTATGTGACCATCTTCGTGGCCGCCGACGAGAGGATCAGCGCCTACCGACACCCCATCTCCACCGAGAAAGAGGTGAAGAGGCGGGCCATGCTCTGTGTGAATGCGAGGAAGTACGGGCTCGTGGTCTCGCTCACCAGGTTCGTGAACTTCGGACCCATTCCTGAGGACTGGTACCGCCAGTACTTGGACAACGTGAGGATTGACTGCACGTTCATGGCCGCCACCCGTCCGGGGGTCCCGGTGGTCGAGGCCTTCACAAAGGGGATCGAGGCCTACAAGGCCCTTGGGTATCCGGAGGAGTACAAGCTCCACCACCAGGGAGGAGCCATCGGCTATGAGGGAAGGGACTACAAGGTCACCTTCACCACCCAGGAAGTGGTGCAGACGAATCAGGCCTTCACCTGGAACCCTTCCATCACTGGGACCAAGAGCGAGGATACCATGTTGGCCACCCCCGATGGGCCGCAGCTTCTCAGCAAACCGATACTGTTTCCCTCCATCTCTCTGGAGGTGGATGGGATACGATTTGAGCGGCCGGGTGTACTGGAGATGCCCGGCTGAGCGCCTCGAGGCGCACACTACATAACCAGGAGGCATGGTATGAGATGGCGAGGTCTGACATTCATTCTGTTGTGCATGCTCGTCGGCGGCGTGCTCTGGGCTGAGGGACAGAAGGAAGAGGAGTCGTACCCCTCTCGCCCCATTGAGATCATGGTGCCGTGGAGCGTGGGAGGAGCCACCGACGTGGTGTTCAGGACGTTCCAGATGGTACTCCCCAAGTACCTCCCGGTACCGGTCATCATCGTGAACAGACCGGGTGGGGGTGCCGTGCCCGGATACACCGAGGCACTCGGCAAGAAGCCCGACGGCTACTACTTCGTGGCGTGGGCCACTCCTTCCATCACCAAGATCCACATGAGTAAGACCCCCTACGATGTGGATTCCTTCGAACCGGTGATCAACCTGGTGAATGCCCCGTGCTGGCTCCTCGTCCCCGCGGATTCCCCCTATCAGAACCTCAAGGACTTCGTGGAGGATGCCAAGAAGCGGCCCGGTCAGATCAACGTGGCGAACGCAGGAGCGGGAGGCGGCACGCACCTCATCATGCTCGCGTTCGAGCGGACGGCGGGCGTCAAGGTGAATCACGTGCCCCATGCGGGAGGTGGCCCGGCTGTCACCGCGGCGGTGGGTGGCCACGTCGATGCGGTGATCTGCAGCCCACCCGAGGGGGTTCCCCAGCTCCAGGGCGGGCAGCTCAGGTGCCTGGCGGTCTTCTCGGCCGAGAGGCTTCCCCAGTTCCCCGACTATCCGACCGCCCGTGAGCAGGGGATAGACTTCACCCTCGGACAGTGGCGGGGCCTGGCCGCCATAAAGGGTACCGATCCAGAGAAGATCAAGATCATACACGATGCCTTCAAGGCCGCCATGGAGGATCCCGACTTCAAGGTGCTCGCGGAGAAGGCCGGAATCATCACCGACTACAAGGGAACCGAGGAGTTCAAGAAGTTCGTGCAGGAACAGAGCGAGCTCTACAAGCAGATCATCATCGAGAACAAGCTGGGTGACAGGTATCAATGAGAGAGGAGTGCCGCCTCCGTGTGAGGCGGCACTGCCGTTCATGTTTATTCTATAGAAAGGAACGTGGTCTATGGTCGACCTTGTGTGGGGTATGGCGGTCTTCCTGTTCGCAGTGATCCTCGTAGCGGCGACGTTCGGATTTCCCGAGACCCAGATAGCCCTTTCGCCCGCGGTCTTTCCCAGGGTGATCGGGGGGGTCCTCATGGTCCTCTCCATCCTCCTCGCGGTGAGGGGAGGGCTGCAGCTCAGAAACGGAAAACCGGGGAAAGGTGCCTCGGATGAGCGGGCAGTATGGATGAGGCTCGTCCTCCTGGTGGTGGCTTCGATCGGGTATGTCTTCTCCCTCGGCTTCGTCGGCTTCGTCGGCGCGGGGATCCCCTACATGGCGGTGGTCTTCCTCATCTTCGGTGAACGACGGCCGTTGCTGGTGGGGCTCCTCTCCTTCGGCATACCCCTGGTGATCTACTCGGTCTTCAGGCTCGGATTCCAGGTCCCCCTCCCACGGGGAGTGCTCTGGTGAACGACGAGGAGTAAAGGACATGGACTTTGTACAAGGAATGCTCTACGTATTCACGCCGCTTCACTTCGTCTATCTCTTCATTGGAGTCGCCGGCGGTATCGTGGTGGGTGCCCTCCCGGGTATCACCGGATCGGTGGGGATCATCCTCCTGCTTCCCTTCCTCTTCTACCTCGAACCTGCGAGCGCCCTTCTCATGCTCAGCGGGATGTTCTGTGGTGCCATCTATGGGGGGTCCATCCCCGCGATCCTCATCTCCACGCCGGGTACTCCTTCCTCCGCGGCCACGGTGCTCGATGGATACCCCATGGCGCAGCGCGGGGAGGCCGGGAGGGCCCTGGGGATCGCCACCATCGCCTCGGCCACCGGGGGAATCGTCTCCACCCTCTGCATGATACTCATCGCTCCTCAACTGGCGAGGGTGGCGCTCGCCTTCGGACCCGAGGAGTACTTCGCCCTCATGATATTCGCCCTCACCATCATCGCCTCGGTCTCCACCGGCATGATCCTGAAGGGCCTCATCTCCGGGTTCCTGGGGCTCCTGATCGCCTGCGTGGGGATCGATGAGCTCACAGGGTATGCCCGGTTTTCTTTCGGGATACCACAACTCATGGCGGGCTTCCCGATGCTCGCGGTGCTCATAGGGCTCTTCGCCATATCGCAGGTCTTCGTCGAGCTCAAGAACATAGGCAAGGAGCTCCCCCGGTACCACCAGAGGATAGAGCGGGTCATCCCTCCTCTCCGTGAACTGGGACGGCTCATGAAGGTGATCGTCCCCTTCTCGTTCCTCGGCACGTTCATCGGGATCATACCCGGTACGGGGGGGACGATCGCCTCCTTCCTCGCCTACAACGAGGCCAGACGATTCTCGAAGAACCCGGATGGCTTCGGGAAAGGGGTGCCCGAAGGGATCGCGGCGCCGGAGGCGGCCAACAACGGCACCACGGGAGGGGCCATGGTGCCGCTCCTCACGCTGGGTGTTCCCGGCGACGTGATCACTGGGGTGATGCTCGGCGCCCTCATCCTCATAGGGGTGAGGCCGGGGCCGCTCCTCTTCAAAGAAGATCCGCAGCTCATCTCCTCGCTCTTCGTGGGGTTCTTCGCGGCCCAGCTACTCATACTGGTGCTCGGTCTGGTGGGCGCCCGTCTCTTCCCCCTCATCCTCAGAATACGGGTGTCCCACCTTTTTCCCGTCATCCTCATGCTGTGCCTCGTGGGGGCCTTCTCCCTCAACAACAGCCTCTATGACGTGGGGGTGGCCCTGGCGTTCGGGGTGGTGGGCTACTTCATGAGGAAGGCGTCCTTTCCCGTGGCGCCCATGGTCCTTGGTGTGATCCTGGGCCCTCTCGCGGAGCGGGAGTTGGGCAAGGCCCTCATCATCTCCCACGGCGACTGGAGTACCCTCGTGAGGTCTCCCATCGCGGTGGCCTTCTATGGGCTGGCGGTTCTCTCCATAGGGTATGCCCTGTGGAGGTCGAGAGGCCATGTTCACACCTCTCGTCTTTGAGGTACATTGAGTCTACCATGAGATCACTATGAGATCAGGGAGGATGGTATGAGCTATGGGATAGGGATCGTGGGTACAGGTGGTATTGCGGACAAGCACGCACTCGCCGTAGGGCAGGTCGAGGGTGCGAAGCTCGTGGCGGTGATGAGCCGCTCGGAAGAGCGCGCGAAGGCGTTTGCCGAACGGCACGGGTGCAGGGCGTATACCAGTATGTCGGAGTTCCTCGACGATCCTGAACTGGATATCGTCTCCATCTGTACCCCCTCGGGGTACCACATGGAGCCGGCGCTCGAGGCCATAGCGGCGGGGAAACACCTGGTGGTGGAGAAGCCCCTCGAGATCACCCTGGAACGATGCGACGCCATCATCGAAGCTGCGGCCCAAAAGGGTGTGAAGGTGATGGGGATCTTCCAGTCGCGGTTTTACGACGCCTCGAGGGTGCTCAAGGATGCGGTGGAGAAGGGCAGGTTCGGAAGACTGGTGCTGGGGGATGCGTACGTGAAGTGGTACAGGTCCCAGGAGTACTACGACAGGGGTGAGTGGAAGGGGACGTGGCGTTTCGACGGGGGAGGGGCCCTCATGGTGCAGGCGATCCACGCGATCGACCTCCTGCAGTGGTACATGGGCAGAGTAAAGACGGTGCAGGCCTACGCCGCGATACTCGGGCATGAGCGGATAGAGGTGGAAGACACGGCGGTCGCCGCCCTCGAATTCGAGAACGGAGCCCTCGGGGTGATCGAGGGGTCCACCGCGGTGTATCCGGGTTTCCTCAAGCGGATCGAGATCTCCGGCACCGCGGGCTCCGCCGTCATGGAGGAAGAGGATTTCAAGGCCTGGACGTTTGCGAAGGAGATCCCGGAGGACGAGGAGATCCGCCGGCGCTTCTCAGGTGCCACACGGACACAGGGTGGTGCCGCTGATCCGGGGGCGATCAGCCTCGAGGGGCATGTGCGGCAGTTCCAGGCCTTCGTGGATGCCATGAAAGAGGGAAGAGAACCCCCCGTGGATGGCTACGAGGCGCGCAAGGCGGTGGCGATCATCCTCGCGATCTACGAGAGCGCGAAGACCGGCCGGAAGGTGAAGGTGGACTACTGAGTCTCCTCCCGGCTGGGGAAGGAGTGGGGAATGGTCTTCGCCCACTGTTTTCTCTGGGTTCTTCTGTAGCTCTTTTCGAGGTGGTGTTTCATGGCCTGGCCGGCCTTTTCCCCGTGGCCCTCGCGGATGTGGGAGAGGATGTCCCTGTGTTCCTCGAGGGCCTCTCTGTGTTCCTCGAGGGTGCGGGGTGCCTCTCCGTAGATCTTCCTAATCGCGTCGGTGATGAGGGGCACCAGGCGCATGATCACGGGGTTCCGGGTGGCCTCGGCGAGGCTCCGGTGGAACTCCATCTCGGGCACGAGACCGATCTGGCCGTCACGGATCTCCTGCTCCATCCGGGCGAGGATCTCCTCAATGCGTGCAATATCTTCAGGCGTGCGCCGCTCCGCGGCGAGCTTCGCTACCGGCGGCTCCACGATGAGCCTCACCTCGATGAGGGCGAGCTGGAGGTTCTCGTCCATGAGGAACTCGAGCCCCAGTGGGTCTTCCTGGAGTCCGGGGGTCCGGGAGACGTAGGTGCCCTTCCCCCGGACGATCTCTATGATGTTCTGTGAGACGAGGGTCTTTATCGCCTCCCTGATGGTGGGGCGGCTCACGCCGAAGAGCTGCGCGAGCTCGATCTCGTTGGGAAGTTTTTCTCCGGGGTTGAGCTTTTTCCGGCGGATGAGGTCCTTGATATGATCCGCTATCTCCCGTGAGAGGTGGGTCTTCGCGTTCACCCGTCTGTACATGCATCCTCCACTGGTATGGTAGAACCTCTCGAAGGCATGATCAAGGAGGGGGAGCGTCCGGGCTGAGGAGGGCGCTTGCCCGAGGTGACTGTTTTTACTATTTTTAGCATACGCTAAAAACCTTCGTGTAAGGAGGAGATGATGAGCCGCCGCCTGGCCGGGCTTCTTCTCATCGGCATGCTTGCGCTCGCAGGATGCGGGCGAGGACAGGACGAGAGGGCCGATGCGTCCTCCTCTGTGAGGGTGGCGGTCTCGCTCTTTCCCTACTACGACCTCGCACGCCGCGTAGGAGGCGATGCGGTGAAGGTCCACCTCCTCCTCCCGTGGGGCGCGAGCCCTCATGGATACGAGCCCACGCCTCGTGACATACAGGTGGTGCAGTCTGCGCAGTATGTGATCTACACCAGCGAGGAGCTCGAGCCGTGGATGGAGAGGCTCACCCGCGCCCTCCCCGAGAAGGTGGAGGTGCTCACCCTGGAGGATGTCGCAGGCGGAGGGCTCCATCCTGTCGAGGAGGAACATGGGGGGGAGCATGATCACGAGGCCTCGGAGGTCCACCACCATGCCCCCCACCTCTGGCTCGATCCCCTGGCGCTCGAGGGGCTTGCCCGCGCCTATGCCGAGGAGCTCCTACGGGCCATGCCCGATCGCGAGGAGGAGATAAGGTCCCGGCTCTCGGCCTACCTCGAGGGCCTGGAGGTCCTCGATCGGAGGATGAGAGAGCTGGTGGATGCTGCGCCCCGGCGAACGGTGGTCTTCGCCGGCCACAGGATGCTCGATGCATGGGCCGCACGGTACGGGGTTCAGGTGGTCTATCCCTTCGAGAGCGCCTCCCCTTCGGCCGAGGTCCTCCCCCGCCAGGTGAGGGAGGTGCTCGGACACGTCCTTGAAGAAGAGGGTGCTCCCGGCGTACTCTACGAAGCGGTCTCAGAGGTGAGGCTCGGCGGGTTCCTCGAGGCCGAGGGTATCGCGGTGTATCCTTTCTACGGGCTGCACACCCTCCCCAAGGAGATGGCCGAGGAGGGGTATGGGTACGTGGAGGTGTGGGAGATGAATCTCGATTCCCTCAGGAAGGTGCTGTATGGCGCCGCTGATTGAGGTGCGGGGCCTTGCCGCTGGCTACGGCACGCAGGAGGTCCTCACCGACGTGTCCTTTTCGGTGGAGGAGGGGGAGTTCCTCGTCATCCTCGGCCCCAACGGATCGGGGAAGACCACCCTCGTCCGCACCCTCCTGGGGTTCGTCCGTCCGATGGGGGGGGATGTCCGTTTCGCGACGAAGGGCCTCCGCATAGGCTATGTGCCCCAGGACGTGGACACCCGTGCCCAGTTCCCGGCCACCGTGGAGGAAGTGGTGTGTTCCGGCCTCTATACGCGCAGACTGCCGCGACCCGAAGCACGCCGGCGCGTGGAGGAGGTGCTTGGCCTCCTGGGGATACGTGATCTCAGGCGAAAGAGACTCGATGCCCTTTCCGGCGGCCAGCGCCAGCGGACCCTCCTCGCCCGTGCACTGGTGGCCGACCCGGATCTCCTCGTCCTCGACGAGCCGACCGGTGCCCTTGATCCGAGGACGAGGGAGTGCTTCTACCTCACGCTGAGCGAGATCAAGGGGCGCCACCCCGTCACGGTGATCATGGTGACCCACGACGTCACCGGAGTGCTCCCCTATGTACAGAAGGTCCTCCTCCTCGACAGGAGGGTCCAGTTCTTCGGCACGCCCGAGGAGTTTGCGAACCAGGCCGCACAGCACTACTTCTCGCACGGGGAGGTCGCCTGTGACTAGGTGTACGATACGCCGGTACCACGCCTCGAGGGTGCTGCCATGATCGAGCTGCTCTCCCTCGGTTTCGTGCAGAGGGCCTTCCTCACAGGCCTCGCCTTGAGCCTTCCGGCCTCGCTGTTGGGGATGTTCCTCATCCTCCGTCGGTTCTCCATGGTGGGCGACGGTCTCGCACACGTGAGTTTCGCCACCGTGGCCCTGGGCCTCCTCGTGGGGACGCAGCCTTTCATCCTCTCCCTCCCTCTGGTGGTCGCCGCCTCGCTTCTTCTTCTCTTCCTCGTGGAGCGGCGGGGGGCGTACGGGGATGCCGCAGTGGGCATGATCTCCGGTGCTGCGGTGGCCCTTGGGGTGGTGCTCGCGAGCGTGGCGGGCGGGTTCAACGTGGACCTCTTCGCCTACCTCTTCGGGAGCATCCTCACCGTGACGTGGGACGAGGTGTGGATGAGCCTCCTCTGGGCCGCGGTCGTGGTGGCGGGGGTGGTGGTGTGGTATCGCCCCCTCTTCATGGTGACATACGACCCCGAGTTCGCGCAGGTCCAGGGCCTCCCGGTGCGGCGGTACGAGCGGATCCTCATGGTGGCCACCGCAGTCACCGTGGTCCTGGGGATCCGGCTCGTGGGGGTGCTCCTCATCTCGAGCCTCATCGTCTTCCCCGCGAGCTGCGCTTTCCTTCTAAGAAAGGGATTTGCTGCTACCCTCACCGTCACGGCCCTCGTCGGGGTGGGAGGGGTGTTCCTCGGCATGACCGCCTCCCTCGCCTGGAACCTCCCCACCGGCCCGGCCATCGTCCTCGCCTATGCCCTCGTCTTCCTGCTCCTTGCCCTTATCCCCCTTCTCTCCCGGGCAGTGCGCGGCCGGTCGTGAACCCCTTCCCCTTTTGGCCGGTTTTTGCCATCCTGTGAGCCACACCCCTGTGGAGGAGGAGCCATGTCCCTGAGGGAGCGCGCACTCGCCTACCATAGACACCCCGTCCCGGGTAAGCTCGCCGTCAGGCCCACCAAGCCCTGTGAGACCGCCGAGGAGCTCTCGCTCGCCTACACCCCCGGCGTGGCCGAGCCGGTACGCGAAATCGCCCGAAGACCTGAGGCCGTCTACGACTACACCGCCAAGGGGAACCTCGTGGCAGTGATCTCGAACGGCACGGCCATCCTCGGTCTGGGGAACCTGGGGGCCCTCGCGAGCAAGCCCGTCATGGAGGGCAAGGCCGTGCTCTTCAAGCGGTTCGCGGATATCGACGTCTTCGACATAGAGGTGGACACCACCGATCCCGACGAGTTCATCCGCACCGTGAAGCTCATAAGCCCCACCTTCGGGGGGATCAACCTCGAGGACATCAGGGCCCCGGAGTGTTTCTCCATCGAGCGGAGGCTCATCGAGGAGTGTGACATCCCCGTGTTCCACGACGACCAGCACGGTACCGCCATCATCGCGACGGCCGGCCTCCTCAATGCGTGCGAGCTCGCAGGGAAGAGGTTGGAGGAGGTGCGGGTGGTCTTCAACGGTGCCGGAGCGGCGGGAATCTCCTGCGCGCGCATGTTCATAGCGGCCGGAGTGAAGAAGGAACACATCGTGATGTGCGACAGGAAAGGGGTCATCCACACCGGGAGAGACGACCTCTCTCCCGAGAAGGCCGAGTTTGCAGCCGAGACGCCCTTCAGGACACTGGAGGAGGTCCTCAGGGACGCCGATGTCTTCGTGGGACTCTCGGTGGGGGGAGTGCTCAGCCAGGGGATGGTGAGGAGTATGGCGAAGAGCCCCATCATCTTCGCCATGGCGAACCCCGATCCCGAGATCTCCTATCCCGAAGCCAAGGCGGTGCGGCCCGACCTCATCATGGCCACCGGCCGGAGCGACTTTCCCAACCAGATCAATAACGTGTTGGGCTTTCCCTTCATCTTCCGTGGAGCACTCGACGTTCGGGCGACCCGGATCACCGAAGGCATGAAGATGGCGGCGGCACGTGCCCTCGCTGAACTCGCCCGCGAGCCGGTACCCGAGGAGGTCTCCCGGGCTTACGGGGGGGAGCGATTCACGTTCGGCCCTGAGTACATCGTGCCCAAACCCTTCGATCCGCGGGTGATCGCCTACGAGTCCGTGGCAGTGGCCCGTGCCGCCTGTGAGGAAGGGGTGGCACGCCGGCCCATCACGGACTGGGATGGGTACCGAAACTCTCTCCTCCGCCGGGTAGCGCGGTATTGGGACACATGAGGGATGATATATAACATACATCAAATATTCAAAAAAAGTGTTCAAATGCTCTATTGATTGCCTCGAGTGTTTCTTCATGAAGAATCGAATATGTGTCATAATGTCTCATAGGGACATCTTTCGAGAAATTTTTCTTGACGAGAGTCTTGTATGGGGCTAAAATTATAGATACGAAAATTATCTTTCAGGAGGGCCCCATGGCGCACATTGACCGGCCGTGGAAGGCGTATCCTCCCCGGAGAGACAACCTCCTCCTCATCCTCCACGACATCCAGGATCATAACCCCCGCAACTACCTTCCCGACGATGAGGTGGAGGAGGTGGCCCGGTACCTGGATATCCCGGTCTCCGAGCTCGACGGCATCATCTCGTTCTACTCCATGTTCTCCCGGAGACCCCGGGGGCGATACGTCATCCGTATGTGCGACTCGCTGGCCTGCAGGCTGGCCGGATCGCTCGACCTCTACTTCGCCCTTCAGGAAGGGCTGGGTATCAAGAGAGGCCAGACCACGCCCGACGGCCTCTTCACCGTGGAGCTCGTCAACTGCCTGGGGTGCTGCGACAAGGGCCCCTCGCTCATGGTGAACGACGAGCTCCATACCCGCATGACCCGGGAGAAGCTCGACCTTCTCATCGAGGAACTCGCGAGACGGGAGGGGGTGGCCTATGAACCACGCACGGTTCATTCTTGAGTTCGCGGTCGACAGGGACGCCTTCGACATGGAGGCCTACATCTCCAGGGGAGGGTTCATGGGGTTGCGTCAGGCCCTCGCCCGGCCCCCTGCAAAGGTGATCGCCGAGGTGAAGTCCTCGGGCCTCCGGGGAAGGGGTGGAGCAGGATTCCCCACCGGGGTGAAGTGGGAGAGCGTGCAGCGCCACAAGGAGCCCTACGTGGTGGCCAACGCCGACGAGGGTGAGCCCGGAACCTTCAAGGACCGGTACATCATGGAGCACGCGCCTTACCTCCTCATCGAGGGGATGACCATCGCGGGGTATGCGGTGGGGGCCAGGCGCGGGTTCATCTACATACGTGGCGAGTATCCTGCCATCGCCAAGGGGCTCATCAAGGCGGTGGAAGATGCTCGGAAACACCACTTCCTGGGTGAGAAGATCCTGGGGACCGACTATTCCTTCGATATCTCCCTCAGGATGGGGGGCGGCTCCTATGTGGTGGGGGACGAGACCGCACTCCTCAACTCCCTCATGGGGAACCGAGGCTACCCCATGATGAAGCCTCCCTATCCCACCGAGGAGGGCCTGTGGGGCCACCCCACCCTGGTGAACAATGTGGAGACCCTCGCCTATGTGCCTGCGGTCTTCACCAAGGGAGCCTCCTGGTTCACGCAGATAGGGCCTGAGCACTCACCCGGGCTCAAGCTCTTCTGCGTGAGCGGTGACGTCCACGCTCCGGGCCTCTACGAGTTGCCCATGGGGGTGCCGCTTCACGAGCTCCTCGAGGCCGCTGGAGGGGTGAAGGGGAGGCTCAAGGCGGTGCAGATCGGGGGTACCGCTGGCCCAGTGTATGACGATCGGGCGCTCTCGTTCCCCCTCGACTACGATTCACTCAGGGCCGAGGGAGGGGCCCTCGGCTCGGGTGCCGTGGTGGTGATGAATCACACCCGCAATATGGCCGAGTTCCTCGAGGTGACCACCCGTTTCTTCTCAGAGGAGTCCTGCGGCCAGTGTTTCCCCTGCAGGTACGGCACGCGCCAGCTCGAGTTCATGGCGCGCAATATCATGATGGGAAAGGGCAAGGAGGAGTACCTGGACGAGATGCGCGAGATCGTCACCACCATGAGCGTGGCCTCGTTCTGTCCGTTCGGGAAGTCGGTGGCCCTTCCTGTGGGGAACGTGCTGGACCTCTTCGGTGACGAGATCCGCACGTTCATCGCACACCAGCGTTACGTGAAGGAGGCCGGATAATGGCGAAGCAGGCCAAGACGGTGACCATCACCATAAACGGCACGCCCCTCGAGGTGGAGGAGGGGACGCTCCTCGTGGATGCGGCCTCACGGGCTGACGTGGAGATCCCCACCCTCTGCTATCACGAGGACCTCTCGCCGCGGGGCATCTGCGGCATCTGCCTGGTGAAGGTGAACGGCGAGTACGTCCGCTCCTGCATCACGCGGGTCCGGGAGGGCATGGAGGTGGTCACCTCCGACCCGGTGATCAGGGAGACGAGACGGAAGATACTCGAGCTCATCCTCGCGACGCACCCCGACGACTGTCTCAAGTGCATCAAGCACGGAAAGTGCGAGCTCCAGGACCTCGCAGAGCGGCTCGAAGTGAGGAGCATCCCCTACGACAAGTACGAGCGTGGGCTCCCGGTGGACCGCACCTCGCCGAGCATCGTGCGCGACATGAACAAGTGCATAGGGTGCGGCCGGTGCATCGAGGTGTGCCACCACGTGCAGTCGGTGGGCGCCATCTTCTTCCATAATAGGGGATCGCACACCATCGTGGCGAACGCCGCAGGTCAGACCATGGGTACGAGCGTGTGCGTGGCCTGCGGCCAGTGCGTGGTCTACTGCCCGGTGGGCGCGCTCTACGAGAAGGAGGCGGTGGAGCGGGTATGGGAGGCCCTCGCCGATCCGGAGAAGGTGGTGGTGGCACAGATCGCCCCTGCGGTGCGCGTGGCCCTCGGCGAGGAGTTCGGGATGAAACCCGGCGAGCTGGTGATCGGCAAGATCTACGCCGCGCTCCGAAGGCTCGGTGTGGACTACGTGTTCGACACCAACTTCAGCGCCGATCTGACCATCATGGAAGAGGGCACAGAGTTCCTCCACCGGCTCGAGAAAGGGGAGCGTCTCCCCCTCATCACCAGCTGCAGCCCGGGCTGGATAAAGTTCGCCGAGACCTACTATCCCGACCTGTTGCCGCACCTTTCCACCTGCAAGTCGCCCCAACAGATGATGGGTGCGGTGGTGAAGACCTACTTCGCCCAGGCGAAGGGGATACCGCCTTCCAGGATCGTCTCGCTCTCCATCATGCCGTGTACGGCCAAGAAGTTCGAAGCCCAGCGTGAGGAGATGCGGGACAGTGGGTTCTGGGACGTCGACATCGTCCTCACCACCAGGGAGCTCGCCCGGATGATCCGTCAGGCGGGTATCCGCTTCGATCAACTCAAGGAGGAGCCCGCCGATCCGGTGCTCTCCTCGTATTCCGGTGCGGGCACCATATTCGGCGCCACGGGCGGAGTGATGGAGGCGGCCCTCCGCACGGCCTACGAGATCAAGACCGGCAAGAGCCTCCCGAAGGTGGAGTTCGCCCAGGTGAGGGGAGTGAAGGGGGTGAAGGAGGCGGTCATAGAGCTCAACGGTACGCAGATCAGAGTGGCGGTGGCCCATGGGCTGTCGAACGCGAGGAAGGTCCTCGACAGGGTGCGCGAGGCGAAGGAGAGAGGGGAGCCTCTTCCCTACCACTTCATCGAAGTGATGGCCTGCCCCGGCGGGTGTGTGGGAGGGGGAGGCCAGCCGCTCCCGAGTCCGCTCAAGAAACGCGAGGAACGACTCATGGGACTCTACGCCGAGGACAGCGCCCTCCCTGTACGCAAATCGCACGAGAACCCGGAAGTGCGGGCCCTCTACGAGCACTTCCTCAAGGAGCCCAATGGTGAGCTCCCGCACACCCTGCTCCACACCCACTACGAACCACGCGATCCTTACCGGCTCAGGAAGAACCCTTTACGGGAACAGGTGAGTACGCCGGAATAAAAACGTTCACTTCCACTCCAGGGGAGGTCGATGCGTCGGCCTCCCCTGCCTTTATGGGCGGTTGGTGCCTCAAGGAACTGTGTCGGGGTGCTTGACAGGAAAAAGCGGAATGCGCTATTGTTTTAACAATAAAACAAAAAGTTAAACTTGAAACTCGAGGAGGAACAATGCCGCGATTCAGGTACCGACACAGGCACGGGAGGATGCACCATCTGGGGATGCCCCTCCCTCTCGAAGAGGCGGATTCGGGTGGCACCGTGACCCTTTCCCAGCTCAGAGAGGGGGAAGGTGCGCTGGTGGTGGGATTCAAGGGCGGCCCCGGCCCCTACAGGCGCAAGCTCCTCGCCATGGGATTTATCCCCGGCACCTCCATTGTGGTGAAACGGCGGGCCCCCCTCGGCGACCCCGTGGAGGTGGAGCTGAGAGGGTACCTCGTCTCGGTGAGAAGGGATGAGGCGGAGATCCTTCTTCTGAGGAGGGCCTCATGAGGACCTATACCTGTGCCCTCATCGGTACCCCGAATACCGGGAAGACCTCGATCTTCAACGCCATCACCAGCCGCACCGAATACATAGGGAACTGGCCGGGGGTGACCATCGAACGGACCGACGGCATCCTCACCACCGTGTACCAGGGTGAGGACGT
The DNA here is from genome assembly GCF_000147075.1 of Spirochaeta thermophila DSM 6192. Classification (NCBI taxonomy): domain Bacteria; kingdom Pseudomonadati; phylum Spirochaetota; class Spirochaetia; order Winmispirales; family Winmispiraceae; genus Winmispira; species Winmispira thermophila. The sequence continues at coordinate 708,804 of NC_014484.1, forward strand.
CCGCCTGAGGATCGTGGATCTCCCGGGGATCTACCACCTGGGGAGTTCCGCCCCCGAGGAAAGGGTGGCCTTTGATTTTTTTCTTAAGGAAAAGGTGGATCTCGTCATCAACGTGATGGACGGGCTCTCGCTCCAGAAGAATCTCTACCTCACCCTCCAGCTCCTCGAGGAGGGACTTCCCGTGCACGTGGTGATCACCAAGAAGGATCTCCTGGAACAGAACGGGATCCGGATCTCTCCCGAGGCCCTTTCCCGGCGTCTGGGGGTGCCGGTCTCCCTGGTGAACTCCCACAGTAGGCAGGACGCTCGTCTCCTGGTGAATTCCCTCGTCCAGTCCTGCCTCTCCCCTCCCTCTCCGCCCCATCCCGTCACCTATGACGAGGTGGTGGAGGAGTGGCTCTCCCGGTGGCAACACGAGCTCTCGTTCCTCGGAGTCCCAGCCCCCCGTCTGCGCACCCTTTTGCTCCTCTTCCTGGAAGGCGAGGAGGTGATCTTCTCCCTCCATCCCTCGCTTCGTGAGAGGAAGGCCGAACTCGCAGCGAGCAGGACCCAGCTTGAGGCGCGTATGGGCGAGGACCTTGACGTCTACCTCGCACGGCGACGCTACGAGGAGATCGAATCGATCCTCAAGGAGGCGCACGAGGCCGCAGAAAAGCTCACCCTCACCGAGAGGATCGACCGGGTGGTCCTCCACAAGGTGTGGGGGATCCCGATCTTCTGGGCCGTGCTCTTCCTGCTCTTCTGGGCCACCACCTCCTTAGGAGGGGTCTTCATCGACTTTTTCGACGGGATCTTCCAGATCCTGGCCGTGGACCTTCCGCTCTACGGCCTCTCCCGGATAGGAGCAGGTCCCTTCGTACAGACCCTCGTGGAGGGGGTGGGGACGGGTATCCAGACCGTGGCCACGTTCGTCCCCATCATCTACATCCTCTTCTTCCTCCTCACGATCCTCGAGGACTGCGGGTACATGGCGCGGGCCGCGTTCGTGGCCGATCGGGGCATGAGAGGGTTGGGGCTCTCGGGAAAGGCCTTCGTCCCGCTCCTCCTTGGATTCGGGTGTACCGTGAGCTCGATCCTCGCCACCCGGACCCTGGAGAGTCGCAAGGAACGGCTGCTCACCATCTTCATGGCGCCGCTCATGTCCTGTGGCGCTCGGCTTCCGGTCTACGTGATCTTCGCGGCGGCATTTTTCCCCCGATCAGCCGGGCTTGTGGTCTTCTCCCTCTACTTCGTGGGGATCGTCCTCGCGGTGGGCACCGGGCTCCTCTTCAAGCACACCCTCTTCAAGGCCGAGCGCACCCCTCTGGTGATGGAGCTTCCCCCCTATCACCTCCCGAACATGTCCCTGGTCCTCAAGATCACCTGGATCAGGTTCTCCGCCTACATCAAGCGGGCGGGTATCACCATCACCACCGCTGTGTTCATCCTCTCGCTCCTTAATGCGGTGGTGATCGAGAATGGCAAGGTGTCGTTCGAGAGCGGATCGCCGGATTCGCTCCTCATCCGCACGGGCAAGGCCATCACACCGGTCTTCGAACCCATGGGTGTGGAAGAGGAGAACTGGCCGGCGGTGGCAGGTCTGTTCACCGGCCTCTTTGCCAAGGAGACCATCATCGGTACCCTTCAGGCCATGTACGGTATCGAAGCGGAGGAAGAAGCAGAAGAGCCCTTCTCCCTCCAGGTGGCGCTCTCGGGCCTTGTCGATGCGGGGAGGGCCCTCCTCAGGGGGTTGTATGAGCTGCTCGTGCCTTCCCCCGGCGGGGAGGAGGAAGAGGGAGGATTCTCGCTCGTGCGGGAACGCTTCACCCCGGCGGCCGCCTATGCCTATCTCCTCTTCGTTCTCATCTATTCACCCTGCGTGGCGGCCCTCTCGGCGATCCTCCAGCAAGCGGGAGTGGGGACCATGCTCGCGAACGCGGGCTACCTTACCCTCCTCGCATGGATTGTGGGGACCTTCTACTTCCAGGTGGTGGAGGGCGGGAGCCTCCTGTGGCTCGGGGTCGCGGGAGGACTCCTCCTCGGCCTGATGGTTGTCCTCTACCTTGTTGGAAGGAGCACACGACCGAAGGAGGCTGTCTCATGAGACAAGAGGATCTCACCTCACGGATGGAAGACTACCTGGAGGCCATCTATGTCCTCGCGAAGACCAAGCGGGTAGCCCGGGTGCGGGACATCGCCGAAGCCCTCGGCGTGTCCCGCTCCACGGTCTCCAACACCCTCCATACCCTCTCGGATAGGGGGTTTATCGAGTATGCGCCCTACGACATCATCAGCCTCACCGAGGAGGGGGAAGAGGCCGCCAAGGACGTCTTCCGGAGACATACCATCCTCAAGCGGTTCTTCCGGGTGGTTCTCGGTGCTGACGAGCAGATGGCCGAGGAGAATGCCTGCCGCATCGAGCACGCCATCTCGGAGGAGCTCCTGGAGAGACTGGTGCAGTACCTCGAGTTCATACAGGAGTGTATCCCCGCGCCCTTCCGATACGATCCCGAGAAGGGTGCCTTCGTGTGCGAGGACAGGGAAGACGAGGATGTCTCACCCCCGGCGTGAGGTCCCGCCTTCCAGTTCCTCTTTTCTCCTGACGGCGAGTTCCTGTATCTGGGCTGCGATCTCCGGATACCGTGAGAGGATCCTGTCGAAGGTCTCCTTGTCGAGGCGGTAGAGATCGCAGAACGTTCGGGCCCGCACGGTGGCGGTACGGGGAGCTCTGAGGATGAGCGCCATCTCGCCGAAGAACTGACCTTCCGAGAGGATGGCATAGCGGGTCTTTTCGTCGGCCGAGAGCACCTCTACCGAGCCCCTGTTTATGAAGTACACGTCGGAGCCCAGCTCTCCCGCCCGTATGATGTACTCGCCCGGTCCATAGATGACCGGTTCGAGGTGGAGGATGATGTCCCGGATGAAATCCTCGCCCGCCCCCTTGAAGAGGGGTACCTTCTCAATGACGTCGCCGTGGATCTCCATGGCCACTGCGAGGCGGAGGGGATGCGGGAGCTCCTTGAGCACCTCGCGTTCTTCGTACCCTCGTCTCGTCTCCCACAGGTAGTCGAAGTACTCGAGGATGCGTCGCTGGAGCTCGGGTGAGATCTTCTTATAGGAGAGGAAGGCCGTGACCCTCTCCATCCGCTCCCTGTGGAGGAGCTTTGCGGCGTCCAGTTTCGAGACGAGGCTCGCGATATTACCGATGACCAGACCGTACATGGCCGCACCGAGGAGCTCTATCACAATGGTATAGACAGTCTGTATCGGGGTCGAGGGGGTGATGTCGCCGTACCCGATGGTGGTGAGGGTGGTGATGGTCCAGTAGAAGGCGGAGAGGTACCTCGTTCCGGCCGGGCTCTCCGAAGGTGGCTGGAGGCTCATCCATCCGCAGGCAATCCCGTGTGCGGCGAGGAGGATGAATCCCACAAGGGAGAGGAGCCTGAGGAGAGCGGGGTTGATCCTGTAGGAGAGGATCCGGGTAGCGCTCCGCTGCACCGAGATGAGCTTGAGGAGCCTGACGAGCGAGAGGAGGGAGAGGGGAGAGGGGAGGTGGAGGGCGAATACCAGAAGATCGAGCGGGAGTGCCGCAAGCAGGTCGGGAAGGCGGGAAGGGGCGAGGAGCGTGGGCTTCCGGCCGGAGGTCTTACGGGATTCGAAGGCGAAGTCGAGGGGGATGTCGGCGATGAGAGCAAGGCTCGCGAGGATGTCGAGGGGAAGAAGGGGGGAAAAGAGGGATGGAAAGACCAGGGTGAGGGGGATGCGGATCGCGTAGTAGAGGGTAACCGCAAGGATCCCCACCTTCCACACAAGCGTATATGTGGGATGTGAAAAGGCCGAGGACTTCATCACCGCCCCTTTTTGTAGTATGTTATCGGCAGGGAACCTATGGAAAGTTGAGTCTCCTTCACGGAGGAGAGCGATGGGGAAGGAGGGAGCGGTGCATCATTCCTCCTCCGCCCTCTCCCAGAAGGTACGGGCGGAGATCTCCTTCCTGGTATGGTGGACCTTCCTCCTGGTGTGTCTATCGGCGTTTCTCTACCCCGAGGGTTTCGATATCTGGAACGATCCCCTGAGCCTCCTCGGCGTGCCCTTCACCGAAGAAGAGGGACTCCCCAATCCCTGGGGCATGGGCCTCTTCGTGCTCGCCTTTCTCGTGGACGGCCTTTTCTCCTTCCGTATTGCCTCCCGGATACGGGCGGAGGGAGGCGGCGGGCTTTCCCTCCTGTTCACGCTCGCAGGGATAGGATCGCTCCTCATGCTCGCACCGTGCACGCTCCTCAACCCCCTCCATCGCCTGGGAGCGGGCCTTCTCGTGGGGTCGCTGTGGCTGTGCACGGTGGTGTTGAGCCGTGCGAACTGGGGGGCGTTCTCGGGTGCGAGAAAGGCCTTTCACCTGTGCGTGCACCTGGTGCTCGTGGTGTATGCCATCCGCTTCTTCCTCGATGCGCCCTCTCACGAGTTCCTCCAGAAGCTCGCGCTCGCAGGCCTTCTCCTCGGTCTCCTCGACTGCGTGCGCACCGAGGAAGGACGTCTCCCGGGGCCCAGGTGGGCCCTCGTCCACCTCAAGCGATCCGCTTAGGGTGAGGTGACCCCGGCCGAGAGGGCCTCGACGAGCGCCCTTCCGAACTGACGGGCCGCCGAGGGGCCGTTCGCCGTGATGATGCGGCCGTCGCGTTCCACCGGCCTTCCGGTGTAGGTGGCGCCGTTGGCCAACAGGGTGCCGCTCTCGCCCGACCAGCAGGTGGCCCTCTTGCCTCTGAGGATCCCGGCCCTGGCGAGGATGGAGGGGGCGATGCAGATGGCCCCTACTATCTTGCCCTTCTCATAGGCCTGCCTGGCGAGATCGAGGGCCTGACGGTTGGAGAAGTACTCCTGGGCCCCGGTTCCCCCCACGAAGATCACCGCGTCGTAGTCGTCTACGCGGATCTCCTGCAGGGTCTTGTCAGGTGTCACTCGTGCGCCCAGCATCCCGGTGGCTGGGGTGCGGGAGGAGCTCGCCACGGCGACGGAGGCCCCTGCGTCGAGGAGTTCCTCACGCGTCTCGAGGAGCTCCTCGTCCCTGAAGTTCTCGTGGGCGATGATCATCACCACCTTTACCCCTGAAAGCGAGGCCATGGTATCCTCCTTCTCGGTAGAGGTCTCGGCCGAATTCCCCCCGTCTGCGAGGAGATAGACGCCGAGGAGGGCGAGGGAGAAGCCGAGCGCCCTCACGAGCAGCCCCTTTCCCTGTGAAGGAAGTGAGGCTCGTTCGTTCATGGTTCCCATTATACCACCGGGGACCGAAGCGGGCAATTCTTCACACCCTCTCCCGCGCGTCTTTGGGGAGGAACCCTTCGGCGGTGAGGGTGTCGGCGAGGCTCCGGACAAAGCTCCGCACGGTATCCGCTGCCCGGTCCTCGTCGTCGAGCCGCGGCAGGACGAAGGGGTGGATGGTGACTTCCCTCGCCTCGAGGGGAAGGAGGGCGGTGGAGATGCGCTCGATGCGTCCCTGGAGGCGTCGTGTGAGGGGGTGCCGTCGGGCAGGTGCCTCATTGGCGCCAAAGTCGTCGACCAGGTGGATCACCCGTGGGTGGCTCCCGTAGGCCCTGCGGACCTCCTCCCAGAAGGTGGTCTCCTCCTTGCGTGCGCCGATGCGGGCCGAGCAGGCCACCATGCACCCTTCGGATGCGTCGGGCCACGGCCTTGCCGCTATACCCTCGTCTTCGAGGTGGGCGAGGATGGCCTGTTCCGCCTCGAGGTAGTGATCGGTGGCGATGAGGATGGGAAGGTGCGGGCCTGCGATCCGGAGGAAGCGTGCCCATACCGGGTCTACGGTGGAGGCCCTGAGGTAGCTCCGCACGAAGGCGCGTGCCGCCTGTTCCCTCTGCGCCTCGGGTGCCTCACAGACCGTCCCGAGCGCCCGTACGATGCTCTCCACGTAGGTGATACCCCCCTTGCTCGCCCGATCCCAGAAGGTCTCGATCACCTGCTTCCATAGGAAGGAGGGAGTGACCTCCAGGGCAGCGAGACCGCTCTCCTCGAGGGCCTTCCTCAGCCGCTCCTCGGTGCCGAAGCGCACGCTCTCCAGGCTTACGGTTCCGGAATAGTCGAGGATGACGAGACACTCCATCGAATTTCACTCCTTGCGTGGGACGCACCTGCGTGTATGTGCAGGGCAAAGATAGAGAAAAATGAGCAGAGGGGCAAGCGGGTGGAGGGGCCTATTGTGAGAGGAGAAGGTTTCCGGCTATACTCACCCGATACCAGGAGAGAGGAGGAGGCCATGGAGAGGGAACACGTCTCCCGCGAGCTCGTACTGGAGTGGGTACGTCAGCGGTTGTGGCACAAGGTGAAGCAGGAACTCGTCTCCTGGCACCCCTCCGACATCGCCGAGTTCCTCGCATCGCTGGAGGAGGAAGAGGCCTCCACCGACGCCCTCATCCTCTTTCTCATGCTGCCCCCCGAACTCAAGGCCGATGTCTTCAGCGAGTTCGACAGCGAGCTGCAGCGCCAGATCCTCGAACGGATCACGAGCGATCAGGTGAAGGAGATCCTCTCCGAGCTCTCCCACGACGACCGTATCGAGCTCCTCGAAAACCTCCCGGGCAACCTCACCCGTCGGGTCCTCAACCTCCTCTCGCCCGACGACAGGTCCATCACCCTCGAGCTCCTGGGGTATCCCGAGGAGAGTGTCGGCCGCCTCATGACCCCCGACTATGTCTCGCTCAAGCCGCACTGGACCATCGAGAAGGCACTCGACCACATCCGCAGGTACGGGAAAGACGCCGAGATCATCAACATGCTCTACGTGATTGACGAGGAGGGGCATCTTTTGGACGACATCCTCCTGCGCAAGGTCATCCTCGCCCCGCCTGACGCCACCGTGGAGTCCATCATGGACTGGCACTACGTGGCGATCAACGCCTATGCCGACCAGGAGGAGGCGGTACGCCTCATCCGTAAGTACGACCTCAACGCCCTCCCCGTGGTGGATGACGACAACATCCTCCTGGGCATCGTCACGGTCGACGACATCATCGACGTGCTCGACGAGGAGACCACCGAGGACGTGCACAAGGAGAGCGCGGTGGTCCCCCTCGAGACGAGCTACACCCAGGCCTCCCCCTTTCTCCTCTACACCAAGCGGGTGGTGTGGCTCTTCTTCCTCGGCATCTCCGGGTTTCTCTCCTCGGGTGTGATCTCCCGGTTCCAGGGCGTGCTCTCCTCGTTCATCAGCCTGAGTCTCTTCATCCCCATGCTCATGGACACCGGGGGGAATACGAGCAGCCAGGCGGCCACCCTGGTGATCAGGGCCCTCGCCGTGGGGGAACTGACCCCGCGGAGGTGGTTCCTGGTGATGAGGAAGGAGCTCCTCGTGGGGCTCCTGTTGGGAGGCTCGCTAGGGCTCGTGCTCGCCACGATAGGGTATCTCTGGACGGGTCACCCCGGGATCGCCCTCACGGTGGGGCTCTCGACCGTGGGGATCGCCCTGTGGGCCAACCTCATCGGAAGCACCCTCCCCCTCCTCTGCACCTGGGTGGGGATAGACCCGGCCCTCATAAGCAGCCCGCTCCTCACCACTATCCTCGACGTGACCGGGCTCCTCATCTACTTCACCATCACCAGCCTCGTCCTGCTCTAGGACTGGTCCTCCGGGGAGACTCCTCGCCAAGGCAGTGTCGCCTCTTCCTCGGCGAGCCCTCTAGGGGTGAGGGTCCGGTAGAAGCAGCTGCGGCGGCCGGTGTGGCAGGCCGTCCCCCTCTCCTGTTCCACCAGGAAGAGCACGGCGTCGTTGTCGCAGTCGATGCGGACTTCCACGATGCGCTGGACGTGTCCCGAGGTCTCCCCCTTCTTCCAGATGCGCCGCCGCGTCCGGGAGTAGTAGTGGGCGTAGCCGGTGGCGAGGGACAGCTCCCAGGCCTCGGGGTCGAGGAAGGCCACCATGAGGACCTCGCCCGTGTGCACTTCCTGGGTCACCACCGGGACGAGCCCCCCCATCTTGGCGAAGTCGAGGAGGTCCCGTGCCTCCTCTGAGAGCCTGCGCCACCGACTCATGCGATGCCTCCACACGCCTGCATCCTCACGAGGGCCTCGTCCAGCCGAAGGGGGCGCCACCTCTCCTCGGTGCGGACGTAGCCGTAGGCCTCCTCCATCACGCGCCTAAAGCCGGCGGAGAGGGCGCGCGCGGTCCGGGCCAGCTCTGGTCTGGAGGCGAAGAAGGCCTCGAGCTCGGGCCTGCCGAAGTGGAGGCCGCCGGTGAGGAATGTCTCGAGGAGGAGCTTTGCCGCGAGGAACCTGCGGAACTTGTCCACCCCGAAGACGAGCGGCCGCTCGATGAGGTCCATCACCTCCCAGGTGATCTGCTCGACCTGGGCGTACCGCCCTGCGTCCTTCTCCTGCTCGGAGACCCTGAGGGGGAGCGTGCGGATGATGTGCTCGAGGTGCGTGGTGAGATAGGTGAGGTCGAAGAGCCCGATGGCGCAGTTGAAGAGGACCGGCCTGCCTTCCTTCTCGAAGGCGGCCACGGCTTCTTTGGGAATGGCCGGGCCTATGTCCCTGCAGGAGAGTACATCGCCCGCACGGACGAGGATCCCGCCCTTCACGTCCACCGGGGTCTTGTAGGAGAACTCGAACGAGGCCTGGGCCCGGGAGAAGGCGGTGTAGGCGAGGGTGCGTGGTTCCACGAAGGCGCCAAGGTTATCCACGTTGGTGAGGTAGACGAAGCGGAACCCTTCCTCGTGGAGCCTTCGGTAGATGCCTTCGAGGACCATGAAGTTCTGACCGTGGCCGCCCGGGAGGGGGAGGAGCTCGCCGTCCTTCCCGTAGGCCCGGGTGAAGATCCGACGCGGGAGTCCCTCCTCGCGGTGGGTGAGGGCCGCCACGAGGGGCTGCTGGGCGGTGAGGGTGGGGTCCACGCGATAGCCGGTGTGGGCGAAGAGCGCTTCGAGGAGGGGATGGCCTCTGAGCTTCTCGAGGTGTGCCATCACCTGGTCGTGGGTGGCGGGGCTGGTCATCTGGAAGAGGGGGAGCACCGTGCCCCTCAAGGGGGTGTGCCACTGCTCTGCCATGCGCCGGTAGAGGGCCACACAGAGGAGCAGGTTGCGTAGGGTGAGGGCCAGGAAGCTCGGCCCGCCCGAGGTGTCCTCCTGGTAGAAGGCGGGGCACGCCCCCTTGGCCGAGCCCTTCACGCGGGGGGCGACCGCCTCGAAGGAGGCGCGGTAGAGCTCGAACAGGTCGGGCTCGAAGGCCCGGTTCCGCGTGAGGTCCGCGTAGCTGGTGGCGGCCCCTCCGTTGAGCACGCCGTAGGCGGTGCGGGGGTAGAGGGCTACGCCCAGGAGGGAGAGCGCCGCATCGTCGAGCACCACCGGGTCTTCCCCCCCGTAGCGATCGATGAGGGATGAGGGGATGCTCAGCTCCTCGGCCCGGGAGAGGAAGGCGGCGCGGGGGAGGGTGAGGGAGAGGGGGCGGGTGGTGTCCACGATGCGTGGGTCGCCGGGCGAGGGGAGCTCGAACGAGGGGGCGGCCTCCGGTTCGGCGGCGTTCACCCGCTCCAGTATCGCGTAGGTGAGATCGGGATCGATCCCGGCCGTGCGCATCTTCTGGATGAGGGCATCGTCCTGCACAGCTCCTCCTTCAGTCATGGATGAGGATCCCCGCGGCGTAGGCTGCACCGTAGAGCGAGATGCTGTAGTCGGTGATGATGTACACCGGGATGCGGGAGAGCACCGCCCGGATGTTGGGTCTGCAGTTCGCCTCGAAGGCCTCCATGAAGGCAGGGCTCTCCAGGAAGAGGGGGAGGTTCTTCGCCGCGATCCCGCCCGCGAGGTAGAGCCCGGCGGTGGGCAGGAAGGTGAGGGCGAAGGCCGCGGCGATGTGCCCGTAGAGGCGGGCGAAGAGCTCCATGGTGCGGCGGCACCCCTCGTGCGAGCTGCGGTGTCGGGCGATGAGGGGGGGGCGGTCTTCAGGGGGGTGGGAGAGGATGGTGCGGGTGGTCTCGTCTTGCTCGATCCGGCCTGTCTCCACCAGGAAGGCGAAGATGTTGGCAATCCCCTGTCCCGAGACCACTGCCTCGGCATCGGGCGTGGGGGCGTAGCGGGAGGCGAGGTAGCGCCGGAGCGCATCCCCGCCTTCATCATCGGCCGGAAAGTCGATGTGCCCCCCCTCGGAGGGATAGGCGTGGAACTCCCCCCTGTCCTCCACGAGGAAGCCCACGCCGAGCCCGGTCCCGGCTCCGATCACCGCCCGCACCACCCCCCTCCTCGGGGGGATGCGTCCGTCGGTGTGGGGTATGGGCACGAGCTTCTCCTCGGCCTGGCTCTCCAGGATGGGTACCCCGTAGCAGATGGCCGAGAAATCGTTGATGACCACCGTCTTCACCCCAAGATCCCTATGTATGGCCTCGCCGTCGATGATCCAGGGGAGGTTCGTGAGGTGACACACGTTCTCCTCCACCGGTCCTGCGCCGGATGCGCACAACCCGTGGATGTGGATCCCTGTCCCGAGAGTCTCCTGGAGGTCCTCTATCACCTGCGAGAGGGCTTCCTCCAGGTTCGCGAGTTCCCTGCTCGCGAACTCCCAGTGGGCGAGCATGGCGAGTCGCCCGCCCTGTTGTTCGAAGAGGGCGATGTTGGTGTTGGTTCCTCCGATGTCGGCCGCGAGAAGCACGGCCCCTGCAGGCGGGTGTTGCGAAAACCATTCTCTCTTCATGGAAAAAATTATGCACACAGGGGAAGAAATTGCAAGGAGGATGACGTACGCCCCTTCACCGTAGTATGGTGGTGCGTGCGTGTACCATACCACATGAGCGGAAAGGAGTGACGTGTATGCTGCATGCGATAGGAGAAAGGGTCCCCCGGATGGACGAGACCGCCTTCGTGGCGTGGAACGCGGAGGTGTGCGGGAGCGTGGAGCTCGGCCCCCATGCCTCCGTGTGGTTCGGCGCCTCGGTCCGGGCCGATATCGCGCCGATCACCATAGGGGCCCATACCAATGTCCAGGACAACGCGAGTGTGCATGTGGACGTGGATCTGCCGGTGGTCATCGGCTCCTACGTCACGATAGGGCACAACGCGGTGATCCACGGGTGCACCATAGGGGACGGATCCCTCATCGGGATGGGCGCCGTGGTCCTCTCGGGCGCGGTCATCGGGGAGGAGAGCCTCGTGGGAGCAGGCGCCCTCGTCACCGAGGGCAAGGAGTTCCCCCCCCGCTCGCTCATCCTGGGGAGCCCGGCCCGCGTGGTGCGCTCCCTCACCGATGAGGAGGTGGCGCGCATCCGTCGGAACGCCCTCCTCTACGCTGAGCTCGCCCGCTCTGCACGGCAGGAGTACCGGGAGGTGTGAGAAGGATACCCCGAAGGAGGAGGGGACGCTCGCTGTCCCTCTGAAAGCCCGGCCTCATGCGAAGAACGAGGAAAGGTGCGGCAGGAGGGCGGAGAGGAGACGCTGTATCCTCCCCCGTGCCGGCTCCATGAACAGGTAGAAGTTCCTGTTGTCCGCATACACGCAGAAGTGGTGAAGACCTTCCACATCGGGCAGCCGCGATGCGAGTTCCTTGAGCCGGTCAGCTGCCTTCTTCCGATCGTAGAGCAGGACGTAGGGCTTTCCCCCACAGGTGATGTGCTCCTCGGTGAGGGCGGCTCTGTTGGGAATGGTGCGAAGGAGTTTCCGGTAGTAGGGTTCGTGCACAAGGTGGCCCTCGCCCAAGAGGGGCCTGTCCGTGAACAACGTGAGGAAGTACCTGTCCCTATGGCCCAGGAGCAGGGAAAAGGGGAGATAGAGGATGGACTGTCTCGGCAGGAGGGTGAAGGTCCCCTTCGCCTCGGTAAACGGTGGTCCAAGACGATAGGTGAAGTGGTACCCTATGGTGCCGCCGATGTTCACATAGTGCGTGTCCTCAGGGGTGAGCACCTCTTCGGTCTCCTGAGCGATGAACCCGCTCATCCACCGGTTCTTCCTCCTCCCCCAGAAGTAGGCCACCGTGGCGGTGATTCCCAGTACGAGGATGGGTATGAAGTAGTTCATGGCTGCTCCTTACGCACGTGGTCGATGATCCGGTCAACCAGCTCCCGTACCGGAAGCCGGTCAGGATCGAGGGCCTCCTCTTCCCTGAAGGGGATCCGCACCACGGGGGTGGTACGGAACGCGTTCCTGATCTTCCGTTCCCACGATTCGTCCGCTTCCCTTGCCTTGTTGTGACACACCACGGCGATGGGTATCCTCAGACCTGTGAGTTCGTCCCTGATGCGGATCGACTCCCTGAGGCTCAGTTCGTCCGGATTCACCACCAGCACCACGGTGCTGCGGGCGAGGAAGAGCTCCCGCAGCGATGCGAGCCTCCGCTGGAGCCCGAGGAGCCTGTGGTAGAGCTGATCTTCTTCTGGTCTACGGGCCCCCCGTACCGGGGCCTCCGGGTCGAGCCTCAGGACGGTCTGCCTCCTCTCGAGGATGGCCGTGCGCAGGCCTTTGAGCCCTTCGAGCCACTTCTCGGAGAGGAAGGGGAGGGCGAGGAATCTGAGGGTGAGGGCTGTGGGCGGGGTATCGAAGACCACGAGGTCGTATTCCTGGTATCGACTCACGATTTCTTTGATGGCCCAGAGCAGGGCATACTCTTCGGTGCCCGGAGAGTAGCGGAGGAGAGAGAAGTAGGAATCGAGGGATGCGACACTCGTATAGGCATAGGTGCTCGCGAGTTCCTTCCTGAGCGAGGCGAGGTACCGGGAGATCCACTTCCCCACGTCTATCTCCATGGCCGAGAGGTGCTCCCCGACCTTCGAGGGTTTCTCCCGCAACGATGTGCCGAGCACGTCCCCCAGGTTGTGGGCGGGGTCGAGGGAGACGGCGAGCACGTCCATGCCTCCCCATGCGGCGCATCCTGCGGCGAAGGCACTGGCGGTGGTGGTCTTTCCCACCCCGCCCTTCCCGAGGAAGAACACGCCCTGTTTCATGCTGCTCCTTTCTAGTCCAGTTCGAGGAGGCTGATGAGGCCTCCCAGCGGATCCTGTGCAAAATCGGCCCGGGAGACCATGGTCCACAGTTCCTCCTCCATGTGGGGGAGGAGTTCAAGGGTGAGGATGGGATTCGGCGAGGGGATGCCGATGAAGCTCCCCAGTACGAGGAGGGCGAAGATGTTCTCCATCTCGGAGAGTTCGAAGAGGAGTATCTCCGTGGCCTTCCTCCTGTGGACCTGTGTGATCGTCTCCTTGAGGGCTGTCCATAGCCTTCGTGCCTTTTCTTTCACACGGCCTCCCCGATCGAGCGAAGAAGGGGGGTCTCGCACGACCCCCCTGTGTGTGAGTGCACCGTGCACCTTATACCGATGCTTCCTGTTCCCGGAAGTGGCGGAAGAATCCGACCATGATCACCACGTTGAGGATGAGCATCACGATGTTGATGGTACCGACGATGATGCCCGTACTCACCTTGAGGGCATTGGTGAAGTCGCCGAAATACGTGGGTACGATGACGATTTCGTACCAGATGAGCCCGACGGTCACCGTGATCCACAGGAAGATGGCCGGGATGAAGACCAGATTGGTATACCTGGGATTGAGCTTCCTCTTCACCCAGACGGTGGCGGTGAGCATGGCGATGGAAGCGAGGAGCTGGTTCGCACCCGAGAAGGCGGGCCAGAGCCTCGTGTAGCCGCCCGAGGAGGCGAGGAGCAGGCCGATGGTCGCCACTACGAAGGAGGCGATCCACTTGTTCTGGAAGATGCTGTAGAGCCCGGGCGAGCGATCCTTGAGCGGGAGGGCGAGCTCGTGGAGGATGTACCGTCCGAGCCTGTTGGTGGTGTCCAGCGTGGTGAGGGCGAAGGAGCTCACCCAGAGGGCCGCAAAAAGCTGCATGAAACTGGCGGAGAAGAGGAAGGGGATGGTGCCGCTCACCATGGCGCCGTAGGACTTCACGAACCTGTCGAGGGGTCCTGCCGCAAGGACCTTCGCGGGATCACCGAACACCTCGTTTCCGAAGGTGGCGATGGAGACGACGACCAGTGTCGAGAGGAACCCCTCGGTGAGCATGCCGCCGTAGCCCACGAAGAGGGCGTCCTTCTCTTCCCTGAGCTGCTTCGAGCTGGTACCCGAGGCCACCAGGGAGTGGAATCCCGAGAGAGCGCCGCAGGCGATCACCAGGGGCACGGTGGGCCAGAAGGGCGAGGGTTGTCCGCCTATCACCTTGGCCGAGAAAGAGGTGAAGACGGGAAGCGAGTCGAAGCTCGAGAACCCGATGAGGGCTGCCACGCCTCCTGCGAGGAGCCCGAAGTAGAGGAGGAAGCTGTTGAGGTAGTCTCTCGGCTGGAGGAGGATGTTCACCGGCAGTGAGGCGGCGATGATGATGTACACGAAGATCACGAGGAACCAGGTGATCTTCGAGGCGGGGATGGAGACCATGGAGCCGAGCCAGAAGGAGACCACGATGAGGGCCGCTCCGATGATGGAGCCGTACCCTATACCCACCTTGGTGCGGTACATGATGAGGCCGGTGAAGATAGCGGCGATACAGAAGAAGAGGAAGGTCGGGAAGAGGTGGGGATTGCTCGCGAATTGCCCTGCTACGATGTCACCGAAGGCCGCGACCACGAGGATACACAGGAAGAGGATGAACCACCCGAAGGCCTTCCCCGCCACCTTGCCGATGAGATCCTGGGCCACGTACTGGACGGATCTCCCGTCGTACCGCACCGAGACGGTGAGCGAGAGGTAGTCGTGGACCGCGCCGATGAAGACGTTCCCGATCCAGATCCACAGAAGCCCCGGGAGCCAGCCCCAGGCCACTGCCATGGCCGGACCGGTGATGGGACCCGCCCCTGCGATGGAGGCGAAGTGGTGCCCGAAGAGCACGTACTTGCTGGTGGGCACGTAGTCCACGCCGTCGTAGAGCCGCTTTGCGGGCGCCTCGGGTGCCTCGTGGGATTTGAGAAGCTTCTTCTGGATGTTACGTCCGTACGAAAAGTAGAAGATGAAGTAGAAAACGAGCGCTCCTAGGACGATCCAGGTACTCATGGACCCCTCCTTTAAACGGATTTTCGCACTATTATAACCCCGATTTCGCGGATTGGTCAAAAAAATATGTGTTTTTCTCTACTTTTAGGTAAGATCTGATAAAAAAATCACTACTCTTTTACCCCTCCGGCCGAGAGTCCTGCCACCAGGCGCTTCTGGATCGCCATGAATATGGGGATCACCGGAAGGGCCGTGAGCACCGAGGCCGCCATGATCCTGTCCCATATCGCGTTTTTCGAATGATACAGGGACCTGAGACCGAAGGGGAGGGTATACAGTCCTTTGTAGGATTTGAGGAACACACTCGCGAAGAGGTATTCGTTCCAGGCGATCATGAAGGCATAGATGAAGACGGTGAAGAGGGCGGGGATCGACATGGGGATGATGATCCGCCATATGGTGCCGAACCGGGAACATCCGTCGATGAGGGCCGCTTCCTCGATGGAGAAGGGGATGGTTCGGAAGTAGTTTCCCAGCATGTAGAGGGACACCGGAAGGGTCTGGACGAGATAGATGATGAGGAGGGCGGCGAGGGTGCCTCCGCTCGTCTGCAACCAGCCCATGCGTACGAAGATCTGGTAGAGGGGGATGAGCAGGAGGATGCCTCCGAACATGTAGACGAAGAGAACCCCGCGCTGGATGAGCCCCCTCCCCCTGTACCTCGTACGCGAGAAGGAATAGGCGCCGAAGGTGGCGATCAGGAGCGAGAGGAGCGCGGCCGACGAGGAGAGGAAGAGGGAGTTGCGGAAGTACTGGAGAAAGGGGAAGACATCGCTCGTATCGCGATACCGGGCGAGGATGGCCCTCTTCTGTGCTTCGGTGAGCTCTTGCTCCTCGAGGAGCCGCCTCACCGACTCGGGGACATTCTTCAGCTCCTGTCCGATGTTGAGGAGCTCGGCGTAGGCCTCGAGGTTGAGCTTCCGGGGGATGAGGGAGGGGTTCCCCCAGTCCCACTGATATTTCAAAGAGGTGGAGATCATCTGGAGGAAGGGGAAGAACGCGAAGAGCACGATCCCCACGACCAGGAGGAAGAACCCCAGGCTCTTCAGGATGTTCCGTTTCCTCACCATTTGAGCACCTTCCTCACGTAGAACAGGATGAAGATGATGAGGATGGAAAACTGTACCACGGCCAGGGCCGCTCCTTTCCCGAGGTCGAGGGTGCCGGTGAACGCGGTGTAGTAGGTGTACACCGAGAGGACCTTCACATTGGGGGCGAGGAGGAATATCTCCTCGAACTTGTTGAAATTCCAGATGAAACGCAGCAGGATCACGGCGCCCATGACGAAGTAGAGCTCGGGGAGGGTCAGGTACCAGAACTTCTGGAGGGCCGAGGCACCGTCTATCTCAGCCGCCTCGTAGAGGTTCTGATCGATGGCCTGGAGCCGTGAGAGGAGCATGAGATAAGTGAAGGGGAAGTTCTTCCAGATGCTGAAGAGTACGGCCACCCATATTCCATTCTTGGGGGAGCCTATGAGGTTGATCCGTTCGGGAAGCAGGCGGAGCTGCTCCACCAGGGTGTGCATCACGATGCCGTTGACGGGGTCGAAGAGGAACTGCCAGGAGAATACCACGGAGATGAGCGGGGCCACGTAGGGAAGGAGGATGAGGCTCCGCACGAGCCCCCGGAGGGGGAATTCCCGGTTCATCACCAGGGCGACCAGGAGGCCCATGAGGGTGGTGCCCAGGGTCGTCCCTATCACGTAGACGATGGTGGTGTAGAAGGCTCCCCAGAACTCCCTGTCGAGGACGATATCGAGGTAGTTCTTGAAGCCGATGAAACGGTTCGCTCCGTAGACATGAACATCAAAGAAGCTCAGATAGATATTGTAGAAGATGGGATAGACGATGAGTCCGGTAATCACGAGAAGCGCGGGGAGGATGAGCCTCCTCCCCAGGAGCGCTTCCCGTTCCTCTATGCGGAGCTCCCGTTTCATGACGATCTGACGATCATGCCGTCGTCACCGGCCTTCCACTATCTCTCTCATCTTCTGTTCTGCCTCACGCATCGCCTGGTCGATGGGGACTCCCTCCTGCGTGATGGCATAGATCATCTGGGGGATGATCTGTTTGCTGAAGATGGTACTGGCCGCCTCTATCCGCCTGCCTTCCACGATGCTGAAGGTCTGGATACTGTTGAGTCCGGAGATGATCTGGGCGAGCTTCTCCTTTCCGAACCGCTTGTACACACCCCGTGGATCCTCGAGGAAGCGGTCTGTCTCCGCGATCCCTTTTATCGTGGGGTTCATGCCGCCGGGAGCCATGTGGAGGTAGGAGACATAGGCGTTCTCGGAAAAGAGGTAGAGGAGGAATGTCTCAACCGCAGAGAGCTGTGCTTCGCTCAGGCCTTTCGTGATGCCCATGGTCACCACCACGCCGTAGCCTGCAGGCTGTGTGTGGGTGATGATGGGTACGAATCCGGTCTTGTTCACGAGCTCGGGATCGAACTCGGCCCCGGTGAGTTCGGGGAAGTTCTCGCCGGTGAGCGAGCCCTGCGCCACTTCGGCGAGGGCGAGGTCGTCCATGATATAGGTGGAGTAGAAGAACATGGCGAGCTTGTTCTGGAAGTAGTAGTCCCTCGCCCTCCATGTCTGGGGACCGGGCGGGGTGTACTTCGCGAGTTCGGCGTAGAACTCGATTGCCTCACGCATCTCGGGGGAATCGAAGACAAGGTTGCCGTCCCTGTCGAAGAGCCTCGCGTTGTTGGAGAGGGCGATGTGGGTGAAACACTGCTCTGCATAGACCTCGGGTTTCGTCCCCACCAGGATGCCGTATTGATTCTCTTCCGGTTTGTAGAAGTATCGGGCTGCCTCGAGCATGTCCTCCCAGGTGGAGGGCGGTTTCAGCCCCGCCTCTTCGAACCAGTCGATCCTGTACCAGAGCCCCTGGACCCACCCGTGGAAGGGAACCGCGTAGTAGGTGCCGCTCCCGTCGTCCACCAGCGTGAGGGCTCCCTCGTAGAACCTGTCCTTGCCCACCTTCTCGATCACACGGGTGCCCGCCGCGGTGTCGAGGAGCCCTTCGGCCCCGAAGGCCACGGCGTTCTCGGCTCCCATCTCCACGAGGCCGGGAAGGGTGCCCGCGGCCGAGGCTGCGTGGATCTGAGTGGGAAGATCGTTCTCCTCCACGGGGATCACGTTGATGGTGATCTCCGGATGGGTGGCCTGGAAGGTATCGACCAGGAGCTGGATCGTGGCCATCCTGTCCGATTGTGTCTGCGAGGTCCAGAACTCGAAGGCCACGGGCTCCTGTGGCTTCCGTGCCTCCTGTTTGCCGCATGCGGTCACGAGAAGGATGAGGCCGATCATGACAAGAAGCGCGTATGGACGTGTTCTCATACGTTCCTCCTTATCCAGATGGGTTCGAAGACTTTTGTACGATCGCTCGAAAAAGCCCTCTATTTCATTATAGAATAAACTATTTTTTTGTCAAATTCCGGGGATGATCCATCCCAGGGAGGTGAGGACGGTATGGATGAGGACCAGGATGCCAAGGAGGATGCGGCCTCGGGGAGTGGTCGTTGTGGGGGCATCGGGGGAGTGGGGGAGGGATGATGCGGTGTGGAGGAGGATGCGGTCGAGGCTCTCCAGGGGGTGGCGGAGGGAGATGCGGTCCCTGGTGGACATAAGGGCGGCGTAGTAGCCGAAGACGCGTGAGAAGTAGGTCCCGAGGCGGCCGGGGAGGGGAAGATCCTTCCGTACCGAGAAGAGGGAGAGGAAGACGAGGCCGCAGAGGGTGAGGCCCTTTTTGAGACCCACCAGGAGGGCTTCCCTTGTCACGGGGAAGGGGCCAAGCTCCAGGAGTACTTGTCCTCTGGGGATGAGGAGCTGGAAGAAGGTGATGCCCCCGACGAAGAGGATGAAGTACCCGGGTTTGAGACGTTTGCCGGAGAGTACCGCCATGAGGGCGAGGATGCCAGTGTGCACGGCCCTGAGGGGGAGGGAGGGTTGGGCGAGGAAGAGCACGAAGACGAGGATCCCGGTGAACAGGGCCTCGACGGGGTGGGTCTCATGCAGGAGGATGGTCCGCAGCGTGTGCATGGAGGCTCCTGTACCAGGTCGAGGATCGTACGAAGGCCAGGGTGAGGAGGCCCACCACCAGGCCGCTCGCCGTGCCCACGATGAGGAAGAGGGGGGCGATGACGAGAGAGGAGGGGCCGAAGATGAACCACACCGAGAGGGCGAGCTGGACGGCGTTGCTCACCAGGGCGCCCATGGTGCTGAGGCCCACGGGGCTCACCGCGGAGCGGAAGAGCCGGAAGAGGGCGTACATGGCAAGGCCGCTCGCCGCAGAACCTCCGAGCGAGAAGAGGAAGACATAGGAGGCGAGGGTCCCGTTCACGAGGGCCTGGCCGGCTGCCTTGGTGAGGATGAGGAGGAGGTAGTAGCGGAAGGGAAGAAGGGGAAGGGCGAGGATGAGCGGGATGTTGGCCAGTCCGAGCCTGAGGTAGGGAAGCGGTTTGGGCACGAGGTACTCGAGGGTGGCGCAGAACATGGAGAGGGCACCCAGGAAGGCGGTGATGTCCATGAGGCGGGAGCGGGAGTGGGTCATATGGTACGAGGGTAGGGGAGGATGGCCTCCGTGTCAATGGAGGATGCCTGTGGCGGATAAATATACAGAAAATAATTGCGCGGTCGCGCTATGCCATGATACAATAGGTACACCACTCCATGTGTCAAGGGGGCTCTCATGAACCTGCGCAGGCCGAATGCCAATGAAGCAACGGCCACGTTCAACCGCTCACGAAGCGTGGTCCCGATGTCCGGGCTCTGCAGCCGGTGCGTGGACGGGTGCCGCGGCGGCTGTGAGGTCTGGCTCGCCTCGTTCCGGGGAAGGGAGGTCCTCTACCCCGGTCCGTTCGGGGAGGTGACCGCGGGGGCCGACAAGGATTACCCCGTGGACTACTCGCACCTCAACATCCAGGGGTATGCGAGCGGGGCGAAAGGGATCGAGAACCCGAGTCCCGATACCGCGATCTTCCCGAACGTGGATACCGAGACCGAGTACGGGTGGTCGAAGAAGGTGAAGATGAGGGTGCCCATCTTCACAGGGGCGCTCGGTTCCACCGACATCGCCCGGATCAACTGGGAACACTTCGCGGTGGGAGCGGCGATCTCCGGGATCACCATCGTGTGCGGGGAGAATGTGTGCGGTGTCGATCCCCAGCTCGAGCTGGACAAGAACGGGAAGGTGAAGCACTCTCCCGAGATGGACCGCCGTATCACCACCTACAGGCGCTACCATGAGGGGTACGGGGAGATACTCGTCCAGATGAACGTGGAGGACACCCGCCTCGGGGTGGCAGAGTACATCCTTGAGAAACATGGGATCAGGACCATCGAGCTCAAGTGGGGGCAGGGGGCCAAGTGTATCGGCGGGGAGATCAGGGTGAAATCCCTGGAGCGTGCCCTCGAGCTCAAACGGCGCGGCTACGTGGTGACCCCCGACCCGGAGAACCCCGCGGTGCAGGCCGCCTACAAGGACGGCGCCATCCGGGAGTTCGAGCGGCACTCCCGCCTAGGGTTCGTGGACAGGGAAAGCTTTTTCGCCGAGGTGGAGCGGCTCCGGAAGCTGGGATTCGAGCGTATCACCCTCAAGACCGGGGCCTATGCCATGACCGAGCTCGCGAAGGCCCTCAGGTGGGGTGCCGAGGCCCACATCGACCTCATCACCATAGACGGTGCACCGGGCGGTACCGGCATGAGCCCCTGGCCCATGATGAACGAGTGGGGCATCCCCACCTTCTACCTCGAGGCCCTCGCCTACGAGTTCGCCGAGAAGCTCTCTGCCAAGGGGCTGCGGGTGCCGGATCTCGCGATCGCAGGCGGGTTCTCTTCTGAGGACGGGGTGTTCAAGGCCATCGCCATGGGTGCGCCTTACGTGAAGGCGGTGTGCATGGGCCGGGCCCTCATGATCCCCGGCATGGTGGGCAAGAATCTCGAGCACTGGGCCAAGAACAACGACCTGCCCAAGACCGTGGCCCAGTACGGTACCACCAAGGAGGAGATCTTCGTCACCTACGAGGAACTCAAGGCCAAGTACGGGAACGAGGTGGACTCCTTCCCGTGGGGTGCGATCGGGATCTACACCTATGCGCAGAAGTTCAAGGTGGGGCTCCAGCAGCTCATGGCGGGAAGCAGGAACTTCACCCTCTCCTCGATCTCCCGGGAGGACCTCGTGGCCCTCACCGAGGAGGCGGCGCGGATTTCCGGAATCCCCTATCTCATGGATGCCTATCGGGAAGAGGCGGAGCGGATCCTGGAGGGGTGAGCGGTTCGAGACGAAGTAAAGGACCTCCCTTTGCGGGAGGCCCCTTTCGTGCCTCGTGAGGGTGAGGGCTCATTCCACGAAGACCCACATATCGTGCGTCTTCGACCGTGGGTCTATGCCCTTCCGCTCGAAGAGCTCGCTTAAGGTCACGAACTCGTATCCCTGAGCGAGGAGCTCGGGGATGATGATGTCGAGGGCTTCCGGCGTGGGGTGAGGCTCGGGCTGGACGTCGTGCATGAGAATGATGGCCCCGTCGCGGACTGCGTCGAGGACGTGTTTCGCCCGCTGCTCGGCGGTGGTGTTCTGTCCCGCCCAGTCGAAGGCGAGGATGCCGCTCGCAAAGGGCAGGTCGATCACCTCGTACATGGTGTCGCTCACCGCGAGGTTGGGCGGCCTGAAGAAGCGGGGGGTGGTGCCGGCGTACTTCTCGATGGCCTTGGTGGTCTTGTCGACCGATTCCTCGATCTCTTCCGGGGGCATGGTGTTCATGCTCTCCCATCCCCATGAGTGGTTGCCGATCTCGCACCCCATCCTCACGATGCGTTCGAGGACCGGCGTGGTGCGTTCGTTCACGAGCTGGCCTATGACGAAGAACGTGGCCTTCACCCCGTATGTCTCGAGTTTGTCGAGGACGCGGGGGGTCATCACCGGATCGGGGCCGTCGTCGAAGGTGAGGGCGACGAGTTTCACCTGCGTACCTCCGGACGTGGGTGTGGCCTCCCTCGGGGCGGGTTGGGTCCCGCATGCCCCGACGAGGAGGACGGCGGCGATACAGACGCCCAGGATCTTCGTGTCCATCATACCTCCTGCATGTAACGCAATTTATAATTCACTTATGAAAGTGTATCATCGAAAGCGGGTGCGGTCAAGGAAAACCGTTGCCTCTCGGGGCCGGTGCTGATAGAGTGCACTCATGCAGATTCGGAACGCACGGCCCCGGAGGAAGGAAGCCCGATCCCTCTTCGGCCGGGGGCTCTTCGCGAGCATCCCCGTGGTAGTCGGTTATCTGCCAGTGGGGATGACCTTCGGGCTTGCGGCCGTGGGCACGGGGTTCCCGGCCTGGACGGCAGTGCTCACCTCCGCCCTCGTCTTCGCCGGGGCGAGCCAGTTCGTGCTGGTCTCCCTGCTCCCTCAGGGACTTCTGCCGGCGGTGGTGCTCCCCCTCTTTCTCAATCTTCGGCACGTGGTCTATACGGGGATCATCGCGAGGCGCATCCCCCTCTCGCGCCCTGCACTCACCCTGGCCGGACTCACCGACGAAGTCTTTGCGGTGGCGCTCCAGGGCCCTGCCGAGGAACGCTTCCTCCAGGGTGTGGCGTTGGGAGCCTACCTCGCGTGGGTGGGCGGGACGGCCCTTGGCGCCTTCGGAGGGGCCGCCCTCCTCGTGGGCTCCCCGATCGAGGGCTCGCTCGTGTTCTCCCTCACCGCGCTCTTCTTCGTGCTCGTCATCCCCTCGGTACAGGAGGGACGGCTCCGGGCGGTGCTCTGGGGGGCCGGGATCGGGTTGGTCTTCCACGTGCTGGGACTCTCGTCGCTGGGGGTGCTCGCGGCCGGGCTCGCCACTCCGCTCGTGCTGAGGAGGAGGCGCTGATGGACCGGTACGGAGCGATCCTCCTGGTGGCGGTGGGCACCTACCTCATCCGCCTGCTCCCGTTCTTCCGGAAGGGTGGCACGGGTGAGGGGATGGAGCGGGTGTTGAAGGACTCGGCTGCGGCGGTGATGGCCGCGCTCTGGATCTCCTCGTTCGTCTCGCTTCCACTCGAGGGGTGGTCCCTCGTGCGTGACGGGCTGGCCCTTCTGGGGGTGGGGGGCTCCTATCTCCTCTGGGGGAGGATGGGGGTCTCGGTCCTCGTAGGGGTGGGACTCCACGCGCTCCTTTCCCTGTGGAGGGGATGAGGGTGCCTGGTCGGGCACCAGCGTCCCCGCGCGTACGGTGTGAAGGGACGCATCCCGGATGGTGAGGGTTTCCTCGGGGAGTCGTGTCATCGGGAGTCCTGGAGCCTCTTCCCCTGAAACAGGGGGGCTTGCCTTCCAGGAAGGGGGGTGATCGTGCTATACTTGAGGCCATGCGTATCGTCGACATCATAGTGAAGAAGCGCGACGGGGGGGAACTCTCGGCGGATGAGATCGCCTCGCTCGTGCGGAGGTATGTGGCGGGCGAGGTGCCGGACTACCAGGTGGCCGCCTGGCTCATGGCGGTGTTCTTCAGGGGTATGGGCCCGCAGGAGGTCTCGGCCCTCACCCGGGAGATGATGAGGTCGGGCAGGGTGCTCTCGTTCCCTGGGATGCGGTGTGTGGACAAGCACTCCACGGGCGGGGTGGGCGACAAGATCTCCCTCCCGCTCGCCCCTGCGGTGGCGGCCTGCGGGGTGCCGGTGCCCATGATGAGCGGGAGGGCCCTGGGGCACACGGGAGGCACGCTGGACAAGATGGAGTCGATCCCGGGCTACAGAACGGGTCTCTCCCCGGAGGAGGTGGAGCGTCTCCTCGGCGAGTGCGGGTATGCGATGTTCGGCCAGACCGAACAGATGGTGCCCGCGGACCGCAAACTCTATGCCCTCAGGGATGTGACGGGCACGGTGGAGTCGATCCCCCTCATCACGGCGAGTATCCTCTCCAAGAAGTGCGCCGAGGGTGCGCAGGGCCTGGTCTTCGACGTGAAGACCGGGAGCGGGGCCTTCATGAAGCGGAGGGAGGACGCCCGTGCCCTCGCCCGGTCGCTGGTGGAGGGGGCGCGGGAGTTGGGGAGGGAGGCGGTGGCCCTTGTGACCGATATGGGTCAACCGCTCGGCCGGATGGTGGGGAACTTCCTGGAGGTGGAGGAGGCGGTGGAGGTGCTCAAGGGGGGCGGGCCTGCGGATGTGCGGGAGTTGGTGTGCGCGTTGGGGGGGGAGATGCTGGTGCTGGGCGGAAAGGCTGGCTCGGTGGAGGAGGGGCGTCGGATGGTAGGCGAGGTGCTGGACGACGGGCGGGCCTACGAGCGTTGGGTGAGGAATGTGGCGGCGCAGGGCGGGGATGTGGAGGAGCTCGAGCGGCGGTTGGGGAGGTGGCGGGCGCCGGTGGTGCGGGAGGTGCGGGCGGTCGAGGAGGGGGTGGTGGGTGCGGTGGATGCGTACCGGGTGGGGCTGGCGGGGGTGGTGCTGGGGGTGGGGAGGAGCAGGGTGGAGGATGCGGTGCTTCCGGATGTGGGGGTGGAGTGTGTGCGGAAGCGGGGGGAGCGTGTGGTGCGCGGGGAGGTGCTCGCGCGGGTGTATGCGCGGGACGAGGCGAGGGCGGAGGAGGCGGCGCGGATGGTGGGGGAGGCGTACCGGGTGGGGGAGGAGACCCCGTCCGGTTCGCTCGTACTGGAACGGATATCGCCATGACATCATGCAGCACGAGGAGGACAGGGCGTGGCACGCTGGCAGAAACCGCCTATTGACAAGAACAGGGTGCTCGGAATCTCCGAGCGGTTCGGACTCGACCTTCTCACCTCCACCATCCTGGTGAGGAGGGGGCTCGACTCACCCGAGGAACTCTCCTTCTTCATGGAACGACACCTCCGATACCTTCACAACCCGTTCCTGTTCGAAGATATGCCCCTTGCTGTGGAACGAGTGATCCAGGCGAAGGAGGAGGGGGAACGTATACTCGTCTTCGGGGACAGGGATGCGGACGGGATCAGCTCCACCGTGCTCCTCACGGAGTTCCTCGAGGAGATGGGTATGGAGGTGGACTGGCGGGTGCCCATGGGCGACGAACAGTACGGCCTCTCCCTCGATGCAGTGGAGGAACACGCCCGGAACGGGGGATCGCTCATCATCACCGTGGACTGCGGTATCTCCAGTGTGCGTGAGATCACGAGAGCCGCCGAGCTCGGTCTCGACGTCATCGTCCTCGACCACCACGAACCCAAGGAGGAACTCCCTCCCGCCTACGCCATCATCGATCCCAAGGTCGAGGGATCCGGGTACCCGTTCCGCGACCTGGCCGGATGCGGCGTGGTGGCGAAGTTCCTCTGGGCCCTCACCTTCGGTCTCTCCGACCACTTCAACCAGGAGGTGAGCCTCCTCAATATACGGCCGGGCAACGAGGCCTACATCGTGGAGGTGATACAGACCGAGAACCTCATAGAGCTCGACAGGGTGCAGGAATCGATCGTACCGGGCATGGTCCCGGTGGACCGCACCAGAATCTACGATCTCATCGCCCAGTCGCCCATCTATGTGTACGATCTGCCGCTCCAGCAGCGGCTTTTCCAGGCTGCGTTCGGCAGAGGAGTGGAACTCCAGGCCTTCGACCTCAAGCCGCTGGTGGAACGCCTCTACCCCTCGTTGAAGGGCAGGAGCCTCCTCAGGTTGAAGGACAGATCCCGGGGCGCCCTCTACAGGGAGAAGCCTCCCGAGGAGATCGACGTGCTCTTCTCCCTCTTTCAGGCCGTACTCATGGAGGAGACCGGGGTGCTCCGCTCCATGGAACGGGTGATGGACCTGGTGGGGTTGGGGACGCTCGCCGATCTCATGCCCCTCAGGAACGAGAACCGAATCTTGGTGAGGGAGGGGCTCGTCCGGCTCTCCGATCCGGAGCGGCCTGGGCTCAGGGCCCTCATGGCACGTCAGAAACTCCTGGGCAAGAAGCTCGCTCCCCGTGACGTGCTCTGGCAGGTGGGGCCTATCATCAACGCCTCGGGGCGGATGGGATCTCCGGACGTGGCGGTGCGTCTCCTCCTCTGCCGGGACCCTGCCGAGGCGGAGGCCCTGGGCGATGAGCTCATCAAGCTCAACGACGAGCGGAAGCGGCTCGGGGAGGACCTGTGGCAGAGGATACAGCCCCAGGCCTACGAGAGTTTCACCCGGTTCAAAGAGAAGTTCGTGCTCGTGTATCACGATGCGGTCCAGCGGGGCGTCACCGGGATCCTCGCGGCCCGGCTCGCCCAGAAGTTCAAGGTACCCGCCGCCATTCTGGCCCCCCTCGAAGAAGAGGGGAGGCTCGTGGGGTCCTTGAGAAGCTTCCAGGGAGTGGGGGTGCTCAATCTTCTCACGGCGTGCGAAGATCTCCTCATGGAGTATGGCGGTCACGACTTCGCCGCAGGATTCTCCCTGCACCCCGAACGCCTGGAGGAATTCATCGAGCGACTCGTCGAGGTGGTGGAGGACCTGGGTCTTCCGCTTCGCGGTGAGGAGCCTCTCACCATCGACGCCGAGATACCGCCCTCATGGATGACGCCCGATATCATGAAGGTGGTGGAGTTCTTCGCCCCGTACGGGGAGCAGAATCCCCCCCTCAGGTTGCTCTACCGGGAGGCCGTGGTCCGTGACATCCAGTTCATCGGCCGCAACGGGCAACCGCACATCAAGTTCCACCTCGCCATGGGAGGTGCCCTCTGGCCTGCCGTGTATTGGGGGGCGTCGGACAAGGTGAACGTGGAGTTTTCCGAGGACGACGAGGTGGATGTGGTATTCACCCCTACGTGGAACACCTATCAGAACCAGGAGACCATCCAGCTCACGGTCGTGGACATGAGGCGATGCGAAGGATCCTGATCGTTCTCTTCGTTGCAGCCCTGCCTCTCCTCGCCGATCCCTCGACCCTCCTCGCCCCCTCGTTCGCACGGGAAGGGGATGTCTACCCGGTGCTGATCACACGGGCATCCGGACCCCTCACGGCCGTACTCGTGTCGGAAGTCGGAAGCGCGCTCGCCGCCTCGCCGCTCTTGCCCCTCGAAGGGACCCGAAGGACCCTCTACGGATTCCTCGCCGTCCCTCCGGGGTACGGCTCCTCGACCGCCTCCCTCATGGTGCGCGATGGGGGAGGGATGGTCCTCATCTCCAGGAGGGTCACCCTGCTTCCCCGCACCTACCGGAAGGAGGAGATCCCCCTCACCCCGGGACTCACGCAGATCCGTACCGATCAATCGGAGCGGAGGATCCGCGAGGCGCGTGAGCTCTCGGATCTCCTCTTCACGGTTTCCCCCGACGCCCCGGGACTTTCCAGCCTCTGGTTCCTCCCGGTGTCCGAGGGGCGCTTCTCGTCCTGGTTCGGTGACGAGCGCCTCTACAGGTATGCGAACGGAGGAACGGACAGTTCGCGTCACACCGGGGTGGACATCGCCGCACCCGAAGGGACACCGGTGCATGTCCCCGCGCGCGCGGTGGTGGTCCTGGTACGCGACAGGATCGTCACGGGCCGGACGGTGGTGCTCCGGCACGGACCCGGCATCTATTCCCTCTACTACCACCTTTCCTCCATCGCGGTCGAGGAGGGAGACGAGGTCGAGCCCGGCGATCTCCTGGGCACGGTGGGATCCACCGGACTTGCCACCGGAGCCCACCTCCACTGGGAGGTGCGGGTGCAGGGCGTGCCTGTGGATCCCCTCGCGCTCGTGGGAGGGAGCCTCCTTGACAAATTGAGGGAACTCCTTATAATGGAGGGACGATCCTAGAGAGAGAGGAGGTGATTGTCATCATACACATACCCGTGGACAACGGAGAGCCTCTCGAGAAGGCCCTCAAACGATTCAAGAGGGTGGTGGAGAAGGAAGGCGTCATCAGGGAATGGAAGAAGCGGGAGTTCTACATAAAGCCTTCGGAACTCAAGAATCAGAAGAAAAAGGCTCTCCAGAGGAAGCTTCTCAAGAAGCTCCGCAAGATGCAGGAAAAAGAATCCAGCAGAAGATAAGGGCGCGGGAAGGCGCCCTTCTTTTTTTTGTGCGTTCGTGTTGCTCGGCGCGAGACTATGAGAGTGCCTCCCTGATGACCTCGGAGAGGACCGTGTGGAGCCTCCCGTTCGTCGCGAGAACGGGCGATGTCCCGAAAGGAAGCGGTTCGGCTTCATAGGTGGTGCACATCCCGCCCGCCTCCCGGACGATGAGGGCCCCTGCAGCGAAATCCCAGGGATTGAGGATCGGTTCCCAGAATCCGTCGACCCTTCCGCAGGCCACGTAGCACAGATCGAGGGCGGCCGCGCCGGTGCGCCGTATGCCCAGAATACCCCTCCGGAAGAGACGCTTGAGCACCTCGAGGTTCCGAACCACCTCCTCGCTCTGGGTCTGGTAGAACCCGGTGACGAGGAGCGAGGTGGCCAGGTCGCTCACCTCGGAGACGTGGATGGGCTCCTCGTTGAGGAAAGCCCCCCCTCCTTTCTCCGCGGTGAAGATTTCCCCCCTCACGGAATCGCACACGGCCCCCACGATCACTTCGTCTCCCTCCTTGAGGGCCACCGAACAGGCGAAGAAGGGGAATCCCCGGGAGAAGTTGTTGGTCCCATCGAGCGGATCGATGATCCAGGTGTAGGGAGAGGAGGTGGGCTCGTACGAGTGTTCCTCGGCCAGGATGTTGTGGGTGGGAAAGGCCTCTCGTATGAAGGCCACGATGGCCTTCTCCGCCTCTATGTCGGCGGTGGTCACCCTGTCGCGGACTCCGGATTTCGTGGAGATGTGGAAACCTCCCGTGAGGTAGCGGAGGTGCACCTCCCTTCCTATGAGTGCGGCTTCTCGTGCGACGGACAGGAAAGACATCGTTCCTCCTCGTGATGGTAGGTGGCCTTACTATAACAGAAAGGGGGAGGGGAGGAAAGGCGAGGCCCTTCGTCTTGCAGCGGAGGGCGTTTTCTGAGAAAATGCGGTGATGAGACGGTCCTGGTTGCTCGTGCCCTTCCTCCTGCTCGCGTGTACGGGGGCCCCCCCTTCGGTGCTCGAAGTGTCCCACAGCCTCGTCTATTCCCGGAATCCCGCATCCGGCGAGCAGGAGCTCCTCCTGCTCTGCAGCGCGTCCGTCCTGGACGACGACGGAATCGACGACATCGAGGTGGTGTACGTGATCAGAGACGAGGCGGGTCTCTACTGGGAGGTCAAAGAAGAGGCGTGGGACATCTTCTCTCAGGAGGGCCAGCACTGGCTCTCCTTCACCCTCGCCTCGCCGGGAGCCGACCCGTTCCCGGCCGGCACCTACCGCCTCCTCGTCCGCGACTACGGGGGGAGGGAGGCGGAGCGCACCTTTCTCGTGAAGGAGCACCCGGCCTCATACCCCGCCGAGAGGTTCCCCTCCCTCTTCGTACAGGAGGGGAGCGTGCAGTCCAGGAGTACCGAGCCCCTCAAGGTGGTAGGATACGACGGAGAGGGAAGGCTCCTCTTCTCCCGCGAGCTCAAGCCCGGCGCCTTCCTCTCCCGGGAGCAGATCCCCGAACAGGTGGCGGTGCTCTACGCCCTCATCGAGCGGGAGGGCTACCTCCTCCGCTCGGGGCCCTACGCCGTCTACTGAGGATCGGCCGGAGGTCTCCTCAACCACGAGGTGAGCCTCTTCCACCAGCGTGAGAGACGCCTCTTCCACGTGGTCCCGTGTCGCTGGGCGAACTGGATCACCGCGGTGCGCAGGTCGTAGTCCTGGCCGTACTGTCGCTTGAGATCGTCCCAGTGCTTCACGCACCACAGGTAGAGATCGCCCTCCGTGCGGCCCGGAAACATGCTGAGGATGTTCTCCTTGCGGATGACCTCGACGATGGGACGGTACACGTTCTCGTACCACGACCGGAAGGCCTCTTCGAAGGGGATCTCGTAGTCCTTGTCCATGTTGATGTAGTACTTGTGGACCAGGATGTGCTCGTAGAGTTCGTCGTATCGTCCCGGGGTGCTGAACCTGATCTCGACCCCCGGAAGCACCCTTTCCATATCGGTCTTCTCCCGGAATTCGGCGTACTCGTAGTCGATCACCCTCTTCCGGAGCTCGTCGAGCGTCATGTCGGGGTGGAGGGGGATTTCGGCGTTGAGACTCGTCACCTCGGCGTCGATGAACTTCGACCCCTTGCTCTTTGCCACCGAGACCCGATGGTTGCCGTCTCTGACGAAGTACACACCCCCCACCTCGTAGAGCTTCACGGGCGGGAGCTCCTTGTAGGCGAGGTGCGCCTGATCGATGCTCTCCCATCTCCCTCGGGTGTGCCCATGCCGGGGGAGGAACTTCTTGTTGAAGTCGAGGTACCTCCCCTCGCTCCCCACGATCTTGTCGATGGGCACGGTCTTGAGCCCCAGATACCGTTCTCCCTTCGGTCTCAAGAGCTTCTTCACCTCATCGAGAGGGAGGAGCTCCTGTCGTTCCGGTGAGGTGAAGGAGAGGATGCGTTCGAAGAACTCCCGCATGCGGGCTCGTTCGAAGTCTTTTTTCGCCTGCTCGCGAAGGAAGTCGGACATGGATCCCCCTTATATACCTCGATCAAAGAGACGGTTCGAGGAGGTAGTATTTGAAGACATTGATCACCGTGGTCTGGTGGTACCGGGACTCCCTCTTCTCGAGGCCGTTGTAGAGATGGATGTGTCCATGGAGGTGGTAGCGGGGTTTGAAGGTCTTGAGGAACCAGAGGAAGCTCTTGAATCCGCGGTGACAGGGATCGGGCCTGTCGTTGATCCCGTAGGGCGGCGCATGGGTCACCAGGATGTCGAGGAACCTGCCGTAGCGGATCCTGTTGTAGAGGAGTCGGGGGACGAGGCGGAGGACCTTCAACCACATCTGGAAGTCGCTGTACTGGTTGAGTCCGTTGTTGTACCGGTAGGAGCCCCCGAGACCGGCGATGAGGAGTCCCTTTACCTTCAGCACCCTGTCGCTTATGTAGGTGGCGCCGAACTTGTGGGGAGGGACGGGCTGGGCCGAGAAGGGGATGGGGATACTGGGCCTGAAGAGCCCGAGGTACTTGAGGTTGTGGTTGCCGAACACGAAGAGCACGGGTTTGTTGAACATGCTCGCGAGGAAGCCGAGGTACTCCATGGGAAGGTCGCCCGCGCTTATGACGAGGTCGATATCGGGGAAGTGTTCCTTGACCCTCGGGCTGTAGATGATCGGGTCCACCTCGTCGGAGACGCAGAGTATCCTCATACCTTGAGCACCCCGGAATCCATGTCTATGCGCTGGAGGAGCTTCTGAAGTACGTTCTTATCGTAGAGGTCGATGGGACGCGTCTCCGCGTACTCACGGGCAAGCTTCGAGAACGGGGCGCTCGCCACGATGACCCCGCGTACGAGGTTCTGTTCCCTCATGGCCTCGTGCGTGGCACGGACCGTGGCCTCGTCGATCATCTCGGTGGTACGGTAGATCCTCACGAGGCGGGGGAGCTTCCTGGTGTTCCTCCATTTCGTCTCCACGTCGACGGCGATGATCTCCGCCCCGTTGGGAATGGGTTTGATCGTGGTGACTGCGAGGTTCATCGCCTGGATGATGCTCTTGCAGATCTCGAGAAAGAGGTTCTCGTTGCAGGTGAGAAAGTCCTTGATGCGATCGTCGTGGTGCACATCCTGGTACTGGGCCAGCTTTTCCCCCACGTCCTGGAACGAAGGATTGATGCGATAGATGAACTCCCACTGCTCGAGCGCATCTTCGATCCGCCTGCGTTTCTCGTAGGCGATGGAGAGGAAGTAGCGGGCATAGAGCATCTCGGGGTTGGTGGCCTCGGGACTGAGTTTGACGGCCCGCTCGAGCTCCATGATGGCGCTCTCGTAATCGCCCATGTTGAGGTAACAGGTCCCCCGCTCGATGAGGGATCTGAGCTTGTAGTCGGGATGCCGGACGGATTTCTCGAAGGAGAGGAGTGCCGCGTGATACTCCTTCGCCTCCCGGTAGATCTTGCCCAGATAGTAGTAGGCCGGGAGGATGTCGGGATCGTAGCGGAGTGCGGTCTCGAGCTCGGACCGGGCTTCCGGGTACTTGTGCATGCGGTAGAGGAGGGCTCCCAGCCTGAAGTGGGCGTCGGCATAGCGTGGGTTGAGCTCGATGGCCTTCCGGTAGTAGATGAAGGCCCTGTCGCTCTGATTCCTCATCTCGAAAAGCTGTCCGCACTTGTAGTAGTAGTCGGGCATCTCGGGATACCGCTTGAGGAGGAGCAGGTACTCCTTGAGCGCCTCTTCCGGCTGGTTGAAGCTTTTGTAGAGTTCGGCTATGGTTTCCCTGTACTGGATTTCGGGGCAGTATTCGGTGAACACGCCTATCCTGCCTACCATCTTGAGTTCCATGAGGGCGAGTTCGGGGCGTCCTGTCTTGAGGTAGGCGAGGCCGAGCAGGTAGTGGGCTTCGCTGTTGCGGGGATCCCGCTCCGCGATGGCCTTCGCCATCTTGATGGCCTGGTTGTAGCGTTCCTGCGAGATGAGATGGGCGATGGAGGAGATCCGACGGGGGAGGAGGATGGCCTTCAAGAGGAAAAAGGTAAACACTCCCAGGCCCGTACCGACGATAATGATAGGTATGATGATGAACATGCAGGTGCACCTTCCCTCGCGGCTGAGTCTTATAAAAACACTACAGCGTTTTCTCGTATGTGTCAAATGCAGCGCCTTTCTCCTCTTCTCCCTCGCGGCCCCCGCCGGGGCCGAGGAACTCTCACTCTTCGCCCGCGGGGAAGAACTCTTCATGCAGAACAAACTCCAGGAGGCGGTCCCGCTCCTGGAGGGGGCGATCGGGGAGAATCCCTCCGTGCCCCAGGTCTACCTCTACCTCGGGGCCGCCTATCAGGCCCTCGGGCTCCACGAGAAGGCGATAGAGGTCTTCAAGCAGGGGATCGACCGCACCGATGGGTACGATGCGGTCTTCTTCTTCAACATGGGTAACAGCTATCTGGCACTGGGGCATCAGGATACCGCGGAGCTCATGTACACCGAGGCCATCTCCCTCAAGTCCACATTCCCCAAGCCTTACCTCAACAGGGCCAACACCCGGGTGCGGCTGGGCAAGTACCAGGACGCGATCGACGACTATACGATCTACCTCAGGCTCGATCCCACCACGCCCCAGAGGACGAACATAGAGAAGATGATCGCCCTCCTCGGAGAGAAGCTCCTCGAAGCCCAGCGCCGGCAGGAAGAGGAGGAGCGGAGGCGGAAGGAAGAGGAGGCGAGGAGGAAACAGCTTCTGGACTCCGTGCTCAAGTCCCTGGAGGAGGCCGCCGAAGAGACACAGGACGTCGAGGCCGGGACCGAAGGGGCTCAGGAGTTCTCGGAAGAACTCGAACTCGCCGACTAGGAGGGATCATGTCGAGGCAAGACCAACCACAAGACCAACCAAAGGGAGATCGGTCGAGGAGGCGACTCCTCATCGCAGGCGTCGTAGCCGCCCTGCTCCTCGCCGGTGGGGGGGTGACCGCCTACCTCGTGGTGCAGTCGGGGAAGGCCGAGTACCGGAACGCCCTCCTCCTCGCTGAGGAGTACGCCGCGGCCCACGAGTACCAGCGGGCCCTCGACATACTCGACACCCTCCTCCTCAGGAACCCGGGTGACGAGGAGGTGAGGGCCCTCAAACAGCGCATTCTCGAGGAGAAGCGGGCCTACGAGGAGGATCAACGGAGGAAGGAACTCGAGGAACTCGCCCGCCAGCAGGAGCAGCTCTCGCGGTCGCTCTCCGAGCTGAGCGAGGCCCTCGAGGGGCAGAGCGCCCGGGCCCTGGAGGAACAGGCCCGGAAGGCGGAGGAAGAGCGCAGACGGCAGGAGGAAGAGGCGAAGCGACAGGAAGAAGAGCGCCTCGCGCGGCTCGGTGAGGAGGAGCGGAAGAAGGAAGAGCAGATCAGGGCCCTCCTCGAGGCGGGAACCAAGGCCCTGGAGAAGCGGGAGTTCATGACTGCCAGGGACAACTTCAACAAGGTGCTTGACATCTCTCTCAAAGACGCGACCAGGCAGAGGCAGCATCATGCCACAGCCCTCGCCTACACCGCGGAGAGCTACTACGAGGAGGGCGACGTGAGGGAGGCCGTCAGTACGGCGCAGGAGGCGATCGAGACCGACCCGAACGTCTGGCAGTCCTACTATGTGCTGGGCAAGATCTACGCCGACAACAAGAACTATCCCGCGGCCGAAGAGCAGTTCCAGAAGGCCCTCAAGCTCAACCCCCGCAGTGCGGAGACCCTCTACGAGCTGGGGAAAGTGCAGTACATGATGGGCCTCTCGCTCGCCTCCAGCGACAGGGAGCGGAGCAGGCAGAAATTCAACGATGCACGGCTCTCGTTCACCCGGTGCGTCGACCTCAAACCCACCTGGGTGAACGCCCACTACAATCTCGCCCTCACCCACGAACGACTCGGTCGGCGGGACGACGCCCAGAAGGAGTTCCTGAATGTGATCGCCCTCGACCCCAAGAACACGGCTGCCTATCTCAAGCTGGGGGAGTACGCACGGGAGAAGGGTGACTACCAGGAGGCCGAGAAGCACTACAAGAAGATCTTCGAGTACGACGGCGATTACCGTGCCTGGCGGGGGCTCGGTCTCACCTACTACCTCGCCGGCAGGCTCCAGGACGCCGAGAAGGCCTTCAAGGAGGCCCTCTCAACGGAGGAGGGGAGCAATGACCCCATCTCGGCCTACAACCTCGCCCTGGTGCTCATAGAAGAGGACAAGGCCCAGGAAGCCCTCTCGTACGCCCAGAAGGCCGTGGATCTGGCGCCCCGCGTACCGGAGTACCAGTATACCTTGGGGCTGGCCGCCTACAAGCTCGGGGCCTACACCGTGGCGGAGGCGGCTTTCGGGAAGGCCATAGAGCTCAAGCCCGACTACGTGAAGCCGCGGGTCCAGCTCGGACTCCTCCATCAGGACAAGGGCGAAGACGACAAGGCCCTCAGTCTCCTCCTCGAGGCCTACAAGCTGGATCCCACCTCCTTCGAGGTGAACAACAACCTGGGCAACCTCTACGCCCGGAAGAAGCTCTACTCCGAGAGCATCAAGCACTACCGCGCGGCCATCGAGGCCGACCCCAAGGACACCCTGGTACGCTACAACCTGGCTCTCTCGTACCTCGATGCGAAGGAGTACGACGAAGCGGTGAGGGTCTTCCAGGAGCTCCTCAAGATAGATCCGTCCTACTGGGACGCCTACTACCAGCTCGGCAAGCTTCTCATCACCCTGGAGGACGCGGAAGGGGCGAAGAAGGTCCTCTCCACCCTCCTCGAAAAGAAACCCGACTATTCCCGCAGAGCAGAGGTGGAGAAGCTCCTCTCGGGTCTGTGAGTCCTGGAACCCCTTTCAGACGATCCGTCGTATCCTCCGGAAGAGTTCCTCGCGGGTGATCTCCACCCAGAGGGGTCTGCCGTGGGGACAGAACGGTTCCTCCAGGGAGAATGTCTGTGAGAGCAGGTCGAGGGCGGTGAGTCTGTCGACCACCTCCCCCTCCTTGATCGCCCCCCTGCAGGCCAGGGTGGCGTATGCGTCTCTCTCCGGGTCCTCCAGCCGCTCCCCCTTGAGCCACTGGGCCACCACGTGCGGGGCGTCGCTCAAGGGTGCGGGGAGGTGGGTGAGCGTGCATCTCCCCTCTTCCAGCACGAACCGTATCCCCAGGGCCGCGGTCTCCTCCCTCGCCTCTTCGAGCCGGGCTGCTTCGTCTGCGTCCACCGGAAAGGCGTAGGGGAAGAGCAGTTCCTGCGAAGAGGGGTGCGATCTGAGCCGGTTGTAGAGGATCCGCTCATGGGCCGCGTGCTGGTCCACGAGGAGGAGTGTGCCCTCCCGTTCCACCACGAGGAACACGCCGAAGGCCTGTCCCAGGTAGGTGAAGCCCTCGCCGGTGCGGGGGGAGGGGGGAGGTCCCGAGTCGGCGGGAAGGGTGAAGGTGTGGGCAGGTCCGGTGAAGAGCTCGCCCGTTCCCGACCGGGAGGGATCGGGGTACGGGTGGTAGACCCGCTCGGTCTCCCCCACCGTCTCCGGCCTCCCCGGGGTGGGGGCGATCCTCCGGACACCGATCCAGTCCTTGAGGGCCTGTTCCACGGCCCGGGCGAGCAGGGCGTGGAGGGAGGAGAGGCCTCGTATCTTCGCCTCCCGCTTGGCGGGGTGCACGTTGAAGTCCACCCGTTCCGGAGGAAGGGTGATGAAGATCACCGCGGCGGGGTATTGGCCTCCGGGAAGCACCCCCCGGTAGCCGTACGCCACGGCCTGGGCCAGGCTGAACTCCTGGACGAGGCGTCTGTTGAGGTAGATGCGGATGTGTCTCCTGTCGCGTTGGGGAAATGCCGGGGAAAGGAGGACTCCCTCCATCCGGACCCCATCCTGTTCGACCTCGAAGTATTCCGACGCCGAAGGCTTGAACAGGTCGGGGAGGGCGGCGCACACCCTGGCGAGGAGGTCCTGAGGCGGAAGATAGAACTCCATCCCTCCGTCCTTCACGAACCGGAAGGCCACGCGGGGGAAGGGGAGGGCCTTCTCTACCACCATGCGCCTGCAGAGGAGCCCCTCGGTCGACGGGTTCTTGAGGAACCGTTTCCGGGCCGGAAAGGAGGAGAAGAGTCGCTGCACCTCCACCCGCGTGCCCTCCGGGAGATGGGTCTCGCCCTCCTCCACGAGCCTTCCGCGGTCGACGAGCACGAAGTATCCGCTCGGAGTGCCGCGTGCGCGGCTGGCGATCCGGGTCGTGGCCACGGCCGCGATGCTCCCCAGGGCCTCGCCCCTGAAGCCCAGGGTGGTGACCGCGAGGAGGTCCTGCTCGGAGCGTATCTTGGATGTGGCATGGGGGAGGTAGCAGCGTCGCACGTCCTCGGGGACCATGCCCTCCCCATTGTCCAGCACGAGGATACGCTCCATCCCTCCCTGGGCGATCTCCACGGTGATCTCCGAGGCGGCGGCATCGAGGGCGTTGTCGAGGAGTTCCCGCACCACGGCCGCAGGTTTGTCTATCACCTCGCCTGCGGCGATCTTGCGAAAAACCGCCTCCTCCAGGAGGTTGATCCTGGGGGAGGCGGCGGATGTGCGGTCGTTCATGGAGACGAGTGTACTAGAAGTGCACCCTGCTTTCAATGGTGACGGACGGCGCCCACTTCGGGCTCCCGTCCTCGTCGTAGGCGACGGTGCCGTCGTCGTTGTAGATCACGTTCGTGGTCACCAGCATGGCGATGTCGAGCGTGGGTGCCACACCCCAGACGATCTCGCCCTGGAACACGGTGTTCGCATCGAAGAGGGAGGCCTTCTCGAAGCCTTCACGCCCGAGGATGGTGGGGATGAAGAAGGATCGCTGGTAGAGGAACGAGGCCGAGACGTCCTTGAGCCTTCCCGCCGGGATGAAGCCCTTCTCGGCCGCGAGTCTCATGGTGAGGAAGTCGTTGTCGGAGAAGGTGATCTCGCCCGAAGACGTGAGGTCCCAGGGCCAGAAGTAGCCTGCCTGGAAGGAGACCTTGTCGACGATGGAGAAGCCCGCCTCTCCGTAGATCCCCATGGTGGTGGTGTGGAACGCAGGGTTGTCCTTGTCCGTGAGATAGGCCATGAGGGCGCTCGCGTACTGGCCCCGCATCCTGTCGTAGTCCGGGCCGTAGAAGCCCGGCCTGAAGGTCCCCTGGAAGAAGCGGTACTCGAGTCTGTAGTCCACCACCACGATGGTGCCGAAGAGTCCCGTGCTCACCCCGTAGTTCCGCAGCTCTGCCTTTCGCTCCGACTCGTCCACGTACAGCAGGGCGTCCCACTGGAAGCCCGAATCGACCGAGCCCACCCAGGGATCTTCCGCCGCGTGTCGCAGGTAGGGGAGCATGCCGGCGAGGTCGGCGAAGAGGATGAAGCTGAGCTGCTCGCCCTCGTAGAGGGGGATGTCGAGGTCGAGTCCCAGGTTGAGGAAGACGGGGTCAGCCTGGCGCGCGAGGGTGTCGAAGGGATTGGGGCTGTCCTCCGGGATGTCGCCTGCAGGATCGATGTCGGCGAGGGCGGTGAGGCCGAAGGCCAGCCTGCTCGAGGGGGCGAGGGGACGTGTGTAGAGGCGTGTCCCCATGATCTCGGGTTCGGCCAGGTCGTTGACCACGAGCTCCGTGCCGCCCTTCTCGCCGTCGATGCCCATGTTGAGCCCGACTCTCCTCACGGAGGGGAAGTCGGTGTCGTTCGCGTAGTTCCGCATGATGGTCCCGTGGCCGGTGGTGACTCCTCGGATGTTGCCGACCTTGAAGAAGAACGGGTCGCGCAATTCACCGTACTCGATGTAGCGGATCTTCAAGGCGAGGTCGCGGAAGAAGTCGCTCACACCTCCCACTGGGTCCTCCCCCCAGTCGTAGTCGGTGCCGAAGGACCACTCGTCGTTCCCCTTCGGCCTGTACCAGTCGGAGGGGTCGAAGAGGTCCCTGGTGTAGATGATGGGAAGGTACAGGCTCGCCCTGAACTTGCCCACCGCGAATGTGGGCTGGAGCACGGCCTTGGAGTAGGTCTGTCCGTTGATGGTCACCGACCCGAGCTCGAGGCCCAGTGCCTCCCTCAGCCATGCCATGAAGGCGCTCTCCTCCTGGGAAGGGGCCGGTTCCGGCTGAGGCGTGGGAGACTCCTCGGCCGGAGGCATCTCGGCCGTTTCGAGAGGCTCTTCCACCTGTCCCGGCACCTCCTGTGGGTCGAGGACCTGGAATTCGAGGCCTTCATAGAGGTCCTGGAGGGTCTCGGGAGGGATGACGACCGGCTGGAAGACCTCGGCGAGGGCGTCGATCATCTGCCCCGCTCCCACCATCACCTCCTCGGTGCCCCGGCTGAAGGCCACGAGCCCTTCCCTCACGAAGAGCGTCTCCTCCTGTCCGGGCACCACGAGGATGCCGAAGTCGGTTCCCCGCACGCCGCAGACCGCGGTGGGGGTGGTGATGGTGTATCTGGTCCTGGGGACCTTGGCGGCCACCGCCCTGAGCTTTCCGGCCACGAGGGCGAACCGGTTCTCCTGCTCCTCGGTCTTCTGGATCTGCTCCACCTTGAAGGTGGTGTCGGGAGCCAGCTTGATGATCGTGCCGTTGGGGGAGAGCCTGAGCTCCGCCGAGCTGTTGTAGGTGGTGATGGTCTCACCTTCCGCGATCTCCATGCCGAAGTACACGCCCTCCACCTGGAACCCCTGACTGTCGATCACCTCGATCTCCGAGGGGTCGTCGAAGTACTCGAGCACCGCCATGGGCTGCTCCTGGGCCGTGAGGGCCCCCAGGAAGAGGAGAAGGGCGCTCACCATGATGATGGTACGTCTCATACCTGCCTCCTTAGAACTGGATGGACACTTCCGTGCCGCTGGTGGTCACCGGCTCGTAACCCTCGTCGGTGAGTTCGTACCGCAGGGTGTAGAACAGGGTGAGGACCGCGGGGCCGCTGCGGTAGTGGATGTTGAAGACCATGTAGGAGTCCTCCTGCCATCTCCCCAGATCGGAGAAGCTTCCTATGTCCTTCTTGTCGTAGACGATGTCGAAGAAGAAGCCCGGGATCACCCCCTCTGCCATCACAAAGGTGGC
Source organism: Spirochaeta thermophila DSM 6192 (assembly GCF_000147075.1). Lineage (NCBI taxonomy): Bacteria > Pseudomonadati > Spirochaetota > Spirochaetia > Winmispirales > Winmispiraceae > Winmispira > Winmispira thermophila. The sequence goes on from NC_014484.1 coordinate 748,182, forward strand.
GAGGAGATGGGGTCTCGCAAGGGCCTCCTCGGAGGAGCCGAAGGGCCCGTCCATCGTGGCCTTGAGCGTGATCTTGTCCTCGAGTACCGAGAAACCCAGGGTGGCGAGCCACCCTATGGAGCCCGGAACGTGCGCCTCTCCGGTGTAGACGGCGTACTTCTGAGGCCGATAGAGGTCGTAGGACACGTCGAAGTACGAGGGGATGAAGTCGTCGCCCAGGAAGCGCAGCTGTGCGCCGTAGAGGAGGAAGGCGAAGGCGCGGCCCCCTGCACCGATCATGGCCCCTGCCGCCTCGTCCTCCATGGCCACGGCCCCGAAGGCCGAGAGGGAGATGAGGGGTGAGGCGAGGATCGGCTGGATGGCATCGAGCGACCACGCGACCACCGGTTTTTCGGCCTCATCCGGTCCGGTATAGTTCTCGTTCTTCCGCGCATAGTAGTAGGGGTCGCGGTCGACCGCCACCGTGGCCCCCACCTGGAGGTCCTTGATCATCGGTATGCCGCTCCCTGCGAGGGGACGCACGTAGCCGCGCACGCCGAAGAGCTCGAAGGCCGCCAGGTTGGCCACGAAACTCTCGAACCCGATGAAGGGGAAGTTCACCAGGGTGCCGTCCATGTCCCACTCCAGCCCCCACACCGGGAAGTCGGGGAGATAGTTGGCGTTGGAGTAGCCTCCCACCACGAACCCCGTCCCGAGGTTCACTGCGTCGAGGGTACCCGCCTTCACGTAGAGGGGGTCGCCCTTGAATCCGTACCGCACGTAGCGGATCTTCGGGAGGTAGAGCTCGAGGAACGAGGTGTCGCTGTCGGGCACCCAGTCTTCCTCCCGCACCTCGAATCCCGACTCGCCCTCGCTGTCGGCGAAGCGGTAGTGGAGGGTGAGGTTGAGTCCTATGCCGAACTTCCCGATGCTGATGTCGGGTCTGAGCGAGAGTTGGTTGTAGGTCTCCACCGTACCGTCCGGGTTGGGAAAGGCCGCCACGCCGAAGGCCACCCCCATGCCGAAGCTCGTCTGTGATGGGCTATCTCCTGCTTCCTGTGCCGCGATCGTGAAGGCGAGGAACAGGAGGAGTATCGCACCTGTGCGTATGGTTCTCATCCATGCCTCCTCAAGGTATGGTAAGGATGGGTCTCTCCGTTCACTCTACGGAAGGCCCGTGATCCTGTCCAGTACTAAAGTATAGCTCATACACGAGTTTTTTTCACAGGTTTGGGGCCGTGGAGCTGCGGTCGGCTAGAACTGCAGGGTCATAGCCAGGCCTGCCATCCATCCGAGGACCGTGACCCGGTTCTCTTCCTCCACGGCGGCAGAGAGGAAGGCCCTGAAGTTGCCGGAGGTGCCGTAGAGGAGGGTCGAGGTGTGGGTGAGGGAGACGGCGTACTCCGTTCCTCCGTCTTCCCCGCCGGTGAGGGTGAGGCCCGCCTGTTCGGTGTGGCGGAGGACGGGAGGGGTCACTTTCCATGGTTCGAGGGGTGGGTCGTATGCCCAGGTGGGGGCTGGGGTGTCCCATACGTAGGAGAGGGTGGCTTCTTCTTTCCAGGGGGGCGAGGTCTCTGGGGAGAGGGTGAGGGTGTGTGAGAGGAGGAGGCCCTGGGGGGCTTCGATGTAGAACCCTGCGGTCTCGCTCCAGGTGAGGGTCCAGGTGGTGTGGCCGCTCTCGAGTACGTGGGAGAGGGAGAGTGAGAGGATCTGGGTGAACTCGTCGAGGAGGTAGAGGGTGGTGAGGGGGTGGGCTGCCTGGGCGCCGAAGAGGTTGATGGCCTGGAATGTGAGGGAGGATGTGAGGGTGCGGGTGGTGAGTGGTCTGCCTTCGGTGAGTCTGTAGGTCACACCGAAGGAGGAGGAGATGTCCCGAGGGATCAGGAGGTCGAGGGGGGTGAGGGAGGGGGGTAGGGTGAGTGTGAGGCCGGTGCGGGGGGTGTAGGTGAGGGTGGCGGTGGGGGGGACGTGGAGATCGTCCGACGTGAGGAAGAGTTCGTAGAAGGGGATGGATGTGTAGGGGAGGGGGGTCCGGGTGAGGGTACGGGTGTGGGCGGCCCAGTCCTCGGGGAAGTGGTCGGAGGGGGTGGGTTTTTCTTCGATGGTGAGGGTGCGGGTGTAGAAGGGACTGAGGGTGAGTCGGGGGCCGAGGGTGTGGGTGCCGGTGAGGGAGAGGGTGTGGGTGTGGGTGCGGGTGGCGAGTGGTGGGGAGGTGGTGGTCTGGGCGGTGAGGGTGAGGGTCGTGGAGTGGTGTGGTGTCTGGTAGGTGGGGGAGAGGGTGAGGGAGGAGGTGCGGGTGGTGGTCCCGTCCGAGGGGAGGGGGGCGGATTCCTCCCAGGATGCGAGGTAGGAGTCGGGGTAGGTGTGTGGGGGAGCGGGGGTGCCCTGGATGGTCTGGGAGAGGGTGCTGCGGCCGGAGAGGCCGAAGGGAGAGGGAGCGAGATCGGCGGTGAGGGTCCAGGTACGGTTGAGGGTGGTGGAGGTGTGCGAGAGGGAGTGGGACAGGGAGGCGTTGACGGGGGCGAGGGAGAGGCCGAGGGAGGAGGAGTGGGTGAGGGAGGAGGTAGGGAGGATGGTGTGGCCGAAGGTGTCGGTGAGGGTGAGGGGACCTGCGGGGAGGGTGAGGGAATGATCCAGGTGGAAGGCTTCCGGCTCGGATCCGTGGAAGGTGCCGGAGAGGCCGAGGCCGAGGGTCGCGGTGAGGAGGGAGAGGGAGGCGTGGGTGGAGAAGGCGGTGGTGGTGAGGTCTTCGAGGGGGGTGATGGCGGCGACCTGCTGGGTGAGGGTGAGTCCGTGGAGGAGTGGGGTGGAACCGAGGGAGAGGAGGGGGGAGGGATGGGAGAGGGTGAGGGTGAGGGAGGAGAGGATGGCGGTGGGGTTCTCCGGGTCGTGGGCGAAGACCTCGTCGGCGTGGAGTCTGCCTGTGGCGGGGGGATCGATGCAGGTGAGGGCGAGGCGGGTGAGGGAGCCCGTCGAGGCGTCGTCCTCGAGGGATGCGCCGGAGAGGGGCGTCTCGTCCAGGAGTACGCCGCCTCCGGTGGTGTCGAGGGTGAGGAGGTGCCAGGTGTCGTCGGCGGGGAGGGTGATGCCGGAGGCGTGGAGGCCGCGGCCGTCGGGTGTGGTGAGGGAGAGGAGGAGGGAGAGGGGGGAGCCTGCGCTGTTCTTGAGAAAGATCGAGATGCGTCGATAGGAACCCGCGGGAAGGGAGGGGATGGAGGTGCGGGCGGTCCACGACCAGGAGGGGTCGGGGGCTGCGTTGTCCCAGGTGACGGTGAGTGACTTCTGGTCGGCCTCCTCCTCGAACCGGGAGGAGACCAGGGTGCTGGAGGCGGGGAGGGTGGGGTCGGGGCCGGTGGAGGCGGTGATGGTGGCGTCGGGGTCGGTGGAGGAGGTGTGGAAGGGACTGCCGAGGAGGCCGGGGGCCGAGAAGAGGATGCGGCCCGAGGCGGCGCCGGTGGTGGCGGTGCGGACGGCGAGGAGGCGGAGGGTGCGGGCCTGGGAGGCGAGGGCTCGGAGTTGGGGGGGGAGGTGGATGGTGAGGGTGTTCCACCCGGTGGTCGAGGAGATCCCCTGGGCGATCCTGAAGGTGAGGGTGCGGGAGGTGTCTTCGGGATCGAGGAGGCCGTTTCCGTTCGTATCCTCGCTGCTCATGCGGTTGTCGGGGAGGTTCGAGGGGTCGGTGCCCAGGCGGAGCACCGCCTGGTGGGCGGTGTCATGGAAGGGGAAGCCGGGGTCGTAAGGGCTTCCCTCCTCTTCCAGGAGTCCGTCGGCGTCGATATCCTCGGCGAGGGCACCGATCTGGATGTAGAGATCGAAGGTGCTGCCGGAAAGGCGGTCGGCTTTCCATGACAGGGAGAGCCCGGCGACTTCGTCGGGCGGATCACCGATCGGTATCTGCCCTCCTGTCCAGGATTCCCCGTCTGCGAGTTCAAAGTCGAGGGCCATGCACGCCTCGTCGAATCCCGCTCCTTCCGCCGCCACCAGATAGGGACCGGTCTTCTCGCCTGTTGTGTAGGGATGGATCTGCTCCTCAGGCGGGGTCCAGGTGTAGTCCTGCAGCGAGCCCCGTCCGTAGACGGTGTAGTGGTAGTAGTCCTTGTAGATGAGTTTCCCCCGGTTCGCGGGGGAGAGTCCGGTGAGGTCGCCGACGTCGGAGAGAGGGGAGGCCGGATCCCTCACGAGGGTGGTGTCGGCCGGTGGAGCGGCGGGGAAGAGGGATGCTTCGTCGTACCGCAGGGTGAGGGAGCCTTCCTCCATGGTGAGGAGCCGGAGGTAACCGGTGGTATCGGTGAGGGTGTGTCGGATTCCCACGTCGGCCCGGAGGTCGAGGCCCTCCCCCTTGTGGGCGAGTTCGATCGATCCCCGGATATCGCCCGAAGCCTCCCCGGGGGAGGACGTGAAGCGCTCCTCCGTGAGCGGATACCGGACCGAGGCTGCGAGGTTGAGCGTGGTATGGGGCGAGAGGGAGAAGGTGTTGCCGCTGGCTGCGACCAGGTCTGTTCCGCCTTCACCTTCCCGGGTACGGTAGTAGATGTCGATGGTGTGGGCGGTCGAGACCTGGTACGGAAGGGTGATGACGCCTGTCTCGTAGTCCACCTGCGCCGCGGTTTCCTCCTGCCCGTTGACCAGCACGCGGACAGTGCCGGGCTGGGCGTCCGCGGGTATGGTGAGGGCCTCCACCGGTGAGAGGGTGCGGAGCAGGATCTCGTGCCCGGGATACTCCGGGTGCGTGGTGCGCCGGGGGCCGTAGAGGAGGGGATACTCCCGGGCGAAGGGGTAACGCGCCGCAGGGGTGCGCGCATCTTCACCTTCCCTCCGGACTGTCACCAGACTCCCTTCCTTCACCAGATGGGCCGAAGGGGTGAGGACGGCCTCCTCTTCGGAATCGCGTTCGACCAGGAGTATCTCTTCCGTGTCCTCGGGGACCTCGTAGGCCCAGAGAGCCTCGAAGGGGGTGAAACCGGCGGGGACGTAGACGAGGAGGGCCGTCCTCGACTCCAGGTCGATCCTGAGTCGGCTCATGTCCATCCCCAGGTAGTTCGTGCCCCAGTCGAAGTCCTCGGCCGGGGCCTCCGGATCGAGGAGTCCGCCTGTGGTGCCGCACAAGGCCCCGCGGCCCAGCGAGGCGTCCCCCACCGGAACACCCCCCACCGTGTAGTAGACGGCCACCCGGCCGGGTGGCGGCTCGTTCAGGGCGAGGGTACCCTCCTTCAGGGAGTAGCTCAGTTCGTCCTCCCGCGCCCGCCTCCACCTCGTGCCGTCGTCTGCGGTGAGGGTACCCTCCCCGTCTTCCAGGTACACGGTGAGACTGTCGAGGTCGGTGTCGGGGAGCACGAAGAACCGTCCTCTCGTGTACGAGCCGAGGCCCTTCCGGATCTCGTCCACCGTGGAGAGACCGCGGTAGCGGATGTGTCCCGTGGTGGAGGGGTCGAGCCGCACCATGAACTCGTGGAAGCTCCATGGTCCCGCGAAGGAGGCGGACACCCCGAGCGATCCCCTCGAAGGACCTGGAAGGTCGAGGTACCGGTAGTTCCCGATACCCACCCCGGTGTTCCCCGCCCTCACCGACTGCACCACCTCTCCTTCCTTTCCCTGGTAACCGAAGAGATACGTGCTGTCGTCCAGGTCGTCCTGCACCGTGATCTCCACGAAGTATCGCTCCATGTACCAGAGCGAGAGGAGGAACTCCGCCTGCTGGGTGTAGGCGAATCCCGGGGTGAGATCCTCAGGCACGTAGCCGGATATCCACGTCCCGTCGGGCATGCGGGCCCAGCCCGCAGCAAAGGTGGCGCTGCTCTCCCATGTGCCGGCCGCGTAGAGCACGAGGTGCTTGTCGTCCACTGTGGTGGCGAAGAGTTCCTGAGGCGCCTCCTCCGGAAGGGGGGGAGGGGCCTCCTGGGCCCCCACGCCCCAGAGGAGGCCGAGGACGATGGGGATGATCGTGCGAGGTCTCACCTCTTGTATTATTCGTCCAAACACCTCAATATGTAAACGAAAAAGGAGAGGAATTCCCATGGAGCGCTCCGCAACGATCCCGGATGCGGCCCTGGATCTCATGCGACGTTTCTTCGAGAACCCCATGCTCTCCTCCTTCACCCCCCTCCAGCGGGAGGAGCGCATCATCCAGCTCCTCGGTCAGCAGGGCGACGTCCTCGCTCCCCGGCTCATCCGTGACTACTTCCCCGGCTCCACATGGAACCAGGTGCTCGCCCTCCTGGTGCCCGCCCTGAGGAATGTGACCAATGAGGCCCTCTTCCCCCGGCTCGAGGAGATCGTTCGTGGTCTCTCCTGGAAGTTCCTCGCCCTCCTCGATGAAAAGCCCATCCCCCACGCCCAGGTGGCCGACCAGGTGCTCGCGTTCCTCCGGAAGGTGCTCGCCCGGCAGGACGCGAGGCTCGCCTTCACCGGTCCCTCCACGGCCCTGTTCCACCGGGTCTTAGACCGCTACCTCGAGGCCATCTGCGCGGAGCGGGGATACGTGTACTTCGAGCTCTCCAAGGTGGAACGTCTCTCCATGGGCAAGGAAGAGCTGGGCGGGTTCCTGTCGACCCTCCTCCTCCTGCGGCCCGCCCTCTACCTGCTCACTCCCGACTCGGGTACCGACTTCCGTGAGCGCGTCTCGGGCGTGGTGCGTGCCTCCTTTGCCGAGCGGCTCTCCCGTGCCCTCGCCCGGGAGATCCCCCTCCTCCCGGCGAAGGTGGTGGAGGCGGCGGTCCTCTCGCACGTCTCCTTCGAGGAGAACCCCGGCCTTCCCGCCTCCTCCCGTCTCGTGGCCGTCTTCTCCCATCGGTGCAGGTCCTACCGTCCCGACATCACGGTGGACCGGGGGGCCGAGTCGCCCGACAGGAGCTGGTTCGCCGCGGCGAGGAGGACGTGGCGGCTTTACGGGTTCGATCTGAAGATGCTCGACGAGCTCTACCGAATCTCTGCGGAATACGGGTGGTGACCTATGGACAGCAAGACGACGCGAAGAGGATTCCTGGAAGGTCTCGTGACGGTGGCCATACTCCTCGTCCTCGTGCAGACCGTGCTTGAGGACCTGGCCGTGTTCCTCACGTGGGAGTGGAGGTGGAGGAGGGCCCTCCTCCTCGCGGGTTTCGGGTTCGACGTGTTCTTCACCCTCGAATTCCTGGTGAGGAGCATCACGGCGGCATCGGAGGGACGGTTCGCCCGTTACCTCTCGAAGGAACGGGGCTGGATCGATTTCCTGGCCTCGGTGCCTCTTCTCGTCTTCAACTCGGGGCCCGAGGTGCTTTCCCTCCTCTACGGCGGGGCCGCGTTCGTAGGGATGGCGGGCAAGCTCAAGCTCCTCAAGGTGGTGAAGATCATCCGCATGGCCCGTATCCTCAGGCTCCTGAGGGGGCTCAAGCTGGTGAAGCAGATCGCCTACATCGACTCTCCCATGACCCAGCACCACATCTCCCGCATCGCCGCCCTGGTGGTGACCGCCGAGCTGGTGGTCCTCTTCCTCTACAGCCTTCTCCCGGTATTCCTCCCCCTCAAGGGCGTGGAGGAGCGGTACACGACCGGGGTGGTGCGCACCGGCCAGGTCTTCACCGAGATGGGGGAGACCCTCACCCCTGACCAGGTCCTCACCCTCGCGGCCGCGCACGGGGAAGTGCTCGTGGTGCGCGCTGGGGGACAGTCGCTCTATTCCCGCTACGACGACTCGTTCTACGATCGGATGTTCGGCCCGCACGACTACGCCTACTACAGGGAAGGGGCGCTGGAGATCTTCTTCGACATGCGGCCCGTACATATCGAGTCGGCACGGCTCTCGCTCCTTGCGCTCTCCACGGTGCTGGTGTGTCTCTTCCTCCTCCTCTTCGTCTATGCCCCGCACTTCGCCCTCACGGTGACCGATCCCCTGCGGGTGGTGGAGCGGGGGCTCTCCGAGCCGGACTACGAGCTCGCCGCACGGGTATACCCCGAGTACGGAGACCATGAGGTCTTCCGGGTGGCCCGCCTCTACAACGAGGAGCTCCTGCCCCGCAAGCTCTCGGAAGGCGGGTGGACCTCCATGGAGAGGATAGAGGATCTGTTGGGGGAGGAGTAAAGCTATGGTGGTCTCGGTGCTGCGTATCCTCATAGAGCTCCCTGGGGTGCACTCTCTCAAGGAGAAACGGAGCATCGTCTCTTCGCTCAAGGAGAAACTCATCCGGCGGTTCAAGATCTCGTTCGCCGAAGTGGACCTGCACGACAGTCTGGGGTTCGCCGAGATGGGGGGTGCGGTGGTCTCCAATTCTTCGGCCTTCGGGGAGGGCGTGCTCCAGAAGGTCCTCGCCTTCGTGGAGGCCGAGGTGCCGGGCCGGGTCTACGACGTGTGGATCCACTCCGAGCAGTACTAGGAGAGGGCCTCTTCGGACTCCTCGTCGGGGGGGGCGAGGTAGAGGTCGGGGAGTACGAGGGTCTCTTCGGGGGGGCCTTCGGCCTCGGCGGGGCGGGAGGAGAGCTCGATGGTGAAGTAGTGCCGGAGCGGGAGGTATCCCTCCTTGTCGACATGGATGCACAGCTCGAAGGAGGCCTTCTCGTCCTTCCGCGGGGCGGGGAGGGGGGCGGGGAGGAAGACGAAGGTGCCGGGAAGGGCCTTGGTGATGTAGTAGGGGTTCTGCCAGCGCGCGTCGATCATGGGCACGGCCTTCCCCTCGTGGACGAGGAGCACGGTGATGTCGGCTGCGGGCTCGAAGGTGGGGGCGAGGAGGAGCCTGCCCCTGATGACCGGGAAGTGGAAGAGGTAGTCGGCCTTCGGTGGCGAGGGTGAGGATGCCTGGTAGTAGGGGCGCCTGATGCTCGTGATGCGTTTGAGGCCCTCGGTGGCGAGGGTGAGGATGTCGATGAGGAGTTGGGGGTCTTCCTCGTAGTGGACGCTCGTGTAGGCCACACCGCGGGCCGAGCTCACGTAACGTGGCGGCACCCTGTTGAGCACGTAACAGACGATGTCCTGTCTGCACTCTTCGGTGAGGCAGTACTTCCCGGGTTCGGTGTGCGCCTTCTCCTTGCAGAGGTCGTCCACCACACGGGTGACGATGTCCTCCATGAGGTTATGGACCTTCATCTTTTCCCTCTCGTTCTACTGTAGTGTACTCGTGCCCAGTTTTCAAGGAGATGGGGAGGTAGTCGGGCTGGATGTTGAGGAGGGAACGGTAGATCTTCTCCCGCGCGAGGGGATCGAGGGTCGCGAGCTGCTCCACCAGGGGTTTCACCCTGAGTCTGAGGTTGGTGTCCTTGTAGGGGCAGTCGGGTTTCACCACCGGAAGGCCGAGTTTTTCGACAGCGGTGCGTACCTGCGATTCGGGGACTTCGCAGAGGGGACGGATGAGGGTGAACAGGCCTCCGAAGAAGGGCTGGACCGGCATCATGGTGAAGAGGCGTCCCCGCATGGCCATGTTGATGAGGGTGGTCTCCACGATGTCGTCGAGGTGGTGTCCGAGGGCGAGGATGGGGATGTCGTATTCCTTCATGTAGGTGAAGAGATGGCGTTTGCGGTTCCGTGCGCAGAGGTAGCAGTTGAACTGGCCGTCGTAGTGCCCGGGGAACATGGTGGTGGTGATCTGGGTGAAGGGTACGTCGATGGCCTCGAAGTAGGCGGCGAGACGGGCGCTCTCCTCGTCGGAGATGGGGTACTCCTCCCAGTTGAGGTGCACGGCCTCGAGGTGGTAGTGGATGGGGAGCCACCTGCGCCTGAGCGAGAGGACGAGGGCCATGACGAGGGAGTCCTTGCCTCCCGAGATCCCGAGGAGCACGCGATCGCCTTCGCGCAGCATCCCGTACCGGTTGATGCCCCTCCCTGCCTTGCGGGCGAGGCGGGTGAGCCAGGGGGGGAGGGGGCCTTCGAAGAGCCGACGGATGTGGTCGAATCCGGTGGTGTTCATAGTGCCTCCATGAGTGTGTCCTCTATGGTGCGGGGTGAGGGGGGAGTGTCAGCGAGGGGAGGGGGTACGAAGAGTCTGATGGTGCGGATGGTGGTGGTGAAGGCGTGGACGGTTCCGGGGGTGAAGACGGTGCGGGCTTCGGTGTAGGGTATCGTGCGTTCGTCCTCGGTGATGATGTGGATGTCGGTCTCGAAGACGAGGGGTTCGGGGATGTCGAGGATGAGGTGGAGGGGTGAGGCGGAGGGGAAGAGGGTGGCGAGTGCGGCTTCGAGCCGGCTGCGGGTGGGGGGGTGTTCGATGGCGCGGTGGAGGGGGGAGGCGGGGTCATAGGGGACTTCCCAGATGCAGGTGTGGAGGGTGCCCTTGTGCACGTCTTCCACGAGGGTGTGGGCGGGTGCGGTTGGGGGGAGGAGTCCGAGGAGGCCGGCGTCGTCGAGGAGGTAGAGCTGGTGGGGGTCGATGATCCGTTCGGTGAGGGCGTGATGGATCGCTTTTTTCATCATGGCGGTGGCGGCGCGTACGGTGCGGTGCCAGTACACGGTGCGGTACATGAGGTACTTGCTGAAGAGGATGTGTTCGATGGAGGGGATGCCCGAGGGGGTGATGGCGAGGCCGGAGGCGGTGGGGCGGATGGTGGTGAGGATGTGGTCGATGTCCTGCACGCCGTAGGGGACGCCGCAGAAAAAGGCATCGCGGGTGAGGTAGTCGAGTTTGTCCGGGTCGAGGACGCCGGAGAGGAGGGCACGGAGGAAGGGGGTGTGAGGGGTGGGGGCGGGGAGGGTGTGGTCGATGATGGCGGCGGGGATGAGAGGGTCGCATCCTGCGTCGCGTATGAGTGATGCGAGGGGTTCCTCCTGGATGAGGGTGGCGCTCAGGTGTTCGTGGGGCGTGAGGGTGGTGCCGTCGGGAAGGAGGAGGTCCTTGAGGGAGTGGGTGTAGGGATAGTGGCCGAGGTCGTGAAGCAGGGATGCGATGAGAAAGCCGAGGACTTCTTCCCCGGTGAGGTGCGGGAAGGTGGGGTGCTCTGCGAGCGAGAGGAGCATGCGCCAGGCGAGGGAGAAGACGCCCAGGCTGTGGGAGGCGCGGGTGTGGGTGGCGCCGGGGTAGAGAAGGTAGGTGGGGCCGAGCTGGCGGATGCGGGTGAGGCGCTGGAAGGGGGGGGTGCGGAGGAGGGGAAGGAGGGGGTGGGGGAGGTGGATGTGGCGCCAGATGGGGTCGCGGAGGGGGCGGGAGGGGAGGGAGAGGAGCCAGGAGAGGGGATGGGTGCTCATGGGGTGTATGGTAGCGGGAGGGTCCGGGTGTGTCCAGGACGTGTGGGCTTGCGCGGGGTGGGAATGCTCCGTATAATGAAACAACGCTGCGTGTGGGAGGAGGCGTGCGGAAGGGACGTTTCCCCGTTCTCTCGAGTGTGCTCGTGGCGGTGATCTTCTCCTGTGGAGGGGGAAAACCGGCCTCCACCCAGGCCACGCCCTCCCCTTCGCCTGTCGCATCTCCCCTGCGGGTGGAGCTCTCCTCATCGGAGCGGGAGTCCCGTGGATCGCCCGAGAGCGTGCCGGATGTCCCTACGGGAGGGGACTCTCGCTCCTCCTCACCCCGTCCCTCCCTGACTTCTTCTCCCTCCTCCCGGGTGGAGGGCGAGGCGCCCTTTCTCCAGCACCTGAGGGAGTCCGTACTCGCGACCGACACCTACATCGGCCCCCTTCCGGGTCGTCTCGCGCCTTCATCGCCCGAAGAGGCGGCCCGCTGGACGGCACAGGCCTTTTCGACCAGACGGCTGCCGCCCGAGATCCAGGATGAGGGGGTGCGCCAGCACGTTCTCAGGACCCTGGCCTATATGGATCGGCTGGGAGTCTCCGTCACAGGTGTACGTATCGGACTGGCCTTCCCCGACGCCTCGGGGCTCTTCCACGTGAACATCAAGTTGTATCTCCAAGAGGGATACGTGGGGGGGAGCGTCGTCTTGAAGAAGCAAGATGCCGGATGGGTGGTCTCTGACCTCCTCCTCGATACGGCATCGTTCCTCTCTCCCGAGACCGAGGAACGCCCCTTCGCACCGGGAGGCTACGCCATGTTGCCCCTCTACTAGGGGAAAGGAGCAGGCCATGGGTACTCCGCTCAGGCGGATCGAGAAGGAATTCATCATCAAGTCGCTCGAGGATGAGAAGATCCCCGTGGAGCTCCTGCTACAGAGGCGGCGATACCGCGCGGAGATCCACAAGGTGGACTTCAAGACGGGCAAGATGTATCTCTTCGTGGAGGGGAACCCGGTGCTCGACATTCCCGTGGGCGACGAGGTGAGCGCCTATTTCCGCATTCACGGCACGCTCATGACCTTCGATATGGTCTACCTGGGGCGGGAAGACGACCTCGTGGTGACGAGCATCCCCGAAGGGGTCTATCGGGATCTCCAGCGGGAGTTCGAGCGGGTGAGACATCCGGAAAACGTGAGGCTCCTGTTCACCGTGAGGGGCGAGCGTTATGTCCTCAACTTTCCTTCCGTGAAGAGGGGGGGGGCGGGGACCCCACCGGTGGTGTCTTCCTCCTTCGATGCGGCCACCATCTCCACGCTCCTCAACGATTTCAGGAAGAAGGCGGCCGAATTCTCCACCGAGAGCAAGATCGTCATGTTCAAGGAGCGCACTCCCGAATCCGAGGAAGAGCGTATCATCACCGACACCGGCAAGGTACTTCTCTATCCTCAGAGCTATATCTACACGTCGGCCAACATCGACAGGCTCTACCCCCAGCTCAACCTCCTCTCCATAGACGCCATTCTCCTCTACTTCCGCGACCAAGGCGTCTCCAGGTCTGATGCCGTGCGCCGCATCAGGGAACTGGTGGCGCGGAAGAGGGAACAGAAGATAGGTCAGGAACTCTTTGCCCCCATCCTCTTCTATGAATACGTGATAGGGTATGTGTACCTGGTGAGCACGGTGGAGAAGAGGGTGCGTTACGACAAGCGGGTCCTCGAATACGTACACGAGTTCTGTGCGAGTCTGGCCTATTCCCTCAAGATCCATGGGTACTTCAAGCCCCAGAAGGCCGAGATCACCTACGATCGGGCGGAGATCATCGACATAAGCCTCTCCGGGGTCCTGTTCACGTTCCCTCGACAGGTGGAGGACGATCCCTTCCTCCTCTTCTCGGAGATCGAGGTGGTGCTCGAAGTAGAAGGCAGGAAGGTCCCCGTCAAGGCCCGTGTGGTGCGGCGTTTTCAGGATGCCGACAAGCTCTACGTCGCGCTCGCCTTTCTCGATCTGAGAGACGACGACAGGTTCTTCCTCGCACGGTCGCTCTACGGTGAGGATTTCTCCGGAGAGGTGAAGGTCATCTCTTCGGAGGGATCGGCGGAGGATTCTTCCTCGTGAAGCGCCTCCTCGAGAGAGGGAGCGATGGGGAAGTAGTGGAGAAGTTTCGTAAGCTCGATGACCCGTTTCACCGAGCCGTGGAGATTCACCAGGTAGAAAGCGATGTCCCGGCGTTTGGCCTCGGAGTAGGCGTAGAGGAGGGCCCCTATGCCGCTCGAATCGATGTAGGTGAGACCGTCGAGGTCGAATACGATCCTCGCCGGGTGTTCGGGAAACACCTTCTGCAGCATATCCTTTATCCGAGGAGCCTGGTAGAGATCTAACTCCCCGCTCAGGGAGAGGATGAATGAATGCTTCTCCCTGGTTACATCGATATCCATTCAGATACCCCCTTTGCTACGCTGCATTATACTGCCTCCCGAGCGAAGCTGCCAGGGGGTCATATGGTACGGACGTGATCCCGTATGAACTCCACCAGTTTTTTCAATTTGAGCGATGATTCTATGGGTACCTCTACGAAGCGGAATCCCGCCGTGTAGAAGAAATCCTCGTGGGCGGTCCACCGGACCTCGGCAGTCACTTCAAAAGGAGGGATGCCCGTCTCTTCGAGGGGTATCACCTGGAGGACGTGATGCGCCCCCTCCTCCAGGGGAAGCGGCTTCAGGAACTCGAGTTTACAGCCGAGGACAGAGATGTCCCTCACATAGGCGGGGGTCTCCTCGTCCTCGATGAGGGCCTTGGCGTAGAGATTATCGCGAGGTACTTTCCGCTTCTCTTCTCTCTGCTCCATGAGGGGCTCCTATAGCGATGCTTCCCCGGATGAGGGTCCCGTGTTTCTCCTGAGCATCCCAGGGCACTTCGTTCCCGCTGCCGTCGAAGAAGTGGATTTCCAGTCTGTCGAAGACCTTCTTTGCGATATAGAGGCCCAGGCCGAAATGTCGGTTGCCGTTCGCCTCCCGGTAGGCCTGGAAGGCCTTGCTCTCGATGTCGATCCTGTCCACCGGTAGATCGATGTCGTAGGGAAGGGTGGAGGGATCGAAGCCTCCTGCCTCGTCCCGTACCTCTGCGGTGAAGGAGCCGTCCTTGAAGGCGAGGGTCACGTACACAGGTGCAGGGTCGACCTTCTTCGAGAGCGCCCTGAGGGAGTTGCTCACAAGCTCGAGTACGGCGTAGATGATGGTCTGAGAGGCGTGCGGGAGTCCGACTATCTCCACTTTCCTGAGGAGGGAGAAGACTTCCGTGACCGTGGCCCCCGGATGAATCGTGAGTCGGATCCGGGAGAGTTTTTTCTCGCCAATCCGCAGATAGTGTGGCATAATCATCTATAAGGATAACCGATTCTGCCGAGAAATGCAAATAGGGGGAGGATGTGTTTCTCAACATCTATCTCTACCATGGGAAGATGGCCCGACGGATCGGGCGGAGGCCGGTGTTGGAGTTCTATGACGAGCTTCGCAGGCGGCTTGTGGAGGTATGGCCGGGTTGCGAGTTCGTGGAGCACGGTGACCTGTGGCGCCTCTCCCTCCCCCCCCAGCACTCGAGGGAGGACGTGCTCGCGCTTCTCTCCTCGCTTTTCGCTCTCAAGGAGTTCGTGGAGGACCGTTCACACCTCCATCACGGAGTCGCCTTTCTCCTCGAGGATGGCGGATCCGGAAGCGGCCGGACGCACGAGGAGATCCCCCTCGGAGGCGGCTGCCTCTGGAGCACGGAGGGGGTCTACCGTCTCCTCGTCCGACATGTACGGGCGAAACGGGAGGAGGACCTGTGGCTCCTCACGGAACTGAGGGGCTATACCCCTTCCTCGGTCGAGTTCCCGTTCTCCCGGATGCCTCTTTCCCGGGGACAGTGCAGGGCCCTCGGCCGCTGCCTGCACATACTACGCCGGGGGGGCGTCTGCCACCTTAGGGCGCATCCGGCGGATCTCCTCGACTGGACCCTTGTCTGGCGTCTCGAGCGGAGAGGGTGGACCGTCCTGCCGCAGTCCTTCCACTCAGGACGCATGCTCACCGCGGAATCCCTTCTCTCGGGTCTCCTCCGTCTCCTCATCTCCCGCGTGGAGGAGGGTGACCTCCCGAAAGGGTATGTAGGGGAGATGCTTCGAAGGGTCCGCTATGAAGACATCCTCGTCGACATCCCGCTCCGTGCACTCTACCATGCATGCACGCATCTCATGGATCTCCTCCGGCGCAGAGGACGGAAGGTGGTCGTGCTGGTCGCCTCGGAAGGGGGAGAAGAGGAGGAGCCCATCCTCGTGCGCCTCCTCGAGTGGAGCAGGGAGAGGGGGATCGGCTGGGTGTGGGTCTCATCCACCTCCCCTCCCGCGTGGCTGAAGGACAGAACGGTTTCCGTGGTGGCGCCTGGCCTCACCCCCCGGGACAGAGAGAGGTTCTTCCGGGAGAGAGGAGTCGATCCCCTCCGAGGAGCAGGAAGGTGGCACCGATTCGAACTCTACGCCCGGAACCTCGTGCGGGAGGACGAGGGCACTGGTCCCCTGGAAAGCTTCCTCATGGGACTCTCTCCGAAGGAGAGGAGACTCCTGTTGCTCCATGAGCTGTGTTTCCCCGTGCTGGGAGAGGAACGCATCAAGGACTGGGCCTCGAGATGGGATATCACGCCGCTCGAGGTGGAAGAGATGAGGAGCTGGCTGCAGGAGTATGGGGTGCTCTATCCGGGATCTCCTTCCTCCCCTCGGTATGCAGGAGTTTCCTCCTCCGGCGACGAGGTGCGGGAGATGGTCGCGCACCTCTCGATGGAACTCAGAAGGCTGGGGCATTCCGTCCCCTGGTTCTGGTTTCCCCATCTCCAGGGGGAGGAGCGGGATTCCTTCGTCTGGAACCTGTATCGGGGGTGGCTCCGGGGCGATAGCATGGTGAGGGATGCGAGAGAGGGAGGGCCCCTCTCCACACGGCTCCGAGAGGAGGAACGACGTGGGCTCCTCCTCCTTTCGAGGATGATGTATGCGCTCGAGGAAGAGGAGAGGGGGGAAGGGGACAGGGTGGTGACGTTGTACGAAAAGGAGACACCGTTCTCCTCGCCTTTCAGAGAGTTCCTCGATCTCCACGTGGTGCGGTATCTCCGGGGAACCGATCCTCCCCGAGCCCTCTCCCTTGTGAAGGACCTCATCTTCCGGCTCCAGAACGGTCGTCCTTCCTCGTTCCTCAGGATCGTCGCCTATCTCGAGCTCACCCTCGCCATCGCTGCGAGAGGCACCCTCAGGGATGCGGAGGAGTATCTCCACCTCGCGGTGCACCTCGGAGAGAAGGATCAGGCCACCGGGCTCCTGGCGTCGCTCGTGGAATCCACCCTGTGGTGGCTCGAGGGGAGCTATACCAGGACGCTCCTCTCCCTCACCACGGCCCTGGACGGTGCGGTGGGGATCGACCTGCCCGAGGTGAGGGCCGCCCTCGGATTCGTGCTCGGCCGGACCCACGTGGAGTTCGGTGAGTACGAGAAGGCCCTCGAGGTCTTCGACGCTACGCACGGATATTTCCAGTCCGTGCTCTCTTCAAGGGCCCTGCGGGTATTCAAGAAGTGGAAGGCCCGTTGTCTCTTCTTCCTCGACCGGTCGGAAGAGGCGGACCGCATCCTTCGGGAACTCCCTGAAGACGAGGAGGCGAGGTTGTTCCGTATAGAGGCCGCGGCCCGCGCAGGGGACACGGGAAGGATCATGGAACTCCTCTCCCTTCCGCCCGAGGATGTGAGGAAGTATCCGGAGGTAAAGGAGGACCTGCTTCCGTGGTGGTACACGGGCTTCGGGCTCATAGAAGAGCGGGTCTTCTATCAGCAGCCGAGGGAACGAGTCCCCAGGATGCTCACCCGGGTCCTGGAGCTCTACGCCCGGGGCATGGAGGGGGACATGTCCGCGGTGGAAGCCTTCTCGGAGATCATCCGCCACGCCCATCTTCGCAAGGGCGATCCCTATACCCATCTCTACCACCTCTGGTACGGCGAGATCCTCCTCGACCTCGAGAGGAGGGGACTCTCCTATCAACAGGATCATCCCCTCACCATCCTTGGGAAAGGGGTGAAGCTCCTCCAGGTGAGGGCGAGCAGGATAGAGAACGCCACCCAGAAGCGGCACTACCTCTACAGGAACTACTGGAACGGAAGGCTCATGGAACTCGCGCGCCGCCACAAGCTCGTCTATTGACAGGGGCTTCCGGCCTTTGCTATAGTTTCCCACACATGGTGGCGTAGCTCAGTTGGTAGAGCAAGCGGCTCATATCCGCTGGGTCAGGGGTTCGAGTCCCTTCGCCACTATACGAGGCGGCCAGAGAAGAGGCCGCTTTTTTCTTTTACAGGGGATCGTCCTCGTGAGGGGTGTGGAACCGGAGGGAACAACGGATGCCCCTCTCTTCGCAGAGATGCTTCCACTCCTCAAGTTCCTTCGGCGGGTACGGCGCAACCCCCCTATAGGCGGGATCGAGGGTCACCGAGGGCCTGAAACCTGCCACCACCACGTGGTCGATCCCCTCCGGCAGGTCCTCCAGCATCCGGGAAAAGACCTCCCTGTCCACGATGGGGGGGCAGGCGGTCACCCGTACCTCATGGGGAATCCCCTGCTGCGCCACGAGCCCGAGCGACTCCTTCACCTTCTCTCCACCGGTCGTGTCGCCTCCCACCCTGTGGTAGAGATCGGGCGCGGTCTTGAAGTCCACCGCAACGTAGTCGAGAAGGGGAAGCACCTCCTCGAGCCGTTGAGGAAGGGTCCCGTTCGTGTCGAGCTTGCAGGCGTACCCCATCCCCCGCACCTCCTCGATGAGGGAGGGGAGGAACCCCTTGAGCAGCGGCTCCCCCCCGGTGAAGACCACGCCCTTGAGTATCCCGCGTCTCCGTGTGAGGAATGCGCGGATCTCCTCCCACGGGAGGAAGTCCTCGGGGTCTCCCTCTACCAATTCGGGATTGTGGCAGTAGGGGCACCTGAGGTTACACCCCCCCGTGAAGAGGACCGCGCTGAGCATGCCAGGAAAGTCGATGAGGCTCGTCTTCACGAGCCCCAGTCTGATCGCCTTGCTCATGCCACGGCAGCCGCGCCCTTGAGGAGATCCTTGAGCTCCTCAGGCGAGGTGGTACGGCCCACCTCCTTCCCCTTGCCGTCGAGGAGGAGCACCGTGGGAGTGCCGAGCACGCCGTATCGCTCCGCGAGGCTTTGTCCCTCGGCCGTGTCCACGTCTACGGCCCGGTAGGAGATCCCCGCCTCCTCGAGGGCCTGCCTCATGGCAGGACAGTAGGGGCACGCCTTCCGGTAGAAGTAGAGGATCTCGTCGGCTTCCCTCCGCTCCCGCGTCCTGAAGGTGTCGAAGGACAGCCCCACTTCGAAGGTCTTCCTGTGACGGTACTCTTCCTTCTTGCCTTTGTTCCAGTTCTTGAGCGAGCGGTAGTAGCCGACGATCCGGGTGTAGATCTCGGTCTCCCTTCCTTTCACCTCGGCCAGCCTGGCCTTGAGGGATTCGATCTCCCGATCGATCTCTGCAAGTCGTGCGCTCACGTCCATACGTTCCTCCTATGGGTGCATTTACAGTGCGGCCTGGAGCCGTCCCTTTTCCTGTTCCAGTTCCTGGATCCTGGCGAGGATGCGCTCCCGCTCCTCGCGTTCGCAGTGCGGGCAGTAGCGGACCTCCCCCTTCAGGTACCCGTGCACCGGACACACCGAGAAGGTGGGGGTGATGGTGAAGTAGGGGATGCGGTAGGTTCCTGCGATGGCCTTCACCAGGTCGCGCACCACCCGCCAGTCGTCGATGGCCTCGCCCACGAAGGCGTGGAACACCGTACCCCCGGTGTACTGGATCTGGAGCTCCTCCTGGAGGTCGAGGGCGTCGAAGATGTCTGCCGTGTAGTCCACCGGGAGCTGGGTGGAGTTGGTGTAGTACGGTTCCTCCTCCCCTGCGGTGATGATGTCGGGGTAGTGCTCCTTATCGTGCCGGGCGAGGCGGTAGCTCGTGCTCTCGGCCGGGGTGGCCTCCAGGTTGAACAGGTCGCCGGTGTCCTCCTGGTAGTCCTGGAGCCTGCGGCGCATGTGCTGGAGCACCTCGAGGGCGAAGGCCCTCCCCTCGGGCGTGGTGATGTCCTTGCCCATGAAGTTGAGCAGGCACTCGTTCATGCCCACGAGCCCTATGGTGGAGAAGTGGTTGTTGAAGTGCTTGAGGTAGCGTTTGGTGTAGGGGAAGAGTCCCGCCTCCAGGAGCCGGGTGATGACCTTGCGCTTGATGGTGAGCGATTCGGCGGCGAGGTCCATGAGGTGGTTGAGCCGTCTGAAGAACTCGGTCCGCGAGTCCGAGAGATACCCGATGCGGGGGAGGTTGATGGTCACCACCCCGATGGACCCGGTGAACTCGTCGGAGCCGAAGAGCCCGCCGCCCCGCTTCCTCAGCTCCCGCTTGTCGAGCTGGAGCCTGCAGCACATGGACCGCACGTCTCCTGGCTTGAGGTCGGAGTTGATGAAGTTCTGGAAATAGGGCGTCCCGTACTTGCCCGTCATATCGAAGAGCAGGGCGGCGTTCTCGCTGTCCCAGTCGAAGTCCCGCGTGATGTTGTAGGTGGGAATGGGATAGGCGAACCCCCTGCCGTTGGCGTCTCCCTCGAGCATCACCTCGAGGAAGGCCCGGTTGATCATGTCCATCTCCTCCTGGCACTCGCCGTAGGTGAAATCCTGGGGCTTCCCCCCCACGATCGCGGGCATGTCCTTGAGGTCCTCCGGTACCACCCAGTCCAGGGTGATGTTGGTGAACGGCGCCTGGCTGCCCCACCGAGAGGGCGTGTTCACGCCGAAGACGAAGCTCTGGACCGCCTGTTTCACCTCCTCGTAGCCGAGCCTGTCCACCTTCACGAAGGGGGCCAGATAGGTGTCGAAGCTCGAGAAGGCCTGCGCCCCGGCCCACTCGTTCTGCATGATCCCGAGGAAGTTGACGATCTGCTGTACCAGGGTGAAGAGGTGCTTCGCCGGCTTGGAGGAGACCTTTCCCTCGACACCACCGAGCCCCTCCTCGATGAGCTGCCTGAGCGACCACCCCGCACAGTAGCCGGAGAACATGGAGAGGTCGTGGATGTGGAAGTCTCCGTTGATGTGCGCCTCTGCGATCTCGGGAGGATAGACCTTCTTGAGCCAGTAATTGGCCGTGATACTCCCCGAGTTGTGAAGGATGAGCCCACCGAGGGAGTAGTTCACGTTCGCATTCTCGTTGACCCGCCAGTCGCTCTGGGAGAGGTAGCCGTCCATGATGGCGGAGATGTCGAGCATGAGCTTGCGGGTATCCCGCATGATACTGTGCTGGGCCCGGTAGAGGATGTAGGCCTTAGCGAGGTCCACCTGGCGCTCCTCGATGAGCACGGTCTCGACCAGGTCCTGTATCTCCTCGATGGCCGGGGCCGAGTTGGGGTGCCGATCCCTCATGAGCGCGCGAAGCTTCTCCTCTACCAGATCGGTGAGGTGCTCGGCGAGGGGTTTGTCCTTCTCCCCCCTCACGCTCTCAATGGCCTTGAGCACGGCACGCGTGATACGCGACCTATCGTAGAATTCGATCTGTCCGTCCCGTTTCACCACATACTTTGCCGGCGCTTCCCGCCGGGACGACACCTCATGTTCCATGTCGTTCTCCTCCTTAGCGTGTCACGTTGTTGGTTTTCTGGATGTGTCCTATCTCCTCCAGGAACGCCTTGAGGTCCCTGAAGTTCTTGTACACGGAGGCGAACCTGATGTAGGCAACGAAATC
Source organism: Spirochaeta thermophila DSM 6192 (assembly GCF_000147075.1). Lineage (NCBI taxonomy): Bacteria > Pseudomonadati > Spirochaetota > Spirochaetia > Winmispirales > Winmispiraceae > Winmispira > Winmispira thermophila. Next base: position 769,050 of record NC_014484.1, read on the forward strand.
GAGTCCCCTCAGCTCCTCGAGCACCATGTCCCCCAGGACCGAGGTGGGGATCTCCCGCGCCACAGGATCGTAGAGCGCGGCGCGCTCCTCGATGCGGTTCACCATCTCCTCGATCGTCTTGCCCGAGACGGGGAGCTTCTCCACCGCCCTCAGGATGCCCTTCTCGATCTTGGTACGCTCGAAGGGCTCCCTCCTCCCCGACTTCTTGATGACCATGAGGGGTTTCTCCTCGATCCGTTCGTACGAGGTGAAGCGATATCCGCACGCGAGGCACTGCCGTCTCCTCCGGATGCTCTCCCCGCCTGCGAGGGTGCGCGTCTCGATCACCTTGTCGTCGGTGCTCCCGCAGTGAGGACATTTCATGGTCCGCCCCCTCCCACATATAGGGTCTTTACATGATGATTGCATGATAACACAGTATATATAGTGTGTCAATGCCATGGGTGCGAGAGGTGCATCTCCTTTTCGAAGAGGGACTTGCCGGATCTCTCACCTTCACTTTCAGGACGAACCTGGGGTATGGTGTACCCATGGAGGTGCGAGGTGAACATCATTATCTACGGTACCAGAAAGTGCAGGAACACGCAGAAGGCCCTCCGCTTCTTCAAGGAGCGCCGCATCCCGGTGCAGTTCTTCGATCTCACCGAACGGCCCTTCAGCCCGGGCGAGGCGAGGAAGATCGCCCAGGCCCTGGGGGATGACGTGATCGACACCGAGTCACGGCTCTACCGTGAGCGCCTCGCCTTCATGGAGGTCTCCCCCGAGGAGCTCCTCCTCGAGTACCCCGGTGCCGTTCGGACCCCCGTCGTGCGGGAAGGTGCGCGCATCACCGCGGGCTATGTACCCGAGGTGTGGTCGTCCTGGCTCGCCTAGAGGGGTTGTGCGAGTGGGTTTCTTCCGGTAGAATCAGGGGAGGAGGAACGACATGGTGACCCGCATCTCACAGCAGGCTGAAAACCTTCACATCCATGCCTTTGAGCCCCTCATCTCGCCCAGGGAGCTCAAGGAGGCCCTTCCCCTCACAGAGAAGGCCCTCACCACGGTGGTGGAGGCGAGGAAGACCATTGTGAACATCCTCACCACGCAGGATCCCCGTCCCATAGGCCTGGTTGGACCCTGTTCCATCCACGACCCCGTGGCGGCCCTGGACTACGCACGGCGGCTCGCTGCGCTCCGCGAGAAGGTCAAGGACAGGCTCTTCCTCGTGATGCGGGTCTACTTCGAGAAACCGCGTACCTCGGTAGGGTGGCGTGGGTTCATCTTCGATCCCCACCTCGATGGCTCGGGCGACATCGCCTACGGCCTCAGGGAGGCGAGGAGGCTCCTTCTCGAGATCAACGAAATGGGGCTCCCTGCGGGCTCCGAGCTCCTCGATTCCATCGTGCCCCAGTACATCGCCGACCTCATCTCCTGGGCCTCCATCGGGGCGCGCACCACCGAGTCGCAGACCCACCGCGACATGGCGAGCGGGCTCTCCATGCCGGTGGGGTTCAAGAACAGTACGGACGGCAGCATCGACAACGCCATCAATGCCCTCAAGGCGAGCAGGCACCCCCACAGCTTCCTGGGCATCGACCAGGAGGGGCGCACCTGCATCGTCCGCACCACGGGCAATCCACACGGGCACATCATCCTTCGAGGAGGAAGACAGGGTCCCAACTACTACGAGGAGTTCGTGGAAGAGGCCGAGGCCCGCATGCGGGAGGAAGGCTTCGGCCCGGCCATCATGATAGATTGCAGTCACGCCAATTCGGGCAAGCGGTTCGTGCGGCAGGAGCGGGTCTTCAGGGCCTTTCTCGACCAGCGCCTCTCCGGACGCACCTCGCTCATCGGGTTTATGCTGGAGAGCAATATCCACGAGGGGTGCCAGAAGATCCCCGAAGACCTCTCGCAGCTTAAGTACGGTGTCTCGATTACCGACGAGTGCATAGGGTGGGAGAAGACCGAGGAGCTCATCCTGGAGGCCTACCACCGCCTGGGAGGGTGAGCATGTGGAGGTGATGGAGGGAGGGGCGGAGGGGGGGAGTGAAGGCGTGGTAGGTCTAAGATGGAGCTCATGAGGGAAAGGAAGGTGAGGGAGGTGCCCCTGTGTAAGGAAGAGAGGGAGTGGTACTGAGTGGACCATTGTAAGGAAAGGAGTGGTGGGCGCACGACGAGTGGGCGGGACGGCCCGAGGTGCGGTACCGGTATGCGGGCAAGGAGTGGGACGAAGAGAGCGGGCTGTACTACTTTGGCGCGCGGTACTACCGGGCCGAGGTGGGCCTGCACCTTAAGTCCTGATCCTGAGGGGACGCGGCTCGTCTCCCCCATGGAGGACGGCGCTCCCCGGAGTGGGTACAGCCTTGCCGAGGCGACCATATGGTACGGGTACTGCAGCTACAACCCCTTACGGTACGTGGATCCGGATGGGAGGGCGGATTGGGCGAAGATAGCAACTGGTTTTGGGATGATGGTAGGTGGGGCTGTTGTTGCTGTGGGAACGGTGGTAGAGGATGCGGTTACGGGAGGATGGGGAACATGGAACGATCCTGCATCGTTTGGAGCTGCAGGAACATTAGTGCTTGGTGGCGCCGCACTCATGGCAGAAGGGATAAGGGAGGACTCAAGAGCTTCCTCGATAGCGATACCGGATGCATTGGCGGAATCATCAGGGCGTGACTATGTGTATCACGCAACGAGTGCAAGGGCCTTTGTAGAAGAACTCACCAGAAGAGGAGCAGCAGCTATAGACTATGAAAACCATGGTGACCCGGAAGCAAGATTTGGACTGGCGTTCTATGTAGCCGAAGATCCAGGTACTGCTCTGGCTGAGACAAAATTCTCAGCAGAGTTTGTGGTAAAGTTTAGTATGGATAAGAGAAGGATACTGGGATCTGACAGATCCAGCAGTAGCCGCACAATATGGGTATGTAGACGGAATGAAGCATAAGCATGTTCCTGCACTGCTTAAGGAAAAGAGTTTACCTGGAGGTGCGGCGGCGATAAAATACTGGAGTGAGAAGAATCCTGGAGGGGTGTGCTACGCAGTAAAGGATCCCAGTATTCTACGGTTTGAAGGAGTCTACTACATAGGAGGACTTGAATGAGTGAAAAGGAAATGCCTTTTGAGACGTATGTATTAAAGTGCACCAACTGTGGACATGTGTTCAAAGAAGAGTGGGATGATGTGGATATGACCTTTGACCGAGTAGTAAAGTGTATAAAGACGGGAGAGTTACGTTACTATAATGCTTATGAAGATAAAATCTATAACAAAATAGCCGACCTCGTTAAAAGGTTTTTAGACACTAAATCCTTGGATGAGCAAACGAGGAGCGATAGATTTGATGATATTATTGATAAGATATATAGGAAGTTAACTGCCCTCTCATTAGGATGTGAGTATGCCCACCGGTATAAAAAACTGTGTCCCCAGTGTGGGGTGAAAGGGAAGGAGAAGTTTGAAAGAATCTGTGTATTCAAGGAAAGAAAAAAAATAAAGCAGTTGGAATATCGACCCTTGAGTGATGATGAGCTGAGAGAGCTGGTGGAAGAAATACTACGTGAGTATGAAGGAGGGGAGGCAGAGGAGGATGAGAGCGGGAGATAAGAGGAGAGGATGGTCTGTGGGTGGAGTGGCGGTGGGCGCACGACGAGTGGGCGGGACGGCCCGAGGTGCGGTACCGGTATGCGGGCAAGGAGTGGGACGAAGAGAGCGGGCTGTACTACTTTGGCGCGCGGTACTACCGGGCCGAGGTGGGCCTGTGGCTGAGCCCTGATCCGGAGGGAGTGCGGCTCGTCTCCCCATGGAGGACGGCGCTCCCCGGAGTGGGTACAGCCTTGCCGAGGCGACCATATGGTACGGGTACTGCAGCTACAACCCCTTACGGTACGTGGATCCGGATGGGAGGGCGGATTGGGCGAAGATAGCAACTGGTTTTGGGATGATGGTAGGTGGGGCTGTTGTTGCTGTGGGAACGGTGGTAGAGGATGCGGTTACGGGAGGATGGGGAACATGGAACGATCCTGCATCGTTTGGAGCTGCAGGAACATTAGTGCTTGGTGGCGCCGCACTCATGGCAGAAGGGATAAGGGAGGAGGCTGAAATAAAGAACACACTAGTAGAAAGCATATCTCTTTCTTCCCAAGGGCGTTTGATAATTTTTAGACATTATAGTAGAATAGAATATGCAGAAAGTATTTTATCAGGGTTGTGGCCTGGAACATATGTGACTACGGCAGAAGGGCCGCCCATGACAGGAAAGCAAGCTCAACAATTATTAGCGTTGCCCCATGAAGAACCTCCTAATTGTTATTATGAAGTAGTATTACCAGAAGGATATCCTGTTATAGGACCTCATCCTGTGGAGCCCACAGAAGTTCCTCCTCGGACGGGAGGAGGGGTAGAATATATATTACCAGAGGGAGCTCCAGCCGGATGCATTAGAGGGCCATTCCCAATTCCTCTGGAATAGGAGAAAATATGGGAAGCAAGTGTCCATTTAGTGTAGGAGATGAAGTGATTTTTGTTCCTTCAGAGAGAACGAAAGGGTGGTATCAGCAGATATTTGAGTTGATGGGGTTAATTCCAGGTAGAAAATATGTAATTAAAAAGATTGTGGAAGATACATATCTGTATTTTGATAACAACATTGGAGGATTTCCTTGGACTGATTTCAAGAAGCCAGGAGAAAAGGAGTAGCGTATGTCTATGCTGCGCTTCATAAGAGTGGATATGGGGAAAGAATAGAATAAAGGCTGAGGGATGAGTGGGGCAAGGAGAGCGGGCTGTACTACTTTGGCGCGCGGTACTACCGGGCCGAGGTGGGCCTGCACCTTAAGTCCTGATCCTGAGGGGACGCGGCTCGTCTCCCCCATGGAGGACGGGGCTCCCCGGAGTGGGTACAGCCTTGCCGAGGCGGCCATATGGTACGGGTACTGCAGCTACAACCCATTACGGTACGTGGATCCGGATGGGAGGGAGCAATCATATCTATATGATATTTTAGGAATTAACGAAGAGCAGCGAGAAGCACTGAAATTGTTAGGTCCTATAGGGATTTTGCGGGCACGAGCCATTGTTGATGAACGGCTAGAAGCAGCTCAAAAATATGCCCATGAAAGGCGTCTAGGACCTCCTGTAGACAATGAAGCAGATGCTTATAGACATTTTACATGGAATGTGAAAAATGTTGAAGTGTTTGGTGTGGAAAAGGCAAAAACTATAGCGGATAATCATGAGAAGTATTCAGCTGAAGGTTTTGGAGGTTCTCGTAGGTCTCTCATGGATTTATGGAATAACAGCGTAGGGAGACAACTTGCCGCGCTCTTCCCTGGAGTGAGTGAGGAATCTTTATGGGAAGCGGCGGTGAACGCGGGAGTGGTGGTCCTTACCCCTGACGATCCGCGTTTGGATGAGTGGAGTTCCTCTTCTGAGTGGCAGGGAGAAGTCAGCATGACAGAGGAGCAAAAGAGAGCGGTAGAAAAACACCTAGAGCAATCAGGAGGAGGAGGAGATGAATCATGTGAGTAAGTTGTTTTTTCGATTAGTAGTTGTCACGGTCAGCATTATGATAATTGGGTGCTCGAATAATAATGTAAAAAGGATAGAATATAGCTTCAAACAGGTAAATGGTTTGAAGGATGAGGATGTGGTTATTGAACTAGCAGAAGAAGACAAGAATGGAATTTCTGTGAATATCAATTTCAAAAGGAAAGAGATCCCATTTACATACGATATTGTTTTTGGAGATGCGGGAATTTATGCTGTTGATGTACTATGTGAAGGAAGACTAAAAGGCGGAAAAGTTGAAGTGATACTTTCTTATAGTGGGAGTGGAAAAGTGGTATGGCAAAAGGAGATTGTCCCAGGACGAGTAAATATAAAGAGCTCCCAGATAGATTTCTATTCTAATGAGCTGACAGTTTTACTTGAATTTAGAGAAGCTATAGAAGGAACACTTAAGATTATCATCACCCCTTGTTCAATATAGAGGTGCATTGGGAACCTAAAGATTAGGAGAACACGGCGAGATACACAGGACCAGGCCATAGTGTTTAGTCAAGTATACTGCGTCCCGTAAGAGTGGACACGGAGAGATGGTAGAGGTAAGACTGGAATAAGGAGAGGAGGAGGCACATGAAGAAGCGGACATGGACGACTGAAGAGAAGCTTGGGAGCGTGGAAGGGGGTGATGGAGATACGGAGGCGGAGAGTGCGCGGTGGGTGCACAGCGACCTGGTGGGGAGCGTGAGCGTGCTGACGGACGGGGGAGGGAACGTGGTGGGGAAGTGGGTGTACCTGGCGTACGGGGAGCTGTGGGTGGAGTGGCGGTGGGCGCACGACGAGTGGGCGGGACGTCCTTAAGGTGCGGTACCGGTATGCGGGCAAGGATGCTCCTTGTGCGATGCTCTAAACTGCAGTATACTGGTACTCAGTATGGGGGATGATACCATCATCGGTTCCAGCCCGGTGGGCAAGCGGCTGGGGTCCATCCAGAAGCGCGAGAAGAACTACTGCCTCATCTTCGGCAACAAACGGCTCCCGATCGTGACCAAGATCACGATAGGCCGCGCCTCGGACAACGATGTGGTGATCGACAACAAGCTCGCGAGCAGGTATCACGCCTTCATACAGAAAGTCAAGAACGAGTACTTCCTCAAGGATCTCAACAGTACGAACGGCACCTATCTCAATGGGGTCCGCATTCCCCCTGACAAGTACTTGAAGCTCGCACCGGGGGACGTGGTGACCATCGGCAAGACGAATCTCATCGTGATGTGACACGTACCTTCGGGCACCTTCCTCTAGGATTCTTCCTCGGGGTTGAGAGGGGAGATGTCCACCGAGGCGGCCTTTTCCTTGAAGGAGCGTGAGGGCTTGAAGCGGGGAACCGCGAGTGCAGGCCGTGCGGGCACGAGGATCTCTCCACCCGTGGCAGGATGCCGCATGACCCGTGCCTTGCGTGGGGGGCGTACGGTGAGGCTGAAGGAGCCGAGGGTGCCGAGGCGTACCCGCTCGCCCATGAGCACACCGGCCTCCACGAGGGTGAGGTAGTCGGCGAGGAGTTCCTTCACCACCTTCCGGGGAAGGTCGTGCCGGCGGGAGAGGTACGAGGTGATGGTGCGGAGGGTGAAGTGGTCGATCTCAGTGGGCGTTGCGGGCATGGTGGACCTGTTGATCTTCACGAACCCGTTGGTGAGGTAGATGGTCGCTTCCCTCACCCTTCGCTCCTGCTCTGCAGGGGCGAGCGAGGGATCACAGACCGCTATCTTGTAGACCGCTGAGCTCTGCTTGAGGGCCGATCCCTCGAAAGAGGCGGTCTTCCCCTCTTCCACAGGGGCTGCGAGGCGTACGTCTTCGGCGCGGATGCTCTCCGGCACGTCGGAACGGAACTTGATGGAGGCGTACTCGAGCCACCTCCGATCTTCGCGGACCGGCCCCAGGCTGATGAGCGAGCCTGAATAGGTGAGGATGATGAGGCCTCTCGGATCGTCCGCCTCCACGCGGCCGAGCATCTGCATGCCGAGGCTCTGTGTCTGGCTCGTGAAGAGCTGGAACTTCTTTTCCCACGCGAGCGCGTACCGCTCTTTCAGTTCGTCCCGTTCCTCGGGATTTCCCTCTTGAAGCAGCATCTCTATCTGACGCTGTATTTCATAAGGGAGACGGTCGAATGCATTCATGGTACCCCCTTTTCAAGAAAAGTGTGATAGAATACGCTATAGTATACAATGGAAGGAGGTTCGTATGGAAGTCTTTAATTCACTTGCGCCGGTGATTCAGGAACACATCAAACAGATGGCCAAGACCACGGGTCTTCCTCTAGAGGATGAGACCTACGAGAAGCTCGCGAAGGCCTGGGTCGAGAAGGAGAAGGCCTTTCAGGAGGCGCTCCAGGAACATCGGTTCGAAGAGGTCTCGTTCTTCGGGAAGGACGATCCTCGCGGGCTGCTCGTGCTCACCTACTCGGGGTCGCTCCTTTCCATAGGGCCGCTCAAGGATGGTAAGCGGAGGGTGGAGTACACATCCATCGGCCTGCGCACCGATGTGCCCGACAGCGCCGTGAAGGAGGACTCCGATCTCGCCGAGGATGTGGAGACCGATGCAGTGGTGAAGTTCTCCCGGGGGCCTATCCAGCAGAGTTCTCCGGTCTACAAGATCGCGGTGTTCTCCGAGGAGAAACCGGCCGAGGAGGAGGACGAACTGCTCACCCAGGTGATCCAGGAGCTCAGCGAGGATTTTGCAGAGATCAATAAGACCGTGATCGACTGATGCCGCTCCTTGACGTGCTGGACCAGATACGGGCCAGGGACGGCCTTCCCGAACGGGATGCCTACCTCGCGCTGGTGGAGGAGAGCCTCTCTCTGTTGGAGGGTGAGCCCCCTGTGTACCGACCGCGGGACGTACAGGGCCGGAGTGGGGGGCTCGTGTACCTCGATCCCGAGCTCCCCACCGTGATCGTGCCCGACCTGCACGCGAGGTACGACTTCTTCCACGCCCTCATGCACGCCCGGCTGTTGGGGGCCGGACGGGTGGGGGAGATGCTCGAGGAGGGGCGCATACAGGTGCTCTGCCTGGGCGATGGGTTCCACTCGGAGCGGAGGGGGAGGGAGCGGTGGAAGCAGGCCTTCGACGAGTACGCCACCGCCTTCAGGGTGCGGAGGGCCATGGACGAGGAGATGAAGGAGAGTTTCGCGCTCATGGAGATGGTGATGCGTTGTAAGCTCGCCGCTCCCCGTTGCTTCCACTTTCTGAAGGGAAACCATGAGAACATCCTCAACGAGGAAGGGGAAGGGAACCATCCTTTCAGGAAGTACGCCTTCGAGGGCGAGATGGTGAGGGAGTACGTGCTCCGGTTTTACGGCGAGGACTTCCTCCACACGTATGCGAGGTTCGAGAAGGCGTTGCCTCTCCTCGCGGTAGGAGGGCGTTTCCTCGCCTCCCACGCCGAGCCTGCCGAGGTGTACGACGAGGAGGTGGTGATCAACATGCGGCTCTATCCCGAGGTGATCTACGGCCTCACCTGGACGGACAACGAGGCCGCGGACGAGGGGAGCGTGGAGGGGATGCTCGCGCACTACCTTCCGGACGTGCCCGATGCTGTGTATTTCGGAGGGCACCGCCCGGTCTCCGGTGCTTACATGGAGCGGGCGGGAGGGCGGTACATCCAGGTACACAATCCTTCGCGCTGGGGGGTGGCGGTGGTGATGCCCCAGAGGCCCTTTGATCCAGGAACTGATCTCATCGACATCCACTGAAGGAGGGTGTGGTGGCGGAACAGCCCAAGGAGATAGGCAACTACAAGGTGATCTCGCTCCTCGCACGGGGCGGCATGGGTGCGGTGTACAAGGCCCTCCACCCCGTGCTCAAGCGCCACGTGGTGATAAAGAAGCTTGCCCTCAAGGGGCGGAAGGAGGTCATCGAACGCTTCAAACGTGAGGCGAAGATCCTCCTCGACTGCAAGGACCCCAGGATCGTCCACATGTACGACTATTTCACGGAGGGACGTTCCCACTACATCGTGATGGAGTTCGTGGACGGGATGGCCGTGGATGTGCTCGTCAAGCAGCGGCGCTACCTCCCTGCGCCCCTCGCCCTCTATGTCCTCCGCGAGGTGTGCTATGCCCTCAAGTATGCGCACGACCGAGGTATCGTGCACAGGGACATCAAACCGGCCAACATCCTCATATCCAAGGAAGGTGAGGTCAAACTCACCGACTTCGGCATCGCCGCCGTGGAGAGCGACGAGGAGGAGGATCTCACCCGAGAGGGAATGACCCTCGGCACGCCTTCCTACATGCCACCCGAGCAGTTCAAGGATGCGAAACACGTGGACAAACGGGCCGACATCTACGCCCTCGGCGTGATGCTCTATGAGATGGTGACGGGTAAGCGTCCGTTTCCCGGCAATTTCGCTCCCGAGACCATCATGATGATCCAGAAGGGGCGCTACCTCCCGGTGAAGAAGCTCAATCCCGATGTGCCCCGCACGGTGAGCAGGATCATCCGCAGGACCATCAATCCCAATCCCCGGAGGCGGTTCCAGGATGTGGCCCAGATCATCCGGATGGTGGAGCGCTACCTCTCGCGCTTCGATGAGGCCGAGCTCAGGCATACGCTCTCGGCCATGGTGCTCCAGCCTGCGATCCCCGAGCCCGAGTTCAGGCAACGGAGGCGGGGAGGGCTCGTGGCGGCGCTTCTCGCATTCGGTGTGCTCCTCTTGGGTGGTGCGGGGTACGCGGGATGGCGGACCGGTTTCATCCAGGAGACGGTACTCGCCTCACGGTACGGGCGCCTTGACGTGGAGGTGCGGGTGCCGGCCGGGGTGAAGGAGCCGGAGGAGCTTTTCGTCAAGGGGGTGCTCTTCATCAACGACCGGAACGAGATCCCACCTGCGCCGTATCCACCGTTGCGCTTCGAGTTCGTAGGGGAGGAGGGGGAAACCCTGGTCTTCTCGTCCCGCCCCCTGTACGTGGCGCCCGGTGCCTATCGTCTCAAACTCATGGTGGAAAACAGGGTGTACTGGTATTCCTGGGAGATCCTTCCTCTCTCCGAGGGTGGGCTTCCGCCTCTTCTCGTGGATGTGGGCGAGGTGGCCGTCCGTCCGCTCAGGGTGGAGGGCGTAGCCCGTGACGCCCTCAGCGGCACGAGGATCCTGGAAGGGGTGCGGTTCCTCGTGCTCCTCGACGGTCGCTGGGTGTCGATCGATGAGGTGGAGGCAGGGAGACTGGTGACCGGACGCGTGTGGCGCTTCCGGGCAGAGGCAGAGGGGTACTACCCCGAGGTCTTCTCCCTCCTCATACGCCCGGGGCAGGACGAGCTTATCCTCTCCGCCGCCTTGGTGCCGAAACCGGGGAGGCTCGTGCTCTCGGCGCCCGAGGGCGTCACGTTCCTTCTCGACGGGAAGGAGCGGGTACGTGCAGGGGGACAGGATCTCGGGTGGGTGGATCTCTCTGTCTACCGCGGAGGGGAAGGTGTCTGGGATCTCCCCTCCGGTCGATATGAGGCCACGGTGCGCAAGGGGGGGGAGGAGGCCCGTTTGGTCTTCCTCCTTCCCCCCGAGGGAGAGGTGCGGCTCTCGGTGCGTGAAGGGGAGGGTGGACTCATGCTCATGAAGGAGGAGTAGTATGTCGCTCATGATGAAACGTCTCGTGATGATGCTTCTGGGGGTGGTGGGGGGGATCGTGGTGTGGCCCCTCCTGCTCCTCGTGGAGAGCCTGCAGACGGTCTTTTCGAGCTATCTCGTGTTCTCACTGCTCGAAGGGATGCTCTTCGGCCTCGTCTTCGGTGCGGTCTTCGGTTCCTTCGAGGGGATCGTGGTCTCCTCGCGCCGAAAGGGGCTCCTTGGGCTGCTTTGGGGTGCGATCTTCGGCCTTGCGAGCGGCGCGCTGGGGATCCTCGTCGGCCAGCAGGTGCTCTTCGTGGTGGCCGAAGGTGTGCTCTCGGGGTGGGAACGGGGCCGGGAGGCGGGACTCATGTTCGCGAGCGGGCTCGGCTGGGGGTTCATAGGCCTTCTGGTGGCCCTCACCGAGGGGTTCAGGTCCCGATCCCTGCGCAAGCTCGGGGTGGGGATCGCAGGCGGGCTTGTCGGAGGCCTCGTGGGGGGAAGTGCCCTCCAGGCCTTCAAGCTCTCCTTTCCCGGAAGTCCCTGGGCGCTTCTCGGAGGGCTCGTGCTCTTCGGACTTCTCTTGAGTTTCTTCTATGCCTTCTTCGAGAACCGGTTCTCGTGGGGGGCGCTCAAGGTCCTCACAGGGCCGCTCAAGAACAAGGAATACCACCTCGTCAAGACGAAGATGAGCATCGGGGCCGATCCGAAGTGTGACATCGTGCTCAAGGGGTATGGAGAAGTGCGACCGGTGCACGCCTGGATCATGATGCGTAAGGGAAAGGTGGTGGTCCGAAGGGAGGGGGATGCATCCCTCAGGGTGAACGACCGGACGGTGGAGGAGGCCCAGCTCCGGAGGGAGGATGTCATCGCCTTTGGCAAGGCCAAGCTCATCTACGGCATATTCGTGTAGGAGGGGGGTATGAAGGTACGCTATGCGTTCATGTTGGTGGCCGTCATGTGGCTGGGAGGGGCGCTCTCCTCTCAGACGCTCACCATCACCCAGGTGGACACCTCGTCGCTCCTGTTCACCCAGACGGTGAGGGCCTACTTCTATGTGGACAATCTCCCAGGGGGGAAGGTGCTCACCGCCGCCGACATCGAAGCACGGGAATCTCCCGACGGCGCCTCGTGGCGCCTCCTGCCCGTGCGCTCGGTGCGGCGGGGCGTGAACCGCGAGGAAGGGATCTCGTTCCTCCTCGTGCTCGACGCCTCGGGGAGCATGTGGGACGCTCTCGACGGCACGCCCACGGAAGATCCGGACCGGATGCGGATCACTCATGCAAAGCGGGCGATCCGTGAGTTCCTTCCGCTCCTCTCCGGGCGGGACAGGGTGGGACTCGCGGTGTTCAACCGCACCTATCGGGTGATCCAACCGATCGTCGGCGATCCCTCCCTGGTGCTCGAGAAGCTCGATGCGATCGAGCGTCCCTCCCGCGAGCAGGCCTACACCGAGCTCTACCGCTCGATGGAAGAGGCCCTCACCGACTTCGGGGAGGAGGGGAGACGGCGGGTGCTCGTGGTGCTTTCGGATGGTGAGAACTTTCCGGTGGATCCTTCAGAGAGTCCCTCCACTCCCGGGACCGCGATCGATCTCGCCCACCGCTACGGCATCACCTGCTACGTGATCCACTTCGGTACCGAGAAGGACAGGCTCATAGGGGATCTCGCCTCCGAGACCGGGGGAAGGGTCTTCGATGCGCGCAATGCCCTCGAGCTGGCCTCGGTGTACACCGCGATCCAGGAGCAGGTGCTCCAGGAATATGCGGTCGCCTACTATGCGGCGATGTTCCCGGGTGAACGGAGGTACGTGCGCATAGCCCTGAAGGGTTCCGGCACCTCCGACGAACAGTACTACTACGCCGGCACGGTCCTGGGCAGCGCATCCACCGGTGTGCCGTGGTACGCCCTGGTCCTCATGCTCCTCGCGATCGGTGTGTGGGCCTTCTTCCTCCTCTTCAAGCTGGAGAAGGAGACGACTCAGGCGGGACTCCAGCTCCTCTTCGGTGCCCCCGGCATGGGCACACGCATGTTCGCCCTCGCAGGGACCAAGACCGTGATAGGTGGCGATGCCACGGCCGACATCACCATCACAGGGAACCCCTCGCTCAGGCCGCAGGCGGCCACCATCTACTACGATCCGGATCGGGGCCAGTACACCATCCAGGGCGACGCAGAGCTCACGGTGAACAATCAGCCGGTGACGAGCAAGAAGCTCGAACCGGGGGATGTGATCAATATCTCGGGCACGGTCGTGGTCTTCGATGCACCCGACGAGGAGAAGGGCAAGAGGGGCTAGCGGCGATCACCTCACGGGAGGGGGGTTGGGCCTGTCGCCGCCGCACATGCGAGGAGGGTGATGACGAACGAAATCTGATGTACCGCGCCCAGGGTGTCACCAGTGAGGCCTCCGATTCGGCGGGTGAAGAGCGAGCAGAGGAGACGGACGACGAGTCCCAGGCCGAAGAGGCCGGCACCGAGGGCGAGGAGGGAAGGCCAGCCTCGTTCGAGAACGAGGAGGAGTCCCGGAACGGAGAGGGGAAGGCCGGAGAGGAAGAGGTCGGAGAGAGGGATTCGTCCCACGAAGATCGAACCAAGGCCAGAGGGCCGGGCCGGGGTGGTCCGCCACATGGCGAGCACCGTGGCCCAGCGGGCTGCGATCGGGGCGCCGAGGAGTGCTGGAGCGGAGAGGGGGGAGGGGAGGAGGGAGGTGAGGGCTGCGAGGGCGAGTACGGTGGTGAGGATGAGGGAGAGGTTGCCCGCGGTCCCGGGGTGAGGGTCTTTCATGGCGGCGAGCCGGAGGTGTCGGTCTTCCTCGGGATCGGGATGAGGTCTCACTGCAAGGCCATCGAAGGTATCGGAAAGGCCATCCTGGTGGAAGCCTCCGCCGAGGGCGGTGATGAAGGTGAGGATGAGGGCGGAGGAGAGGAAGGGAGGAAAGAAGAGCGTACAGAGCCGGGCGAGGGCGAGGAGCATCGCTCCCTCCATGAGCCCCACCACCCCCATCCATCCCACCGCCCCCCTCAGTTCCTCCTCGGCCTTCACCCCCACCCCCACCCCCACCCTCCACACCAGCCCCATCGCCACCAGCAGTCCCCTCATCCCTTCCCCCTCGCCACCCCTGCCTCCTCGAAGGTGCGCATCTGCTGGTAGACGCGCACCCCCGCCTCCACCACCCCCATCCCCAGCACCGCACCCGTCCCCTCCCCCAACCGCATCCCCAGGTCCAGGAGCGGGCTGAGCCCCATCGCCTCGAGCATCACGCGGTGCCCCGGCTCGGGCGAGACGTGGCCGGCGAACAGGTAGTCCCTCACCGTGGGGCACAGCCGCCACGCCACCAACGCGCCGGCCGTGCTGATGAGCCCGTCCAGCACCACCGGCACCCTGTGTGCCGCCGCTCCCAGCACCGCCCCGGCGATCGCCCCTATCTCGGCCCCGCCCACCGCTGCCAACACCTCCATCGCCCCCCGCCCCTCGAGCCCGTGCCGCCTCACCCCCTCCTCCACCACCCGCACCTTCTTCGCGAGCCGATCGCCCCTCACCCCTGTGCCCGGCCCTACCACCTCCTCCGCCCTCCTCCCCAGCAAGGCCGCCGCCACCGCGCTTGCCGCCGTGCTGTTCCCTATCCCCATCTCCCCCACCGCCAAGAGCCTGTACCCCCTGGCCACATACTCCTCCGTGCACCGCACCCCCACCTCCATGGATCGTCTCGCCTCCTCCTCGGTCATCGCCGGTTCCTGCAGGAAGTTGCGCGTCCCGTAGACCACCTTCTCCCGGACCAACCCCTCCGTCGGAGGCAGATCCTCCGCCACCCCCACGTCCACCACCACCACATCCGCCCCAACCTGCTTCGCCAGCACATTCACCGCAGCCCTCCCCGAAAGAAAGGTGGAGACCATCTGGACCGTCACCTCCCTCGGGTAGCCCGACACCCCTTCCTCCGCCACACCGTGATCCCCCGCGAACACGAAGACCGCTTTCCGTCCTATATCGGGCATCTCCTCACCCCTGATGGCCACCACCCTTGCCGCACACTCCTCGAGCCGCCCCAGGCTCCCGGGCGGTTTGGTGAGGTTGTCGAGTCGCGCTCGGGCCGTGCGGAACCAGTGCCCCTCCGGACTCCTGATCCGGGCGATCACCTCCTCGAGGATCCCCGGAGATCCCTTCCCCCGCAGCCCCGCTTCACGCTCCCGTGGCCCGTACATCACCGCACCTCCTCCTCGTCGGAACTCACGATCTGTAAAAGCCCTCCCGAACCCTCGGGGCCGGGCACCCATCTCCTCACTTTATCCGGACAGGGATGCCCGTCACCATGAGCACCACCTCGTCCGCTCGAGCGGCGAGTTCCCGATTCACTGAACCGAGCAGATCACGAAACCGCCTTCCGAGAGGGGTAGGGGGGACCAGCCCCATACCCACCTCGTTCGTCACGAGGACGAGGCGAGACCCCTCATCCGTACGCCCCCTCCAGGATTCCACCTCCCTGTGGAAGGCCTCGATACGACCTTCCGGCTCGACCCCCTTCACCAGGAGATTGGAGACCCACACCGCGATGCAATCCATCACCACCACCCCGTCTCGCTGGCGGCCCAGGACCCCGGCGGGGTCCAGCGCCTCCTCCACCGTCTCCCACCCGGAACCACGGTCCTTTCGATGCCGCGCGATGCGTGCACGCATCTCCTCGTCCACGGGCTCCGCCGTTGCGATGAAGACCCGCCTTCCCGAAGGGGGGGCCAGCTCGAGGGCGTAGGCACTCTTTCCGCTTCGCGCCCCTCCAGTGATGAGGATCACCCTTCCCATCCTGCCCCCCTCCCTCCGTGGACCCCCCTCAGCGTACGTTCCCCGACCGTAGGATGGTGATCCCCTGTTCCCTCATGCGGACCACCGCCTTTTCGAAGTCCTCCTGATCGAGGGGCCTCGTAGCGTCCTCCACCACGAAGGTGGCGAATCCCTCGGCGGCCGCATCCATGGCCGTGTAGAAGACGCAGTACTCGCCGGCGAGCCCCGTCACGTACACCTCCCTCACCCCCCGCTCCCGCAGGTACCCGGCGAGCCCCGTGGTCCGCTTCCGGCCGTTGTCGTAGAACCCGCTATAGCTGTCGATCCCGGGATCCGTCCCCTTGCGGACGATCGCCTCCACGGGACGGAGGTCGAGCCCGGGTGCGAACTCCGCGCCCGGGGATCCCTGCACGCAGTGATCGGGCCAGAGCACCTGCTCGAGTCCCTCGAGGGTGATCACCTCGTAGGGCCTCCTCCCCGGATGATTCGATGCGAAGCTCTTGTGTGTGGCAGGGTGCCAGTCCTGGGTGGCCACCACCACGTCGAACCGGCCCATGAGGCGGTTGATCACCGGGATGACGGCATCGCCTTCCGGCACCGGAAGGGCCCCTCCCGGGACGAAATCGTTCTGGACGTCCACGACGATGAGCGCTCTCATACATCCTCCTCCTCACGCGAGATGTAGGGCGCCATGATCTCATCCCGCAGGTGTCGCAAGGCCCTGCTCACCCCCACCTTGTAGATGTGGGGGTACTCGAAACGCTTGTACTCGGGGGGGAGCGCGGCGAGCCGCTCCCTCGCGTACCGGGCGATCTCCTGCACCGTGGGTGCGGGCCCCACACGGCGGCCCTCCTCCATCACCAGGTGGTGGAGCTCCTCGGTCTCGAAGTCCCTCACGCACAGCTTCTTGCCCGGTTCGTACGGGTGGTGGATGGTGTGCGTCCCCTCCTCGTCCGCGAGCAGTATCCCGTCGGCCACCCACCCCCCGTCCCCGTTGGCGTAGCGCACCGCGCGCTTGCGGCCCGGGAGCGTGGTCTTCACGATGGTGTTGGAAATCTTCATCCGCGGCCTTCCTGCGCACATCGAGAGTTTGTACACCCCGTCCAGGGCCGCATCCGGCTGACCGGTCACCATCCTGGTGCCCACGCCGAAGATGTCGATGGGAGCGCCCTGCTCGAGGAGGCTCTTCACCACCCGCTCGTCCAGCTGGTTGGAGACCGCGATCTTCACGTGGGTGAGGCCCGCCTCGTCGAGCATCCTCCTCGCCTTTCGTGAGAGGTAGGCGAGGTCGCCGCTGTCGATCCGGATCCCGCGCAACCTGTGACCGGCTGCCTCGAGCTCCTTCGCCACCGTGATGGCGTGGGGGATCCCGCTTCCCAGGGTATCGTAGGTATCCACCAGGAGGATGCACGAGTCGGGATTGTGCCGCGCGTACTCCCTGAACGCCTCGAGCTCGTTGTCGTAGCTCTGCACGAACGAGTGGGCCATGGTCCCCACCGCCGGGATCCCGTAGCGCCGGGCCGCCTCCATGTTGGAGGTGCTGTCGCACCCTCCTATCACCGCCGCCCTGCTCGCCATGATACCGCCCCAGCCGTGGGCCCGCCGCAGTCCGAAGTCGCTCACCACGCGCTCGCCTGCTGCGAGACGCACCCTCGCCGCCTTGGTGGCGATGAGGGACTGGAAGTTGAGCACCGCGAGAAGGAGGGTCTCTATGAGCTGGGTCTCGAGGAGGCTCCCCTCCACACGGAGGATCGGCTCGTGGGGAAAGGCGATCTCTCCCTCTCTGAAAGAGTAGATACTCCCCCTGAACGAGAACCCCTCGAGGAACGAGAGGAACTCGCTCCTGAACCCGTCGCGTTCCAGGAAGGCGAGATCCTCCTGTGAGAAGCGGAACTCCTCGATGAGCTCGAGGAGGTCTCCGAGCCCGGCGAAGACCAGGAACCCCCCTTCGTAGGGGAGGGTACGGAAGAAGTAGTCGAAGCAGGCGGGAAGCTCGGCCCTGCCGGAGAAGAAGTAGGTCTGGGCCATGGTGAGCTCGTACTTGTCCACGAAGAGGGCGGGATGCAGCTCCACGCGCGTCCTCCTTTCGGGCGTCTCGTTATAAGGTATCGTGAAAAAGGGAAAAAGACAACGCAGCCCCTTCCGGGGCTGCGTCTCGTCTCACTGCTTCACCGATCCTGCGAGGAGGCCCCTTATGAAGTACTTTCCCAGGAGCAGGTACACGAGGAGCGGCGGGAGGGCGGCGAGGAGCGCGCCCGCCATCTGGACATTCCACTCGACGATCTGGCTGCCCGCCAGGTTCTGGAGGGCCACGGTGATGGGCTGCACCCGAGGGTTCTGGGTGATGGTCACCGCGAAGAGGAACTCGTTCCAGATACTCGTCATCTGCCAGATCACCACCACGACGAAGGCCGGGGCCGAGAGCGGGAGGAGGATGTGCCGGTAGATCCTGAAGAGCCCCAGGCCGTCGATCTGAGCCGCCTCTATGAGCGACCCCGGTATCTCGGTGTAGTAGTTGCGGAAGATGAGGGTGGTGATGGGGATCCCATAGACCACATGGGTGAGGATGAGTCCCGGCAGGGTGCCGTAGAGCCGTATCCTGCTGAGGAACTGCACCAGGGGGATAAGGATGCTCTGATAGGGGATGAACATCCCGAAGAGCACGAAGGCGAAGAGCAGGTTCGCCCCCGGGAACCGCCACTTGGCGAAGATGTACCCGTTGATCGACCCCAGGAAGGCGCTCAGGATGGTCGCCGGCACCGTGAGGAGCACGCTGTTCACGAAATTCGGCCCCAGTTTCTCGAGGGCCTTGGCGAACCCCTCGAGCGACACGGTACGGGGGAGCGACCACATGTTCTGGATGTTCACCTCCGTGAAGGACTTGAGGCTCGTGGCGAGGAGGACGTACACCGGTACGAGGAAGAAGACGGCTCCCACCACGAGCACCAGGTAGAGGGCGATCCTCGCCGCCGCCTTCTGCCGGAGCGCGTACTCCGCCCTCATGCGCGCCTCCCTTCCCTGAAGACCGACACCAGGTAGGGGACGATCACCACCGCCACGAGAAAGAGCATCACCATGGAGATGACCGCACCCTGGGCGTAGTGGTTGCCCCTGAAGGTGGTCTCGAACATGAAGATGCCCGGGAAATCCGTGGCGAATGCCGGCCCCTTGCCGGTCATCACGTAGACCAGGTCGAAGATCTTGAGAGAGATGTGCCCCAGCACGATGAGTGCGGAGAGGGTGATGGGCTTGAGGAGGGGAAGGATCACGAGCGTGAGCCTCTGGAAGTAGGTGGCCCCGTCGATCATGCTCGCCTCGATGACATCCTCGGGGATCCCCCTGAGGGCGGCGAGGTACATGGCCATGGTGTAGCCGGAGAACTGCCACGAGGCGGCGATGATGAGGGGGATGAGCGCCACGTGGAAAGGCCCCACGGTCGACGGATCGGTGTACCACCCCCAGGTCACGGGGATACCCAGCTTCTGCAACAGGGCGTTGAGGCCCACCGTGGGGTTGAAGATCCACCTCCACGCGACACCCGTGACCACGAAGCTTATCGCCATGGGGAAGAGGTAGATCGTCCTGAAGACATCCTCCCCCTTCACCGACCGCTCCAAAAGCAGGGCGAGGGCGAGTCCAGTGGTGACGGTGAGGCCGAGAAAGAAGATGGTGAAGAAGAGGGTGTTCCAGAGATCGGTCTGGAACCGCTGGGTCTGGAAGGTTTCAATGTAGTTCTTGAACCCCACGTAGGTGAAGTTGGGGAGGATCCCATCCCATGCGGAGACCGAGACCCTGAACGACCAGATGATGAATCCGTAGACGAAGATGCCCACGGCGATGATCGAGGGAAGCACGACCGCAGCGGCCTTCAGCAGTTCCCTTCGCTGATACAGCATATCGCGCTCCTTCCTGGTATGTAGAGAAAGAGGGTCCGTCCCCGGATGGGAACGGACCCTTCGACCGGCTTACTTCTTCGCGTACTTGTCGGCGATCTTCTGGAGCTGGGCCGCGGCCTTGTCCACGTCCCTGTCGGCCACCAGCACCGAGACCACGTCGTTGAGTTCGGTCACCCAGGCCTCGGAGGCGGCGGCGCCGTGGGCCACGGACGGGATGATCTCGTTCGAGGCGAAGTCGTCCATGGCAGCCTGGAGATACTCGTCATAGAGCGAACGGTCTCCATCGATCCGGCTGGGTATGGAGCCTTTCTTCGGATTGAAGGCATCCTGTCCCTCTCTGGAGGCGCACACGGTGAGCCACTTTATGGCCGCATCCCGGTGCGGGGCTCCCTTGGGCAGTCCGAAGGAGTCGGAGAGCATGATGAACATACCGCTCGTGCTGGGAGAGGGCGACCAGCCGTAGTCGACCCCCACCTTGAGCCCCTTGGACTTGAAGTAGCCGTGCGCCCAGTCGCCCATGATGGTCATGGCCGCCTTGCCGTCGGCCACGTACTGGGCTGCGGCGTCCCAGCTCAGGGCTGCGTGATCGCTGTTCACGTACTCGAGCATGCGAACGAAGGTGGTGAGGGCCCTCTTGGTCTCGGCGCCGTCCCATCGCGTCGTGCCGTTCCAGAGGCCGCGGTACCGTTCAGGACCCAGGCTCCCCGCGAGCACGGACTCGAGCAGATGGGTGGAGGCCCAGATCCCGTTGTCGCCGAGTGCGAGGGGGGTGATGCCCTTGTCGGCGAGGGTCTCCGCCACGGAGAAGAACTCGTCGAAGGTCCTGGGCGGGGTGAGTCCGTTCTGATCGAAGACCTTCTTGTTGTACCACAGCACGTTCGAGCGGTGGATGTTCACGGGCACGCTGTAGATCTCTCCCTGATAGGAGATGATGTCGATCACCCCTTTGGGGTACTTGTCGAGGAACCCGTTCTCCTCGAAGATGAAGGTGATGGGCTCCATGGCACCGGCCACCACCCAGGTGTCGATGAGCTCGTGACCCGCGTGCACCTGGAAGCTGTCGGGCGGGTTGCCTCCCTGCATCCGGGTGGCGAGGACGGCCTTGGCATTGGATCCCGCGCCCCCTGCCACCGTGGCGTTGATCACCTCGATCTCGGGATACTTCTGATTGAAGACCTCGATGAGGGCTTCGAGACCTTCGGCCTCACCCCCTGCGGTCCACCAGCTGAAGATCTCCACCTTGTTCTCTTCCTCCTTCTGCGCACCCGCCCACACCGTTGCTGCGAGCACGACGCAGAGGAGAAGTCCTGTGAGTATGCGTCTCATGTGCACCTCCTCGTAAAGGGTGTATATGTACGATATAGCAATAAGGATGCCAAACGTGTTCATCACATGAAGAAGACGGTCCATACAACTCGTTTCGATGTAATGTGTTGTATTGGGATGACTCCGTTCGATTCCGTTCCTTTATCTTCATGGGGCCGATTGTTCCCTCATGGAAACAGGAGTGTTTCCTCAGGGATACATTCACAGGCCGTATTCCCGTATCCTGTGGTAGAGGGTCTTGCGGGAAATGCCCAGGAGACGGGCCGTCTCGCTTATGTGGTAACCGGTCCGCCTCAGGGCATCCTCGATGAGGGCGCGCTCGAGCTCACGGGTGTGGCGGCGTACTGCCTCGGGAAGGGTCTCGCCCTCCTTCAACGAGGGGCGGGAACCGGGAGCCCTGGGGAGATCGATGCGGTCGATGAGGGGTCCCTCTGCGAGGAGCACGGCGTTGGTGATGACATTCTTGAGCTGCCGGATGTTGCCGGGCCAGGTGTAGGAGACGAGGGCCCGCTCCACCTCCGGGGTGAAGCCTTCCACCTTGCGGTGGTACCGGAGCCTCGCCTCCTTGAGGAAGAGGTAGGCGAGGGGGAGGATGTCCTCCTTGCGTTCCCTGAGCGGGGGAAGGTGTATGTGGATGACCTTGAGCCGGTAGAAGAGATCGCTCCTGAAGAGCCCTTCCTCGACCCGTCTCTCTATGGGGGCATTGGTGGCTGCGATGATCCGGCACTCGGCGGTGAGGGGTCTGCTCCCCCCGATCCGGTGGAAGGTCCGCTCTTCCAGGACGTGGAGGAGTTTGGCCTGCATCGCGAGGCTCATCTCCCCGATCTCGTCCAGGAAGAGGGTGCCTCGGCCCGCCTGCTCGAACTTGCCGCGGGTGCGTTCCACCGCCCCGGTGAAGGCCCCCCGTTCGTGTCCGAAGAGTTCACTCTCGAGGAGGGTCTCGGGGATGGCGGCGCAGTTGATCTCTATGAAAGGCCTGTCCTTCCGCACGCTCTCGTAGTGGATCCTCCTGGCCGTGACCTCCTTGCCGGTGCCGGTTTCTCCTGTGATGAGCACGGGGACGTCGAGGTCTTTCACCTTCTGGATGGTGACTTCCACCTGGTGCATGAGGGGGTGCCGGCTCCTGAAGGGCTCGCGTTCCTCCTTCGACCACCGGGCCTCGAGGATGGCCTGCTGTTCTGCGCGGCGCCGCATGTCCTCCCACTCCCGTTCCAGGAGGGAGAGGAGGAGGGTGTGGTCCACCGGCTTGGTGAGGAAGTTGCGGGCGCCCATCCGCATGCACTCCACGGCGGTAGGGATGTCGCCGTACCCGGTGATCACCAGGACCGCCACGTGCGGGTGGTGTGCCACCATCTCCGCGAGGAGGCTCATCCCGTCGTCCTTCCCCAGCCTGAGGTCGAGGAGGGCGATGTCCACCTCGTGGCGCATGAGGATCTCGCGGGCCTCGCTGGCGGTGCGGGCGAGAAGGACGCGGTAGCCCTGCACTTCCAGGAACTTCTTGAGACCGAGAAGAAGGCCTTCTTCGTCGTCAACGATGAGTACTACCGGCTGCACGTAGTCGTACCTCCACGGTGGCGCCGGAGGGGGTCCGGTTCCGTACCGCGATCCTCCCGCCGGCTCGTTGTATGATGTGATGGGTGATGGTCATGCCCAATCCGGTCCCTTCCGCCTTGGTGGTGAAGAGGGGGGCGAAGAGGTGGGACTCCGAGGGTTCGGGAAACCCGGGTCCCGTGTCGTGGAAGGCGATGACCAGGGCATCGTCCACGGCACGTGCCTCCACCTGGATGGAGCCGCCTTCTCCTATGGATTCCATGGCGTTCTTGAGGATGTTGAGGGCCACCTGCTTGAGCTCCGCCTCCGAGATGAGGGCGGAGGGAAGCGGGCCTGTGCTGGTGTAGGAGAGCGCTATCCTCTTCTGTCTCGCCTGGGGGGTGAGGAGGCCGATGGTGTCCCTGAGGGTCTGGTCGACGTCGCAGGGGCCCTCGGTGCGTCCCCGTGCGTGGGAGAGGATGGTCTTCACGAGGTTTCCTATCCTGGTGATCTCTTTTTCGATCCAGAGGAGGGATTCGCGGCGCTCCGGATTCTCTTCCACCGAGAGGAGGTAGGCGAGATGGGAGCTTATGGCGCCAAGGGGGTTGTTGATCTCGTGGGCGAGGCCTGCCGAGAGGGCGCCGAGGGCGGAGATGCGCTCGCTTATGAGGAGGGTCCTCCAGAGGGCCTCCAGTTCGGTGACTTCTTCGAAGACGAGGAGGGCCTTGGGTTCTCCTTTTTTCCTGTCGGCGGATTCGAAGGGTTGTATCTTGAGGGTGAAGACGCGTTCCGAGGAGGCGAGGCGTACGCGTTCGAGGGTGGTGGGCCGGGAGAGGTCGAGGTCCTCGACCGGGGTGGGGAGGTGGAAGGAGGCGGAGATGAGGGAGGTGGCGAGACGGCCGAGGATGTGGGGAGGGGAGGTGCCCAGCATCTCGGCGAAGTAAGTGTTGCAGAACTCGATCGTGCCGTCGGGGCGGACCACCACGATACCGGCGCGGAGCGATGAGACGATCTGGCGGTTGTACGAGGTGAGACGGGCGATCTCACGGTACTGTTCGCGGATGATCCGCTCTTCCTCGAGGAGGGTCTTCACGATGTGTGAGGCCTGATGGGCGATGAGACCGATCTCGTCGCGGGAGGAGAGAGGGGGGAGGGGGTGCTCCTGGGCGTGGGGGAGCCAGGCGAGGAGGCGCTGGAGGGGGGAGAGGAAGTGGGTGGTGCTCCCGGCGGCGAGGGCGGCGGAGATGAGGAGGGTGAGGAGGAAGAGGGCGAGGATGGTCAGGCCGATGGTGCGCAGGTCGATCTTGCCGGGAAGGGCGGAGCGGAGGGTGATGAGGTAGAGTCCTTCGGGGACTTCGCCGGAGAGGAGACGGGTGTAGGCGAGGAAGGGATGGTTGCCTATGCGAATCTCACGGAAGGCGGCGTCGAGGGGAGGGGTGAAGCGGGGAGTCTGGGAGGCGAGGATGTGTTCAGGGGTGGAGAGGGCCACGCGGGTATCCCGCGAGGGGTTCCACGCGAGGAGGCGGTCCTCGTCGACCAGGGTGAAGAGGAGGACGTGGCCCGATCCTGCGGGGGTGTGGTAGGGCGAGCCGGCGACGAGGAGGAGGGAGGGGCGGCCGTACACGGGGGCGAGGAGGTAGAGGGCGCGGGGGAACCGGAAGGAGGAGAGGGAGAGGGAGGGGAGGGCGAAGGGTTCCCGGATACGGTAGCTGTAGTGGTCCACGAGGATGCGGCCGCCCTGGTCGAGAAGTACCACCCGGTCGGCGGGCGTGGTGGCGCAGATGAGCGAGCCGAGACGGGGAAGGGTGGGGGAGGGAGTTTCCAGGTGGGAGTTGAGGAGGGCGAGGGCGTTGAGCATGTCCCTCTTGAGCGCCTCGAGCGAGCCCTTCACCGTCTCCCACGTGCCGGTGAGGATCTCCTCCTCGGTGCGCCTCAGCCGCTCACTGTAGAAGAGGAGCACAAACGCGGTATTGAGCGCCGTGTGCAGGACGAGGAGACTCGAGAAGACGAGTATGAGCTTTGTCCGGAGTTTCACCTACCGGCTTACTATACCCCCTCTCCTCTCCGCGGTCAACGAAGACGTGCACTACGACCTCAGCATACCCTCCCTGAGGATCGAAAGGAGGTCGACGTCCACCATGTACCCCCCCATCTCCACGTACCGCGTACCGGGTCTCCCGTGCTCCACCACGCCGAAGGGCCCCTTGAAGTTCCAGAGGGCGTAACCCCATCCCCACTCGCGGTAGAGGGAGATCACGTCCTCGAACCACCGGAGGGCCGTAGGGTTCTCCACCTGGTTGTAGCATCCGAACTCCCCGATGTGGACGGTCACCCCTCGGGCGGCCACCTCGAGCCAGGGGCGGTAGAAGACGCGGAGCGTCTCCCTGTCCCAGGCCGCTCCTTCCCAGACGAGTCCGGGGTAGTTCGGGCGCTCCTTCACCTTCTCGTGATCGGGCCACCACCGGGCACGGTAGTGGGTCAGGGCCATGGGTTGGTACCCCCGCCCGCTGTGGATCACCCCGAGATCGGCGAGTTCGGGCATGGCCTGGTGGCCGCCGCCCACCCCGTCGATCACGATGGTCCGATCCGGATCGATGGCCCGTACGGCCTCCACGGTCCGCCTCATGAGGGCCTCGTGCACCTCCCTGGTGAACCCGTACTGTCCCTCCTCCGGCGGCTCGTTGAGGAGGTCGAAGCTCAGCTCCTCTCCCGGGATGTCCCGGTACCTCCGGGCGAAGCCCTCCCAGAGGAAGACGAATGCATCCTGTGCCTCGCGGTCTGTCCAGAGATTGTGGCGTTCGAGGTCGTTACGGTTGATGCAGTATCCCGGTGCCCGGTGAAGGTTGAGGGAGACATGCAACCCACGGTTCCTGCATGCCTCGATATAGGCGTCGATCCGCTCGAGGACCCGCTCGTCCGGATGGAAGTAGTCGAATCCCTCCGTCCAGAACCTGTAGTCCATGGGGATCCGGATGAAGTTGAATCCCCAGTCCCCGATGAGGTCGAGGGCTCGTTCATCCGCAGGCTCTGGGGAAGGATGTTCGGGATCGCGCGTGAAGATCCACTGCAGGTTGAAGCCGTAGTAGGGCATGCGTCCTCCTCGTGGTTTTGTGCCACTATGATACCGGTTTCCATGAAAAAGGCAATACCCCTTGCCCCGGGCCACCCGGAAAGGTACCATGAAACACATGTCGGTCCTGCGCAGGATCCCCCTCTTCCTCATCCTCCTCGGCCTCGCCGCCGAGGAACCCGCTCCCTGGTGGTACATCGCCACCGGGAACGCGGCCGCCCCCCCCGTGCCCCTCTCCCCCTCCGCCGTCCTCCTCGCCACCGACGACCGCACCCTCACCCTCCTCTCCCTCTCCGGCACCCCCCTCCGCACCACCACCCTTCCCGACCGCCCCCGCACCCTCCTCGCCTCACCCCCCCACGGCCCCCTCTACCTCCTCCTCCGCCCCCACACCCTCCTCGCCCTCACCCCTGCGGGCACCCCCTCTGGACCCTCGCCCTCCACCCCCCGCACCCCCCCGCCATCCTCCCCTCCGGCACCCTCTACGCCCTCACCACGCCCCGCACCCTTGCCCGCATCACCCCCACCGGCCGCACCCTCTGGCGCCTCACCCTCCCGGCCGACCCCGTGCTTCCCCCCGTTGCCACCGCGGGCGGCCCCCTCTACCTCGCCCTCCCCGACACCCTCCTCGCCCTCACCCCCGGCGGCCGCACCCTCTTCCGCATCCCCCTCGAGGCCTCCCCCCTCGCCCTCGTCCCCACCCCCCGGACGGGCCCTCTCCTCCTCACCGCGCGGTCCCTCACCCAGTTCGACCCCACCGGGACCCTGCTTTGGACCCGCCCCCTCACCTCCGGCGCCGCCCCCGCCCTTCGGACCGCACCCGGCCACATCGCCGTGATCACCCAGGATGGCACCATCCATCGATTCGATGCAGACGGCACCCCCCTCGACCGCCGTACCCTCCGCACCCCCCTCGCGCCCTCTCTCACCGCCCTCGCCGCCGACGGCACCCTCCTCCTCGCCACGCGTGACGGTCGCATCCTCGCCCTCGCGCCCGACCACACCCTCACCGACCTCACACCCGCCCCCCCCATCCCCTATCGAGGCACCCCCCTCCATCTCCTCCTCACCGAACAGGGACGCATCCTCCTCACCACCAGCGACTGGCTCCTCTACGCCCTCCCGACACCCCTTCGCCCCTCGCCCCTCTGGGCCCATGAACGCGGCCCCGCCGCCGGCACCGCCTCCCTCACCCGAGGCCCCGCCATCCCCCCCTGGTGGGAGGACGATCCCCGCTACCGGACCCTCCGCAGACTCGCCACCTCCTCGGACGTCGAGGACAACCTCAGGGCCCTCTCCCTCATCGAACGTCTCCTCGAAGGAGACCAGGCCCTCGAGACCCTCGACTATCTCATCCCCCTCCTCCAGGAGCTCGCCCTGAGGGGCATGGGAGACCCCCGCACCACCCGCACCCACAGCCCGGTACGCGCCCGCGCCTACCTCCTCCTGGCCCGCACCGGAGACCCCGCCGCCCTCCCCCGGATCCTCTCGGGACTCGCGTACGAGACCCTCCCCGAACCCGTCGAAGCCCTGCTCGCCGCGGTGGCCGCCTTCCCCCTCGATCCGGACGGCACCCTCACCGACCGGCTCGAGACCCTGCTCCACAGACTCCCCCGCACCACCCTCACCGCCGTACTCGACGAATTTGTAGGTGCACTCTCACGCATTGTGGAGTATAATAGGGGGAGGGAAGGTGTGGAGAAGGCCATGAGACTCGCGCACCAGCTCGCCACAGGACCGTATCCCGCGGCCGTCCGCAGGGCCGCGCTTGACATACTCACCCACCAGGAAAAGGAGGCCCCATGAGACGCATCACCGCCCTCTTCCTAGGGCTCCTTCTCGCCATGCCCCTCGCACCCCTCGAAGTCGCCCGCGACGAACTCGAAGCCTACCGGGATGCGGAGATCACCTTCGTCAACTACGAAGGCCCGCACGAGAAGATCGAGACCATCGAACAGATCAGAGGGATCGGCATCGCCCTCGCCTCTGGGAGGGACTACACCACGCCCTTCACCGCCGATTACGCGGGCAAGTACCGCATCATCCACGCCGTCGATCCGGCCACCGCGGTAGGACTCGACGCCGACATCATGGAGATCCTCCCCTCGGCCCGGGTGGACCACATCCTCAACCTCAGGCGCATCATCTCGGGATACCTCCAGGAAGCCTACGGCTATAGCCCGGAGGACGCCGCCACCCTCGCCTTCTTCATCACCATCTACAACGCCGTGCTCAGGGGCAACGTCACCTACTTCCAGGAGATGTACAAACCCGTGGTGGTCCGGCACCTCAGGGCCGACACCGTCGGCCTCTCGCGACACTACCGCGACTGGCCCGGGGGAAGCCAGATCATCATCCCCCTCACCGAAGGGGCGGCCCGTGCGGACATCACCGCCATAGAGACCGGGACCCTCACCGGCCCCGAGGTGATCCAGGAACTCAAGATCAGGGAGGACAAGGCCATCCCGGAACGCAAGGAGATGGTCGAGATCAAGGAGAAACAGATAGAGGAAGAGAAGGCCGCCCTCGAAGCCCGGAAGCAGGAGGTGACCGAAGAGGAGACACGCCTCGCGGAGGAGAAGGCCGCCCTCGAAGCCCAGAAACAGACCCTCGAGCAGGAGAAGGCACGGGTGGAGGAGACCCTGGCCCAGGCGCCCCCCGGGAGCGAAGAGGAACGCCAGGCCCTCGAGGAGAAACGGGCCGTGGAGGAGAAGGAAGCCGAGATCGCCCGGATGGAGGAGGAGACCGCCGAGAAAGAGGCCCGGATAGAGGAGGAGAAGACCGAGATCGCCCGGAAAGAGGCCGAAATCGAGAAGAAGGAAGAGGCCGTGAAACGTGAGCGCGAGGACATCGCCCGCGACCAGGAGAAGGTCATGGCCCAGCAGGCCGGAGCCGCACCCGAGCGCGTCCCCGTGGTGGAGGTGACCGATCCCGAGGGCCTCATGAAGAGCAGGTTCCTCCTCCTTGACACCACCACCTACGAGCCGGTCGCAGGGGCGGGCCTCACCATCGTGGGGAGGACCCCCGTCCCCTTCTCCGGAGGCTACCTCGTGATCGTGCCCCGGGACGGAACCACCGGCACCCTCACCCTCGTCGACGCCCGCACCCTCGACATTCTGAGGGAATGCGCCGACCCGGTGAGCATCCAGAGCCTCATCGAAGTACACGAGGGCAACGTCTATGCCGTGTTCCAGAAAGACGGGAGGTGGCACGTAGGCCGGTTCGACCAGAACCTCGTCCGGCTTGCCTACACCAGGGAGGAAGTGGCACCCTACACGAGCTTCACCTTCACACCCACAAGTCTCTTTCTCCAGCGACCCGACGGGAGGATCATAGAGGTCTCACTCTCGAGCCTGAGCGCGGAGTGAGGGATCGACGTTGACCCTCACCCTGCAGATGCTGCATACTCGGTGCCGGACCACACCCACTCATGAGGAGGACCTATGAGCGAGCATCCCTTCAGGGGAAGGACCATCGC
The DNA here is from genome assembly GCF_000147075.1 of Spirochaeta thermophila DSM 6192. Taxonomy (NCBI): domain Bacteria; kingdom Pseudomonadati; phylum Spirochaetota; class Spirochaetia; order Winmispirales; family Winmispiraceae; genus Winmispira; species Winmispira thermophila. The sequence goes on from NC_014484.1 coordinate 798,213, forward strand.
CACGGTGCGGGATCTCTCGGTGGACGAGCAGTACTACCTCTACACCAAGGCCCGGGAGTTCAAAGAAGGCTTCGAAAAAGGCGGGGACATCTCCAAGTTCCGTATCGAAGACCCTTCCATGGCGGTGTACCTCTTCTTTCTGGAGGACAGCACGAGGACCAAGGAATCGTTCCGGAACGCCGCCCTCTTCCATGGGGTGAAGGTCAACGACTTCAACGTCCTGAGTTCCTCCTTCAACAAGAAGGAGAGCATCACCGACACCGTGAAGATGCTCGTGGGCTACAGTAAACGCACCATCGTGGTCACGCGTTCCCGTCAGGAGGGCCTCTGCAGGTGGCTCGAGCAAGCCGTGGGCGCCTACGCCCGCGACGTCGGCAGGGACCTCGTGGCCTTTATCAACGGAGGCGACGGCAAACACGAGCACCCCACCCAGGAATTCCTCGACGAGTTCTCCTTCCTCGAACACCTGGGGTGGGACAGGAGCGGGATCCACATCGCCCTGGTGGGAGACCTCTTCCACGGTCGTACCGTCCACTCCAAGGTAGACGGCCTCAAGGTCTTCCGGCAGGTGGAGGTCGATCTCATCGCTCCCGATGACCTCGCCATGCCCGAACACTACGTGCGCAAGATGGAGCTCGCTGGCTTCACCGTACGGAGCTTCCCTTCGATCGAGGCCTACCTCTCCCAGCGGAACATCGCCCCCATCTGGTACTTCACTAGGCTCCAGCTCGAGCGGATGGGCGAGCACATCCTCGAAAAGGCCCCCATGCTGAGGAAGGCCGTCACCTTCAGGAAGGAGTTCATGGACCTCTTGCCGGAGGGGACGCGATTCTACCATCCCCTTCCGCGGCACAGGGAGACCCCCACCATCCCCCACTTCCTCGATGCAACCCCCCTCAACGGCTGGGACAGACAGTCGATCAACGGCTACTTCACCCGGGCCGTACTCCTCTCCATGGTCGCCGGGAAGATAGGAGACGACTTCGAGGGTGCACCTCGCCTCCTCCCCACCTTCAACGAAGACTTCGTGCAGGAAGTCGAGGTCCGACCCCGACGGAAACCGGACTACAAGGTGGGGATAAAACCAGTGGAGAACGGGATCGTCATCGACCACATCGGGATGGGCAAGGATCCTGCGTCCATCTGGAACCAGATCGATAAGATCCGTCGGATCCTCAGGCTCGATTGCATCAGCTCGCATGGCGTCTACACGTCCCATCGCACGGGAGAGTACAAGGGCATCATCTCCCTCCCCGACGTCCTCTCCTTCGACAGACCTCACATCAAGATGCTCGGCGCCATTGCCCCCGGATGCACCCTCAACATCATCAAGGAGGGACGGGTGGAACGGAAGTTCCGTATAGGGATGCCTCCACGTATCTACAACTTCGAGGAGATCTCCTGCACCAACGAGGACTGCATCTCACACCCCGATCAGCACGAACACGTCATCCCGGAGTTCCACCGTTCCGACGAGGGGCTCTTCGTGTGTAAGTACTGTGAACGACCGCACACCTACGAGACCATATGGAGGAGCTGAGTCATCCCCTCCTCTTCTCCCACCACCTGCGGACGGTCCGCCAGAGTCTCCTGAACCAGAGTCGGATCCGCATCCAGAGGGAGGGGTGCTCGAGTGCGTTGAGGAGGAGATAGCCGTCGGTCTCCTCCTGGAGGGAGAGCTGTTTCCGGGTGGTGTTCTCCTCCATTTCCAGCTCCCGCATCCCCATCTCGTCGTCGATCGGCACGATCCGTACCTCGATGGTCTTCCACCCGAGTTCCTGTGCGGCCCTCAGCCTCCGATAGCCTGCGATGAGATCGAAGTCCCGGGAGATGATGATGGGGTGGAGGAGACCGTGCTTCTTCATGCTCTCTTTGAGCGGAGAGAGGTCACCCACATCCTTTCGTATCCGCTTGGGGATCCTTATCCGTCCGATATCCACTTGCATACGCTTCTAGGTACAAACTATCAAAAAATCTCCATTGTGGAAAGGCTTAGTCGAGCAAGGGATTGGAGGAGAGGTCCAGCTCCTCCTGCGGCGTCGGCGCGATCCCTCCGCCGGGGGTGGCGGACGGTTCGGCATCCAGACTCTCCATGAGGTTCCTGATCTCCGGATCGAGTTCTATCCCGATGGAGAGGGGCAGCTCGTCCGGTGTGTCCTGCACCAGGAGGGAGTCGAAGAGTTTCGATTCCAAGATCTGATCCCGCTCCTGCTCGAACTCCACGATGCTGTCGAATTCCTTGGGTTCCGTGCCAGTGAGGAAGACCTCCGTGCGGACTTCGCCGGTGTAGCCGGGTGGGGGCAGCAGCCCGTGCTCGGTCACCTCCACTTCCACGATCCCCCGTGAGGGTTTGGGGAAGTCTTTAGGCGGGAGATCCTCGTGGATGGCCTTCATGTAGCGGGCCCACACCGGACCTGCGGTGACCGCGCCCGTCTGGTTGACGCCGAGGGAGTTGCCGGGCTGGTCGAAGCCGAACCAGACGGCCGTGGTGAAGTAGGGGGAGAAGCCCACGGTCCATACGTCGGACCAGTTCTGGGTGGTACCCGTCTTGCCGGCCATGGGCATGGGAAACCCTCCCACGAGCTGACGGGCGTAGCGGAGGGTTCCCTCCTCCACCGTGCTCTGGAGCAGGCTCGTCATGATGTAGGCGGTCTGGGGGCTGATGAGATAGATGGCGTCCCCCTTGCGCTTCTGCTCCTCGCGGAGCTCCTTTTCCGGTTCGAGCACGATCCTCCCGTTGCGGTCCTCCACGTAGCGGATGGCGAGGGGGGTCACCTCCTTGCCGCCGCTTGCGAACACCGCGTAGGCCCGTGCCATCTGTATGGGGGAGACGGTGATCACGCCCAGGCCCAGGGGATACTTCCGGGGGAAGGTCCGGGCGATCTCGGTCGGGTCGGAGATCCCCAGAAGGAGGGCCGCTCGTTCGATCGCCGCGTCGAACCCGATGGCGTCGAGCACCTTGAGGGAGGGGACGTTCATCGAGTGGGAGAGTGCCTCCCTCACGGTCACGTAGCCCTTCCACTCGCCCCGGTAGTTGAGGGGGGTGTACGGTGTGCCGTCGTCGTTCCAGAAGACCACGGGTGCGTCGTAGATGAGGGTGGCGGGCGTGAACTTCCTGGAGTCGATCGCCGCCGAGTAGTAGAGTGGCTTGAACGAGGAACCGGGCTGCACCTTGGCCTGGACCGCGCGGTTGAACTGGTTGATCTGTTCGAACGAGCTTCCTCCGACCATGGCGAGGATGTAACCCGTATCGTTCTCGAGGGTGATGAGAGCCCCTTCGACCCTCGTGCGACCCCGCTCCTGCTGGCGCTTCCGGTTTTCACGCTCGATGGGGGTGGCGAGTTCCTGTATGTCGAAGAGATTGGTGCTCATCTCCAGCACGGGGAAGAGGTTGTCCATGGCGTACTGCTTCGCGTCCTGCATGCGCCGCCTCTCGCCCGCGGCGATCTCAGGGAGGTCGAAGGCCAGGGAGAGCATGTCGAGCACCGGGATGAACTCCTGCTCGGCCTTGGACCTGGCCCGGGACCTGTTCGACCGGTAGACCGCGTTCACCCGGGCGAATCCTTCCTGCATGTACCTGTCGGCCTTTTCCTGGAAGTCGAGGTTGAGGGTGGTGTGGATCACGAAACCATCGGTGTAGATGTTGAAGGTCCCAAGGAGCCGCTCCTCGAGCTGCTGTCGCACGTACTCCGAGAAGTACGGGGCCCTGTCCTCGCGTTCGAAGAAGGCCGAGGTGTTCTGGGGCCGGGTGTAGTCGAAGTTGCGCCAGAACTCGTCGAACGATGCCTTGGCTTCCTCCTCGGTGGCATACCCCAGCCGTACCATCTCCTGGAGTACGGTCCACTGCATCTTCTTTGCCCGCTCGGGATGGTTGATGGGGGAGTATCTGGCGGGGCTCGCGAGCTGGATCACCAGCATCACCGATTCGGCGAGTGAGAGTTCCCGTGCCGAGTGACCGAAGTAGAACTGGGATGCAGCCTCCACGCCGTAGGTCCCGGCGCCGAAGTACATGGTGTTCAGGTAGAGTTCCAGGATTTCCTTCTTTGTAAGGTTCCGTTCGAGTTGGAAGGCCCACCACAACTCCTTGAGCTTCCTGGTGATGGTGATCTCCCGTCGATCGGTGTAGAGGTAGCCCGCCACCTGCTGGGTGATGGTGCTCCCGCCGGAGAAGTACTGACCCGTGACGATGTTCCAGAGGGCACGGAAGAAGTTCCTCACGCTGAACCCGTTGTGCCGAAAGAACTCCTGGTCTTCACGGGTGATGAGGGCGTAGATGAGGTGGGGAGGGAGTTCCTCTATGGAGACGATCTCCCGCTTCTCGTGTGAAAAGAACTCGGTGATGAGCCGGTCCTTCACGTCGAGGACCTTGCTCGGCAGCGCCACCTTGCTCCTTCCCACGTCGTAGAAGTGCTCGATGTTGAGGGTTCCGGCGAGGGCGAGACCCACCCCTATGCCCGTGCCGATCGACCAGAGGAGGAGCACGCCTATGAGTACGTTGAGGAACAGAGTGGAGCGCTGCACACCCATACGTAGAGACAGTAGGAGGAGGAGGGGGGTTTGTCAAGGAGGACCGGGTAGGCGATGCGTGCGGTCCCCTCTGCCCGAGGGGGCACCGGCCTTGCCGAGAAGGCCCCTCTCTGGTATCCATGTGAGGGATGCGGTTCGCGGATCCCCCGGTGGTGACTGTCTCTCTCGGAGCCTCGGAGCGGGAGATCGAGTGGGCGTGCTCGCTCGCGAGAGAACTGGACCTCGTCCTCGTGCCTCGCGGAGATCGCAGCCTGGAGGATCTGGCGGCCGCATCCGGAGCCTCCGCGGTGCTGGTGGTGGGCAAGGATGGCCTCTCCCTGTTCCACGCAGGGAGACGGTACGTCTTCCACCCCAACATGGCCGTCCTGAGGGTCGATCGCCTCCGGAAGGGGGTGGAGGACAGGCTCGTGGCGGTGGCGGGGCTCGGGGCCGGAGACCGGGTGCTCGACTGCACGTGCGGGATGGCAGCCGATGCCGTGGTGGCATCCTTCGTGGTGGGGGAGGGGGGCGAGGTGCGCGCCCTCGAGGCCTCGCCCGTCCTCGCCTCCCTGGTGCGGGGCGGTCTCGCTTCGTACGTCCACCCCGATGCGAGGCTCTGCGAGGCCATGCGGCGGGTGGAGGTGCTCACCGCCGACTACAGGGACTACCTCGCTCAGGAGGATTCGGGCTCGTGGGACGTGGTTCTCTTCGACCCCATGTTCGAGTCCACCTACGACGCCTCACGCGGGATCGACCTCGTGAGGATCCTCGCGAGGGAGGGGCTGCCCGACAGGGAGGACATCGAGAGGGCGCGGCGTGTGGCTCGGCGGTGTGTGGTGGTGAAGGATCGGCCGCCGGGCGCTCTCATCCGTCGTCTCGGGGTGGATGTGGTCCACCGCTCGCGGAAGGTCTGGTATGGGGTTGCGGAGGGGACGGCCTCACGATCGTAGAATCGTAGAGATGAAGAAAAAGGGCCGACCCCCGAAGGGCCGGCCGCGGGTCGGTAATGTATAGCGTCTGGGAGGGGAACTATAGCGATTACCGACACCCTGATTATCGACGTATGCCGTCGGAAAATTTACCAAAAAATCTCCGCCACGACCACCTAGTGTGCCGGCTCCTCTATGTGCAGGTCGAGGAGCAGGGTGATGGTATAGGTGACGTTCTCGGTGACCTCGAACTCCCTGGTGATGGAGTAGTCCCCCACCTTGATCACCACGCTGTGGGTGCCCGTGGTGATGGGGAGCAGTTCCCGGGGCGCCGCGTCTATCTTCTCTCCGTCGAGGAAGATCTCGGCGATCTCGGGCACGTGGAAGAGGAGCGAGGGATGCGCCCTCTCGACCTCCACGACCAGTTCCGTGGTCTTGCCCTTCTCCACCGCGAACGTCTTCTCCAGGGGGGAGAACGCGGGCCCCTTTATGGTGAGGGAGTGGAGGCCGCTCGAGAGCAGGATCGGATCGCCCGTGTAGGAGATTTCCTTCCCGTCTATGAAGAAGGTGCATGCCGGGATTTCCTCGTCGTCGAGGCCCTCTATCCTGAGGCGGAGATACCCTTTCCGGGCGTAGAGAGGGAGCACGGTGCACTCGAAGGCCTGTGAGGAGGCCGAGGAGGGGAGACCCTTCATCACAGGGGTGAGGACGAAGGCGAGGGGGAAGTCGTCGGGTGCGACGGCCGGGGTGGGGAAGACCCCCGGACCTCCGGGAACGAAATCCGAGGAGGGGAAGGGGACCTGTATGACCACCTCGGTGGAGGTCGGGAGGATCTGGAAGAACGTGCGCGTCCCCTGGTAGACCCTCCGCTCCGGGGAGGGCGCGGGAAGGATCCCACGGTACAGAATCCCCGCGATCCCCTGCACACCCTGGAGCTTCCGGGGGACGGTGATCCGCAGCTCGAGCCCTGCGTACAGATCCCTCTCCTCAGGAGGTATGGTGATCACGAGGACCTCCTCCAGGAAGAGAGGAATGGGGCCTCCGTCCCTGCCGTCCCACACCTTCGTCCTGAGGCCTCGGATCTCCTCCCCCCCAAGGGGCACAGAGAGGAGGATGGCGAGCACGAGCATCATCTTCGCAGGAACTGTAGAGGATCTTTCCATCTCTCCCCCAATTGGGTGCCGAAGTGGAGGTGGGGTCCGGTGGTCAAGCCCGTGGTTCCCACGCGTCCGATCACGGAAGAGAGCACGACCTCCTCTCCCTCGGCCACCGTGATCTCCTCGAGGTGGCCGTAGAGGGTCTTATAGCCCCCCGCGTGTGCTATGATAATATATAGCCCAAGGACCGGATCTTTTCCAGTTGCCACCACCTTTCCTTCGCGGGCGGGATACACGGGCGTGCCTTCGGATACGGCGAGGTCGATGCCGTAGTGGAACGAGGTCTTTCCCGTGATGGGGCTGATCCTGTGCCCGAAGGTGCTGGTGATCCTCGCTCCCTTCACGGGCATCTGGAAGAAGACGTTGAGGAAGAGGAGGCGTTCCAGAGGGGTGAACCCCTCACCCGGGTGGAAGAGGAAGCGCGTGGAGGCTTCTCCCGTGTGGACCACCACCTCCCGACCTTGGCTGCTCCTGGGTGAGACGGCCAGATACTGCTCGAAGTCGGTGCGCGGCTCGGTGGGGACGAAGAGCCCGGGCTGATTGGGGAGGAGGAGGGGCGTCCCCGGGATGAGATCGTCGGGGTGTTGGAGCCTGTTGAGGGTTGCGATCGCATCGTAGGGTATGTTGGCGGCGGCGGCGATGGTCATGAGGGTGTCGGAGGGGGAGGGCACGTAGAGGTAGAGGAGGAGAGGGGGAGGATCGGCGTCGGTGCGGGATGCGGCGAGGTGGGAGGATGCAACGTCGGCGAGGAGTTGCTTGAAGAGGGGATCGGAGGAGGAGAGGTCCCGGATGAGGGGATACCATGGCTGGGCGAGCGAGGGGAGGGTGAGGATGCACGAAAGGAGGAAGACGCGTCCCATCATAATAGGTATCGGAGGAAGAGGACGAGGAGAAGAGCTGCTCCTGCCACTGCCGCCCCGGCGAGGGGGGACCCGGCGCTCATGAGGAGGAGCCCGCCGATGATCCCTGTACCTCCGAGAACCCATCGGACCAGGCCTTTGAGGAAGGGGACGAGCACCTCCTTCGCATAGGCCCGCAGCCCCTTCGAGCGTATGCGTACGACGAGACCCCTGAAGAGATGGAAGCCGGCGAGGAATGCGGTCAGTCCCACGGTGAGCCAGGCGAGGAGGGGGGGCGAGAGCACGGCGACGCCCCACAGGCCGTAGGCCGCGAGGGCTCCCACCAGGGCGATGAGTGCGCAGACCAGGAGGACGTCCAGGATCGTCTCCATCTCACGCTTGAGCGACTGTTTGTTCACGGCGTCACTCCTTTGGATCCTTCCTCCTGGTCGGGGAGGTCGGGTCGTCCCCTCAGTATTCCCACAAACCACGAGAGTTCCTCCTCCTTCCCGAGTTTCTCTGCGAGGGGGAGGAGCTTTTCGAGGATCGCATTCCCGCGACGGTCCTCTCCCATCGCCGTCCATATGCCTAAGGCCCTGGTGTAGGAAAGATAGGCGAGCTCGTCTTCCCCTCTTTCGAGGTAGAGGTCCCCGAGGGTCGTGAGGGAGAGGGCGATCCCGGGGGCATGTTCGGCCCTCTTGTCATGTGAAAGGGATTCCTGGAGCAGGGCCACGGCGGTCTCCGTATCCCCCTCGGAGGCGGCGATGGAGGCGAGGACGTAGTAGTTGGCGGCGAGTCCCCGCTGATCCTTCGCCCTCTCGTTGAGGGCCGCCGCACGTTCGAGATAGGCCTTCGCCTCCTCCCGTCGCCCTTCCCGTGCGAGCATGAGGGCCATGTTGTGGTACACGGTGGCCACCTTTTCCGGGTGTTCCTTCTCCACGTCCGACGAGGAGGCGATGAGCGAGTCGAGCATCGCTCGTGCCTCCTCCATCCGTCCTGTGCGCTGGAGGAAGGAGGCCCTGCCGGAGCGAACCTCGTATGAGAGGAGCCGGTCGTCGGTGAGGACGAGGAGCTCCTCCGCCCGGGTGAGGGCCGCCCCGGCTCCCGTCTCGTCGCCTCGGGCGATGGCCACCTCGGCGAGGGCGAGATAGGAGCGGATCACCCCCGGGATGTGGTCCACGGAGAGGTTCTCATGGAGGGCCCGCAGGAAGAGGGCCTCGGCCTGGGCGTAGCGCCCCTTGGTGAAGTAGTCCCACCCGTACGTGAGGTAGGATGCCGCCTGGTTGCGCACCTCGAAACGTTCCTCGGGTACGGGCGGCTGACTCGAGCAGGATGCGAGGATCAAGGGGAGAGCGAAGAGCAGGTGTGCGTGCCTCATCGGAAGGCTCCTTCACGTAGAGGTTCGAGAAGGGTCTCCTGCGTCTGTTCCTCGGGTATCCCACCGCGGATGAGGGGATTGTTCCGGATTCCTTCCAGGACCTCCCTTCCCCTCCGGATGGCCTGTTTCCCCTCTTCGAGGGTACCCACGAGTTGGGGCTCGGTCGAGGTGAGGAATTCGGTGAACTGCCTGAGGTTCGAGATCGCCGCCTCGAGTTCGCTGAGACTCGCCTCTATCGTGCTGTAGAGTTCCATCTCGTCGTCGAGTATCTTGGCGAGGGATCCCCGGGCACCCAGGAGCCGGGGGACGAGCCCTTCCACCTCGGACAGCCCTGCGGAGAGGGTCTCGATGTTGGCGGCGATCCCTTCTATCCGTTGGAGCACGGCGCCCAGGGCCACTCCCTCGTTCCCCGAGAGCCCTGCCTCCACCGTGGTGAGGGTCCGATCGAGGGAGAGGAGTACGGTGTTGAGGTTCTGGAGCACGGGCTCCACCTCCCCCAGGAGCCGGGTGATCGCGTCGGCGCCCGGAGGAACGTCCACACGTCCCTCTTCCACGAGGCGTCTTCCTTCCTCGAAGTCGAGCGAGGGGATGAGGCTCCCCTCGGGGAGTGGCGGGGTGGGCGTCTTCCCCTGGTAGAAGACGAGGCCCCCTCCCAACCCGAGTGGGTTCGAGACCACGGCGAGCACCGAGTCCTCGTAGACCTTGTCGTAGAACCGATCTTCGATGTAGAGGAAGACCTTCACCCGGTTGTCCTCGTCGAGGGTGATGTCGGTGACCTTCCCGATGGCGAAGCCCTTGAACTGGATGCCCATCCCCGGCTTGATCCCATGGGTTTCGGAGAAGTACGTATAGAAGTGGTAGTTCTTCGAGAACCACCGCTGGTTCACGCCGAGGAGGATGAGGACCCCGACGAGGGCCACGAGGCCTCCCAGTACGAAGAGACCCACGATCTGGGATGCGAAGCGTATCTTGAATTTCATGGCGAACCCCCCTGCCACACGTCTTCTCCATCGAGGAGGGAGAGGATGTCCATGTCGTAACTCGCCGCCTGGCTGAGCACGTCGGAGAGGGCCTCGATGGTCTCGGGATTGGTGCTTCGGATCACCTGCGAGAGGGAGCCGGTCTCCACCAGACGTCCCTCTTTCAGGATGATCACCTCGTCGGCGAGGTTGGCACAGACCCTTGGGTCGTTCGTGGCTGCGATGATGCTCACCCCTTTCCCCTTCTCCTTCCTCAGGCGCTGGATCATCCGCTCACAGACGGCCGGATCCACCGATGAGGTGGGCTCGTCGAGGAAGAGGACGCGCGGTTCGACGAGGAGGGCCCTCATGAACGAGGCGATCTTCCTTTCCCCCAGAGAGATCTGGGAAGGGCGGAGGGAGAGGTCGTCGTCGAAGAGGAACTCTTCGCACATACGCTCGATCCTTCGCAAGAGGGCCTGCCTGTCGGCCGAGGGATCCCTCTGGAGCACCGGGAGGGTGAGGTTCTGGAGCAGGCTCATGTTCGCCCACAGTGCCGCGTCTTGAAACACGAAGGCGGTCTGCCTCCTCATCGAGAGGAGTCGCTCGTGGGAGAGCCGGGTGATCTCCTCTTCCCCGAAGATGATCCGGCCTTTCTCTATCTCCTTGAGTCCGTTCATCACTTTGAGGAGGGTGGACTTGCCCGATCCGGAGAGGCCCATGATCACGGTGGTCATGCCTTCGGGCACCTCCAAGGTGATCTCCTTGAGGATGGATACCCCTTCTATGGTCGCGGTCACCTCTTCCAGGCGTATACAACTCCGTCTCATAGGTAGTACACCAGGGTGAGGAGTGCATCGGCCACGATGCAGTAGACGAATCCCTTGCCTACCGCCTTTATGGCCACCTGCGGTATCTCGGTGGAGGCGCGTTCCACCTGGAACCCGCTGTAGGTCCCGACCAGGGCGATCACGGCCCCGAAGGTGGCGCTCTTCACCAGGGAGGAGAGGATGTCCACCGGCTTCAGCCTGAGGAGCAGGTTGTGGAAGTACTCGGCGAACTGTATAGGGTGGATGAGAGAGGTCACGAAGAAGGAACCCAGGAGTCCGAAGATATTGAAGTAGACGTTGAGGAGGGTGACGGCCACGATGGCGCCGAGGAACCGGGGTACCACGAGATAGGAGATGGGGTCTATGCCGAATGCCATGTAGGCCTCGATCTCGTGGGAGACCACCATGGTGCCGATCTCGGTGGCGATGGCGGTTCCCGATCGAGCGGTCACGATGAAGGCCGTGAGGATGGGACCCAGCTCCCGGGTGATCACCGCGATGAGGATGGGGTAGACCAGGTCTCCCTGTCCGAACTGGGGGAGGAGGGAGACGCCCTGGATGATGATGAGGGCCCCTATCCCCAGGGCGAGGAGGGCGATGACGTTGAGGGCCTCCACGCCGGTGAAGAGTATCTGAAGGACGAGGACCCTCCCGGCTTCCCCCCGTCGTTTGCGGAAAAAGAGGACGGTCTCCTTGATGACCGTGGCCACGTACCCTATGCCGTAGAGGATGTCGTGTGTACGAGCGATGGCCCGATTTCCCAGGGAGCTGAGGATGTCTCCGCTCATGTACAGACTCCGCAGTGGGAAAGTCGTTCGATCAAGTCCGGGATGAGGGATGAGGTGATCGTGAGCCCCCCCGCGGTGGTGCCCAGGTCCACATCCCGCCTGTCCTTGCCGTGGAAGTCCGAGCCCGCCGAGACGAGGAGGCCCAGCGAGGCGGCAGTCCGGGAGAACTTCCGTGCCTCCTCCAGGGAGTGGGAGTAGTGGTAGGCTTCTACCCCGTCCACCCCCGCCTCACGGTAGTCGGCGAAGCGCCGAACGAGCTCCTCGTCCGGGATCCCGAGGCTCACGGGATGTGCGATCACGGCGAGCCCCCCCGCCGCATGGATGGCCCTCACGGCCTCCTCCAAGGTGCACCCTGCCTTGGGCTCGTAGAAGGGCCTCCCGTAGTTGAGATATTCCTCCATGGCCTCGGGGATGGATCGAGCCAGGCCTCTCGCCACCAGAAGGCGGGCGAAGTGCGGACGCGTGACCACCCCCTGCACCTCCTCCATGTCCTCGAGGGAGACCTCTATGCCCGCTTCGCGCATCCTGTGGATGATGCGGACATTGCGCTCGTGGCGGCGTCTCCTCAAGTCTGCGAGCAGATACCCGAGCACGGGGTTCGAGGCATCGATCCCGAGCCCGAGGAGGTGGAATTCGCCGCCCTCGTGGGCCACTTCCATCTCGATCCCCGGGATGAAGGAGATCCCTTCCTCCCGTGCGGCGCGTGATGCCTCCTCGAGCCCCGACGTAGTATCATGATCGGTGAGGGCGAGGAGCCCGATGCCCAGGCGGGCGGCCTCCTTTATGAGGAGGGAGGGGGAGAGGGCCCCATCCGAGGCGGTGCTGTGCGTGTGCAGATCGAGCCGCATAGCTTCCATACACCTATTACAGTAGGAAAAAACCGACTCCTGCTCAATGCCCCGGGGAGGGGCGGGGAAATCCCGTGGAGGATGGTATACTATATAAATGCTTGATTTTCTCGAGGTATGGTTTTACAGTCGAAAAAGGAGAGGATATGCCCCGAACCGTCCACTACAAAGCGAGCTCCGTGATCTATTTCGAAGGGGATGTGGGAGACAAGGCCTACATCCTCCGCGAAGGAGAGATCGTCCTCACCTCCACCGATCTCGAGACGGGCCAGGAGGTGCACGAACGGATAGGCAAGGGGGAATTCTTCGGTGTCAAGTCGAGCGTGGGGCGCTATCCCCGGGAGGAGACTGCGATGGTCCTCTCCGACGCCGAGGTGCTGGAGTTCTCCGCCTCTGAGTTCGAGGGCTTCCTCCTCAAGAACCCCCGGGTGATGATGAAGATGCTCAAGGTGCTCTCCCGTCAGCTCCGACGTATCCACAAGCGGGTTCAGACCTTGCTCGCCGTCTCGGAGGAGGTGAATCCCGAAGAGGGCCTCTTTTCTATCTGCAAGTACTACATCGAGAAACAGCAGTTCTCACAGGCCGCCTACGCCCTCGGCCGGTACCTCGCCTACTATCCGGATGGCGTCCACGTGGAGGAGGTGAAGGCCGCCCTCACCCGCGTACAGGCTGCCCAGGCGAGAGGGGGTACGGGTGCGCTTTCCATCCCGTCGCCCGAGCCCAGGAAGCCCTCCCTCTCGTCCGCGGAGAAGGACTTCTACGAGGCAGAGAGCCTGTTCGGCCAGGAACGGTACGAGGAGGCCCTTGCCTCCTTCACCCGGATTGCAGAGGGATCCGACCAGGAGGATGTCCGGCGCAGGGCCCTCTTCGAGTCGGGGAGGTGTCTCATGGCCATGGCGCGTTACGACGAGGTCATCCAGCACTACTCACGGTTCGCACGGGACTTCTCCGACGCACCGGAGACCTCGGAGGCCCTCTTCCTCATCGCCCGTGCCTACGAGGAGAAGGGCGATGGAGCACGGGCAGGGGCACTCTACCGTAAGGTGCTCTCCCTCCCGGGAGTGAGCAGCGAAGTGGTGAAGAAGGCGCGGAAGGCACTCAGGGGCCTGGAGGAACGGGTATGATGCTCACGGGGCCGTCATTCGACCGATTCGCCGTCTACTACAAGAGGGGTGACATCATCTTCTGTGAGTATGAACCGGGGGACACTTTCTACCTCATCCAGGAGGGGAGGGTACAGATCTCCAAGATCATGGGAGGGCTCGAAAAGACCATCGACATCCTCAAGCCGGGAGAGATCTTCGGAGAGATGGCCATCCTGGAGGAGGCACCGCGCTCGGCCACGGCCGTGGCCCTGGACGACGTGAAACTACTCGAGTTCACCAAGGAGAATTTCTCCCTCCTCCTCGAGGGAAACCCCCAGATCGCCCTGAAGCTCCTCAAGCTCTTCATCAAGCGCATCTATGACCAGAAACGAAGGCTCATGATCCTCACCCTCGACGATGAGCAGGCCAGGATCGCGGACGTGTTCCTCATGCTCGCCGAGTCCCGTCTTCAGGAAGAAGAGGACGAGGGCAAGGGGCTCGTCTTCGAGACCACGGTGGACGACATCGCCCATTGGGCCGGGATGAATCCCACCCGCGCCCGCAACGTGCTCAACCAGTTCGCCTCACAGCACCGGGTGACGCTCCATCCCGACAAGATCGTGGTGCACAACATCAACGATTTCAGGCGCCTGGTGTCCTCCCGGAGACCCATACGGAAATGAGAAGACGACAGGGAAGAAAGGCACGCCTTGCCCGCTACCGCGAGATCTTCACCCTCCTCGTGGGATACGGGTTCGACGAGGCCCTCCGCCGCCTCCCGCTGCGGGGCTTTTTCGTGAGGAAAAGACGCGGTGGGAAGGTGGAAGGGCTTCCCTACGAAACGAGGGTGCGCCTCCTCCTGGAGGATCTCGGTCCCACCTTCATCAAGTTCGGTCAGCTCCTCAGCAACCGACCGGATCTCGTGCCCCCCCGGCTCGCCAGAGAGCTCATGAAGCTCCAGGATCGGGTCGCCCCCTATCCCTCGGAGGAGGCGTTCGCCATCTTCGAGGAGGAGCTCGGGGTCGCCCCCTCGGAGGTGTTCGCACGCATCGAACGTGAGCCCATCGCCTCGGCATCCATGGCCCAGGTCTACCGGGCCCATCTCCCATCGGGTGAACAGGTGGCGGTGAAGATCCAACGCCCTCACCTCGAGGAGATCATCGAGACCGATCTCGAGATCATGGAACGCCTCGGCTCGATCCTGGAGCAGCTGTTCTTCGAGGGACACATCCCCATGAAGGCCCTTGTCCGGGAGTTCGGACGCCAGCTGCGGAAGGAGATGGATTTCTCGGGAGAGCTTCGTCGCATCCAGCGTTTCCGGGAGATGCACGCCGGGATGCCCCGGGTGATGGTGCCTCATGTGTACGAGCGACTCTCGGGAACCCGCGTGCTCACCATGCAGTACGTGGAGGGCATCCGGGTGAGTGAGCTGGATGCCCTCCGGGATGCGGGCATAGACCCTGCGGACATCGCCCGGGTCGGGGTTGAGAGCGTACTCACCCAGATCTTCGTGCACGGGTTCTTCCATGCCGATCCCCATCCAGGCAACATCCTGGTCCTGCCCAACGGAAGCCTCTGCTTCCTCGACTTCGGGGCCATGGGGGTCCTCGATCCGTCCACCAGGATCCACCTCGCCCAGATCTTCCTCGGCATAGGGGAACAGAGTCCACAGAAGGTGGTCTATGGTCTCCTCTCACTCGCCGGTCGCAGGGAAGGACTGGACAGGAGACGCCTCGAGCAGGAGGTCTACGACCTCATCCAGGACTATGCGTTCCTGCCTCTCGGTGCGCTCAACGTCAAGGAGGTGATAGAACGCTTCTATCAGCTCATCCTCCACCACAGGCTCGTCTTCCCTCCGGGACTCTATCTCTTCTTCAAGACCTTGCTCGCACTCGAAGCCTTGGGGAGGACCCTCGACCCGGGTTTCCAGCTGGTCGAGTACCTGCAGCCGCACGTGGAACGGTTCGTGGCCAGTACCCTCAGGAAGAACCAGCTCCTCAAGAACATCCCCTTCTTCCTCTCGGAGGCCTTCGACAGCCTCAACGAGACGGGGTTCGAGATACCCCAGCTCATCCAGCGACTCAAGGAGGGGAAGGTGGTGGTGGACCTCTCGGATACCGACCTCAAACTCCTCTCCCAGAAGGTGGACGAGTCGACCACCCGGCTCTCCTTGAGCCTCATCATCGCCGCGGCGATCGTGGGCTCCTCCATCCTCATCCAGGCGAAGATACCGCCCCTCTGGAACGGTGTCTCGATTCTCGGAGTCGTCGGTCTCGCTACGGTGGGAATCCTCGGGGGACTGCTCGTGCTTCACTTTTTGAAGCGATCCTAGAGCCAGAAGTGGGATTCGAACCCACGACCCACGCTTTACGAGAGCGTTGCTCTACCTCTGAGCTATTCTGGCGTGCGCACGCATATATACCCTATTTCCTCCCGAAAATCAAGAAGCCCGTCCGGCAAAACCGTTAACTCTTCCCGCACGGGGTCGATAATCAAAGTGGTATGATACGAGGGTACTACATAGGCGCGAGCGGCATGGCGAGCCAGCTCAACCGGATGGACGCCATCGCCAACAACCTGGCCAACGTGGACCTCACCGGGTACAAACGGGACACCGCGATCTTCAAGGCCTTCCCCGAGCTGCTCATCCGAAGGATGAACGACAGGTACTTCAAGATCCCGTGGGGATCCATCGACAACACCCCCGTGGTGGGGAAGCTCGGCACCGGGGTGGAGACGAACGAGGTCTACACCGTGTTCGAGCAGGGACCGCTCAAGGAGACCAAGGACCCCTTCCACTTCGCCCTCGAGGGACAGGGGTTTTTCACCGTGCTCACCCCGCAGGGCGAGCGCTACACCAGGAACGGGTCCTTCATCCTGGGACCGGAGGGGCTGCTCGTCACCAAGGAAGGTTACCCCGTGGTGGGTGAGAACGGGCTCATCCGCATCAAGGCCAACAACTTCGTGGTCGATGAAGACGGGCGCATCTTCCAGAACGCCCGTTTCGCGGAGGATCCCGACAGGCTCGTAGCCCTCGAGGAAAACGAGTGGGACGAGACGGAATTGGTGGATCGTCTCAAGATAGTGAACGTCCGCAGGCCCCGCTATCTCCAGAAGCAGGGGGACTCGCTCTGGAGGACCACCCGGGAGTCCGGGGAGGCGGAGATCCTCCAGGAAGGAAGACCGAAGGTGCGCCAGGGCTTCCTGGAAGGGTCGAACGTGAACCCGGTGACGGAGATGGTGCAGATGATAGAGGTGAACCGGGCCTACGAGGCCAACCAGAAGACCATCGAGACACAGGACACCCTGCTCGGCCGACTCATCAACGAGGTGCTGAAGATATGAACATGATGGATCAGGAGGCGGAGATATGATGCGATCGCTCTGGACCGCGGCATCCGGCATGGTGGGACAGCAGTACCACATAGACACGGTGGCGAATAACCTCTCGAACGTGAATACCACCGGATTCAAGAAGAACCGGGTGGACTTTCAGGACCTCATCTACCAGACCGTCCGCATGGCGGGTACCCCTGCCACCGAGGTGACCGTGGTGCCAACCCCCACCCAGGTGGGACACGGCGTACGGGTGGCGGCGAGCAGCAAGATCTTCACCCAGGGGGCCCTCCAGCACACGGACAACGTGAGCGACCTCGCGATTCAGGGCGAGGGGTTCTTCAGGGTCCTCCTCTACGACGGCACCTACGCCTACACCCGTGACGGCTCCTTCAAGATCGACAGCAACGGTCAGCTGGTCACCTCGAACGGGTACCGCCTCATCCCCGAGATCGTTCTCCCCGAAGGTTTCATTGCCGACACCCTCGCGGTCTCGGAGGACGGAAGGGTGACCGTGAAGGTGCCCGGTCAGGACGATCCCGTGGAGGTGGGGCAGATACAGCTCTACCGCTTCGTGAACCCCGCAGGACTCCTCGCCGTGGGCGACAACCTCTACAAGGTGACGAACGCCTCGGGTGATCCCATAGGCGGGAGACCCGGATTCGATGGTATGGGCAAGCTCCTTCACAAGTTCCTCGAGATGTCCAATGTCTCCGTAGTGAACGAGATGGTGGAGATGATCGTGGCTCAGCGGGCCTACGAGCTCAATTCGAAGGCGGTCCAGACCTCGGATTCCATGCTTGGCACCGCCGTGAACCTCAAGCGCTAGGAGGAGCACGGTGATCAACCCCCTCGACCTGTATAAGATAGTAGACACACCGGTGCCTCCCGGGCTCCCCCGGAAGGAGGATCCGAAGCTCAAGGAGGCAACCGAGGAGTTTGAAGCCCTTTTCGTGAAGATGATGGTCGATCAGATGCGGAAGGGGGTGCCGAGATCGGGGCTCCTCGAGAAGAACATGGCCGAGGAGGTCTTCGAAGACATGCTCTACGACGAGTATGCGCGGCTCATGGCTAAGACCACCAGGTTCGGTCTCGCGGAGATGCTCTACAAGGAACTCTCCGGATGATCGAGGTGTAGCGAAATGAGAAAAATGTGCCGCACCGATGTATGAAAAAGCAGACAGAATACGAGGTGAAAGCTGGAATGGCACGGGGAGGATCTCATGATCCTTCCCTTTTCTTTTTATTGAAGTGAATTATATGGCCACATGATTGTGGCACGCTCCTTGCTGGATAATGGACAGGAGTGTGCCATGAGCAGAAAGAGAGTCGTGAAGTACAGCGTCGGAAGGGAAGAGATAGCCTACCTCAGGGAGATCAAGCGCTATAAACTGCTCTCTCCCGAAGAGGAGAGGGAGCTCGGCAAGCGGATACGCCGGGGTGATCCTGAAGCACGGGAACGGCTCATCACCGCAAACCTCAGGCTCGTGGTGAAGATCGCGCTCCAGTTCTCGGTACCCGATATCCCCCTCCTCGATCTCATACAGGAGGGTAACATCGGCCTCATCCGGGCGGCGGAGAAGTTCGACTATCGGAGGAACATCCGCTTCTCCACCTATGCGGCCTGGTGGATACGACAGGCCATCCACAGGGCGCTCATGAACAAGCGGCGTCCGATACGGCTTCCGAACCGTAAGGAGGACGTGCTCCGCAAGATAGAGAAGGCGAAACAGCTCCTCGAGCAGCGTCTCATGAGAGAACCCTCCACCGAGGAGATCGCCGAGCTTCTCGGCATGGAGACCGAGGAGGTCGAAGAGCTCATCAACCTGGGCCAGGAGGTGGTCTCCCTGGAAACCCAGATCAACGACGGGAGCATGGACCTCCATGATGTGTGTCCCGGTGGTGCCTCTCCCGAAGAAGAGGTGTGCAGGAAGGCCTGCAGGGAGGATACCCTCACCCTCATACAGCGGACCCTGGATTCCCGGGAGAGCGAAGTGGTCCTCCACCGCTACGCGCTCACCGGACCTCGCTATACCCTCAAGACGTTGAGCGAGCATCTGGGGATCTCTCCCGAGACCGTGCGGCAGATAGAGATCCGTGCCCTCCGGAAGTTGAGGGAGCGGGCCGAGGTGGTGGGTGATTACGTGCTCTCTCGGTGAGTTGAAGTTTACGCCGGAAACGGCGATATATGAGGTGTGAGTACAGAGAAGCCGTCTCCCAGGAAGAGAAGCGGGGGGGCCCGATCCCGCGGCCGAAGGAAGCCCGCGAGAAAGCGTGCAAAGGCGAAGAGGGGCGCGAAGGGCTTCGGCCTCGTGTGGTTTCTCCTCGGCCTGCTCGCGGGCGCGGTCGCCGTATGGGTGGTGGCGCCTCCCCGTCCGGTGCCGTCCCCTCTCCCCACACCCCTCCCTTCCCCCTCACCCCTTCCCAGCGCGGTCCCCACGCCCTCCCCCACCCCTCGGGTGGAGGGGGTCCTCTACCTCATCATCGACGATGCGGGGTATTCCCTCGAACAGGTGGAGCCCTTCCTCTCCCTTCCCTTCCCGCTCGCGGTCTCCGTGCTCCCGGGTCTCCCCCTCTCGGGGGAAGTGGCCCGTAGGGTGCGGGAGGCCGGCAAGACCCTCTTCCTGCATCTCCCCATGGAGCCCGAGGGGAATGAAGACCCCGGTCCGGGGGCCCTCTATGTCTCCATGTCCCGGGCGGAGATCGAGCATGTGATCGCGGAGGACCTCGCCTCGGTCCCCGGGGTGCAAGGTGTGAACAACCACATGGGCTCGCGTTTCACCAAGGACCCTTTACGAATGGAGTGGATTCTTAGTATCCTTGCGGCCGGCGGTCTCCTGTTCGTCGACAGCAGGACCACGCCCGAGAGCGTGGTGAGGGAGACGGCCTTCAGGCTCGGGGTGCCTGTGATGGAGCGGGACGTGTTCCTGGACAACGAGCAGACCGCAGTCTACGTGGAACAGGCCTTCATGCACGCCGTGCAGATCGCCAGGAGGCGTGGGAGGGCGGTGGCCATAGGCCACGTGTGGACGCGGGTCCTTCCCGGCGTGCTCGGCCGCATGGCGGATCGCGCCAGGGATGAGGGCGTGATCCTGGGGGACATACTGGAGGTACTGGAGCGGCGATGAGGATAGTGGGTATAGAGACCTCGTGCGACGAGTGCGGGGTGGCGGTGGTCGAAGACGGACGACGCATCCTGAGCAACGTGGTGGCCACCCAGATAGAGTTCCACAAGCCCTACAGCGGGGTGGTGCCGGAGATCGCCTCCCGGAAGCACGTCGAATGGATAGAGGATGTCTACCTCAAGGCGCTCGATGAGGCAGGTGTGGCCCAGGAATCCCTCGATGCGGTGGCCGTGGTGAACCGGCCGGGGCTCGTGGGAGCCCTCGTGGTGGGTGTGTCCTTCGCCAAGGCCCTCGCCTATGGGCTCGGGAAGCCTCTCGTCGCAGTGGACCACATCAAGGCCCACCTCTATGCCCCCCTGATGGAGTTCGATATCCCGTATCCGTTCCTGGGACTCCTCCTCTCGGGTGGACACACGGTGATCGCAGAGGTGCAGGGCTACGACGAGTTCAGGGTGCTCGGTACCACCATAGACGATGCGTGCGGCGAGGCCTTCGACAAGGTGGCCAAGCACTACGGATGGGGATATCCCGGCGGTGTGGTGATAGACCGCCTCGCCCGGAAGGGGAACCCGGAGGCGTGCGCCTTCCCCGACCCCTCTCTCCACAAGGGGAGACACCGGTACGATGTCTCCTACTCGGGACTCAAGACCGCGGCCATCCATCAGCTCGACCAGTTCTGGAACCCCGAGTACCCCAGGACCGACGAGAACCTCGCCGCGGCCTTCCAGAAGGCGGCCATCGACATGATCCTGAGACGGCTCGAGCTCGCGGTGGAGGATACGGGTATCCGTCGGATCGTGGTGGGCGGTGGGGTGGCCGCCAACTCGTATCTCAGGAACGCCCTCGGTGCCAGGACCGACTGGGACGTCTTTTTCCCCTCTCTCCCGCTCTGCGGCGACAACGGTGCCATGGTGGCGGGTATCGCCTATCACTACGCGCGGGAGGGGAAGTTCGCCGCCCTCGATCTCGACGTCCATGCGCGGGTCGAGGCCTTCAAGCCCTATGCCGGCACATGAGTTCCGGCTGGGGTGAAACTCATCGACGGAGGGGTGATATGTCCTTCGATCTCGACGCGAGAATCCGCAAGGTGCCCGATTTCCCCAAGCCGGGCATCCTGTTCTACGACATCACGAGCATCCTCTTGGATCCTGAGGCCTTCTCCTACTGCATCGAGCGGATGGTCGAGCGGTACAAGGACCGCCCTGTCAACGCGGTGGCAGCCGTGGAGTCCCGGGGGTTCCTCTTCGCCGCGCCCTTTGCCCACAGGATGGGGCTTCCCCTCGTCCTCGTGAGGAAGAAGGGCAAGCTTCCGGGCAAGACGCGGGCACGACGGTTCCAGCTCGAGTACGGGGAGGACGTGATCGAGGTCCACGAGGCCGACGTGCACGAGGGGCAGCGCATCCTCCTGGTGGACGACCTGGTGGCCACGGGAGGCACGCTCAAGGCAGCGGCGGAACTCCTGGTCGAGTGTGGGGCCGAGGTGGAGGAGATCTTCTGCGTCATCGGACTCCCCTTCCTCAAGTTCAGGGAGTATCTCGCCGGCATCCCCGTCACCACCCTCATCGACTACGAGCACGAGTAGGGGCTTGACACGGGGAAAGGTTTTTTGTAGATTCTGGTAAGATTCATTCCCCGGTGGTGTAATGGTAGCACCGCAGACTCTGGATCTGCTTGTGGGGGTTCGAGTCCTCCCCGGGGAACGGAGACATGGCCCCTTCGTCTAGTGGTTAGGACAGGAGATTCTCATTCTTCAGGCAGGGGTTCGACTCCCCTAGGGGCTATATCCGGCGGCTGCCGGATTTTTTTTAGGATTTTCTGCATAAATATGCAGAAAATATCGCATAAATATGCAATAGGAGCCAGTAATGGAAGAACGCTGTGCCCTGGTCCTGGAAGACGGGATGGTCTTCTACGGCACCTCCTTCGGTGCCCCCGCCCTTCCGATCGAGCGCCTCACCCCGGGGCTGAAACCGCTCGAAGGGGTGGGAGAGGTGGTGTTCAATACCGGGATGGTGGGATACTTCGAGATCCTCACCGATCCCTCGTATACCGGACAGATCGTGACCATGACCTATCCCCATATCGGGAACTACGGGGTGGATGAGGCCTGGTGCGAGAGCGGTCCGGAGGAGGGACGACGTAAGGTGAAGGCCGCAGGTTTCGTCATACGTTCGCTCTACGACGGACCGGTTCCCGAGGGGCGCATGTCCCTTCACGAGTACCTCGCCTCACAGGGGATTCCCGGCATCACCGGCGTGGATACCCGTGCCCTCACCCTGAGACTCCGCGACGGCGGGAGCCCCTTCGGCGTCATCGTGGCCGTGCCCCACGGGAGGGAGAGGCTCAACGACGAGGAGCGGACGAAGGTGGTGGAATACCTCACGAGTATCCCCCACATGGAGGGGGCGAACCTCATAGGGTACGTGGGCACGCATCAGGTCGTGGACCTGGAGGGCCGGCGGCCTCCTCACTTCGCGGTGATCGACTGCGGGATCAAGGCCAACATCATACGGGAGCTCAAGGCCCGCGACGTCCAGGTGACGCTCTTCCCCAGTTCCGTGGGGGCCGACGAGCTCCTCAAGCCCGAGTTCGACGCCGTGCTCTTCTCCAACGGCCCAGGCGACCCGGCGGTGCTCACCGAGCAGATCGACCTCGCCCGCTCCCTCATCGGCAAGAAGCCCCTCTTCGGCGTGTGCCTGGGTCACCAGATCATCTCCCTCGCTTTCGGCGCCAAGACCTACAAGATGAAGTTCGGCCATCACGGTATCAACAACCCGGTGCGCGACGAGTTCACCCGCCGGGTCTTCGTCACCTCCCAGAACCACGGGTTCGCAGTGGACGAAGAGACCCTCCCCGACGACCTCCTCGTCTGGTTCAGGAACGCCAACGATGCCACGGTGGAGGGAGTCGCCCACAAGGACCTCCCGGTGAAGGCCTCCCAGTTCCACCCCGAGGCAGGACCCGGCCCTCACGACTGTTCCTGGATCTTCGACGAGTTCATCAGTACCGCCCTCAGGGCGAGAAAGGAGTAGCCCGTGCCGGCACGGAAGGACATCTCTTCGGTACTCATCATAGGTTCAGGTCCCATCGTGATAGGCCAGGCCTGTGAGTTCGACTATTCCGGAACCCAGGCCGTGAAGGCCCTCAAGGAGGAGGGGTACCGGGTCATCCTCGTGAATCCCAACCCCGCCACGATCATGACCACTCCCGGCCTCGCCGACGTGGTGTACATGGAGCCGCTCGAGGTTCCCTACCTCGAGGAGATCATCAGGAAGGAGCGGCCTGACGCCCTGCTCCCCACCATGGGAGGGCAGACGGGCCTCAACCTCTCGGTGGAGCTCTACGAGGCGGGGGTGCTCGACCGCTACGGGGTCGAGCTCATCGGCGCGAACGTGGAGGCCATCAGGAAGGCCGAGGACCGGGGGCAGTTCAAGGAGGTGGTGACGAGCATCGGCCTGGATGTGCCCCGATCGGCGATGGTCAAGAGCCTCCAAGAAGGACGGAAGGTGATGGAGGAGATCGGCTTGCCCTTGGTGATCCGGCCGAGCTTCACCTTGGGCGGCAAGGGAGGGAGCATCGCCTCCACGCCCGAGGACTTCGAACTCCTCCTGGAACGGGCCCTCCTCGAGAGCCCGGTCCACGAGGCCCTCATCGAGGAGTCGCTCCTCGGATGGAAGGAGTTCGAACTCGAGGTGATGCGTGACCATATGGACAATGCAGTGATCGTCTGTTCGATAGAGAACATCGATCCCATGGGCGTGCACACCGGTGACAGCGTGACCGTGGCTCCCATCCAGACCCTCTCCGACTGGGAGTACCAGAAGATGCGGACCGCCGGGATAGAGGTGCTGCGGGCCATCGGCGTGGACTGTGGGGGATCGAACGTGCAGTTCGCCGTACGGCCGGACACCGGGAGGATGGTGGTGATAGAGATGAATCCCCGCGTCTCTCGGTCGAGTGCCCTCGCGAGCAAGGCCACGGGCTTCCCCATCGCCCGGTGTGCCGCCAAACTCGCCGTGGGGTATACCCTGGACGAGGTGATCAACGAGATCACGGGGAAGACGGTCTCCTGCTTCGAGCCGGCTCTCGACTACGTGGCGGTGAAGGTTCCCCGGTTCGAGTTCGACAAATTCCCCTCGGAGTACGAGGAGCTGGGCACGCAGATGAAGTCGATCGGCGAATCCCTCGCCCTGGGGAGGACCTTCGCCGAGGCCTTCAACAAGGCCTGGCGTGCGGCCGAATACGGATTCGAGGGACTCCAGGAGCTTCGTGGCGTGAGTGACGAGGACCTCGACCGGATGCTCCACTTCCTCCACCCCAGGAAGTTCTTCGCCATCTACACCGTGCTCCGACGGGAGGGGAGAGGGGCGGTCCCCTATCTCGCGGAGAAGACCAAGGTGGATCCGTGGTTCCTCTTCGAGATGGCCCGGGTGGCCGAGTTCGAGAACGAGCTCGAGCGTGAGCGCACGCTCACCCCGGAACGCCTCCTCCAGGCGAAGCAGTACGGACTCACCGACAGGCGCATCGCCTCGCTCGTGGGGATGCGCGAGGAGGAGGTGAGCGCCATGCGGGATGCCCATGGCTTCAGGGCCTCCTACCACTTCGTGGACACCTGTGCCGGGGAGTTCGAGGCCCAGACCCCCTACTTCTACAGCACCTATGGCGAGATCGACGAGGGCGGTGATGCCGGTGAGGAGAGCGTGATCATCATCGCCTCCGGGCCGAACAGGATCGGACAGGGGCTCGAGTTCGACACCTGCTGTACCCTCGCCACCATGGCCTACCGGGAGCTGGGGAAGAAGGCCATCATGGTGAACTCCAACCCCGAGACCGTGTCCACCGATTTCAACGTCTCCGACAGGCTCTACCTGGAGCCTCTCTCCCCGGAAGATGTGGGGGAGATACTCAAGAAGGAGAGGACTAAAAAGGTCGTCGTCCAGCTCGGCGGCCAAACCCCCCTCAACATGGCCGAGGCCCTCGAGGCGGCAGGCGCCGAGATCGTGGGGACGCCGGTGCGGGGTATCAAGGAAGCGGAGGACCGAGGGTTTTTCGCCGATCTCGTGCGTCGAGTGGGGCTCAACCAACCGGCCAACCGCGCCGCCCGCACCCTCGAAGAGGTGCGCGCCTTTGCCGAGGAGATTGGCTATCCGGTCCTCCTCCGTCCCTCCTTCGTCCTGGGCGGGAAGAGCATGTTCATCGCCTTCTCACCCGACGAACTCGAGGAGTTCCTCAGGAGGGGGGTGGAGATCTCTCCTGATCGTCCGGTGCTCGTGGATCAGTTCCTCGAGGATGCCTTCGAATACGACGTTGATGCGGTCTCCGATGGGGAGAACGTCTACATCGGGGGGATCATGCAGCATATCGAGGCGGCGGGCATACACTCCGGCGATTCCGCCTGCGTCTTCCCCCCGTACAAGTCGAACCCCGAGGTGCTCACCCAGATGAAGGAGGCCACGGTGAAGATCGCCCGTGAGTTGGGGGTGAAGGGGTTCCTCAACATCCAGTATGCGGTGAAGGACGACGTGCTCTACGTGCTCGAGGTGAACCCCAGGGCCTCCCGGACCGTACCCTATCTCTCCAAGGCCTCGGGGGTGAACATGGTGAAGGCCGCGGTGAGGGTGTGGGAAGGGGAGGACCTCAAGACCCAGGGGCTTGTCGGAGAGGACGGTGTGGGCGAAGGACGGTGTGTGGTGGGCTGGGCGGTGAAAGAGGCCATGTTTTCGTTCGACCGATTCCGCACCGTGGACCCCATACTCGGGCCTGAGATGAAGTCCACCGGCGAGGTGATAGGGATAGGCCGCACCTTCGGAGAGGCCTTCGCCAAGGCCCAGCTGGCGGCGGGAAACACCCTTCCCACGAAGGGACGGGTGTTCGTCTCGGTCCACGATGCCGACAAGGCGACGATCCTGCCTATCGTGAAGGAACTCGTGGAGCTCGGGTTCGAGATCGCAGCCACGAGAGGGACCGCCGACTTCCTCTATCGACACGGTATCTTTTCGGAGGTCCTCCTCAAGCTCCACGAGGGGCATCCGAATGTCGTCGATCACATGAGGAGGGGCCGGATCCATCTGGTCATCAACACCCCCCTCGGTCGATTCTCCCAGCGGGGGGACGAACACATCCGCATAGAGGCCTTGAGGAGGAAGATCCCCTATACCACCACCACGTCCGCGGCCAAGGCGGCGGTGGAGGGGATAAAGTATCTCCTCTCCGGTGAAGTCCGGGTGCAGGAGGTGACGAAATTCGAGTGAGTTTTTTGCGCCGGAGGTGTTGACAAAAAAGAGGGAGTCGGGTATAGTCACCCTCGCATTCGCAAGAGCGAGCGGATGTAACCCGCTTGACAAAGTGAATGAAAAGGCGCATACTATAAAACTGCGCTGTGGAATTGTGTTCTTTGGCAGAAGGTAGCGAAGGGGAGGTTGAGTAAGGGTGTGATGGAGACGAAGTGGTCGTACTGCTGCGTTGGGTAGTGGTACGGCATGAGGTAAGGTTTGAGCTAGAGAAGGAGAACCGCACTCTTCGGAGTGTGGTTAAGAGAATGATGGAGAGTTTGATCCTGGCTCAGAACGAACGCTGGCGGCGCGTCTTAGGCATGCAAGTCGAGCGGTAGGGTGGTGCTTTGCACCACCTGAGAGCGGCGGACGGGTGAGTAACACGTAGGTGACCTGTCCTCAGGTTGGGGATAGCCCGTGGAAACACGGGGTAATACCGAATGGCCTCCTTTGGCTGTGGCCTGAGGAGGAAAGGCCCGATAAGGGTCGCCTGAGGAGGGGCCTGCGGCCCATTAGCTAGTTGGTGGGGTAACGGCCTACCAAGGCGACGATGGGTAGGGGGTCTGAGAGGATGGCCCCCCACACTGGGACTGAGACACGGCCCAGACTCCTACGGGAGGCAGCAGCCAAGAATCTTCCGCAATGGGCGAAAGCCTGACGGAGCGACGCCGCGTGGGGGAAGAAGGCCGGAAGGTTGTAAACCCCTTTTCCCAGGGAAGAATAAGGGCGGGAGGTAATGCCCGTCTGATGACGTTACCTGGGGAATAAGCCCCGGCTAACTACGTGCCAGCAGCCGCGGTAATACGTAGGGGGCGAGCGTTGTTCGGAATTACTGGGCGTAAAGGGGGCGCAGGCGGCCTGGCAAGTCTGGTGTAAAAGGCTACGGCTCAACCGTAGTGTGCACCGGAAACTGCTGGGCTGGAGTCCCGGAGGGGGAGCTGGAATTCCCGGTGTAGGGGTGAAATCTGTAGATATCGGGAGGAACGCCGGAGGCGAAGGCGAGCTCCTGGCCGGAGACTGACGCTGAGGCCCGAAAGCGTGGGGAGCGAACAGGATTAGATACCCTGGTAGTCCACGCCGTAAACGATGTGCACTAGGCGTTGGGCCTTGGAGGCTCGGTGCCGAAGCTAACGCGTTAAGTGCACCGCCTGGGGAGTATGCCGGCAACGGTGAAACTCAAAGGAATTGACGGGGGCCCGCACAAGCGGTGGAGCATGTGGTTTAATTCGATGATACGCGAGGAACCTTACCAGGGCTTGACATCTACCGGGCGGCTGCAGAGATGCAGCTTCCCCGCGAGGGGCTGGTAGACAGGTGCTGCATGGCTGTCGTCAGCTCGTGCCGTGAGGTGTTGGGTTAAGTCCCGCAACGAGCGCAACCCCTGCCGTCTGTTGCCATCGGGTGAAGCCGGGCACTCAGGCGGGACTGCCGGTGACAAACCGGAGGAAGGTGGGGATGACGTCAAGTCATCATGGCCCTGATGCCCTGGGCTACACACGTGCTACAATGGCCGGTACAGAGGGAGGCGAAGCCGCGAGGCGGAGCAAATCCCAGAAAGCCGGTCTCAGTACGGATTGGAGTCTGAAACCCGACTCCATGAAGGTGGAATCGCTAGTAATCGCGCATCAGCCATGGCGCGGTGAATACGTTCCCGGGCCTTGTACACACCGCCCGTCACACCACCCGAGTCGGGGGTACCCGAAGCCGGTAGCCTAACCCGCGAGGGAGGGCGCCGTCGAAGGTACGCCTGGTGAGGGGGGTGAAGTCGTAACAAGGTAGCCGTACCGGAAGGTGCGGCTGGATCACCTCCTTTCTGAGAGAAAGACACCCTGAAAGACCTCCCTTCGCTTTTTCTCGTGGAACGAGTGTGGGCCTGTAGCTCAGGTGGTTAGAGCGCACGCCTGATAAGCGTGAGGTCACTAGTTCAAATCTAGTCAGGCCCACTGTGGATAAGCGTGGCAGCGTGTGCTGCACGCATTCTGTTCTTTGGCAGAGGGTAGAGAAGGGGGGAGGGGAGATATGGTCAAGGAGATAAGGGCCTATGGTGGATGCCTCGGAGCCGCTCGGCGAAGAAGGGCGTGGTAAGCTGCGAAAAGCCACGGGGAGGGGCACACACCCTGAGATCCGTGGATTCCCGAATGGGGTAACCCGGCGGGCTGGAGGCCCGTCACCTATGGACTGAACACATAGGTTCATAGGAGCGAGACCCGGGGAACTGAACCATCTCAGTACCCGGAGGAAAAGAAATCAAGATGAGATTCCCTGAGTAGTGGTGAGCGAAAGGGGAGGAGCCTAAACCATGCTGGTGTAGAAGGTTCGGGCCGTTGCCAGCATGGGGTTGAGGGGCCGTTCTGGAGGGAGCCCGGAATCCCTCGCGCAGTTACCAAGCACCCGGCTAGTGGAATGGTCTGGGAAGGCCAGCCAGAGAGGGTGAAAGCCCCGTACACGAAAGCTGAGGTGCCTGCGTGGGAACGGTACCCGAGTAGGTCGGGACCCGAGGAAGCCCGACTGAATCTGGGGGGACCACCCTCCAAGGCTAAATACGAGGCGGCTACCGATAGTGGAGAAGTACCGTGAGGGAACGGTGAAAAGAACCCCGGGAGGGGAGTGAAAGAGAACCTGAAACCATAGGCCTACAAGCAGTCAGAGCCCGCGGAAGCGGGTGATGGCGTGCCTTTTGCAGAATGAGCCTGCGAGTTGCTGTTGCAAGCGAGGTTAAGGGACAGGAGTCCCGGAGCCGTAGGGAAACCGAGTCTTAAGAGGGCGCTAGTTTGCAGCAGTAGACCCGAAGCCGGGTGATCTATCCATGGCCAGGTTGAAGCTGGGGTAACACCCAGTGGAGGACCGAACCCTAGTCTGGTGAAAAAGGCAGGGATGAGCTGTGGATAGGAGTGAAAGGCTAAACAAACCCGGCGATAGCTGGTTCTCGCCGAAATAGCTTTAGGGCTAGCCTTGCAGTTGACTGTAGCGGAGGTAGAGCACTGGATGGGCTAGGGCCCTTCACCGGGTACCAAACCCAACCAAACTTCGAATGCCGCTACAGGCTCTGCGGGAGTCAGACTACGGGCGACAAGGTTCGTGGTCGAGAGGGGAACAGCCCAGACCGCCAGCTAAGGTCCCCAAACCGTGCTTAGTGGGAAAAGAGGTGGGGCGGCGAAGACAGCCAGGAGGTTGGCTTAGAAGCAGCCATTCCTTAAAAGAGTGCGTAACAGCTCACTGGTCGAGTCGCCCTGCGCTGACAATGTAACGGGGCTATGCACGGTACCGAAGCTGCGGGTCGACACCTGTTTGAGGGTGTTGGCGGTAGGCGAGCGTTCCGCGTACCGATGAAGGTGTGCCGTAAGGCATGCTGGAGGGGGCGGAAGTGAGGATGCAGGCATGAGTAACGAAAAGAGGGGTGAGAATCCCCTCCGCCGAAAGCCTAAGGTTTCCTGAGTAAAGGTCGTCTGCTCAGGGTTAGCCGGCCCCTAAGGCGAGGCCGAAAGGCGTAGCCGATGGGAAACGGGTTGATAATCCCGTGCCTCTCACAGTTTCCGAAGGGGTGACGCAGGAGGCGAAGCCGGGCCGGGGGATGGTAGACCCGGTGTAAGCGAGCGAGCCTGAGAGGGCGGTAGGCAAATCCGCCGCCTGAGGTGAGCCGTGAAGCCGAGCCCTGTAACAGGGGCGAAGCCGGTGTAGTCAGACTGCCGAGAAAGAGCCTCTAGGGGTAAGCTGTGAGAGACCGTACCGGAAACCGACACAGGTAGGCGGGATGAGCATTCCAAGGCGCGCGGGAGAACTCGCGTTAAGGAACTCGGCAAACTACCCACGTAACTTCGGGAGAAGTGGGGCCTCTGGTGGGTGGCGTAAGCTGCTTACTGGGGGTTGCAGAGTCCAGGCCCAAGCGACTGTTTACCAAAAACACAGGTCTCTGCGAACTCGTAAGAGGACGTATAGGGACTGACACCTGCCCGGTGCCGGAAGGTTAAGGGGATCCGTGAGCCTTTGGGCGAAGCGGTGAACCGAAGCCCCGGTAAACGGCGGCCGTAACTATAACGGTCCTAAGGTAGCGAAATTCCTTGTCGGGTAAGTTCCGACCCGCACGAAAGGTGTAACGACTTGGGCGCTGTCTCAACGCGAGACCCGGTGAAATTGAAGTATGGGTGAAGATGCCCATTACCTGTGGCTAGACGGAAAGACCCCGTGAACCTTTACTGCAGCCTGGCATGGGGACTTTGCATGGCATGTGTAGGATAGGTGGGAGGCAGGGAAGCCTGTGCGCCAGCACAGGTGGAGCCGTCGGTGAAATACCACCCTTGCCATGTAGGGTTTCTAACATCTGCCGTGATCCGGTAGGTGGACAGTGTCAGGTGGGCAGTTTGACTGGGGCGGTCGCCTCCTAAAGGGTAACGGAGGCGCGCGAAGGTCACCTTGCGCTGGTTGGAAATCAGCGTGGACGTGCAAGGGCATAAGGTGGCCTGACTGCGAGACCGACGGGTCGAGCAGGCGCGAAAGCGGGTCCTAGTGATCTGGCGGTACCGAGTGGAAGGGCCGTCACTTAACGGATAAAAGGTACTCCGGGGATAACAGGCTGATCCTGCCCAAGAGTCCACATCGACGGCAGGGTTTGGCACCTCGATGTCGGCTCATCGCATCCTGGGGCTGGAGCAGGTCCCAAGGGTTCGGCTGTTCGCCGATTAAAGCGGTACGTGAGCTGGGTTCAGAACGTCGTGAGACAGTTCGGTCCCTATCTGCCACAGGCGTTGGATGGTTGAGGGGGTCTGCTCTCAGTACGAGAGGACCGGAGTGGACGGACCTCTGGTGTACCAGTTATCGCGCCAGCGGTAGCTGCTGGGTAGCCAAGTCCGGAAGGGATAACCGCTGAAGGCATCTAAGCGGGAAGCCCACCCCAAGATGAACCATCCCTGGCACGTTATGTGCCCTGAAGGAGCGAGGGAGAAGACCTCGTCGATAGGCTGGCGGTGTACGCGTGGTAACACGTTCAGCCGACCAGTACTAATCCTCCGTGAGACTTGACCGTATCTTCCTGATCCCCTTTCCTCTGCCAAATAATGGAATCCATTGCCTGGTGACTCGAGCGGAGGGGCAACACCCGTTCCCATTCCGAACACGGAAGTTAAGCCCTCCAGCGCCGATGGTACTGCCCCATAAGGGGTGGGAGAGTAGGCCGTCGCCAGGCTCTTTTTTTGCTGGAATACGACGTGCCCCACCTCTCGGTGGGGCTTTTTCCATAAAAAAACGGCATGCTCCCTCCGGAAGCATGCCGTGCCCCTCCAGGGGGTCACTGATCATAAACCACACTTCTCTTTTCGGTCCGTTTCCCCCTGAGTTTAGAGTTTTTTCGCCATTTCACGAGCTCGTTCTATTTCAGTGCGATGGAGGACGACACCTTCTCTGATCTTCTGATAGATGATCCTGGAGTTGCCGAGCACGTGTTCCAGCGCCGGTTCGTCGGAGAGCCTGTCCACGATATCCTGGAGCAGGAATCCCACGAGGTCTCTCAGGGGATGGGTATAGATCCGGCCGTCCACCCCCTCCAGGGATGAGAAGATCTCCTGGGCATGCTGGGGGGTACCGTCCCAGGTGTCGAGCGTTTTGAGCCCCTGTTCGAGGAGGAAATCGAGATCGGAAAGACCTTCGAGGAGGTGGTCATAGATCGCGCAGGCCATCTCCCCCGTCTTCGTGTCCGGAGTGTGAGGGGGAAGATCGACGGAGAGGACCTCTCGTATGCGCGCGTCGACCTGTTCTCGAACAGGGGGGAGTCCCAGGATGTCCTCGGGGGGAAATTGTTCCATTCCATCGATCGGGAGGCCAGGCCCGGTGATACGCGCGCTCTTCACCGTGCTCTCGGGGAGGTGGAGCGAAAACCAGGATGCGTAGAGCTTCATCCTCGCATTGGTGATGAGTGGAGAAGCTCCCTCGGTCTTGACGATGTCGGCTCTCGCCTCCCAGAGTCCGAGCGTCTCCTCCTGAATGGGTTGATTGAGCCTCCAGGAGGTCGAGTGGCGGAGCCTCTCGTAGAGCGAGCCGCGGTAATAGGTCCTCCCCCCGGGAAAGGCGAGGTCGAGGCCGGCGCAGAAGATCCTGTTGCTCCCGATGTATCGGCAGAAGTCCCATGCCGTGGTGGAGACCGAGCCTCCTGCGCCGAGTCGGGCGCGGAACGGGATCCACCGGGAGAGATAGGCGGCGAGGGGGGAAGGGGATGCGGTGAAGAGGCTCCGGGATGCGTGCCTCCTGATCAGGGAGGGGTAGACCGCAGGGTCCATGATAAAGAGGGAGGTTCCCCGGTCCATGTGATCGAGGTGCCGGATGTTCCAGTACTGAGGGTCCACGATGACGACGAAATCGGGTTCCACCCCGTGTGCCACGGCCCATCCGAAGGCGGTGTCCGTGGTCACCACGATGCAGCGCCTCGCGAGCTCGGGAAGGAGGGAGCCGATCTGATCCAGGGTGGGTCCCGCTGCCAGGAGGAGGGTGGGGTAGGGGAGTTCGTTCTGGAGGAGTTCGATCCCCCTCCCGTAGAGGAGCCAGGGAAGGTTCACGAGGAGGTTGCGGATCCACCTCCTCCCGAAGCGTTCGATGGTGAAACGGTTGATTCTCCTCGTCTCCCGGATGCGGTTCACGAGTGAGGCGAGACGGGCGGCTTCGTCCGGGAAGGCATGGGCATAGGCCGGGAGGGAGTGAAAAAAGATCTTCTCCGATCCTTTCCCCAGGAGGTCGTGATAGAGACGGTGTGGCACATCGGGGGAGGGGAGGAGGATCTTCACGCGATCGGAGGAGAGGATACGGGTGAGGGATCTCACCCGCGCGGCATGGAGGAGCACCTCCGGGGCGGGTTCCAGCACCCAGGCCTCGCCGTAGTGGTTCTTTTCCAGGAAGGCCTCCAGGTGGTAGCCGAGTCCGAATCCGAGGAAGACCACGACCTGGGCATGGCGGAGTTCGGGCCGATGCTCGAAGAGCCGAGCGGCTTCCTTCTCGGGCGCTCTGCTGCTGTGTACCACACGGCCCGCGAGTAGGAGGGTGGGGATGGCTCCCTCCTGGAGCTCCACAGGGACGGAACCGGATCGTTCGAGCAGGGACAGGTGTTCCCGGGGAAGGAGGCGTTTGAGTGCCTCAAGATTGGCCGTGAAGGTGTCCATTCCTACTCCAGTTCGAGGATGAGCCGCATACCGGGGCTGTAGGGTGTACCCGGCGGGGGGTCCTGTCGGGTCACCCATCCAGAGCCCCTGATGATCACTTCGATATCCTCTCTCAGGAGGAGAGGGATGAGGTCCCTTTTGGAGAGGCCTGTGAAGTCGGGGATCTCATCTCCGATCTCGGGGAGTCTCTGCAAGAGGGGGGTCACGTGGCCGGTACCGACGAGCGTGGTCCGATTCCCCGTGGGAAGGGGGAGGTAGTCCCGGAGAAAGGCGGCGATCTCCCGTACCACCGGGGCCGCGATCCTTCCACCGTAGTAGCTGTCCCCATGCGGGGTGTCGATCACCACATAGACGATGACCCGCGGGTCGTCGGCAGGGAGGAGGGCCAGGGTGGAGGCCACGAAAGCGGTCGCGGAGTAGCGCCCGGTCTCGGGGTCCACCTTCTGGGCGGTACCTGTCTTGGCCGCGATGGGAAGCTGCTCCAGGGCGGCTCGTCTCGCGGTGCCCCGCTCCACGGCTTCTCTCATGCCTTCCAGTATAAGGGCCGCGGTGCCGGCCGAGAAGATCCGGCCTGCGGGTTCGGGTCCCATCTCCTCGATCACGCTTCCGTCGGACGAGAGGACCTTCTTCACGATACGGGGTCTGAGCATCACGCCGCCGTTCGCAAGAGCGGTGGCCGCCTGGATCATCTGGATCGCCGTCACCCCTATCTCCTGCCCGATCGCGATGGTGGGTTTGGATCTGAGTGACCAGAGACGCGGCGGCTGCAGGACCCCTGCACTCTCCCCGTTGAGTCTGATCCCTGTCCTGGAACCGAATCCGAGCCTCGTGAGCATCTCATAGAATCGCTGGCGATCCACGGTGTCCGAGGCATAGGCAGCTCCGGCGTTGCAGGAGTTCGCGAGGATGTCCTGTATGGTCTCGGTCCCGTGGACCCCGAGGCATCTGATACGGATGGGGGGAGAGACCGAGGCGTTTTCGTAGAAGCCGTTGCAGAAGAAGGTGCTCTCCCGGGAAGCTCCTCCCAGTTCCACGATGCTGGCGAGGCTGAAGATCTTGAACACGGAACCGGGCTCGTACACCGCCGAGACAGGGTAATTGAAGCGTTCCTTGTCCGTTGCCTCGGGATAGTGGTTGGGATCGAAGTCGGGTAGCGCGGTGTAGGCGAGAATCTCGCCTGTGAGGGCGTCCGCCACCAGGATCATCACCGAGTCAGCCTGTTCCTCCTCCTGTATCCGGCGGGCGATCTGGTCGGTCTTGTGCTGGATGTTCACGTCGATGGTGAGGACCACCTGATTGCCCGATGCTGCGGGGCTCTCGAGGGGGGATGACATGAGGGTCCTGTCCATGGTGTATTCTATGCCGTCGAGTCCCCTGCTGTCGGTACCGGCGAAACCTACGGCGTGTGAAGCGAGTCGCTTGAAAGGATAGATCCGTACGAATTCGGGCTGGAGGGAAAAGCCGGGAAGGGATCCGGCTTCCAGGAGTCCCTTGATCTCCTGCTCCTCAGAGGGGGAGATCCGACGTTTCACGTAGAAGAACCCCGGGTATCGCTGGATGAGGGAGAGGAGCTCTTCCTCACTCGTCTCCAGTATGGGCGAGAGGAGACGGGCCGCCTCTTCCGGTCGAGTGATCGAAGGTTTCCATGCGGTGAGAGCAGCCAGACGTGTCTGCATGGCGAGGATCTCCCCATTCCTGTCGAGGATGGGGCCTCGTATGATGGAGCGGGAAGGAGCCGATTCCTGGGGGGAACCTGAGAGCATGAGGTGGGCGTAGCGACCCACGAGAAGCACGCCCCAGATGCCGATGAGGGTGAACACCAGGATGTCGCGCCAGCCAAGTCTGGAACCGATCATTGCCATCCTACCCTAGCACGATTGAGCTGTCCGTCTCAATCGATATGGATGGATCTCCGTGTAAGGTAACGATCCCTCCCTGTCGATATCAGAGAGAGGAGGGGATCGATGCAACGAACGTCGTTCTACATGGAAAGCACCTATGTGAAGCCGGGTCTCCCCCGGAAGAGGCGTGTCCCTGATCGCATCCCGGGGTCCCGGATCAGGATGGTGGGCCACCTCCCTTCCGTGGAGAGGCGTACTCGTCCGGGGCGGGTCCTGTTGCATCGGGTGTGGGAGCGCATCACCTCCTCTGACCTCTGCAGGAGGGGGGCGCTCTCGGTGATGACCGTGTCGTTGGCGCTCAGTCTTTTCTTCTTCATCGCTCCTTCCCTCTCCTCCGTGACCGTGTCGATTCCCGTGGCAGAATCACACGAGGATATCTCGGAGATCCTCCGTTCGTACGTACGAAGGGAGGAGCATCCTCCCGCCGATATCCTCGAACCCGTCGATCCTTCCCTCTTCTCGAGACTCTCCATCCGTAGTTATACGATACAAGAGGGGGACACGCTCTACGATGTGGCGAGGCGTTTCGGGTTGCGAATGGACACCCTCGTGAGTTTCAATACCATAGACGATGTGAGGCGTATCCCCGTGGGGGCGCAGATCCAGGTGCCGGATAGGGACGGCCTCCTCTATACCGTGCGGCGGGGGGATACGCTCGAAGGGTTGAGCGGACGATTCGGGGTCTCACTCGCACGGATCCTCGATGCGAACGATCTCGACTCCGACGTGCTCACGCCAGGACAGAAGCTCTTCATCCCCGGTGCCCGCATGACTTCCTTCGAGCTCAAGAAGGCTCTGGGAGAGCTCTTCATCTTTCCCCTGCGGGGGAGGATCTCATCGGGGTTCGGTATACGCCCGGATCCGTTCACCGGGGTGCCGAAGTTCCACAATGGGATCGATATCCCCGGTGATGTGGGGACTCCTGTGTATGCAGCACTCGGGGGGAGGGTGGTGCAGACGGGGACGCATCCGATCTATGGGAAGTACGTGATCCTCTCTCATCCCGATGGGTTTCAGACCCTCTATGCCCATCTCTCGCGGATCAGGGTCGAGAAGGGAGCCTACGTCTCCCAGGGGGGAAGGGTCGGTGATGTCGGAAACACGGGGTACAGTACGGGACCCCACCTCCACTTCTCGATATTCAAGTATGGAAAGGCGGTAGACCCGCTTCGATATCTTCATTAAAATAGGACGACGATTCGAGGAGGGATGGAATGCGACGACTGGCCATCGTACTCGTAGTGTTGTTCGCCGTGGTGACGTTGGTGAACGTGTATACGAGTGAGCTCTCCCGTACTGCCCATAGCGAAGAGCCCGCTCAGGCGGCCGCCAGTGTGGTGGACGGCTGAGGCGGGCTTCCTCGGCACCCGGTGGTTCCCTCCTATCTCCCGCAGCAGTGCTTGTACTTCTTTCCGCTCCCGCAGGGGCAGGGCTCGTTCCTTCCGATCTTCCGCCCGGTCCGGCGTACGGTCGCCTGGGCCGGTTGGGCCGCGCGGGGAGGGGTGCTCATGCGTTGGCGCGTGGGTGCCCCCGCCGGCTGGAGTACGCTGAAGTCCTGGTGTACGGCCTGGATGCGTTGAGGTCGGCGCGCGCCGGTCCCCACCGGAGGGCGTTCCTCGATACGGAGGAGGAGGAGCTTCCGCGCAATGCCGGCCCTGATCCGATAGATCATCTTTTCGAAGATCTCGGATCCTTCGAGCTTGTATTCGAGGAGAGGGTTCTTCTGCCCGTACACGCGTAGGTACACCGCTTCCCGGAGCGCTTCCATCTGCTCGAGGTGTTCCTGCCATCCCTGGTCGATGTTCCTGAGGTACTCGAATCTGAGGAAGAGGTTGAGGGCCTCTTTGCCCGCCTTTTCTTCCTTCTCTCTCAGCTCCCTATCGATGAGGGTGAGCAGGTGATCACGGAGGGCTTCCTGTGTGAAGGGGATGTCGTCCGGAATGGGGGGGGCGTAATAGAGGTGTTCCTGGAGCGTACGGAGCAGGAGGTCCGGCGAGGGGTGCGGGTCTCGGAATACGTGTTCCAGGGCTTCGTCCACGAGGTCTTCGATGGCCGTGCGGACCCGGTCGAGGAGGTGGGTGTCCGTGAGGATGTCGTCCCTCTGGGCATAGATGAACTTTCGCTGTTCGTTGAGTACGTCGTCGTATTCGAGGAGGTGTTTCCGGATTTCGAAGTTGCGCTCCTCGACCTTCTGTTGGGCCCGCTCGATGCTCCGGTTGATGAGGGGATGATTGATGGGTTCGCCGGGCTGCATGCCCACCCGGACCATCATCTGCTTGAGATTGCCGCCGCCGAAGAGGCGCATGAGGGAGTCGTCCATGGAGATGAAGAACCTGGAGCGACCGGGGTCCCCTTGCCTCCCGGAGCGTCCGCGCAACTGGTTGTCGATGCGGCGCGACTCGTGACGCTCGGTACCGATGACGTAGAGTCCTCCCAGGGCCTTGACCTCTTCGTAATCGCGCTCCCATCGCTTGAGCTCTTCCTCGTAGGCGGCGAGGTAGTCCTCCGGGGCGGCGTCCGTGCCGCATCGTTTGCGGGCGCGGAACTCGGGGCTCCCTCCGAGTTTGATGTCGGTACCACGGCCGGCCATGTTGGTGGCGATGGTGACGGCGCCTTTCGCTCCCGCCTCCGCGATGATGAGGGCCTCACGGGCGTGGTTTTTCGCGTTGAGGACTTCATGGGGGACGCCGCGTCGTTTGAGCATGGTCGACAGTGTCTCGGATTTCTCTATGGAGATGGTGCCCACCAGGATGGGCTGGCCTTTCCTGTGGACCTCCACGATCTCGTCGCAGATGGCGTTGAGTTTCTCCTCCTCGTTGAGGAAGACGAGGTCGTCGTCGTCGATCCGTCGCACGGGTCGGTTGGTGGGGATGACCACGACCTCGAGGCCGTAGATCTTGGCGAACTCTTTGGCCTCGGTTTCCGCGGTGCCGGTCATGCCGGCGAGTTTCTCGTACATGCGGAAGTAGTTCTGGAAGGTGATGGTGGCGAGGGTCCGGTTGCGCTCGGCCACGCGGATGCCTTCCTTTGCCTCGAGGGCCTGGTGGAGTCCGTCGGAGTAGCGGCGTCCATGGAGGATGCGGCCCGTGAATTCGTCGACGATCTGCACCTGTCCCTCTTTGACCACGTAGTCGACATCCTTGTGGAAGAGGAAGTGCGCCCTGCACGCCTGGGTGACATAGTGGATGTATTCGAAGTTCTCCTCGGAGAAGAGCGATCCCTGGATGACCTTGTGTCGCAGGAGGAGTTCCTCTATGCGTTCGAGACCGCGGGTGGTGAACATGACCCGCTTGCCTTTCTCGTCGATCTTGTAGTCTCCTGTCTCCTCGAGGTATTCGCCGGTCTCGGGATCCTTCTCGCACTCCTGGAGGAAAGGGACGATCCGGTTGGCGTCGAGGAATTTGCGGCGGTCGTCTTCAGCCGGGCCTGAGATGATGAGGGGGGTACGGGCCTCGTCGATGAGGATGGAGTCTATCTCGTCCACGATACAGTAGACGTGCCCGCGCTGGACCTTTTGAGAGATGTCGTAGCACATGTTGTCACGCAGGTAGTCGAAGCCGAATTCGTTGTTGGTCCCGTAGGTGATGTCCTTGGCATAGGCCTCTTTCCGTGCGGCGGTGTCCATCTGCGAGAGGATGGCGCCCACCGAGACGCCGAGGAGGTCGTAGACGGGTTTCATCCAGTTGGCATCGCGTTCGGCGAGGTAGTCGTTCACCGTGACGATGTGGACGCCTCTTCCTGTGAGGGAGTTGAGATAGGCGGCCGGGACGCTCGCGAGGGTCTTCCCCTCACCGGTCTTCATCTCGGTGATCTTGCCCTGGTGGAGGACGATGGCACCGAGGATCTGTACGTCGTAGAGGCGTTCGCCGAGCTTCCGTCTGGCGGCCTCACGTACGAGGGCGAAGGCTTCGGGGAGTATGTCGTCGAGGGTGCGGCCTGCCTGGATCTGCTGTTTGAACTCCCGGGTCTTCTCGGCAAAGGCGTGATCGGGAAGCGATGTCGCCCATGACTCGCGTCTGTTCACCTCGTGAAGGAGGGGGAGGAGGGCCTTCACGTCGCGTTCCCGTTTGGTTCCGAAGAGGCGTTCGAGTATGCTCATGGTTTTAAGCTATCGCTTTGAGGGGATAAGGTCAAGATTGACAGGGAGATAGGCCACGGTTAGTATAAGCTGGTAATGAAATTGTCATGGTTCTACAGGGCGGCGGCGGGGGGGGTCTTCCTCCTCGTGATGGCATGCGGGAGAACGCAGGTGGTGGAGCTCCCGATGGAGAACGTGATCCACCTCCCGTTCGGTCGGCTCGAGGACGAGGTGAGTTTTTTCCCCTTCGCCGGGGACGTGGCGGCGAACGATGTGAATCTCGCGGTCCGGGAGGGGAGGTTCTTCGTGGGTAATGCGAGTGCCGCCAAGGTGATGGAGTTTTCGTCGTACGGTGAGCTCCTGCGGTTGTGGTACAATCCGGCCAAGAATCCCCCGCCGGGGATGCTCTCGCAGGTGGGGGACAGGTCGAGCCCCAGGAAGGCCTTTCCCTACGGTTTCGTGCAGAACGAGAGTCTGGCCGTGACGTCGCGGATGGAGCTCCTGGTTGAGGATGCCCTTCCGCCTGAGCGGGTGGAGCGCGACGAGGAGCGGGGGATGGTCTTCAATCAGGTGGTGGTGCGGTTCGCCGAGGACGGGTCGTACCGCGATTATCTCGGGAGGGAGGGTGTCACAGGGGCTCCGTTCCCCTACGTCGAGGGGGTGTACGTGGTGAAGGGGGACGAGGTGGTGGTGGTGTGTCGGGTGGGGGCTTCCTGGGAGGTCTACTGGTACGACAGGGAGGGGAAGCGGCGGTGGTACCGCTCGTTCGGTCTGGACAGGTTGCCCCTGCCGTCGGGGGTCCCCGTGGAACGGGTGGTGCCGTCCATCGCCGGGGTGGTGCCCGATATGGATGGGGAGGGGGTGTTCGTGAAGCTGGATTACTTCATCGAGGGGGTGGACGAGGAGACGGGTACGGTGTGGGGGATCGAACGGTACGTGAGCAGGGTGTACTGGTACAGTTTCTCGGAAGGGCGCTACCTCTCGTTCTACGAGCTTCCGGAGGAAC
The DNA here is from genome assembly GCF_000147075.1 of Spirochaeta thermophila DSM 6192. Lineage (NCBI taxonomy): Bacteria > Pseudomonadati > Spirochaetota > Spirochaetia > Winmispirales > Winmispiraceae > Winmispira > Winmispira thermophila. The sequence continues at coordinate 838,389 of NC_014484.1, forward strand.
GGCTTTTTTCGGAGGAGCGTGTGTTCGCGAGGAGGGATCAGGCGGTGCCGGTGCCGTACGATTTCGTGGGGGTGGGGCCTGGTCAGCACTTGTTCTTCGTGAAGAGGGAGGAGGGGGAGGAGGGACTCTCCCTCAGGGTGGTGGATGCGGTGACTCTCGTGGCGAGGGACTTCCGGCTGGAGATGCCTCGGGCCGAGCCGGTGTACGTGCGTTTCACCGTGACGCCGGAGGGGATGCTCGCGGCGTTGGTGGTGTCGGCGGGGGGGGTCGATTTGTTCTGGTGGAGGACGGATCGTTACCTCGTGTCGGGGGGTGGATGATGAGGCCGCTCGTCTCCGTGGAGGGTGCCCGGCGGGTGGATGCCCGGACCCGGGAGGAGTATGGGGTGCCTGAGCTGGTGCTCATGGAGCAGGCGGGGATGCGGCTCCATGAGGTGTTCCGGGAGGTGGCGGGGGAGGATGGGCCTGTGGTGTATGTGTGCGGGTCGGGGAACAATGGGGGGGATGCGATGGTGATGGCGCGGTGGGCGTGGTTGGAGGGAAGGCGGGATGTGCGGCTGGTCCTCAGGGCGCGGCGGTTCTCGGAGGCGGGGAGGGTCCAGGCGAGGGTGCTCGAGCGGTTGGGTGTGCCCGTGCTGGTGTGGGAGGAGGAGAGGGAGGAGGTGAGGCGGGTGTGCAGGGAGGCGGGGTGGGTAGTGGAGGGGGTGTTGGGGGTGGGGGCGAGGGGGGGGGCTCGCGGAGGATGTGGTGGAGTTGTTCAGGGTGGTGGGGGAGGGTGGGGCGAGGGTGTTTTCGGTGGATGTGCCCGGCGGGGTGGGTTGTGAGGGGGGGGTGAGGGCGGATGTGACGGCGATGGTGGGGGTGGGGAAGTGGGAGGTGTTGGTGCCGGCGTGGCGGGAGCGGGCGGGGGAGCTCCGGGTGGTGCCGATAGGGTTTCCTCCGGAGGTGGTGAGGGAGGAGGCCGAGGGATGGTGGCTCGAGCCGGGGGATGTGGGGGGTCTGGTGGGGAGGGTGCGGGCGGCGTCGCACAAGGGGGAGAGGGGGCGTGTGGGGGTGTGGGCGGGGAGCAGGGGTCTGGCGGGTGCGGCGTTGCTCTCGGCGAGGGCTGCGGCGAGGACGCCCGCAGGACTGGTCTACCTCTGTTGCGACGAGGAGGTGTACGGGCTTCTGGGGGGGCTGGGGGGTGGGGTGGTGGTGCGGCCGGGCGATGAGGGGGTGCGGGTGGATGCGGCGGTGGTGGGGCCGGGGTGGGGAAGGGGGGAGGAACGGGTGGGGCAGCTGGCCGCGATCCTCGGGCGCTGCGGGAGGGGGGTGATCGATGCGGATGGGCTCGAGGCCCTCGCCCGGTTGCGGGACGGGGAGGGCCGGCTCGATCTGGGGGGGAGGTGGGTCCTCACGCCGCATCCCGGAGAGTGCGCGCGTCTTGCAGGGTGTACGGTGGAGGAGGTGCTCGACGCGCCTGGGCGGGTGTGCGGGGAGCTCGCGCGGGGGTTGGGTGCGGTGGTGGTCCTGAAGGCGCACACCACGTGGGTGGTGGGGCCTTCGGGAAGGGTGTGGGTGTACGACGGGATGTGCGCGCCGTTGGGGACGGGAGGGGCGGGGGATGTGCTGGCCGGGGTGATAGGGGGGCTGTTGGCGCATGGGGTGGGGGTGGAGGAGGCAGCGTGTGCGGGGGTGGTGGCGCATGGGGAGGCGGGGAGGCGCTTGTTCGCGCGCAGGGGATGGTTCGGAGCGGAGGACGTGGTGGGGGAGGTGGGGAGCATCTTGAAGGATCTGGGGGTCGACTATGGCTGACCGGGAAGGAAAGGATCTTCCCCCCTCCCTCCCCCACGAGGAGGAGCTCACCTTCCGCTACAGTCGGGAGGAACGCCTCTCCATGGCTCCCCCCCGCGATGGATCCCGTATCGACTCCCGTCCCTTCTGGAGGAACACCTCGCTCATGATCCTCCTCCTCGACGTGGTGGTGATCGTCATCATGGCCCTCATCTACCATTTCTTCCTCGCTCCCAGAGACTGGGAGGTCATCGCCTCGGGATACGTGTGGAGGCTCGAGGCCGTCTCCTATCAGGGCCGGATCCTGGGCAGTGTGAAGGTGAGGCGGGATGATGAGAGGGTCGTGCCGGTGCAGGTCTTGGGATATGCTGGATTCCAGAAGGAGGAGCTGTCCTCTTCGGGGGAGCCTCTCTTTTCGGGAATCGCGGGAGAGGGTGAGGGGCCCTGGGTGTTCACCTTTTCGCTTCCGCTTCCCGAATCGGATAGCCAGAGTCCAACGATTTATGTATTATTACAGGTGGGACAGGAGACCTTCCTCCTCTCCCGGGAGCCTAGAAGGATAGACTAGCGAAGGAGGTCCATGATGTTGCAATTCTACGCGCTTTCCGTGCTCACGAACTTCATGAGCGGGATCATCCTGGCCCAGGAGACGTTCTCGGAGCGTACGGGTATCACCGCGTTGTTCAATCCCGAGGTGCTGAGGAGCAAGACGTTCCTCCTCGTGTGGGGAATCCTCACTGCGGTGACGGGGGTCTTCAAGATCCTTTCGGTCACCGAAGGGGACGTCATCATCGTAGGGGATCTCCTCCCGGCCATCGCCGGTCTCGCATCCGGTATCGCCCTTCTCCTCATGTTCTACCGGGAACGGCGGACCCCGAGTGAAGGCGCCGAGGTGGGAAGCGATGCGGTGGATAGGATCGACGCCCTTCTCTCGCAGAACAAGACCCTGGTGGGCGTGCTCTCGGTGGTGGCCGCGCTCCTCCACTTCCTCTTCCCGAGGGTGCTCTTCCTCTGATGGAGGAGCGGCTCACCACTGCTGGCGTCCTGCTGAGGGGAGGGAAGGTCCTCCTCGCCCTCCGGAGGGAGGGGGGATCGGTGGGTGGGTTGTGGGAGTTCCCCGGAGGCAAGGTGCGCCGCGGGGAGGCTCCGGAGGAAGCGCTTGCCAGGGAACTGCGTGAGGAGCTGGGCCTCGAGGTGGAGGTGAGGGAGTGCATCTATACGGGAAGCTTCAGAAACGGCGAGGTGAGGTATACGCTCCTGGGTTTCCTCGTCGAGGCGGAAGGGGAGCCCCGGCTCAACGACATGCATGCCGAGCTCCGGTGGTGGGATCTGGTCTCGGTGAGGGAAGAGCTCCTCGTCCCCTCTGACAGGCCGCTCCTCGAGGCCCTCCTCTACAGGTCGAAGGAATGACCTAGATCACGGTGCCGGACGGGATGACCTGGTTCTTGGTGATCACGATGATGTTGTCACGGATGTGGTAGCTCCCGTAGTCGCCGTTCCTGCGTTCCTTTGGATCCACCCCTATCCTGCAGTTGTCTCCGATGCGGGTGTTCTTGTCGATGATGGCGTTCTTTATGTGACAGTTCCGCCCTATTCCGATATGGGGGATCCCTTTCCGTACATTTTCCTCTTTCTGGGCGGGTGTCTCGTAGAGATCGGCCCCCATGCACACCACTCCTTCGAGTACCGAGTGGTCTCGTATCACGGTCCTTATCCCGATGACCGAACGGCTGATCGAGGCGTTCTTAATGATGCACCCTTCGCCTACCAGCGAGGTGTCGATCTTCGTATTGAGAAACTTGCAGGGGGGGAGGTGTCTCATCCGGGTGTAGATGGGGGAGGTCTCGTCGTAGAGGTCGAACTCCGGATACTCGGTGGCAAGGGCGAGGTGTGTCTCGTAGAACGATCGTATGGTCCCGATATCGACCCAGAACCCGGTGAAGACGTGGGAGTAGACCGCATATTCCCTCACCGCAGCCGGGATGAGTTCCTTCCCGAAGTCGGTGTAGGGGCCCTCCATCATCTTCTCGAGCACTTCCGCCTTGAAGAGGTAGATGCCCATGGAGGCGAGGTAGTGTTTCCCCTGTTCCCTGTGGGAAGGCGGCACGATCTGTGAGCTCTTGAGATGTTCGGTCTCTCCCCTCGGATCGGGCTTCTCTTCGAAGGCCTTCACCCTGTAGGACTCGTTGCTCACGATGATGCCGTAGCGCCCGATGTCTTCCCTCCGGACCGGGGTCACGGCGAGAGTGATGTCGGCGTCGCGCTCCACATGGAATCTGAAGAACTCCCTCAGGTCCATCCGGTAGAGCTGGTCGCCGGAGAGGATGAGGTAGTGGGAGGGGTTTTGCGTCCTAAAGTGGTGGAGGTTCTTCCGTACCGCGTCGGCGGTGCCCTCATACCAGCCTGCGTGGGAAAAGCCCTGTTCCGCGGCGAGGATCTCCACGAAGCCCCTGCTGAAGCTGTCGAACTGATAGGCCTGGGCGAGGTGGAGGTGCAGTGATGCGGAGTTGAACTGGGTGAGGACGTACACCTTCCTGAAGCCGGAATTGATGCTGTTGGAGAGGGGGATGTCCACGATACGATACCGCGCTGCGAAGGGCACGGCGGGTTTCGAACGCTCCTTGGTGAGGGGGTACAGGCGCGTCCCCTTCCCCCCCCCGAGGATGATGGTGAGCACGTTTTCCAATGCCTCTCCTCCCTTCCTGCTGAAAGATACCTTCCCTGGGATGGAGCGTCAATCGGATGATCCCCGCACTTCCCGGTAGCATGAGAGGTACGACCGGGCGGCGTCTTCCCAGAGGAAGCGTCTTCGCATGCCGTTCTCTCGTATGGTGCGGATCAGATCCGGGGATGTGAGGTAGAGCTCACAGATCCGTCTCATGGTCTCCACGATACCGTGGGGTGTGAGCGGATCGATGAAGAATCCGGTGCCGCTCCCCTTCCGGATGTCCACTTCTTCCACCGTGTCCACGAGCCCGCCGCGCCGACTCACCACCGGGATGGTGCCGTAGGCGAGGGAGTACATCTGGTTGAGACCGCATGGTTCATAGAGGCTCGGCATGAGGAAGAAGTCCGCTCCCCCTTCTATGAGGTGGGCGAGGTGTTCGTCGAAGGTGATGTGCACCGAGAGATTGGGGTACTGGGAGGCGAGGGTTCTGAGGTATTCCTCGAACCTCCGTTCCCCCGTGCCCAGAACGATCATGGTGAGGGGGAGCCGGAGCAACTGGGGAAGGGCGGGGTCGGAGGGACCACAGAGGATGCCGAGTCCCTTCTGGTGCACCAGTCGGGTCACCATGCCGACGAGGGGACGTCCTCGGTCCGGAAGACCGGCGAGGGAGAGGAGGTGCCTCTTCACTTCTTCCTTTCTTTCCAGCGTTTCGACGGTGTAGTGCACAGGAAGATGGGGATCCGTCTCCGGGTTCCAGAGATCGTAGTCCATCCCGTTGAGGATGCCCCGGAGTTTTTCCCCTCTCTCCCTGAGTATCGTTTCCAACCCGTATCCGAATTCGGGGGTCTTGATCTCCTCGGCATAGGTGGGCGAGACGGTCGTGAGTAGGTCTGCGTTGACCACTGCCCCGCGAAGGAGGTTGATGGCCTCTCCGGTGACGATGTCCAGTCTCTCCGCTTCCTCCCTGGTGATGCCCATGGTGGGGAGCTGGTGGAGGGGAAAGACCCCCTGGTAGCCCAGGTTGTGTATGGTGAAGACCGTCGGCGGATCTCCACCGGCGCGGGCGCTGTAGAGGACGGCGGGAGCCGTCGGCCAGTCGTGACAATGGAGCACCTCGGGCCGCCATGTGCCGCGGCGGGCGAGGGCATAGGCCGCAGCGGAGAGAAAGGAGAACCTGAAGAGGTTGTCGGGAAAGTCCCTGTGATCCGTGGTGGTGTAGATACCCTTCCGCGATCCGAAGAGGAGGGGATGTTCCAGGAGCAAGACCGGAACCCGATCCACTTCCACGTGCAGGATTCGGGCCCACATGGTGTGTGAGCCCATCGTGATGTTGAGCTCTTCCACCCTTGGGGACTCGGGGACTTCCATCCCCTGGTACCTGGGAAGGAGTACTCTCGCGTCCACACCCTGTGTTCGGAGTGCGCCTGCGAGGGCGGCTACTGCATCACCCAATCCCCCTGCCTTGGCGAGGGGGGTGAACTCACTCGTGACCAGAAGGACTCGCACCTCTTGGACTCCCGCTCGATTCTAGAAGTATGCGATACCAAATTCGCCTACCACCTCGAATCCCACCTTTTCATAGGCGTGCCGGGCGATGGTATGCCCCTTTCGAACAAATAAACACACTTTTTTCCCTAAAGTTTCACTCGTCCGCGAAATGGTGTGAACCAATGCCTGGGCTATCCGCTTTCCCCGCCATGCGGGAAGGGTGTAGACCCCTCCTACCTGGTCCACGGTGAGTCCTCGGGCATTGGTGCCGGCCTTGGCCACGATGGTGTCTCCTGTACAGGCCAGGTAGAGGAGCTGATCCCGCAGGAGGTGGCGTATGGTGGCGAAACAGTGGAGCGGGGAGAAGAGACGGGGATCGTAGAGGACTTCCTCTTTCTCGTATCCTTCTTGGAGCTGGTAGAGGGCGGGTATGTCGGAGGCGAGAGCCGGTCGTATGACGAGAGGGACGGCGGGTTCCGGAGGAGGCGATGTGCGGGTTCGAAGCATGAGGTCGTATTCCCTGAGCACCTCGGGAGGAGAGGCGAAGAGCGGAAGCAGCTTCTCTACTTCGGAGAGGAGGCCGAGACAGCGGTTCCCCTCTCGCCGGATGTGGCTTCGGAGTGCGGCCTCCTCCTCCGGCTCGAGGCACTCGACCTCCGGCAGGTAGGGAAAGAGGCTTCCGTGATCGAGGAGAATGACACCTCCGAGCCTCCTTCCTCGGAAGATGCCCCAGAGGCGGCGTCCTGGGGTCGCTTCGGCCTCGACGAGGGTGCGGGAGGATAGGTACACACACTCCCACTCCCGTTGGGTGAGGATGTCCGTGACCCATCGTCTGAGCGTCTCGTCCCTGAGATCCAGTGGAACGACGGACATCAGGGAGGTGCTCCGGAGGGGGGGGTGAGGGAGATGGGGAGTGTCCCGGCGGGGGTGAGTTTGCCCATGAGGGCGAGGAAGCCACCCCGGTAACACTCCTCGCTCGTGCCGTATATGGCCACCGCTGTGTCCACCCAGGGGACCTCGGCGAGGTACACCGGTGTGAGGGTGGAGAGCACCGCGATTCGTGGCGCCCATTCTTCGAGCGAGGCGAGGACCTCGAGACTGTTGGGGTTCATGAGACAGTAGATGACCAGATCATACTGCTGGACGAGACGGGAGAGTCGAGTCTTCACCTGTTCGGAGGCAAAATAGAAGGGGAGATAGGAAAACTGGAAGGTGTCCGCGCGGGGGAAGTATTCCTTCCCGATGGAGAGGAACCTGGTGTGTTGCCCCACGAGGAGTACGCGTGCATCGCCTCCAGGGGAGAGCGGCACCTTCCCGTTTCGTATCATGGTGACGGCCCTGAGGGCCTGTTCCCCGAACGCCTCCGCGGTTTCCTCGTCGGGGAAGACCTCCCGCAGGGTCTCCTCGGAGGGGATGAGGCCTTTTGGCCCCATGGCCTTCAGATATCGGATCTTGAGCGTGATGATCCTCCTCACGGAGGTCTGTATTCGTTTCCTGAACTCGGGATCGTTCCGATATCTCGACAGCACGGCCTCCCAGACCGGGTCTCCCGGATGGGGAGGCCTCGACAAGAGGACCATGTCGTTGCCGGCCGAGAGAGCCTCTACCACGATATGTGGGATGTCCTCCCCCGCGACGCGGGCCCCCATCATGTAGAGGTCGTCCGTGATGACGAGTCCCTGGAAGCCGAGTTTCTCCCTGAGGAGAGAGATCACGCGGGGGGAGAGGGTGGCGGGCAGGTCGTTTTTGGAGAGAAGAGGAAAGTTGAGGTGTCCTACCATGACGGCGGGCAACCCCTCCCTGATGAGGATCCGATAGGGGAGCCAGTCCCTCTCCCAGAGGGTGGCCAGGTCGTCTTCCACCACGGGGAGCTCGCCGTGGGAGTCCCCGCGGGCGTTCCCGTGTCCCGGGAAGTGTTTGGCCACCGGGATCACCCCGGCGTCCAGGCTCCCATGGTAGAAGGAGAGCGCAAGCGTGGCGACCAGCCGGGGATCCGATCCAAAGGATCTGGGCCCTATCACGTGGGCTTCGGGATTGACGTACACGTCCACCGTGGGGGCGAAGTTCATGGTGATCCCCAGGGCCCTCAATTCCTTTCCGATGAGGAGGCCGGTCTGATAGGCCTCGTAGGGGAGGCGGGTCGCGCCGATGGCCATGTTCCCGGGAGTCTCTACGGTCTCCCCCTTTATGTGGCGGACCCATCCGCCCTCCTGGTCGGTGGCGACGAGGAGGGGGATGCCGGAACGGTGAGCGAGCGCCTTTTCCTGGTAGGCCGCCACACTCCTCACCACCGGGAGGAGGCGCTCGGCGTTCCTCCCGAAGATCTTGATGCCGCCCAGGTTGTAGCGCTCGATCCACTGCAGGATCCGGGGGTCGGGGGTCTCGCCCTCGTACCCTATGAGGAAGACCTGGCTGATCGTCTCCTCGTCGGACATGGCTTCGAGGAAGGAAGGGATCTCCTCCTCCGTGAGGTCCCAGAACGAAGCGGGACCGGCCGGCAGCATCCATGGGAGGAGGAGAAGGGAAAGTAGGGGGGCGTGTCCCCCTCTACTCATAGGCTTCCCCTTTGAGTTCGTCGATGTACTTCGCTGCACAGTGGGCTGCGACCGCCCCTTCCCCCGCACCCACCACGATCTGACGGAAGGGGGTGTTGCGGACATCGCCGGCCGCGAAGAGACCGGGAATGGAGCTCATCATCTCCTGATTCGTGATGATGTATCCGGATTCGTCCTTCTCCACTCCCTCGACGAAGCCGGTCTGGGGATCGGAGCCGATGAAGATGAAGACCGCATCGATGGGTTCCTCGTATGTCTCTCCCGTATCCACGCGTTTGAGGAGCACGGAGGAGACCTTCTTCACCCCGTTCACTTCCTCACCCCTTATCTCCACCGCCACGGTATTGAACCGCACCTCGATGTGAGGATTGTTGAGCACCCTCTGTGCCAAGGCCTTCTGCGCTCTGAACCGATCGCGTCTGTGGATGTGGACGATCTTGTCCGTGAGCTTGGAGAGGTACATCGCCTCGTCGCACGCGGCGTCTCCTCCTCCGACCACGAGCATCCGCTTCCCCTTGAAGAAGGGACCGTCGCAGGTGGCGCAGTAGGAGACCCCTCGACCGGTATACTCCTTTTCTCCCGGGATCCCCAGCTTCCTATGTGCGGCTCCCGAGGCGAGGATCACCGCGTAGGAGGTGAGCACCCCCTTCGTCGTCTCGACCTCGAACACCTTCTCCTTTTTGGAGATTCGTTTCACCGTGGCGTTGAGGAAGGAAGCGCCGAAGTTCCTCGCCTGGGTCTCGAAACGTTGGGCGAGCTCGAAGCCCGAGATGGGTTCCGGGAATCCTGGATAGTTCTCCAGGGTGTCGATGATGAGCGCCTGCCCGCCTGGTGCCATCTGCTCTATCACCAGGGTATCGAGGGCTGCACGGGCGGCGTACTGAGCTGCGGCAAGCCCTGCGGGACCTGCGCCTACGATGATCACATCGCGGTCGGGTGTCATGATTCCTCCATAAAAAATTTCATATATATTAAGATATAGATACTATCGTATCCCGTCAATCTTACTCTACCACAGTCTCCCGCAGTGGGCAACCGAAGGGTGATATTTCCGATAATCATTTCCAGAGGGTCATCCGATGATTAAGAGGGAGACCTTCCCAAAGGAGCCGCGTATGGTAGTCCTGGCCCATATCATGGAGCGGACGCTCGAGCAGATGGTGAGAGTGTTGGATGAGATGCCCCATCTACAGGAGGAGCTGAGGAATGCACTCTTCGAGAGGGAGTGGGTCGGGGTTGAAGAAAAGGTAACGGCGCTCGTCCAGAAGAGCCAGGCCCTCCAGATGCTCGAAGAGGACAGGATGCGTGTCTATGCGGAGCTCCTCAGCGAGCTCGAACTCGCGCCCGACACGCCCCTCCGGACGGCCCTCAGATACATCGATCCGCCTGTGGCGCAGGGCATAGCGGATGTGGCCGGGCGTCTGCGGGAACGATTGCTCAGGGTACGCGGCCTTGGTGAGGTGATCGCCAGGTATGCCGAAGCCTCCTATGCAACGGTGTACGCCTGCCTCAGGGAGCTCTTTCCCGACCGGTTCCTGGGGGGATACGGCAAGGACGGGAGGAGGTCCCAGGGCGAGTCCTCTCTCCTCATAGATACGCGGCTTTAGGAGGAAGGAAATGCACTCTACGTTCATGAGCATAGAGATAGGGAAGCGTGGGCTCCTCGCGCACACACAGGGGCTCGCTACCGTGGGTCACAACATGAGCAATGCCTCCGTGGAAGGCTATTCGAGACAGCGGGTGAACCTCGAGGCCATGGATCCCCTCTACATGCCCGGACTCAATCGGGAGGAGACACCGGGACAGATAGGGCAGGGGGTTTCCATACAGTCGATCGAACGCATACGGGATGAAATACTCGAAGGCCGTATCGTGGCCCAGACCAATGTGGGCGGGTACTGGGAGACGAGGAACTCCTACCTCCTCATGGTGGAGAAGACCTACAACGAGCCTTCCGATGTCTCGGTACGGAGTCTCCTCGACGCCTTCTGGGATGCGTGGCAGGAACTCTCGATCCATCCGGACGAGATGGCGGCCCGGCACGCCGTGATAGAGAATGCGAAGGCCCTGGTGGACGGAATACACGAACGGTATCGCGCACTCTCGAGCATACGAAAGATGATCGAAGAGGACGTACAGGCGACGGTGAAGGAGGTGAACGACTACATCGCCCGGATCGCCCACCTCAACGAACAGATCGTGAAGGTGAAGGCCATGGGTGACAATCCCAACGATCTCATGGATCGGAGGGACCTCTTGGTGGAGAAGCTCGCGAAGCTCATCAACGTCACCGTGGACACACGTGATCCGGACGAGTTCACCATCCATGTGGGGGGACGACATCTCGTCCAGGGGAAGGTGTATCATCCCTTCGCCCTCGACCCCAGGCCCCAGAACGAGGGATTCAGTGCCGTGCTCTGGGAGGGGAGTACGGAAGAGGTCCGCCTCGAAGGGGGCAAGCTCGCCGCCCTCCTCGAGCTCCGGGACGGTGACGTGAGGGGGGAGATACAGAAGCTCGATACCATGACCGTGAATCTGGTGAACCTCGTGAACGAGGTCCACAGGAACGCATATGGGCTCAACGGACAGACTGGAGTCGATTTCTTCGTGGAGCATCCGGCCGTCCTCAACGCGGTGGGGAACTACGATCGCAACGGCGATGGAGAGTTCGACTCCACCTATCTCTTCCGTATCCACGGCACGAACCCACTCGATCCCAACGCCCAGGTGGGTATAGAGGGGGTCATCACCCTCTCGGGGGCCGAGGAGGATGTCCAGATCGCCTATTATCCCACTGATACGGTCCAGGATATCGTGAACCGCATCAATACCTCGGGAGCAGAGGTGAGCGCCTCGTTCGATCGTCTGGGGAGGCTCGTCCTCAAGGCAACCCCGAGTGAAGATGTGGCGTTCCCCGATTTCGTGATACGCCACGTGGAGGATTCCGGACAGTTCCTTTCCGGCTATGCGGGGATCCTCGCGGGCAGCGGTCCCGAGAACGCCTACGATTGGGAGACCGTGGACGGGGTGCTCACCCTGAGGGGCGGTGCGGAGTACGGGGTGGCGCCTTTCGCACATCCTTCGGGCTGGGTGGTACTCAACCCGGAGGTGGAGCGGGATCCGGCGAGTGTGGCGGCGGGCTTCGGACAGGAGGGGAGGCCCGCGCCTCCGGGTGATGGATCGGCCGCCCTCGCCGTCGCGAACCTCAGGACCGAACCGGTGATGATAGGCAGACTCATGACCTTCGACGACTACTTCGCAGAGGCCGTCTCGGAGATAGGCCTCAAAGGACAGCAGGCCCAGATAGCGGACGAGACCCAGAAGCTCATCATGAAAGATCTCAAGGATCTCAGGGAGAGTATCTCGGGAGTGAACATAGACGAGGAGCTCGCCCAGATGATCAAGTTCCAGCACGGATACGCGGCGAGTGCGCGTTTCATCACCACGTTCAATTCGATGCTGGATCTGCTCATCAACAGGATGGCGGTGTGAGGAGGCGTAGATGAATCGGATCAGTACCAACATGCCCAATGACGACATGGTCTACCACCTCCAGAAGCGGGAACGGGCCCTCTACAGGGTACAGAACCGTATGTCCTCCCAGACGAGGATCCAGGACCTGAGGGACGACCCCGTGGGGGCGGCCCACGCGGTGCGTTATGACTCCTTCCTCACGCGCCTCACACGTTACGGGGAGAACATAGCGTACGTGCAGGACTACTACAATGTGGTGGAAGGCCATCTCAAGGAAGGGGTGGAGATCGTCCAGCGGATCAGGGAGCTCACGGTACAGGCGGCACACGGGACCTACACCCCAGAGGACCTCAAGGCCATGGGGAAGGAAGTCGATGAACTCCTCGAGCAGCTCGTCCAGATCGCGAATGCCCGTGGCCCCGAAGGGCGGTTCCTCTTCGGAGGGGCGCGGACGAGGGGGGAGCCGTTCCGGGTGGTACGCGGGAACGTCCCCGGGGCCGACGATCTGCTCATCACGGGTGTCGAATACATCGGGGATATCACGGAAAAGCAGACAGAGATCGCGGAGGGTGCCTTCATCACCACCGGTTTCTCGGGAAACTTCGTATTCGGGGCCCAGCAACAGCAGGTGTATGCCACCATCGACGCGCTTGACTACAGGGTGGGAGAAGCCGGATATTTTTCTATAGATGGAGTGCGTATCGACGTGACCGAAGGTGATACCCTCTATTCCATCGTGCAGAAGATAAACGATTCAGCCGCTCCCGTGAGGGCGAGGATAGATCCGGTGAACCACTCCCTCATCCTGGAGACGACGGTACCTCACCAGTTGTGGATGGAAGACGGGGAAGGGAGCGTACTCCAGGATCTCGGGATCATCGCTCCTCCGGATGTTCACCGTCCGCCCGGCAACATTGCGGCCTCCGCTGTCCACGGAGGTGGTTCCCTCTTCGACGTGGTGATGCGTGTGAGGGATGCCATGATGGTGGGCGATCAGGAGGCCTTGGGAGGAAGGGGACTCGGTATGATCGATGAGGCCCTCTCCGCCCTCGTGGGGAAGATGGGTGAGATAGGCGCGCGGGGGACGAGGCTCAGATTCGCCTATGCTCACAATCAGGAGGAGATCCCGGATGTGACGGAACTCTATGCGAAGCGGGTGGATCTCGATGTTTCCGAGGCCATCATCGAGCTCAAGCGACTGGAATACACGCACAAGGCGGCCCTCTCGACGGCTGCGCGTATTCTACCGCCTACACTTCTCGATTTTCTGAGGTGACGATGGGGACGGTGACGATTGACACGCGCCCATATGGGCCACTGACCGTTGACGAACGACAGATCCTCACCTTTGTGAACGGGCTCTTCGGGTTCGAGCACCTCACCCGGTACGCCCTTCTCGACTCGCATCAGCCTCCCTTCTACTGGCTTCAGTCTCTCGAGGACCCCCAGGTGGCCTTCGTGGTGATAGATCCTCGCGTCTTCAGACCCGATTACGATCCTGCACCCCTTCCTTCCGATCTCGAGGCGCTTGGGCTGGAACGGCAGGAGGACCTCCTGATCTTCGCGATCGTCACGATTCCCGAGAACCAGAGGGAGATGACGGCCAACCTGCAAGGCCCCCTGCTCGTCAACAGGAAGACGCGTCGGGCCGCTCAGGTGATCAGTACCGACGACAGGTGGCATGTCAAACACAGGATCCTGGAAGAGCTTGCGGCCCTGAGGAAGAGATAATGCTGGTCTTGAGCAGGAAGAAGAACGAGAGCATCATCATCGCAGACAATATAGAGGTCCGCGTGGTGGATATCCGCGGAGACCAGGTGAAGATCGGGATCTCCGCCCCACCTCAGATCAAGATCTACCGGGAAGAGGTGTATCGTGCCATCCAGGAGGAGAACCGTTCGGCTCTGAGCGTCTCCAGGGAGATTCCCTCCCTCGATGATCTCCTGGGCGACGACGCGCCTTAATCTGCTCTTCGCGTGATCCCTATCTCCGCCTCACTGAGCCGGAGATAGAGAGGTTGAGCAGAAGGAGGAGCACCTCCCTGCTCCTCATAGATCGATCGGGCGAGGGAGAGGGCCTCTCCGTCGAGGGCTTCCCGGAACCGAGGTGCGACCTGCACCTTCTGGTCCTCGGGGAACCAGGCGGCCTTGCATCTCTGTGCGTGAGGTCCGGCCAAGGAGACTCTGGGGTAAGGGGCGATGAGTTCGGAGAGTTCCCCGAGGGTGAGGTCGAGATATTCCGTCCTGCGTGTACCCTCGAGGTAGAGGGCGGTGTAGTAGCGCTGTTTCCTCCCATCGATCACCGGGAGCACCGGATACTCCTCTCCCCGGTAGGGGAGGGCGTATGCGTCGAGGGTGGGCACGAGTACGAAGGGGATCCCGAGGCTCACGGAGAGGCCCTTCATGGTGGCCAGGCCGATGCGCAGTCCGGTGAACGAGCCTGGTCCTGCACAGCAGGCGAGGAGATCCATCCTGCTCAGCGACGTGTGGAGAAGCGTGCACACCCTGTGGATAGTGAGGAGCAACTGTTCGGCATGTACCAATCCCCGATCCACGTGGAGAGAGATGTGGGCTTTGCCAGAGGATGCCACGACCGAGAGCAGTTCCGTGGAGGTGTCTATGCAGAGGATGTTCATCGCCCTTCTTCCTTCACGGTGATCTTCCTTCTGGATGCGTCCACTACCTCTATGGTGATCGAGACGTGTCGTTCGGGGAGAAGGGTCTTCACCTTCTCGGCCCACTCGATCACGGCGATACCATCCCCGTAGAGGATGTCTTCCAGCCCCAGGTAGATGAGATCCTCCTCGGAGGCGATCCGGTACGCATCGATGTGATAGATGGGGACCTCACCCTCGTAGACCGTGACTATGGTATAGCTCGGGCTTGTCACGGGGCCGTCGTATCCCCACCCGCGGGCCAGACCTCTCATGAGTGTCGTCTTGCCCCCTCCCAGGGGCGCATAGAGCGCCACCACCACCGGAGCAGTGATGCGTGAAGCGATCCTCCGCCCCACCGCCTCGGTTTCCTCCGGTCCGCGAGAGAGGTATTCGTTCAGGAGAGGACTCCTTGTTCCCTCAAGGCCTTGATGTGCGACTTGAGTGCCTTCACGGCACCCAAGACTTCCCCGCTCCTCGGATGCTCATGGAGCTGTACCTCTATCCTCGGTTCTCCCAGGGGGGTGTATTCGATGTGGAACGATATCGGGATCTCTTCTTTCCCGTACACCACCGACTGGAACACCGCCCTCGCGGTGTAGGTCTTACGGTAGTCGAGTGGGTGATCCTTTTCCTTAATGTCTTCCACGGAAATGAGTTTCATCTTGAGAGGGTAGCGCAAAAGCAGGTGGGAGTCAATATCCGGGAGGAGAGATGCTGAGCCCGGGACGCATGTCGTAGATGATCTCCCGGAGTTCGTTCAGATGGTGACGAGACATGCTGGTGAACATCACATGCATGATCGTCCCCTTCCCCCTCTCGGTGGTGACTCCCCGCACTTTCCCGTACGCGGAGATGGGTTCCCCCAGGTCGGTCCTGAAGTCGAGCCTGAGGAGGGAGCCGGGGGGGAGGGGATAGTAGGTCCTCACTCCGCAGCCGCCGGCCGAGAGGTCGATGATGGTTCCGTTGTATCGCTGTCCGGTATTGACGACCGCCTCCCGTCTCCGTCCCGTTCCCTCCACGATCTGGACCTTGTAGAAGTAGGTGGGCGCGTTGAATTCGATCCTCTTGTGTCGTCGTTTCAACACCTGTGGCACCCGGGAGAGGTGATCGATGTAGAGGATCGGGATGGAGGAGCGGGTGCTCACGTGGCGGACGGTGGCAGGGGCGGAAAACAGCTGGGTGCCGTAGCGTACGAAGCTGAGGTGGACCCGGCTTCCGGGTGGGAGTTTCACGAGCTTTCCCTGTTCGTCCAGAGGAGCTCGTATCCCCAGATAGGTGGGGGTGTTCTCCGCCACCTCGGAGAGGTAGAGCCTCCGGCTATGAGGGAGGTAGAGCTTGACCTCTTCCCCGGGTTTCAGATGTCTGGTTGACCCGAGGGTCCCCCTCCTGGGGCTATTGGCCTCGATCACCTGTTTGATGAGAAACAGATGGTGCTTCCTGAGGTCCTTCTCAGCATCGGGGAGTCTCGATTCCTCTATCTCGGCCATCTCCCGCCTGAGGATGTTGTCGAGCACGGGGCTGTTGTGGAGTACGCGTTCGGGATTGGATACACGGTACTTCTTCACCAGTCCCTCGAGAAGGCGGATATAGTGTCGGGTGAGACCGATCTTCCTGGCCGACCGCCGGAAGGAGAAGGTGCCGAGTCCCGAGAGGCTTCTCGCCCCCCCTCCGCTCCGTTGAGAGGTGAGCTTTCCCACCACCACGGTGAGGAGTACGGCACCGATGAGGACGAGGATCATGATGAGATTCGTGGTGGGGTCGGTCTCGGTGAAGAACTGGAACTCGTAGCGAAGGAGCGGCATCTCGCTCACCTGTCCAGCAGGAATGTGAGAAACCGTCGCATCCTCGGTATGATCTCGTACTCGAAGAGGTCTCCCACGAGGACGTAGTCCTGATCCTCGTAGGCCTGCGTGACCTCGGTGAGGAATCCGTTTATCTCCTGGGCCAGAGCGGGAAGGCCTTCCCACTGTTCCCGGGTGTCCCTGTCGAGGTTCCCGAGCAGCCGTATGATCCTCTGGAGGTATTCGCTGAATCTCAGGACGATGTCCCGCGCCTCCACCGCCTTCCCCGTCTGGAGGAGTATGGAAACCTCGGAGAGGCGCTCGAGTTCGGAGGAGAGCGCCTGGGCCGTCTTCCTCAGGTGATCGAGGGGAGAGAGGAGTTCTTCTATCCTGTCCTCGATGAGGACGAGCAGTGCGGAGACGAGTCCGAGTATCTCCTCCTTGCTCTCGGAGGAGAGGGATGTGTTCGTGAGGAGGGAAGAGGTCTTGAGGGCCTTCTCGAGGGGGGATGGGCCTTCTGCGGGAAAGATCTCAGGGAGGAGATAGGAGAGGTGTTCCCGCAGGGAGAAGAAGTCTTCGGCGAGGAGGCGGAGGTTCGCGTAGTCCTCCTTCTCCACGAGCGATTTCATGACGAGGAGGTATTCTCTCAATGTCGAGAGGGTATAGGCCCTGAACTCCTGCGGAGTATAGGCGGTGATCTCCAGCATCTTCACCTGATCAAGGGGAAGGCGTTCCCACTCGTTCCGCTCTTCGAGAGGGATCGCGGCCTCTCCGTTGAGTCGGGCTTCGGTGATGAAGAGACCCGCCTTGTTGAGCCACTCCTCCACTCCTGAGAAGACTTCCCCGAGCGTTTGCTCGTGTTCGAGCGCGATGTCCACTTTCTTCTGGTTGATGACGAGCTCCATGTGTTCCCCCTATCTGTTCTGATTCGAAAGGGACCGGGAGAAGTTTTCGATCTCCTGGGAATTCTTTTCGAGCGTCTCCAGCATCCCCTCCATCATACCATACTTCCTTCGGAGTTCCACCTCGTAGTCCTGAAGGTATTCCTTGTAGTCTTCGATCTCTTTGTTCGTGGCGTTTATCTTTGTCTTCAAGGTGTTGAGACGTATGTCGTACACCCCCCCCGTGCTCCCGTACTGCTTCAGGGTCTCCTCCGTGAGAAAGGCCGCTCCTGTATCGACCACGAGGTCCCCGTCGCTGTCCCTCCCGAAGAGATCCTTGATCACGAGGATGTCCTTCTCAAGGGCGGCGTCCAGGACCTTTTCGTCGATCTCGAGATAGCCCCGCAGCTTGGTGCGGTCGAACGGGCCTCCCCTCGTGGCATTGGTGGAGATTCCTATCTGGGCGAGGAGCCGGACGGAGGGATCCCTCGTCTCATACGGATTCATCATGATGGTCTGGAGCTTGTTCCTGAGCTGAGTGAGCGTCATGTCGCCCCGGAAGATCCCCAGCTTCTCCTTCGCCCCTTCCCGCTCTTCGTCGGTGAAATACCCTATCTCGGAGATCACCTGTTCGTCACCCTGGGTGTATATGTTCAGATAGGCCATGAGCCTGTTGTATTGTCCGACGAACGAGATGATGGTGTCCTTGATGGTCTCCTTGTCGGGGCGGATGGAGAGGTTCACCGTGCGATCACTCGTGTCGTGAAGATGGAGGGTCGTCCCGGGAATCGCGTCCTCGATGTCGTTCGTGGGTCGGGTGAGGGGGATGCCGTCGAGGAGGAGCTCGGCGTCCTGGGCCTGGCTCACGGGATGTTTCGGGATGAAATCCGCCCGCACAGAGGGATCGTAGATGCGGAGGGATGAGATCGTGATCTCCTTGTGGGTGTTCCTGTTCCGCAATGCGATCGCGTCCAGACCGTCCACAAGGGACGAGAGAGGAATGGTGATCGTCTTGGGAAACGGTCCCCGGTCGAGGGGTGTGAGGGGTACCGTTCTCCCGTTCTTCATGGCGAAGAGTACCTGATCGTCGTCTACGCGGGGAGGGGTCGGAGGTGGAGTCCATTGGGGCAAGGGGACCTCTGAAGGAGCTCCCTCCACCGAGACGCCGTCCAGTGTCACGCCTTCCGTGCCTGGGAGGGAAGGGCCGGGAGGGGGGGTGGGTTGAGGCGGTTCCTCGAGTTCCCTCACGTCCAACGTGACCTCGAGGACCATCCGGGGGGTCACCTTGACGGGAGGCGAGACGGGAAGCTGAAGCGAACTCCCCGGAGGGAGGACGAGGGTGGAGTCCACGATCCTGTGGCCGGATTCCTCCAGAGGGGTCTCCCAGGAGGCGATATGGGCCTCGTCGAATCGGGCCTCGAACGAGGTGACGGGCACGGGCTCGATGAGGCCGAGCTCCACGGCGAGTTCCCTCGCCGCGCCTTCGAAGGCGAGCGCGGCGTCCTTGCCTGTCTTGAGCGATTCGAGGAGGAGGACCTCCTGTGTGGGGGACTGTCGTACGATGCTCGCCTTGAGGAGTCCCTCCCCCCGCCGGTTGAGACGGGCGATGAAGTCCTCGATACTGCCGCCGGAAAACGAGAAGCTGACCTCCTCCTCCCCTATGCGGAAGGTATAGGTCCCCTCCGGGACGGTGTACTCCTCGGACACGGGATCGGAGAGGAAGCGGTCCGCTGCGGCGAGACGGGTGACCTCGATCCTGTGCGTCCCCTCCAGGGCCTCTCTGGTGGTGGAGGCGGTGAGCACTCGTTCGTCGGAGCTCTCTGCAATCTTTTCCTGGAAGGGATTCTCGAATCCGTAGAGGCGCTTTGCACTTTCCCTCACCTTGGAGGTGAGGGTGGCTATTTCCTGCCAGGCTTCCTGCTGTTTCCTGTAAGAGGCGAGGGTGTCCTCCATTCGGGTGAGGGGAACCTTTTTCGCCTCGACGAGCTTGCCGACGAGTTCTTCTGTGTTGTATTTACTCGTGACACCGGGAATTGAGATGTCGGACATGCGAGGCCCCCTCCATTCTCCCCCCTATACCTGCTCGTCTACCAGAAGAGCCACTGCCTCTCGTATGCGTCTGTGAAGACGCTGCAATGCTTCTGGCGGGAGCTCCTTTATCACCTTTTCGGTTTCCCTGTCGATCACCTTTACGATTACCTGATGCACTTCTGGATCTATCATGTACTTGAGACGTCTATTGAAGAGAGAGGGGAGTCGTGTCGGGGGACTGAATGTCTCCTTTCTGAGGGCTTCCCTCGCCGTGCCGGATGTCTCGTGGGATGAGGATATATCGTTCGCCTGTCGGTGTGTCTCATAGTCCTGCTGTTGCTGGTTCCCCCCCCATACTCCGTCGATCCTCATGTGATCCTCCTAGAGGGGAGAGGATCGCGCGATGCGTTCCTCCCCCCTTCCTCAAAAGAGGATGCCTTACCCCAGCAACTGGAGCACAGACTGAGTCTTCATGTTGGCCTGAGCGAGCATCGCTGTGTTGGCCTGGGTAAGGATCTGGTTTTTCACGTACTCCACCATCTCCGATGCCATGTCCACATCGCGGATCCGGGACTCGGCCGCCTGGATGTTCTCCGCCGCCACGGAGACGCCCTTCCAGGCCATCTCGAACCTGTTCTGATACGCACCGAGGTCCGCTCTCTGTTTGGAGACGATCCTCAGGGCGGTATCGACCTGACCGATGGTCCTGTTCGCGTCCTCGGGAGTCGAGATGGAGACGAGGGCCCCTGCACCCGCGTTCTGACCGCCGAGAAGGGCTTCTGCGGTCATGGTTCCGATGTAGATCCGCTCCTGCTGATCCATGTTGGCACCCACCTGGATGGTGAGGCTCCTGGGACCGTTGGGCGCGAATCCACCGGTGAGCAGGTTCATCCCGTTGAACTGGGCGTGGGATGCGATCCTGTTGATCTCGTCCACCAGCTGGGACACCTCAACCTGGATCTGTAGCCGGTCCTCGTCGCTGTAGATCCCGTTCGCGGCCTGGACCGAGAGTTCCCTGAGCCTGTGGAGGATGTCCTGGGTCTCCTGGAGGTATCCCTCGGTGGTCTGGATGAAGGAGACTGCGTCCTGGATGTTCCGGGCCGCCTGGTTGAGACCGCGGATCTGGGAACGCATCTTCTCGGAGATGGCGAGCCCCGCTGCATCGTCGGCTGCCCGGGTGATTCTGAGACCGGAGGACAGCTTCTCGATGTTCTTGGTGATCGCCGTGTCCCGTTCGGCGAGCGTCCTGTTCGCGTACAGGGCGCTCATGTTGTGGTTTATGATCATGTGACCCTCCCTGTATAGAGAGACTTCTGGAAAGGCGATCCCTGCCTTTCCCCCGGACGTACCGTCCGGTTATATACGTGAAGGAGTGCCCGGGTGGGATCCCGGGCCCCCTTGAAGAGACATCCCCTGGAGGGTGGACTTTTCAAAGAGCTACTACAATTTTACTCCATCATCCGAAAAGTTGCAACACCGATTGTGTCTTGGTGTTGGCCTGCGCGAGCATGGCGGTGGAGGCCTGGAGCAGGATCTGGTTCTTGGTGTAATCCACCATTTCGGCTGCCATGTTGAGGTCCCGGATGCGCGATTCGGCGGCCTGGAGATTTTCGGCACCGATGTCGAGTCCCTTCATCGCATGTTCGAGCCTCGTCTGGTAGGCACCGAGATCCGCCCGCTGCTTGTTCACCTTCTTGAGGGCGAGATCGATGACGCCGATGGCGCGGTTGGCGCTCTCGGGATCGGCGAGAGAGATCGGGGTGTTGTCGGCGTTCTTCATCTGGAGAGCCGCCGCGGTCATGGTACCGATGTACACCCGTTCCCTCTGATCCATGTTGGCGCCGATGTGGAACCAGATGCTGGCCGTGACCACATTCTCCCCTTCCTCCCGAGCGAAGCGGCCAGTGAGCAGGTTCATCCCGTTGAACTGGGCGTGGGATGCGATCCTGTCGATCTCGTCCACGAGCTGGGAGACCTCCACCTGGATCTGCATCCTGTCCTCTTCGCTGTAGATCCCGTTGGCCGCCTGGACCGCGAGTTCCCTCAGACGCTGGAGGATGTCCTGCGTGTTCTGGAGGAATCCTTCGGCAGTCTGGATGAAGGAGATGCCGTCCTGGGCGTTCCGGGATGCCTGCTTGAGGCCTCGTATCTGGGAACGCATCTTCTCGGAGATGGCGAGTCCCGCTGCATCGTCGGCCGCACGGGTGATCCTGAGGCCGGAGGAGAGTTTCTCCATGTTCTTGCTCAGGTCGAGATCGACGATCCCGTGTTGCCTCTGAGCGAACATGGCGCTGAGGTTGTGGTTGATAATCATACCTTCCTCCATGAATGGTGTAGTGGTCCGGGCGTCCATGCCCGGAAAATTTTCGCTCATGTCGGCACGCCGGCATACCGACACTACGAATAGGAGAGCCCCTGCCTTTGACCTTCCTCCATGGCAGAAGCCTCACTCTCTTATCGACGAGGAGGGGTATAACTTTTAGGGGGGCGCTGTTTTTTCGTGCAATCCGAGGGTCACACCTCGTCTTCGAGCATCTTCAGGTACTGAAGTGCGAGAGGGTCGTCGGGAGCGAACTCGAGGACCACCTGGAAGAGCCTTCTCGCCTCCTCCACCCGGTGTTGTTTGAGGGCCACGATAGCGAGGTTGGAGATGATCTTCGTGTTCTCCGGGGCTTTACGGAGGGCTCGGTTGAGGGCCTCCTCCGCCTCTTCGATCCTCCCTTCTTCGATGAGACATATGGCGAGTTCGTTGAGCGTATCGGCATCACCGGGATGGAGGGACTCCGCCCGGCTGAAGGCCTCGAGGGCCTCCCCGTAGCGTTCCTTCCTTCTGAGCGCCCAGCCCAGAAGGAACCAGGCATTCCAGACCTCTGGGTAGACCTCCAGGAACTGGCGGATGAGATCGATCCCCTCTTCCTCCCTGCCTCCTTTGATGGCCTCGTACGCCTGCTGGAAGAGTTCGTCGTAGAGGTGGTGCTTCTCGATCTCCTCGACTAGTGCCCGTACTTTTCCCTTCCTGGAGGGGGACGCTTCGGGATGGTCGAGGAACCGTTTGAGGTAGGTGAGGGCGGTGGCATAGTCGTGCTGTTCAGCGTAGAAGAACCCGGCGTTGAGATACGCGGTGGGGGGAAGCCCTTCTTCCATGAGGAAGAGTCGGTTGTAGGTGAAGGCAGCGTTCTTTCGGTATTCTTCGGCCCGTTCTTCCTGTCCCAGTTTTTCGTAGTTCTTCGCCCGCTCCTCGTAGACCACGGCGAGGTTCAGGAGGTGCCCGGGGTTCTCAGGCTCGAGTCCGATCAATGCGAGGAATATCTCCTCGGCGAGGTCGTAGTCCCCCTGCTTCGCCTTGAAGACCCCTGTCTCGGAAAGCTCTTCCGTGAGAGAAGGGCGGACCGCCTTCGCGAAGCGGCGATAGTATGCGGCATGTGGATCCCCCGGTTCGTAGGCGAGCACCTTGAGTATGCCGGAGAGGATCATCTCCCAGGAGAGCTCCTCCAGGGAAAAGGCATCCTTTCCCGGGGGGGGTTCCACGGGAAGGGGGATGCGAGGGTCGATGGTGAAATCCTCTATGGAGAAGTCGAGATCTTCGGGGAGGGATATGAAGACGATATGTCGTAGGGGATCGTGTTTCTGCTCCTGCATGGTTTCTCCTTGGGGCTCAGGAATGGGTGCTCACTGAGGGGTGTCCGTGCTCTGTCGGGAGAGGTACTTGAGGGCCTCGTTGAGACGGATCTTGTAGCCGTGGGGTACCTTGTCCTCGTCGAAATGGATTCCGTACGCTCCGATGTCTTTCCGTCCCTCCACCGGCTCATAGCGGATGATGCGACCGGGAATCTCGAAGGCCTCCTGGGGGTCTTCGAACTCCAGCCTGAGTCTCACTTCTTTCTTGAGGAGGAACTTCGCCACCCCCATCATGATCACCTTTGCCCCTGAGAACGAGAGGTCCCTGAGGAGGCACCTGCGGGGGACCATCTGGATGTAGACGAGGGTGTTCCGTTCGCGGAGTTTGAGTCGGCGTTGCATCTCCTCGTTGAGGAGGATGCGCTCCTCCTTCCTGTTCTTGGCGTTGATGTTGGCTTCGAGGAGGGTTCCCAGGATCTCTATGAGGTCGTCGGGAGGCCTGTGTGTATAGGAAAGGGTGAGAAAGCTCACCGAGGCATCCTGTTTCCCGTAGGGCGTGATTCCCGCCACCTTTGCCGAGACGAAGAAGGAGAGCGGTTGGTGCTTGTCCCGCTGCTGGAAACAGAAACGGAGGCTCACGAGATTCTTCGCCTCCTTCAGTTTGTCCATGAAGTTGAGCTTGTTGTTGAGGATGATCTTCGCCCCTTCCATGGAGGAGGAATAGATGATGCATGGCCACTGTTCATCGAGGCACTTCACGTACGTCTGGGTGGGTACGAGTCCTATGGCGGCGTTGATACCCTTGGTGAAGGTGACCTCGATATGCTTGAACTGGTTGTAGTATCGAGTGATCTGCTGGCTGGTGACGATGGCCATACCTAGTAGCAACTATGGGGCATTTCATCTCTGTTTGTCAACAACAGGGGGGAACCACCCTATTCGAGGGCTTCGTTGATCTGGAGGAGGAGCCGGGAGGTGAGACGTTCGAGTTCATCCCCATGGGGAGAGGTGCGGTCCGTCTGCTCGTGAAGCAGGTCGTCGGCGAGGACGAGTCCCGCAAGGATCGCGATCTTGAGAGGGTCCTGCACGCCCGTTTTCTTCATGATGTCATCGACCTTTCGCGTGTACGTCGAGAGCACCCGCTCCATGTGTTGGGGGGACTGATCGGTCCTTATCGCGAATCGGGTTCCCAGGATATTGATCTCGAAGGGGTGTTCCATCTCTCGACTCAGAAGATGTCGAGTTCCGGAGGAGGGGGAGGGGAGGACTCATCCTCCTCTCCCTCTTCCTCGGAGGAGACGGGTTCATCCTCCTCTCCATCGGAAGATGCTTCCTGCGGGGAGAGGGGTTCTCCGGTGTCTGGTGGAGCGGCAGGTGCCTTCTCGGAGGAGAGAAACTCGTCTTCAAGGGCGTCGAGGTGCTTGAGCGCGGAGAGGATCCCTTCCTCGATCTCCTTCTGATCCTCACGGTACTGATGGATGAGCTGCTCCAGCTCTTCGATCCGTTCCGTGTAGCCTGCGAGCTTCTCCTTGAGGAGGGTGTTCTCCTCTTTCAGTTCTCTCACCCTCTTGACGAGCTTCTGAACCCCCTCCTCCAGGGCCCTGATCTGCTCCACGTTCACCATCTATACCTCCAGGGCCTTTTTCGCAGTGGCGACGAGCTCCTTGAAGGCCTGGGGATCCTCGATCGCCATATTCGAAAGGACCTTTCTGTTGATGGCGATATTGCTCTTTCTGAGCCCTTCGATGAAGCGGGAGTAGGTCATCCCTTCCTCCCTGCATGCGGCGGAGATACGAGCGATCCAGAGCTTCCGGAATTCACGTTTGCGATACTTCCGGTCGCGGTAGGAGTAGACGAGGGCCTTCGCCACCGCATCCTTGGCCGTCCTGAAATTGGACTTCCGTCTTCCCCAGAACCCCTTCGCGAGTTTGAGGATCTTCTTTCTCCTGTCCTTTCGTCGTGTACCGTCTATCGCTCTCGGCATGGTTCTCTCCTCTCATGGTGTGGTGTGGTCAACCGTAGGGGAGAAGTCGTTTCACCCGCTTCTCCTCCATCTTGGGAAGATGCCCCGGTTTCCTCAGGTGGCGTTTACGCTTCTGGGCCTTTTTCGTGAGTATGTGACGGAGGTTCTGTTTCTTGTACTTCACCTTCCCACGTGCGGTGATGGAAAACCGCTTCGCGGCGCTCTTACGGGTCTTCATCTTCGGCATACAGGACTCCCCTCTACTTCTTTGATTTCGGAGCGAGCACCATGGACATGAAGCGTCCCTCCATGCTCGGTGTCTTCTCCACTGTATAGCCGTCCTCGAGCAACTCGAGAATCTTCTCGAGGACACCTCTGCCGATCTCGGTGTGCGCGAGTTCTCTTCCTCTGAAACGGATGGTAACCTTCACCTTGTTCCCCTCTTCGAGGAACTCGCGTATGTGGCGCGTCTTGAACTCAAGATCGTGGGAATCGATCTTGGGCTGCATCCTCACTTCTTTCAGCTTGTTCTGTTTCTGCTTCTTCTTGGTCTCCTTGAGCTTCTTTTCCTGCTCGAATTTGTATTTGCCGTAATCGAGGATTTTGCAGACCGGAGGTTTCGCCTGAGGGGCGACCTCCACAAGATCAAGTCCCTTCTCTCTGGCTCGTCGGAGGGCCTCCTGGGTGGGCACCACTCCGAGCTGCTCGCCGTTCTCGTCGATGAGACGCACCTCACGTGCGGTGATCGCCTCGTTCGTCCTGAAATCCTTGTCAGCCAATCAGCCTCCTCGCATTCATGCATTGCGGATTGTTCGAGTGGAGAAAACTATATCATTCTTTCCGGAAAGAGTCAAACCACCCGGAGGAATCAGCCTGTGAGGCCTTTCAAGAGATAGCATGCCTCGGTGCTCCTCACGTTCCGTAGGGGGCCCTTGAGGATACGGCCGCGCCTGAACGTGATCTCCTTGAGGATCGGAATCCCGAGTTCCCTGCAGAGATCCAGGAAATCGGCACGGGTGCAGAGGTGGATGTTGGGAGTATCGTACCATTTGTAGGGCAGATCCCTGGTCTCCGGCATCCTCCCGGTGAAGAGGAGCTTGAGCCGTACCCCGAGGTATCCGAAGTTGGGGAAGTTGACGATCACCCTCCTCCCCACCCGGATCATCTCCTGGAGGAGCTGTTTGGGTCTGTGCACGACCTGGAGGGTGTGGCTGAGGATCACGTAGTCGTAGCTTCCCGTCTCGTAGTCCTTGAGCCCCTCGTCGAGATCGCCTTGAAAGACGCTGATCCCTTTCTGGATGCACTGGAGGACCATCGCCTCTTCGATGTCCACCCCCATCCCCTTCACGCCCCGCTCCCTGATGAGGCGGGAGAGGAGCGCCCCGTTCCCGCATCCCAGGTCGAGCACCCGAGACCCCGGTTCGACCATATCCACGATCACATCGAAGATGTAGT
Organism: Spirochaeta thermophila DSM 6192; assembly: GCF_000147075.1. Classification (NCBI taxonomy): domain Bacteria; kingdom Pseudomonadati; phylum Spirochaetota; class Spirochaetia; order Winmispirales; family Winmispiraceae; genus Winmispira; species Winmispira thermophila. The sequence goes on from NC_014484.1 coordinate 864,731, forward strand.
TCTCGCTCTGATACGCCGTGGGCGAGGGGGGCATGGACCTCATGACGACCTCCTTCCCGTGGTTTCCCTGGCCACGGTCTCGAGAAAGGATGCGATGAGCGGGGTCTGCCGCTCGGTCTCTATGAGGAATGCATCGTGTCCATAGGGACAGTCGATGTTCACGTAGGAGACGTCTTTCCCCGCCTTCATGAGGGCGAAGACGATTTCCTTCGACTGGTAGGGGGGATAGAGCCAGTCCGAGGAGAAGGAGACCACGAGCATCTTCCCCATGACCCGTGAGAAGGCCTGGACGAGACTCCCGTATTTCTCGCTGAGATCGAAGTAGTCCATGGCCTTGGTGAGATAGATGTAGGTGTTGGCGTCGAACCGTTCGACGAACTTGTCCCCCTGGTACTCGAGGTAACTTTCCACGCTGAACTGATCTTCGAAGTCGTAGCCATAGGTCTCCCGGTTCTGGAGCCTTCGTCCGAACTTATCCCTCATCGCCTCGTCGGAGAGGTAGGTGATGTGGCCTATCATTCGGGCGATCGCCAGGCCCCGGGCGGGGATCTCCTTTCCGTAGTAATCCCCGTTGTTCCAGCGGGGATCGGATATGATGGCGTTCCTTCCCACGGCATTGAACGCGATCCCCTGGGCGGTGAGTCGTGCGGTGGAGGCGAGGATCACCGCCGATCGTACCCGCTCGGGATGGGCCGTGACCCATTCGAGCGCCTGCATCCCTCCCATGGATCCCCCTGCAACGGCGAGGAGGCGCTCGATTCCCAGGTGTTCGATGAGTTTCACCTGGGCGTTCACCATGTCGCCGATGGTGATCACAGGGAAGCTCATGCCGTAGGGGCTTCCCGTTTCGGGGTTGATCGAAGAGGGCCCTGTGGAGCCCTGACATCCTCCCAGGACATTGGAGCAGATGACGAAGTATCGGTTCGTGTCGAAGGCCTTGCCGGGTCCCACCATCGTGTCCCACCATCCCGGGGACGGGTCGTCGGGGGAGTGGAAGCCCGCCACATGGGCGTCGCCGGAGAATGCGTGGAGGATGAGGACGGCGTTGCTCCGATCGCGGTTGAGCTCCCCGTAGGTCTCGTAGCGGATGGTGATCGGTCCGAACGACTTTCCGCTCTCGAGGATGAGCCCCTCTCCCGGTCTCCCGAAGGTGAAATCCTGGGGGGTGACGAGCCCTATCCCCTTTCCATCGTCCCACCTGCGACGTTCCTTGCCCATGATCCTCGCTCCATTGCAGGAATGAGTGAAATGTGCTCTAATGGGCACATGATTTTGTTCGCCCTCGTGAGCATGCCTCTATTCCTGATTTTTCTGATAACTATACTGGGTCTCGTTCCCGAGAGTAAAGAGGGGTTGTACCGGTTCCTGAGAGGACTCGTGTGGGCCGTCCCCTTTGCAGTGCTCTATGTGCTCGTCATGCAGGGGACGGGGCCCGCATACGAGGGGCTCTGGCTCTACGTACGGGAGGGCGTCCTCGGTCTCGGACTTCCCTTCCTGGCGCTCCTCCTCGCCGGGGAGCTCTTCGGATCCCGCTGGGGTGAAGGGCTGGAGCGTCATGCTCGCTTCCTTTGGTTTTCGGGGGGGTTCCTGCTGGCCTTTCAGGTTCTCGACCTGCTCCTCCACGTGCGATGGATGGGGGCCTACACCCTCTTCTATCATCCCCTTCTCTTTTCCCTCTTCCTGTACATGGCACCACGCATGTATACGGAGTGGGGCAGGGCGGGGAAAAGGTTGCGGATATGGGGGTACTGGATCCATGGGGTGGTCGTGGTGCTCGCCACCGCCCTCGTGCCGTTCTTCTCCTACAGCAACTTTCCGCTGGTGACCCCTGTGGTAGTGGTCCTCGTAGGAGGAGCGGTGGCAGTGAGCGGGGTCTTCCTTCCCTCTCTCATCTCGTGGGTGGAACGTCGCGTAGGAGGGGGGAAAGAGGAGGCTCGCAGCGTCTGAGGGAATGCCTGAAAGGGGATGCCCCTCATCGTAAAAGGAGAGCCCGCCCATGGAAGGCGGGCTCTCCTTATCCTGAGTGCCGATCTCTCGCCGGGCGTTATGCCTTTCCTTCCGATCCAAGCACATTGATGATCTTGTGTTTGTAGAGTTCCTTGAGCTCCGCCCTGGCGGGACCCAGGTACTTCCGGGGGTCGAAGACCTCGGGCTGCTCGTGGAGCACCTTTCTGATCATGGCCGTCATGGCGAGTCTGCCGTCGCTGTCGATGTTGATCTTGCACACTGCGGACCGGGCCGCCTTCCTGAGCTGATCCTCAGGGATCCCCACCGCGTCTTTCAGTTTTCCGCCATACTTGTTGATCATCTCTACGTACTGAGGAGGAACCGAAGAGGAGCCGTGGAGGACGATGGGGAAGCCTGGCAGGCGCCGTTCGATCTCCTCGAGGATGTCAAACCTGAGGGGGGGAGGTACGAGCCGTCCATCCGGGAGCCGGGTGCACTGCTCGGGCTTGAACTTGACGGCCCCGTGAGAGGTCCCGATGGCGATGGCGAGGGAATCCACGCCCGTGCGCTTCACGAAGTCCTCGACCTGGTTGGGATCGGTGTAGATGGTCTTCTCCGAGGAGACGTGTTCCTCGATGCCGGCGAGCACTCCGAGTTCTCCCTCCACCGTGACGTCGTACTTGTGAGCATACTCCACGACCTTCCTGGTGAGTTCCACGTTCTCCTCATAGGGGAGATGGGATCCATCGATCATGACCGAGGAGAAGCCCATGTCCACGCAGGACTTGCAGAGCTCGTAGCTGTCACCGTGGTCGAGGTGGAGGACGATGGGGATCTCGTATCCGAGTTCCCTCGCGTACTCCACGGCGCCACGGGCCATGTGCCGGAGGAGGGTGGGGTTCGCATACTCCCTCGCTCCCTTGGAGACCTGGAGGATCACGGGAGAGCGGGTCTCCACGCATGCCTGGATGATGGCCTGGAGCTGCTCCATGTTGTTGAAGTTATAGGCAGGTATGGCGTACTTGCCTTCCATCGCCTTCTTGAAGAGCTCCCTTGTATTTACCAGACCGAGTTCCTTGTAGGAAATCATCTCTCTGCTCCTTTACGTGAGGGTGTGTAGTGCCATATTATGGACTTACATGTGGGCTGTCAATAAGATCGGCTTCTGCTCTCCGATACCCATCCTCGCCCTCTCCCTTCTGCTCTTCGGGTGTGACTCGGGTGAGAGGCCTGTCCTGCTCCTTTCGCCCGAGGGGGTGATGTTCTGGGAGCGCGCCCTCTCCCTTCCTCTCGACGAAGTGGAGGCGCGTACCGGGTGCGAGGTGGAGGTGTTCCAGGATGATGCGGATCCGGGGGCCCTCTCCCGGAGGTCGCGCGTGCTGGTGGATCCGCTCCTCCTCGTCTCCGGACGCCTCGGACCGGATCTGCCCCCTCCCGGGGGCGGGTGGACCACCGTGTCGTTGTTCCCTTGGAGCAGCATGGTGGTCCCCGAGGGAATCGAGGTGATCCATGCGGACATGGGGGAGGCGTATGAGGATCTTGCTGCATATATAAGGAAGATTCAAGAGAAACCGGAGCGGCCGAGGATCCTCGTGGTCTACAGGGAGGAGGACGGGATCCTTCCTTCCGTGCTGCGAGGACTGGGGGTGATCCTCATCCCCACGGACGAGGCGACATCGCTGGAGGAAGTCCGGACCCTTCTCGGGGTCGGTCAGGACGGGGGTCCTTCGCTCGTGTGCATCCTCGACCCGGTCTTCGCCGAGAGCCTTCCGCCTTCCATTCAGGGGGAGGTGCGGTGGGTAATATTACAGGATGCCCCTGCCGATACTGAACGTGAGGTGGAAGGGGTTCTCTATCCCGACCTCATGGGGATGCTCGAGGCATGGTGCAAAGGAGAGCCCTCTCCGCCCTTGCGGTGGAAGTTCATGATCGTGGAGCGAGGATGAAACGAGTGCTTTCCAATTTTTTCACCGAAAACTATTTGACAAAGAAAATTGATGCTCATATAATTCAATTAGACGAGCGCTGGCAAAAGGAGTCGAGAATGAAACGAGGGATAAGCCTGTGTATAGGCATCCTCCTCCTCGTCGGGGCGGGAGGGGTGTATGCCGATGAGGTGACGGAGAACATCCAGGCGATAGTCATCGAGACCTTCGACGACCCCACTGGACAGGAGGCGAATTCGCACATCTGGATCGCGAGGGGAAGCAAGTACGCCTCCGTGATCGAAACCGATCAGGGAAGCGTTGCCTATCCTCAGTGGGCATATGTGGAATCCTATCCCGAGGCCCTCTTCCGACGTCCTCCCGAGGGCAAGACCCTCAGGGTCTTTGGCATCCACGGGAAGTTCGATCTCAAGGGCTACAACTACGTGGAGCTCTTTCCCGTGAGGGAGGAGAACGGCGAGTATGTCCCCGATCCGATCGTGCTCCCCGGAAGGGTGAAGGAGATGGACCTGTGGGTGTGGGGCTCGAACCACAACTATACCCTGGAGGCTCACATCCAGGACTACATGGGGAGGATCCATGTACTGGACTTCGGATCCATCAAGTTCAAGGGGTGGAAGAACCTCAGGGTGAAGTTCCCCGGGGCTATTCAGCAGGCTGTCCAGTACGTTCCTTCACTCAAACAGCTCTCGCTGGTGAAGCTGGTCCTGTGGACCACCCCGGAGGAGAAGGTCGACGACTTCTACGTGTACATCGATCAGATCAAGGTGCTCACCGATCTCTTTGAGACGGGATTCGACGGTGACGTCCTTGCCAACCCGGAGCAGGTACAGGATCTCTGGGCCAATGCCCCGGCACCAGGAAGAGAATAGGAGTGAACGATGAAAAGGATAGCAGGTATCATAGCGACGTCTATCATGATCCTCTTCCCAGTGATGGCTCAGAACGTGGATGAGATCGATCCCACCAAACTGGGCACCGATACGGCACAGCAGAAGCTCCAGGAAGTCTCGGTGGACCGGTTTGAAAACCCCGGTTTCTGGACGGTGAGGATGCCGCTCGACAACGGCCTCGTCGAGTTCCGCCGGTTCGAAGGAGGGCCGAAGGACAAGGAGCCCATCCAGGCGGAGGTGGAGGCCGGTATCCAGGAAGAAGATCGGTACGTACTGGGTGTGAAGGCATCGTTCTTCCGGCGGGGGCCGGTGGAGATCCTGGTGAAACCTTCGAGGCCCATCATCGTGGAAGGCATTGTGAAGACCCTCTCCGTATGGGTCGTGGGTCGTAACTTCAACCACACCCTCAAGGTGTGGATAGAGGACGCCTTTGGGAACGAGGCGATCCTCACCATGGGCAAGCTCAACTTCACGGGCTGGAAACGCCTCTCAGTGCCGCTTCCTACTACCCTGAAGCAGCAGGACTACCACTACGGGCAGAAGTCCGGGATACGGATCAAAGGGTTCATCATCGAGTGTGACATGATGGAGGCCTTTGGACGCTACTACGTGTACTTCGACGATCTCCGGGCCGTCACCGACCTCTTCCCCATAGAGGTGAGGGACGAGGACGATATGGCCGACAACTGGTGAACCGGTTGTCGCACGCGTGAAATCCTAGAAGGCCGCCGAATGGCGGCCTTTTTCGATGCTGCTTTCTCAATGGTGAAGGGTGGGCGGCTCGGAGGGAGGGGGGACTCGATCGAGGAACCGCTGGTAGTTGGACATGATGTGGGAGGCCGTCTCCTCGGGGGAGAGGCCCTTGAGAGAGGCGAGGGCCTCGATGATGTGGGGGATGGTGCCGGGATGGTTGACCGTCCCCCGAACGGGCTGGGGGGCGAGGTAGGGTGAGTCGGTTTCCACCAGTATGGCCGAAAGCGGTGTGGCCCGGGCCGCATCCCTGAGATCGTGGTTCCTGGGATAGGTGAGGGTCCCTGCGAAGGAGATGTAGAAGCCTCTCTCCAGGAGGGCCTCCGCCTCCTCGGGCCCTCCCGAGAAACAGTGTGCGATCCCTCCCGGGGGAGGGGGCATCTCGTCGAGGAGGGAGATGGCCTCGCGGAAGGCCTCACGGAGGTGGAGGATGACCGGATGGCCGGTCTCCCGTGCGAGGAGGAGTTGCGTGCGGAAGAGGGCGATCTGGGCCTCCTTCGTGCCGTAGGACCGGAAGAAGTCGAGGCCGATCTCCCCTATGGCCACGAATGCGGGGTCGGAGAGGGCTTCCTTCAGGTGTGACACCAGGAGGGAGTGGTCCTCTTCGCAGAGCGAAGGGTAGGCGCCCACGGCGAGCCGGATCCGGGGATGGAGGTCCGGATAGCGGAGGGCCTCCCTCCATCTGCGGGGATCGGTGCACACATGGATTCCTCCCCGCCATCCTTCTTCGGGGAGGGTGCGGCAGAGGGTCGCCACATCCACGCCTTTGCCTTCCATGATGTCGAGGTGAAAGTGTGAGTCTATGTACTCCACTGATGCTCCTTTCTTGACTGATGCGGGCCTGTAACATCGAGTGTTGAAAAACGCGGGAAAAAAAGATAAGGGGTATCTCCCACCACAAACACCTATTAGATAAGGAGGAGATACCCCATGAAGCGCGGCAAGACACGCGCACTGACTGAGACACAGTATACCCTCTCTGGCCTCATGAAGCAAGTAGAGGCCCAGCTCCGGGAGGAGGTACGCCACACCTACAAGACGTACCTGGAGCACCTCCTTGAGGCACTGAGAGAGGAGGCAGTAGGGCGACCGCGATATGCACGAGAGGAGGCCGGGGAGGCACCGTACTACCGGTACGGCTACAGGAAGTGGAAGAGTGTGCAGACCCCATGGGGGCCGATCGAGGAGGTACGCGTGCCCCGGATCCGCACCGGCGGGGGGAAGGAGGTGAAGTTGGTGACCTCCGAGCAGAGGCTCGTGGCCCTCACCGAGCAGCTCCTCCTTGGGTATGTGGGAGGGATGAGCGCGCGGAGATATGCCATCCTGTTACGGGAGTGAGGGATAGGCGAGGCCCACCCGCAGACGATCTTACGGATCATAAAGCGTCTTCGTGAGGAGAAGGAGCGGTGGCGGAGGCGGCCGCTTAGTGGGGTGAAGGCGCTCGTGCTGGATGGGGTGTGGGGAAAGCTGAGGGGAAAAGGGAGGAAGGGGCTGGTGATCCTGAGTGCCGTGGGGGTGAAGGAGGACGGGTCTCATGAGCTCCTCGACTGGGTCGTTGCGGAGCGGGAGGACCGAGCGAGCTACGAGCGACTGCTTACCAGGCTCTATGAGCGGGGGCTTCATGAGGTGGAGCTGGTGGTGGCCGATGAGGCTGAGGGGATCTGGCAGGCCGTGGAGACGGTGTATCCTGAAGCGAAGAAGCAGGTATGCCTCTGGCACCTTGAGCGGACGCTCCTCAATGAACTGAGAGGTAAGGAGAAGAGGCACGTACAGGAGAGGCGGCGGGCATTTCGGGACGCCTACCGGAAGCTTTTGGCGGCACGAGAGAAGGAGGAGGCGGAGAAGGCCCTTGAGGGGTTCTGGAAGGAGTGGGGAGCCCGTGCGCCGCGGATGAGTGCCGCACTCCTGTGGCGGAAGGAGCGACTGTTCTCCTATCTGGAGTTACCCTATGAGTGGAAGGAGAAGGTGAGGACGAACGCCCTTGTGGAGAACCTCTTTCGGCACATGAGGACATTTCTTCGACGGTATCCTGGGTATATGAGTCGAGCCCATGCGGATGAGGTGGTAGGCCTCTATGTGGTGGGCATGCAGATACACTCGCAGTGTGGGAGACGCACCCCTTATCAGCTCCAGCTCAATTTCAACACTCCTCCTTGACAGTGCCACTGATGCTCCTTTCTTGACGATACCGTCGGGCTGTAGGTATAGTGATGAGCACGAGATGCCGGAGTGGTGGAATTGGTAGACACAGGGGACTTAAAATCCCCTGGCCCTTCGGGGCCGTGCCGGTTCAAGTCCGGCCTCCGGCATCGTCCTTCCATCTGATCGACCATCCCCGTTCCATCGCCCACAGGAGTGTCGAAAGTATTTCGTTGTCGCCCGGAAGGAGAGGGAGCGCCCGTGCGTCTCCCGGAGGTACGATCGTGATCTCCTGGTGGTCTTCGAGGTGTCCGGGAGGGTGGAGGAGGGGGGCGAGGTAGCTCACGAGGAGAAGGCGTTCCTGCACGTATTCATACACATAGAAGAAGCGGAACAAGTGGTCCGGCAGACGGAGGTGGAGCTCCTCTTCGAGTTCCCGGGAGAGGGCCTCCTTCGAGGTCTCCTGGGGGAGCGATTTCCCACCGGGAAACTCCCAGAGGCCCGCGTGTGTTCCGCGCTTCCTCTTGCCCAGGAGGATGTGGCCCTCGGTGGCCACGAGGACTGCGGCCGTCACCACGGTGTGATCCGGGAACAAGGAGGTGGGGGGGATGTGAAGCCGGTCGGCGAGGTAGAGTCTGAGGGCGGGGTGGTCTGTATCCTCCGGAGTGGGCGGTATGTCTCCGGGCTCGGCTACGCCGGGGCCTCCATGCCACGGGAGTACGTGGACGCTGAAGGTCCCGGGTCGCGTTTCCCCCCAGAGCGACTTGCCCTCCGTCTCGCCCTCCCATACGAGGCCTTTCCCCCCGAACACGGGTGCTGAGGGGCTCTCCGGATGTCCTGCGTCCCTCATATCCGCCTCCTAGGAGCCGAATCTCGACTTCATGCGGGCGAAGATGTCTTCCACATCCTCTTCCGTGAGATCGGAGGGAGGCGCCTCGGTCTCGATGAGATGATCGGGGAGCTCCTCGAGGAATGGGGAAGGAGTCTGCTCCTGGTCCTCCCTCATCACGCGTCGTTGTCTGCAGGAGGTGAGGTACAGGGCCTCCCTCGCCCGGGTGATGGCGACGTAGAAGAGCCTGCGCTCCTCCTCTATGTTCGTCTCGGAGTCCTCGAGTGCCCGGGCGTGAGGGATGATCCCCTCTTCCACTCCTGCGAGGAAGACGTGGGCGAACTCGAGCCCCTTGGCGGCGTGGATGGTCATGAGGTTCACCTTTCCCTTCGTGTCCTCCTCGTCGAGTTCGTCCTTCGTGATGAGGCTGATGCGGGTGAGGTAGGCGCCGAGGTTGGGGTTGAGGTTGTCGGGATCGTTCTCCCAGCGTTCGATGAGGTCGGAGAAGAGCATGAGGTTCTGGTACCGGTACCGCGCCACCTTCTCGTTGTCGCGGTGTTCCTGCATGAGGTACTCGAAGTAGTCGATCCTGTCCACGAGGTCCCGAACGGTCTCTGCGATGGAGGTGCGACCGGTGATCCGTTCCCCGAATTCCTCGATGAGTGAGACGAACTCGTCGAAGGTGCGTGCCACCTGGGGGGGAAGGCCTTGCGCGTAGAGGAGCGAGGTGAGGGCGGAGTAGATCGAGAGCTCGTGCTCCGTGGCATACTCGCCGAGTATATGGAGGGTCTGACGGCCTATCCCCCTCCGCGGGGTGTTGATGATGCGCAGGAGGCTCACGTCGTCGTCCGGGTTGAGGATGACCCGCAGGTAGGCGATGATGTCCTTTATCTCTTTACGTTCGAAGAAGCTCGTACCGCCCGAGAGCTTGTAGGGGATGTTGTGCCTGAGGAAGGCGTCCTCTATGGGGGCCATGAGGCTGTTGGTGCGCACGAGGACCCCTATCTCGTGATAGGGGATGCCTTCCTTGAGGACCACGGTGCGGATGGTCTCCGCGATGTACTCCGCCTCCTCCCGCTCGTTCGAGGGGAAGGTGAGGTAGATGGATGTCTTGCCCGGCCTCCCGCTCCAGAGGCGCTTCTCCTTCCTGTTGGTGTTGTGTGAGATGAGCTGATTGGCGGCCTCGAGGATGGTTTGTACGGAACGATAGTTCTGCTCGAGTTTCACCTCTTTCCGCTCGGGGAAGTCCCGCTCAAAGAGGGCGAAGTTCTCGTAGTTGGCGCCTCGCCATGAGTAGATGGACTGGTCGTCGTCTCCCACCACGCATAGGTTGCGGTGCTCCTCGGCGAGGAGCTTGATGAAGCGATACTGAAGGATGGAGGTGTCCTGGAACTCGTCGATGAGGATGTAGCGGAAGCGCTCCCTGTAGGAGGCGAGGACCTCGGGGTGGGTCTCGAAGAGCCCTATGGGGAGGACGATGAGGTCGTCGAAGTCCACCGCATGGTAGGCTCGGAGGTGGGCGTGGTATTCCTCGTACACAGGCCGATAGACCTCGTTCTCGGCATTCCACCCGGCCCTTCCCGTCTTTATGGCGCTGATGAGGGTGCGGATGGCGGAGATGTTCGCGAGGTCGGGGTTGAGTCCCACCTCCTGGATGCACTGCTTGATGAGGGCCTTCTGGTCCTGGGTGTCGTAGATGCTGAAGGTGGGACGGTATCCCAGCAGGTGGATGTGTTCGCGCAGGATCTGGGCCCCGAAGCTGTGGAAGGTGCCCACCGTGAGGTTGGTGAGCTTCTTGCCCGTGAGGGTGCGGACCCGCTCCCACATCTCCCGGGCGGCCTTGTTGGTGAAGGTGAGGGCGAGGATGGCCTTCTGGGGGATGTGGGAGTCGAGCATGTAGGCGATGCGGTAGGTGATGACGCGGGTCTTGCCCGATCCCGCACCTGCGATGATGAGCAGTGGTCCGTCGATCGTGGTGACTGCCTCGTACTGGGCTGGGTTGAGCTCTGCGCGGTAGTCGATCCTCATAGGTGCCTCACTTCACGATGAACTTGAGTGCCTCTATCCCCGTGAGCGTCACGATAAGGACGATGAGACCGGCGATCGCCACACCGAGCACCACGGCCAGGGCCGTCTTCCTGAGTGGGAGGCCGAGGATCCAAGCCCCCAGGGTCCCGGTGTAGGCTCCGGTGACGGGGAGGGGGACGGCCACGAAGACCATGAGCCCCCACATCCCGTAGCGTTCCACCTGATCGTGCACCTTTCTCCTGGCCCGCTCGAGGAGGCGCTCGGCGATGCGGCGGTAGAACGGGATGCCGAGGAGGGCCCTGTGGATGGTGTTGAGGAAGAGGTAGAGGAGGGGCGCCACGAGGCTGTTGAGGGCCACACAGTAGAGGTAGGCGAGGATGGGGGACACGCCCTGGGCCACCGCGAAGGGGAGGGCCCCCCTGAGCTCAGATATCGGGGCGAGGGTGAGGAGTGCGGTGATGAGGAGGGTTCTCGTCATGGGTGCTCCCTGTGGACGATTGCTGCGCTCCGCATGGCCCTAGAAGTAGCGGAGGATGATGTAGAGGGTGGAGAAGAGGAGGGATACCCCGGTGACGAGGGCCCCGTACTTCGTGAACTCGAGGAACGAGATCCGGTAGCCCGACCTCCCCGCGATGCCGGCCGAGACCACGTTCGCCGAGGCCCCCACGAGGGTGCCGTTCCCGCCGAGGCACGCCCCCAGGGCGAGGGACCACCAGAGCGGCTGGATGGCGGGGTGGCCGAGGGTCTCTCCCATGTGCTCGATGAGGGGGATCATGGTTGCCACATAGGGGATGTTGTCCACGATGGCCGAGAAGAGGCCCGAAACCCAGAGGAGGAGGAGGGAGGTGGAGCGGATGTTCCCGCCGGTGAGTGAGAGCACCGCCTGGGAGAGCCGTTCGATGGCCCCCACCTCGACGAGACCGCCTACCATGATGAACAGCCCGATGAAGAAGAAGATGGTACCCCACTCGACCTCGTGGAAGAACTTCTCCACCTCGTGCTCACCGGAGAGGAGCATGAGGAGCGAGGCCCCGGCCATGGCGATGGTGGCGGGCTCCAGTCCCAGGGCGCCGTGGAGGAAGAACCCCACCATCACGAGTCCGAGGACGAGGAGCGAGCGGTTGAGGAGCCGGGGGTTGGTGATGGCCTTGCGCTCGTCGATCTCCATGAGGCGGGCCCTGCGCTCGTTGCTCACCTTGAGATCCCTCCCGAAGAGCCACCAGGCGAGGAGGGCGTACACCCCGAGGAAGAAGAGGATGAAGGGGGTGAGGTTCACGAGGAAGTCCATGAACGAGAGCCCCGCGGCGCTCCCGATCATGATGTTGGGCGGATCGCCTATGAGGGTGGCGGTGCCGCCGATGTTCGAGGCGAGGGCGTCGCTTATCACGAAGGGGATCGGCGAGATACCCAGCTCCACCGCGATGAGGATGGTGATGGGCGTGAGGATGAGCACGGTGGTCACGTTGTCGAGGAGGGCCGAGAACCCGGCCGTGATGAGGGCGAAGAGTATGAGGATGAGGACGGGATTCCCCCGCGTGAGCTTTGCGGTCTTGAGGGCCACGTACTGGAAGAGCCCCGATTCCTTGGTGATCCCCACGATGATCATCATGCTCACCAGGAGGAGGATCACGTTCCAGTCGATGTGTTCGAGGAACGCCACCTCCTGGGTGAGGAACTTGAGCACGAGGAAGAGCGATCCCCCCAGGAGGGCGAGGATGGTCTTGTTGATCTTCTCAAGAGAGATGAGTACATAGATGACCACGAAGAGGATGAGTGCGCCGTAGATCTGCCATCCCATGCTCATACCCTCAGCACCTTCTCGAGAATGTCCATGAAGCTCACCACGCCTACGAGCGTCTCCCCTTCCACCACCGCAACGTGACGACGCTGGGTCCGGGTCATCTCGAAGGAGAGCTCTATCACCGTGGTCTGCGGTGTGCACACGGGGTGAGGTTGTTTCATCACCTCTTTCACCAGGATGCGGTCCTCGTTCTTGAGGAGTTCCTCGAAGGGTTCGAACGAGGAGAGGAAACTCAGGTTCCCCAGCATGGTGGTGTATTGGGGAAGTCCTATATGGAGGACGTCGAACATCCGGATCTCACCCACGAAACGCCCGGAGGCATTGATCACCGGAAGGTAGCTCGTGTGGTGCTTCACGAAAAGATCCACCACATCCTTTATCGTATCCTCGGGAGAGACGGAGATGATGGAAGGGTTCATGATATCCCTGACGAGGAGGCCCTTCTTTATCTCCACGTCGTGAGCCGCCACGATGCGGAGGAACTGCTCGGGGGTTTTCGCAGAAAGGAGGGATTCTCGAATCGCGGGATCCTTGAAGAGCAGGCCGAATCCCTTGAGGGTATTGAGGTAGGTGGAGGGCTGGGCCTTCGATGAGATGATGAGCACGAGCATCCTCACCTCTTTTCCCGCATAGGTAAAGGGCCTCTCTGGCACCGCTATGGCGATGACGTGGTCGTCGAAGTCGTCGAGCCTGAGGTGGGGAACACAGAGCCCGTGATCGAGGACCGTGGGTGCCTGCGCCTCCCTCTCCTGGACACGGGAGAAGAGGGCCTCCTCGTCCTGGTTCACGAGGCCACGAATGAGCCCCAGGAGGAGTTTCACCCCCTCTTCGAACGAGGAGATACGGGCCTTGAGTTTGATGTACTCCGGGTGGAGGTAGCTCGAGAGTTTCATGCGCTCACTATAGGCGAGAGACCTCACTTTGCCAAGAGGAGAGGCCACGGTACCGCTTCGAGGCACAAAAAAAACCGGCCTTTCGGCCGATCTGCCGCCGCGCAGAATCGAACTGCGGACACGGGGATTTTCAGTCCCCTGCTCTACCAACTGAGCTACAGCGGCATCGTTACGTTGAGGATTATATACCAGAAGATCGATGACGTGTCAAGTGTAAGAGGTGGCGGGCATCCTCCTTCCGGTGGTATTCATGTTGACACCTCATGGTGGTTTTATTACTATCTTACCACCATGACAGGAAAAGAGCTGCGCGAGAAGTATATCCGGTTCTTCAAGGAACACGGTCATGCAGAGATCTCCGGGTTCTCCCTCATCCCGGAGAACGATCCGACGGTGTTGTTCACCACGGCGGGGATGCACCCACTCGTGCCCTACATCCTCGGAGCGGAACATCCGGCAGGCAAGCGGCTGGTCGACTACCAGCGGTGCATCCGCACCGGTGATATCGACTCGGTAGGTGATGCGAGCCATCTCACGTTCTTCGAGATGTTGGGAAACTGGTCGCTGGGGGACTACTTCAAGGAAGAGGCCATAAGGATGAGCTACGAGTTTCTCACCTCCCCCCGGTGGCTCGGGATCGATCCGGAAAAACTCTCTGTGACCGTCTTTGCAGGGGATGAGATGGTACCCCGCGATGAGGAGTCTGCGGAGATCTGGAGGAGCCTCGGGATTCCCGACGGACGCATCCACTTCATGTCGAGGGAGCACAACTGGTGGGGGCCTGCGGGGAAGACGGGGCCGTGCGGGCCTGACACCGAGATGTTCATCGATACCGGCAAGCCTCCATGCGGGCCGGACTGTAAGCCGGGCTGCTCGTGCGGAAAGTACTTCGAGATCTGGAACGATGTCTTCATGGAGTACAACAAGAAGGCCGACGGCTCCTACGAACGGCTCGACCGCCGGTGTGTGGACACCGGAATGGGGCTTGAGCGTACCACGGCGATCCTCCAGGGAAAGCAGTCGGTCTACGATACCGAGTTCTTCGTGCCCATCATACGGGCGATCGAGGAGTCCACGGGGGCGGTGTATGGGAAGGATCCCGAGAAGGATGTCTCGATAAGGATCATCTCTGATCATATCAAGGCGGCGACCTTCATCCTGGGAGACGAACGGGGGGTCACTCCCTCCAACGTGGGGCAGGGGTATGTGCTCCGGCGTCTCATCCGGAGGGCGATCCGGCATGCGAGGAAGCTCGGAGTCGAGGGCAATTTCGTCCACCTGCCCGCCCAGGTCGTGTTGGACATGTACAAGGAGTACTATCCTCTCCTCGCGGAAAAGCGCGATTTCGTTCTCGAAGAACTCCGGGGGGAGGAGGATAAGTTTCTCAAGACGCTCCAGAAGGGCGAGCACGAGTTCGAGAAGATGCTTCCCAACCTGCTCAAGAATCCCAAAAAGGTGATTCCAGGGCGGATCGCCTTCAGGCTCTACGACACCTACGGGTTTCCCATCGAGGTGACCGAAGAGCTCGCACGGGAGCATGGGCTCACCGTGGATAGAGCGGGGTTCGACGAGGAATTCGAGCGCCATAGGGAACGCTCCAAGCAAGGCGCCGACCGGGTGTTCAAGGGAGGGCTCGCCGATCACACCGAGGAGACGACCAAGCTCCACACCGCCACCCACCTGCTCCATCAGGCGTTGCGGATCGTACTCGGCCCCCACGTCCAGCAGAAGGGGAGCAACATCACGCCCGAGCGCTTGAGGTTCGATTTCTCGCATCCCGAGAAGCTCACGCCCGAGCAGATACGGAAGGTGGAGGAGATCGTTAACCAGAAGATCAAAGAGGATCTCCCTGTCACCATGGAAGTGATGACCCTGGAGGAAGCCAAGGAGAAGGGGGCGATCGCCTTCTTTACCGACCGGTACGACGAGAAGGTGAAGGTGTACTCGGTGGGAGATTTCTCGAAAGAGGTGTGCGGCGGGCCGCATGTGGAGCGTACCGGGGTACTCGGGAGGTTCAAGATCGTGAAGGAGCAGTCTTCCTCGGCGGGTGTGCGGAGGATCAGGGCCGTGCTCCTGCCTCCCGATGGGTCTTCCGAGGAGTGACGACGCCGAGCTGTCCACATGCGCCATGGATGTGTTGGCCCTTGCGGTACCTGACGGTGACCGTGAGGGCCTTTTTCGTGAGGGAGGAGACGAAGGAGGAGAGGGCTGCGGGAGAGGGAGGACGGTAGGGGAGGCCGGGCACGGGGTTCCAGGGGATCACGTTCACGAGCACCCTGAGGCCTTCGGCGAATCCTGCGATGGCCCTGCTCTCCTCGGGGGTACAGGTGAGGCCCTCTATGGCCACCACCTCGAGGGTGATGCGTTTGCCTGTCGCCGCCTGGTATCTGAGGAGCGCCTCCTTCACATGGTCGAGAGGGTGGCGTGCTTCGACGGGCATGAGCTGTTTCCTCACCTCGGGCCGGGCGCTCGTGAGTGAAAAGGCGAGGCGGACGTGCGGCCCCTCTTCCGCCAGGCTGAGGATGCCCGGGACGATACCGCAGGTGGAGACCGTGATCCTCCTGAGGCTGAGGCGGGAACCCCGCTCATGGGAGAGTATCGAGATGGCCTTCCTGAGGTTCGCGAGGTTGAGGAGCGGTTCCCCCATGCCCATGAAGACGATGTGCGAGAGGGGACCGGCCGTGTCCTGGAGGATGAGCCATTGATCCACGATCTCTCCGGGGGTGAGGTTCCTGGAGAATCCGAGTTGACCGGTGTTGCAGAAGGCGCACCCCATGGCGCACCCCGCCTGGGTGGAGAGGCAGGCGGTCTTCCGTCCCTTCCCGTCGGTGAGCACCACGGCCTCCACGATCTGCCCATCCTGCAGGCGTACCTGGGCCTTGATGGTCTCGTCTCCGGGATCCTGCAGGAGTGCGTGGAGCGAGGCGCCTCGTACGTGGTATGAAGAGGAGAGCTCCTCCCTCAGGCGGGAGGGGAGGGTCGTCATGCCGGTGAAGGAGGAGATCCGTTTCGCATGGATCCACTCGAAGATCTGGAGGGATCGGTAGCGTGGTTCCGCGGTGAGGAGTTCGGAGATATCTTCCGGAAGCAGGCCTGAAAGGGAGAATCGTTCCCTGGTTCTCATGGCGCTGTTCAGGTCTCGAGTCTGTCGAGGAGGTGCTGGATGTGGGTGTTCTTGAACCCCCTCCTGAAGAACTCCTTGAGCACGGATCTCGCCTCCTCCTTCTGATTGAGATGGAGGTAGCAGTCGGCGAGTTCTATGTAGATCTTGGGGTTCTCGGGATCGAGCCGGAGTATGGTGTTGAGGGATTCCGCTGCTTCGCGGTATTCCTTCCTCGCCTTGTGCACCATGGCGAGGCCGAGGATGGCGTAGCTGTCGAATTCTATGTTGAGGGCCTGGTGGTAGTACTCCTCGGCCCGCGCGAGATCCCCGAGGTGACGGTAGGCGTCACCGGTGCGGGTGAGGATGACCTTGTTGTGGGGGTCCTTCTCGAGGATACGCTCCCAATACTGGAGGGACCTGCGGTGATCGCCCACCCCTCGGTAGCAGTCGGCCAGGCCGAAGAGGGCGTAGAAGTTGTGGGGATCCTTCTCGAGAGCCTTGAGGAAGTAGGGGATGCCTCTCTCGTACTGTTTGAGCTTTCTGTGACAGTTCCCTATTGCCGTGAGCACTCTGATGTCGACACGGTCCCTGTCCCTCTCGAGTATGGCCTCCCAGTAGCTGATCGCGGTTCGGTAGTCCTTGAAGTCGTAGTGCAGGTGGCCGAGTCCGATGAGGGCGTAGGGGTTGCCCTCGTCGAGTTCGAGCACCTTGAGATAGAGTTCCTTGGATCGTTTGAAGTTTCCTGTCTTGCGATAGGCGTCGGCCACCCGGGTGAGGACCGTGACGTTGGTCTCGTCGTACTTGAGGTATTTCTCCCATATCTCGATGGCCTCGCGATAGCGTTCCTGGGCCTTGTAGCAGTCGGCCAGGCCGAAGAGGGCGTAGTTGTTGCCGGGGTAGTAACGCAGGCACTCCCTGTAGTAGGAGACGGCGCGGTCGTGCTCGCCCTTCTTCCTGTAGGCGTCTCCCAGGCCCACGAGGGCGTAGTTGTTGTGTCTGTCGAGCTCAAGGATCTTCTCGAAGCGGATGATGGCCTCTTCGGGTCTGTCCTGCTTGAGGAGGGCGTAGCCTTCTTGCGAGAGCTGGAGGATCTTTTCGTCCACCTCCTGGATGAGGTCCTTTCCCATGGGGAAGTCCTCCTCATAGGATGGTCGGTGTTCCCTGATCTCCTCATTCATGACGCACGTTCCCCTCTTCGTGTAGCCAGTGTCGTATGATTCCCGCGATCTTCTGCGTGATCGATTCGATCTTCCTCTTGTTGCCGCTGAGATAGTATAGTTTCATGGCGTCGATCGGTTTGTCGTGCTTCATATACCAGTCGCCCACCCTCACAAGACCGTCCTTGTAGTCGCAGGTGAGGAAGATCTTCCTCGCCATATCGACCTCTCCCCGGTTGAGGAGTTCGTTGCCCTTTCTGATGAGCTGTACCCTGTCGGACTGGCTGAGAGAGGGAGCTGAAGGCCGCTCGGTAAGCCTGAAGAATCCTCCAGGAGGTATGTGCGCAAGAAGCTCATCGTCTTTTTTTCTTGGGTCTCTGTCCTTTTCCACCGACTTTACCATATGCGTGGATGTTTTTCAACCAATTTCTACAAAACCTCTAAAATCTCCAAAAGTATCATTTATTCAAGATCGGCACGGCGTGTTGATTGTTAAGTAAAACATAGTAAAGGGAACAGGAAAATGCAAGCTTTTCCCTAGATGGTCCCCTTGGTGGACATGCGGGACCGTGAGGTGCCGCGCGGGGTGTACGCCTCTTCGAGGGCCTTGCCCCAGGCCTTGAAGAGGGCCTCTGCGATATGGTGTCCGTTCTCTCCGTAGAAGGCCTCGAGGTGGAGGTTGATGCGGGCGTTGTTCACGAATCCGAGGAAGAATTCCTTGAGGAGGAAGAGGGGGAAGTCGCCGGCCTGGGCTTGGGGGAATGTCACCCTGTACACGAGATAGGGGCGCTCGCATACATCCACCACCGCCTGGCACAGGGCGTCGTCCATGGGGATGATGGCGTAGCCGTAGCGCCGGACGGCTTCCACGCGCTGGAGGTGCTCCCTGAAGGCGCTGCCCAGCACGATGCCTGTGTCCTCCACGAGATGGTGCGGATCGACCTCGATGTCGCCCTGCGCCTCGAGTTCGAGTCCGAAGCCGCCGTGGAACGAGGCGGCGTGGAGGAGGTGGGTGAAGAAGGGGAGGGGGGTGTTGAGGGAGATCCGGTCGGGATTCCCGGGGTGGAGGCTGAGGGTAATCCGGGTCTCCTTGGTGATCCGTTCGATGTGGATAGGGTTCTCCACGGCGTCTCCTTTCAGGGGGAGGGTTCTGTAGTTTCAATATCGAGCATTTCGAGGAATTCCTCAATCTCCTTGTAGTGGAGCTTGTAGTAGGCGGGGTTCGCCACGAGGTAGACCCGGATGCGGGCGAGTTCCTGGACCACGTAGAGGTTGTTCGCTTTGAGGGTGGAGCCTGTCTCCACGAGGTCGACGATGTAGGGGGCGAGGCCGAGGACCGGGGCGAGCTCCACCGAACCGGCCAGTTTGATGACCTGTACGGCCACGCCGAGCTTGTGGTAGTAGGTCCGGGTGAAGTGGGGGAACTTGGTGGCGATGGTGAGGGGACCGGATCCTGCGGGTGGCGGGGTGTCCTTCCGGGCGGCGAGGCACATCTTGGTGGAGCCGAAGGGGAGGGGAGCGAGCTTGAGCAGGTCGGTCTGGCTCTCCGTGAGTACGTCTTCGCCGCAGATGCCGAGTCCGGCGATCCCGTGACTCACGTAGACGGGTAGGTCGCTGTTCTTCACCAGAAAGAAGGTGAATCTGCCGGAGGTGTCTTCTATGACGAGCTTACGGTCGTCCTCGTCGGGAAAGATGATGCCGTAGCGTCCGAAGTGGTCCTGCACCTTCTTGAGGAGCCTTCCCTTGGGAAGGGCCATGGTGAGGCGGTCGCTCATATGCGCTCCTTTCGTATGCGGGCGAGGATGGAGGGGGGGATGAATCGATGCGGGTCCCTTATGAGGGGTTCGAGCTTGCGGAGCATGAGGGAGTATCCCACGGAGGGGCACTCGAGGCCGAAGTAGGAGAGGAGGGAGTCGTAACGCCCTCCGGAGACCACGGCCGCATCGGCGCCTTCCACGTACACACGAAAGGCGATGCCGGTGTAGTAGTCCTGCCCCCCTGTCTCCGAGAGGTCGATGCGCAGGAGGGATCCGGGTACGCCCTGTGAGGTGAGGGCTTCGACGAGCGATGCGAGGGCTGCCACTTCCTCCCCGAGGGCGGTGGGGAGGTCACGGACGAGGGAGGTGAGTGTGGGGATCTCGCCGGGTTCTCCTATGAACCAGAAGAGCCGACGGTGGTTCTCTATGTCTCTCTCGTCCCAGCCTGCCTGGGTGAGGATCCGCGTGAAGAGGCTGCGATCGCGGGTGGCGATGGCATGGGCGATGCGGGAGGAGAGTCCGTCCGGGAGGGAGGAGAAGGCGAGGGAGAAGAGGCGTTTCGATCCTATGTGGAGGGTGTGGGGGGGGAGATCGAAGAGGGAGAGGGTGTGTGCGAGGAGGGTGAGGATCTCGAGGTCGCCTTCGGGGCCCGGGAGGCCGAGGAGCTCGACCCCCGCCTGGAAGTACTCGTCGTGGGATATGTCCTCCTGGCCTTCGTGCCGGAGGATGGTGTCGGCGTAAAAGACACGAAGGGGGAGGTCTTCGGGGGCCACGGTGGTGCCGAGCTGTTTCGCGAGGAAGAGGGTGATGTCGGATCTGAGCATGAGGATGTCGCCTTCCCGGTCGACGAGGCGGTAGGTCTTGGCCTGGACGGCGGGGTCGAGGAGGGGACGGTAGATGTCGAAGAAGTCGAAGACCGGGGTCTGTACCGGGAGATAGCCTTGCGAGAGGTAGAGGTCTTCCAGTGTCCGGACCACGAACCGATGGAGGAGGGCTTCCTCCTGGAGGAGCTGCTCGGTGCCCCGTGGAATCTGGAGGCGCGCCCGGGCGGTTTCCGTGGTCTGGGCGAGTGGGAGGTCGGGTCGTGCGTGGTTGTTCTTTCTCTGCATCGCGGTCTCCAGTGGTCTGTGGGGGCACTATAGCACAATTCGATAGAAAGATACATACGACTGACCGAAGTGTTTCTCCTTGAAGCGTTCGAGCCTCCCCGGTGTCCCGGGGAGGGGGTCCTTTGAGGGGTGGTGGATGAGGATCACGGTGGTCTCGTGCAGGAGGGCCGAGGAGGAGACGAGTTCGAGGAGGCGGTCCTTGTGGGGGTAGGCGAAGGGGGGATCGAGGTAGATCACGTCGAAGGGGGAGGTGGCGTGCCGGATGTAGTGCTCGGCGGGTTCGATGAGGATGCGGCCGTCTATCCCGAGTTCGCGCAGGTTGCGTTCGAGGACGGGTCGTTTCCTCCGATCCTTCTCCACGCACACGACAGGGGAGGCGCCGCGGGAGGCCGCCTCGATGGCCATGATGCCCGATCCCGCGAAGAGGTCGAGGAAGGATCGGCCCTCCATGTTCCCCAGGGAGGAGAAGAGGGCCTCGCGCATGCGGGCCATGGCGGGGCGGATGATGCCGGGGGGGCATAGAACGGTGCGGCCTTTGTGGATGCCGCCGGTGATGCGCATGGGTTTCATGGGTGCCTCCTAGAGGGCGGGTTCCTTGTCGGTCCGTTCGATGAGGGTGCGGATGAGGGTGTGTTCGGGCCTGAGGAGGCCGGGGTCCCTCGCGAGGAGGGCCTCCACGTCCTTCCGCACCTCGTGCATGAGGGGGGCGTCCCGGGTGAGGTGGGCGATCCGGAGCCTGAGGTGGCCGGCCTGGATCGTGCCGTCGAGGAGGTCGCCGGGGCCGCGTATCTCCAGGTCCTTCTCGGCGATGAGGAAGCCGTCGGTGGTTTCTTTCATGGTGCGGAGTCGGGCCTTTGCCTCTTCGGTGAGGTCGGGGCTGTAGACGAGGAAGGCGTAGGATTGGCGGTCGCTTCGCCCTACTCTCCCACGAAGCTGGTGGAGGGTGGCGAGGCCGAAGCGTTCGGCGTGTTCGATGACGATGCAGGTGGCGGTGGGAACGTTCACCCCCACCTCGATGACGCTGGTGGCCACGAGGATCCGGATCGTTCCCTGCATGAACTCCCGCATGATGCGTTCCTTCTCTTCGTCGGGGATGCGGGAGTGGATGAGGGCGACCTTCCACCGGGGGTATCGGCGGCGCAGGAACTCGACCATGGATTCGGCGTTGCGCAGCTCGAGCTTCTCGGATTCGCCGATGAGGGGGTAGACGAAGTAGGCCTGATGTCCCTTCTCGAGCTCCTTCTCGACCCAGGTGTAGACCTTTTCCTCTTTGCCGAGCACGGCGAGGTGGGTGCGGACGGGTTTTCGGCCGGGGGGCATGGTCTTGATGGTGCTCATGTCCATGTCGCCGTAGAGGGTGAGGGCCATGGTGCGGGGGATGGGGGTGGCGGTCATGAGGAGGAGGTCGGGGTGGGAGGCCTTCTCGAGGAGTCGGGCGCGTTGTGAGACGCCGAACTTGTGCTGTTCGTCGATGATGACGAGTCGGAGGTTGCGGTAAGCCACGTCGTCGCTGAAGAGGGTGTGGGTGCCGATGACCAGGTCGACTTCGCCGCGGAGGATGGCGGAGAGGAGGGTGCGGCGGGCGGCGGGTTGGAGGGTGCCGGCGAGGAGGGCGGTGCGGATGCCGAAGGGGGAAAGGAGGGTGTGGGCGGTCTCGGCGTGCTGAAGGGCGAGGAGCTCGGTGGGGACCATGAAGGCGACCTGGTGTCCGGCTTCGATGTAGGGGAGGGCGGCGAGGAGGGCGACGAGGGTCTTGCCGCTGCCGACGTCGCCCTGAAGGAGGCGGGCCATGGGGCGGGGGCTCGTGGTGTCGGCGTAGATCTCCTCGAGGGCCTTCTCCTGGTCAGGGGTGAGGGGGAAGGGGAGGGAGCGTCGGACGCGTTCCTGGAGGGTGCGGGGGAAGTGGA
Organism: Spirochaeta thermophila DSM 6192; assembly: GCF_000147075.1. Lineage (NCBI taxonomy): Bacteria > Pseudomonadati > Spirochaetota > Spirochaetia > Winmispirales > Winmispiraceae > Winmispira > Winmispira thermophila. The sequence goes on from NC_014484.1 coordinate 886,990, forward strand.
CGGGGGCCTGAAGCTGGGTCTTTCGTTTCATGGCCGCGCGTACCACGATGACCTGGAGGAAGAAGAGTTCCTGGTAGATGAGGCGGGTGCGGGCGCGGGTGAGGGCGGCCCGGTCGGGGGGGAAGTGGATGGCGGCGAGGGCCTCGGGGAGGGGGGGGAGGGAGCGGGCTGCGAGGAGCGAGGGGGGGAGGGGGTCGTCGAGGAGGGGGAGGTACTGGCGGAGGGCGGCCTGCACGGCGGAGCGGAGGATGGTTTGGGGGAGGTCCTCGGTGGTGGGGTAGATGGGAAGGATCTTCCCGAACTCCTTCGGGCTCTCGGTGTAGGGTTCGATGATGAAGCGTGTGGACTGGAGCTTCCCGTAGCGCATCTCGAACTGGCCGCTCACGAAGACCTTCATCCCCGGGGAGAACTTCCGGGAGAGGAAGTTGCGGCCGAAACAGACGAGGGCGGCGAGCTCGGTCCCGTCGTTGATGAAGATGCGGAGTACGGGGTTGGAGGGCTTCCCTATGTAGTCCATGAGGGTGATGGTGGCCACGGTGGTGGCCTTGCCGGTGGCGTGGGCCTCGGCGAGGGAGGTGAAGGTGCTGCGGTCCTCGTAGTCGCGCGGGTAGTGCTGGAGGAGGTCGCCCACGGAGCGTATGCCGAGCTTGTGGAAGTGCCGTGCGGTCTTGCCTCCTATGCCGGCGAGGGTGGTGATGGGGGCGCTGATGTCCTCCAGGAGCATGGCGGCTCTAAAAGGGAAGGAGGATGAGGGCTCGGGTCACGAGGGAGACGAGGGCGTTCCCTGCGAGGTTGAGGAGGAGGAAGAGCACCCCGGTGATGAGGAGTCCCGTGCGGTATGAGAGGGGTCGGGAGGTACGCCAGAAGAAGTGGGAGACCGAGTAGGTGAGGGGGGAGAGGATGTTGTCGAGCGTGAACCAGAAGGGCCCCACGGAATTGGCGCGGAAGGCGATACCAAGGAGTCGGACGGCAATGAGTATCACGAAGAACATGAGGATGAAAGAGACCGCGAACCAGAGTCCCCCTACGATGATCGAAAGGATCTGTCCTACGTAGATCCGTCCCGTGCGGGCGAGACTCAGGAAGATGTTCCCCAGCACCGAGAGGGCGAGGAGGGCGATGATGGGGGAAAAGTCGAAACGTTCGGTCCGGAGGAAGCCGATCCTCCTGAAGAGGGCGAGGTAGGGGTCGGTGATCCGATAGAGCAGGAACAGCGCCTCCCCTCCCGAGGGGTAGAACCAGGAGAGGAGTATCCGAATGATGAGTATCAGACTGTACAGTGTGACGAGGGCGGAGAGGGTATAGAGTATCGTCGCGATCATGACATCCTCCTTTCGATCTTCATGGGCTCACTGGACCCATATCTCTTGCACGTACTCCTCTCTCCGGAGCTGATCGAGCAGGTCCCTCGAAGGCGATGTGGTGATGTGGACGGACGCCTTCACCACCTGTTCTTTTCCCGAGGAGAGGGGTACGTGGAGGAACACCTGACAGCGGCCGCGGTGCTTGAGGATGAGTTCCCGGATCTTGAAGAGGTGGTCTTCCGGTACCTGGGGACTTGCGAGCCTGATGTGGACTTCCTGTGCGCCCACGGGGGGCAGGTCCTTCGGATCGAGCATCTCTTCCACGATGAACTTGTAGTCATCACGGTTCCTCTCCACACGTCCCCTGCATGCGACCACGGTGTCCGGGACGAGGGGGGAGGAGAGTGCCTCGTATACGTTGGGGAAGAAGACCGCCTCGATGCTCCCTCTGTAGTCCTCGATGGTACCGAAGGCCATGCGGTTCCCCTTCTGGGTCGTGATTTCGCGTACGGTCTTGAGGACTCCCATGAGCTGGTAGGTCCTCGAGGGATCGGTCCTCTCCGGATGGGAGAGATCGAGGTTCACCCCCTTCTCCCATATCTCGCGCAGGTGGTCGAGGGGATGGGATGAGAAGTAGAAACCGAGAAGTTCCCGCTCGTAGCGGAGCTTCTCCATGGTGTCCCAGTCTTCCACAGGGGTGAACTGGAACTCTTCCCGGATCTGGGTTTCGGTCTCCTCGAAGAGGAAGCCCTGAGAGGCCTCCTGCTGCTCCTTTATGCGGTTCACGTGGGCGAGAAGGGCCTCCAGGTTGTGCATGAGTTCCGCCCGGTTGGGATGGAGGCTGTCGAAGACCCCTGCCTGGATGCATGTCTCGATCACCTTCCGGTTGACGGTGCGCAGATCCACTCGGAAAAGGAAGTCGATGAACGAGGTAAAGGGTCCTTCCTTCCGCTTGCCGAGGATCTCCTCCACTGCAGCGGTCCCCACGTTCTTTATGCCCACGAGGCCGTAGACGATCTTCCCGTCCCGGACCGTGAAGTAGCGTTCGGAGGCGTTGATGTCGGGAGGGAGGACCTCTATGCCCATCGCCCTGGTCTCGCCGATGTATTGGGCGAGCTTGTCCGGGTTGCCGATCTCGTTCGTGAGGTTCGCGGCCATGAACTCCGCGGGATAGTGGGCCTTGAGGTAGGCGGTCTTGTAGGCGAGTACGGAGTAGGCTGCGGCGTGGGACTTGTTGAACCCATAGCCTGCGAAGGGGATGAGGAGATCGAAGAGTTCCTCGGCGAACTGGCGGGAGTAGCCCTGGGCCACCGCCCCTGTGATGAACTTCTCCTTCTCCTTCGCCATGACCTCGGGCTTCTTCTTCCCCATGGCCCGGCGGAGGATGTCGGCTCCGCCCAGGGTGTAGCCCGCGATCTTCTGGGCGATCTGCATCACCTGTTCCTGGTAGACGATGACCCCGTAGGTCTCCTTGAGGATGGGTTCGAGGTCGGGGTGGGGGTAGGTGATCTTCCGTCTGCCCTGTTTCGCCTCGATGAACTGGTCGATGAACTGCATGGGCCCGGGCCGGTAGAGGGCGTTGAGGGCGATGAGTTCTTCGATGCTCTCCGGTTTCGCCCTGCGGAGGATGTTCTGCATACCCTCACTCTCGAACTGGAAGACGCAGGTGCTCTTCCCCTCGGCCAGGAGCTGGAAGGTCTGTGCGTCGTCTTCTGGTATGCGTTCCGTATCGAAGTCGGGAGTGTGCGTGCGGACGAGCTCCTCGGTGTGGGTGATGAGGGTGAGGGTCTTGAGTCCGAGGAAGTCCATCTTCACGAGCCCGCAGTCCTCGAGGTGTTCCATGGAGTACTGGGTGGAGATGTCGCCAGTCTTGGGATCCCGGTAGAGGGGCACGTAGTTGGTGAGGGCTTCCCGGCCGATCACGATACCCGCCGCATGGGTGGATGCGTGACGGCTGAGGCCCTGGAGCACCGAGCCTATCTGGAAGAGGCGCGTGTAGGTCTCGTCCTCCTCGGCGAGGCGGGCGAGTCTCGGTTCCCTCTGGATGGCCTCCTCGACCGATGATGCATCGCCCATGAGCTTGGTGAGTTCGTTCGCCTCGGCGAAGGGGATCCCGAGCACCCGGGCCACGTCCTTGATCACGGCCTTGGGCTTGAGGGTCCCGAAGGTGATGATCTGAGCGACCCGGTCCTTTCCATACTTCCGGGTCACGTAGTCGATCACCTCTTCGCGGCGCGCGTAGCAGAAGTCTATGTCGAAGTCGGGCATGGAGATCCGTTCGGGGTTGAGGAATCGCTCGAAGAGGAGGCCGTACTTGAGCGGGTCGATGTTGGTGATGCCCAGGGCATAGGCCACGATGGATCCGGCCCCGGACCCTCGACCCGGGCCCACGGGGATGCCCTGTTCCTTTGCGAAATGTACGAAGTCCCACACGATGAGGAAGTATCCGGTGAAGCCCATCTGGATGATGATGGACAGCTCGAGGTCGGCCCGCTCGCGGATCTCTCGCGTGATCTGATGATACCTCTTCTTGAGGCCCTCGTAGGTGAGGTGTCTCAGGTAGGCCTCGGGCGAGTCGAATCCCTCGGGGATATGGTATTCGGGGAGGAGGGGACCGGGGAATGGTATCTCGAAGGCGCAGCGTTCCGCGATCCGTACGGTGTTCTCCAGGGCCTCGGGGATGTCCTCGAAGAGGCGGGCCATCTCCTCGGGCGACTTGAGATAGAACTCCTGGGTCTCGAACCGCATCCTGTCCTGGTCTGAGAGCTTCTTGTTCGTGCCGATGCAGAGGAGCACCTCGTGGGCCTCGGCGTGTTCCCTGAGGAGGTAGTGCACGTCGTTGGTGGCCACCAGGGGGATGTCGAGCTCCTTCGAGAGTTCCACCAGGGTCTTGTTGACGCGTTTCTGCTCGGGGAGGCCGTGATCCTGGAGTTCCAGGTAGAAGCGGTCGGGGCCGAAGAGGTCCCGGTAGAACCGGGCGCGCTCGCGGGCTTTGTCGATCTGGCGGCCGAGGATGAGGGAGGGAATCTCTCCCCCGAGGCAGGAGCTCAAGGCGATGAGCCCTTCGTGATGTGCGGCGAGGAGTCCGTCGTCGATACGGGGTTTGTAGTAGAAACCAGTGAGGTAGCTCTCGGTCACGAGCTTGAGGAGATTGAGATACCCGGTGTAGTTCTCGGCGAGGAGGATGAGGTGGTAGTTGGCCGCGTGGTCTTGATCCTTGAGGGTGCGGGATTCCGGGGCCACGTAGCATTCGCATCCGAGGATCGGGGTCACTCCTGCCGCCCTGGCCTTCTTGTAGAACTCTATCATGCCGAAGAGGTTGCCGTGATCGGTGAGGGCCACGGCGTCCATGTCGAGTTCCTTCACCCTCTTGACCAGGTCCCCTGTCTTGATGGAACCGTCGAGCAGGCTGTAGTCGCTGTGTACGTGGAGGTGCACGAACGGATGGGTGCTCATGACCCTACACTATATCCCGAAACCGGGGGGCGTGCAACATGGGAGGCTGCAGAGAGGAGGCCGAGCCCGGCCGCCATGTGTGTAATGTGTTTATCGGTATGAAGATATGACCGTGAGATCGCTCAGGCATAGCTCACGTTGAGGAGGAAGGTGTGGAGGAGGTGCAGGGCCTGCCGCTGTTCGTGGGGGGAGAGGCCGTACTGCTCCTGGGCGATGAGGGCCTCGGCTTCGTCCAGGGTGCGTGTCATCTCCCGTTCCGGAAGGGGGAGACGTTGGCCGGAGAGGAGTCCTTCCAGGTCGGCCATCCGGATGGGGAGGGGGTGTCGGGTGTGGAAGGCCCATCGGATCTCCTCGAGGAGGGAGCCCTCGCTCCGGGCGAGGCCGTAGAGGGTGAGTGGACGATCCATGCGGTGGGGCGGCGTGGCGGAGAAGAGGTGGGTGTGGGTCCAGGGGACTCGGGGGATGCGGATCCGGGTGAGGATCTCGTCTTCGTGGAGGAGGCTGAAGCCCTGCTGATTCCTGATGGCGGAGACGGGAATCCACCTGCTCCTCGTGGATGTGCGGATCTCGACCACCGCGTCGAGGAGGATGAGGGCGGGCGAGATCCCGAGGCTCCTGTCGGGTATGGTGAGGTTGCCGCCCATGGTGGCGTTCCACCTGACGGTGGGGGGGGCCGCGAGGAGGAGGGCCCGGGTGAGGAGGGGGGGGAGGACGGCGCGGGCCACGGTGGAGAGATGGCCCTGGCTCACCATGGCGCCTATCTCCAGATACCGTTCCGTGCGGATGATTCGGCTCAGTTCCGAGACCCGCTGGAGCGTGATGATGGGTCCCTGGAAGCGGGTCCAGGTGCCGCTCATGGCGAGGTAGGTACCCCCTGCCATAAGGACGGCCTCGGGGCGCTTCCGGGCGAGGAGGAGGGCGTCTTGCAGGTCTTGGGGATAGTAGATGGCGACGCCGGAGTGTCTAGTGGTGTCCATATCGCCTCTGCCTGAATCGGAGGGCCTTCACGAGGGCCCGGGTATACTCCTCTGGGGTGATGCACGTGCAGGGAAACCGTTCCACGTGTTCCCTCATGCCCCTGGGGTCCGTCTGATGGTGCTCGGCGTATACGAGGAGACTGTGACCGAGGAGGATGCGGGAGGGGGCGCAGTGCCCGCAGGGGAAGACCTTCTCGGCGTGGAATCCCTTCTCCAGATCCACGTAGTCGGGGGTGGAAGAGAAGCCTGCGATCGTGAGGATACGACGCTGTTGTACCGAGAAGAGGGGGACCATGCAGGCGAGGGAGAAGACGTCGTCGATGAGCACCCCGCATCGTCCGCAGTAGCCGCTACCGCACGACCCCTTCACCGCGGTGATCCGGAGTTCACTCTTGAGGAAGGAGTGCAGGTCCATGAGGGGATCCACCTCCTGTTGAAGGTGGACGTGATCGAGCTCACAGGTGAGCAACATGGTGCTCTTCTCCCTGGATGAGGGTGGTTGAGCCCTCCCCATGGAGCTGGAGGAGGGCGAGATCGAGGGCGGGTGGGATGAGGGCGAAGGGGAGGTTCCCCGCGGGGAGAGGGACCGTGTTCTGGGAGGGGAAGAAGTGTATCTCTATGTTCGGAAGGGAGACGTCGGGAGAGAGATCGCTTCCCCACGAGGAGCGTCTCATCGAAAGGGCCGTCAGGGTGTTCTGGATGAGGGTCCGCCTGAGGCCCTCGGGAGAGAGGATCCGTCCGGCATCGATGCAGAGCCAGATCTTCACGATCCGAGGGACGGGGGTGAGCGGGGTGGCCCGCACCTCCACCATGCCCACGCCCCATGCCTTTTCACTGGGAGGGAGGAGGTGATATCCCTGGGTGGTGGGTTTGACCCTCGTCCCCCTCGCATAGACCGAGAGGTGGATGGGGAGGGGGGTACGGAATCGTTTCTGCTGGAGTTCCCTGCATGCCCTCACCAGGAGCCCGGTGAAGAGCCTCACGTTTCTCCCCATGGATGAGGGGCCTCCTGCGGGAAGGTCGGAGGTCCCCTCGAACGAGAAGGTGATCTTCCCCTCCGATATGCCGGTGTACTCCTTGATGAGGGATGTCCAGACCTCACGTAGTTCCGGATGTTGCGGGAGGTGGGTGCTTCGTACTACGAGCGTTCCGTCGGTCTCCAGAGAGAGGGAGAGGGCGGCGCGTCGCCACCTCTCGGGGAACGAGAAGAACCCGTGCCAGAGGCCTGCGACCGCGAGACCCATGCCTCTCCTCGGTTCGAAGGGGAGGGCCTCTCTCTTTGATGCGAGGCGTTCGACCGTGAACTTGCGCGGGAAGTCGGCTTTCCGGGTGGCTTCCCGGACGAGGGTACGAAGCGCGTCGAAGGAAGGGTCTCCCCGGAGGTGTGTGAGCCTCCACTCCTCGGGAGAGACCCCGGCCTTGAGTGCCAGGTGGTTCATCATGTCCTCCACGGCACGGGCGATGGGCACATCTCCCAGGCCGGCGAAGAACCCAGTGGGAAGGAGGTTCGTCCGGACGGCGCGTATGGTGAGCCGCATGCTCTTCCATCGGTAGAGGGAGAGGATGGCGGAGAATGCCCGATCGACCATCTCCCTGCTGAAGGGCGCGATGTACCCTGCATCGATGGAGATGAGGAGGTCGACCTTCCTCACGGCGTTCCGGGCGATCCAGGCGGTGTACTGGAGAAGTACCGAGGGGGCCTTGCTGCCGTAACGGCTCATCTCGTGGGGGGATAGGTGCAGCCTACACGGGCGCCCCGTTGTGCACGTGACGAAGGCCGCATAGGCGGAGCAGAGGAGGGGTGTGAGGACGTCCGCATCGTAGAGATGTTCCTCCCTGAAGAGGTGCACGTGGATCTTGGAGGAGGGCTTGCCGCACACATGGGCGACGGTGTCTCGGACGAGCGAGGGCCACGGACATGTGGTGGCGATGTGGAGTACTCCGTCAGCGAGGTAGGCGACGATGGTCTCCTCGCGAAGTGGCGGCAGGGACTCGGACGGGACGAGGATGCGGCCTTGTACGATCTCCGTCTCCGGTTCCTCCTCCCAGGGACCCCGTGTGGCGGTTCGAACGTGCGCGATCTGGTGTCCCAGGGCCTCTTCCGGCGAGACGGTGGCGGGGAGTTCCTCGTACGTCACCTGTATCCTCGAGAGGATCTCCCGCATCTCCCGGGAGGAGGGTGCGACGACGAGGAGGATGGGTTGTCCTTCATAGAAGACCTTGTCTTCCGCGAGGAGAGGGATCTCTTCATCGAGGATGGTGAGGGTGGGGCGGGGGAGGTCGGGTGCCCGGATGATGCCGATGGTGGAGGGGAGGTCCTGAGGGGGCTGGATCTCCTTGATCTTTGCGTGGGCCCTGGTGGACCTGAGGATGCCCACGTGGAGCATCCCGGGGAACGAGAGGTCGAGGGGATGAGCGGCCCCTCCGGTGAGTACGGTCCTCAGATCCCTGAGCATCATGGCCTTTTCCTGTAGGCGGCGTCTCCCGTCTCCAGGACCGAACGGATCACGTAGTCCACCTCTTCGTCCGAGAGACCGGGATAGAGGGGAAGGCTGAAGGACCGCTGGTACACCTTCATGGAGACGGGGAAATCATCCGGCGAGAGGTGATAGCGTTCGCGGTAGTAAGGCATGAGGAAGAGAGGGATATAGTGGACCGATGTGCCGATACCCCGCCGGGTGAGGCTTTCGACATACTCATCCCGGGTGATGGAGAGGAGATCCTCCCTGATCCCAAGTATGAACAAGTGCCAGGCGTGTTCCTCCGGGGCGTCGGGAAGTATGAGGTAGTCCCTGGTGGCGAAGGCCTCCAGGTAGCGGAGGGCGATCCTCTTCCTCTCCTCCCTGAGCTTCCAGGCCTTGCGGAGCTGCACCCGGCCTATTGCGGCGAGGATGTCGGGCATGTTGTACTTGAATCCCGGTTCCACCACCTCGTAGTACCACGCGGCCCCGGCCGTTCGATAGCGATTCCATACGGGCCTGTCGATCCCATGGAGCCTCATGAGCCTCACACGCCTCGCATACACCTCGCTCGCGGTGACCACCATGCCCCCCTCACCCGTGGTGATGGGCTTGGTGGCGTAGAAGGAGTAGACCCCCAGATCCCCGATGGTGCCGAGCGTCCCCAGCGGGGTCTCCACTGGAAAGGCATGAGCAGCGTCCTCCACCACCGCGACTCCGACGGTGCGTGCGATCTCGAGGAGCTCCGCCATCCGGGCCCCGCGTCCTGCGAGGTGCACCGGCAGGACGACCTTCGCCTTTCGAACCACCACGGGGTCCTTCAGTGCACGTTCCACTTCACGGGGATCGATGGTGAGGGTCTTCTCATCGATGTCGCAGAAGAGGACCTCCGCCCCGAGGTAACGGGCAACTTCGGCCGTGGCGGTGAAAGTGTAGGGGGTGGTGATCACCAGATCCCCTTCCCGGACACCCACGGCCTCGAGGGCCAGGTGGAGCCCCGCGGTCGCCGACTGTACTGCGCACGCATGCGGAACTCCCACTGCCTTGGCGAATTCCTCCTCGAAGGCGAGGGCCTCCTTCCCCGTGGTGAGCCAGCCGCTCCGTAGGACCCTGAGCACCGCCTCTTCTTCCTCCTTCCCTATGTGGGGCCGGGCGAACGGAATGGTGTAGGAGGGGGATGCCTCGCTCATGCCGAACGCCCCACCAGCACCCGATAGGAGGAAAAGTATCTCGCGAGTACCTCCGTGAGGTGCTCCCTGTTCCGGTAGAGGTACTCCTTTCCCGGTACCCGGAAACAGATGGGCCGGAGCTCCTCGACGATCCTCTCCACCGGGAGGTTCGCCCCGCCGTTCCTCACCACCTGGAGGATCCCGGGATAGGGGGTGGGCTTGAGTTCCTCGTCCTCTGCGGTGAGGGTTTCGTGTTCCTTCTCTCCAGGACGAAGACCGATGTACTCGATGGGGATGTCACGGTGGGGTTCGAACCCGTAGAATCTGATCATCTGTTCGGCGAGGTCCTGGATCCGGATGGGCTTTCCCATGTCGAGGACGAAGAGCGCGCCCTTCTCCGTGACCCCTCCCGCCTTGAGGATGAGGGATGCCGCTTCCGGTATGGTCATGAAGAAGCGGGTGGTGCCGGGGGTGGTGATGGTCACGGGTCCTCCGGTGAGGATCTGTTCCTTGAAGAGCGGCATGATGCTCCCCCGGGATCCGAGTACATTGCCGAACCTGACCACCATGTAGGCACAGACCTCCCCATCGCCGGAGAGCACGATCTCCTCGGCGATCCGTTTCGAACAGCCGTACACGCTCACCGGGTCGGCCGCCTTGTCGGTGGAGACGAAGACGAACCGTTGCGTCCCGGCGGCACGGGCCGCATCCACGAGGTTCCTGGTGCCGAAGACATTGTTCTTGATGGCCTCCACCGGGTTCGCCTCCATGAGCGGCACGTGCTTATGGGCAGCACAGTGGAAGACCACGTCGGCCCTGAGGCGCTCGAGGATGTAGAACATGAAGTCCCTGTCCTGGAGCTCCCCGATGATGGGGACCACCGCGGCCTTCTCCCCGACCCCTTCCTTCTGCAGGAGGCGGAGCTCCCGGTCGATCTCGTAGATGCTGTTTTCCCCATGGCCGAGGAGGTAGAGGCGCTGCACCCCTCCGAAGAGGAGCTGGCGCGCGAGCTCGCTCCCGATGCTTCCCCCCGCCCCGGTGATGAGGACCCGCTTCCCCCGAAGGTACCTGAGGGCCTCGGAGAGATTGATGGTGAGGGGCTCCCGGGGGAGGAGGTCGACGGGGTCTATCTCCTTTGTCTGGATGAGATGTGCCTCGCCGTCAAGGATCTGGGATATGGTGGGGAGGATGCGGATGCGGCTGAAGCCGGCCTGCTTGAGGGCCTCGTAGATCCCCTTGAGGACCATGCGCGAGGCACCCGGCATGGCGATGAGGGCCTCGTCGTGAGGTCTATTGCCGAGGACGGGCAGGACGTCTCGTATGGGACCCAGCACCGGAACCCCCATGAGTTTCGTGCCGATCTTCCCGGGGTCGTCATCCAGAAAAGCCGCCACGGATCCGAAGATGCCCTTCTCCTGGATCTCCTTCGCAATGGCCGTACCGGCCAGCCCTGCGCCTATGATGTAGATTCGCGATGAACCCGTCGTCTTTCTCATACGGCCGCCTCTCTCGATCGAGGGTCTCCGGACCTGTCCATACCTTCATGACCTGTGATATAGTGTACATAGAGAGTACACGAGAAGGTCTCGCCCTTCAACTCATCTCTTTACATGTTAAGCTATCGGTTTTTTTCTTCCGATAGACAAGAGTAAGGAGAGATCCATGGATCGGAAAACCCTGCTCCTCATGATATTCATAGGCGGTTTCGCGTGGACGAGCGTGGCCTCCCAGAACGTGTGGCAGGGGACCGCCACCGTCTCGCGGTACGGCGACTTCCCCGCCGGCGGGTACTACGCTGCATCGAACGCGTTTCCGCCCAACACCTTGGTCGAGGTGACCAACCTCGAGAACAGTGCCACGATCACCGTGATCGTGACCCAGCCCTTGAAAGAGGAAGGACTCCTCCTCCTCCTCTCCGGGGATGCGGCCCGCGCCCTGGGCATCCCCTCGGGCACCATCGCCAGGGTGAGGGCGGTGGAGAAGTCCAGGGTCACGGCGGGTACAGCATCCGGAGGAGCAGGAATCACGTCCGACATCGATTTCAATCCCGGAGCCACCATCCCCGAGAGCGCCCTCAGGCCCACCCCCACCCCCACCCCCGTCACCCCTCTCCCCACCCCGCGCCTCCAACCCGGCTCCGTCCCCCTCACCGCCTCCCTCCTCGAGCCCTCCCCACCCGCACCGGTCCCCACCACGCCCTCCACCCCCGCACCGACCCCCACCCCCGCCCCCGAACCCGTCCGCACCGAACCCACACCGGCCGCCACCCTCGCCCCCACACCCGCGCCGGCCCCCACCCCGACCCCCGCCCCCGAACCCGCCCGCACCGAACCCACCGCACCCCCCACCCCCACCCCCACCCCCACCCCCACCGTCCCCGTCCTCACCCCCACCACCCCCCCCACCGAACCCCTCCTCGCCCAGCTCTCCTCACGCACCCCCTCCAAACCCCTCCGACTCCCCCCCCGCACCGAGAACCCCTTCCTCTTCCTCACCGAACCCGAGACCACCCTCGACCTCTCCGAAGCCGAGATCGAACTCCTTGAGGAACCCGAACCCCCTGCCGAGGTCACCACGAGCACGCCGCAACCCACCCCCACACCGCAGCCCACCCCGACCCCTGCCCCCACCCCGACACCCGCATCCGCACCGAGCCCCCTCATCGCCCTCACCCCGCCCCGGCCCCTCACCCCCACCCCCACCCCCACCCCCACCCCCACCCCCATCCCCCTCGACGACCCGCCTCCCGTCCCGTCCCCTCAGCTCGCACCCGAACCACCCCATGCCCCCTCCCTCGCCTTTGCCCCACCCCTCCTCGAACCTGCCGCACCCGCACGCGATGAGGCCCTCGTGGAGACCCTCACCCCCCCCACCATACCCGACACCGCCCTCGTCGTCCCCCAGGAAGAACCCACCCTGGCCGAGGCCCCACCCACTCCCACCCCCACCCCGATCCCCCCTGAAGGAGAGGTGGAACTGGCCCTCGTTCCCGCCGAGGAACGCCCCCCCGTCGCCCCTACCCCGAGTCCCGAGGAAGAGGCCATCGAGCGCATCATCGAGCAGCTCCCCCCCGCCCCCACACCCACCCCCACACCCGCCCCTGTGGTGTCCGAGACCAGTCTTCCCCTTGTCGATTCCCTCGATCCAGGTGCATATTACCTCCAGATAGGGGCCTTTCGACGCCCCCAGACAGCCCTGCACCTGGTACAGAGGATCCGCGCCACCTATCCGGTGGTCGCCTATCCCTCAGTGGGGCCGGAAGGCACGACCCTCTACCGCATCCTCGTCGGCCCATTAAGCGAGGACGAGAGCGGCACCCTCCTGTACTGGTTCAAGGCACAGGGCTTCAGAGACGCTTTCATCCAACGGGGGAGGTGATGACCGAACAGGAAGCCAAGAAGGAGATCGACCGTCTCGTCGAGCTCCTCCAGCGTGCGGACTACGAGTACTACGTCCTCGGCCGCCCCCACCTCACGGATCAGGAGTACGACAGCCTCTTCGATCGCCTCAAAACTCTCGAGGCCCAATTCCCGCACCTCAAGCGAGCTGACTCACCCACCCAGCGTGTAGGTTCCGACCTCACCGTCGACTTCCCCGAAGTCGCACACACCATCCCGGTCCTGAGCCTCGACAAGGCCTACACCGAGACCGAAGTCCTCTCCTGGATCGAGAAGACAGAACGCGCCGCGGGACGACCCCTCGGATGTGTCATCGAAGAGAAGATCGATGGCGTCTCCCTCGTCCTCTACTACCGGGGCGGGATCCTCGACAGAGCCGTCACCCGCGGCAACGGAAGGGTGGGGAACGACATCACCCCCAACGCCAGGACCATCAGACAGATCCCCCTCCGCATCCCCGAGACCGGGGAGGTGGTCGTGCGCGGTGAGGTCTACCTCCCCCTCCAGTACTTCGACGAGATCAACGCCCGGATGGAAGTCCCCTACGCCAATCCACGCAACCTCGCAGGCGGCGTCCTGCGCAGGAAGAACAGCGCCGAAGTCGCCCGGGTACCCCTCCACTTCCTGGCCTACGACGGCTACCTCCCCTTCCCGGTCGCCACCTACACGGAGAGCCTCGACCTCCTCATCGAGTGGGGCTTTCCCGTCAACCCACGACACGAGCGCATCCCCGCCGGCACACCCGACCGGGCCGAGCGCATCCGCGCCTTCATCGAGAAGGAACGCACCGAGCGGGCGACCCTCGACTACCAGATCGACGGCCTCGTCTTCAAGGTGAACGAGCTCGACGTCCGGGACCGCCTCGGGTACACTGGCCACCACCCCCGGTGGGCCATCGCCTACAAGTTCGAGGCCCCCCAGGCCGTCACCGAGCTTGTGCGGATCGACGTCCAGGTGGGACGCACCGGCCGTGTGACCCCGGTCGCCAGGCTCAAGCCCGTGGAGCTCTCCGGCTCCACCATCTCCAACGTCACCCTCCACAACGAGGACTACGTCCAGGCCCTCGAACTCGCGCCCGGCGACCTCGTGGCCATCTCCAAACGCGGCGACGTGATCCCCGCCATCGAAAAGGTGGTGGAGAAGAACGAGGAGGGCGTACCGGTCTGGCGCATGCCCGAACACTGCCCCGAATGCAGCTCCCGTCTCGAACGAAGGGGTGCCCACCACTTCTGTCCCAACCGGTCGTGCCCTGCCGTGATCACGGGCAGGCTCAAGTTCTTCGTGAGCCCCAAGCAGATGGACATCCGCGTCCTGGGGAACGAGACCATCGACTTCCTGGTGGAGAAAGGCTACATCAGGCGTATCCCCGACCTCTACACCTTCGACTACCGGAGACTGCTGGACGAACCCGGCTTCGGAGAGAAGAAGATCAACCTGATCGTCCAGGGCATAGAGGAGAGCAAGCGACGGCCCTTCTCCACCGTGCTCGTGGCCCTCGGGATCCCCGATGTGGGACCGAGCGTGGTGGAGACCCTCATAAGGGGCGGCATCACGGGCATCGACCGGCTCCTGGAGATCGCGGACAGAGGCGACGTCGATGCCCTCACCCGCCTCGAAGGCATAGGGGAGAAGACCGCCCGGCAGCTCATAGAGACACTGCGGGACCCCGAGTGGCGGAAGGAGATCGAGGAACTCAGGAAGGCGGGCCTCTCCTTCGAGGAGGAGCGACCCGAAGCGGTCTCCGGCGGCCCCTTCGAAGGCCAGGTCTGGTGTGTGACGGGGAGCTTCCGGCACTTCACCCCCAGGAGCAGGGCAGAGGAGCTCATCTCCTCCCTCGGCGGCAGGGTGGTAAGCAGCGTCTCCTCCAAGACCACCCACCTCCTCGTGGGCGAAAACCCCGGCTCCAAGCTGGAGAAGGCCCGTTCCCTCGGGGTACAGCTCGTCACCGAAGACCAGTTCATCGAGATGCTCAAAGGCGCGGGAGTGGATCCACTCGGTTGAGAAAGGGAAGGGGCCCTCGCCTCACGGGAGGAGGCTTCCGGGCCCCATCGTCGACCTGACCTCTTCGCTTTCCGGTTCTTTCCCCCTCACCAGCCGGGCATCGAGGGTGTGAGCCGCTCGAGCATGAGTGAGAAGAGCCTCTCGGCCTCGCTCGGGGAGAGGTGTGCCGCGAGCGGGTCTGCGCAGAAGGCCCTGAAGGCGAGTTCGGGATCTCGTTGGAGACCGGCCCTGAGGATGGTCTCCTGCTGGGCTGCATGGGAGGCGAGGAAGGCCAGGAGGGAGGAGGGAAGGGCCCCGGCCTGGACGGGCTGGACCGAGTCGTACCTGAAGAGGGCGTTGGTCTCCACCACCGTGTCCGGCGGGAGATTGGCGATCTGTCCTCGGTTGGGAAGGTTCACGTTGCTCACCGTCTCCTCCACCCCTGCGATGGCCTTCAGCATGAGGACCCCTTCCTCTCCCGAGGCTGCGAGCTCTACCTCTTCCTCGCCGGAGGCGAGCCTCCGCGCCCGCGCCTCGAGCGACTTCTGATTCTCAACCCGCCAGGAGACCGGGGTGAGACTGAACTTCCAGGAGCGCACGGTCTCGGGGTCCTTCAGGTACCAGGATGCGGGGAAGAACTCCGCGAGGTGCCTGTCCCCTGCCGCCGCGATGAGTCCGAACCGCAGGAAGAGGTCGAACTTCACCTTGTGGGCGCTCGTGAAGTAGTCGTTCTCCCAGGTGCGTTCGCCCCCTGTCTCGAACCCCTCCTCCCTGTGACGCTCCGCGAAGCGCCGGTACATCGGGAGGAGATCCACGTCCCGGAACGAAGCCCTGTCGATCCACGTACAGTGGTTCAGCCCCAGGACATTGATGTGGATCTCCCTCCGGTGCGGAGGATCCTGGACGAGCCCCTCGTGGGCCGCCATCGAGGCGAGGAGCTCCTGGGTCCCGAAGACCTCATGACAGCATCCGAAGGCCTTCACCCCCGGAAAGACCTCGTAGAGGGTCCTGACGCAGATCGCCATGGGATTGGTGTAGTTGATCACCCATGCCGCCGGCGCCCATGTCTCGATGGCCTGTGCGAATTCCTCGTAGAGGGGAATGGTCCTCAGGGCCCTGAACAGGCCGCCCGGTCCCGTGGTGTCACCCACCGACTGGTAGATCCCGAAGGCCTCGGGCGCATGGACATCCACCTCCATCTCCTTGAAGGTGCCGGGCATGATGGAGATGATCACCACATCCACACCCTCGAGCGCCTCCTTGAGGCTCGTCCTGACCTCGTAGCGCCACTTCCCCTTCACATCGGGCCGGGCGGAGAGTCGGTTGCCGATCCGTTCGTTGAGGCGCGCCGCCTCCTGATCGATGTCGTAGAGGCGGACCCTCCCGGTGAGGGCGGGTTCGAGTGCGAGATCCGCCATGAGCTTCCACGCCCACCCGCGTGATCCCCCTCCTATGTAGGCGATGTCGAGCGATTGCGGTATGTGACTCATGCGTGCTCCTTTCCCTGTTGAAGTAGAGATGAGAGGAAGACGAGGGCCAGTCCCTGCCCCCATCCCTGTACACGTTTTTTCGGGATCCGTTTGTATGCCTCCACGTCCCTCATCACCGCGGTGCCGGCGGAGACGTTCCGCACCGAACCGTCGGGTCCTATGTTGTCGAGTATGCCCTTCAGGGCGCGTACCACATACTTTCCGTGGAGGGGGTGGCCGTAGAGCACGAGGGCCGCGGCGATGCCCGCGGAGGCACTCGTCTCCGGGTAGGAAGAAGGATCGGTGAGCACCGTGTGCCAGAGCCCTTCCTCGGATTGGAGTCTCACCAGGGCGCTCAGGAGGTCCCTGAGGGCCCCGTCGATCTGCATGAACATGGGGTAGGTGTAGTCGATGAGTCTGAGGGCCTCCGCCATGGTGAGGGCGGCCCAGGCGTTCCCCCTCCCCCAGAAGGCCCCTGAGAGATGGGTCCCCGAGAGGTTGTCCCAGGCGTGGTAGAAGAGGTTGGTGGTATCGTCCTGGAGGAGTTCCTCGTGCCAGTAGTACTGGGAGAGGGCGTCCTCGATGATCTCATCGTCCTGGAGCTTCACCCCCACCCGGAGGAGGAAGTAGGCGGCCATGAAGAGGGTGTCCACCCATGCCTGCTCCGGGAAGTCGTTCTTGGTGGACACCGTGTGTTGGAGCACCCCCTCCCCGAACCGGGGGGCCTCCTCCCTGAGGTAGCGGACCTTCTGCATCACGAGGTCCATGTACCGGGTCTCGCCCGTGGCTTCGTGAAGGGTGAGGAGGGTGTGGCCCATGGCGCAGGCGTTCACGGTGAAGGGAGGGAGCCCCACTTCGAGATACTCGTCCACCCACCGGATGAGGGCCTCGAGGTACTCGTCCTTTTTCGTGGCCTCCCAGGCCCTGCAGATCCCGTGGAAGGCCACTCCCGCGGGCCAGTCCCAGGTGAAGTCCACGTTCATGGTCCTCTTCACCACACGGTCGATGACGTCTCGCAGCGTCTCTGTATCGATCGTCGTCATGTCCATGGTCTCATCCTTTCAATCCGGAGACTGTGATCCCCTCGACGAGGTATCGCTGGAAGAACATGAAGATGAGGAAGATGGGGACGAGAGAGAGGGTCCCCATGGCGAAGATGGCGGCCCAGTCCGTGGAGGTGGTGGGATCCGAGAACATCCGCAGGGCGAGCGATACGGTGTAGTGCACGGGCCTGTTGAGATAGAGGAGGGGTCCGAGGAAGTCGTCCCACTTCCAGTAGAACTGGAAGATGGCGCTGGTCACCAGGGCGGGGCTCATGAGAGGGAATATGATGTGTCTGAAGGTGGTGAACCTGCTGCACCCGTCGATCTTCGCCGATTCGTCCAGTTCGAGGGGAATACCCCTTATGAACTGGATCATGAGGAAGATGAAGAAGGGCTGACCGAAGAAGGTGGGTACGATGAGGGGGGCGAAGGTGTTCACCCACCCCAATTTGAAGAAGAGAATGTACTGAGGGATCATCACGATCTGATAGGGGAGCATCATGGTGAGGAGCATACAGGTGAACCAGAAGGCCCGTCCCCGGAAGCGGATGCGGGCGAATCCGTAGGCAACCAGTGAGGACGAGAGGAGGGTACCCACGGTCGCCATGGTGGAGTAGAAGAAGGAGTTCCCGAAAAAGGTGGCGAACGAGACCCCGCCCACCCCCTTCCACCCCCGCACGTAGGCCTCGAAGGAAGGGACACGGGGAATGAGCGAAGCCGAGGCGAAGATCTCGGAGTTCTCCTTGAGGGAGCTTGCGATCATCCAGAGCACCGGATAGATCATCACGTACCCCAGGAGTATCACCACCGCATGGGTGAGGACCGAACGAAGGATCCTTGTCGTCTGCCTGTAGTTCATCTATCCCTCCTTCGCTTCATAGTGCACCCAGAGATACGAAGACTTGAAGATGAGCGCGGTGAAGACCGCGATGATGAGGAGGAGCACCCATGCCATGGCGGATGCGTATCCCATCTGATAGAACTCGAAGGCCTTCTTGTAGAGCTGAAGGGCGTAGACCAGGGTGCTGTTCATGGGATCCCCTGAGGGACCTCCCACTATGTAGGCCTGGGTGAAGATCGTGAAGCCGTTGATGAGCTGCATCACCAGATTGAAGAAGATGAGAGGGGTGAGTTGGGGGATGGTGATGTGTATGAAGCGCTGGAAGGGATTCGCGCCGTCTATGTGTGCGGCCTCGTAGTAGCTCCGGGGTATCTGCTTGAGGCCGGCGAGGAAGATGAGCATGGAGGATCCGAACTGCCAGGCGGCGAGGAGGATGAGCGTGAGGAGGGCGGTCCTCGGGTTTCCTATCCAGGAGACCTCCGAGTGTATACCCAGGGAGCCGAGGATCATGTTGACGATGCCGTCCTTCATGAAGATCCGTCGCCAGAGGACCGCCACGGCCACGCTCCCCCCGATGAGCGAGGGGATGTAGTACACGGCCCGGTAGAACCCCACGAATCTCAGGTTCATGTTGAGGAGCATCGCCACCGCCAGGGCGAAGGCGAGCCTCAGTGGCACGGAGACGAAGGCGTACTGAAAGGTGACCCCGAGGGACTTCCAGAAGAGGTCGTCCCTGAGGAGGGCCCGGAAGTTGGAAAGGCCGGTGAAGACGGGCGGCGAGAGGAGGTCGTAGTCGGTGAAGGCGAAGTAGAGGGATGCGAGGATGGGGAAGAAGGTGAAGGCGAAGAATCCCACCAGCCAGGGGGAGATGAAGGCGTAGCCTTCGAGGGTGTCGCGAAGGCGCGTCCTTCTCTCCCGTGAGGGATACCGAGTGGTAACGGATGTCATGTGATCGCTCCTTCAAAAGGGGTCTGCCGAAGCCGGCAGACCCCTGGTTCTGCGTGGTTGTACAGGAGACCGCGTCGGGCTACTTGTTCCTCGCGAGGATCTCGTTGGCCTGATCCATGAACTTCTTTGCTGCGGTCTTGGGATCGGTGACTCCGTAGAGCACCTCCTGGGTGATGGTCCTGAAGAGCTTCACCACCTCACCCGCGCCGGGAGGATCGGGAGGATCGATGGGGCTGTTGTGCCCCTTGCCCACGAGCTCGATGTACTCGAAGACCTGGCGGTTCACGGGATCCACGATGGCCTTGAGCGCATCCCTCACGGCCGGGACGATGGGAATCCCCCGTTCCGCGAGGAGGATCTTGTTGGCCTCGATGTCGGTGACGAAGAAGTTGACGAACCTGGCGGCCTCCTCCTTCAGCTCAGAGGACTGGGCGACCGAGAAGAACATGGAAGGTTTGAAGTACGTGCCGGGGCGCTTCGCACCGGGCAGGTAGGGAGGAAGGGCCACCCCGATGGGCCGCTTGGCCGCCGCCGCGGCGGAGACCACCTGGTTGCTCCAGAGGAACTCGACCCACGACCTTCCGCGGGCGAAGGCCCCCTCCTCCGGCGTGGTGCTCACGAAGGCCTCGTCGGGCCGTATGAGCACCCCCTTCTTTAGGAGCCGCAGCTGTACCTCGAAGAATGTCTCGAGGACTGCGGGATCGGTGAATCCCAGCGATGCCCCGGTGGCGGGATCGAAGAAGGATGCGCCCGTCTGTCTCAGCATGTTCTCGAAGGCGTGGCGTGGATCCGTGGTGGAGAAGGGGATGGTCTGGACTCCCGTCTTCTCGTAGATGGTCACGGCCATGGCCTCGAAGTCGTCGATGGTCCAGGTGGGTGAGGGCTCCGTGAGACCTGCCCTCTGGATCACCTCGGGATCATAGATGAGACACCACGAGTTGGTTCCCAGGTTGATACCGTAGAGCTTGTCCCCCACCTTGCCGCCGAGGATGAGGTTCTCGTCCACCCCTTTGAGGTCTATGACCCCGGAGTCCACGAAAGGCGTGAGATCGGCCAGGAGGTTCTTTCCCCCGTACTGCCTGATGTAGGAGTAATCCATCTGGATGATGTCGGGGAGATCGTTGGCCGCAGCCTGTGCGGCGAGCTTGTCCCAGTATCCCACCCATCCGGTCGTCTCCGTGAGGATGTTCACCTCGGGATGTCGACTCTTGTAGAGCTCGACCACCTTGATGGTACGTTCGTCCCTGGTGGGATTCCCCCACCAGGCGAGGCGGAGGGTGATTCCTTTTCCCTCTTCTTCGCCCGTCCCCGATGCGCCGAGGGGAAGCCCGGCGAGGAGCACGAGGACGAGGAACAGTAACATGCCTTTGCGTCTCATTCCATTCCTCCTCATGGTCGTATGGGATGATGGAGAAAGCAGCGAATGGCTTTCTCTCCTTCGATTGTATCATATGAAACGAAAGAGTCAAGAAAAAGATTCAAAAAAATAATGAAGGTCCCAGGGGGTGTGCACGTGAGCCCGTTGGCCCGTGCGGGTACGAATACGCAGGGCCGCGGGAGGGCTGAAACAGGACGCAGTGTGTCTGCCCTCTTGATTTTTTTGTGGAATATGGTAAAATCGAAAAGAAATAGAAACCATAATGAAAGGTGAAGTGCATGGCACTTGAAGACCTTGCCGAACGGCAGCAGCAGATCCTCACCCTCCTGGCGGAGAATGGTTCCCTCTCGGTCGGTGATCTCGCACGGCGTTTCGGTGTGTCGGAGGTGACCATCCGGAGCGATCTCAAGAGCCTCGAGGAGCGGGGCCTTGTGAACCGCACGAGGGGTGGGGCGACGCCCGCCCTCCATCGCAGCATCCTGGAGCGGATGCGTCTCCGTACCGAGGAGAAACATCGGATCGCCCGGGCCGCGAGTTCCTTTGTCGAGGACGGGATGGTGGTGATGATAGAGGCCGGGACCACGACCGCCCTCATCGTCCGCTACCTGGTGGGGAAGAGGGATGTGCACATCGTGACCAACTCGACCCTCGTCTTCTCCTATGCCCGCCTCAATCCCTCGCTGAGGATCACGGTGGTGGGGGGGGAGTTCAGGCGGGAGACGGAGTCCATGGTGGGGCCCATCGCGCTCTCCACCATACAGCGCCTCCACGTGCCGCTCGCCTTCGTGGGTACCGACGGCTTCTCCCTCGAGAGGGGTATGACCACCCACCTGTTCGAGGGAGCCGAGATCGTGAAGACCATGCGGCAACACTCAGTGAAGACCATCCTCGTGGCGGACTCTTCCAAATACGGGAAGGTGGGCTTCGTCCACGTCCTCCCGCTCGAGGAGATAGACGTGGTGATCACCGATGCGGGGCTCCCCGGGGACGCGCGGGAGGAGCTGCGGGAGGCTGGGGTTGATCTCATTATCGTGTAAGGAGTTGAGAAATGGCTCATGAAGTGGTGATGCCGAGATTCGGAAGCACCGTGGAATCGGCGGTGATCGTGGAGTGGAAGGTGAAAGAGGGGGATACGGTCGCCGAAGACACGGTACTCTGCGAGGTCGAGACGGACAAGGCCACCTTCGAGGTGCGTGCGGGCAAGTCCGGGACGGTGCTCCGCCTCCTCCACGCCGAGGGGGAAGACGTGCCGGTGCTTTCACCCCTCGCCCTCATAGGAGAACCCGGGGAGGAGATCTCCTCCGAGGCCGTTCCCCAAGAGGGGCCGTCCCGTGAGGAGGCGCCCGAAGACCGGGCTCCGGAACCGCAGGAGAGGTCCTCCGTCCCGTCCCGGGGGGAGGGGAGGGAGGCGGGTCGCATCTATGCGAGCCCTCGGGCCCGCCGTCTCGCCGAGAAGGAAGGGGTGGATCTCTCGGGGATGAGGGGGTCGGGGCCGAGAGGACGGATCATGGAGCGGGACGTGAGGGCGGTGATCGAACGGAGGGGAAGGGGGGTGGCTCCCGAGGGGGGCGACGTGCGGCCCCGGCCGGCGGAGACGGGTGTGCAAGGCCGTCCCCTCTCGGGGATACGCCGGGTCATCGCACAGCGGATGCGGGAGTCGCTCTCCCAGACGGCCCAGTACACCATCACCATGCGGGCCCCTGCCCGGGCCCTCCTCTCGTTCCGGAGGCGGTGCAAGGAGTCGGGGGACCCGGAGCTTTCGTCCATCACCATCAACGATCTCATCCTCTACGCCGTCTCGAGGGCCCTCCTGCCGGACTATCCCATGCTCAACGCCCACTACGACGGTACGTCCCTCGTCCTTCATCCCTCTGTCCATCTCGGGGTGGCGGTGGATACCGAGCGGGGGCTCGTGGTCCCGGTGGTGCGTGATGCCGCCTCGCTCTCCCTGTTGGAGCTCTCCAAGAGGGTGAAGGAGCTCTCCCGGGCGGCCCTGAGGGGTGATCTCGATCCCGATCTCATGAAGGGGTCCACCTTCACGGTCACCAACCTCGGCCCGCTGGGGGTCGAGACCTTCACTCCCGTGCTCAACTATCCCGAGGTCGCCATCCTGGGGGTGGGCGGCATCGTGCCCACGCCGGTGTATCGGGACGGGGATATGGAGGAGGTGGTCCATGAACCTCGACTCGTACTGAGCCTCACGTGTGACCACCAGGTGGTGGACGGCGCGCCCGCCGCGCGCTTCCTGAAACACCTGTGCGGGGTCATAGCCGACATAGATCTGTGGCTCGCCCGGTGAGCCCCGGAGCGCCTATCCTACATGGAAGGAGTGGAAGATGCCTAAGAACCTCATGGTGACGCCCGAAGAAGTGAGGAAAAGGGCCACGTTGAAGATAGATCCCATCCCCCTCAACCGGTACAGGGGGAATGCCGACGAAGAACTCGCGCGATACGGGAAGGAACGCCTGTTGCGGATCTACTACGACATGCGGACCATACGCGAGTTCGAGTCCATGCTCGATGCGATCAAGAAACAAGGCGCATGGGAGGGGATCAAGTACGATCACAAGGGGCCGGCCCACCTCTCGATCGGTCAGGAGGCCGCTGCAGTAGGCCAGGCACTCAACCTCGACGTCGAGGACTTCATCTTCGGGAGCCACCGGAGTCACGGGGAGATCCTCGCGAAGTGCTATTCGGCCATCTGGAAGCTGGATGAACACCGTCTCAGGGAGGTGATGGAGGGCTATCTCGACGGGGAGATACTCGCGGTGGTGGACCGGATTCCCCACACCGACGTGAAGGACCTCGCCGAGAACTTCGTGCTCTATGGGACGCTCGCCGAGATCTTCGCGCGGAAGACGGGTTTCAACCGGGGGCTTGGGGGCTCCATGCACGCCTTCTTCGTTCCCTTCGGGGTGATGCCCAACAACGCCATCGTGGGAGGCTCGGCCGACATCGCGGTGGGGGCGGCCCTCTACAAACGCATCAACCGGAGACCTGGGATCGTGATCGCCAACATAGGCGACGGCTCCACGGGGTGCGGACCGGTCTGGGAAGCGATGATGCTCGCCAGCATGGACCAGTACCGGAGGCTGTGGCCCGAAGAGATAGGGGGCGCTCCACCCATGCTCTTCAACTTCTTCAACAATTTCTATGCCATGGGTGGTCAGACGCTCGGCGAGACCATGGGCTACCAGGTGCTCGCGAGGATAGGGGCAGGGGTGAACCCCGAGAACATGCATGCGGAGCGGGTGGACGGCTACAACCCGCTCGCGGTGGCGGATGCCATCGCCCGGAAGAAGGAGCTGCTCCTCGCGGGGAGGGGTCCCGTGCTCCTCGATACCGTCACCTACCGGTTTTCCGGACACTCGCCCTCCGATGCCTCCTCGTATCGCACGGAAGATGAGGTGAAGCGGTGGGAGAAGGTGGATCCACTCAAGGGGTATGCGGACTACCTGGTGAAACACGGGATCGCCGCTCCCGAGGATCTCCGGGAACTGGACGAGAGGGTGCGGCAGAAGCTCATCCCCGTGGTGAAGCTTGCCACCGACGATGAGGTCTCACCGCGGGTGCCGGGGACGTTCATAGAGTCGGTCATGTTCTCGAACGACAAGGTGGACCGGTTCGACGATCGGGAGCCGGAGGTGCTCCAGTCTCTCGAGGAGAATCCTCGGGTGAAGAGCATCCGGAGGAAGGAACGCTTCGGCCTCGATGCGGAGGGAAAGCCTCTCCCCAAGACCAAGGTCTTCCAACTCAGGGATGCGATCTTCGAGGCACTCGTCCATCGGTTCCTCGAGGATCCCACCATGGCGGCCTGGGGAGAGGAGAACCGGGACTGGGGTGGGGCCTTCGGGGTCTATCGCGGGCTCACCGAACTCTTGCCCTACCACCGGCTCTTCAATGCACCGATCTCCGAAGGTGCCATCGTGGGGGCGGGTGTGGGGTATGCGATCTGCGGTGGACGGGCGGTGGTGGAGCTCATGTACTGCGACTTCATGGGCAGAGCAGGGGACGAGATCTTCAACCAGATGGCGAAGTGGCAGGCGATGTCCGCCGGACTCCTCAGGATGCCGCTCGTGGTCCGTGTCTCCGTGGGCAACAAGTACGGGGCCCAGCACAGTCAGGAGTGGTCGAGCCTGGTGGCCCACATCCCGGGACTCAAGGTGATGTTCCCGGCCACCCCCTACGATGCGAAGGGTATGATGAATCTCGCCCTCAGGGGGACCGATCCCGTGATCTTCTTCGAGAGCCAGCTCCTCTACGACGTGGGAGAGTACTTTGTTCCTGGTGGGGTCCCCGAGGGCTACTACGAGATCCCCGAGGGGCAACCCGCCCTGCGTAAGGAGGGGCGGGATCTGACCATCGCCACGGTGGGGGCTTCCCTCTACAAGGCCATGGAAGCGGCCTCGGTGCTCGAATCCCGGTTCGGCGTTTCGGCCGAGGTGTTCGACCTCAGGTTCATCGTCCCCCTCGACCTCGAACCCATCGTGGAATCCGTGAAGAAGACCGGCCGACTCCTCCTGGTGAGCGAGGCGGTGGAGCGGGGCTCGTATCTCCACACCATCGCCTCGAAGGTGCAGGATCTCGCGTTCGAGTATCTCGACGCCCCTGTGGTGGTGATAGGGAGCCGTAACTGGATCACTCCCGCGGCGGAGATGGAGAGCCTGTTCTTCCCGCAGGTCGAGTGGATACTCGACGCCGTGGACGAGCGATTCTTCCCTCTCGATGGGTATACGCCCTTGGGGATGCATGCCCCCGAGGAGGTGATGCGCCGGTACAGGGAAGGGGTGTAGATGAGGATGGAGCCGCACTTTCGAAAGAAGGAAACCCTCAGGGAGAGGATCAATTCCCCCGGGATCCGGGAGGAAGAGCGTCTCGAGGCCCTCTCTCTCTACCTCGAGGAACATGGGCTCGAGGGGAGGAGAGGCAAAGAAGTGAACAATCACATCCACACCTGTTACAGTTTCAGCCCGTATACCCCTTCCATGGCGGCCTTGAGGGCTGCGGAGGCAGGGCTTGCAGTGGCGGGATCCGTGGATCACGATTCCCTCGCGGCCGCGGAAGAGATGGTGGAGGCGAGCGGCCTCCTGGAGCTTGGAGGTATCGTGGGCTTCGAGCTTCGGGTGAGCTTTCGGAACACACCGTTTGGAGATCGAAAGCTCAACAATCCCGATCTCGAGGGTGTGGCCTACATCACGGTGCAGGGCATACCGTCCGGGAAGTGGAAAGAGGCGGAACCCATCCTCGGCCCCGTGAGGGAGGCGAGGGTACGGCGTACCAAACGGATGGTCGCGCGGTTGGGCGCACTTCTCGAGGAAAAGGGGATGCCCGGTCTCCAGTGGGAAGAGGTGGTCTCCCTCTCCTGCCTACCACAGGGGGGAACCATCACGGAGCGACACCTCCTCATGGCGCTCGCCCACAGGTTCGTACGCACCTACGGAAGAGGTGGGCGCCTCGTCGAGGGACTTGTCCGGGAGTGGGGTCTCGATCCCGGTTCGAGGCTCGCCGCGTATCTTTCCGACCCGGAGAATCCTTATCTGGAATACGATCTTCTCGGCGTGCTCAAGGCCTACTTCCTCGAGCGCATCTACGAGTCTCCCGATGAGGATGAGTGCCCTCCGGTGGAGAGGGTGCTCCCGGGGTTGCGCGACCTCGACGGTGTGGTGGCCTACGCCTACCTGGGGGACGTGAAGGAATCCCCCACCGGCGACAAACGTGCCGAGACCTTCGAGGACGCCTTCCTCGACGAGCTCATTCCCTTTCTCAAGGATCTGGGTTTTCAGGCGGTCACCTACATGCCGCCTCGGAACACGAGGGTCCAGCTCGAGAGGGTACAGGCCCTCTGCAGGAGGTATGAGCTCCTGGAGATTTCCGGTGTGGACATCAACAGTCCCCGCCAGTCGTTCAACTGCCCCGAGATACTCGGACCCGAGTACCGACATCTCATCGATACCACCTGGGCCCTCGTGGGACATCAGCGTGTCGCGGATCTCGACCCCTCCTATGGCCTCTTCTCCAGCGGAGGGCCTTTCTCCCGGCTCCCCTTTGGCCGGAGGATCGAGGCCTACGCCCGGGTGGGACGGGAAGCGGTCGGGTTGCGGTCGGGAGAGGATGTGGCCGCTCTCGTCGAGAAGATGAAACGGGAGGTGCTATGAGTCTGTCAGAATCGATGCGGAGGGTGCTCCCGTATATCCGTGGAATGCTTATAGGGAGCACCGGAAGACCGGTCCGACTCGTCCCGGTGGTGGATCCGCCTGGTGTTCCTTTCGAGATCGACCTTTCGGAGATGGGAGAGATCGAGGAGGAGAGGCTCCTTCGGTCCCTCTCCGCGCTGATCGAGGGACGGAGGGATGAGCTCGCCGGATCCCTCTCCCTGTTCGTGCGGCTTCCTGAGGAGGAGCGGTGTTTCCGTGTGGAGAGACGGGGCGGAGGTCCCGGGAGAGGTGAGCCGGGATCCCCCTACGAGGGGCTCTCGACCGAGGGAAGGGAGGATGTCGTGAGGGGAAGGGTAGCGGTGGTCACCGGGGGTGCGCAGGGCTTCGGGGAGCAGATCGTGCGGGGGCTCTGTGCCTCGGGTGCGTACGTGTGCATCGCCGATCTCAACGGAGAAGGTGCGGAGCGCCTCGCCGACGAGATCAACGCCGAGGCGGGGGAACCTGTCGCGTGGGCCGTCCAGGTGAACGTGGCCGACGAGGGTTCGGTGGAGGGGCTCTTTGCCCGGATCGTGGAGGAGGCGGGGGGCCTGGATCTCTGCGTGAGCAATGCGGGTGTGTTGCGGGCCGGCAGTGTCCTCTCCCAGTCGTCCGGGGACTTCCGGTTCGTCACCGAGGTGAACTATGTGGCGTTCTTCCTGGTGACGAAACATGCGGCCCGGATCATGCGGGCCCAGCACCTCCTGGCTCCACGGTGGTACACCGACATCGTACAGATCAACTCCAAGTCTGGGCTCGCGGGATCGAACAAGAACGGGGCCTATGCCGGGAGCAAGTTCGGCGGCATCGGTCTCGTCCAGAGCTTCGCCCTCGAGCTGGTTGAGTACCACATCAAGGTGAACGCCATCTGTCCGGGCAACTTCTTCGATGGTCCCCTCTGGTCCGACCCGGAAAAGGGGCTCTTCGTGCAGTACCTCCGGGCCGGGAAGGTCCCGGGGGCCAGGACGGTGGATGATGTGCGACGCTACTACGAATCGAAGATCCCCATGGGAAGGGGATGTACCGGACCCGACGTGATGCGGGCCCTCTACTATATCGTGGAGCAGGAGTATGAGACCGGCCAGGCCCTTCCGGTGGCGGGTGGACAGGTGATGCTCCGCTAGAGGAGACGGTGTATGGACTACGCAATCGCAGTGATTGATATCGGCATGACCAACAAGAAGGTCTCGGTCTTCGATGACAGGCTCAACCTCCTCGAAGCCGCCCATCGGACCTTCCCCCCCGTACGGGTGGATGGAATCGAGACGCACGACCTTGCAGGTATGGAAGAGTGGTTTCTGGAGGAGCTCTCCCGATACGCCGATCGGTTTCCCGTGAAGGCGGTGGCAGTGACGGCCCATGGGGCCACCGCGGTGTGCGTGGACGAGCAGGGGGAGCCGTGCGTCCCCTGCGTCTACTATACCCACGAGCCCGGTCCCGGGTTCCACAGGGAGTTCTTCGAGCGGTTCGGAGATCCCCTCGACCTCCAGCGACGGACGGGTACGGCCGAGTTCAAGGCGCTCATCAATCTCGGGAAGGGGCTCTATTTCGTGAAGCAACGCTTTCCGGAAGGATGGGCCCGTACGAAGTGGATCCTCTCCTACCCACAGTATTGGGGGTACAGGCTGACCGGGCGAATAGGGGCGGAGTGGACCTACCTGGGATGTCACACCTATCTCTGGGACTTTCTCACCGGAGAGTACTCCGAGGTGGCCCGTTCCATGGGCATCCTGCCCCTCCTCCCCCGGGAGATACGAAGACCGTGGGACAGCCTGGGAACCGTCTCGGAGGCCGTGAGCGATCGAACGGGTCTGGCCCCTGATACGATCGTCACCCTGGGGATACACGACTCCAACGCATCCCTCCTCCCGTATTTCGTCACGGAACGGGTGGGCGAGTTCGTCCTCAACTCCACGGGCACCTGGTGTGTACTCATGAACCCCACTGATCGTTACCGTATGGAAGAGGAAGAGCTCGGCAAGGTGGTGTTCTACAACATCTCGGCCATGGATACCCCGATCAAGACCGCGATATTCAGGGGAGGGGCCGAGTACGAGGCGTACAGGGAGCTCATCAGTAGGTATGCCGCGCTCGATGAGGATCCGGATTTCATACCCATGGACTACGTGGACTTCCTGCGAAGGTCGGATACCTTCATCCTCCCCGAGCTCATCCCCGGTTCCGGCCAGTTTCCCGGCTCGCCTCCGGGTATCGTCGAGGGGGGACGGTGGTTCCCCTATGAAGAGATCGTACGGGGTGGGAGGGTCCCTCCCGTGCTTCGCGAAGGGAAGAGGGCCTACACGGCCCTGACGGTCTCCCTCGTGTTGCAGACCCTCGTCGCACTCCGGAGGATAGGCCTGCGAAAGGGACAGAAGGTCTTCATAGAGGGAGGATTCCGGAGGAACCAGGCCTATTGCCTCCTCCTCTCATCGGCACTTCCGGATCATCCGGTCTACCTTTCGGATCTCACGGAGGCGACGAGTTTCGGAGCAGCCATGACGGGGCGGATGGCGCTCACCGGCAGCGGTATCGAGGAGCTCTCCGGTGACACCTCGATACGGTACACCGAACTGGAGAAACACGACGTGCCCGGCCTCAAGGAGTATGAACAGGCCTGGCTCGATCTCATAGCACAGCACACAGAGAAAGAGAGGTGAGTGTATGAAGACCAAGGCGGTACGCCTCTATGGTGTCATGGATCTGAGGCTCGAGGAGTTCGAGCTCCCGGAACCCAAGGACGATGAGATACTCGCCCGGGTGGTCTCCGATTCCATCTGTATGTCGAGCCACAAGCTGGCGATGCAAGGGGAGGCCCACAAGCGGGTGCGCCACGATCTCAAGAAAAATCCCGTCATGATTGGGCACGAGTTCTGTGGTGTGATAGAGAAGGTGGGAAAGAAGTGGGCGCACAAGTACAGAGAGGGTGACAAGTTCGCCATCCAGCCGGCCCTCAATTACAAGGGGACGCTCTGGGCGCCGGGGTATTCCTACGAATACATAGGAGGAGACGCCACGTACGTCATCATCCCCAACGAGGTGATGGAGATGGACTGCCTCCTTCCCTACACGGGGGAGGCCTTCTTCCTGGGATCCCTCGCCGAGCCGGTCTCTTGCATCGTGGGGGCCTACCACGCGCAGTATCACACCCATCCCGGCTCCTATCACCACGAGATGGGGGTGAAGGAGGGGGGGAGCCTCGCCCTTCTGGCGGCTGCAGGACCCATGGGGCTCTGCGCGATAGACTATGCCATCCATGGTCCGAGGCGGCCCCGACGCGTGGTGGTCACTGACATAGATCAGCGGCGGCTCGATCGTGCAAAGGAACTCATTCCTGTGGAGGAGGCCCGCAAGGAGGGTGTCGATCTCCTCTATGTGAACACCTCGGGTGCGGAAGACCCGGCGGACCTCCTCAAGGGACTCAACGACGGGCAGCCCTATGACGACGTGTTCGTCTTCGCTCCGGTGAGGGCCGTAGTGGAGCTGGGGGACCGTCTGCTGGGACCCGACGGGTGTCTCAATTTCTTCGCCGGCCCCACCGATCCCGAGTTCAAGGCGGAGCTCAACTTCTACAAGGTGCACTACGAAGGCCACCATCTCGTGGGAACCTCGGGCGGCAACACCGACGACATGCGAGAGGCCCTCGCCCTCATCAGCGAGGGCAGGCTCAATCCGGCGGCCATGATCACCCACGTGGGGGGCCTCAACGCGGTGATCGATACCACACTCAATCTGGACAAGATTCCGGGTGGAAAGAAGCTCATCTACACCCACAAGAGACTCGATCTGGTGGCCATAGAGGACTTCGAGGAGAGGGGAAAGTCCGATCCTTTCTATGCCGAGCTCGCGAAGATCTGTGCGCGACACCACAACCTCTGGAACAAGGAAGCAGAAGACTACCTTCTCGCCCACGCGCCCGACATCTGATCAGAGGGAGGAACCCATGAGGATGCGCCTGAAGTTCGGTCTCATCACGCTTCTCGTCTTCATGGGGTTCCTCTTCGTCATCGTCCTCAACTTCGTCATCCTCGCCCGTATCGAGTCGATCACCGAGGTGGCACGGACTTCAGATCGACTCCTGGACGAGGTGAGGAGACTTCGAAATCGGGTGAAAGAGACCATGATCGCTGCCTTCTCTCCCGGAATCTACGGGAGCCTGAAGGACGTGGTCTACTTCGATCCTCCCGTATCCCTCGTGAGGAACCTCCGGAGTGAGAGCGAGGGCTTTTTCTCGCGCCTCTCGGGGTTCCTCGAGAGTGCCCCGCTCCAGAGACTGGTACGCCAGGGGATGCTCCAGAACGAGTACGAGACCGCCCTCATCATGAAGGACAAGGCGGCCTCCCGGCTTCGGGAGTTCTGCGAAGGGATGGAGCTCTTGCAGGAACGGGATCTCTTCGCTGATCCTACGCTCTACGCCACCATCCAGTCTTCGACGGACCCGAGGCTCATACGCATCTTCAGCACGGCCCGCGAGACCTCCTACTACCTGGTGAACAGCTTCGAGGGCTACCTCGGTTACTTCACCGAGGCCCTGGAGGAGGAGGCGCTGCGGAGCAAATACGTGCTCAGGGCTTCCCTCCTTGCCTTCTCGTTCCTCAGTGTGCTCCTCACCACGGTGGTGCTCACCGTGTTCTCCAGGAGGATCGTAGGCCGGCTGCGCGCCGTGGAAAGCGCCATCAGGGATCTCGCGGGGGGGAGGCTCTCCGTCTCGCTGGACTTTCGCTCGGGCGACGAGTTCGAGGATCTTGCGGCCAATTTCCGGAGGTATGCGGGACTCTTCGAGCAGAACATCCGCCGGATGGTGGAAGTGGTACGGGAGGTGGCCACGGAGGCGGTGGCCTACGAGAACAGGATCACGGCCTACGAGCCGGACAAGCTCAAGGGCCTCCTCTCCTATGTCCACCGTGTGCTCGTCGAGTACATAACAAGGGAGGAATCGATCGATGCCGCGGGGATCGCATTGCCCGGGAAGAATGGGTGTACCTGGTCCGTCTACGAGGGTGATCCTTCGTTCCGGGATGAGGTGGGAGGACTCCTCGGGACCATGGAAACGGAACCACCACACGGCGGCGTGCTCCTCGAGGCAAGCGCCGGGATACATCTTCTCGTGGGGCACGTGGGGATCGGGGAGAGGAGCTTCGGTCTCCTCGTCCTGGTCGCGCGGAGGGAGTTCAGCGACCTGGAGCGCATCAGGTTCGAGAACTTCCTCGAACTCGGTGCGCTCACGATCGACAACGCGCTCAAGTATCAGGAGCTTCTCGAGCGGAAGCACATGGAGTACGAGACGCTCCAGTCGCAGATAAGCCCCCACTTCCTCTTCAACGTGCTCACCTGCCTCCTCGCTCTCAACAGGATGAAGGAGCATGTGGCCGTGGAGCAGGCGATCTTTTCCCTCAAGGGCCTTCTCCGCTACACCATCGAGAGCAAGGCCGTGGTCCCCCTTCGGGATGAGTTGGGTTTCATCGAGGACTACCTGCGGCTCCAGCAACTCCGCTTCGGAGAACGGCTTTCATGGGAGATCCTGTTCCCCCGAGAGGCCGATGGACTTCCCTTCCCTAAGCTCCTCCTCCAGCCCCTCGTGGAGAATGCGGTGGTCCACGGGCTCGAGGATGTTTCGGAGGGAGGACACATCTGGATCAGGGTCACGGTGGGGGGAGGATTCCTCCACATCACGGTGGAGGACGACGGCAGAGGGTTCCACATGAAGACGATGAAGGAAGGGGTGGGGCTCGCCAACGTGAGGAGGAGGTTGCAGCTCCTCTTCCAGCACGCTCGTCTCGAGATCTCCTCGTCCCCCGGAAAGGGCACGGTCTCCATCGTCTCTATCCCTTTGAAGGAGCTCAAGAGGATCCATGCGCATACTCATCGCTGACGACGAGCCTCTGGCCCGATACACCATACGAAGCCTCATCGAGGAAGTCGGCCATCCTCGGGTGGAATGCATCCTCGAGGCGGCGGACATCCGGGAACTGAAAGAGACGGCCTTCTCGAGAGAGGTGGATATCGTCTTCCTGGACATAAAGATGCCTGGTGGGAGCGGGTTGGACGCCATGACGAGGATCCTGAGAGAGCGGAGCGATATCCTCTTCGTGGTCGTCACCAGCTATGCGGATTTCGGGTTCGCAAAGACCGCGCTCGAGCTGGGTGCCCGGGGATACCTCCTCAAGCCCCCTTCCAGGGAGGAGGTCGAGGCCCTGCTCGGGCGGCTCGAGGAGACCCTCACCAGGCGAAGGGGCGAAAGGCGGAAGGTTTTGCACCAGTGGTTCGTGGATCTCCATGTCCTTCCTCACTCCGCCGCGAGTTCTCATTCGAGCTTGCCGGACGGGATCCCGGAGCATCCGATCCCCTTGTTCCTCTTTCACCCTGCGCTCTCCTATCCGAAGTGCAAGGAGCCCTTCGAAGCCGAGGGGGAGAGGCTCCTGGCCGAGGGAGACATGCTCCTCCATTTCCCCTCGCCCTATGGGGTGGACCTCTGTCTCTTCCGCAGGGACGAGGGGACGGTACAGTCGACCCTCCTCCATCTCGTGCACCGCCTACCCGAGTGGTGTCCTGAGGTCGATCCCCTCCTCCTGGTGGGTGGGGCAGCCTCGTCATCCCGTGACGTGGCGGAGTTCTACGGGGAGGCGGTACGTCTGCTTCCGTTCGTCGCCTTGTTCCCTTCCGAGCGTATCCTTCCGCTGAGGGTGCTCCAGGACGCCTCCCGCACCCTCCTCCTCGGAGACCGGGAGACGTTCGAGACCCTCTTCTCGATCGTACGGGCCCTCGTGGAGCGCAACGAGGTGGGATTCCTCGATGCGGTGGAACACCTCGTCTCGCGACTGCCCCATCTGGAGGGACGCATCCTCTCCTACGTGGAGCAGTTCCTCCGTCGGTACATGGGTATCGAACGGCCTGCGTCGAGCCTCACCGCCGCGGATTTCTCGTCGTGTCCTCTCGCCTCCAGGATGGGGATGCGATCCCGGGATGAGGACCACGATCCGGTGCGGAGGGCCCTCGCCTTCGTCAAAGAACACTATACCCGGCCGCTTTCTGTCTCCATGGTGGCATCGTACCTCAATCTCACCCCCAACTACTTCAGTTTCCTCTTCCATCGACGGACCGGCAAACGCTTCTCCGAATACCTCATGGAGCTGCGTCTCATCAAGGCGAGGGACTTCCTCCTTTCGGGATATTCGGTGAAGGAGGCGGCCCTGGCCGTGGGGTATGCGAGCGTACGCCACTTCTCCCGCATGTACCGTCGGTTCTTCGGGAGATACCCCTCCGAGGAGGCAAGATCGTAGAAAAAGGCACCATCCTGTGAGTTCCTGACACTTCTGGGGTTACGAGAGCGGGGGTATGATGGGGTGGAACACATTCCAATTCAGGAGGGTCGTATGAAACGACTGATCACGGTACTGGTAGCCATGAACCTCCTCACCACGGCGCTGTTCGCGAGTGGGGCAGGGGAGCAGGCGGGTGCGGCCGCGGGCAAGAAGCTCCGGATCGCACTCGTGGTGAAGAACCTCGGGAACGGCTTCTTCGAGGCGGCGCGGGACGGCGCCCTGGAGGCCGCCAAGGAATTGGGAGACGTGGAGATCATCTATCAGGGGCCCAGCTCTCCCACGGCCGAGGGGCAGATCGAGATCATCGAGAACCTCATCGCCACCAGGGTGGACGGGATCGCCATCTCGGCGAACGATCCCGATGCCCTCGTGCCTGTGCTGAAGAAGGCGATGGCACAGGGGATCAAGGTGATCTCCTTCGATTCCGGCGTCTCCGAGGGCGGACGGATCCTCCATCTCGCTCCTTCGGACACCGAGCTGATAGGGCGCAGTCAGGTGAGGCTCATGGGTGAGCTCATCGGTTGGGAAGGGGAGATCGCCATCCTCTCTGCCACGGCCCAGGCCACGAACCAGAATGCCTGGATCGAGTACATGAAGAAGGAGCTCGCCGAGAACCCGCAGGCCAAGAACATGAAGCTCGTGGCGGTGGTCTACGGTGACGACCTCTCCGACAAGTCGTACCGGGAGGCCTTGGGCCTGTTCAAGTCGTATCCCAACCTCAAGGGTATCATCGCCCCCACCACGGTGGGTATCGCGGCTGCGGCCAAGGCCATCCAGGATCAGGGACTCACCGGCAAGATCCAACTCACCGGACTCGGGCTTCCTTCGGAGATGAAGGCCTACATCCTCTCCGGCGTGTGTGAAAAGATGGCCCTGTGGAATCCGATCGATCTCGGTTACAGCTCCACCTACATCCTCTACAACCTCATCAAGGGAAAGAACACCGGCGCCGTAGGCGACGTGTTCTCCTGCGGGAGGATGGGCGAGATCAAGGTGGGACCGGGCGGCGTGGCGGTCATGGGAGAGCCGTTCGTGTTCACCAAGGACAACATCGAGAAGTTCGCCGCGATGTTCTAGGTTCTACAGAGCGGCCCGTTGCAAGGCCCGGAGGAAGTGTCGCTCCGGGCCTTTCTTCGAGATTCGTAGGAAGGAGCGAACATGGAAACACCTTTGCTGGAACTGAAGGACGTCTCCATGATGTATCCGGGAACCCTCGCCCTCGATGGGGTCTCGTTCAGGATACGTCAGGGAGAGGTCCACGCACTCATAGGGGAGAACGGGGCGGGCAAGTCCACGCTGGTGAAGATCATGAGCGGAGTACTCACTCCCACGAAAGGACGGATCTTCCTCGAGGGAAAGGAAGTGGCGTTCGGATCCCCCCTGGATGCCCAGAAGGCCGGTATCGCGGTGATCCACCAGGAGGCTGCGGTGTTCCCCGACCTCTCGGTGGCCGAGAACATCTTCATGAGCAGTCCCGTGTATGCCGGGCGGGTTCCCCTCCTCTCGTGGAAGGAGATGCACCGCAGGGCGGCCGCTATCCTCGAGGAACTGGGTGTGCCCCTGGATACCCGGACGCCCGTGAAGGACCTCTCCACGGCTGAGCGCCAGCTGGTGGAGATCGCGAAGGCCCTCACCCACAGGGCGAGGATCGTGATCATGGACGAACCCACCAGTTCCCTCTCGGCACGGGAGGTGGAAGACCTCTTCGGGATCATCAGGGATCTCAAGGCATCCGGTACGGGCGTGGTCTTCATCTCCCACAAGTTCGAGGAGATCGAGGAGATCGCCGACCACTTCACCGTGCTCCGCGACGGACAATACGTGGGGGAAGGTGAGGTCCGGGAGACGTCCAGGGAGGAGATCATCAGGATGATGATCGGGAGAAAGATCGAACAGTACTATCCCGAGCGGAACTCCCGGCCGGGTGAGGTCGTACTGGAGGTGAGGAACCTCTCGAGGGAAGGGGTGTTCCACGATGTCTCGTTCGAGGTGAGGAGGGGAGAGATCCTGGGATTCTTCGGACTCGTGGGATCCGGGAGAACCGAGGTGATGCGGTGTATCGCGGGGGTAGATGCGTGGGGCAGCGGCGAGGTGAGGTTTCGGGGCGAGACGGTGCGAT
Source organism: Spirochaeta thermophila DSM 6192 (assembly GCF_000147075.1). NCBI lineage: Bacteria > Pseudomonadati > Spirochaetota > Spirochaetia > Winmispirales > Winmispiraceae > Winmispira > Winmispira thermophila. Next base: position 923,041 of record NC_014484.1, read on the forward strand.
TCCGGTCTCTCCGGGAGGCGATGAGGCGCGGTATCGTGTACGTACCCGAGGACAGGCAGCTGCAGGGGTGCATCCTCAACATGAGTATCTGCGAGAACATCACGCTTCCCCTCCTCACGGCGCTCCACAAGAGGGGATGGATCGATCGTGCACGTGAGCGTCGTTTCGCAGAGGAGTATGCGAAGCGGCTCGAGGTGAAGGCCCCCCACGTACACGTGTGGGTGAATGCCCTCTCGGGTGGGAACCAGCAGAAGGTGGTGTTGGCGAAGTGGCTCGCCGCACAGCCCTCCCTCCTCATCCTCGACGAGCCCACCAGGGGTATCGATATCGCCACCAAGGCCGCGGTCCATGCCCTTGTCGCGGATCTCGCGGCTCAGGGGCTTGCGGTCCTCCTCGTCTCTTCCGAGCTTCCCGAGGTTCTCGGTATGGCCGACCGGGTGGTGGTGTTCCACGAAGGGAAGGTCACAGGGGTCTTCGATGCACGGGCGTGTACTTCGGAGGAGATCATGAGAGCGGCCCTCGGGCACGGTGAAAGGGGTGTGGTATGAGAGTGCCGAGAGTCATGAAAACCCGTGAGTTCACCCTCTTCGTGTTTCTCGTGGTCTTCGTGGCAGTGGTAGGGATGCGGTCCCCTCGTTTCCTCGCCGCGGAGAACATCTATGACGTGCTCAAGGATTCGTCGGTCCTGATCCTTGCCTCCCTCGCCCAGTTCCTGGTCCTGCTCACCGGGGGGATAGATCTCTCCATCCCTTCCACCATGGCCCTCACGGGGATGTTGCTCGGTATGTTCAATATCGCGGTGCCGGATCTCCCCTTCTATGTCTACGTGGGTGGTGCTCTTTTCCTCGGATTCGTTCTGGGGAGTTTCAACGGGATCGTGGTCTCGAAGTTGAGGGTTCCTCCCATCATCACCACCCTCGGTACCCTCGCGATGTACCGGGCCCTGGTCTTCCTCGTGTCGGGTGGGGAGTGGGTGAGCGCCCACGAGATGTGCGAGAGTTTCGTCTCCATACCCGAGGTGCGATTTCTGGGAATCCCGGCCATCATCTGGTATGCCCTCATCGTCTTCCTCCTGGTGACGTTCTTTCTCACGTACACGTGGACCGGGCGCTCCATCTACGCCACGGGCGACAACAGAAACGCGGCCCGGCTCGTAGGGATAGATACCAGGAAGACGGATTACCTCGTGTTCATGCTCAGCGGGGTGATCTCGGGGCTCGCCGGTCTTCTCTACGTGACCCGGTATGCGGCGGCCCAGACCGACAGCGCGACCGGATACGAGCTGCAGGCCGTGGCGGCCTGTGTCATCGGCGGGGTGAGTGTCTTCGGGGGATCGGGGACGAGCACGGGGGTGCTCCTCGGGGCCCTCTTCCTGGGACTCCTCTACAACGCGCTCACCCAGATCAACATCTCGCCCTTCTATCAAATGCTCGTGCAGGGGATCGCCATCCTCATCGCCATCCTCGCCAATACCTTTGCGGAACGCTCGCGGGCCGAAAGGCTCCTCAAGACATGGAGGCACCGGGTATGAAGAACGTGCGACAGGGAATTCACATCGGAGCCGTACTACAGAGATGGGAGGTCATCCTCTCCCTCCTCCTCCTCGCCATCATGGTGGTGAACGGGATCCTGAGTCCGTACTTCTGGGATGTCCGGAATCTCTTCAATACCACCTTCAATTTCACGGAGAAGTCCATCATCGCCCTCTCGATGGCCCTGGTGATCATCACGGGGTCCATCGACATCTCGGTGGGGTCGATCGTGGCCCTCTCCTCTTTCTGTATGGGATTGGTGGCCTCATATGGAGCTCCTGTCCCCGTGATCGTGCTCGTGGGGCTCCTGGTCGGCACGGCGGCCGGCATGCTCAACGGGTTTCTCGTGGGCTACCTGAGGATCCCGGCGATCGCCGTGACCATAGGGACCATGTCCTTTTTCCGTGGGATCCCCCAGGGCATCCTCGGCGACAAGGCATTCACGACCTATCCGGAGGAGTTCGCGTGGCTGGGCCAGGGATATGTCGGGGGGACGCTCGTCCCCTTCCAGCTCGTCCTCTTTCTCGCCCTCGCCCTGATGGTGGGGCTCGTGCTCCACTACACGGTCTTCGGGAGGATGGTCTACGCGGTGGGGCGTAACGAGGTCGCGGCCGTGTTCTCCGGCATACCGTCGAAGCGGGTGAAGTTCGCGGTCTTCACCCTCAACGGGCTCTTCTCGGGGATCTCCTCCGTGTTGCTCACGAGCAGGATACTCTCCACCCGACCGAACATCGCGCAAGGCTTCGAGCTCGAGGCGATCACCATCGCGGTCCTGGGTGGGGTGGCGATCACCGGCGGATTCGGTGGAATCCCGGGTGTGGTGATCGCCAGTTTCGTGATAGGATTCATACGCTTCGGGATGGGCCTCATGAACGTCCCGGGCCGGGTCATGAACCTGGTGACCGGTGCGCTCCTCATCGTGGCCATCGTGATCCCGGAGTTCATGGCGTTCGTGAAGAGAAAGAGAGCATCAGAGATCGTGGAAGGAGGGCAGGTATGAGACGACACGCCTTCGTGATGCAGCTCAAGCCGGGCTGCGAGGAAGAGTACAAGCGCCGCCACGACCGAATTTGGCCGGAGCTGAAGGACGAGCTTCGAAAGGCGGGCATCTCGGACTACACCATCTATCTGGACCGGAAGACGTATCGGCTCTTTGCGGTCCAGCGTCTCGCGGATGACGAGCGGACGGCGGCTCTCCCCCAGCAACCGATCATGAGGCGGTGGTGGGAGTACATGAAGGACCTCATGGAGACCAATCCGGACGACTCCCCTGTGGTGGAGCCGCTCGAAGAGATGTTCCACATGGATTAGGGGAGGGAGGATGAGTCTGCAGGCCCTGGTGAAGCTTTCCCGTCTGTATGGTGCGGATCCCGAGTTCGTGCTCGCGGGGGGAGGGAATACCTCCTGGAAGGACGAGGCCCTCCTCTATGTGAAGGCCTCGGGGGTCTCCCTCGCCACGATCGACGAGACGGGGTTCGTGAGGCTCACGCGGGCGTGCCTCGAGAGGATACTCTCCAGGACGTTTCCGGAGCGCGTGGAGGAACGAGAACGTGAGGTGGTGGCGGCACTCCTGGACTGCCGGATACCGGGAGAGGAAAAGCGTCCCAGCGTGGAGACGTTGCTCCATCATGTCATCCCCTACCGGTACGTGGTGCACACCCATCCTGCGCTGGTGAACGGGGTGCTCTGTAGCCTGGAAGGGGAGCGTATCGCGAGGGAACTCTTCGGTGAGGAAGCCCTCTGGATGCCCTACACCACCCCTGGATACGTGCTTTCCAGGGAGTTCCACCGTGTGGTGGCGGGATGGCAGGGTGGGGAACTCCCCCGGATCGTCTTCCTCCAGAACCATGGGGTGTTCGTGAGCGAGGACTCGCCCGAAGGAGTGATCGGTCTCTACACCCGTCTCATGGAACGGATACGCCCCCTCTTTCCGCACGTGCCCCCTCCCTTCGGGGGCGTGATACAGCCGCTCGAGGGAGAGATCCCGGGGATGCTCGAGCGTATCGTGCAGGAGGTGAGCGCCGGTACCTCCGAGGGGGTGTACCTCATGAGCCGCGACCCTGTGTTCGAGGCCTGCCTTGCCGCCGAGGAGGGGATGGAGGGGGTGAAGGGGGCCTTCACCCCCGACCACATCGTCTACGCGGGCCCGGCTCCTCTCTTCCTCCCCACGCGAGGGGGAGTCCCCGAGGAGGAAGAGGCTCGTGCCCGGACGAGGGGGTATCTCGAGGAGTATGGCGTGCTACCCCGGATCTTCCTCCTCCAGGGGGAAGGGGTGGTCGCCCGTGCCTCCTCGGAGAAGGCGGCCCGGACGGCCCTCCTCCTCTTCCATGATGCGCGTCGGATCTCTCTCTGTGCCCAGACCCTGGGTGGTCCGAGGTTTCTCGCGAGGGAGGACGTGGAATTCATACTCAACTGGGAGGCGGAACGTTTCCGCTCCCGCGTAAGTCTCGATCAGGGAGGAAACAGATGACATCGAACGACAGAGTTGAACGGGCCTTCGAAGAGGCGAAGGCTCGGTACGCGGACCTCGGTGTGGACGTCGAGGCCGCGGTGAAGAGGTGTGCGGAGATCCCCGTCTCCATCCACTGCTGGCAGGGCGACGATGTGGTGGGGCTCGAGGGTAAGGATGCGCTCACGGGTGGGGGTATCCTCGCGACCGGCAACTACCCGGGAAGGGCGCGGAGTGGCGACGAGCTCCGCCAGGATGCGGCCAAGGCCTTCTCCCTCGTCCCGGGGACGAAGCGATTCAACCTCCACGCGATGTATGCGGAGACCGAGGGGAAGCGGGTGGACAGGGACGCCCTCGAACCGAAGCACTTCGAGAAGTGGGTGGAGTGGGCCAAGTCTTTGAGGATAGGGCTCGACTTCAATCCCACCTTCTTCTCCCATCCTCTGGCGGATTCGGGGTTCACCTTGAGCCATCCCGACAAGGAGATCCGGGCCTTCTGGGTGAGGCACGCGGTCGCCTGCGAACGGATCGCCGCGTATTTCGCCTCTGAGCTGGATGGGGTGTGCATCAACAACCTCTGGATCCCCGACGGATGGAAGGACGTCCCTGTCGACAGACTGGGACCCAGGGAGCGGCTCCTCGCATCGCTCGACGAGATCTACGGGGAGCGTCTCCCGGGCGTGATCGACACGGTGGAATCCAAGCTCTTCGGTATCGGTTCGGAATCCTATGTGACCGGCTCGCACGAGTTCTATCTGGGCTATGCGGTGAGCCGGAAGGTGGGCGTGTGTCTCGACATGGGCCACTTCCATCCCACCGAGACGATCCACGACAAGATCTCCTCGCTCGTCCTCTTCGTCCCGCACGTGCTCATCCACATGAGCAGGGGGGTGCGGTGGGATTCGGACCACGTGGTGCTCTTCACGGACGACGTGCGCGCGGTGGCCACCGAGATGGTGAGCCTCGGCATGTGGGACAGGATACACCTCGCCGTGGACTACTTCGATGCGAGCATCAACCGAATCCTCGCGTGGGTGATCGGTGCCCGGGCCGTGCAGAAGGCCCTCCTCTCGGCCTTCCTCGAACCGGTGGGCCGTCTCGAGGAGCTCGAAGCGGAGGGGCGACTCGGTGAGCGGCTCGCCCTCATGGAGGATGTGAAGAGCCTCCCGTTCGCCGCGGTGTGGGATTACTACTGTCGCTCCCAGGATGTGCCCCTCGATGTGGAGTGGATCCGCGAGGTGGAGGCCTACGAGAGACAGGTGCTTTCGAAGCGGACCTGATGAAGGAGAGAGGATGAAGATCCGCAGCAAGCTCTACGGGTTGGTGGGTGGATCGCTTCTCGTACTCGTCCTCGCGGGAGGCGTCTACCTCGCCCTCCTCTCTCCCCAGGAGCGGATAGAGGAGGAGCGACGCACGCTCGATGAGCTCTCGACGGCGCTCCTCTCCCTCCAGGTGGAGGTGAACAGGCTCGATACTCTCCGGTTTTCGATGGGGCGTGAGCATCTCGCCTCCCGCCTCAAGGAGCTGGATGCCGCCTTTCAGGCCGTACGGGGATCACCTTCGTCCGGGAACAGAACGAAGCGGTGAGGGAATCGCTCGAGGCCATCGAGGCGCTTCAGGAGATCATCCTGGCAAATCTCGCCGAGGTGCAGGGGCTCTACGATGAGCTCTACCGGTGGGCCGGGCGTCTCTACGGGGTGGGTGACTCGGTGTATCCCAAACAGTTCTATGTGATACCACCGGTCACCGGCGGGGAGGAGGAAAGGGAGGAGGCCCTCGTCCAGCTCTCCTTCTTCGACAACGCCCTCACCGGATTGGATGGGAGCGTGGAGACCTCCCTCTCCGTGCTCGAGGAGCAGACCGATCTCATCGACGGCCAGATCAGGGCCCTGCGCCAGCAGGCGTTCTCGTCCTCCCTCGTGGTGGTGGGGATCATGGTGACGGCGATCCTCCTCGTCCTCGTCCTCACGGCCCGGGGTATGGCCCGGCGTATCTATGGGATGCTCAGAGGGATAGGGAGGCTCAAGGAGGGCCGCCTCTCGGTCGCCTTCGACACACGGGGGAACGACGAGCTCGCGTCGATCGGCCGCAGCATGGAGGAGTTCACCCGTGTGCTCCGCGCGGTGGTGGAGAGTATGAGCGATACCGTGTCCGCGAGCAGGGAGGTGAGGGAGTCCTTGAGCGGGGCCTCTGTGGAGACGAATGCTGCGCTCGAGAAGGTCTCCGCGGCGGTCAAAGGGGTGGAGGAGAAGATGGTGTATCTGGAGGAGACCGCCAGGGCCACCGCCGCTGCGGTGACCTCCATCGTGGAGGCCGTGGATCGGCTCAAGGAGCAGATACAGGTGCAGGCTTCCATGGTGGAACAATCCACTGCAGCCGTGACCGAGGTGATCACCACCATAGGGTCGATGGCCGCCATCGCCAGGGAACACACTTCGTTGGGAGAGGATCTGGTACGGATCTCGAAAGAGGGAAAGGATGTCTTCGAGTCCGGATTCAGGAAGATGGAGGCGGTGGTGGAGATGGCCGGAAGGATAGAGGAGATGAGCAGGATCATCGGGAACATCGCATCCCAGACCAACCTTCTGGCCATCAATGCCGCCATCGAGGCGGCCCATGCAGGAGACGCGGGGAAGGGGTTCGCGGTGGTGGCCGAGGAGGTGAGGAAACTGGCGGAGGCATCGAGCAAGAGCTCGAGGGAGATCGCGGATTCGATACGGGAGATCACCGGTGCCATCGAGGGTGCCCGTGCGGGTATCTCGGACACCCGTGAGAGTTTTTCCCTGCTCGGGGAGAAGATCGAGGAGGTGTCCGCTGCGATCGTGCAGATCGCGGGGAACCTCCAGGAGGCAGGAACCGGGAGCCAGCAGATTCTCTCCGCGGTGACGACATTGAGGGACACCAGCAATGAGATACATGAGGATTCCCTTCAGGTGGCCGAGGAGACACGGAGGATCTCCGCCTCGGTCTCTGCGCTCGAGGAGGTGGTCGAATACGTGACCTCCGCCATGGGGCGGGTGGAAGAGGATCTCCGGGAGGTCCTGGATGCTTCCCGCAAGGCCTCGGATCTCGTCGTGATCCTCTCCGAACGGGAGACCTCCCTGGAGGAGCGGTTGAGTTATTTCAAGACTGAGGAGTCATAACCGAGGATGTGTGGAGGGACATGAGGTTCCAGACCAGGCTCTTCATGGGGTACTCCCTGCTCATCGTGGTCCTCGTGGTGATCCTCACCGCGGGGTTCTACCTCTACGCCCGGGGGCTCTTCGAACGCAACGCGGTCGAAACGTCGAGGTTGCTCGTCTCCAAGGTAGGCTCCCAGCTCGACGCGATGTGGTATTGGATGGACTTCGTCCTTCTCACCCTTCTGTCGGATGCCTCTTTCAAATCCGCGGTCACCACGCTGCACACACTCCCCAGGGACGATCCTTCCAACAACCCCTTCCTCAACGATGCCATGTGGACCATCCGGCGGTTCTTGCTCTCGTACGTCTTTCACAAGGCCTTCCACGCCGTGATCTTCCTGAACGGTCAGGGTGATCTTTTCTCGAGCAATTTCATGGCACACTCAAGCGGGCTCAATAAGGGAGGGCTGCCGAATGAGATCGCCGCCCTCCTCCCCCATGAGCTTGGGGGCTCCCCTTTCTTCCTCCTCCCCCCTTTCCAAGATCCATGGACAGAGGATCATCTCGAGGTTTTCGGCATGGGCCGGACCATATGGGATACCGGAGGTGAGAAGGCTTGGCTCGTAGTCCTGAAACCGATAAGAGATCTGGAGCTCCTGATCCGTCCTTCGCTTTCTCCCTACACTTCGGTGATCATTGCGTGGCGGGGGATGCCGTTTTTCTCATCTCCCAGTCGTTCGCCGATTTCCTCCACTCTCCTCACCTTCTACAGTGGGATCGTAGAGGAGAAAAGGGAGGAGTTCGTCTCCAATCCCACTACAGGAAGGAGAGAGCTCGTACTCTCATATGAGTCACAGATCGCCGGCTTGAGGGTCTTCTGGATCCTCGAGAGGGATGCACTGCTCAGACCACTTCGCTTCACCTCCTTTATCGCTGCGATGATGGCCCTGAGCGTGGTCGCGATTTCCCTCCTATTCAATCTCCTCTTCACTCGTTCCCTCACACGGCCGCTCCGTATGCTTAGGGAATGGATGGAGGGCACCGAGGTGAAGACCCTCACGCCCCCCTCGATCCGACGCATCGAGACCTCTCACGACGAGGTGATGGAGCTGGTGGAGGCCTTCAGGGATCTCACCTATCGACTCGACGACTCCATACGGAGAGAACTCCAGCTTCGGACATCCTGGATGCAGACCAAACTCGATCTGGTGTACTCGCAGGTGAACCCTCACTTCCTCTATAATGTCCTCAACGTGATCTCCCAGAGGGCCTTCCAGGTGGGAGATGATATCATTCCCACGGTGTGTGACGGCATCGCCGCCATGCTTCGATACGCCTCGGCCCAGGATCACATGGTGCTCCTGAGGGAGGAGCTCGAGTACCTGCGCCACTACCTCTTCATAATGAAGCTGAGACTCGAGGATGCCTTCGAGTGGAGGGTCGAGGTGGAGGATGGGCTCCTCGGTGTACGGGTGCCGAGGATGATCCTTCAGCCGCTCGTCGAGAACGCCGTCAAGTACAGGAAGAGGAAGGAACGGCTCGTCGTCCGCGTGGAAGGAGTGAGGGGGCGAGGGGCCTCCTGGCTGGTGCGTGTCTCGGACAACGGTATGGGGATGACTCCCGAGAAGATGGAAGAGGTGCGGAGGGCTTTCGCCCTGGTGGCCCTGCACCTCGACAGGGGGGAAGAGCTTCCCTCGGTCTCGGCTCCAGGAGGGACGGGGCTCGTCAATCTCTACACCAGGCTCTATGTGGTCTTCCGGGACCGACTGGTATGGCGGATGGAGAGTAACGTACGTGAGGGTACCCTCGTGGAAATAGGAGTGAAGGAGGACGGCGGTGATCAGGGTGATGGTGATCGACGATGAGCCTCCGGCGAGGAGGTTCCTCAAGGGGCTCATCGAGGGGATGGAGGGGTTCGTCCTGGTGGGAGAAGCCGAGGACGGGGCGGAGGCCCTCTCCAGGATCAGGGTACTCGATCCCGATCTCGTCATCACCGATGTGAAGATGCCGGTGATGGATGGTATTGATCTGGCGCATACCCTCGTGAGGGAACATCCCCTCATCCCCTTACTCGTGGTCTCCGCCTATGACGACTTCGAGTATGTCGAGGAGCTCCTTCACACCGGGGTGGTCCACTACCTGCTCAAGCCGGTGAATCCCGAGCGCATGCGGAAGACGCTCGCCGAGATGATACCTTCTCTCCTCAATGCCCGACGTAGAAGGCAGGAGGATGCCCTCCTGGCCTCTCTAGTGGGAGAGAAGACGGAGATCGCCCCAGTGCGAGCTCGACATCTCTGGATGGCTCTTGCGAGACTGGGTTCTCCCCCTCTCAGGTATCGTCTTTCCACGCCTCGGACTATCCAGGACGTGGATCTCAGGGATCCCGAGACCGGCTCAGCGATCTTTGTCTTCCAGGGGCGTGATGTCGATGAGTACCTCTATCTCTCTCCGCCGGAGGTCTCTTTCGCGAGGTTCTCCCAGTTCGTGAGTAGTCATTTCGGTGGATGCAATCCTCATCGAAAAACCCGCACCCTCATCCTTCGCTCTTCACTCGTCACCCCTGAGGATCTTCCTCGTGCGGCCGTAGATCTCTACAAGGCTCTCGACGAACACGTGGTGCTCGGACGCTCCCGCTTCCTTCGGTACGAGGATCTCACTTCTGAGGATGCAGCTAATCCAACTCCTGTCCCGCCTGGAGAGGATATCGTCTTGTTCATGCAGACCGATCCCGGACGAGTTCCAGGATGGTTCGAGTCCGCCGGCAGAGCCTTCGAGGAGCACGAGGTCCCCTTCGGACGGGTGATCTCCTGGGTAAGGGGCCTCCTTGCCGAGCTGCCTTCTCTCCTTCCGGGTGAGCGGCCGGTCCCCACAGGCGAAGAGGTGCTCGATCTCGCATCGTCGTGCGATTCGTATCCCGAGTTGTGTAGGACGCTCGCTTCCCGCGTGGTTCCCGGGGATGTGAGGCTCGAAGATGTCGATCTGGCAGGGGCCCCTGCAGTGTTCGCGGAAGTCTGTGCATATCTTAGGAAACACTTCCGCGAACGACTCTCACCCGGAGAGGTGGCCCGAAAGTTCAGGATATCGGAATCGTACCTGAGGAAGCTCTTCCGCGAGTACAAGGGTGCGTCATTCAAGGACTACCTCACCTCGCTCAGGATAGAGGAGGCGAAGCGATTGCTCTCCCTCACACCCCCACTGCCCGTCAAGGCGGTGGCCTCCTCGGTGGGTTTCAAGGACGAGTTCTACTTCAGTCGGGTTTTCAGGGAACGCACAGGCATCTCTCCCACTGCATACCGCGGGATTGCCGGAAAGTCCATGTAGGTGTGTCGATTCGTCCATGGTCCTCTCTCGGAAGGGTGGTAGGATGAGTGTAACAAACCATTTCCAGGAGGACAATATGAGATGGAAGACGATGCTTCTGCTCGTCATCATGGGGATGACCCTCCTCCCGATCTTCGCCTCAGGAGAGGGCGAGGGTCCTGCCTCCACCTCTCCGGGAGGAGCCGAGCCGGTGGAGATCACCCTGCTCATCGACAACCAGAGCCCTCTCGATGGGCTCAAGGCCGTTGCTGCTGCAGCCGAGGAGAAGCTGGGCATAAAGGTCACCTTCGAGTTCAGACCGGGCGGACCGGAGGGAGAGAACTATCTCAAGACCCGGCTTGTCGCAGGGGATATGAGTGATCTTTCATACTTCAACTCCGGTTCCCTCTTTCTCGCCCTCAACCCTCCACAGTACTTCGTCGATCTCACCGATGAGGCCTTCATGGACCCGGTGATAGCTACCTTCAAGCAGGTCGTGAGTGTGAATGGGCGGGTCTACGCCGCTCCTGCGGGTGAGATAACGGCAGGGGGATGGTTCTACAACAAAAAGGTGTATGAACGTCTCGGACTCGAGGTGCCGCACACCTGGCATGAACTCATGGCGAACTGCGAGAAGATAAAGGCGGCCGGGATCCCGCCCATCGCGGCTTCCTACAAGGACTCCTGGACCAGCCAGCTCATCCTCCTTGCCGACTACTACAACGTTCAGCGGGCCTATCCTGACTTCCACGAGGACTATACCGCCCACCGTGCGGGTTTCGCCGACACCCCTGCTGCACGCAGAGGGTTCGAAAAGCTTCGGGAGGTCTACGAGAGAGGGTTCCTGAGTCCTCATCCCGCCTCCACCACGTATGAGAATGCCCTCCTCATGCTCGCGAACGGGGAGGCGGCCCACTACCCCATGGCCACCGTTGCGCTGGCCAACCTTCAGGCCGTGGCTCCGGACAAGGTGAGCGACATCGGATTCTTCGGACAGCCGGGAGATGATCCTTCCGATCACGGGGTCACTATCTGGCTCCCTGCAGGACTCTCCATCTGGAAGGGAAGCCATCACATCGATGAGGCGAAGCGGTTCCTGGCCTTCTTCCTCTCACAGGAAGGCCTCGATACCTATATGAGGGCGCAGAAGCCCTTTGGGCCCTTTCCCATTCAGGGGATTTCCCTCCCCGACGACATCTTTCCTGCGACGAGGGATCTCCTTTCCTACATAGATGCGGGAAAGACCGCTCCTGCACTCGAGTTCATATCTCCCATCAAGGGGCCGAACCTCCCTCAGATCTGCGTCGAGGTAGGGTTGGGACTCAAGAGCCCGGTCGATGGTGCCCGCGAGTACGATCGAGACGTGGAGAAGCAGGCGAAGCAGCTCGGTCTCCCCGGCTGGTGATGCCCTTGGTATCCGGGCCCTCTGCCACTGGCAGGGGGCCACTCCCTCCACTACGAGACGTTGTGTGACTCCAGCGACAAGGAGAATCGATGAGAACGAGAATCTACAGCTACTGGTTCATTCTCCCGGGGATGGTCATCTACGGGCTCTTCTTCCTCTTCCCTGTGCTCATTTCCTTTCCATTCAGCTTCACCCGGTGGACCCTTACCGACTGGTATTTCACCGGGCTGGACAATTTCAGGATGTTCTTCTCGGAGCCTTCTCTCAGGATAGGGTTCATCAACACTTTCATCTATGCCGTGCTCACGAGCGGTCTCAAGACCGTACTCGGGTTCATCTTCGCCGCCTATCTCGTGGCGAGACCCCTGGGTTCGGGTTTTCTCCAGTCGATCACCTTCTTTCCTTCCATCATAAGTACGGTGGCCGTGGGTGTGACATTCAGCGGCCTCATGCACCCCGCCTTTGGTCTCATAAACAAGGCCTTGGCGTTCATCGGTATCCCCGGTCCCGACTGGTTGGGGGATCCCCACCTCGCACTCCTCTCGGTGAGTCTGGTGGACGTGTGGCGAGGGGTAGGGATAGCCACCGTGATCTACATCGCCGGGATAAGGTCGATCCCTCGCAGTTACTATGAGGCGGCCATGATCGATGGAGCGACCTCAGGCCAGCGGCTTCTCTCCATCACCCTTCCCCTCTCGCGGCCTGCCATGAATACCGTGATCCTGCTCTCCTTCATAGGGGGCCTCAGGACCTTCGACCTGATCTGGGTCATGACGAGAGGAGGTCCGGGATTCTCCTCGGATCTCATCGCCTCCATTATCTACAAGCAGTACCAGTCGGGGTTCTACGGCCTGTCCACAGCGGGAAACGTGATACTCTTCATCTTTATCGCGCTCCTCGCAGTGCCGCTCAACAGAGTGCTCTCTAAGTCGGAGGTGAGTCTATGAGAAAGATACACAGGCGCATGCTCGAGTTCCTGGTGGTAGTAATCTTCACTGTGGCATTCGGGGTGCCGTTTCTCTTCGTGATTTTCAGTGCAGGCAAGAGTACGGCCGAGGCGGCGACCATGGCCTTTTCTCTCCCCTCGTCCCCACAGTATCTGGAGAACTTCAGGGAGGTCTTCAGGGCAGGGGGGGGGATGGTCCTGAGGGGATTCTACAACAGTGTACGACTCACGATCTTCACCATACTGGTACTCACGGTGGTGAGTGCCATGACCGGGTTCGTGTTGGAGCGAAGGCGGGAACGGGTAGGCTCTCTCATCCTGTTTCTCATCATGACGGGCCTCATGCTCCCTCCTGCGGTGGTGCCGACCATATGGATCCTCAAGGGATTGGGCCTCTACCCGACGCTCCTGAGCATGGTGATGATAGAGGTGGCCCTCGGGTTTCCCTTCGCCGTGCTCCTTTACAGGGCCTTCATGATCTCAATCCCCCGGGATCTCGACGAGGCCGCCCTCATCGACGGATGTGGTCCGCTTTATCTCTTCTTCCGTATCATCTTCCCGCTCCTCAAGCCGGTGAGTGTCACCATCATCATCCTCACGAGCATCAACGTCTACAACGACTTCGTGAATCCACTCTATTTCCTTCCAGGGGCGGAGAATGTCACGATCCAGCTGAGCCTCTACAATTTTCAGACTCAGTTCCACACCAGATGGAATCTGCTGTTCGCTGATGTCCTAGTCATCGCCGTCCCGCCGTTCCTTTTCTATCTCTTTTTCAGAAGACAGATAGTGGAAGGTATGGTGGCAGGGGCCATAAAAGCATGAAGGAGGAAGGTATGGTCCATGTCTACGATGTCATGTGTGAGGGACAGAGGTTCCCTCTGGGTCTGTCCACCGCCCGTCCCCGGTTCTCCTGGAGGATCGGTGCGGCCGAGGGGGTGGGAGATCTGTTCCAGGAGGCCTTCCAGATCCAGGTGGCGCTGGATGAAGGATTCACCTCCCCTGTGTGGGACAGCGGGATGGTACACGAGGGAAGATCGCAGTGGGTCGACTATGGGGGACCTGAGCTCTCCCCTTGCACTCGATATTATGTCCGGGTTCGGGTGAAGCCTATTGGAGGGGAGCTCTCCCCATGGAGCGATGCCACATGGTTCGAGACAGGTCTCCCCGAGTGGACGGCCCCGTTCGTGAGTCCCGAGCCTGTGGAGCGTGTGGGACGGTCTTCCAGGCCGCGGTACGTGCGCCGGGAGTTTTCGATCGACAGGTCCGTTGCTGGGGCCAGGCTCTACGCCACGGCCCTCGGACTGTACGAGCTCTCCATCAACGGCCGGAGAGTGGGGGACTCGTTCTTCACTCCGGGGTGGACCTCCTACCGACGCAGGCTCCTCTACCAGACTTACGACGTGACGGACTACCTCAGGCCTGGAAGGAACGTGGTGGCGGGGATAGTGGCGAACGGCTGGTACAGAGGAGAGCTCACCTGGTTCCTCGAGAGGAACCTGTACGGCCGGGAGATCGCCCTCTCCGTGGACCTCAGGTGGAAGGAGGAGGGCGGTGAGGGGCGGCTCGTGACCGACTCCACGTGGAGGTCCTCAGACGGTCCGCTCGTGTATGCGGAACTCTATCATGGTGAGGTCTACGACTCCCGTCTCGAGGTACCGGGGTGGGACCTGCCGGGATTCGACGACGGGGAGTGGGAGGAGTGCCGGGTTCTCGAGATCTCGGGGCGTGCAGTCGAGGCGCAGGAGGCCCCTCCCGTTCGTATCCATGAGCGACTGGCCCCTGTCCGCATCATCACCACGCCCCGTGGTGAGAAGGTGCTCGATTTCGGGCAGAACCTCACCGGATGGGTCCGGTTCAGGGTGAGGGGGAGGAGCGGTGATCGTGTGAGGCTCCGTCACGCCGAGATTCTCGACAAGGAGGGCAATTTCTACACCGACAACCTGAGGAAGGCGCGGAACATCGTAGAGTACGTCCTGAAAGGTGAGGGGGAGGAAGAGTTCTCTCCGAGGTTCTCCTTTCAGGGGTTTCGTTATGTGTGCGTGGACGAGTGGCCGGGTGAGATCAATCCTTCCGATTTCACGGCCGAGGTGCTCCACTCGGACATGGAGCCCCTCCTCGAGTTCAGGTGTTCGCACGAGCCCCTGAACCGGCTCCACCACAACATACAGTGGAGCTGGAAGGGGAACAGCCTTGCGATTCCCACGGACTGCCCCCAGAGGGATGAGCGGCTGGGATGGACCGGTGATGCGGCCATGTTCGTGGGGACGGCTACCTACCTCTCCGATGCGCGATCGTTCCTTCTCCAATGGCTCGTGGACATGACACTCGATCAACGGCGCGATGGTGCGGTTCCGTTTGTGGTGCCTGACGTGCTCTCCCTTCTCGAGCAGCAGGATCCCAACTTCCGGGAGCCGCCTTTCGGCTCTGCCGGATGGGGGGATGCGATCACCATCTGCCCCTGGACCCTCTACCGGCGATACGGTGACAGGCGGATACTCGAACGCCTGTACCCTGCGATGCAACGCTGGGTGGAGTACATGAGGGCACAGGCGAGGGAGGGACTCGTCTGGGAGCGCGGCTTCCACTTCGGGGACTGGGTCGCCCTCGATGCCGAGGAGGGGAGTTACGTAGGGCTCACCCCCCTCCCGCTCATCGCCACGGCCTTCTATGCCCTCTCCACGGAGATCCTCGCCCGTACCGCAGGTGTGCTCGGTCTGGAAGAAGACGAGCGCCGGTACAAGGACCTCCACAAGCGGATCGCGGCGGCCTGGTGCCGTGAGTTCTTCACCGGGGAGGGAAGACTCCGGGTGGAGACGCAGACAGGCTACACCCTCGGCCTGGCCTTCGGCCTCGTCCCGGAATCGGCCCGGGAGGAGGCAGCGGCGCGTCTCGCGGACCTCGTGCGGGAGAAGGGGCACCTCACGACGGGGTTTCTCGGGACCCCGTTCCTCCTCCGCGTACTCTCCGATCACGGCTATACGGACCTCGCCTATACCCTCCTCCTCAGGGACGAGTATCCGTCCTGGCTCTACGAGGTGAAGGCGGGCGCCACCACCATATGGGAGCACTGGGACGGGATCAAGCCCGACGGCACCATGTGGAGCCCGCAGATGAATTCCTTCAACCACTACGCCTACGGCGCGGTGGGAGAGTGGATGTACGCGGTGATGGGGGGTATCCGGGCCGAGGATGGAGGGCCGGGGTTCTCCTCGTTCTCGCTCGAACCGCTTCCCGGTGGAGACGTGAGGGAGTGTTCTGTCCACTACAGGAGTCCCTACGGTTTGATCGCTTCATCGTGGACCATCGAGGACGGCCGGATGCACTGGGTATTCGAGGTGCCCCCCAATACGAAGGCCACGGTGAGGCTCTGGGGGGTGGAAAGCCGTTCGGTCGAGGGGGCAGCGAAGCTCGGATTGCAGGATCGTATCGAAGATGGTGGCCCCTGTGCCGCGGCACAGGTCGGCTCCGGCAGGTACGAACTCATCTGCCCTGTCCCGGTGAGGCGGTTCCGGAGTATGACCTGATCCCGCCGAGGAAGCACCCCTCACGCCACCTGAGAGGGGCCTGTTCCTCTTTCAAGCGACGGGGAGAGGGGAGACCTTCTCCCCTCTTCATGTTTATGAAAAAAAGCACGCTTTTCCAAAGAAATGTATCCTTGACGGGAGCCGTATCTATGATATCCAAGAGGTATGCATGTACGCAACACGAGACGAGAGACATCATTCGGGACCCTCCTGAGGCGTATCGCAGGATCGTGGCAGCTGTATGTCCTTATCTTGCCCGCCTTCCTGTACATCCTGATCTTCAGGTACGGGCCCATGTACGGCTTGCAGCTCGCCTTCAAGTCGTACAACGTGCGGCTCGGCATCACGGGAAGCCCCTTCGTGGGGCTGGAACACTTCCGCAGGTTCCTCTCGTACTACCGCTTCGGTGAGATCTTCTCCAACACGATCATCCTGGGACTCTACAAGCTTGCGGTGGGCTTCCCCATCCCCATCCTCCTGGCCCTCTCGATCAACGAAGTCCGTTCCCCCGGGATAAAACGTTTCCTCCAGACCGTGACCTATGCCCCTTATTTCCTCTCGGTGGTGGTGGTGGTGGGGATCGTGTATCAGCTCTTCTCGCCCCACTATGGGATCCTTACGGGCCTCATACGGAGTCTCACCGGTAAGACCATCAACATCATGGGCACCCCGGAAGCCTTTCGTCATGTCTTCGTCTGGACCGATGTGTGGCAGCTCATGGGCTATCAGGCCATCCTCTATCTCGCGGCCCTCTCGGCGGTGCCCCCTGAACTCTACGAGGCGGCCGCCATCGACGGGGCTTCGAAGTTCCAGCGCCTCCTCCACATCGACATCCCCTCGCTCCTTCCCACCGCCACGGTGCTCTTCATACTGGAGGTGAGCCGTATCATGGACATATCGTTCGAGAAGGTGATCCTTCTCCAGACTCCGCTCAACCTCCGTGTCTCCGAGGTGCTCACCACCTATGTCTACAAGGTGGGAATTCTCGAAGGCTATTTCGACTTTGCGACGGCCATCGGCCTCTTCAACTCGATCATCAATCTGGTCCTCGTGGTGACCATGAATACCATAGCCCGAAAGTGGGGGGAATCCAGCCTATGGTGAAGCACACATCTCATCCTTCGCTCCGGTCCACCGGGGCGGACAAGGTCTTCGACGTGGTGAACGGTCTCTTTCTCACGGTGATCGCCGTGGTGGTGATCTATCCTCTGGTGTACGTGGTGAGCGCGTCTTTCAGTTCTCCGGGCGCGGTCTCGAGGGGAGCGGTGATCCTCTGGCCCGTAGAACCCTCTCTGGAAGGATACAAGGCCGTCTTCAAGTACGACACCGTGATCACGGGATACCTCAATTCCCTCTTCTACATGGGGGTGGGCACCTTCATCAACCTCGTGGTCACCATGACCGCAGCCTATGCTCTCGCCCAGAGGGAGCTCCTCGGGAGGACCGCCATCATGGTGTTGTTCACCTTCACGCTCCTGTTCTCCGGTGGGATCATTCCCTTCTACCTTGTGGTGAAGAACACCATAGGCCTGAACAACAGGCTCGACATGGTGATCCCCAACGCCATGTCGGTGGCCAATCTCATCATCGCCCGTACCTTCATCCAGCAGAATCTCCCTTCGGACCTCAGGGAGGCGGCCCGTATCGATGGGAGCGACGATTTCTATTTCTTCTTTAAAATTGCTCTTCCCCTTTCCGCCCCGATCATCGGCGTACTCACCGTGCTCTATGCGGTGGGACACTGGAACTCGTTCTTCTATCCGTTCATCTTCCTCTCTTCGAAGGAATTGTTTCCGCTTCAGATCGTGCTGCGCAACATCGTGCTCATGAACGAGATGGGGGTGGACTCGTACCAGAACGTGGAGTACGCGGCGCGGGTGGCGGGCCTGAACGACCTGCTCAAGTTCTCGCTCATCGTGGTGGCGAGCCTGCCGGTGCTGGTCATCTATCCCTTTGTTCAACGCTACTTCGTGAAGGGGATCATGATCGGCTCGATAAAGGGCTAGACCCATGTCGTCGACATGGAAGCGAACATTCAAGATGCAGGAGGTCTATCATGCGGCATCGAATCGTGAGTATCGCTCTCCTGTTGCTCCTGGCGGTGGCGGTGCTTCCCGCTGCAGGACAGGGGGAGCGACAGGCCGCCCAGAAGGTGAAGATCACCCCTCCGGGTGAGCTTCCCATCGTGGAGGAACCCGTGACGCTCAGCGTCTTCATCCCGAGCGTGGGATTCATTCAGGACATGAAGACGAATCCGATGGCCCAGTGGGTGGAGCAGGAGACCAACGTCAAGATCGAGTGGATCGAGACGAGCAAGGTGGATGCGCGCACCAAGCTCTCGGTGATCCTCGCTTCGGGTGACTATCCGGATATCATATTCGGATGTACCGATTCGGCCCTCAGCAAGCAGGATGTCTATCGGTACGCGAGGCAGGGGCTCTTCCTCCCCCTCACCGATCTCATCGAGAGCCAGGGGTACTTCATCAAGGAACTCTTCGAGGCCGAGCCGTGGGTGAAGGACGCCATCACCTATCCCGACGGCGAGATCTACAGCCTCCCGGCCGTGTTCACGGACGACTACCACATGACCATGCGCCAGAAGTTCTGGATCAACAAGGCCTGGCTCGACAGGCTCGGGCTCAAGATGCCCACCACGATCGATGAGTTCTACGCGGTCATGAAGGCCTTCAAGGAAAAGGATGCGAACGGGAACGGCGATCCCAACGACGAGATCCCGATGACCGGGGCCAAGCGCCACTTGGAGGACCTCGCCATGTGGATCATGAACGCCTTCATCCCGGCGGGTGGTCAAGATGATTCAGGTGATGCGCTCCTGAACTGTTACGAATTCATTATCGACGGAAAGGTGGTCTTCACCGCGAACAAGCCCGAGTTCAGGGAAGGACTCCGCTTCCTCAGGAAGCTCTACCAGGAGGGTCTGTTCGACGTGGCTGCGCTCACTCAGGACCGCTCACAGGTGAAACCTCTGATCGAAGGGAAGGTGAACAGGATCGGAGGATATGCCTCCCACCATCCGGCCAACATGTGCAGCCTCTCCGGGGATCCTGCGGCGCCCATGCACCAGTTCACCGCACTCCCGCCCATCAAGGGACCGCAGGGCAAGGCCCACACACCCTGGTTCATCGATGCGGTGATCCGTCCCGTGGAGTTCGTGATGACCAACAACTGCGAGTATCCGGAGGTCGCCTTCAGGTGGGCCGACCACTTCTACCGCCTCGAGACCGCCCTCCACGACAAGGGGGTCGAGGGAGTCCACTGGGCCAAGGTCGATCCCTCGGAGAATCTCGTGGCGATCAACGGTGAGCCCGCGAAGTACAAGTACCTCAAGCCACTCACCCCGGACGACAACGCCCAGATCAACATGGGGCCGGGATGGACGCGGAATCTGAAGAACGAGTTCGCGAAGTCCGAGGGCTTCTCCTACGAGGAACTCCTCTACAACGCCACCCTGCTCTACGAACCCTACAAGGTGAGGCGGTATCCCTATGCCACCGCTTCGATCGCTGAGGAGAACCTCACCGAGTTCATCGACCTGAGGAGAACCATCCATACCTATGTGGGTGAGGCCATCGACAGATTCATCGTGGGTGATCTCGACGTGGAGAAGGACTGGGACGCCTATCTCAAGGAGCTCGAGAGCCTGGGTCTCCCGCGGTTCATGGAAATCCTTGAAGAAGGATATTACACTTCGAAATGAACCATGCGTCCTGGGCAAGGGGACTCGTGTTCCCCTTGCCCACTATCTTTTGAATCCTCACAAGGGGGACGATGCGCGACAACGAACGACTTTCGTGGAACATCTTCCTGCGGTTCATCGTGAGCAATCTCATGATCCTCTTTCCCGCCTTGGTGGGGAGCGTGGCGGCGTATATCCTCGCCTCCAGGACCATGTTCGAGGTGGCCGACAATATCGCCCGGATCCAGCTCGAGCGCACCGCCGCCGATCTCGATCTCAGATTCCAGGATTTCGAGAAGGCGGTCACGGCCTTGAGCAGCGACTACGAAGTGAACTGGTACCTCAACCATCCCGGTGGATTCACCGGTGCGGAGCTCTACCATACGAGACGTGTCTCTCGTAGGCTCTCGTCTCTCCATCTCGGGATGGAGTTCCTCGAGCGGATCTTCATCTACCTCGAGAGGAGCGGTCTCGTCGTCTACGAGAACGGTTTCGCTCCCTACGACCTCTTCTACACCACCCTTTTCGAGGTGGAAGGATATTCGGCCCAGATGTGGCTCTCCTTGATGGGGGAGGTGAACGCCAGAGAACTGCCTTCCTTCTTTCCGGGCTCCTACAAGGTGAGCGGCGGCCACTACGTACCGGTCCTGTTCTTCCTCAGGTCCCTCGGTACGGGGACCTACAGGAGGGGGGTCCTCGTGGCGATCTTCAACAAAGAGCTCCTCGCGCGACGCCTGTCACCTCTCCCCGAGAGCTACGGGGGAGGGGTGATGGTGGTCGATGGGGGAGGGAGGGTGGTGGTTTCCAGCGGGGTCCCCCTCCCCGTGGAGGAGGTGCGAGGTGCGATGAGGGAAGGGAGGAAGGAGATCCGGGTGGGAGGGGAGCGTTTCAAGATATATTCCCATCGTTCCGGATTCATGGACTGGCACTACATCGCGGTGGTGAACACCAAGAAGGTGAACGCACCGCTTTCCTCGGCGAGGGGGGTCTGGCTCCTCCTCGTGTTGCTCGGCTGTGTGGGTGGAGTGAGCTTCGCCTATGGAGTGGCCTTCTCCAATTCGAGGCCCTTGAGCAGGATAGTACGCCGTATCCCCCAGGGGGTGGGGGGATCGTTCCGGGGTCTCACCAGCGTCTACCAGGAGGTGGAGGAGGCCCTCGTACACCTCTCCGAGAGGGCGCACGAGCTCGAGGCGGAGAGTGACCGGAAGAATCGTCTCTTCCGGGATTATTTCTTCCAGATCCTCCTCAGAGGGGGATACGAGGACCGAGAGATCTGGAGGAAGGATGCGGAGAGGTTCGGCATCGGTTTCCTTAGCGGCAGATATCTCGTGATCGCGGTGGGGACGAGTCCGCTCGAGTTCGGGGGCATGGGGGCCGAGGCGCTGGATCAGGTGGAAGCCCTCCTGGAACAGAGGGCGGGAGAGGGGGAGCACTGCCTCCGGATGCCGTCGGGGATCCTGGCGGTGGTGAAACACCTGCCAGGAGGGGGAGAGTGCAGGCGGGAGGTGGAGGAGTGGGTGCGCACCTCCCTGGAGGGGCTGCCGGAGCGCCTCTCTCGACTCCTCCTCTTCGGTGTGGGTTCCCCGGTGGAGGATCCCTTCCTCCTGCCCCTCTCTTTCGGGGAGGCGAAAGCGGCGCTGGAGGCAATCCCACCCGAAGGGAGGACCTCGATTCAGTTCTACGAGGATCTCCACCCCGCCCCTTTGGGCTACTGGTATCCCCTCGATGTGGAGGAGGCCCTCATTCGGGCGGTGAGGGGGGGGAACAGGGACCTCCTCGTCTCCCTGCTCTCGGATCTCTGGAGGGAGAACTTCCAGGAGCGGACCCTGGTGGGGCTCGAACTCCAGAACTTCTTTCTCGCACTACGGGGTACGATGCTCAGGGTGGTCAACGAGAACGGGCCGCCCTCTCCTGATATCCTCGCACTGCTCGAAGCCCCTCCCAGGGGAGGGGACGAGGAGGAGGGGATCCGCTGGGTCACCGATGTCTTCACCAGGATCCTGGAGATGAGGAATCGTGAGAAGAGGAGCCACAACGAGACCCTCGCCCTCCAGATCGAGGGGTATCTCCGGGATCATTTCGACGACCCTTCGCTCTGCCTTTCCTCGATTGCAGAGAGGTTCCACCTCTCGGAGAGCTACCTCTCCTCTTTCTTCCGGGAGCAGCGCGGCGAGTATCTCTCCGGCTACCTGCTCAGACTCAGGATGGAACGGGCGGTGGACCTCCTGGTGCACACCAGGATGCCGGTGGAGGAGGTGGCCCGTCGCTGTGGGTACACCAATGTCTCTTCGTTCAGGAGGGCCTTCAAGCGCATGTTCGGCGTCTCACCCCATCGTTATCGGGACGAACATGCAGGGTCTTCCATCTCGCAGTGAAGGAGTGGCGATGAAACGTGACGATATCCAGATACGAGACCCCTATATCCTCTGTGAGGACGGGCTCTACTATCTCTACGGTACCACGGATCCCGATCCCTGGAGAGGGGAGGGGGTCGGATTCGATGTCTATGTGAGCCGGGACCTCGAGGAATGGGAAGGGCCTCATCCTGCGTTCCGGCCGCCCGGACGGTTCTGGGGTCGCTTCAACTTCTGGGCCCCCGAGGTACACGTGTACGGTGGGGCCTACTACCTCTTCGCTTCGTTCAAGGCGGAAGGACACTGCAGGGCCACCCAGGTATTCCGCGCCACCTCACCGCTCGGGCCGTTCCGCCCCCACTCTCCCGATCCGCTCACTCCCCGAGGGTGGGAGTGCCTCGACGGCACGCTCCACGTGGAAGGGGGGCAGCCCTGGATGGTCTTCTGCCGGGAATGGGTGCAGGTGCACGACGGCGAGATCTGGGCGGTTCGACTCTCGGAGGACCTTCTCACCGCGGTGGGCGTCCCGGTGCTCCTCTTCCGCGCCTCCTCGGCGTCATGGCCCGCTCCACTGGAACGGAGGGACGGCTCGGGAAGGCACGACGCGAGGGTGACCGACGGCCCCTTCCTCTGGAGGGGTCCGAGCGGTAGGCTCTACCTCCTCTGGTCGAGTCTGGGCAGCACCGGCTACGAGATGGGGGTGGCCGTCTCCAGGACAGGAAAGGTCGAAGGCCCGTGGATCCATGAGCCAGAACCGCTCCTCGTCGGGGATCGCGGGCACGCCATGATCTTCCGAACCTTGGATGGGAGGTGGTCTCTCGCCTACCATCACCCCAACCGGACACCGGAGGAGCGGTTCCACTACGTCGAGGTCGAGGAGAGCGAGGAGGGGCTCCGACTGAAGGGGGAGGAACACTAGATGGCCATACGGCGAAAGGACGTGGTCCGCAGGCACAATCCGGTGCTGCATCGGCCGGATCCTCTCTCGCCCCTCACGGTGGGAAATGGGGAGTTCGCCTTCACCGCCGATATCACCGGGCTCCAGACCTTCCCCGTTCCGAAGGGGGGCATACCCCTCTGCACCATGGCCCAGTGGGCCTTCCACTCGTATCCCGATCATCCCCGTGAGGACCTCCGGCTCACGTACCACCAGAGCGGGTCGAGGGTGGTGGGCTACATGAGCGAGGCCACAGGGCAGGAGGATGTCTACACGGCCCTGAGGATCAATCCACATCGGTTCCACCTGGGGACGCTGGGATTCCTCTTCGGAAAGGGTCTGCGCGCTGGATCGATGGGGGAGGATGGGTGCTCTCTCTTGCGCTCGCCTCGCCAGGAGCTCGACTTGTGGACCGGCTCCCTCCACAGCTCCTTCCTGCTGGAGGGATCTCCGGTGGATGTCTCCACGGTGGTACACCCCTCGCGTGATCTCGTGGCGGTGAGGGTGGAGGCCCCCCGGCTCCTCGAGAGGAGGAAGATCGCCCTCAGGCTCGCCTTCCCCTATCCTTCACATGGGATGGAGGGGGCCCACTGGGATTCGGAGGATCGACACCGCACGGAGGTGGTCCGCTCCGGGGCGGGGGATGCCCTTCTCCTCCGTCATGTCGACGAGACCGTGTACTTCGTACAGCTCAGGTGGAAGGGGGGAGGGCGACTCTTCCGGATGCGTCCCCATCTCTACGTGCTGCAGGGGGAATCCTCGCCCCTCGAGGTGAGCGTGGAGTTCGCTCCTGTCCTCCCCCGAACCCCATGTCCGGGGTGGACGGAATGTGCCGACGCCGCTTCTGCCTTCTGGGAAGAGTTCTGGAGCACCGGTGGGATGATCGACTTCTCCCGAAGCACCCATCCCGGCGCTCGGGAGCTCGAGCGGAGGGTCGTCCTCTCCCGGTATCTCACGGCCGTGCAGTGCGCGGGCTCGCTCCCGCCCCAGGAGACCGGCCTCACCTGCAACAGCTGGTACGGAAAGTTCCATCTCGAGATGCACCTGATCCACGCCGGGCACTTCGTCCTCTGGGGACAACCACACCTCCTGGAGAGGAGCCTCTGGTGGTACCGGCGCATCCTCCCCGAGGCCGTGGCACACGCCGCCTCCCAGGGATACGAAGGGGCGAGATGGCCGAAGATGACCGATCCTTCGGGCAGAGAGAGCCCTTCTCCCATCGGTGTGTACCTCTGCTGGCAGCAACCCCATCCCATCATGTATGCGGAACTCCTCCGGAGGGCCTTTCCCTCCAGGCCCGTGGTGGAGGAGTACGCCGAGATCGTCTTCCAGACCGCCAGGTTCATGGTGGACTTTCTGCAGTGGGATGGGCGGCGCTACAATCTCGGGCCACCCCTCATCCCGGTCCAGGAGACGCATCGTCCCATCGAGACCCTCAACCCGGTCTTCGAACTCGCCTACTGGAGGTGGGCGCTGGAGACAGCCCGTGAATGGATGCGCATGTCGGGACGGGAGACTCCTCCCGAATGGGAGCGGGCGCTGTCCCTCCTCGCCCCGCTTCCCGTGAGCGGAGGGGCCTTTCCTGCCCACGAACGGTGTAGCACCACGTGGACCGAGCACAACCGGGATCATCCCTCCATGCTCTTCCCCCTCGCCCTGCTGCCGGATCCGCCGGTGGACAGACAGGTGGTCCGTCGGACCCTCGGGCTGGTGCTTTCCACCTGGGACTTCCCCAGTATGTGGGGATGGGACTTCCCTTTCCTCGCCCTCGTGGCGGCCCGGGTGGGGGAAGTGGAACGGGTTCCGGGACTCCTCCTCATGGAGTCGCCCAAGAACACCTATCTCCCCAACGGTCACAACTACCAGGGGCCCGACCTGCCCGTGTATCTTCCCGGTAACGGCGCGCTCCTGTGGGCCGTGGCCCTCATGGCGGGGAAGGACGGAGCAGGGGAGGCGAGGGGCTTTCCCGCTTCCATGGGATGGATGGTCGAGGTGGAAGACCTCCCGGGCGTATCTTTTATAAGAGAATTTTAAAAATACTTGCTATAATCCTGATTCCGGGGTATACTTGTCCCCATGATGAAGACAAGTACGGGAAGTACACACCCTGTACCAAGAGGTGCCATCCTCATCATGGCCTTCCTGGTGGGGCTGGGGGTCCTCCATCCCGCGGGTATGAAGGAGCGTTCCATGGCGTATGCCCCTCTCAAAGAGGTATATAAAGACTACTTCTCCATCGGTGCTGCGGTGAAGCTGGGCGAGTACAACAGCACGCCCTTCTACCAGGCCTACGGAGAGGATGTGCTTCAGCACTTCGACTCGTTCACCGCAGAGAACGGGATGAAGCCCGAGAACGTCTACCGGAATGGCACCTACGACTTCACCTACGGCGACAGGCTCGTCCGATACGCCCGGGAGCATGGGGCCGTGGTGAGAGGCCACACCCTCGTGTGGCACAACCAGACCTCCTCCCTCATCCCACGCCCGCTCCCCAAAGAAGAGGCACGGCGGCTCCTCGAGGAGTACATCAGCACTGTGGCGGGCCATTTCCGGGGGGGGATCCATGCCTGGGACGTGGTGAACGAGGCGGTGGGTGACGGCTCGCAGTGGCGCACCTCTTCTCCCTGGTACCAGTCGTATGGAGGGCCCGAGTACATCAGGGAGGCCTTCGAGTATGCGCGGATGGCGGATCCCGACGCCAGGCTCTTCTACAACGACTACAACGTGGTCCAGCCCGCAAAGAGGGCACGGATCGTCCGCATGATCGAGGAGCTCGATCTCGTCGAGGCCGGTCTCGACGGCATAGGGATCCAGGCCCACTGGAACCTCCAGTGGCCCTCTGCCGAGGAGATCTCCAGGACGATCGAGACCTTCGCCTCCATGGGGCTTGAGGTGCACATCACCGAGCTCGACATCGACTGCTACAACGGCAACCCCGCGGCCCCGGAGATGGCGTACACATCGGAACTCGAAGAGAAGCTCGCCCGTCGCTACGCGGAGATATTCGAGGTCCTCAGGCGACACAAGGGCGAGGTCACATCGGTCACGTTCTGGGGTATCGCGGATCCCGATTCGTGGCTCAACGGGTTCTCGGGAGGACGCTTTCTTGAAAAGCGAAGGGAGAACTATCCCCTGCTCTTCGACGGAAAGGGCGATCCCAAGGAGGCCTTTTTCTCGATCATCAACTGGTAGACCACGGTAAGGGGTTTTCTCCTTACATGTGAGGGGCAGTGCCGTTGGCCTGCCCCTCTTACTTCGTCTATCGATATGGTTTCGAGGACGTGATTCCTCCGATCGTCAGCGGGAGAACAACCTCTCTATCTTCTCGCGATACATCTCGCTTATCACGTGGCGTTTCACCTTGAGTGAGGGGGTGAGCTCCACACCCACCTCAAAGGATTTGGGGATCACCTCGAAGCGGAAGATCCTCTCGAAAGGCTTGAACCCCTGCGCCGGGCTGATGAGCCGCTGGATCTCGTCGTTGATGGCCTCCTGGACCTCTGCCTGTTCCACCAGGTCCTCGTACTCCATGTAGGAGAGGCCCTTCTCCCGCGCGTACTCCTCTATCCGCTCCCTGTTGGGGACGATGAGGGCGCCGAGGAACTTCTGGTCCTGTCCCACCACCACCGCGTTCTCGATGAACTCCGACTCCTTGAGCTTCTCCTCGATGGGACCTGGCTCCACGTTCTCCCCTCCCCGGAGCACGATGGTGTCCTTTGCCCGGCCGACTATGGCGAACTCCCGACCGTGGGTGAACCGTACCAGATCCCCCGTGTTGAGCCATCCGTCCTTGAGGACCTCGGCCGTGGCCTCGGGACGTTTGTAGTAGCCGAGCATCACCTGGGGGCTCTTCACCCAGAGCACCCCCTTGTGTCCCGGAGGCAGGGGATTCCCGTGCTCATCGAGCACCTTGTACTCCACCTCGTCGAGAAGGGGACCCACGGTACCGACCATGGGGGCCTTCTGGTCCCGCACGGCGAGCACAGGTCCTGTCTCGGTGAGGCCGTAGCCCTCGAGGACCTGTATACCCACCGCCTGGAAGAACGTATCCACATGAGGCGGAAGCGCACCCCCTCCGGAGACCCCTGTCTTGAACCTGCCGCCCAGTTTTGCCTTGAGCTTTCGAAAGACGAGCACCTCTCCTAAACCACGGAAGGGGGCGAGGAGCGCCAGAGGCACGAAGGCCACCACCTTGTCGAGGATGCGGTTCCGGGGGAGGAAGTCGGGCAGGAGACCGCGGAACATGTTGGAGAAGTAGGCGTAGAGCTCTCCCACCCCCACGAAGAAGTGGAAGAGCACCCTGGAGACGGCCGGACCCTTGTTCACGTTGCGGTAGACCGCGTTCCGTATCCCTTCGAAGACCCGGGGAACCGCAGCGAGCCACTGGGGCCGTACCTTGGTCATGTCCTCGAGAAGGATCTTCCCCACCGGTTTCGAATAGGCCACGGCGCCTCCGCGTTCCATGAGAATATAGTCCACGGCACGCTCGAAGGAGTGCCATATCGGGAGGATGGAGAGAAAGATGTCTCCCACCTCGACGTTGAGAGGCTTCTTGAGCTTATCGATCTGGAAGATGAAACTCCGATGGGGGAGCATCACCCCTTTGGGCTCTCCCGTCGTACCGGAGGTGTAGATGATGGTGGCGAGGTCGTCGCCCGTCCCCTGGTCTATCTCGCGGTCGACCATCTCGGGATCCTGAGCGAGGACTTCCTTTCCCCGGGCAGCCAGCTCGGCAAAGGTGGTACAGGCTACTCCTTCGGGTAGCTCACACTGCTCCGGCTCGCCTTCGATGAGGATCACCTGGGAAACCCCACCGAGTTTCTCCTTCCTGGAGAACACCTTGTGTGCCAGGGCCGGATTCTCTATGATTACCCGTCTGCACTCCGCGTGCGAGAGGATGTAGGCGATCTCCTCGGCCGTGGAATCGCTTCCCCGCGGCACGTCCACCGCACCCAGGGAGAGTAGCGCCATGTCCAGGGTGATCCATTCCCACCTGTTGTCGCTTATGAGCCCCACGTGTTCGCCCCGCTCGATTCCCATCTCCTTGAGCCCGGCCGCCGTCTCCTTCACCTTGGACCACCACTCCCTGTACGGCGTGGGCTGGAAGACCCCCTGGGAGTCTTTCACATAGAGGGCGACTGCCTCGGGGAACTCCTCGAGGATCTTTCGCCTCATACGTTGAGGCAGGGTCTCGTATACCGTACTCATAGACGCTCCTCTCGATAGAATCAAAAAGGAGGGGCGACCGCCCCTCCTCCCATCATTTCACCTCTGCCGGTACATCCCCCACCAGGCAGAGCCATTCGGCCTCGGCGGCGAGCTCGTCGCCCACATAGGCCTTGCCGCTCTGCTTGATCATCCTGCTCGAGATCCGCTGGTTGGTGATCACCAGCTTCACCCTGTCACCCGGCCTCACCTGGCGCCTGAACTTCGCCTTCTCTATGGTGGCCAGGAAGAAGAGCTTGTCGTCGGCGATGAGTCCCTTCGCCCGCACACCGGCACCGCCGCACTGGGCCATGGTTTCCACCAGGATCACACCGGGAACGACCGGGTATCCGGGGAAGTGTCCCTTGAAGAAGAAGTCCTTCTCCGTGAATGTCCTGTACCCGACGATCTCCTCGTCGCTGACCTTCTCCAGCTCTTCCACGAAGAGGAAGGGTTCCCTGTGGGGTAGAAGTGCGGTGATCTCCTGCATCTCACAGCTCCTTTCCTTGTATCGTCTCGAAACGGCACGCTTGTCCATACCAGTATATATGGAAATCGGGAAAGACACAAGCGAAAAATCGGCCGATGGCCGAAAAACCATTGACGAAGCCTCCGCCACGTGCTAGCGTCTTCATAAAGGAGACTGCACGCGGAGGAAAGAATGAATCTGGAAGAGATCTTCGCCCTCATGGACCGGTTCGAGAAGAGCGGCCTCGACGTCCTCAAGATAGAACAGGAGGATTTCACCATCGTCTTGAAGAAACACCCGGCTGTCCCTGCATCACAGCCGGTCATGATCGCGCCGCACCCTGCCACTCCGCAGGCGGCGCCGGTGGCTGCCCCCACCACCCAGGAGGGTGCAGAGGGCATCTCCGCTGCGGCACCGGGAGCCCCCGACCTCGAGGTCATCACCTCGCCCATCGTAGGTACCTTCTACCGGGCCCCCTCCCCCGATGCGCCTCCCTTCGTGGAGGAAGGGCAGAGGGTCGAGCGGGGGCAGACGTTGTGCATCATCGAGGCCATGAAGATCATGAACGAGCTCGAGGCCGAGTTCCCCATGGAGATCGTGCGCGTCCTGGCAGAGAACGGGCAGATGGTGGAGTACGGTACCCCGCTCTTCGAGGTGAGGCGTCTATGATCCGATCGGTCTTCATCGCGAACAGGGGTGAGATCGCGGTCCGTATCATCCGAACATGCAAGGAGATGGGGATCCGTACCGTGGTGGCCTGCTCGGAGGCGGATCGCACCTCGCTCGCCGTGCGGATGGCCGACGAGGCGGTGTGCGTGGGACCTCCGCCCGCATCCGAGAGCTACCTCAATCAGAGCAACCTCATCGCCGCAGCGGTCCTCAAGGGGTGTGACGCCGTGCACCCCGGATTCGGTTTCCTCTCGGAACGGGCGGACTTCGCCCGCAGGGTGAGGGAGGAGGGCCTCGTCTTCATCGGCCCCTCGCCCGAGGTGATCCACCTCCTGGGGGACAAGGTCCAGGCCAAGGAGACCGCTCGGAAGTACGGCGTACCGGTGATTCCGGGGAGCGACGGCGCGGTGGAAGACGTGGCGCAGGCCAGGGCCCTCGTGAGGGAGATGGGCTTTCCCGTGATCGTCAAGGCCGCGGCAGGTGGCGGAGGGAAGGGGATGCGGATCGTGTGGAAGGAGGAGGACCTCGAGCGTACGCTCCGCATCGCCTCGCAGGAGGCCGAGAAGGCCTTCTCCGACGGCACCCTCTACATCGAGAAGTTCCTCCAGAATCCTCGGCACGTGGAGGTCCAGCTCCTCGGGGATGCCCACGGCAACGTGGTCCACCTCGGGGAGCGGGACTGCTCCGTGCAGAAGAACCACCAGAAGCTGGTGGAAGAGAGCCCTTCGCCGGTGGTCACTCCCGAGATGCGCGAGGCCATGGGGGAGGCCGCGGTGCGGCTCTTCAAGGGCATAGGATATGTGGGAGCGGGCACGGTGGAGTTCCTCGTGGCCGACGGTCGGTTCTACTTCATGGAGGTGAACGCCCGCATCCAGGTGGAGCACCCGGTGACCGAGATGATCACCGGCGTGGACATCGTGCGTGAACAGATCAGGGCGGCCGGTGGAGAGGCCCTGTCCATCACCCAGGATGAGGTGCGTCTCGACGGATACGCCCTCGAGTGCCGCATCAACGCCCTCTCGCCTGGGAAGGTGACGGCCTTCCACGCCCCTGCAGGATTCAAGACCAGGATCGACAGCTACCTCTACACCGGTGCCGAGGTGCCGCCCTTCTACGACTCCCTCGTGGCCAAAGTGATCGTGGGTGCCACCACGAGGGAAGAGGGGATCGCCCGGATGCTCCGCGCCCTCGACGAGCTCGTGGTGGAGGGGATCACGGTGAATACCGACCTCCAGAAGCGCATCGTCTCCCACCCCATCTTCCGGAGCGGTCGGTTCGGTACCGACGTGCTCGAGAAGATCCTCGAGGAAGGAGGCCAGGAATGAAACTCGGAGACGTCTTCCGGAAGGTCTTCGGCGGGGTGGGGGCGCCTCAGCGTCCAGGACTCAAGCCCGTGCTCGGCCTCGACCCCCGTCGGTTCGTGGAGAAGAAACACCAGTGCCCCGTGTGCCAGACCCATGTGGATTCCTGGGACCTCAAGGAGCACCTCTACGTATGTCCGTCGTGTGACTACCACTTCAGACTCGACGCATGGGAGCGGATCGAGCTCCTGGTGGACGAGGGCTCCTTCGAGGAGTACGACGCCGATCTCCGGAGCGACGATCCCCTCGGCTTTCCGGACTACAGAGAGAAGCTCCAATCGGCCATGGCGAAGACCGGACTCAACGAGGCGGTGGTGAACGGCAAGGGCGCTGTGGAGGGGAGGGAACTCCTCCTCTCGGTGATGAGCTTCTTCTTCATAGGAGGGAGCATGGGCTCGGTGGTGGGAGAGAAGGTGATGCGGGCCATGCTCCGCGCCATCGACATGCGGCTCCCGCTCCTGATCTGCACGGCCTCGGGAGGGGCCCGTATGCAGGAAGGCATCTTCTCCCTCATGCAGATGGCCAAGACCTCCCACGCGGCGGCCCTCATGGAGAAGGAGCGCATCCCCCTCTTCATCCTCCTCACCGACCCCACCACGGGGGGGGTCACCGCCTCGTTCGCCATGCTCGGGGATGTGATCCTCGCAGAACCCGGAGCCCTCATCGGCTTTGCGGGTCCCCGCGTGATCGAGGGGACCATCCGGCAGAAGCTCCCGGAGGGGTTCCAGCGTGCGGCCTTCCAGCAGGAAAAGGGCTTCGTCGATGCGGTGGTGCATCGTAGGGATCTGAGGAAGACCCTCACCTTCCTCATGGACACCCACAGGATCCCCCAGCGGGGATGGCTCGGTACAAGGGGGGCGTAGTATGGATGAGATAAGGACCCACCTGGAGAAGCTCAAGGCCTCCATTGAACGCACTCGACCCGACCTCCTGCCCGACCTCGACCTCCTCATAAAGAAGTGGGAAGAGAAGACGAAGGAGGACCAGCGGGTCTCGGCGTGGCACAGGGTAGAGCTGGCCAGACACATCCAGCGGCCCACCACCCTCGACTACATCCAGCGCATCTTCGACTCCTTCATGGAACTCCACGGCGACCGGGGGTGCGGGGACGACCCCGCCATCGTGGGGGGGATCGCCCTCTTCGAGGGATTCCCGGTCACGGTGATCGGCCACCAGAAGGGCCGGAACATGAAGGAGAACCTCATGCGCAACTACGGTATGGCCCACCCCGAGGGGTATCGTAAGGCTCTCAGACTCGCCAAACAGGCCGAGAAGTTCTCCCGGCCGGTGATCACCTTCATCGATACCTCAGGGGCCTATCCCGGCATGACCGCGGAGGAACGGGGGATCGGTGAAGCCATCGCCCGCAACCTCAAGGAGTTCAGCGTGCTCGAGGTGCCGGTGGTCTGCGTGGTGATAGGGGAGGGCGGTTCGGGAGGAGCGCTCGGCATCGGCGTGGGGGACGAGATCTACATGCTGGAGAACGCCATCTACTCGGTCATCTCGCCCGAGGGATGTGCCTCCATCCTCCTGCGGGACGCATCAAAGGCCAAGGAGGCGGCCGAACTCATGAAGCTCACCGCCCAGGACCTCCTCGCCTTCGGGATCATCGACGGGATCGTCCCCGAACCCCCGGGTGGAGCGCACACCGATCCCGATCGCACCGCCGGAGAGATCAAGAAGACCCTCAAGGATGCGCTCAAACGGCTCAGGCAGAAGAAACCCGCCCAGCTCGTGAAGGAACGGAGCCAGAAATACTTCTCCATCGGCGTGTTCGAGGAGGGAGGGGAGGAAGGTTCCTCGCTGCTCCGACGTCTCTTCGGCCAGCAGACCGGCGCCTGACCGGGTCACCCCCCTCGTCCCCTTCGAGCCGCCGGAGTCCCGCTCCCCTCACGCCCTCGCCCACCATCCGGGGGGCGTCCGCTTAGAACGTGGCGCCTCCCCCCAGCACCCACACCACCGCCGCACCCGGATCCCACACGCCCCCCATCCCCAGCGCGCCCAGCACCCCCAGCACCCCACCCACGGCCACGCCCCACACCCATCCGCGCCGCCCCCGGCCCCTCCCCACCAGTCCGCGCCAGAGGCCCATCCCCCCCAGCAGCACCAGCACCCCACCCGCCCCGAGCCGGGCGATCACCGGGTGCGCCTCCCGGAACGAGCGGGCCGCCTCGTAGAGCCCGAGGGCCCATCCCGAGAGCGTGGCGTTGAGCACGAACACCCTGTTCGTCACGATGAGCACCCCTACCCCCACCAGGAACCCCCCCGAGACCAGCCTCACCCCCGTGGCGTGGCGCTTGAAGAACGAGAGCACCCCCTCGAGCCGCTCGAAGAACACCGCCACCAGGAGGAACGGCACCCCCAGGCCGACCGCGTAGAGGAGGAGTGCCCCGATCGCCGTCCCCGCCCCCTGGGCCTGACCCGCGAGCACCAGGATCCCCGCCAGGATCGGCCCCACGCACGGACTCCACCCCGCCCCGAAGGCCAGCCCCAGGACCACCGCCTGGATGAACCCCGCCCGGGCCCTCACGTGTACCCTTCGCTCCACGTTCAACCCCGGGACCAGATCGAACGCCGTGTGGATCCCGAACAGGATGACGAGCCCACCCGAGACCCAGCGCACCCAGTCCAGGGAGAAGAACCCCACCAGCCGGGAGGTCACGAACCCCAGCACCGCGAACACGATCGAGAACCCCAGCACGAACCCCAGCGCCGCACGGAGCACCGCCCCCCGTTCCTCACCGATCGACCGTACCGACACCCCCGAGACGAGGGAGAGGTACACCGGCACCATCGGGAGCACACACGGCGAGAGGAAGGAGAGCACCCCTCCAAGGAGGGCCAGAGGGAGCACCGCGATCCCGCTCATTCCGCGAGGGCCCTCTTGATCGCCTCGTAGACCACCTGGGCATCCCAGTTACGTGCTCCCACGAGCTTCCCCCTCACGTTCCCCTCTTTGTCGATGAAGTAGGTGGTGGGGATCCCCGACACCGCGTACATGCGCGCCACCTGCCCCGTGGCATCGAGAAGCACGGGGAAGGTGTACCCGTTCTCCTTGATGAACGAGCTCACCTGGCTCTTCTGTTCCTGCACATCCACCGCGAGGAAGACCACCTCCTCTCCCTTAAGCGCCCTCACCATGGTTTCGATAGACGGCATCTCCATACGACACGGCGGGCACCACGTGGCCCAGAAGTTGAGGAGCACCACCTTCCCCCTGTAATCCGAGAGCGACACCTGGCCCCCCTCGAGCAGGGGGAGCATGAAATCCGGCGCGGGTACCGGGGTGGACGGCGTACTGAACCCCGCCCGTGCGAGATACCCCTCCAACGACTCCTCCAGCGAGACGCTCACCCGTTCGAGAGCCTTCTGCCCCAGTCCGGGCGCTTGCTTCTGGGATTCCGACTGCTGCGCACTGCACCCCATCGTCGCAAGGGAGAGCACCAACACCATCGCCCACCATCGCATGAAGACCTCCTCGAGAGAAAATATAGAAAAAATATGATATTTATGACCAAAAAAATCAAGCCTTTCTGGACCGCACATCCTCTCACCGACCCCCGAGCCACAGGAGCGCGAGCACGCCCATGTTGTAGAGGGCATGGGCCCACGCCACCTCGTGTATGTTGCCGCCTCGGGCGTACCGCTCCCCCAGGAAGACCCCCAGGAGGAAGGTGAACCCCCCGCCGTACCACCCTCCCTCGTAGAGGTGTCCCATGGCGAACAGGAGTGCCGAAAGACCCGTCGCCACCCAGCCCGGCGCACCCAGTACCGTGAGACGACCCATGACATACCCACGGAAGACCACCTCCTCCCAGTACCCCGTGATCAGCGAGAAGAGGAAGGCCCAGAGGGGAAAGAAGGATGGCGTCATCCGGAAAGGGAGCACCTCGTCCGGCCGGATATCCTGGAAGACGAATGCCCACGATCCCACCAGCACTCCCATCCCCAGGAGGGTGACCAGGACCCGGCCGGGACGCACCTCCCTCACCCCCCCCAAGGGGAAGGGAGGCACGCCCCAGCGGACCATCACCTTCCTGAGGAAGAGCACCAGGGTCATCAATGGGAGCGCTCCCAGCCCGTAGACCAGGACAAAATCGGGAGAAAGTGTTACACTGATAGGATCGGGGCCCACCGCATACTGCGATGCATACCCCGGGACGAGGAGAAGGAGGATAACCCCCATCTCCGCGAGGACCAGGCCCTGTAGGTGTCCCACGTGAAGGTGATAACAGGAATTCTCGTAAGCATCAAGGATACCACACGATCCGTCGAAAAGGGTAATGTATGACCGTGTTTTTCATCATCATGGGCATCTCCCTCTTCGTCTTCCTCATCGGGTTCCAGAGGATGGGCGGCTTCACCTTCCCCTGGATCAAGTTCTATGTGGAAGGGAAAGAGGCGGGATTCTCCTTCAGTGATCTCAATCTCCTCAGGCGCCTTGCAGTGGACAACCACCTCAAGGATCCCACGGCCCTCTTCTGGTCAGAGAAGACCCTCAACCTCTGCATACGAAACACCATCATCAAGTTCAGGAACCAAGGGAGGGAGCACGACCCGCACTCCATAGAGTACATAGGCCGGCTCTTCGACTACAGGAAGCGGGTGGAATTCAGCCTCCCCAAGTACCGCCTGGGGTTGAGGAGCACTCGCGAGATAGAGGCGGGACAGATCCTCAGGATCATCCTCCCCGAGATGAGAGGGCGCATCTTCACCAGTTCCGTGGTGGAGAACATGAGAAAGTACATCGCCATAAGCTATCCCCAGAGTCCGCACCCGATCCCTCCCGATTTCTCCTGGATGGGAAGGGAGATACACGTCTATTTCTGGCGAAAGGACGATGCCGGGTATTTCTTCACGAGCAGGGTGCTCGGCGATTTCAAGGAGAGAAAGTTCGAGATCCTCCACATCGATCATGCCGAGGAACTCGTCCGGACCCAGAAGCGCAAGTCGATACGACTCCCCATAACGGTTCCGGCCCTCATCTTCCCCCTCAAGGACATCCACCAGGCGAGCGAGGAACCGGAGAAGATGGGAGGCTTCAAGTGTCGTATGGTGGACGTCTCCGAAGACGGGGCCGCGGTCCTGGTGGGAGGGCGCGCGAAGCCCGGTATCCCCGTGAAGATCCAGTTCCGCCTCGGGGAGGACCTCATCGTCATGTGCGGCATGGTGAAGGGGGTCTCGTACAAGAAGAAGACCCACCAGTCCATCCTCCACATCCAGAGCGTACCGCTCTCACGGAAGATGAAGAACACCATACTCACCCACGTCTACAAAGTCTTCGATGTAGAGGAAGGGAGGAAGGGCGGATCTCCGGTCTCTCCTGCTCCCGGAATGGACGTATCTCGAAAAAACAGTTGAAATTCCACACTTTTCCCATTACTCTCTCTAGTAAGGAGCAGGACGATGAAAAAGATACTCGCCTTTGCGACAGGGCTTTTTCTCTTTGTCACAGGGTCGGCAGGTGCCCAGGAAGCCGCCGAGAGCGGGGAGCTCGCGACCTACCGTGAGCAGTTCCAGAACGCCTCCCTTCCGGTGAAGGTCCAGATCATCACCGACGCCCTCGAACTGGGGAGGACCGACTTCGGTCCCCTCTACAAGGACGCCCTCACCTATGTGGTCAACCAGAGGGACAAGCTCAAAGGCGATCCTGCCCTCCGGGAACTCGCCGCTCTCGCGGTACGGGGGGTCGACGAGACCGCCTACGCCCCGGCCGCCCTCGACCTGTGGACCCTTTTCGAGGCCGACGAAGAGACCACTCTCAGGGTAGCGATCTTTCGTGCCCTTCAGAAGATCGTACGTCCGGGCGATCCGGTCATGGAGGGAGTCCACAGGTGGTTGCAGGAACAGAACGCGGGCGCCCTCGTCTCAGGGGTGCAGCGCGACAGGCAGGTGCTCGAGGCCTGCATGGACGCACTCGCGGTCATAGGTGATCCTGCGTCCTTTGATCCCCTTGTCCATACGATCCTGGTCCAGTACTCGCAGACCATCACCCAGAAGGCGTTCCAGGCCCTCCTCTCACTCGGCGACGTCGATGTGGTCGACGGTCTCGGGCGGATGATGGAGAGGGAACAACAGGAAGTCCGGGAGAAGATCTACGAGGTCTTCACCACGGCCCCTACCCTCACCGAGGAACAGCACAGGAGGGTGGCGGAGAAGGCCCTCGAAGTGGCTATCGAGGTCATAAAGGCCCTTCCCGCGCCCCTCAAGCAGGTGAGCATGTGGCGGTACCGCATCGCCTCTTTCCTGGTGGAGAACCCTCCTGAAGGGAGCTTCACTCCGGTGGCCATCGATCACTTCAACCTCACCCTCCTCGAGTACGACAGAGGGATCGCGCCGCGGAGTGCCGTGGCCGAGGCCGTGGCCCTCCTCGGTGCCATGGATACCGACGAGGCCGCGGAACGCCTCACCGCCTACCTCGACCTCATCAACACCTACACCGAGCGGAGCCTCCACTACGACATCCAGATCACCCTTGCGGTGATCGAAAATCTCAGGAACCTGGGGAGGAAGGTCGCCTACAACAGCCTCCTCTACACCACCTTCCTCAACTATCCCGCCCGGATAAAGAATGCAGCACGGGAAGCCATGCAGGCCCTCAACGATTGAGGTCTCAGCATACGGGACACTGTGGGCCGGCCTCCTCGTCACAGGGGGCTGGCTCTTTCTGTGGGTGACCTTTCCCCTCCTCGGTCTTCCGGGATCTTTCGCGGCAGGCGTCCTGCTGGCTTCGTACGGCCTCGCCTCTTCCCTCATGGACAGGCGCATCTTCCTCGTGACCGTACTCCTCGCGGTCGGCCTCTTCGGGGGGTTGGGGTGGCGTGTTGCGGAGGGGAATGGATACCTGGGCCTTCCGAGGGATCGCATCGCACGTCTACAGGCTGTGGTGGTGGAGGACTCACGGTGGCGGAACCAGTGGTGGGAGACGGAGCTCTCGGTGCATGGGGTGGAGGGAAGAGACACCAGCCGGACCGAGGCACGATTCCGCTGCCTCTTCAGGAGCCCCGAGGGGCCTTTTTGGAGGGGGATGAAGGTGGAGGGGGTCCTGGAGGGATATGCCGACGACGGAACCCTGAGGGGACGCCTCGTGTTCCGGGGGTGGACATCCCCGGTCGCACGGATCCGGGCAGAGGCGCAGGAGAGGGTCCGGCGCATCCTCTCCCGCTGGGAACCCGAGTGCGCGGCCCTCTTCACCGCCCTCTTCCTCGGTGACAGGCACCTCATCCCCACACCCCTCTACGAGCGGTTCAGGAAGGCCGGGGCGCTCCACGTGCTCGCCCTCTCCGGACTCCACGCGGGGATCATCGTCGGCCTCCTCGCCCTCCTCCTCCGCCCCTTCCCCGGATCCTCCTGGAAGCCCTTCGTAGCGGCGGCTGGGCTCTGGATCTACGTGTGGTTCGTAGGGCCCTACCCCTCGCTCCTCCGCGCATCCCTGGTGGTGGGCCTCTCGCTGTTCCTCCTCCCCCGGAAGATCCCCGCCCCCTCCCTCCTGGGGGCTCTGCTTCTCTTCATGGTGCTCTTCCTCCCTCGTGCGCTCTTCTCCCTCAGCGGGGTGCTCTCCATGGCGGCCTTCGCGGGCATCGTGTTCCTCGCTCCCCTCCTTCGCGCCGCGGTGACCCGGTTCCTGCCGGACCTCCTCGCCGTGCCCCTTTCGGTGGGCGCAGGAGCCTTCCTCGGTACAGCGCCCTTGGTCTCGCTCGTCTTCTCCTCCCTCCCCCTTCAGGGTCTCCTCTCGGGTCTCTTCATCGTACCCTGTGCGGCGGGCTTCCTCCTCCTGGGTATCGCGAGAGTCGTCCTCGAGGCCCTGGGAAGTACGCTCCTCGCCGGGGCCCACAGGACCCTGCTCGCCGTGCTCCTGTGGGTCGTGCGGGCCTGGGGCGGTCTTCCTTCACTTCCGGGCCCTTTCCCGGGTATACTGCTTCTCATGGGAGCAGCGGCGGTGCCTTTCGTATGCAGATCCATCCCGTGGGGAGGGACGGCCCGTGGGTGAGACCTCCTATCCCATCCGGATGAGAGAGCTCATGGCACGCCACGGGCTCAGCGCCTTGAAACGGTTCGGCCAGCACTTCCTCGTGCGGGACGACGTGCTCGGGAGGATCGTGCAGGCCCTCGATCTCCACCCCGGGGAGCAGGTCTGGGAGATCGGGCCGGGGATAGGCGCCCTCACCGCCCACCTCCTCGACGAGGGGGTGGAGGTGGTGGGCTTCGAGATCGACAGGGGATTCGTCTCGATCCTCAGAGAGGAGTTCGGCGGGGCACCGCTCACCATCGTGGAAGGCGATGTGCGGGACACCTGGCGCACCGTGTACGCTACACGTGTCCCACACCGGGTGGTGGGCAACCTCCCCTACAACGTCGCCACGAGCATCATCCTCGACTTTCTCGAAGGTGGACTCATAGTCCCGCAGGTCTTCATGGTCCAGAAAGAGGTGGCCGAACGCATGGCCGCCTCGGTGGGGAGTTCGGCATACGGGGCCCTCTCCGTGATCGTGGCTACCTTTTATCGTTGTGAACTGCTCTTCCACGTGCCTCCTACGGCCTTC
Organism: Spirochaeta thermophila DSM 6192; assembly: GCF_000147075.1. Classification (NCBI taxonomy): domain Bacteria; kingdom Pseudomonadati; phylum Spirochaetota; class Spirochaetia; order Winmispirales; family Winmispiraceae; genus Winmispira; species Winmispira thermophila. The sequence continues at coordinate 962,557 of NC_014484.1, forward strand.
CATCCCCGCCCGAAGGTCTGGTCCTCCGTCCTCCGCCTTCACCCAGTCGCATCTCCGGTGCCGCGGGAACACATTCCCCCGTTCCTCTCGTTCGTCTGGGACCTCTTCAGGTACCGGAGGAAGATGCTGAAGAACGTGCTCCTTCGGTCACCGCTGGCGGCAAGGGGAGTGGAGGGGGTGGTTTCGCTCCTCGAGAGGGTAGGGATAGACCCTACCCTCAGGGCGGAGCAGCTCCCCCTCGACCGCATCCACGCGCTATGGAAGGAGTGGAAGGAAGAGGGGACTAGATGATGCCCAGTTCCTCGAGCACGGCCTTGACGACTCGTTTCTTGTCCTCGGCCAGGGGACAGAGCGGGAGACGGTAGACCTCCTGGATGGAGAGGGAGGAGAGGAGGGTCATCGCGTACTTCACGGGAATGGGGTTGGTGTCTATGAAGATCGCCTTGAAGAGGGGCAGGAGTTCGTAGTGACTGCGCCGGGCTTCCTCCATGCGCCCCTCGAGCAAGGCCTTCACGAAGGCGCTCATCCTCCGGGGGACGATATTGCTCGCCACCGAGACCACGCCGTCTCCTCCCAGGGCCACGATGGGAAGGGTGAGATTGTCGTCACCTGAGAGGACCGCGAACCCCTCCGGCCGTTTGGCGAGGATCTCCATCACCTGGGCCATACTCCCGCTCGCCTCCTTCACCCCTGCGATGAGGGGATGCCCGGCGAGACGGAGGATGGTCTCGGGTTCCACGTTCTTGCCCGTGCGGCCGGGGATGTTGTAGACGATCACGGGAAGCTCACACGTCTCGGCAATCGTCACGAAGTGACGGTAGAATCCCTCCTGGTTCGGCTTGTTGTAGTAGGGCGCCACCTGGAGCGTCGCATCTGCCCCTATCTCCTTGGCCCGCTTCGTCATCTGGATGGCCTCGTCGGTGCAGTTGGACCCCGTACCCGCGATCACAGGGACCCTGCCCTTCGTCTGATCGACCACCACCTCCACGATCTTCACGTTCTCCTCATGGGTCACCGTGGGACTTTCCCCCGTGGTGCCCACGGGAACGAGACCATTCACCCCTTCGGTGATCTGGATCTCCACCAGATCCCTGAGGGCCCCGTAGTCCACGGAACCGTCCTTGTTGAACGGTGTGATGAGCGCGGTGAACACGCCTCTAAACATTGGCTACCTCCCCGAAGATATCGTCTATGAACGTCTCCACCGTGAAGAACCCCTTTCGTCCCAGGAGCCATTCGGCGGCCCTCACCGCCCCCACGGCGAACCCCTTCCGGTTCCGGGCCCGGTGGGTGATCTCCACGGTGTCGGCCTCGCTGTCGAGCATGAAGGTGTGGGTCCCGGGCACCTCGCCACCGCGTACCGAGGCCACATGAAGCTCATCGGGCTCCGGAGCCCGTGAGAGTCGCTCGGTGACCACACGTCTCTTCCTCGTACTCGCCTCCAGGACCTTCTGCGCCAGCGTGAGGGCCGTGCCGGAGGGCGAGTCCTTCTTGCGTCTGTGGTGTAGCTCGTACGCCAGGACGTCGTACTCAGGGAATGCGTTCGCCAGCTTTGTCGCATAGACTGCGAGGGCGAAGAAGAGGTGGGCTCCTATGGAGAAGTTGGAACCCCAGAGGTATCCTATCTTCCCGCCCACCATCCGCCTGACGTCCTCGATACGATCCGTCCACCCCGTGGTCCCCACCACGGCCGGCACTCCTGCCTCCACGTAGATGCCACAGTTGGCCACTACGCTCGAGGCATGTGAGAACTCGATCGCCATGTCGGCACCGGAGAGGAGGGAAGGCGTGAGCCTGGGGGCGTCGCCGCTGCCCGAGGGGTCCACCCGGCAGGTGACCTCGTGTCCACGTTCCCTGAGCACCAGCTCCACCTCTCGTCCCATCCGGCCGTAGCCTACCAGCACCACCTTCATGGTCTTCTCCCTAGTCCTGGGCGAGTGTGGCCGCCGCGGTGTTCACGATATCGTCCACGGAACACCCACGGGACAGGTCGCTCACCGGTTTCGCGAAGCCCTGGAGGAACGGCCCGTAGGCCTCCGCCCCCGCGAGCCGCTGGACCAGCTTGTACCCGATGTTCCCTGCATTGAGATCCGGGAAGATGAGGACGTTCGCGCGGCCCGCCACCTGGGAACCGGGCGCCTTCTTCTTGCCCACTTCCGGGACCAGCGCGGCGTCGGCCTGGAGCTCCCCGTCCACCACGAGGTCGGGCCGCTTCGCCCGTACGAGCTCGAGGGCCTCCACCACCTTGTCGACCAGGGGATGTTGGGCCGACCCTTTGGTGGAAAACGAGAGCATGGCCACCACCGGTTCGGCGTTGAGGAAGTTCCTGCACGATTCAGCAGAGGCGATGGTGATCTCCGCGAGTTGCTCCGGAGTGGGATCGGGAATGGTGGCGCAGTCCGCGAAGACGAGATGGCCCTCCACCCCCCAGGAGGTGTCCCTCATCTTCATCACGAAGCAGGACGAGGCGTACTTGATGCCCTCGCGCGTCTTTATGATGGTGAGGGCGGCCCTGAGGACGTTTCCCGTGGAGTTCTCGGCCCCTGCCACCATGACGTCTGCTTTGCCGAGACGCACCATCATGGCCCCCCATCGGAGGGGATCACAGATCTCCTTGTAGGCGGTCTCCTTGGTCATCCCCTTGTGTTTCCTCAGCTCGTAGTATTCCTCCGCGAAGGCCTCGAGGTCGTCGGGCACACCCGGCTGCATCACGCTGATGCCCTCGAGCGAGACCCCTGCCTCGTGCGCCTTCGCCTCCACCTCCCCGGGATCCCCCAGGAGGACCACCTGGGAAGCGAGTCCCTGTTTCCGGATGATCTGTGCGGCCTTCAGGGTTCGTTCTTCCGTTCCTTCGGGGAGCACGAGTCTTCGCTGGCGATCCTTGGCCTTCTTCCACATCTCGGCTACGAAATCCATGTCCTTCTGCTCCTTACGCATCGGTGATTCAAGGGTGATCATGTCCCTCACGAGCTATTATAGATGAGATCCCGTGAAATTGAAATACCGGGGATTGTGAAAGGTGTGCAAACTTTCTATGATGCTCCCATGCGCGTCGGTGTCTACGGGCTCGGTCGGTTCGGTCGGTTCTGGGCGGAGACCCTCGGAACCCGTTTCGAGGTGTACGGATACAGCAGGACGCCCAAGACCATCGCCCCCCGGCATTTCACGCTGACCACCTACGAAGGGCTCCTCTCGTGTGACGTCATCGTCCTGTGCGTCTCCATCTCCGCGGTCGAGGAGGTGGCCCGATCTCTCGCCCGGGACCTTCCCCCTTCCACCCTGGTGATGGATACCTGCAGCGTGAAGACCTATCCCCTCGAGGTGCTCTCCAGAACCCTCCCCGACGGGATCGACATCCTGGGGACACACCCCATGTTCGGTCCCGACTCTGCGAGAGACGGTATCGCCGGTCTCCCCATCGTCCTCACCCCCTGCAGGGTCACGGAGGAGCAGAGTTCCTTCTGGGAAGAGACCTTCCGGGAGATGGGACTCAGCGTCCACCGGATGACGGCAGAAGAACACGACAGGGAGGCGGCCTACACCCAGGGCATCACCCACTTCGTGGGGAGAGTCCTCGGGGAGCTCCACCTCGAGGACAGCCCGATCGCCACTGTCGGGTACAGGAAGCTCCTTGAGATAAGGGAACAGACCTGCAACGATCCCTGGCAGCTCTTCCTGGATCTGCAGCACTACAACCCCTACACGCGCCGGATGCGGGAGGATCTCGCCCGGGCCTTCACCCGCATACTCGCCGTGCTCGACAGGACGCTTGACGGAGGAGCGGACCCCTCTGTACGATAACCTTTCCGAAGGAGGGTGTACGTGCCACGTTTTCTGGAACGACATCTCGAGTTTTCGCAGTTCCACATGGTCCTCGGTGAGGATGCGGAGTTCGAGGGCAAGATCGAGGTCCCGGAGGCCCTGTGGATCAGGGGCAGGGTGAAGGGTGAGGTCGCTTCCTCCGGGGAGGTGGTGATCTCCGAGGAAGGGGCCCTCGAGGGAGAGGTGGAGGCCCGGGCCGTCCAGGTGAGGGGGACCGTCGAAGGAAAGGTCTCGTGCGCAGGCCTCGTGGAGCTCTTTCCCTCGGGGAAGGTAGGGGGGGAGATCGATACCAAGGAGCTCGTGATCCAAAGGGGCGCCCGATTCTCAGGGGAATGCAGGATGGAGGGAGTATGAGACGTGCGTTCCTGCTGGCGTTCTTCATCGGCGGCATGGCCTTGAGCCTCTATGCCCAGGAGAAGCCCGATGCACTCGCTCTCTACAGAGAACGACGATACAGCGAAGCGGTGGCCGTGTGTCTCCAGGAGATCCAGGAGACACCGCGTCGGGTGGATTCCTACGTGGTGCTCGGCTGGTCGCTCCTCGCCCTCGACCGCTATCAGGAGGCCCTCGACTACAGCGAGCGGGCCCTCGCATTCGCACCGTACGACTACAGGCTCCTCATGAACGCAGGGGAGAGCGCCTATTTCCTGGGCGCATACGATAAGGCCCTCTCCTACTTCCAGCAGTACGTGGCCGTGGCGCCCACGGGCCGTCACATCCCCGAAGTGTACGCCTACATGGGCGAGATCTACCTCAGGTGGGGAGAGTTCTACCACGCCGACATCGCCTTCAGCACTGCTGTGTACCACAGGAAGGATGTGCCCACCTGGTGGATACGGTTGGGATACGCCCGTGAGCAGTCGAGACAGCTCCGTCTCGCTCTCGCGGCCTACGAGGAGGCGGTGAAGCTCGCCCCCTCGAACCAGGAGGCGACCGCCGGGGTCGAGCGCGTACGTGAGGTCCTCGCCCGTAGCACGCCCTGATGAAGCCGGTGGTGGTTTTCTACACCCTCGGGTGTAAACTCAACCAATACGAGACCGAAGGTATAGCCGCTGCCTTCCGGGAGGCGGGGTACCGGATAGGGGAGTTTCCCCAGTCGGGTGATCTCTACATCGTCAACACCTGCACGGTCACGAGCAAGAGCGAGCAGAAGGCGCGCAGGATCATCCGGAAGATCGCCCGGGAGCATCCGGAGGCCCTCGTCGTGGTGACGGGCTGCTATCCACAGCTCGAGAGGGACGAGGTGCAGGCCCTCTCGGACCGTGTCATCGCCCTCCCATTGGAGGAGAAGCCCCTCCTCCTGCAACTGCCTTCCCGGCTTCAAGATGAGGATCTGGATCCCTCACGCGTGGAGCGTCTCCTCCAGGAGATCCGGACACAGGCCCCCCTCGACGGCACGGCCGGACGCTTCCTCTACCGGGTGGACCGTCCTGCCTTCCACGCCCGCTCCTTCCTCAAGATACAGGATGGGTGTGATCGACGGTGCGCCTACTGTCGGGTCCCGCTCGCGCGTGGAAGGGCGGTGAGCGACGACCCCGCGCGGATCCTGGAGCGGGTCCAGGAGCTCGAGGGACGGGGCGTGCGGGAGATCGTGCTCACCGGTGTCAACCTCGCCCAGTACCGGTGGGAATCCCTCGACCTCGGGGGGCTTCTCCTCCATCTCCTCTCGCATACCTCACGCCTCCGGTTCCGCATCTCGTCTCTGGAACCCGAGGGTTTCTCGGAGGCCCTCTGGGAAGCCCTCTCCTCCCCAAGGATCTGCCCCCACTTCCACCTCCCTGTCCAGTCCGGATCGAACCGTGTCCTCAAGAGGATGGGGAGGTGGTACACGGCGGAAGAGATCTCGGCCCTCATCGCGAGACTCCGGGAGGTCTCCCCGGATCCCTTCATCTCGGGGGACTTCATCGTGGGATTTCCCGGGGAGACCCGGGAGGACTTCGAGGCCACCTGTGCCTTCCTGGATGAGAACGCCTTCTCCGGGGCCCACCTCTTCCGCTACTCCCCCAGACCGGGGACTGCGGCCTATGCTTCCAAAGCGCACGTGCCCGAGCGGGTGGCGAAGGAACGGGAGGAGGCCCTGCATGCCTGTGTGGAGGTGTACGCCTCGGCCTATCTCGCACGGCAGCGGGGAAGGGTGGTGGAGGTGATCCCCGAGCAGGAGAGGGAGAAGGCCGGACAGAGGTATGCGGTGGGTACCTCGGAGAACTACCTGCTCGTATGGGCACCGGTTCCCCTCGAGGGGGAGACGGTCCGAGTCGAGGTGGGGGATGTGGTCGAAGGGGAACCGCGTTCGGTCTATGGATCTCCCGTTCGATTTGAAAACCAGGGGTGATCGGTCTATATTGAAGTAGTGGTGGGACCTCCTGTAACTTTTGGAGATTTTTGAGGTTTTAGAGATTCTGGAGAACGATCGAGATGCGAGTATATCCCCCGGCGTTGCTGCTCCTCGTGTGTGTCCTCACGGCGCCTGTCCTCTTCGCAGAGGAGGACCCGCTCCTCATCCCCCTTCGGCCTCACACGGTGAGCACCGCCGGGGCGGGCTGGCTCTTCGATGAAGGATACGCCTCTTTCTTCGCCAATCCCGCGATGCTGCCCGAAGACGGTTTCGACCTGACCCTCCTCGACGCTTCGGTCTGGCTCCATGAAGACCCTCTGGGCACCGTGGACACCCTCGCTGCCCTTCTCCTCGCGGAGGAGGGGGAGGCGCTCCTTCCATCCCTGGAGGAACAGCTCGAAGCGACGGGTCTCGGCGCGGGCTCTCATCTCGGATTGGGATATGCAGGAGGAGGCCTCGGGCTGGGCCTCTCCGTGACCACTGACTCTTTCTTCTGGGGGACGTCGATCCCCTCCCATGTCCATGGGGTGATCCTGGGCGAGTACTCCTTCTTCCTGGGCGGGGCCTTCTCCTTCGGACTCGGGAGCATGCGGGTGCGGGTGGGTACGGACGTGAGGCCCTTCATGCGCGCGTATGCCCCGCTCGACGAGGAGGAGGCCGGCGCGCTCTTCGCCTCGCTCCTCGATCTCCCTTCATCGGGGACCTTCGGAGATGCGGCGAACACCCTCACCGGGTACGGTGTGGCCTGGGACGTGGGGGTCGTGCTGGCCTTGCCGGGATCCCTCGCCGTGGCCTTGGCGGTGCGGGACGTGGGAGGGACCCGGATCTCCTATACCAGGACATCGTTCGATAGGGCGAAGGACGCCTTCCTCCGCATGGGACTCCCGGAGGGAGGGGAACGCGTGGGAGAGGACTACACGATTCCCATGACCATCTCGGCGGGGCTCCGATGGGCCCCTGACACCGGAGAGACCTGGGCCCCCCGTCTCTTCGTCTCCGTGGGACCCTTCTCCGGCGACTGGGAGGACCTGCCCGATGCGCTCCGCATAGGTGCCGAGGTGACGATCCTTCGCACCTTTACACTGAGTGCCGGTTACGGATCGGGGGCCCTCTCCGGGGGTCTGGGCCTGGACATGGGTGTGCTCGAGGTGGATCTCGGCGCAGGGTTCCCGCTTCGTGAATCCGGAGAGAGGGACGTTCTTTCCCTTTCGGGTATTTCGCTGGGAGTGAGACTCGGCCTCCCGTAAGGAGGGGCTGGATGTTGACATTCTGGAGGCCTTGGTGTATAGTCCACGCCGTCGCGGGGGGCCGCTAGCTCAGCTGGTAGAGCAACGCCCTTTTAAGGCGTGGGTCACAGGTTCGAATCCTGTGCGGCTCAAGCTTCGGCGATACATGTCTCCTTCGTCTAGGGGTTAGGACACAGGGTTTTCATCCCTGTAACAGGGGTTCGAATCCCCTAGGAGACGCTGGCCGCCATCGGAGATGGCGGCTTTTTTCATGTCCCAGCAAGCAGAAAAGCCCCGCCTACGCGGGGCTCCCTGTGTCACCTGCTCCAGAATCTGAATCCGAGGGATCCCTGGAGTCCGAAGTTGAAGTCCGGAAACTTGAAGGGATCCGCGATCCTCTGGGTGAAGGTGGGAGCGAGCTCGAGGAAGAGCTCGAGCGGACTCAAGGGGAAGATGTTGAGTCCGATGGGCACCCTCCCCCCCAGCTGGATGTCGTTCTCGTCGTTCATCCTGGCGTACCCCACGTAGAACCCCAACCCGAGGTAGTAGTTGAGCACGCCCACGAGCTGCTCGTTTGTGAACCAGTAGTCCCCGGTGAGGCCGATGGAGATCTGCTCGGACCCCACCGTGAATCCGAGCCCCCAGAGGAGAGGGGAACCGTTGGGTTTCACGGACAGGAAGGCGTTGGTACCGGGGAGCCCTCCGACCGGTTCGAGTCCGAATGCGAGGCCGATGCCGAATCCGTGAGCGCTGAGGGCCACTGCCGTCAGGAGCGCCACCATGAGCACGCGTTTCCGTACGGTCATGCCGTTTCCTCCTTACTCTATGAATCTGAACGGTGCACCCATACAACATAGAGCGTATCGAGATGAAAAACAAGTGGAGAGGGCCTTCCAAGCGGGTGTCGATCCTTGACCGACGTCGTCGAGGGGATCCTGTTGCATTGTGCAGGGAGGTGGGGCATTCCCTTGACTTTCCTCCGCGGGCCTGGATAGGCTCCTCTCATGGGTGTACGAGGCCTCGTCCCGGCGGCGATCCTCTGTCTCCTCGTGGTCACCTCTTGTGCCTCCTCGCCCCGGCCCGATCTCGCAGAGGCGTACTTCTCTCTCGGGAACGCCTACTACGACGAAGGAGACTTCTCCCGGGCCGTTGAGGCGTATACCCAGGCACTGAGGTTCTCCCCGCACACTCCACGTATCGAATACAACCTCGCCCGTACCTACATACGGATGGGTGAGTACGACCGGGCCGAGGCCCTCCTCGAGGGCCTCCTCGAGAGGGATCCCGTGAACACCATGGTCCTCTCCACCCTGGCCTACCTCTTCATCTGCAAAGGTGATCCCGACACCGCCGAGGACTTCTACCGTCGGGCGCTCGAGCTCTCGCCGGGCGATGTCACGATCCTCTACAACCTCGCCCGTCTCCGCATGGAGGAGGGTGATGTGGACGAAGCGCTCTCGTACGCAGGGGAGGCCTACGAGATCTCTCCGGATAAGAAGGAGGTGCTGCTCCTCTATGCCATCCTGCGGCTCGAGTCCGCTCCCACGGACGAGGAGGCCGTGGCCCTCGGGGAGACGGCGCTCTCCTCGTATCCCAAGGATCCGTATCTGCTCCGCGCGCTCGCCCGGGCGTATGAAGCGACCCAGCGATACGCCGATGCCCTCACCCTCCTTTCCACACTCACCGCGGCGAACCCCGAGGATCCCGATGCCTTCTTCTTGAGGGCGCGCCTTCGGCTCCTCTATGCCGGTGAGGTGAAGGAAGGGCTCGACGACCTCCGGAAGGCCTGTGAACTGGGGTTCTCCGACAGGGAACGGGCAGGGGAGCTCCTCTCCTCTCCCTTCCTCGTCCCTGTGGATGAGGTGAAGGAGATCCTGGGGGAGCACGATCTCCTTCCGGAAGGGGTGCTCCCCCGGGAATGAAGTGTCAGAGGCCTCGTACGGCCTGTTCGACGAGGTGGACCACCTCTTCTATCGAACGATCGGCGGGTATGTCCACCAGCCTGGACTTCTTGCCGTAGTAGGTGATGAGGGGTGCGGTCTGGGTGCGGTAGACCTCGAGGCGATGGCGTATGGCCTCGGGCCTGTCGTCCGGACGGATGACGAGGTCTTCCCCGGTCTCGTCGTCCTTCCCTTCCACCTTCGGGGGGTTGTAGATGACGTGGTACACCCTCCCCGTCGAAGGGCAGACCCTTCGCCCCGAGAGGCGCTTCACCACTTCCTCGTCGTCGATCACGAAGTTGACTACCTTCTCCGGAGGTGAGAAGGCCTCCAAGGCTTCCGCCTGGGCGATGGTGCGAGGGAATCCGTCGAGGATGTATCCGTTTCCGGCATCGGGGGCCTTGAGCCGCTCCCGGACGAGGGCCACGGTGAGCTCGTCGGGGACCAGTTCCCCCCGGGCGAGGATCCCTTCCACCTCTCTGCCCAGGTCGGTCTTCCGGGAGACGGCGTCCCTGAAGAGGTCCCCGGTGGATATGTGGGGGATCCCGAGCCGGTCCTTCAGGACGGCTGCCACCGTACCTTTACCCGCCCCCGGGGGGCCGAGGAATACCAATCGCATCAGCATGCTCCTTCCCATCGTGGATGTATGGCTCTCATGTACCATGGAAGACGTGGTATGACAAGCATGTTGTACAGCGCTCGCGAATGGGGTAGTATGGAACAGGAGGTGTGTATGGATTTTCTTGCAAAACTCAGGGAGTTGGTGGACAAGGGAGTAGACGTGTCGGCGGAATTCCTCGCCAAGGCCAAGGCCAAGGCCGAGGAGGCGGGAGAGAAGGGTGCGCTCAGGGTCGAGATCTATCAACTCGAGCAAAAGGCCAAGCAGGTGAGCACCCTGCTCGGGGCGGAAGTGTACCACGCCTTCATCGAGAAGGGACAGAAGACCATCACCGCCGAGTCCCCGGCGATACGGGACCATCTCGAGGAGCTCTCGCGTCTCCGTTCCTTGCTCGAGACCAAACAGCGGCGTCTCGAGGAGTTGTCGGATACATAACCTCGCGGGTTTCCTCTTGCACAATACCATATCCTCCCTTATTCTATGGGGAAGGGGGAAGCATGGCCGAACAGGATCAACTCCAACTGGTGACGTTTCAGCTCGGGAACGAGATCTACGGCGTGGATATCTTCGATGTGCGGGAGATCCAGCGGAGGCAAGAGGTCCGTCCCATTCCCAACGCCCCTCCTTTCATCGAGGGTATCTTCAAGTTGCGGAAGGATATCATCCCGGTGATCAACCTCCACAGGCGGTTCCACATCCCGGAGCCCGAACTCTCGGAGGAGGATCGCCTCCTCAGTGGAATACTCATCCTCGAGATCGACAGGAACAAGATAGGGGTCCTCATCGACAAGGTGCTCAGGGTGGTCTCCATTCCGCACGAGAAGGTGCAGCCTCCTCCCGAGGTCTTCACCGGTATCGGTACCGAGTACATCGAGGGGGTGGTCCAGCAGGAGGATGGGTACCTCATCGTTCTGGATGTCCACAGACTCTTCAGCCCCAAGGAGCTCAGGCAGATTGAACGCACCATTGCAAGGTAAGGGGTCCGGCATGTCGATTCCTCTGTTCCGTCCCTCAATCCGACGGAGGGACATGGAGGCCGTGCTCGCACAGATGGTCGACGAACGCCTCGCCCCGGGTGAGGTCTCCAGGACCTTCGCGAGGGATCTCTCGAAGGTCCTCGGTGCAGTCGACGGGGTGGCCTTTCGGGAGTACGAGCGTGCCCTCCTCACACTGATGGGGGTGCTCGAGCTCTCTCCCGGTGACCGCATCCTTGCCTCGCCCCTCCTTCCGGCTGTGTACGGTGAGGTGTGGGCGCGGTTAGGGGTGGACGTGGTGGTGGCCGACGTGGATCCGAGGACGGGTGATCCCCGGGGGGTCGAGGACCTCGTGGACGGGGTGAGGGCGGTCTTCTGGAATCTCCCTCTGGGGGTGGTGCCGCACATGGGCACGCTCGCCTCCCTGGGGGTACCGCTCGTCCTGGATGTGTCCCAGGGGGTGGGGGCATCGTGGGAAGGCGCGCCGGTGGGGACGTCCGCCTCCTACGTGGTGGTGAGCCTCGAGTCGGATGGGATCATCACCACCGGGGGTGGTGCGGTGATCGGGGGATGCGGGAGGAAGGAGGCCCAGGTCCTTGCCCGGGTGAGGGCGGAGATCCATTTCGGCAACCTCCTCTCGGACATGAACGCCGCGCTCGGCATGACACAGCTCGCCCAGCTCGACGAGTTCCTGGAACGGCGCAGGGGGATCTGGGATGTCTACCTCGATGCCCTCATGAGGTCCCGACATTCGGGCTTCTCCTCCGTCCACGAAGGGGCTGTGTCGGTGCCTTGGACATTTCCCGTTCTCCTCTCCTCGGAACGGAAGGCGGCCTTCCAGTATGCGAAGAAACAGGGGGTGGAGGCGGGCGACGCCTTCCAGGATACGCTCATCGCCTGTTTCGATGTGGGAAGGTCGTGTCCGGGAGCGGAGGAACTCCTCCGTCGGTGTCTCATCTTCCCGCTCTATCCCATCATGTCCAGGGAGCGGGTCCAGCGGGTGGCGCGTGTGATCGCCTCCCTCCCTTGAATCCGGGTGGACGTATGCCAGATGTCGTGGTGATCGCAAATCTCGAGAAGCCGCGTACTCCTCGTATCCTCCATGAGGTGGAGGAGCGTCTCAGGGGGGAAGGGCTTTCGTACCGCGTGCTCGGTCTGGAGGGGTCACTCCCTGAAGCCTCCCTCGACGGCGCGCGGTTGGCGATCTCCATAGGAGGCGACGGTACGGTTCTCTACAGCGCGAGGCTCGTGGCTTCCCACGGGGTACCGCTTCTGCCGATCAACGCCGGGAGGTTGGGCTTCCTCGCGGAGCTCGGCGAGGGGGAGTGGAGCGAGGTCTTCTCTTCCTGGAAGGAGGGGGAGGCCCTTGTGAGCGAGCGTCTCATGCTCAAGGCCACGGTCTCCAGGGGTGGGGAGGTGGTCGCCTCGTGCATCGGGCTCAACGATGCGGTGATCTCTTCGTCCGGTATCTCGAAGATCGTGCGTCTCTCGGTGGTCATGCACTCCTGTACCATGGGCGAGTACCATGCCGACGGGGTGATCATCGCCACGCCCACGGGGTCCACGGCCTACTCGGCCGCGGCCGGAGGCCCCATCCTCCATCCCGAGGTGCCGGCCTTCATCGTCACGCCCATCTGTGCCCTCTCGCTCGCGAGCAGGCCGGTGGTGACCCCTTCTTCCGAGCCGGTGATCGCCCGGGTGCATCACCACCTGCGTACGGGGGTGCTCCTCACCATAGACGGGCAGGAGGTGGTGGAGCTCGCTCCCGGCGACGAGGTGCGGGTGGAGGATGCGGGGATCAGGGCGCGCCTCCTGCTGTCTCCGCGGTGGACGTTCTACGACGTGCTCCGGACCAAACTCGGATGGTCGGGAGGACCGGTGTATGCTTGAGCAGCTCTCGGTGCGTAACTATGCGATCATGCGTGAGCTCGTGGTGGACTTTTCCTCGGGGTTCACGGTCCTCACGGGTGAGACCGGGGCGGGGAAGTCCATACTCATAGGGGCGTTGGGGCTCCTCGGCGGGGGCAAGGCGGATGCGGATGTGGTGCGCGCCGGGCAGGAGCAGGCCGAGGTGGCGGGGGTCTTCGTGGTGGAGGGCAATCGGGAGGCCCTGGCCTGGCTCGGGGCACGCGAGATTGAACCCGAGGACGGCCGGGTGGTGGTGCGGCGGGTGGTCAGGAGTTCCGGTCGGTCGAGCGCCTTCATCCAGGCCGCGCCGGTGACGGTCGCGGACCTCGCGGAGTTCTCGGGGTTCCTCTTCGACATCCACGGTCAGCACGAGCACCAGTCGCTCTTCAGAACCGAGTTGCATCGGCAGTACCTGGATGCCTTCGGCGGGTTGGAGGGGGATGCGGCCGCGTACGCGGAGGTCTTCAGGCGGCTCACCGAGCGGCGGCGTGAGCTCGAGGATCTCCTCTCCAAGGAGCGGGACCTCGTACGGGAGCGGGAGCTCCTCGCCCATGCGGTGGAGGAGATCGAGGCGGCACGGCTCACACCGGGCGAGGACGAACAGGTGGAGCAGGAGCTCTCCCTCCTTTCCCACCTCGAGCAGGTGGCCGAGGACCTCAAGGACTTCTTCTCCCTCGCGACCGAGGGACCACAGGCGGTGCTTCCCGCCCTCAAACAGATGCGGAGGCTCCTCGGTCAGGTGGAGCGGGTGGACAGGAGGGTGGAGCCCCTGGGGGCACGTCTCGAGAGCGCCTACTACGAGCTCGAGGATGTGACGGAGCAGATCAGGTCGTATCGGGAGGGGCTCGATTTCTCTCCCGAGCGGCTCGAGGCGGTGGCGGAGCGGAGCGCGCTCATCCAGCGCCTCAAGCGCAAGTACGGCGACACCGTGGAGGAGGTGCTCTCCTTCCTCGAGGAGGCGCGCCGGAAGCTCTCGAGGCTCGAGTCGTACGATGAGGAGACGGCCCGTCTCAGGATGGAGGTGGAGGAGCTCCAGCGGGAGGTGCTCCGACGGGCAAAGGCCCTCATGGAGGCCCGCGTCCGGGTGGGCGAGGAGTTCGCCCGGAGGGTGGAGACGATCATCCGCTCGCTGGGGATGCAGAAGGCACGGTTCTCCGTCCAGGTGGAGCAGCGTCTCTCGGAGCGGGGGGCGCCCGTGTGCACCCCTTCGGGTATGGACCGGGTGGAGTTCCTCATCGCCCCCAATCCGGGTGAAGACTTCAAGCCTCTCCGAAAGATCGCCTCTGGTGGTGAGATCTCCCGGGTGATGCTCGCCATAAAGACCCTCACGGCGCAGAGCGATCCCATCGCCACCCTCGTGTTCGACGAGGTGGATACGGGTATAGGGGGGGAGGTGGCCCTCGCGGTGGGCGAGTACCTCTACGAGGTGGCCAGGTACAAGCAGGTGCTCTGTATCACGCACATCGCATCGATCGCCGCCAGGGGGGATCGTCACCTGGTGGTGCGCAAGCGGGTTGAGGGAAACGAGACTATGGCCGATATTGAATATGTGGAAGGGGATGACCGGGAGGAGGAACTGGCGCGCATGCTCTCGGGGGACGTGGACAGCAGGGTCTCGCGGGAGCATGCACGGGAGCTACTCATGAAGTACGGAGGATCCACGCGTGGCTAAGGTGAGCGCCGAGGCACGGGCGCGCTACACGGAGCGTATTCGGAAGTATACGAGCAGGCTCGAGCAGCTCTCGGCGAGGGAGCGGAACCTGTCGGCCATCGTCTCGAAGGCCGATTCGGGGTTCGAGGTGCAGAAGCTCGCCCTCGCGGAACTTCTCCTCAACAAGGTCTCCTGCTACCTGGTGATGGACGCGCTCTCGGAGAGGCTCCTGGGGGTGAAGAACGATGGGTTCCTCAACGAGGCGAGAAAGGTGTGGTCACAGAGCGTGATCCAGATCGAGGAGGTGGTCTCCGACTTCATCGACCCTTCCATCTCCGATCTCAAGGACAGGCTGGATGCCATAAGCGGTCTGGATGAGAAGGAGCGGTTCCGCCTCATCCACAAGTTGGGGTTCGCCCTGGAGAGCGTGAGGGAGGCCTTCGGTGAGGGCTCGAAGTGGAAGTGGGCCTTCGTGGATATGGAGGCTCGATTCGCCACGGTGGCGAAGAATATCCTCGACCTGCGCACCCTGGTGGAGAAGCTCGATCCCCGGGTGGAGGGGTACAGGGAGCGGGTGCAGTACCTGGAGCTCGTGAAGCGCCTCCTCATGCAGGCGGCGGAGCGCTACAGGGAGCGCTATGAGCTGGCCACCCACAGGCTCGAGGATTTCAGGAAGGCGATCCTCTATCTCGAGAGCTACAAGCGGCTCATGATGCTCCTGGGTGAGCGCGAGGAGGTGGAGATGGTGTCGAAGAAGATCGAGGTGTGGCGTAACAAGATGGAGGACGACGAGAAGAAGATGCAGCAGAGGGGCGCTGCGGGCGGGGGACAGCCTCAGGGTGCCTGAGGGTTGAGATGGCGGAGGGAGTCGTGGGGATACAGTTCGCCCAGGGTGAATATCCTCGGTTCTCCTTCGGGATCGTGGCAGACGATCGGGGTTTCGGGGGGGAGGAACTCGCTGAGGACCTGCCTGCAGGCCCCGCAGGGGGTGAGGAGGGTGGGGACGTCGGGGCTGTAGATGGCGAGGGCGGTGAATGCGCGTCGGCCTTCGAGGAGGGCGCGGAACAGGGCGGTGCGTTCGGCGCACACGGTGAGGCCGTACGATCGGTTCTCCATGTTGGCTCCTTGGACGATGGTGCCGTCGTCGCAGAGGAGGGCTGCGCCCACGTGGATGTGGGAGTAGGGGGCGTAGGCGAGGCCGGCGGCGGTGTGTGCGGCGGTGAGGAGTGCCTCGATGTGTCGGGGGTCGAGGGGCATGAGGGCCTCCGGATCCAGTTTTGTTGACAGTCTTCCTTCCGATTTTATAGGATAGTCCCGGGAGTGGGAAGTGAGTCGAGCAGGTGTCTTCTGGATCCTGGTGCTTTCGGTGGTGTTGTTCGTCGTCTTCCCGTACAGGGTGAGGACGGGTGTGGGATTGGTGCCGGAGTGGGGCGGAGGGGAGGGGGGGGATGTGGGGGGGGTGGTGTGGGTGTACGGCGGACCGGGGGTCGTGGGGGCGGTGGGGGAGGAGGGGTGGCGGGAAGTGAGGGGGGAGGGTGTGGTGGGGGGGAGGTGGGGTGTGGTGGCGCGGGAGGGGGATGGCTGGGTGGTGCGGGGGTGGGACGGGAGGGTGCAGGGGCGGCTCCCGGACAGAGGGGTGCCGTTCGTGAAGGATGATCGGCTCTTCATGGTGGGGCGGTTCGGGAGGAGGGTCTGGGAGTGGGGGACCGATGGGCGGGAGCGGGGGATGTGGGTCCATGCGGGGATGCTCACGGCGCTGGACGTGAGGGGGGGAGTGATGGCGTCGGGGGAGGTGGGGGGGCGGGTGGTGGTCCGGGGGAGGGGGGGTGAGGGGGTGTGGGAGGGGGGGGGAGTGGTGTACGGTGTGGCCCTCAGCCCGAATCTCTCCCTCTGTGCGGCGGTGGTGGGGCTCCACCCCCAGCAGGTGGTACTCCTCGGCATCGACGGAGGCCTCGAGGAGCGTATGCGCTTCGTCCTCGACTCCTCCTTCAGGCGTCCGGTCTTCCTTTCTTTTCTTTCAGACACCCTTCTGGGTGTGGAATCGGCGCAAGGGTTCCTCCTCGTTGATCTGAGGACCCGCGCGATCTGGACGCTTCCTCTCTCCTCTCCCCGCCTCACCGCCGCCCTGGGTGCGGATCTCCACCTGGTGGACCACGGCGATGGTCCGGGGAGGATGCTCTCCTTCATCTCATCCCTCACGCATGCGGTCCTCTTTTCCCTTCCCCTTCCTCCTCCTGCCTTCTCCGGTTCCGAAGGACGGAGGGTCTTCCTCCGCCATCCGGGAGGGGTGTTCTCCTTGTCACTGGAGGATGACGTATGAGGAAGGCCCTCTTTCCCTTCCTGGGGGTGCTGTTCTCCTTTCTGACGTCTCCTCTCTGCGAGGCCTATCAGTGGCCCGTGGATCCCTCCTTCCTCTCCATGGGGTTCGGAAGCCATGTCGAGGGGATGACGCTCCCCGGGCTCATCTTCACCTCACGGGGGACGGTGTCGCCAGTGGCGGCCGGTGAGGTGGTCTTCACGAGAGAGGCCGGGGATGCAGGTTCCCTTCCCCTGTGGACGTCCTCTCTCGTGGTGATCGCACACGAGGAGGACTTCTTCTCCATCTATCAGGGGCTTCCCCCTTCTCCCCTGCCCCCTGTGGCGGGGCCGATTACTCCTCTCGCCGATATCGAAGGGACCTCGTGGTACTTCGAGCTCTTCGATCTCCGGTGGCAAAAGATTGTGAATCCCCTCATCGTCCTTCCCCCCGTCGATCCTCCCGATACCCGTCCTCCCCGTATCCTGGACCTCGTTATGGAGAGGGAGGGGGCACGGATCTCACTCCCCCCCAGGGGGGAGACCGTCATACCCCCCGGCGTGTGGAGGTTCTTCCTGCGGGCTGACGATCCTGGGCCCCTGGGAGAGGGCCTCTGGTTCCGGTGTTCACTCCTCCTCCAAGGGGTGGAGCTTTCGACGATCGAGTGGAGCAGTCTCTCCCTGGTCCAGAAGGCCCTTCTCCCCGAGGGGAGTGTGCCGGGAGAGCCTGTCTACACCGAGGACGGGTTGGTCTTTCTCGGTGCGTTCAGGCTCCTCCCAGGCCGACAGCAGCTTCGGGTCGTGGCCCGTGATCTTGCCGGAAATCTCTCCTCCCGGGTGTATCCCCTGGTCGTACGATAGGAGTGTGTGATGAAGACGTATTCCTCGATGCCTGGAGACGAGCCCGTACGAGAAATCCCGTGTTACGTGTGCGGATCGGAGGAGCGCCTCCCCTTCTGGAAGGGAGAGGGCTTCGGTTACGTGAGATGCAGGGCGTGCGGGTTCGTGTACCAGTATCCCCAACCGGTGCCTCGGGCCCTCCATGCCCGGTACGACCAGCGGTACTTCCAGTATGAGCTGGAGAACGAGGAGAACTTCTTCCAGCTCATGCTCAAGGGGCTCCGGGACGTGGGGTTCTTCCGGCTCGAGCGGACCCTGCCCGTCCGTCGGTTTCTGGACATCGGCTGTGCCACGGGTCGCCTCATCGCCCACCTCTCCTCCAGGGGATGGGAGACGAAGGGGGTCGAGATCTGTCACCACTCGGTCTGTCACGCACGGGAACACCATGGTGTGGACGTCTTCGAGGGGACCCTCGAGGAAGCTCCCTTCGAGCCCGAATCCTTCTCGGTGATCCATTCCTCGCACGTGATCGAACACGTCCCAGATCCCGTGAGTTTTCTCGAACGCATCCATTCGCTCCTCGTGCCGGGAGGCTGGTGTATCCTGGTCACTCCGAACCGGGAGGGCCTCCAGGCCCGTCTCCTCAAGGAACGCTGGAGGTCGGCCATTCCCGATCACGTCTTCCTCTTCACGAAGCGACATCTCTCCCGTCTCCTCGTCCGGGCAGGGCTCCCTCCCGTGCGGTGGAAGACCTGGGGAGGGATCGCGAAGGGCCTCGCCCCCGAGTATCTCAAACGCCCGTTGGACGTGCTGGCGAAGTGGTGGGGGTTTGGCGACGTGATGATCGTCCTTTCCAGGAAGACGGATGCGTTACTTGACAGGTGAAAAAGCTTTTCCATAGGATAGACGTATGTTGAGAAAGCGACTCGAGCAGCTTTCGGTCGCGGAACTGCAGCGCCTTGCGGACAGGGAAGGGGTGCGCCTCCCCGAGGATGCGGAGAAGGACGAGCTGGTGGACATCCTCCTGGATTTCTACGAGGAGAGGAGGGAGGAACGCGAGTTGTTCACCAATCATCCCATGAGGATAGAGCAGCGGAAGTACGAGATCTCGCTCGACGAGGAGATCGACTACGGTGAGGAGGAGTTCCCCTTCCCGCGGGAATACAACCGGACAGGCATCTACCTCCTTCTGAGGGATCCTTCCTGGGCCTTCTGCTACTGGGAGATACCTCAGACCTTCCTCGTTCGCCTCAAGAAGGAGGAGTTCGGGGGGCTCTTCCTGAGAGTACATCGGGGAACGATGGATGGAGAGGGGTTCCTCTCCGAGGAGAGCTTCGTGATTCCCGTACAATTGCAGGACCGCTCCTGGTACATCAACATCCCCGTGCAGGGAGCGGCCTACCGCGTGGATCTCATCACCATGGAGAAGGATCGCGAGGTGCTGCTCTGCAGGTCCAACGTGGTACACGTCCCCGTGCCGCAGGTGAAACCGAAACGACCCGGCGAGGTGAGTCTCAACTCCGATATCCTCATCTCCATCTCGGCCCTCCACAACCGCGATGAGCTCTTCTTCCCCGATGGGGGGGTTGATAGTACGAGTTCAAGTTCCTACTATGGTGGGTGACGTATGACCCAGGGATACCTGCTCTTCCACCTCCACGCACATCTCCCTTTTGTCCGTCATCCCGAGCACCCGCGTTTTCTGGAAGAGTTCTGGCTCTACGAGGCCATCTCGGAGACCTATCTCCCCCTCCTGCGGGTCTTCGAACGCCTGGAGAAGGACGGAGTCCCGTTTTCCCTCTCGATGTCCGTCTCCCCGACCCTCATCTCCATGCTCACCGACCCCCTCCTCCAGGAACGTTACGTCCATCATCTCCATCTCCTCCTCGAGCTGGGGGAGAAGGAGCAGCGGCGGGTCCAGGGAAAGGCCGCACTCGAACGCGTGGTGGAGATGTACCTCCACCTCTACCGGACGAATCTCGAGGACTTCGAATCGAAATACGCTCGCAACATCGTAAAGGGTTTCGATTACTTCTACAAGAAGGGATATCTCGAGATCATCCCCACGGCGGCCACGCATGCCTATCTTCCCCTCTTCACCATCTATCCCTCTGCGGTGTGGGCCCAGATCTCCCTGGGGATGAGCACCCATCTGTCCACCTTCGGGCTTCCGGCCCGGGGGTTCTGGCTCCCTGAATGCGGGTATGAGCCGGGTCTCGAGGAGTACCTCCACGCCGCGCAGATCGATTACTTCTTCACCGCGGCCCATGGCATCCTCTTTGCCGAGAGGCGGCCGGAGTACGGCATCTTCGCACCGGTCCGAACCCCGTCCGGCGTGGTGGCCTTCGGTCGCGATCCTGCAGCGGCACGCGCCGTGTGGTCGTCCGAGGACGGCTACCCGGCCGATCCGGTCTACCGGGACTTCTACCGGGATGTGGGGTACGAGCTCCCCCTCGAAGACGTGGCGTTCTTCCTCCCCGACGGGGAGAACCGGGTCTTCACGGGCTACAAGTACCATGCGATCACGGGCCGCTCGGGAGAGAAGGAGATCTACGATCCGGACCGGGCCCTCGCCCGGGTGGAGGAGCATGCCGCGCACTTCGTGAAAGAGCGGGCGGAGCAGGTGCGTCAGGTGTCCAAGCACATGCCCTTTCCTCCTGCGATCGTCTGTCCCTACGATGCGGAGCTCTTCGGCCACTGGTGGTTCGAGGGACCCGCCTGGCTCGAGGCGATGATCAGGAAGGTGGCTGAGGAGGAGACCCTCTCCCTCATACGTCCCTCCGACTACCTGAAAGGGGGATACCCCTTCCAGGAGAACCTTCCCTCGTTCTCCAGCTGGGGGACCAAGGGCTATTCGGAGGTGTGGCTCGACGGTCGGAACGACTGGATCTATCGACACCTCCATGCGGCCGTGGAGCAGATGGAAGACCTCGTGGAGCGTTTCTCCGATGCCGAGGGGCTGCGGCGGCGGGCCCTCAATCAGGCGGCGAGGGAGCTCCTCCTCGCGCAGGCCTCGGACTGGCCCTTCATCATCCGGAACGGCACCATGGTCCCCTACGCGCTCCGGAGGATCAAGGAACACCTCTTCTATTTCAGAAAGATCTACGACGCGTTTGCCCGGGGGGCGCTCCCTGCGGATCTCATCACCGGGAGGGAGCGGCAGTATCCTCTCTTCGGAGATATGGATTATCGTGTCTTCGCTCGAGCGAACGTGCCGGTGAGTCCGTCCCTCTACCTCCTCTGACAGCCTCGTCATCACCTCTTCTCATCTCAACATGTGTTGAGATGAGCCCTTTTTATCGGCAGAATCCCGTGTCACCTTGAGTCTTTTTTATTGACAAACCTCAAAAATGCGGTAGTATGGGAAATAAGTGGGAAAAAGTGGGAAATTTTAGGGGGAAAGTGGAACATGATCACCGGGGAGTTCAGGAACACGCTGGATGACAAAGGCAGGCTCCTCCTCCCTTCCAAGATGAGGGTCGAGCTCCCCGGCAACTCTCTGATCCTCACGCGTGGGATCGATCGATGCCTCTGGCTCTTTCCCCCTGAGGAGTGGGCCCGTATCTCCGAGAACCTGCTCACGAGCATCTCTCCCTTCCAGCAGAAGGCCCGGCTCCTCCAGCGGAGGATCGTCGCTCCCGCCCAGGAGGTGGAGATCGACAAGGCGGGGAGGATCACGGTTCCCCAGGCGATGCGTGAGTTCGCAGGGCTCCAGAGGGATGTGGTGATTCTGGGCATCAAGAAGTATATAGAGCTCTGGGACGCCGAGGAGCTCGAACGGTACTGGGAACTCCATGAGGAAGAGTTCCAGGAGGCGGCCGAGGACCTGGGGAAGATGGTGTTCTTCTGAACAAAGGAGGAGACGAGATGGTGAGCATGGAGATAGTACATGTACCGGTATTGAGGGAAGAGGTGGGCGCCTTTCTTTCGGTGCGGGAAGGTCTGGTGGTGGACGCGACGCTCGGTGAGGGCGGACACAGCGAGGCCCTCCTGGAATCTCGCCCCGGCATCCGGATCCTCGGGGTGGATGCGGATCCCATCATGCTCTCCCGGGCTGGCGAGCGTCTCAGTCGGTTCGGGGATCGGGTGCGCCTCGTCCAGGGGTGGTTCGACGAGGTCCTGGAGTCCTTCCCTGCGGAGGACAGACCCGTGGGGATCCTCATGGATCTGGGTATCTCGTCGTATCATCTCGAGAAGTCTGGGAGGGGTTTCTCTTTTCTCCGGAGAGAGCCGCTCGACATGCGGCTCTCTCCGTATCTCCCCATGAAGGCCTCCGACGTGGTGAATACCTATTCCGAGACCGAGCTGGTGGATATCTTCTCCCGGTTCGGGGAGGAGCCCTTCTCGAAGCGGATCGCACGGGCGATCGTGAGTGAGAGGAGGAAGATGCCCATCACCACGAGCGATCACCTGGCTGAGGTGGTGATGAAGGCCGTGCCTCCCAAGGCACGGCGTGGACGGATCCATCCGGCCACGAGGGTCTTCCAGGCCCTGAGGATCGTGGTGAACAAGGAGCTGGAGAGAGTGGAGAGGGCCGTGAGGGCGGGAGTGAGACTCCTCGCGCCGGGGGGGAGGATGGCGGTCATCTCCTTTCACTCCCTCGAGGACAGGATCGTGAAGCGTCTCTTCCGTTTCTATGCCGGCGCCTGTACCTGCCCCCCGGAAGAGCCGATATGTAGGTGTGGGGGACAGGGCATAGTCGAAGTGCTCACGAAGAAGCCGGTCCGTCCCGGCGAAGAGGAGGTGAGGGCCAACCCGGCTTCCAGGAGCGCCAGGCTGAGGGTGCTCGAGAAGGTCCGGGATGCGGCGCACCTCAGGGAGGAGGGACATGCGCTACCTTAGGTGGCTCGGTGTGTTTCTCTTTTCTCTCCTCTTCTTTCTCAATATCTGGCAGGGGTACCGGTATGCGGCCCTCAAGGAGGAACTCCGGCGGCTCGAACTGGAGCAGCAACGGATGGTGGAGGAGAACAAGAAGCTCATCACCGCGGTGGAGGCCCTCAGACATCCTCAGCGGATAGAGCGCCTCGGCGAGGAATCCCTGGGCCTCGGGCCCGTGGGAGACCGCCTCGTCATCGAGGTGGAAGGAGGAGGGGAATGAGCGCCCGTACCCTTCCCGCCCTCTCCCTGGACCAGCTGGCTTCCATCGTAGGAGCTCGCCTCGTCGCCCCATCCGGAGAACGCCCCCCGATCCGGAGGGTCACGATCGATTCCCGGGAGTGTGAAGAAGGCGTGCTCTTCGTCCCACTCAGAGGTCGTTTCACCGATGGTCACCTCTACCTGGGAGAGGCCTTCCAACGAGGTGCGTCTGCAGCCCTGGTGCAGGAGACCGTGTTCTCTGAAGCGGGATCGGCCCTCCTGAAACACGTGGTCCAGACCCGCGGGGCCCTCCTCGTGGTGACCGATACGCTCGAGGCCCTTCAGACCCTGGGCGAGTGGTACCTTTCGTCCCTCCGGGTTCCGATTCGGATAGGGGTGACCGGGAGCAGCGGGAAGACGTCCACCAAGGAGATGCTCAGAGCCGTGCTCTCCCTCCACTATTCGAGGGTGTGGGCCACCGAAGGGAACCTCAATTCGGAAATAGGCGTGCCGCTCTCGATCCTCGGTATCCGGGAGGAGCCTGAGGTGGTGATCTGCGAGATGGGTATCGATCATGTCGGGGAGATGGACGTGCTCGCGCGTATCGTGAAGCCCAATCTCGCGGTCGTCACGGGGATAGGGAGTGCGCATCTGGAGCGGTTCGGCACGAGGGAGCGCATCGCACGCGAGAAGGCGAAGATCTTCTCCTCTTTCGACGATCGCTCGGTGGGCTTCATCCCCGAGGACGAGGAGTTCTTCCATGTCCTGGTGGAGGGGTGGCGTGGAACCTTCCTCCCCTACGGACCTGCCACGGTGGAGGGCTTCGAGGGGTGGGAGAGTCGGGGGCTCGAAGGCGTGATCCTTTCGTGGAAGGGGCTGCGTATACCGCTCCAGGGATACGGGGAACACATGGTGAGGAATGCCCTGGGGGTTATCCGTCTCTCCGGTCACCTGGGTGTTCCTCCCTCGATGGTGGCGGAGGGGCTCCAGGCCTACCGTCCGCTCTTCGGGAGAGGGGAGCTCAAGGAGATCGGGGGGGTGTGGTTCCTCGTGGATTGTTACAATGCGAATCCCGAGTCCATGAGGGCTTCGCTCGAGGGCGTGCGGGGTCTCAAGGGGATCCGGAGGCGCATCGTGGTCCTCGGGAGCATGCGTGAGCTGGGGGATGCCGCTCCGTCCGAGCACAGGAGGCTGGGGGACTATCTCGCCGGATATCCGGCGGATGTGGTGCTGCTGGTGGGTGAGGAGATGGAAGCCGCCTTTGCTGTACTCGAGGGGCGGAGCGGGGTCTGGTGGATGAGGACCGTGGAGGAAGCGTCCTCGCTCCTCGTTTCGATCGTTCAGGAAGGGGATCTCGTACTGCTCAAAGGCTCGAGGGCACTGGGCCTGGAACGGATCATCCAGGACTTCGAGGGGAGGTATCATGCTTAAGGAACTACTTTATCCGCTCGTGAAGTACTTCACGCCTTTCAATATCTTCCAGTATATCACCTTCAGGGCGGCCTACGCCGCTGTCACCGCGCTCCTCATCTCCTTCGTCTTGGGGCCCATGGTGATCGACTGGCTTCGTCGACTCAAAGCGGGGGAGGAGGTGAGAGAGGACGGGCCGAGCACCCATCGGGCCAAGTCGGGTACACCTACCATGGGGGGAACCTTCATCATCTTCTCCATCCTGATCTCGGTGCTCCTCTGGCAAGATCTTCGCAATCCTTACACCTGGATCATTCTCCTCTCGGTGGTGGGTTTCGGTCTTCTCGGTTTTGTCGACGACTACCTCAAGGTCTTCAAGAAGAACCGTACGGGATTGCGGGCAGGGGTGAAGTTCATAGGACAGATCGTCCTCTCCCTTCTCATCCTCTTCTTCATCGTCAGACAGGGGAACGAGTACACCACCCTCCTCTACATCCCCTTCTTCAAGAATCCGGTCCTCGATCTCTCGTATTGGTACATCCCCTTCGCCGTGATCTTCATCGTCGGGTATTCCAATGCCGTGAACCTGACCGACGGGCTCGACGGTCTCGCCACCGGCCTGGTGATCATGGTGGGGCTGGCGGTGGCGGTCTTCGCCTACCTGTCCGGTCGTGTGGACTTCTCGGAGTACCTCCAGATACCGTATCTTCCCGGGAGCGGAGAGCTCGCGGTCTTCGCCACGGCCCTGGTGGGGGCGAGCATCGGTTTCCTCTGGTTCAACGCGCATCCCGCCGAGGTCATGATGGGCGACACGGGGAGCCTCAGCCTGGGGGGAACCCTCGCCGTCCTGGGTATCCTCCTCAAGAAGGAAATCCTTCTGCTCATCGTGGGAGGGGTGTTCGTTGTCGAGACAGCGTCCGTGATCCTCCAGGTCCTCTCCTACAAGCTTCGGGGAGGGAAGCGGATCTTCAGGATGGCGCCGCTCCACCACCACTTCGAGCTCTCGGGCTGGCCCGAGAGCAAGGTGGTGATCCGCATGTGGATACTCGGAGGCCTGTTCGCGATCATAGGGCTCTCCACGCTCAAGATCCAGTAAGGGGTACCATGAGAGGCGGATTCGCACCCGAACGTGTCCACGACTCCTCGAGAGGCACCTTCCTCCCGTTGCTGGTGGTGCTCCTCCTCTCGGTGGGGCTCTCCATGCTCTTCTCCGCCTCCCACTATCGCTCGGAAGTCCTGGTGGGCAACCCCTACTACTTCGTGCTCCAACAGGCGGTGAGGGTTGTGGTGGGTCTCGTGGTGGCGGGAGCCCTCGTCCTCATCCCTCTCGAGGTCCTGCAGCGCACCGTGCCCTGGATGGTCCTGGGCACCCTGGGGCTCCTCCTCCTCACCTTCGTGCCCGGTATAGGGGTGTCGTTCTTCGGTGCGAACCGCTGGATCGTGGTAGCCGGCGTCTCCTTCCAGCCCTCGGAACTCGCCAAATTCGTCCTCGTCTTCTACCTCTCCTACATCCTCTCCAGGAAACGTGACAGGTTCGAGGATCCGGGGGTCTCCATCGTGCCGCCCGCGGTCGTCCTCTTCTCCTTCGTGTTGCTCGTCTATCTCCAGAACGACTTCTCCACCGCCATCTTCCTCCTCTTCTCGGGGATGTACGTGTTCTTCGCGGCAGGGGTGCCCTTCAGGTACTTCGCCTTTTTCTTCATGGTGGGCGTTCCGCTCTTCCTCATCCTTCTGTTCACCAGGGAACACCGGGTGCTGAGGCTTCTGGCCTATCTCGACCCGTCCCGTGATCCCGACGGTGTGGGATACCAGATTCAGGCCTCGCTCCGCGCCCTTTCGGAGGGGGGCTTCTGGGGCAAGGGCATGGGAAACGGCACCTACAAGTATGGGGTGTTGCCCGAAGCCCATTCGGACTTCATCTTCGCCACGGTGGGGGAGGAGTTGGGATTCGTGGGGGTGGTGGGGATCTGCCTTCTGTTCGCGATGCTCGTCCTGGAAGGGTACCGGATAGGGATGCGCCAGGGAGAGGACTTCCCCAGGCTGCTCGCCTTTTCCGTGACGACCACCCTCGCCCTCCAGGTGCTCATCAACCTCTCGGTGGTGTGCGGTCTGCTTCCCACGACCGGGGTGCCGCTCCCGTTTTTCTCCGCAGGAGGGTCGGCGGCCCTCGTGACCCTCATGTTCTGCGGACTCCTGGGGAATCTGTCACGGAGGGGGGGGGACTCGCATGGCTGACCACATGCTCTATGCGGAATACCTGACCCCTGCGAAGGAACGGGGATCGAGAGGGCGGTGGATCTGGTGGCTGCTTGCCTGCTCCTTGCTGGCGGGCGCCCTCTATCTCGTAGTGCAGGTGGTGCTCCTCCCCCGGCTCAGGATCACGAGGATCATCCTGGAGGGGGATCTCCCGGCGTCTTCCGAGGTGATCCTCGAGCGGGCGGGACTCGATGTCGGACATCCCATCCTTTTCACGGTGAGGACCGAGGAGATCCGGCGGAGACTCGAGGCCTGGCCCGTGGTGGCCCACGTGGAGGTGGAGAAGGTCTTCCCCGGGACCTTGAGGATAAGCCTTGCCTCTCGCACGCCGCTCGTGTATCTTCTCGTCGATCGGGACGGGGTGCTCGTCCCTGCGGTGTGCGACGAGGAGGGCGTGGTGTTCCTCGCGGGGAAGCAGGTCCCCGCTGTGGACCTGCCCGTGCTCAGCGGTGTGCGGTTCTCCAAGTTCATGGTGGGGGCCCGGGTGCCTGAGGCGGTACGGGCCTTCCTGAAGGATGTAGGCGAACTCCGGAAGACGAGTCCCCGGACTCTGGGGCTGATCTCGGAGTTCAGGCTGGTGGCCCGCGGGGAATACCTCTTCGACATCCAGGTCTTCTTCAGAGGCTACCGGGTGCCGGTGAGGTTCGAGGGTCATCTCACCGAGGAGAAGGTGCACTATGCCCTCATGATTCTCGATGTGCTCTCGAAGGAGGGCCTCCTGGAGGGGATGTCTGAAGTGGATTTCAGGGGAGGGCGTATTACGTATACGAAGAGGAGTGGTGTCTGATGGATCCCGTGGTAGTCGGACTGGATATAGGGACCACACAGGTGAGGAGTCTCATCGCCGAGCTTTCCGAGAGGGGGGAGCTCGAGGTGACAGGGGTGGGGAGGGCCGTCTCTCCTGGTCTGCGCCGCGGGGTGGTCATCAATATCGATGCCACCCTCGAGGCGGTGCGTGAGGCGATCGAGCATGCCGAGATGATGGCGGGAAGGGAGGTGGAGGATGTCTTCACCGGGATCGCGGGCACACATATAGAGGGGATCAACTCGAAGGGAGTGGTGGCCGTCTCTCCCAGGGGCAAGGAGCGGAAGGTCTCTCAGGAGGATATCGTGCGGGTCCTCGATGCGGCCAAGGCCCTTGGGCTCCCCATGGACCGAGAGATCCTCCATGCGATTCCCCAGGAGTACACGGTGGACGAGCAGGACCACATCAAGGACCCGCTCAACATCCTCGGTGTACGCCTGGAGGCCGACGTGCACATCATCACCGGATCGGTCACGGCTTCCCAGAACCTCATCAAGTGCGTCCAGCGGGCAGGGTATGACGTGCACGGCCTCTTCCTCGAAGCCCTTGCCGCAGGCAAGGCGGTCCTCACCGAGGACGAGAAGGACCTGGGGGTCGTCCACATCGACATCGGAGGAGGCACCACCGATGTGGTGGTGTATCTGGGCGGGGCTCCGTACCTCACGGGAGCCATTCCCATAGGGGCCGCCCAGGTGACTTCCGACCTCTCCATCATGCTGGAGACACCGTTCGAGGCCGCCGAGCGGCTGAAACGCCAATCGGGCTGCTGTTTCCTCCCTCTCGTGGAGGACGAGGAGGTCATCATCCCGGGGGTGGGGGGACGGCCTCCCCTCGCGACCAGCAGGGCCGAGGTGGTGCACATCATACAGGCCCGTATGACCGAGATCTACGAGCTCATACTCGAGAAGATCCAGAAGAAGGGCTATCTCCCCCACGTGGGTGGGGGGGTGGTGCTCACAGGAGGAGGCGCCCTCCTCGAGGGGGCTTCCGAGCTCGCCATGGAGGTCTTCGGCAAGCCCGCCCGTGTGGGGTATCCCATGGGGGTCAAGGGGCTTCCTCCGGAGTTCGAGACGCCGGAGTTCGCCACCGCGGTGGGTCTCCTCCTCTTCGGGAAGGAAGTGCTCCTCGAGGAAGGTGTGAGGCCGTTGTCCCAGAGGAGATCGTCGTGGTTCTCCTCGATCGGGCAGTGGCTCAAGAACTTTTTCGAATGACGCCCTTGAGGCGAAGGGAGGGGAAATGAATATCGAATTGATCGACGAGTTTTCGCAGAACCCCACGCGAATAAAGGTGATCGGCGTGGGCGGAGGCGGGTGCAACGCCGTGAACCGCATGATAGAGGCGGGGGTGCAGCACGTGGACTTCGTCGCCATGAACACCGACGTGCAAGCCCTGGGGCTCTCCCTGGCCGATACCAAGGTGCCCCTGGGTAAGAAGCTCACCGGTGGTCTGGGAGCCGGAGGGAATCCCGAAGTGGGTGGAAAGGCGGCCGAGGAGGACAGGGACACCATACGGGATCTCCTCACCGGTGCGGACATGGTGTTCATCACTGCGGGTATGGGAGGAGGGACGGGGACCGGAGCGGCGCCGGTGATCGCGAGTGTGGCGAGGGAACTGGACATCCTCACCGTGGGGGTGGTGACCAGACCCTTCGGCTTCGAGGGCAAACAGAAGGCTCGGATCGCCGAGGAAGGGATCCGAAAGATGCGCGAGTTCGTGGACACCCTCATCATCATACCCAACGAGAACCTGCTCAAGGTGGTGAAACCGAACACCCCCCTCAGAGAGGCCTTCAAGGTGGCGGACGATGTCCTCAGGCAGGGGGTGCAGGGCATCTCCGACCTCATCACCAGGCCGGGTATCATCAATATCGATTTCGCGGACGTCCGCAAGATCATGAAGGGAAGGGGCGATGCCCTCATGGGGGTCGGAAGGGGTCGTGGTGAGAATCGAGCCGTCGACGCCGCCACCACCGCCATCAACAACCCCCTCCTCGACGACATCCAGATCGAAGGGGCGAAGGGAATACTCGTGAACGTGACGGCGGGGCCCGACTTCACCCTCCAGGAGTACAGCGAGGTGATGAACATCATCAATGCGAACTCCAAGTCCGACGAGGAGACCGAGATCATCGTGGGCACGGCCGAGGATCCCGAGATGGAGGACTGGGTGGTGGTCACGGTGATCGCCACCGGATTCCAGCACGTGAGGGCGGTGGAGGAGGAGAAGCCCGCCCAGGAACGAAAGGAAGTCCTCTCGGTGGACGAGTGGGACAGGATACTCGGGAAGGGGGGGGCCCCGAAGAAGGAAGAACGGATGGTTCCACGGTCGCTCTTCCCCAGCGAGGACGAGTTGGGCATCCCTGCTGTCCTGAGGTATCAGCGAAGGAAGGGACAGTGAGGAAGGTCTATGACTACCGGGCATGAGCGCCTGCTGCGCCGATACCGGACGCATCTCGTTGCAGAGCTGGGGCGTTCGCGCCTCACCGAGGAGACGTATCTACCTCTCTGTGAACGGTTCTGCGCATGGTTGGAGTGCAGGGGATTGGAGGTGGGGACGGTCTCCCGCC
Source organism: Spirochaeta thermophila DSM 6192 (assembly GCF_000147075.1). Classification (NCBI taxonomy): domain Bacteria; kingdom Pseudomonadati; phylum Spirochaetota; class Spirochaetia; order Winmispirales; family Winmispiraceae; genus Winmispira; species Winmispira thermophila. The sequence goes on from NC_014484.1 coordinate 992,280, forward strand.
GTACGTGTGAGGAGTTCATCGTCGACGAGCGGGGGGAGGGCAAGGAGACCCGCACGATCGCCAAGGAGATGAGCGCCCTCCGATCGTTCTTCAGGTTCCTTGTGCTCGAGGGAGTACGGCCCGACAACCCGCTCGAGGAGATGGATGCGCCCCGGATCTCGCGGACCCTGCCCCGCGTCCTCGAGGAAGAGGAGGTGGAGATCCTCCTCGAAGCGGTGGATACCGCCCCCCCCGAGGGGATGCGGGACAGATGCCTCCTGGAGGTGCTCTATTCCTGCGGGCTTCGGGTCTCCGAGGCGTGCGGACTCGACCTCCAGGACATCTTTCTCTCCGAGGGGTTCGTGAAGGTGCGGGGCAAGGGGGAGAAGGAGCGTCTCGTGCCCTTCGGAAAGGAGGCCGGGCACTGGATGAGGCGATACCTCTCCGAGGCGCGACCGGTCCTGGCGGCACGCCGTCCTGGCTCGCGGGAGCAGGCGGTCTTCCTCAACAGATGGGGACGACGTCTTTCGCGGAAGGGCGCCTGGATCCGACTCAAGAGGCTCGTCGCGGCCAGCGGGGTGGACGCAAAGCTCCATACGTTTCGACACACGTGCGCCACTCACCTCCTCCACGGAGGGGCGAATCTGAGGGAGGTGCAGGAGTTCCTTGGGCATGCCGATATCTCCACGACGCAGATCTACACCCATGTGGACGCCCGTCGCCTCGCATCCTACCATCACATGTACCACCCAAGGGGGTAGCCATGAGAGCTCGTGTCCTCCTCACTCTGGTGCCTCTGCTTCTCCTTGGAGGGTGCAGGAAGGACGATACCGAGGCCATGCTCGAGCGACTCCTCGTCTTCGAGCCCGAACCTGAGCAGACGAGGCAGGACCCCGAACGTATCGCCGAACTGAAGGAGGGTATAGAGAAGTACAGGCAGGTGGTCCAGGAGAAGGTCCGTGCCGCAGGACAGCTCGGGGTCTACTACAAGCTCCTGGCCGAGGCCTACATGCAGCAGGGTATGTTCGGTCTCGCGCTCGAGGCCCTTGAAGAGGCGATCACCATCTATCCCGAGAATCCGGTATTGTTTCAGATGGCGGGAATCTGCGCGGGCCGGATGGCGAAGGCCCAGATGGATCCCGTGGAGCGCGATCGGTATCTCCAACTCTCCGAGTCCTACTACCTCAGGGCCCTCGATCTCGACCCCAGGCTCAAGGAGAGCCTCTACGGGATCGCCATCCTCTATGTCTTCGAGATGGGGCGGCCGGAGGATGCGATTCCACATCTCAGGAAGCTCGTGGAAATCGATCCGGGCTGGATGGAGCCGCATTTCGTGCTCGCGAGGGCCTATGTGGAGGTGGGCAGGATAGAAGAGGCCAAGGAGGAGTACCGCTACGTGGTGGAACACGCCCGGGATCGTGAGATCAAGACGAGGGCCCAGGAGCATATCCTCCAGCTCTCAGGAGGCACGGAGTGAAGGTGAATCCGCTCGCCCTTGCAGTGGACCTGCTCCCCGCTCTCTCGGGGAAGGAGAAGGAGAAGCTCTTTGCCTCGCTCTCCTCTGTGGAGGAGTTCGCCCGTCTCACTCAGGGCGAGATAGAGAGGATGATCGGCAGGATCATACCTCGGGCCCGTCTTTCTCCGGCGGAGGCCCTGAAGGCCGCGGAGAAGGAGGTGCGGCTCTGCGAGGCGAAGGGTATCTCCGTGTGTCGGAGGGGGGAGCGGCTCTATCCTCCCCTGCTTGGAGAGACTTTTGACCCTCCCTTCCTTCTTTACTATATTGGAAATCTGGAGCCAAAGGAACCCCGTTTCTTCGTCTCGGTGGTGGGGACACGGCATCCCACCCTCGAGGGAAGCCGGGCGGCCTATCTTCTCGGGTGTGACGCGGTCCAGGAAGGGGGTGTGGTGGTCTCGGGGCTCGCGAGAGGTATAGACAGTGCAGCCCACAAGGGGGCGGTGGATGCGGGAGGTCCCACGTGGGCGGTGCTCGGATCGGGCCTGTGCGAGCTGTACCCTCGGCATCACCGACGCCTCGCCATCCGGATCGTAGAGGCGGGAGGAGCCCTGATCTCCGAGTATGCCCCCTCCGTACCGGCACGAAAGCACCACTTCCCGGAGCGGAACAGGATCATCGCGGGATGCACGAGGGGGACCGTGGTGGTGGAGGCACCGGCGCGTTCCGGCGCTCTCATCACCGCCCAGTACGCCCTGGACGAGGGGCGGGACGTCTTCGTCCACGGCGATCTCCTCTCCTCGCCTCAGGGAGAGGGGGTACGGGCCCTCGCCGACTCGGGGGCGAAGGCCGTAGGCGGGATTGCGGACATCCTGGAGGACTGGGGTATCCCTTCGCAGAGGGAGGCCCCGGCCGATGGGGGAGGGGGTTCCCGAGCCGAGGACCGGGGACGCCCCGGAGAGACCGTGGCCCGCCTCATGGAGGCGGAACTCGAGGGACACATCCTTCGACACGGTGGATCGATCATAAAGAGGAAGCCATGAAGAAAAAGCGTGACACGAACACCAGTCCTTACACCCTCCTCGTGGTGGAGTCTCCTGCAAAGGCGAAGACGATAGAGAAGTATCTGGGGAAGGGATACAAGGTGGAGGCGTCCAAGGGACACCTCATAGACCTGCCGAAGTCACGGCTCGCGGTGGACATAGAGGGCTCGTTCGAACCGGATTACATCGTGGTGAGGGGCAAGGCCCCGATCCTGAAGGCCCTGCAGGAGAAGGCCAACGCCTCCTCCAAGGTCCTCCTCGCCTCGGATAACGACAGGGAGGGGGAGGCCATCGCCTATCACATCAGGGATGCCCTCCTCAAGAAGAATCCGGATCTCGAGATAGGGCGGATCGTGTTCAACGAGATCACCCCCCAGGCGATACGGGAGGCCGTGGAGCACCCCCGGTCCATCGACATCCACAAGGTGGAAGCCCAGAAGGCGAGGCGGGTGCTCGACCGCCTGGTGGGATATCATCTCTCCCCCCTCCTCTGGAAGAAGGTGAAGAACGGCCTCTCCGCCGGACGGGTCCAGTCGGTGGCCCTCAGGCTCATCTGTGAACGAGAGCGGGAGGTGGAATCCTTCGTGCCGGAGGAATACTGGACCATCGCTGCCCGCGCCGTGGTGGGGCGTTCCTCACTCGACCTGGAGCTCGTGAGCTACAAAGGTGAGAAGCCCCAGATCAAGACGGAGGAGGAAGCCGGCAAGATTATAGCCCTCCTCCGGGAGCACCCCTGCAGAGTGAAGTCGCTCAAGGAGACGTCCCGGCAGGTGCGGCCCAAACCTCCCTTCACCACCTCCCAGCTCCAACAGGTGGCGGCGAACCGCCTCGGTTTCAGCTCACAGAAGACCATGCAGATCGCCCAACGTCTCTATGAAGGTGTGGACCTCGGTGGCACCCGCATCGGTCTCATCACCTACATGCGGACCGACTCCACGAGGGTGGCCGAATCGGCCCTCTCCATGGTGCGGAACTACATCCAGACCCATCATCCGGAGGCCCTTCCCGATGCACCCGTGCGCTATGCCCGGGGCAAGGGCGCCCAGGACGCCCACGAAGCCATCAGACCCACCGTGGTGGACTACACGCCCGATCACGTGAAACAGCATCTCTCCCGGGACGAGTGGCGCCTCTATTCCATCATCTGGGAACGGTTCGTCGCGTCCCAGATGAAACCCATGGTCACGAAGACCGTTACTGTGGAGTGTGAGGTGGGAGAAGGAATCCTCAGGGCGAGCGCCACACAGGTGGTGGAGCCGGGCTTCCTCTCCGTGCTTTCGGTCCTCAAACCGAAGGATACCAGCAAGAAGCTCCCTCCGCTCGAGGAGGGACAAGAGCTCACGATCGAGGAGTGGATCCCCTCGCAGCACTTCACCACCGGGCCGAGCAGGTACACCGACGCCACGATCGTGAAGGCCCTCGAGGAGCTGGGGATCGGCAGACCTTCCACCTACGCCCCCACCATCCAGGTGCTCTTCAACCGCTACTATGTGGTGAGGAAGGAGCGGCAGATCGTCCCCACCGAACTGGGAAAGGTGGTGAACGACATCCTGGTGCAATCGTTCCCCGACATCTTGGACGTGGATTTCACCGCCCGGATGGAGGCCCAGCTCGACGAGATCGAGGAGGGGAAGGTCGAGTGGGTGAGCATGATCCGGGAGTTCTTCGGGCCGTTCAAGGAGAAGGTGGACCATGTGATGGAACACCTCGAGTCGATCAAGGGCACGCTCGAGGAGGAGACCGGGGAGACCTGCGAGAAGTGTGGTCGTCCCATGGTGAAGAAGCTCGGTCGGTTCGGCTACTTCCTCGCCTGTTCCGGGTTCCCCGAGTGCAGGAACGCACGCCCCCTCCCCCTCGCCGACTGCCCCATGCCGGGGTGTGACGGGAAGATCGTGGAGCGGCGGGGAAGGAGGGGGAGACGGAGGGTCTTCTACGGATGTACGCGCTATCCCGAGTGTTCGTTCACCAGCCCCTATCCTCCCAGCGGGACCTCGTGTCCCATGTGCGGCTGGCCGCTCATGGAGAAGACCTCGAAGGAGGGGAGCGTGAAGCTTTGCGTGAATCCCTCGTGTAGCTATCTCCACGAACGGGAGGGGGAGGTGCCGGTGGTGATCGATGGGAGCGACACCTCCGAGCTGGAGATCTCCACCGTGGGGAGTGAGGAATGACCATGGAGGGAGGATCCGTGAGCACACTCCCACAGGAGACACTCATCGATCGGTTTCTCGCCCACCTCTCGCACATGAGGGGACTCTCGGAAGCCACCGTGAGATCGTACCGGAACGACCTGGTGAAGGTGGGGGCCTTCCTGGAGAAGCTGGGAACCGATCTGGTCTCCGCCACGCGCGAGGACATACGCCACTGCGTGGCGGAGTACACGCTCGCCCGTCAGGCCCCTTCCTCCATCAACCGCATGCTCTCCTCGCTCCGCAGCTGGTACCGATTCCTGAGGAAGGAAGGGGTGAGGAGCGACTCGCCCATGGAGGGGATCTCCTCGGTGAAGGCAGGGAAGCGGCTTCCCTCGTTTCTCTTCGAGGACGAGGTGGATCGTCTCCTCGACATAGAGGGGAGCGACTTCGCGAGCCTCAGGGACAGGGCCCTCCTCGAGGTCCTCTATTCCACCGGGTGCCGGGTGCAGGAGCTCGTCTCGCTCACCACAAGTGGTGTGCAGGTCTCCCGGGGGTGGTGTGTGGTGAAGGGGAAGGGTGGCAAGGAACGGCTCCTCTTCCTCGGCTTGGGTGCGCGCAAGGCCCTCGCCGCCTATCTCCCCCTTCGGCAGGCCCTCCTCGAGCGGATGGGGAGACGTGAGGAGGGGGCGCTCTTCGTGAACCAGAAGGGAAGCCCTCTCACGCCCAGGGGCGTGGCCTACATCATCGAACGGCGGGCCAGGGAGAAGGGACTGGAGAAGCGCATAAGCCCCCACGTCTTCAGGCACTCGTTCGCCACGCACGTCCTCTCGAGGGGGGCCGACCTCCGGGTGGTGCAGGAGATGTTGGGCCACGCGAGTCTCTCCACCACCCAGGTGTACACGCACTTGAGCCTTCCCGCCCTCAAGCGGATGTACCGGAAGGCGCACCCTCATGCGGAAAGGAGCGATTCATGAGCGAGGTGAAGAGCACCACGGTGATCGCGGTTCGGAGGAACGGCGTGGTGGCCATGGCGGGGGACGGCCAGGTGACCATGGGCACCACCATCATGAAGGGAAACGCTCGCAAGGTGAGGACCCTCTACGACGGGAGGGTCCTGGTGGGGTTCGCCGGTGCCACGGCCGACGCCTTCACCCTCTTCGAGCGGTTCGAGGGCAAGCTCAAGGAGTTCTCGGGGGACGTACTCCGGAGTGCGGTGGCCCTGGCCAAGGACTGGCGTACCGACAGGATGTTGCGGCGACTCGAGGCGCTGCTCCTCGTGGCCGACAGGGAGCGGATGCTCCTCCTCTCGGGCACGGGAGACGTGGTGGAACCTGAAGACGGGGTCCTCGCGATAGGATCGGGAGGGCCGTATGCCCATGCCGCGGCGAAGGCCCTGCTCGCCCACACCGACCTCTCCGCCAGGCGGATCGCCGAGGAGTCCTTGCGGATAGCCGCATCCATCTGCATCTATACCAACGAACAGATCATAGTGGAGGAGCTCTCATGAGTGAAGGGGTGAAGCGGAAGCTGGAGGACCTCACGCCCAGGCAGATCGTGGAGGAACTCGACAAGTACATCGTGGGTCAGGGGCAGGCCAAGAAGGTGGTGGCCATCGCCCTCCGCAACAGGTGGCGGCGGCAGCAGCTTCCCCCCGAGCTGCGGGACGAGATCGCACCAAAGAACATCATCATGATCGGTCCTACGGGCGTGGGGAAGACCGAGATTGCGCGGCGGATCTCCCGCCTCACCGGGGCACCCTTCCTCAAGGTGGAGGCCACGAAGTACACCGAGGTGGGGTACGTGGGGCGTGACGTGGAATCGATGATCAGGGACCTCATGAGCGTGGCGGTGGCCATGGTGAAATCGGAGATGCAGGAAGGAGTCCGGGAAGAGGCGGAACGGAGGGTGGAGGAACGCCTCCTCGACCTGCTCCTCCCCGGGAGCAGGACCGCCACCGGCGAGTCGGGTGTCTCGCCCGGTACGAGGGAGCGGTTCAGGGAGATGCTGAGGAAGGGGGAGCTCGACGACCGGATGGTGGAGGTGAGCGTGCGGCGCCCGCTCATGCCCTCCATTGAGGTCTTCTCCGGTACGGGATTCGAGGAGATAGGTATGAGTCTCGGCGGACTCGCCAATCTCTTCGGAGGGGAGAAGAGGAAGAGGGTGAAGGTGCGACAGGCGAAGGAGTTGCTCCTCGCCGAGGAGATGGAGCGGCTCATCGACACCGATCAGGTGGCGGAGATCGCCAGACAGCGGGTGGAGCAGATGGGTATCGTCTTCATCGACGAGATCGACAAGATCGCCGTGAAGGAAGGCAAGACGGGTGGGGTGGATGTGTCCCGTGAGGGTGTGCAACGGGATCTGCTTCCCATCATAGAGGGAGCCAAGGTGAATACGAGATACGGCATCGTGGATACCTCCCACATCCTCTTCATCGCTGCCGGGGCCTTCCACATGAGCAAACCGAGCGATCTGATCCCCGAACTCCAGGGTCGGTTTCCCCTTCGTGTGGAACTCGAGCCCCTCGCACGGGACGAGTTCTTCAAGATCCTCACCCAACCCCAGAACGCCCTCATCAAGCAGTACACCGAACTCCTCAAGACCGAGGGGGTGGAGATCTCTTTCACGCAGGAAGCGCTCGAGGAGATCGCCCGGATCGCCGAGGAGGTGAACACGCGTACCGAGAACATAGGAGCCCGTCGGCTGCACACCATCATGGAGGTGGTGTTGGAGGAGGTCTCGTTCGCAGGTCCCGAGATCCAGGGGCAGAAGATCACCATCACCGCCGACTATGTGAAAGAACGATTGGCGAAGGTGCTCGTCAATGAAGATATCACACGGTACATCCTCTAGGCATGGAGAAATCCGTAATCTCCACGGGGAGGCGACCGATAGGTAAAGAGAGGGAATCTCTCCAGTTCAGGGAGGCGCAGTGATGTTCATCGGCAACACGTTCGGAAAGACGCTCGATATCCTCCATCGTGAGATGGACGTGAACCTCATACGCCGGCAGATCATCGCGAACAATATCGCGAACGCCGACACCCCCAACTTCAAGCGGAGTGAGCTCAATTTCGAAAGCTCCCTCAAGAAGGCCCTGGAGTCCGAGAAGGTGAGGAAGCTGCCTGCCTTCATCACCGACCCACGGCACATCCCTTTCAACAGGCCGGTGGACTACCGTACGGTGCGGCCGAGGAAGATCCTCGATTTCTGGACGACCAGTAAGAACAACGGCAACAACGTGGACCTGGAGCAGGAGACCATGGACCTCCTCAACAACGAACTGCTCTACAATATGATGGTGCAGGCGGTCTCCCACCAGTTCTCCCAGGTCCAGCTGGTGCTCAGGTGAGGAGGTGAGGGATGGGGCTCTTTACACCGATCAACATAGCGGCCACGGGGCTCACGGCCCAGCGTCTCCGGATGGATGTGATCTCCAACAACATCGCGAACGCCACCACCACCCGCACCACCGAAGGGGGCCCCTTCAGACGGAGCAGAGTGGTCTTCAGACCACGGGTGGAGCAGCCCTACTGGCGGAGTCCGTTCCTCCCCAAGCCGCTCGACAACGGTCTCGGCAAGGGGGTGAGGGTGGTGAAGGTGGAGAAGGACTACGACGCGAAGACCAGACTCGTCTACGATCCCACCCATCCGGACGCCATCAAGTCGGGACCGCTCAAGGGCTATGTGGAGTATCCCAACGTGAACATCGTGAACGAGATGGTCGACCTCATCGACGCCTCGAGGGCTTACGAGGCGAACCTGGCCGTCGTGAACGGGTCGAAGACCATGTTCCTGAAAGCCTTGGAGATAGGGAGGTGAGTTAGATGCAGTTCCTGACAGAGACCACGGCCGTAGGACACAAGATCACCCTTCAGAAGGCTGATCCACGCCACTTCCAGGGCCACAAGCCCGAGGAAAAGCCTGTGGACCCGGACGATTTCTCCCGACTCCTCTTCGAGGCGCTCGACGGAGTGAACAGCCTTCAACAGAAGAGCGCACTCCTCAGCCAGCAGATGATCACGGATCCGGATTCCCTGGACCCGCACGACGTGACCATCGCCATGGCCAAGGCGAATCTCGCCCTCTCCATCACCAAGTCGGTGGTGGACAGGGCCGTACAAGCATACAGGGAGATCCTGTCGTTGCGCTGACGCGGATAGGATCTACCGTACCGGGAGGGGAACATGAATGAGTGGCTCAAGAACGTTCTGGAGCGCGTGAAGAACGCGTGGGGTAAGTGGTCGCTCGTCCAGAAGATCATCTTCATATCGATCGTGATGGTGCTCGTGGGAAGTCTCGTCTTCCTCGCGAGCCTGAGCGGTGCGCCCTCGATGGTTCCGCTCCTCAACAAGGCCATCACCGATCCACAGGTGCTCGAGGACATCACCACCCGCCTGGAGGAAGAGAACGTCCCCTACCAGGTGACGGCGGACAACCGTATCCTGGTCTCGGATGAGAAGACCGCACGCAGGATGCGGGCCATCCTCGTGCGGGAAGACCTCGTTCCCCGAGGGACCGATCCCTGGGAGCTCTTCGACATCGAGCGGTGGACCATCACCGACTTCGAACGAAACGTGAACCTGCGTAGGGCCATCACCAGGACCGTTGAGGAACACCTCAAGGCCCTGGACGACATCGATGATGCGAGTGTCACCCTGGTGCTGCCCGAGAAGGCTCTCTTCGCCGAGGATCAGGAACCGCCGAGCGCCTCCATCATCATCGTGCCCAAGCCGGGATCGGACATCACCAGTAATCGAAAGAAGATAGAGGGGATCGTGAAGCTGGTTCAGTTCGCCGTTGAGGGCCTCGATCCCGAAAACATCACGATCACCGATCAGCGGGGAGTGGTGCTCAACGACTTCGAAGGTATGGAGCAGTTCGATCGTCTCGAACTCGCCCGGAGGCAGCTGAAGACCAAGCAGGAACTCGAGAACGAGTACAAGAAGCGGATCCTCTCTGCCCTTGCTACGGTCTTTCGTCCGGACAGGGTCGAGATCGTGAACCTCGACATCGAGCTCGACATGAGCGACGTGGAGGTGAAGACCGAGGAACACTTCCCCATCACGATGAAACCCGACAACCCCAGGACGCCCTACGACGAGAGCGAGGTGGTGCCTTCCATCACCCTCTCCAAGGAGATCCAGGACGAGAAGTTCGAAGGCACGGGCTTCAACCCCGAAGGTCCTCCGGGACAGGAGGGCCAGACACCTCCCGCGTACAAGGATCTCGAAGGCCTGGTAGGAAAGTACTCCCGCAATTCGGTGATACAGAACGAGGTGGTGAACACGAGGAACATCACCGAACGGAAGGACCCATGGGAGATCAAGCGCATCAGCGTGGCCGTCGCACTCGACGGGGTGTGGAAGTGGGAGTATAATGAGAAGGGGGAGGTAGTCTTCAATCCGGATGGCTCCATCAAGCGGACGTACCTCCCTGTCTCGGACGAGGACATCAGGAAGGCTGAGGAGCTGATCAAAGCAGCGGTGGGCTACAAGAGGGAACGAGGAGACCTGATCACGGTGCAGCACATCCAGTTCGACAGGACGCTCCAGTTCGCCGAAGAGGATGCGGCGTTCCGGGCGAGACGCCAGCTCGAGAGGACTGTCTTCTATTCCCTCCTGGGTGTGGCCGCTCTTCTCGTGGCGTTCATCATCTTCAGGCTCATCGCGAGGGAGATGGAGAGGCGGCGGCGTCTCAAAGAGGAAGAGCTCGCCCGTCAGCATCAGGCCATGAGGGAGGCCGCCTTGCGGAGCGCGGAGGAAGAGGCCGCGGCCGTGGAGATGTCCGTGGAGGAGAGGGCCAGGATGGAGCTCCAGGAGCAGGCCATCAACATGGCACGGGAGCATCCGGAAGAGGTGGCCCAGCTCATACGAACCTGGTTGATGGAGGAATGACATGGGCAAGACCAAGACCGCAGCGCCCGCTTCCGGGCATCAGGTGAAGAAGCCGGGGGTGAAGAGAGAGCTCACCGGCCGGCAGAAAGCGGCCATCCTCCTGGTGACGCTGGGTTCGGAGCTCTCGGCGGAGATCTTCAAACACCTCAAGGAGGACGAGATAGAGAGCCTCACCTTCGAGATCGCCCGTCTCGAGACGATCGATTCGGAGGAACGGGACAAGGTCCTCATGGAGTTCCAGGAACTCATGATGGCCCAGGAGTTCATCATCACCGGCGGGGTCGACTACGCCCGCGAACTCCTCGAGAAGGCCCTCGGCACCCAGAAGGCGGTGGACATCATCAACAGGCTCACGAGCAGTCTCCAGGTGCGGCCCTTCGACTTCGTGCGGCGTACCGATCCCACACAGCTCCTCAACTTCATCCAGCAGGAGCACCCGCAGACCATCGCCCTCATCCTCTCCTACCTGGATCCCCAGAAGGCCTCGGTGATCCTCGCGAGCCTCGACCACGACATCCAGGCCGAGGTGGCGAAACGGATCGCCACCATGGACCGCACCTCACCCGAGGTCTTGCGCGAGGTGGAGCGGGTGCTCGAAAAGAAGCTTTCCACCTTGGCCTCCGAGGATTACACCATGGCCGGAGGGGTGGACGCCATCGTGGAGATCCTCAACATGGTGGATCGTTCCACCGAGAAGTCCATCATCGAGTCGCTCGAGGAGGAGGACCCTGAGCTCGCCGAGGAGATCAAGAAGAAGATGTTCGTCTTCGAGGACATCGTGCTCCTGGACGACAGGGCGATCCAGAAGGTGCTCCGCGAGGTGGACACGCAGGAGCTCGCCAAGGCCCTCAAGGCCGTGGATGCCGAGGTGCAGGACAAGATCTTCCGCAACATGTCCAAGCGTGCGGCGACCCTCCTCAAGGAGGACATGGAGTACATGGGGCCGATCCGTATGAGGGACGTCGAGGAGGCCCAGCAGAAGATCGTCTCCATCATCAGGAAGCTCGAGGAGCAGGGCGAGATCGTCATCGCGCGCGGCGGTGAGGATGAGATCGTGGTATAGGCCCCTAGACGAGGGAGGACAGACCGGTGGCCAAGTATATCTTCAAGGCAGGGGAGATCACCCCCCTCTCCACGAGGATCGTGCTCCCCTCACCCGAACCGGTACGGCGGGGGACACCTCCTCCGAAACACGCACAGAGAGAGGAGGAGCCGCATCTCCTTGAGACGGTGGAAGAGATGGAGACGGTGGAGGCGGAGGGAGAGGTGGTCGAGAAGGTGGATCTCGAACACCTGCACCGCCAAGAGGAGGAACTCCGGAAGCAGTGGGAGAAAGAACGGGAGGCCATCATCTCGGGGGCCAAGGTCGAGGCCGACCGCATCATCAAGGAGGCGGAACAGGTCGCCTTCGAGGAGGTGAAGAAGCGAAACGAGGAGGCTGCCCGGCTCAAGGAAGAGGCCTCGAAGGAGGCCGAACGTATCGTGACCGAGGCGCAGAAGCGGGTGGAGGACCTGGTTGCAGAGGCCCGGAAGAAGGCCGAGGAGATCGAGCAGGCCGCCTACGACAAGGGGTATGCCGAGGGAAGAGAGGAGGGGTTCCGCAGAGGTAAGGACGAGGTGGATCGTCTCATAGACAGGCTTCATCTGGTGATTTCCAAGGTGATCGAGGCGAGGCAACGGGTTCTCGCGGAGTCCGAGGCCCAGATCGTCCAGCTCGTGCTTCTCATCGCCCAGAAGGTGGTGAAGGTGCTCTCGGAGCATCAGAAAAACATCGTGATCAACAACGTGGTCCAGGCCCTCCGCAAGCTCAAGTCCAAGACCGACGTGGTCATCCGTGTGAACCTCGAGGACCTCGAGGTCACCTCGGCGCATCTCAAGGAGATCATAGAGAAGATAGAGCACGTGGGCAACGTGACGGTGATGGAAGACCATACGGTGGACAGGGGCGGATGTATCGTCGAGACCGACTTCGGACAGATAGATGCGAGAATCTCCACTCAACTCAAGCAGATAGAGGAGAAGATCCTGGAGACCGTTCCCATCGTCGAGAGGGAACGAATACAGGAGTAGTCCATGTTCGGAAAGTATCTGGCCCTGGTGGAAAAGACCGAGACGGTGAAATGCAGGGGGAGGGTGAAGGCCGTACAGGGTATGAGGATCGAGGGGCAGGGCCCCCTCGCAGTGGTGGGTGAACTCTGCCGCATCCATCCCCCGGACGATCCTGATGCCGGGATATGGGCCGAGGTGATAGGTCTCAAGGGATCGACCGTCTATCTCATGGGATACCGGGACCCTGAGGGGATCCAGGTGGGGGATGTGATAGAGGCGATGGGTGAGCCCCTCTCCATACGGGTCTCCGAAGGTCTTCTCGGCAGGGTACTCGATGCCCGCGGCATGCCCATAGACGACAAGGGGCCCCTCCCTCCAGGGATACGGTACCCGGTGCAGGGGGGTCCTCCGCACGTACTCAAGCGCAGACGCATAGAAGAGCAGATCGCCACGGGGATCAGGGCTCTCGACGGCCTCCTCCCCATAGGCAAGGGACAGCGTGTGGGTGTCTTCTCAGGGAGCGGGGTGGGAAAGTCGACCCTTCTGGGGATGGTCGCCCGCAACACCAACGCGGACGTGAACGTGATCGCCCTCATCGGCGAGCGGGGGAGGGAAGTCGCGGAGTTCATAGAGCACGATCTGGGAGAGGAGGGGCTGAAGCGCTCGGTCGTAGTGGTGTCCACTTCCGACACCCCTGCGGTGGCGCGCTATCGAGGGGCGTTCGTGGCGGTCGCCATAGCCGAGTACTTCCGGGATCAGGGGAAGGACGTCATGCTCCTCTTCGACTCCATCACCCGGTTCGCGAGGGCCCTCAGGGAGATGGGGCTCGCCCTGGGGGAGTCTCCTGCGACGAGGGGCTATCCCCCTTCGGTCTTTTCCACCCTCCCCAAGCTTCTCGAGCGATGTGGAACATCGGAGAAGGGGACCATCACCGGGTTCTTCTCGGTCCTCGTGGAGGGGGACGACATGGACGAGCCCGTCTCCGATGCCGTGCGTGGCATCCTCGACGGCCATGTGGTGCTCTCGAGGAGACTCGCCCAGCGGCAGCACTATCCTGCGATCGACGTCCTCTCATCGGTCTCGAGACTGGCTCCCAAGATCACCACCCCTCCTGTGAGGGATGCGGCGAGACGAGTCATGAGGTGGCTCGCCGCCTATCAGGAGACCGAAGACCTCATCAACGTAGGAGCCTACGCGAGGGGGAGCAACCCGGAGGTGGACAAGGCCATAGAGAAGCTGCCTGATATCAACGCCTTCCTGAGGCAGGAGATCGAGGAGCGGGCCCCTCTCGCCGAGACGATTCACCGCCTGTTTGACCTTGCGGAGATGGAGACCACGGAGGAGGAATCCGGCGACGATGAGACGGTTTAGGTTCCCTTTCGCCCGCATGCTCAGGTTGAGGGAACACGTGGAAGAGCAGAAGAAGGAAGCACTCGGAAAGGTGGTACAGGAACGACAGGAGGTGGACCAGGCGATCCGACACGTGGTGGCGGAGTCGGTCAGGGCCCTCCGTCAGGGGAGGGAGGGAGGGGGCCTCGATCTGTGGACGATGCAGGCAGCCGCCCTCTACCGGGAGAGGCTCGAGAGAGAGCGGGACGAGCTTCTCGCGAGGAGAGGTCGCCTGGAGGACGAGGAAGCCCGGGCCCGTGAAGAATTCCTCAAGGCTCGGGCCGAGACGCAGGTGTTCGAGCGTCTGAGGGACCGCTGTTTCCAGGCGTACCGGAAGGAGTGGATGAAAGAGGACCAGAAGGCCGTTGACGAAGCGGCAGGGATACAGTATGCCGCCACGCATGTGAGGGAGGATCACGATGCCTGAAAACTATACCCGTGTGGGGCCGGGTCTCCGTATCTTCGCCCTCGTCTTTCTCATCGTGTTGCTCCTCCTGGGAGGAGGGCTCTGGCTCACGTATCTCGGGGTGATAGACGTGAGGGAGCAACTCTCCCCGTTGCTCGATCTCATCGGGGTGAAACGCCCCCAGCCCGCCGCGGCCCTTCCGGGCATCACCCTCCTGGAGAGCGCCCGGATCGAGAAGGAACGGGAGGCCCTCAAACTCAAAGAGGCCGAGCTGGAAGAGTGGGAACGGCGTCTCGGAGAGCGGGAAGCGGAACTCGAGAGCATGTGGGAGGAGCTCCAGGAGAAGCAGAAGGCGTTGGAGGAGCAACAAAAATCGTTCAATGAACAGATGAAACAATACGAAAATAAAAGGGCCATCGTACGGCAGACGGCCCAGTACCTCATCAACATGCCGCCCGACCGCGCCGTGGAGATTCTTCTGAATATGGAGGACGATCAGGATGTCATCGATATCCTCTGGATGGTTGACGAAATCGCAGCGGAGACGGGAGAGGATTCGATCGTACCGTACTGGCTTTCTCTCATGCCGGCGGATCGTGCGGCCAGGCTTCAGCGCAAGATGGTGCGGAGGCCCTAGATGAAGGCCTTGCTCCTCTCCGAGGTCGACCTCTCCCCTCAGCCCTCCTCCCAGCAGACCAGGACTCCCGGAGGGCCGCGTTCGGATACCTTCGCCCGTATCCTGGAGGAGCACCTTGAGAGGGGGGAGGAGGGGGTGCGGGAAAGCCGTCCGACGGCCTCTTCCGAAGAGGGGGGGATCGATGAGGTGGATGAGAAATCTCCCTCTGCCGGGGAGATGAAAGCCCGAAAACCGAGGAAGGGAGAGGACCATGTCCGGAGTGAGGGGAGGGAGGAGCGGATGGGGGAGGATGTCCCGGTGGGCAAGAAAGGGGAGAAGCCCCCTGTACGCAAGGATGCGGCGAGAAACCGTGAAGTACCGATGGATCCTCGTTCCACGAAGGGGGAGAAGCCGAAGCAACCCGTGTCCCTTCGTCACAGCGCACTCCTGAAGGATGCCCCCGCTCCAGAGCGAGGTGATGAGAGCCGCAGCGGAGACAAGGGGCGCACGGAGAACACGAAGTCACCGCATGCCGATCGGGTCGCCTCCTCGTTCGTCTCCGTTGGACCACCATTCGCGGGCTCCTCCTCGGACAAGGCGTTGCCCCGATCGAAGGAAGGGGAAGACGTCCGTACCGAAGGGGCCGCCCCTGTGAAGGAGCCTCGGAGCATCAAGCCGATAGTCATAGAGGTGATCCGGGAACGAAGCGTGGCGGGGAAGGCCGAGGGGGAACCTTCCCCGAAAGCGCCTTCGAAGGCTGCACAGGAGGACCTCCGTGCCCTTTCCCGCGAACATCTCCCCTCGGGGGAGGACCCCATCCTCGATCCCCTTGTGTTCAGGGGTAAGGAGGGGGATTTCCAGCAGATCCGGACGCCCCAGAACCCCTCACCTTCCGATCTCTCGATCGTTCAGAGACAACTTCTTTCTTCGCTCAGGGAGGCCGGAAACGACGAGATCGTGCGCCAGGCGAGGCTCGTCCTTCGTGATCAGGAGAAGGGAGACATCCATCTGGTACTCCGACCGCCGAGCCTCGGACGCGTGCGTATCCACGTGGAAGTCACGGAGGGGAGGCTTTCGGGGAGGATCCTGGTGGAGAACATGGTGGTGAAGGAGGTCTTTCAGCAGAACCTCAACGACCTCCTTCAGCACTTCAAGTCCCAGGGCTTCCAGGTGGGGCAGTTTCTCGTGGACGTTGAGGGAGGGAACGGTTCCTTCTCCCCGCAGCGTGACCCGTCTTCCGAGGAGCCGGAGGCCGGCCCTGTGAGGGTGGTCGTTTCCCACGGAGTGCTTGAGCATGCGGTACCTGCTGCCGATGAGGTATATGAGACGACGACGATCAACCTTACCGTGTAGGAGACAGGTATGGATATCTCCCTTGTGATGAACGATGTGGAGAAGGCCAAGGTGGCCGCCCAGGTGGACGCCCTCAACAAGTCTCTCGCCGAGGGCAGGCAGGTGAAGCAGGAGCTCGGGAAGGACGATTTTCTCAAGCTGCTCGTCGCACAACTCACCCACCAGGACCCCACCCAGCCTCTCGAGGACAAGGAGTTCATCGCCCAGATGGCCCAGTTCTCCACACTGGAGCAGATGACCAACATGAGCCAGGAGTTCTCGAAACTCGCACTGAGGCTCCAGAGTTCCCAGGCGTTTTCTCTCCTGGGGAAGACGGTGGTGATCAAGAACGGGGGGCAGGAGATCTCCGGTGTGGTCGAGGAGGTGAGGGGGACGGAGTTCCCGCAGCTCCTGGTGAACGGGAGATATTTCGACATGAATCAGATAGAAAGCGTGAGGATGGAGTAGGAGGCAGACCATGATGCGATCCCTGTATGCCGGTGTGTCCGGACTTCAGAACCATCAGATCAGGATGGACGTGATCGGTAACAACATCTCGAACGTGAATACCACGGGATTCAAGAAGGGGAGGGTCAACTTTCATGACATGATCTCCCAGACGCTCTCCGGTGCAGCCCGCCCCACCGAGGAGGTGGGTGGGGTGAACCCCAAACAGGTGGGGCTCGGCATGACCATCGCGAGCATCGACACCATCCACACCCAGGGCTCCCTCCAGACCACCGGCGTGATGACCGATGTGGCCATCCAGGGTGAGGGCTTCTTCATCCTCCGAAAGGGTGACCGCAGTTTCTACACCAGGGCGGGGGTCTTCGGCCTCGACGAAGAGGGATACTTGGTGAATCCCGCCAACGGGCTGCGCGTCCAGGGGTGGAGGGCCGAGACCGTGAACGGACAGACCTTCATCAATACCACCGGATCCCTCCAGGACCTCATCATCCCGGTGGGGAGCAAGGACCCCGCCTCCGCCACTACGGAGGTCTTCCTCGCCTGTAACCTCGACAAGCGGCTCCCCGAGATTCCTCCCGGCGCCGGTCCCGAGACGGTGCGTGAAGGCACCTGGGTGGCCACCTACGACATCTATGACAGTTTCGGTAACCCGCATACCCTCAGGATCGAGTTCACCAAGGTGGTGGGTGAACCCAACCGGTGGCGTGCGACGGTCACGGTGGATCCCGATGCAGAGACGCCCACGAACACCCTGGTGGACGTGGGTGAGACCAATAATGCCACCAATACCTTCATCATTCAGTTCGACAATCTTGGGACGATTCAGTCCGTGGAGGACGAGGCGGGAGACGTCCTCGATGCGGGGGCTCTCCAGGTGCAGGTGGGGTTCGATGTGCCCGAGGCCACGATCCCGCCGGGTGAGGCGGCCGTACGGCAGACCTTCAACCTCAATCTCGGTCAGGTGGGGAGTGTGGTGGACGCCGTGACCCAGTTCGCGGAACGCAGCTCCACCAAGGTCTTCCGGCAGAACGGCTACACCATGGGGTATCTGGAAGGGTTCAAGATCGATCAGAATGGGGTCATCACCGGCGTCTACTCCAACGGTAACAACCGTCCGCTGGGTCAGATCGCGCTTGCCACGTTCGTGAACCCTGGCGGTCTCGAGAAGGAGGGTGAGACCATGTTCCGGGTCTCCCTCAACTCCGGGGATCCCAATGTGGGACCGCCGAACTTTGCGGGAAAGGGGAAGCTCATCGCAGGGGCGCTCGAGATGAGCAACGTGGACCTCGCCGAGGCCTTCACCGATATGATCGTGACGCAGAGGGGATTCCAGGCCAATTCCCGGACCATCACCACGTCCGACCAGATGCTCCAGGAGCTGCTGACGCTCAAGCGATAGCGTCGTAGAATAGGAGGGGTATGATCAAGGTCACGAAGCTCGACGGTACGGTCTTCTACGTGAATCCTCACCACATCGAGTACATCGAGCTCAATCCCGATACCACCCTCATCATGCTCTCGGGCAAGCGTCTGGTGGTCCGTGAGGACTACCAGACGATTTTCGATAGGATCATCGAATACCGCAGGAAGATCGGCCTGTTCTTCAACGAGGAGTGACGAATGGATCTGGGTACGATACTTGGCGTCGTCGTGGGACTCGGACTCGTGATCTTCGGTATTGTGGTGGCGGGGGTGCCACTCGGTGTGTACGTCGACATCGCCTCGGTCCTCATCGTGTTCGGCGGTTCCTTCGGAGCGATGCTCGTGGGGAACCCGCTCGCGCGGATGCTGGGGATCATGCAGTACGTCTCACATGCCCTCAACGTCCCCAACTGGCAGGAGGGGAGGGTGATCAACGACCTGGTGGCCTACGCCGAGCGGGCGAGGCGGGAGGGACTCCTCGCCCTCGAAGACAACCTCGACGAGATCGAGGACGAGTTCATGCGCAAAGGGCTCCAGCTGGTGGTGGACGGGATCGACCCCGAGATCATAAAAACCGTGCTCTACACCGAGCTCAACGAGATGCAGTCCCGGCACGAGGTGGGCGCCAAGATCTTCGACGACTGGTCCAAGATCGCGCCCGCCTTCGGGATGATAGGAACCCTCATCGGTCTCATCGCGATGCTCAAGAACCTCGCAGGCGGGGATACCTCTGCGATCGGGCAGGGAATGGCCACCGCCCTCATCACCACGCTCTACGGCTCGCTCTTCGCGAACCTCTTCCTCATACCACTCAAGAACAAGCTCATGGACAGGGACCGGGACGAGACCTTGGTGAGGGAGATCATGATAGAGGGGATCCTCTCCATCCAGGCAGGGGACAATCCCCGGGTCTTGCTCGAAAAACTCCTCTCGTTCCTACCACCAAAGGAGCGAGAGGCGGTCCGCCAGGAGGTGGGGAGGGACTGACATGGCGAAGGAGATGCAGAAAAAGAAGAAGTGTGACGAGGGGGCTCCCGACTACATGCTCACCTACGGTGACATGGTGACCCTCCTCCTCACCTTCTTCGTCATGATGTTCACCACTGCGACGATCGACGGATATCAGCTCAGACTCATCCTCTCCGCGTTCCCTGGGCTCGGGAGCCGGGAGGGAGGAAACACCCTCTCGGTGGGCCGTCTTGCCGAGCTCGGCAATACCGTGATGAGCCTTCCCTCCATGGAACGGGGGCGGGCCCTCGATCAGGCGAGGAAGAAGGCCATCTCGGCCTTCCAACCCGAGATACGGGCCAAGACCGTGCGGGTGAAGCAGGATGAGCGGGGGCTTGTGATCACCCTGGCGGCCGACGCCTTCTTCAGGAGTGCGAGTGCCGAGCTCAACATAGAGGCCGCCCGGGAGACCCTCATAAAACTCTCCAATCTCCTCACCTCCCCGGAGCTGGAGGGGAGGAAGATCCGCATAGAGGGCCACACGGACGATGTGCCCACCGATCCCGCGGGGCCGTGGCCCAGCAACTGGGAACTCTCCTCGGCGAGAGCCATCAACGTACTCCACTTTCTCTCCGACTACGGGGTGGACGAGAATCACTTCCAGGTGATGGGGCTCGCCGACACCGTACCCCTCGCAGACAACTCCACTCCCGAGGGGAGGGCCTACAACCGGAGGATCGACATAGTCATACTCTCGGAGGGACATCTGTAGAAAACCTTTTCAATTCTCTGATTTTCTGGTAGAATTTGAAGATAGGAGGGGAAGGTGAGCGACATCTTCGACGATGAAACGCAGGAACCCGGAGCCGTAGAGGCGGAATCGAAACAGGTGGGGTTCCTTCCCAGTATCGTGATCCAGATCCTCAAGTACGTGGCACTCGGGCTGCTCGCCACGGTCTTCGTGGTCACGGTGGTCATCATCACCTTGCGTGTCCTGAACGTCTCGAGCCAGTCACAGAATCCCCCCGAGATTTCGCCCGAGTACCAGGCCGCCCCTCCCGTGCTCGCGTGGTACGAGATAGGGGAGATACGGGCCCGGACTTCGGACGAGGCCCAGTACACCCTGCTCGCGGTCGTCTACCTGGGCTACAAGGTGAACGACAAGGCCCTTCAGACCGAACTCAACGAGCGGAGACCTTATCTGCGCGACCTCATCCGGAGGTTTTTCTCCTCCAAGCGGGCCGAGGAACTGCGCCCCCAGTACGAGGAGATGATAAAGGAAGAGCTCAAGGCCAAGATAAACGATGTCCTCACGAGCGGTATGGTGCAGGATATTGTATTCGATACCTTTACTCTGGTAGAATTCTAGAAGGGATGACGGGAGGAGGGGAACGTACATGACCGAGGTCCTCTCGCAGGAAGAAATAGATCAGCTTCTCTCGGCGATCTCTGCTGGGGAGATAGAAACGGAGGAAGTCCAGCGGATTCCCGAGCAGAGAAAGATAAAGATCTATGACTTCAAGCGGCCCGACAAGTTCTCGAAGGAGCAGATTCGTACCATCTCGATCATGCACGAGACCTTCGCCCGTCTCACGACCACCTCTCTGAGCGCCCAGTTGCGAAGCCTCGTCCAGGTCCACGTGGCCTCGGTCGATCAGCTCACCTATGAGGAGTTCATACGTTCCATCCCCAATCCCACCACGATAGGCATCATCAACATGGATCCCCTCAAGGGTTCCGCGATCCTCGAGATAGACCCCACCATCACCTATTCCATCATAGACAGGCTTTTCGGGGGACCGGGGGACGGCTCGGTGGTCCCCCGGGATCGAGACCTTTCCGACATCGAGACCACGGTGATGGAGGGGATCATGGTCCGCATCCTGGGGAACATGCGGGAGGCCTGGAGTCAGGTGATAGACCTGAGACCCAGACTCGGCCAGATCGATACCAACCCCCAGTTCGCCCAGATCGTTCCCCCCACGGAGATGGTGGTCCTGGTCACCCTCGAGACGAAGGTGGGGGACGTGGAGGGGATGATGAACTTCTGCATCCCCTACCTCACGATCGAGCCCATCATCTCCAAACTCTCGGCACAGTACTGGTATTCCTCGGTGAGAAAGGGCGGCACCACCGAGAACCTCGCGATCCTCAAGGAACGTATCTCCAGCGTCGAGGTGAACCTCGTGGTGGAGGTGGGTTCCATGAACCTGAAGATGCGGGACATCCTCAGCATTCAGAAGGGGGATGTCATCATGCTTCCCACGAGGGTGAAGGAGCCGCTCGTCCTCAAGATTGAGAACCGTCCCAAGTTCTACTGCAGGCCGGGGCGTGTCGGGAAAAAACTTGCAGTCCAGCTCGTGGAGAAGATCGAAGAGTCCCAGGAAGTCGAGGAGCTGACTGCGGAAGGAGAGGAACTATGAGTGATGGTTCCCTTACACAGGAAGAGATCGATGCCCTTCTCCAGGGAAGCGTGAACTTCTCGACGCCCGAGGGGGGGCCTGCCCCTTCGTTGTCCCCCGAGGAACTCCGGAAGTTCAGGGCGCTCCTGCAGAACACCGTGGCCTCGCAGGCGGCCAATCTCTCCATGCTCACGGGGAAACAGGTGGAGGTCCAGCCTCCGGAGGTGAAGGCGGTCCAGGCGGAGACCTTCATACGAGGGCTCCCGGAGCAGGTGGTGAAGGTGGACATACCGTTCACCGAGGGTACGAGAGCTGCTCACGGGTATGTGCTCGACAGGGAGGTGTCCACCCTCATCGCCGGCCTGCTCATGGGACAGGAGAACGTGGAGCTCACCGAGGCCGCCGTCTCCGCCCTTCAGGAGGGGCTTTCCCAGATGAACGGGCCCGTGGTCACCTCGCTGGGTGACGTGTCGGGGATGACCATCCTGACCGCCCCTGCGCAGGGAGCCGAATTTTCCAGGGATCAGTTGAATCTCGACGTCCCGGAGGTCGTGACGGCGGAATATCCGGTGGTCATCGACGGGGTTGGGCACAAGGTGATCGAATTCTTCGACGTCCCATTCGTGCGATCTCTGGTGAATCCCTCTCGACCTTCTCCCTCTCAACCTGCAAACCAGGCTTCTACTTCTGCACAGGGGGCTACCATGGCGCAGTCACAGGGACAACCAACGGTCTGGGGGCCGGGAGCCCCTCAGGTCCAGCAGGTGCAGTTTCCCTCGTTTCCGGAGGGGGCCCTTGGTCCCGAACAGCAGGCGAACATCTCGCTCCTCATGGATGTATACATGGAGCTCACGGTGGAGCTCGGGAGGACCAAGAAGATGGTGAAGGAAATCCTCGCCATGGGCGAGGGGACGATCATCGAGCTCGACAAACTGGCCGGTGAGCCGGTTGACATACTCGTGAATCACAAGCTCATTGCACGTGGTGAAGTGGTGGTCATAGACGAGAACTTCGGTGTGCGGGTCACGGAGATCATATCACCGCTGGAGCGTCTCAATGAGCTGACGTAGCGACTACTTCATACTGGGAGGGGAACAGAACAGATGAAGTCTCATCCGATCCATGTGAAGCGACTGATAGGTGGTATAGTAGCAACGCTGATCTTCAGTACGACCTTTCTCCCTGCACAGGAGACGACCACTCCTCCCCCGGCCCCCCAGGAGGTTTCCGAATCGGAACTCGTCTTTCCCTCTGATGCGCCCGAGGTGGGAGAGACCGGGGGTGGCGCACCTTCTCCTCAACCTGCGGTGGGCTTCACCCTCTGGGACGGCGTCCGGATGCTCCTTCTGCTCGGGGTGGTGCTCGCAGCCATATACGCGGTGTTCTACTTCCTTCGGAAGATGAGTGTCGCCCGCGGGAGTGGGGAGGATCTCATCAGAGTGGTGGACACCAGGGTCCTCCAGGGGACCCGTGCGGTTCATGTGATCGGGGTGGGGAACAGCTATTTCCTCGTGGGGTCGAGTGAGAACGGTGTGACGCTCATCGCCCGAATCGAGGAGAAGGAGACCCTCGACCGGATAGAGCTCATCGCCTCCAGGCAGGAGACGGGGCGAGGAGGGCGTTTCTCCGATTTCCTCGACCGTCTCTTCCCGCCGAAGCATCCTGCATCTTCGGAGGAGGGGCCGGCTCCCCGGGCGATGACCTTTCTCGAGAAACAGAGAGAGAGGTTGAAACGGCTGTGAAACGGATAGGGTTCCTCGTCGTGTTCATGCTCGTCCTTCCGGGTCCGCTCGGGCTCGTGGCGCAATTGGGTCCTGAAGAGGACCAAGCACTCAATATCCCCTTCGTCGATCTCACCATCCGCGAGCCTCAGAGCGATCAGGAGGTGGCGCTCTCCATCCAGCTCCTCCTCCTGCTTACGATACTCACCCTTGCCCCGTCCATCCTCGTCCTTACCACCTCGTTCTTGAGGATCGCCCTGGTGTTGGACTTCATCCGAAGGGCCCTCGGTCTGCAGCAGGTGCCGCCCACACAGGTGCTCATGGGGATCTCCCTCTTTCTCACACTGTTCGTGATGTGGCCCACGTTCCAGGAGGTGTACGACGATTCCTTCGTCCCTCTCTCGAGGGGAGAGATAGGTGTAGAGGAGGCCTACGGCAGGGCGGTCGGCCCTTTGAGGATTTTCATGTACCGGCAGATGCAGAACGACGTGGAGCCCATACGGCTCTTCATGCGGATGAGCGGTCTTCCCAGGCCCGACACCCTGGCGGATGTGCCCACCCACATCCTCATCCCTGCCTTCATCCTCCATGAGCTGACCGTGGCCTTCAAGATAGGGATCATACTCTATATCCCCTTTATCATCATCGACATGGTGGTGGCTTCCACCCTCATGTCGATGGGGATGATCATGCTCCCGCCGGTGATGATCTCCTTCCCGTTCAAGCTGCTCCTCTTCGTACTCGTGGACGGGTGGACGCTCATCACACAGCAGTTGCTCGGAAGTTTCGTCTGAGGAGGTGAGAGATGGGACTGGGAGAGGCGATCTATTTGCTCAGGAGCGGGATCTACGAACTCATCGTGATAGCGGCGCCCCTCCTCCTGGTGGGCATGCTGGTGGGCCTCATCGTGTCGATCTTCCAGGCCACCACCTCCATCCAGGAGCAGACCCTCACCTTCGTCCCCAAGATCCTCGCCATACTCCTGGTGCTCCTCCTGCTCGGCCCGTGGATGCTCTCTTCTCTCTCCCAGTTCACGGTCCATCTCTTCCAGATGATCCCGGAGATGGGAGGATAGAGGAGGTGACGGGTGTTCACTGATCTTGTCGTCCGTGCCGAGCTCTTTCTCCTCGTGTTCGCACGGGTGTTCAGTCTTCTTGCGATCAGTCCCCTTTTCTCCTCCTCGGGCATTCCCGGTATTGCCCGGGTGGGACTCGCCTTTTTTACGAGTGCCGCGGTCTTCCCCTGGGCCTCGTCTCTCTACACCATTCCGGAGACCGGGCTGGGATATGCGTTCCTCCTGCTGGGTGAGGTGCTCGTGGGACTCATCACCGGCTTTTTCGTACTCCTCTACTTTTCGCTCTTCCAGATCGCGGGTGAGTTCTTCGGTTTCCAGATGGGGTTCAACGCCGCCTCGGTGTACGACCCTCTCTCCCAAGAGGAGCTCCCCCTCATGGGCCAGGTCATGAGCAACGTGGCGGTGCTCGTGTTCCTCGTGACCGGCGGGTTCCTCAAGTTCTTCCTCTCGGGAGTCTACTATTCGATCAAGGCCTTCCGATCGGCGGACATCCTCGTCTACAGGGAAGATTTTTTCGATGTCTTCCTCCACGGGCTTGCGGGTATCTTCCAGTACGCATTCGTCCTTGCCCTTCCGCTCATCTCGGTGCTTCTCCTCGTTTCCGTGAGTATGGGGCTGCTCGGAAAGGCCGCCCCCCAGATGAATCTCCTGCTCATGGGATTCCCCATCTCCATCGGGGTGGGGTTCGTCCTGCTCCTGGTGATCCTCCCTTTCGTGGCGGAGATGATGAGCAGGATATTCGACTACATGTTCTATGCCCTGGTGGAACTTTTCTCGCCGGGAGGTGGTTCATGACGAAGAAGACCGCCCTCGAGGCGATGTGGCATGAGGATGCCGGTTCCATCTCCCGTTTCGTACACGTGCACCTCCAATGGTTCGCGGCGGAGGACGAGGGGCGAACCGAGGAACCAACCGAGCACAAGATCCGCAAGGCACGCGAAGAGGGGAAGGTGGCCAAGACACCCGAGCTCCCCTCCACCTTGGTGATGCTCTTCACCCTCATCACACTGGCCCTCCTCTCTTCCTACCTGTTCTCCACCATGGTCTCGATGTTCCAAACCTTCTTCTCGAGCATCTCTTCTCCGGAGCCCACCCATACGGGCAGGTTCTTCGTCCTGTTTCTCCAGTTTTTCCTCAAACTCACGCTTCCTTTCTTCGTGGTCGCCCTGTGTGCCGGAGTGGCGGGAAACGTGCTCCAGGTCGGATTCCTCTTCACGGTGAAACCCATCACCCCCGATCTCCAGCGCATCGTTCCCAACTTCTCCCGGTTCGCCAAGAGGGTGCTCTTCTCGACGGAGGCCCTCTTCAACCTGGGTAAGACGATCCTCAAGGTGGCCGCGATAGGGTTCCTCGCCTATCTCAATATCCGGATGGAGCTTCCACGGCTCGTGAACCTCCTCCGTGTTCCGCTCCTCCAGGGGATCAGGTTCCTGGGTGCGCTCGTGTTCCGGATCCTCTTCGAGGCCACGGTGGTCTTCCTCGCCATCTCGATCGTGGACTATCTCTTCCAGAGACGGCAACACCTCGAGTCCCTCAAGATGTCCCGGGAGGAATTGAAGGAGGAACGGAAGATGTACGAAGGGGATCCCCTCGTGAAGAGCCGTCTCCGACAGAGGATGAGGGAGATCCTCACCAGGAACATGATCCGCCGGGTGCCGGAGGCCGATGTGGTCATCACCAACCCCACCCACTACGCCGTGGCGCTCGAGTACGAGCGGGCGAGAATGGAGGCGCCCACGGTGGTGGCCAAGGGAGCGGACGAACTCGCCCTCCGGATGCGGGCCATCGCGAGGGAACACGGAGTCCCTCTGGTCGAGAACAGACCCCTCGCGCGGGCCCTCTACCAGGAGGTGGAGGTGGGTGATACCATCCCCGAACAGTACTACGCCGTGGTGGCGACCATTCTCGCGAAGGTGTACGCCGTGGATGCCCGCCGGCGGGAGAAGGTGATGTAAAGGGAGGCTGCTATGGCCGATGTCCAGCAGATGCTCAGAAACGTGTTCATCACCCAACGATCCGATGTGCTCGTAGCCATTGGTGTCATCGTGGTGGTGATGATGCTCGTCATCCCCATGCCCGCCGTCCTCCTCGACACCCTGATGGCCCTCAACCTGGTCATAAGCCTCCTCACCATCCTCATCGTCCTCTCCGTGAGGCGGGCCCTTGAGTTCTCGGTGTTTCCCACTCTCCTCCTCGTGTTGACCGTGTTCGGACTGGCCCTCAACGTCTCTTCCACCAGGCTCATACTCACCCAGGGGAGCGGGTTCCAGGGGCGGCTCATCCGGGCGTTCAGCACCTTCGTGGTCGGATCCGCGGGGACCGAAGGCCTCGTGGTGGGGTTCATCATCTTCATCATCATCATCGCCGTACAGTTCATCGTCATCACCAAGGGGGCCACGAGGGTAGCGGAGGTGGCGGCTAGGTTTACCCTCGACGCCCTCCCCGGGAAGCAAATGGCTATAGAGGCCGAGTACAACTCGGGTGCGATCACGGAGGAGGAGGCGGCCCGCAAAAAGGCGGAGCTCCAGAGGGAGGCCGACTTCTACGGGGCCATGGACGGTGCCTCCAAGTTCGTGTCAGGGAACGTGAAGGTGGGGCTCCTCATCACCTTCATCAACGTCCTCGGCGGGATGATCGTGGGGATGGCCATTCACGGGGAACCGCTCGACGTGGCCCTCCGCACCTACATCTCGCTCACGATAGGTGACGGCCTGGTCTCCCAGTTTCCGGCCCTCCTGGTCTCAACCGCCACGGGCCTCATCGTCACCCGGGCCATCTCCGATGGGACCTTCGGCCAGGATGTCTCCTCCCAGTTCTCCCAGGAGGGGAGGATCTACTGGATGGCCGCGGGATTCCTCCTCTTCCTCTCGCTCCTGCCCGGTTTCCCCTGGTACGTGCTCGTTCCCATGGCGGGCCTGCTCGCCTTCGTGGGTTTCAGGCTCGCACAACGCCCTGTCAGGGAGGCCGAAGCGGCCGCTGCCGAGGCGGCGGCCGCCCGTCCCGTCCCTCAGCAGCCCGAGATATCCCCGGTGGTGCCCCTCGACCCCATCGCCCTCGAGATCGGGTACGCCCTCATCCCCCTTGTGGATCGTGAGCAGGGAGCGGAGCTCCTGGAGCGTATCACCCGTATCAGAAAGGAGACGGCCCTCGAGCTGGGGATCGTGATCCCGAGGATACGTATCGTCGACAACATGCGGCTCGAACCTTCCGAGTACTGCGTGAAGATCAAAGGGGTGGAAGTAGGCCGGGGAAGGATCAAGATGGGGGCCTACCTGTGTATCAATCCCGGGGGAGTGACCGAGGAGATTCCCGGAGAGGAGACCCGGGATCCCGCCTTCGGACTTCCGGCCAGGTGGATAAAGGAAGAGGACCGCGACAGGGCAGAACGGGCTGGTTACACAGTGGTGGATCCTCCCTCCATCATCGCCACGCACCTCACCGAGATCATCAAACAGCACGCGGCCGAGCTCCTCGGACGCCAGGAGATCCAGTCGATGCTCAACGCCCTCAGGGAGGACTACCCCGCGGTGGTGGACGACGTCCAGGAGGTGCTCACTCTCGGTGAGATCCAGAAGGTGCTCCAGGGCCTCCTCAGAGAGCAGGTCTCCATCCGGAACCTCGTGAGCATCCTGGAGACGATCGCCGACTACGCCCGCATGACGAAGGATGTCACCTTCCTCATAGAGAAGGCCCGACAGGCGATTGCCAGACAGATCTGCGCACAATATACTGACGAGCACCGTGTGTTGCGGGTCCTCACCCTGGATCCCGCGCTCGAACAGATGATCATCGATGCGAGGGTGGAGACCGCAGGGGGGGTGGTGACCGCCCTCGAACCCGGGGTCTATCGAAAGTGGATCAATGCGGTCATGAATGCAGTGCGGCAGGTCCAGGAGCAGGGATACCTTCCCATCGTCCTCTGTCAGGAGGCCGCGAGGCCCCTGGTGAAGCAGAGCACCCTCCGGGACGTCCCCGATCTGGTGGTGCTCTCGGTCCCGGAGATCCCTTCGGAGGTGAGGGTGGAGGCACTGGGTGAGATCAGGATCGATTGAGGAGGCGGATATTCCTATGGAATTTTTCACCGAGCAGGCGCCCACCCGTGCGGAGGCGCTCCAGAAGATCAGGACCAAGTACGGGGACAGGGTGAGAATCCTCTCTCAGCGCACCGTACGCCTTGGGGGCTTCCTCGGACTCTTCCCCCGGGAAGGGGTGGAGATCACCGGCTACGTGGTCCCCGAGGGAGTACGTACCCCCTCCTCCCCGAGGCGTTCCTTCGACGAGGAGCGGAGGCGAATCCTGGAGCTCGCGAAGTCTGAGCAGTCTCCCCGTGACCAGATCCTCGAGAAGGTGCTCTCGGAGCTCGCCCAGATCAAGGAGAACATCCAGAGGGGGACGGTACGAGAGGATGAGAAGGAACATGAACACATCAGACGTCTTCGGGCCATGCTCGAGGAAGCGGAATTCACCGATCGCTACATCGAGAAGACCATCCGACGGATCAGGGACGAACTCACCCTCCAGCAGATCGAGGATTTCGCCCTCCTCCAGAAACTCGTCGTTCAGTGGGTAAGGGAATCGATACGGATCTACCCGCTCAAATTCACCAGGAGACCTGAGATCTTCATCCTGGTGGGCCCCACGGGGGTGGGGAAGACCACCACCATCGCGAAACTGGCGGCCATGTACGGCTTGGGGCTCGAGGACAACATCCGCTACGACGTGCGGATCATCACCATCGACAACTATCGGATCGCCGCCCGCCAACAGATAGAGACCTATGCCAACATCATGGGCATCCCCGTCGCCTGTGTGGAAAGCTACGAAGAACTCGAACGCCAGGTGAGGCTCTTCCAGGATGTGGACATCATCTTCGTGGACACCATAGGAAAGAGCCCCCGTGATTACCGGAAACTCGCCGACATGAAGGACATGCTCGAGGCCTGCGGCAGCCGTGCCCAGACACATTTGGCCTTGAGTGCCACCACGAAAACAGCCGATATATATACCGTCCTGCAGCAGTTTGAGCCGTTCAACTACACGTCGGTGGTGCTCACCAAGCTCGATGAGACCACCACGGTGGGGAACATCATCAGCGTGCTGGAGGAGAAGGGAAAACCCATATCCTTCATCACCAACGGACAGGCGGTTCCCCACGACATCGCGGCGGCGACACCGGCCAAACTTCTGGCTGCAGTACGCGGCTTCATACTGGAAGATATGGAGTAGATCATGGCAGACCAGGCCGAATCTCTACGGGAGTTGATGCGAGGTCGGATGGTCCCTCTCTCGCAGAGTCGTACACGGATCATCGCCGTGACCAGCGGTAAGGGAGGGGTGGGGAAGACCAACGTCGCCACCAATCTCGCCATCGCCTATGCCCAGCTGGGGAAGAAAGTGGTACTCATGGATGCCGATCTGGGCCTGGCGAACGTGAACGTGGTGCTCGGCATCATTCCCAAGTACAACCTCTATCACCTCATAAGGCGGCAGAAGACCCTGGAGGAGATCATCGTCGATACGCCGTACGGTATCAAGATCATCGCAGGGGCATCGGGATTCGCGAAGATCGCGAACCTCTCGGACGACGAGCGTGAGCATTTCATCGAAGAACTGGTGGGACTCTCCTTCGCCGATGTCATCATCATCGATACCAGCGCGGGGGTGACCCAGAACGTGATATCCTTCGTGGCGGCTGCCGACGATGTGGTCGTGGTGACCACCCCCGAGCCCACCGCCATCACCGACGCCTACGGGATCATCAAGATCATCGCGACCGAGATAGAGAACATCAACATGGGACTGAAGCTCGTGGTGAATCGGGTGAAGAGTGTGGCAGAGGGACGACGGGTGGCGGAGCGGGTCACCACCATCGCGGGACAGTTCCTCAACGTGAAGATCGACTATCTCGGATTCGTGTACGAAGACGGTTCGGTACAGGATGCGGTACTGAAACAGCGCCCCTTCATCGTCCTCGATCCCAGGGGGAAGGCCTCCATATGTGTCAAACACCTCGTGAGCAGACTGGAGAAGGTGGAATACCGTGAGGGGAAAGGACTCGGAGGCTTTTTGCGAAATCTCCTCGGCAGGGGGTGAGGGGGCTTTGCTTGACGGAGGCACCGTTTTCGTCTAACCTGGTAACGGTTGGATTTATATGAAGATAACGTATGCCCTGGCGGGAGGAGGGAGCGTGGCGGCCTTGTCCCTCCTCATAGGACTCTTCTCCGGTAATCCTCTCGGGGTGGCGATGCTCCGGGCGCTGGGAAGTGGAGTCCTTTTCGGCGGGGTGCTGTACGTCGTCTGGGAGGTGGTGCGGCGGTTTCTCCCGGAGCTGGTTCAGGAGGAAGAGTCCGCCCCTTCGTCGCTCCCTGAGAAATCGGAGGAGGAACAGGACCACGTGGTCGATATCGTGCTCGAGGACGAGGCCTCCCCGTCCCCACGGACGGTTCCCGGGGAACAGATGGGGATCGGAAGGGAGGATGATCTGGAAGAATCGGTCCGATCCTTCGGGGAGGGGGGTGGAGAGAGGGAAAGTCAGGGGGACGGGGAAGGGATGCCGGACTCCTCTCCCCTCGGTCCGGATCGGGAGGATGCGGGACTCGACGAGTTCCCTGAGATCGATGATCTGGAAGAGGATTTCTTCGAAGAAGTGTCCGCCGAGGAGGAGGGCCCGGAGGAGGATGGTACGGATCCGCTGTCATTCGAGTCTTCTCAGTCGATCTCGGGGGGCGGAGGAGGCATGGGGGATCAGGATCCACAGGTCATCGCTCAGGCGATACGCACCCTATTGAAAAAAGATGAGAAAGGGTAACGGTTCATGGATGAACGCAGCCTGGCGCAGAGGACAGAAGACGAGCTCTGGAAGGAATATCAGAAGACAAGGGATCCCCAGATCCGTGAGTACTTCATCAAGCAGTACGCCCCACTCGTGAAATACGTTGCGGGAAAGATCGCGGTGGGGCTCCCCAGCAGCGTGGAGTTCGACGATCTGATCGGCTTCGGGACGTTCGGACTCCTCGATGCGATCGAGAAATTCGACCCCGAAAAACATGTGAAGTTCAAGACCTATGCGGTCACCAGGATAAGAGGCGCCATCTACGACGAACTCCGTGCAATGGACTGGGTCCCTCGTTCGGTACGGCAGAAGAGCAGGGAGATAGAGGACGCCCTCCACAGGCTCGAGAGTTCCCTGGGGAGGGCCGCCACCGACGAGGAACTCGCCCGGGAGATGAATATGAGCTCGCGTGAGCTCCAGAAGACACTCCAGAAGATCAGTTCCACTTCCATCCTCTCCCTGCAGGAACTCTGGTACACAGGAGACGAGAACGATCGGGTGGCCATTGCGGATATGCTCGAAGCCCCCCAGGCCTATGATCCGGCCGCCCGCGTGGAGCGGGAGGAGATAAAGCGGGTGGTGGCGGAAGCCATAAAAGAGCTTCCTGAAAAGGAAAAGAAGGTCCTCGTGCTCTATTACTACGAAGATTTGACTTTGAAGGAAATCGGGGCTATCCTTAATGTGACGGAGTCCAGAGTGTCTCAGCTCCATACCAAGGCGATCAGCCGGCTCAGGGTGAAGCTGAGGAACATACGTAAAGGTATCTTCTAGGGGGACCGGTGATTTCCCTTGATCAACTCCGTGATTACATGAAGACACAACTGGAAGAGGACAAGAGGAGGAAACTCGTCCAGGTCACGGGCCAGACACTGGAGGAGGCACTCCAGGAGGCGGCGATAGAACTCGGTTGCAGGATAAAGGATCTGGAATATGAGGTCATAGAGAAAGGATCGTCCGGTTTCCTGGGTATGGGGAAGAAGTCATGGCTCGTCGTGGCCTCCCTGGCGGTACAGAAGGTGAAGGAAGAGGTGCGTGAAGAGGAAGCCGGACTGGGCATCGAAGAGATGGCACCGCTTCCCAAGGATCGGGATGGACAGGCCTTCGTGAGACTCTCCCCCGACGGTGTGTATCTCTGTGTGATCCCTCCCGAGGGGAAGGGAAAACCGGTCACGGAACGGGCGGCGCTCGAGGCGATCGCCCGGAGGACGGACGCCTCCGTGGACGTGAACCTCGTGAGCAAGGTGGTACGGAAGGCCGACGGGCAGTTCGTGAGGATCGCTCCTTACAGCTACAATCCCGCACACGATGCGGTTCTCAGTGTGAACATAACCGATGGGGAGATGCGGGCCTATCTCCTCGCTCAGCCCCCTCGGGAGGGCGGTACCGATCCCACCGCGGAGATGATCCGGGATTTCCTCAAGATGAACGGAGTGGAATACGGCCTCAAGGAGGATGTGATAGAGGAGTTCGAGAGGAATCCGCGCTATGGACAGGAGATACTGATCGCGGAAGGGACGCCGCCGCGGCATGGCGAGGATGCAAAGATCGTGTACAACTTCGAGACCAACCCCTCTCGGATCCGTCTCAAGGAGCGCGACGGACGGGTCGACTACAAGGACCTCAACCTCGTCCAGAACGTAGTGGCGGGTCAGGTGCTCGCGAAGAAGATTCCTCCCGGGAAGGGCGTGCCCGGCAAGACGGTCACGGGTACGCTCCTCCCCGCACGCGATGGGAAGGATCTGCCCATCCCCGTGGGCAAGAATGTGAAACTCTCCGAGGATGGGATGGTGGCGGTGGCCGAGATCAACGGCCAGGTGATGATCACGGGCGGAAAGATCTCCGTGGAACCGGTGTACACCGTGGAAGGGGATGTGAGCCTGAAGACCGGGAACATCCTCTTCCTCGGTACGGTGATCGTGAAGGGGAATGTCGAGGACGGATTCTCGGTGAAGGCGAGCGGCAATATCGAGGTGAAAGGAAGCGTGGGAAAGTGCGAGCTGGATGCAGAGGGTGATATCGTGGTCCACCAGGGGATCGCCGGAAAGTCGGCCGCTCTCATCAGGGCCGGGAAGAACGTGGTCTCCCGTTTCATCGAGAACGCGCGGGTGGAGGCGGGAGAATTCGTGCTCGTCTCGGATGGGATCATAAACTGTACGGTCTCGGCGAACAAGAAGATCATCTGCCATGGTCGTCGGGCGAGTATAGTAGGAGGAAAGCTCATCGCCACGGAAGAGATCGTGGCGAAGAACCTCGGCTCGGTGGGCGGCATAGAGACGATCCTCGAGGTGGGATACGATCCCAGGGCGAAGGAAAAGGAGGAGCATCTCTCCCAGGAACTCGAGAAACTGCAGGATGAGCTCAAGGAGATCATGCTGAACCTCGGAACGCTCGAGAACCAGCGTAAGACCCAGAAGCTTTCCGAGGAGAGACTCAAGGTGTACAAGGAGCTCCTCCTCCGTCGGAGGGAGCTCTCCCTCAAGGTGGAGAACCTGCAGAAGGAGATAGAGGATACCCGCGCCTATCTGTCTCAGCTCAAGACCAAGGGGAGGATCTCGGCTTCGGGGACCGTGTTTCCGGGTGTCAAGATCGTCATCAGGGATGCGGTGCTCCAGGTGAAGAACGAGTTCAAGGCGGTCACGTTCATCTCGGAGG
This sequence comes from Spirochaeta thermophila DSM 6192, assembly GCF_000147075.1. Taxonomy (NCBI): domain Bacteria; kingdom Pseudomonadati; phylum Spirochaetota; class Spirochaetia; order Winmispirales; family Winmispiraceae; genus Winmispira; species Winmispira thermophila. The sequence goes on from NC_014484.1 coordinate 1,026,090, forward strand.
CCAATATGGTGAAGGTGACGAAGTACGAGGAACCGGAGGATCTCGACAAACTGGATCTCCTCGAGAGGTAGGGTATGGCCCTCCATCCCATCGACCTGCAGACGATGTTCACGAGGCTCCACGAGGTTGGACGGGAGCAGGGGGGTGTGCGTGAGATACCGGTGCATCATCAGACCGTGCAGGGTGAGGAGCTGGTGAAACGGGCGCAGCAGGAGAGCCGATCGGTGAATGAGACGCGCCAAGTGGGGGAAGGGGTGGAGAAAGTGAAGGAGGAGAAAGGCCGCGAACAGGGGCAGGGCAAGGGGCGGTCGAAGGAGGAGCGGGAAGCGTCCCGTAGAGCGACCTCTTCCTCACCCGAAGTCGTGGAAGACCCCGACATCGGACGCCACGTGGATCTCCTGGGGTAAGGTGACATATGGAGTGGTTGTGGTTTCTTGGCGGACTCATCGGCGGGACCCTGTGGTCGGTCTTCCTCATAAACCGGAAGATCGAACAGAAAGTGGAGACGCTCGAGTTCATGAACAGGGTGCGACGGGAGCTCGAGGAGATCCTGGCAAGCTGTAACGAGACGACCGACAGGAATGTCTCGATCCTCGAGCACAGGGTCTCGGGCCTCAGGAAGCTCGTGGACCGTGCCGACAAGCGTATCCAGGTCCTTCAGGATCTGCTTCGGCGGTCAGAGGATCTCGCGCCCCGCGCCGTGCCTGAAAGCGGGGAGGCGGGGGAACCTGCGGACAGGACCACTCCTCCAGAGACAGAGAGATCCTCGGGGGAGGTGGGCGCACCCGGTACCACACGCTCGCCCGATACCCCGGAGGAACCCGTGGTACAGGGAGATATCCCTTCCCCTCGTGAGCCGAACCCCGTGCGGGAGATTCAGGGCCAGAAGGGGCTCTCTCCTCTTTCGGAGACGGTCCTCTCCCTCTACAGGAATGGTCATCCCCCTGAGCGTATCGCCCGTGAGCTCGGACTCACGGTGGGAGAGGTGGATCTCATCATATCCCTCGAGAAGACCGTGTTCCTCAAGGATCGCTAGAAGCGGTAGGTGAACGACCCTTTGATGGGCCTTTCGGTGTTGTTGAAGAAGGTGGCACGGGAAAAACCGTAGAGCACCGCTTCATCGATGTCGGAGTACCCCGAGGAACTCACGAGGGTCACTGCGAGGAGGGTGCTCCCCCTGGTATGGGAATCCACCGAGAATTGGATGGTCACGGGGCGAAGACCTGGTCTGTGTCTGTATTCGGCTTGACCGATATCGTAACCAGCCCCCTTGAGTGCATCCCATAGGTCAGGGCGGTCATCGAGAGGAGGTTGCTCCACGAGAGAGAATGCCCCCCCGGCCTCTTGGTAGTAGCGCAGAAAGAGGGCTTTCGAGCGAAGGTCCTTCACCATGTTCTCACCCACGAAACGGGGGAGTTGTGAGGGGAGCGGCATGTAGAGATAGATCGGCACGTAGATGCTCCTCCCCACTTTCCCCGCTGCTTCGGAGAAGCCGAGTGTATAGGTGTTCCCCTCTTCCCTCCCGGTGATCACCGCCGGCGTGGGAGACGGGGGGGTGCTCGGAGTCGTGGTAGCGGCGGGTCGGGTGGTGGGAGGAACGGGAGGTGTGGTGGGGGCGGAGGTGGGGGTCGCTGCTGGCGGTTGGGTGGGGAGTGGTGTGGGGGCGGGGGATGGTGGTGGAGGTGTCTCGAGGGGGCGGGGGGGGGATGCGGGGCTCTCTTGCTGCCCCCTCGTGGTGAGGTGTACCTTCACAGGTCCCGCCACGTCGGAGAGTTCCTCGAGCCTCAGGAGTCCGGTTATCCAAAATCCAAGCAGGACCATGAGATAGATCGCCACCGTGAGTGCGAGGGAAAGCGCGGCTCTCTTCCTGTCTTCGCGGAGTCTGAGATCGGTCCTCATCGCCTTATCGTTTCATCCTGGTACGGAGACCCACGTCCTGAAACCCCTGCCGCCGGAGACCGTCGAGGAGCGATATCACGAGCTGGTACTGGGCCTCCTTGTCGGCTTCCAGGATCACCTGGATCTCGGCATCCTGATGTTCGTCCTTCCAGGATGCGAGGAGCTTCTCCACGCCTTCAAGGGTGGTCCTCACCTCGTTCACGTAGATCTCGTCCTCCGCGATGGCGGTGATCACGAGCTCCTGCACGGTGAGTGGTTCGGCCGTCCCGGCAGTGGGGAGTTCGAGGGAGATCCCGGGAGTGGTCTTGAAGACACTGGAGACCATGAAGAAGATGACGAGCTGGAAGACTACGTCGATGAGTGGAGTGAGATCTACGTTCACCTGCGGGCTGAGCCGACGTTCCAGTCTCATGACGCCCCCTGCCGCTTCTTGCTCGCGTTGATCATGAGGATGAGGGAGTTGACCTGGTTTTCCATCTTGATGAGCAGGAGATTGACCTTGGTCACCAGGTAGTTGTAGAAGATGACCGCGGGGACTGCCACCAGGATACCTGCCACCGTGGTGATGAGGGCCTCCGAGATACCCGTCGCCAGTATGCCCGGGTCGGTGACGGCGCCGAACTGACCGAGCACGCCGAAGGTCTTCATGGTACCGGTCACCGTACCCAGAAGGCCGAGGAGCGGTGCGATGTGGGCGATGGTCCCGAGGCCCGACAGGTTCTTCTCGAGGCGCGGAACCTCCTGGTTCGCCGCGTCCTTGATCACCTCCCGTTGGATGTGCTCGGGATGGTCCCTGTGCTCGATCCCCACCTTGATGAGTACGCTGAGGGGGGAATAGTTGGTGTCACAGATGTAGAGCGCCTCATCGAAGTGTCCCTTTTCCAGGGAGGATTTTATCCTGAGGAAGAGCTTTTCCTCGTCTACCCGGATCTTCCTGAAGTAGAGGATCCGTTCTATCACGATGGCGGTGCCGATGAAGGCGAGAAGGATGATGGCCCACAGGACAGGCCCTCCCTTGATCAGTACATTGAGCATCGGTCCCCCTTTCCCATACGATTTTTGAGACAAAGTATATCGCGGAGAGGACTATATGTCCATTGTCTCGCAAAAGAGGTCCCAGAAGAAGTATTCTTCGAAGAGCTCCTGGATCTTCGTCACCTTTCCGATGTCCTGGATCTGGAGCTTCGGGTTCTCGTACACGTCCTCTATCTTCTCCCGCACGGTGGCGGTGTCTAACGGCACGTAGATGGCGGGGATGTGTTCCTGCTCCAGGGTGAGGACGGTCCTGTCCTCGAGAGGTGTGGTGTCCCCGCAGGTGAGGATGAATCCTCCGATCGGTTTTCCAGCCTTTCGGTGTGCCTCCACGATGAGGGCCACCCTGTCCGGGGAACCTGCGCCGATGAGATAGAGCGCCCGGTCCGAGAGGTAGTGGTCCGGGTGGAGGTGGTCCTTGTCCTGGGTGATGATGATGATCTTCCCGCACGGCCTGTGCACTCCTCCCGGTTCACGTCGCCTATGGCGAGGGTACCGGGGAAGATGGTGCTGAGAAGGTGCATGGTGGGTCTGGAGAGGTCTTCCACCATGGGGAGGAATCCGAGGATCCGGATGGGCGGGGTGAAGAAGGGGAACCGCTCCTGGAGGAGTTCCTCCGTGATGTAGTGGCGCACTTGATCGATCTTCGAGGGGATGAGCTTGTTGAAGATCACTCCCCTCACATTGACGCCCTGACACATGAAGTAGTGGAGGTCGACTTCGAGCATGTCGAGAGCCTTCCCGATGCCTCCCCCCGAGAGGAAGACGACCTCCGCGCCCAGGATCTCAGCCACGCGGGCGTTGGACAGGCCGACGATGCCCCCCACGCCGGGATGACCGGTTCCCTCCGCCACGATGATCTTCTTGTGGGAGAGGGCTTCCATGGAGTCCAGGACCTTCCTGGTGAGTTTTTCCTCTTCTGCCTTCCTGTTGGGAGAATCGAGAAATTCCTTGGTGAACCCGCTTCCGAGTCTGACCGGGGAGACCACGCGCGGATCGAGGTCAGGGATCCCGCTGAATTCCTGGAGGATACGGGCGTCCTTGTCGATCATCGTCCCGTCCTCCAGGGGGACGAGCTCCTGTCCCACCGGCTTCATGTAGCCGAGCTCTTCGGGGGGGTATTTCTTCTGGAGGAGACCGATGAGCCCGAGCGCGGTGATCGTCTTGCCCGCGTGCTGTCTGAATCCGGTGATGTAGATGACTTTGGGTCTCTTCATTGCGTATTCCTTTGACTGAGGACGAAGATGTTGTAGTAGTAGTCGTAGCTGTCCACCAGGGCCTGCCACGAGGCCTCGATGATGTTCTCATGGACGCCCACCGTGTCCCAGGTATGGCCGTTGTGGTTACGGGAGGAGATGAAGACCCGTACCCTGGCACCGGTGGCCCTCTCCGGGTTGAGGACGCGTACGCGGTAGTCGGTGAGGGAAATCTCCTCGATGAAGGGGTAGTAGGGAAGGAGGGCGTCCCTGAGTGCGGCGTCCAGGGCCTCCACCGGTCCCACCTTCACCGCAGCCCCCATCACTTCGTTGTCCTCGGCACAGAGGAAGAGCTTTCCCACGGTCTTGGAGTCGGCGGAGCCGGCCTTGAATGATTCGAGGTGATAGTTGTCGAACTCGAAGAGCGGCTTGTAGAGCCCCAGTGTCTTCAGTATGAGGATCTCGAAAGAGGCCTCCGCCGCCTCGTACTCGTAGCCTTCGGCCTCTTTTTCCTTGAGGAGTCGGGTGAGCTGTTCCACCTCGGGGGAGTCCTTCGTGAAGGAACCGTAACGGGAGAGTTTCTTGAGGATGGTGGATTTGCCCGCGAGCTCCGAGATGAGGATGCGTCGTTCGTTCCCCACGAGCGAGGCGTCCATGTGCTCCATGAGGTGCTCGGCCTTGAGGAGGACATCCACGTGCTGGCCGGCCTTGTGGCTGAAGGCCGCTTCTCCCACATAGGGCTGCCTCTTGTCGGGGATGATGTTCGCCTTCTCCGCTACGAACCTCGAGACCGCGGTGAGCTTGGTGAGGTGCGGCCCTGCAGTGATGGGATACCCCATCTTGTAGTACAAGGTGGGCATGATGCTGCAGAGATTGGCATTGCCGCACCGTTCACCCCAGCCGTTTATGGTTCCCTGTACGTGGATGGCCCCTGAGAGAATGCCCATGAGGGAATTGGCCACGGCGTTCCCCGTATCGTTGTGGAAGTGGACCCCGAGCGGGGCGAGTTCCTTCTGGGGGAGAGCCCCCATGATCTGCGCGACCTCGTGGGGGAGGGTGCCGCCGTTGGTGTCGCAGACCACGAGACACTCGGCCCCGGCCTCGGTCCCTGCTCTGAGGACCTCGAGGGCGTAGTCGGGGTCGGCCTTGTACCCGTCGAAGAAGTGTTCGAGGTCGAAGAACACGATCCTCCCTTTGGAGCGCAGGTAGGAGATGGAGTCGTAGATCATCTCGAGGTTCTCCTCGAGGGATGTCTTGAGCACCTTGGTCACGTGTTCCGTCCACGCCTTACCCACCACGATGACGGCTTCGGTCTCCGCCTCCAGGAGGGCCTCGATGTGAGGGTCTCCTTCCGCCTTCCGGCCCGGCTTTCTGGTGGACCCGAAGGCCACGATCTTTGCGTGATCGAAGTGTTCATCTCGTGCCCTCCTGAAGAACTCCGCCTCCTTCTCGTTGGAGAGGGGGAATCCCCCTTCCACGTAATCGACCCCCAGTTCGTCGAGTTTGTGGGCGATCTGGATCTTGTCCTCGACAGTGTAGGTTATCTCGATCCCCTGCATGCCGTCCCGGAGGGTGGTGTCGTAGATCACGACGAACGGTTTTTGCTCATGGGCCATGGTTCACTCCTCCATAAAAAAATGAGCCGTCCCCTCGACCCGAGAGGACGGCTGGCTGTGCACCCAGAGGCATCACCACCCGCCCTCAGGGCGAGCTGATGATGAGGATGATGATGCCGGTGGATGCATTTCTCCACATCATTGTAGTTCTTGTAGAGTAGGATGGAGAAAAAGTCAAGGGTGGCGTGAGGCGCCCCTCTCCATATCGGTGGGCACGGAGAGGTGTGGCAGGAGACCGGGTGCCCGTTTTCGGATCGTGTTGACATATGGTTTTGTTCATACTACTATCGGCCTTGACGTCGATACGTCCATGGGCGATTAGCTCAGTGGGAGAGCGCCTGCCTTACAAGCAGGATGTCAGTGGTTCAAATCCACTATCGCCCATCCCCCCGTGAGGGGGATTTTTCATGTGACAAGGGGGCTTCCCATGAGGAAGGTCGTGCTGCCCGTTGCAGGGACGGATGAGACCTACACCCTTCGTCCCTCCAAGATCATTGCCCTGGGACTCAACTACAGGGAGCATATTGCAGAGAATATCACCGCTGAGATAGTGAGGTCCCAGGAGCTGCCGGAGGAGCCCATCCTTTTCAACAAGACCCCCAATGTGCTTATCGGGCCCGAGGATGCGATCGTACTCCCCGCGATGGCGGCCCGCTATGCTACCCCAGAGGATCCTGAGCGCACCGACTACGAGGCCGAGCTCGCGGTGATCATCGGGAGGGAGTGCAGGAACATCTCCCCTGAGGAGGCCCCAGGGGTGATCTTCGGCTACACGTGTTTCAACGACGTGAGCCAGCGGAACATCCAGAAGCGGGACAAGTCCGGCTGGTGGCGCGGCAAGTCCTTCGACACCTTCGGCCCCATCGGCCCCGTGATCGTGCCCGCCCGGGAGATCCCTGATCCACACGCCCTTCGGATTCGGTGTCGTCTCAACGGCAGGGTGGTCCAGGACGGGTCCACGGGGGACATGATCTTCAGGATTCCTGAGATCATCTCCTTCATTTCCCGACATATGACCCTGGAGGAAGGGGACATCATCGCCACCGGCACCCCGCAGGGGGTGGGTCCCCTCCATCCAGGCGATGTGGTGGAAGTGGAGATAGAAGGAATCGGAGTGCTCCGCAACCCTGTGGTGGCGGAGACACCCTGACGTGTATCCGCGTTGCGGATACGGCGGTCGCAGCAACCCGCCTCACCAAAACAAGGAGTCCTCCATGACAAACGAACTCCTCTGGTTTCTCATGCTCACTGCTACCTTTGTGAGTGTGATCCTGCTCTACCGGACGATGGGGAAGGTCGGACTCTTCCTATGGATTCCGGTGAGCGTGATCATCGCGAACATCCAGGTGGTGAAGACGATCACGCTCTTCGGGCTTACCGCCACGCTCGGCAACATCGTGTATGCCTCCACCTTCCTCGTCACCGACATCCTCTCCGAGATCTACGGCACACGGGAGGCGAGAAAGGCGGTGGTGATGGGCTTCGTGAGCCTGCTCGCGATGATCGTGCTCACCCAGTTCGCCCTCTGGTTCGTGCCCGGTCCGGACGATTTCTCGCAGGAACACTTGGAGGCGATCTTCTCCCTCATGCCGAGGATCGTCCTCGCGAGCCTGGTGGCCTACCTCGTTTCCCAGTTCCACGACGTGTGGGCCTTCCACTTCTGGAAGGAGCGGTTCCCCTCCTGGCTCTGGTTCAGGAACAACGCGAGCACCATGGTGAGCCAGCTCCTCGACAGCGCGATTTTCTCGTTCCTCGCCTTTACAGGGGTGTACCCGTTCGGGGTGGTGGTGGAGATAGCCGTCACCACCTATCTGTTCAAGTGGATCGTGGCTGCCCTCGACACGCCTTTCCTCTATCTTGCCACGTGGCTCAGGCGACGAGATCTCGTCCCCGGGGAGTAGTGCTCGGTCTCCAGGGCACTACTCCTTCCACGGGAAGAACATACCTTTGAGGGTTCGCTTGCCGACCCGTTCCCGCTCCTCGATGAGGAGGGTCTCCCAGGGGATCTTCTTCCGGTCGGCATCGGGGTGCGCTTCGAGGTACTCGTACTTGTACATACGGAGCTTGAGCGCGTCCTGGAGCCATACCATGAGGCCGGCCGGTCCCGGGACGAGGAGGGCGGTGAAGATGGAGATGAAGAGGATCACCGGGGTCGAGAGGATCAAAAGGATGCTCAGGCCCGGATTGTCCAAGGCGAGGAGAAAGGACTTCTTGAGGACTTTCCTCACCTTCGGTTCTATCTGACAGAGGAGGGGATAGAACCACACGCTCATGAGGGACCACCCGATGAGGGCCCACAGGAGGATCACCATGCCGATGAATCCTATGGCGCCTCCCCATGATGCGTAGAAGGGAAAGAAGAAGAAGGGGATGAGTACTGCGAGGGCGGTGAGGCCGCCGAAGACGAGGGACCCCTTCCAGGTGTGTGCGAGGTAGGAGACGAGGTCGCCGAACGAGGGGGTGCGGTAAAAGGCGATCTCCTTCGCGGCCATGGCGAGCACGCCCAGATAGAGGAAGGTGATGACGAGCCCCACCACTACCACGGCGGTCATCACCGGGAGGCCGAGCGGGCTCACCCAGTCGGGAACCACGGTCGGGATGGCGAAGGAGAGCAGGAAACCCAGGTTGAGGACCACCACGGTGATGAGATGATCCCACGTGTCGAAGAACGCCTTTTTGATGAGAAAACCGATCATGGTTCTACTATAGAGGGTAGGGCTCACCGGGGCAAGAGGTCGAAGAGGGCGAGCGGCGGGTGCTTGAGGGTGCTCTCCTCCCATGTATAGAGAAGGAGTCTGCCTGTTCTGTAGTATATCTCCCGGCGGAAGGCATCCTGGATGAACCTGAAGGCGGGGGGAAGGACGAACTCCGTCACCACGTGGCCGAGTCTCCGAAGCCCGTGTATGCCTTGTCGCAGTATACCCACCTTCCGGAGGAGACCGAACTGTCTGAGGTTGCCGGTGACCACGTCCATGGCGGTCTTCACCGGGGGACGCTGTATGGTCTCCTGGACACCCACGATGAATTCCACCGTGATGCTTCCCGAGAGGAGTTTCCCGCCGGGGATGCCGTAGAGGAGACTCAGGAGGAGCACGGAGAGGGCGTGTGCTCCTGTGAGCAGGTGGCCGGTCCTGATGTGGAAGAGGGGTTCCACTCCACCGGGGGCGTAGAGGGATCCCGTCCGGGAGTAGATGAGGAGGAGTTCGTCGAGATAGGAGCGGCTCTCCTGCGGGGGGATGATCATCTCTTGATAGGCCTTGCCTGCGGAGTGCAGGAGGGACTGCAGGGTGGTGGAGAGGTGTTGTAAGAACGAAGGAGCTTCCCTGTGGGTGAATACGGGGTCTTCAGGGAGTCCTATCTCCTTGAGCGTGCGCTGGTAGGCCTCGAGTGCCTCCGGGAAGATGGGGGTGGTCTCCGATTTCCAGAAGGTGGCGAGTCGTTCCTCTATACGCCTCGCCTGTTCCCGTAGGGTCTGAGGAGAGAGCTTCTCTATGCGATCGGATATGAGGGGGTTCTTCCGACCGTAGAGGAAGAGGCCGTAGTAGGAGATCTGGTAGAGGAGGGAGGCGTAGAAGAGCCGGTACATCCCCTCGATGAGGAGACTCGAGATGGTCGAGCGTACGCTGTAGAGGAGGATCGCCGGCAGTCCTATCACCGGAAAGGCGAGGAGGAGAAAGGTGAGCGCGATGATCTTTCCGAGGATGCGGCTCCTCCAGAGTATCCTGATCGGTTTCCACTTCATGAGGGCGGAGTAGAAGGCCTGCAGGTGACGGGTGCGGTAGAACCAGATGAGCCTGATCCTCTTGATGGTGGAGAACCACAGGGTCTTCCTGCTCCTGAGGATGAGGTCGTCGAGTGCGAGGTAGGTGCACTCGAGGAGTCTCCTTATGGAGAAGGAGTAGCGGAGGGTCCGGGGAGTTCGTGCCTGTTCGATATCGGGGTGGTAGTGCGTTTCGATGGTGAGGAGAAGTTCCTTGATGTCCTGCAGGAGGTTGAACTGGAGGAGGGAGTAGGTCTTTATCCTCTCTCGTATGTACTGTTCCATCTTCTGAAGGAGGATCCGGTCTTCCTCGTTCCATCCCGTCTCCAGTTGGGACTCCGCGAGGGGGAAGAACTTCCTCCTCGCCCGCAGGAGGACCACGGTGCTCACCAGGAACCGCATGAGGAGGGGGATGAGGAGGAGGGGGAGGGCGATGAGAAAGGAGTAGAGGAAGATCGTGATGAACGACTCCATGGGGAAAGACTAGGGAAAAGGTGAGGGTTCTTCAAGACTTGCACAGCGGGTCGTTTTACAGTAATGTGGAATGTGAGAGCAGGAATGTCAGGTATGAGAGTGGCGGTGTTCTTTCACCCGGGGGACGAGGAGATTGCCACGAAGGTGCTCAGGGTGATGAAGGAGCTGGGCATCTCGGGAGCGGCTTACAGGATCCATCCTTGGTGGAAGGATGATGCGGCGGACAGACTCCTCGGTGTGCTCAATGCGAGTACGCACATCCTCCTGGTCGTCCCCCCCTCCATAGACGAGCGGAGCGGCGATCTCTCCTGGTTGTTCTTCCTCGCCGGTTTCTGCGTGGCCAAGACCCGGTACGTCTACTATCTCGTACTCGAGGGGAGGGTGCACGTCCCCCCCTTTCTCCGGAGCATAGAGGGGATCACCTCGTTGGAGGGGGTGCGGTCGGCGTTCCTTCGTGGGAAAGAGGAGTGGTTGGCCGAACAGGAACAGGAGAAGGCGAGGCTTTTCCTCAAGGAGCAGGACATCCCTCTCTCCGCGGAAGGATTCATTGAGTGCGTGAAGAAGGAGAAGGTCGATGCACTGGAGAAGTTCTTCCTTCTGGGGTTCTCTCCCGATACGTGTGACAGGAAGGGGGTCCCGGCCCTCTGTCATGCGGTGAGGGTGCGGTCGCTCGAGGTGGTGAACCTGCTCCTCGCTCACGGGGCCGATGTGAATGCGGTCTCCGGGGACAGGGGGAACACCGCGATCATGGATGCGGCCGCGGACGGCAACAGGGAGATTGTGGTACGTCTCCTGCAGGAGGACCCGGATCTCGACGTGCAGAGCAAGAACGGGCAGACGGCGCTCATACTCGCCATCGGTCAGGGGGCCCTCGATATCGCCGAGTTGCTGGTGGACCGGGGCGCGGATGTCACGCTGAGGGATTCGCTCGGGATGACTGCCCGCAGGTATGCAGAGCTCTTCCGCTATCACGATCTCGCACGGAAGATCAAGGAGAGGGAGTATGACTTCCAGAAGGCGTAACGCATCCCCCATCTTCCACCTCCTCATGAAGGATGGCTCGAGCCGGTTCCTCCATCCGTTCAACCGGCCTGAGGATGTCTTCCTCCTCGAGACTGTCGAGGTGGTGGGGTTCCTCGGGAATGAGCCCGATGTCTCGGCGCTCACGGCTTTCAGAAACCATCTCTATGGGCTCATCGAGGATGGGGTGAGGGAGTGGGTGCAGGAGAACCGTTTCGTGGTGCGGTTTCTCCTCTCGGCTCTGGTGTTCCTGGTGAGCTACTTCGTCCTTGCCTTTGCCATCAGGGATCCGCTCCCGGTGGTGGACGAGGCGGTGGTTGCGTTCGGCCTCTCGGTGGCGACGTTCGTGCTTCTGTTGAGGAGGGAGCTGCGGTCGTTCGAGGTGCTCGAACGGAAGGCGCGGCTCAGGAAAAAGGTGGACGGGATCCGGTTCCAGGAGCATCCGTTCCTCAGGAGGGTGGAGTCGGCGCTCTGGCGGCTCGAGGAGGAGGGGCCTGCTGCCCTGGAGGAGGCGGGTCTCCTCCTCAGGGACCGGTCGGAGACGGAGGAGAGGCTCCTCTCGGATCTGAACGCGTTCCTCCGCGGGAAGTTCTCCTCGTTCTCGTGGAAGCTGGTGCGCAGGAGTCTCCGCTCGTATCTGGCGGGGGGAGGGGCCCCGTCGCGCAGGGCGAGGAAGGCCTTCCAGAGCAAGGACGGTCCTCTCTTCCTCCTCCACGTGGCGATCGAGGAGCCGGGCGGAGTGAGGGGAGGGGTGAACGGGCGTTAACCTTCTATCTGCTGAAGTTCGAGCATCCGTTTCTGGAGCTCGCGGCTCTCTTCGGCGAGGAGGAGGGTCTTTCGTGCCGGGGTGAAGTCGGGGTCGAGGGCGAGGGCCTTTTCACAGAGGGCTATGGTGGTCTCGAGGTCGCCCCGGGCGTAGGCTTCGAGGGCTTGGAGATAGTACCGGTCGACTTCGGCCTGGAGTGCGGCCCTCCCGTTGTCGCCGAGGTTGAGGGTGAGGTTCACGCTGAGCCTGTCGAGGGGGACGAACTGGGTGGTCATGTCCAGCACATAGGTGGTCTGGATGGAGAGGTCCTTCATGGTGAAGAGGGTGCCCATGGAGATGCGTGGATTGCCTCCTTTGAGAAGGAGGCCTGTCTGCATGGTGAGGAAGTCGGTGAGGGTGAGGGCCACCCCGGTGGCGTAGGAGGGGGCCTCGGCGGGTACGTCGGGGATGAGGTTGAAGGGGAGGGTGAAGTCGAAGGCGATGGTGAGGGGGCGGATGGGTGAGTAGCCCAGTCCGGTGGTGAGGGCGGTGGGGAGGGGTTCCCTCGTGGGTGCGAGTATCTCGATGCCGAGGTTCTTGATCACGAGTCCGAACGAGAGGTTCTTGTTTCGGGAGGAATAGAACTTGAGGAAGTTGACCTTGGTGAGGATCCCTATGTCCGCCATGAAGGCGAAGGCCGACTGGTCGGCGTAGAACACGGATGGGATGGATCTGATGGCGATCTTGGGGGTGATGCCTGCTGCGATGCCGAAGAAGTCATAGGAAGAGAAGAAGTTGTAGGCCACGTTGAAGCCGATCACGGTCTCGCTGTAGTATCCTGTGGCGAGGCGGTTGCCCCAGGCGTCGTACTGGGTGAAGGGGACGTAGAGGAACTTGCCTGCAGCGCCGATGCCGAGGTCGTCGAAGCGGATGGTGTAGACGACGCCTTCTATGTTCGTGTCGGCGATCCAGTCGTTGTGGTAGAGCGCGAGCTCGGTGAGAGGGAGCGCGGCGGAGGCGGCGGGGTTGGCGTCGATGAAGCTCGCGTGACGGGTGAGGGCGGTGTAGGCGGTGCCCATGGCTTGGTACTCTCCGCCTATGGGGATGCTGAGCAAGGGGAATATGGTGAGCCCGGTGTTCGGATCGGAGAGGGCGGAGAGGGTTTCGGCGATGTTGCCGTAGGTGGTGGAGAATTCTTCCGGGAAAAGGGCTGGGGGCGTTGTGCCGATAAGGAGAAGGATGAGAGTATACAGGAGTGGGTGTTTCATTCCATATTCAATATACTTCATCGGGGGAGGTTCTTCCAGTGCGGTGAGGATGTGGAAGGGGTGGTATACTTTGGCATGGTGAGGCAGGCCGCGTGAGGTACATGGGTGTGAGGCTGCTCCTGTGGTGTCTCCTCGTCTTCCTGGTGGGGGGGGTGGTGTATGCAGGTGGGCAGGGGGAGGATGCGCTCGAAACGGCCCGGCGTCTGATAGAGGAGAAGCGGTACAACAGGGCGATAGAGATCATCACGCAGGTGATGCGGGAGGATCCCGATCGGATGGAGGAGGCTGAGGCCCTTCTCGCACGGGTGCGGATGGTGCGGGGGGATTTCAACGCCCTGTATGCCGAGCTCATCGAGGTGCTCTATGTCCAGAGGGATGTGGAGCGGGCCCTCAGGATCATCGAAGAGCTGGAGGGAATGGACGAGGAACCGGATCCGGCGGTGAGGGAGTCGCTCGCGAGGGCCAAGGAGACGGCCCGGTTCGTGTACAATCAGGATCGGTTCAGGGAGATCATGGAGGAGGGGGCCCGGCTCCTCAATGCAGGGAGATACGCCGAGGCGGTCCGGCTCTATCGGGAGGGGTTCGGGCTCTACCGGGAGGAGTTCTTCTCCTCGCAGTATGGGAATGTGATACTCGACGAGGTGGGCAGGGTGGTCTCACGGTTGGACGGGATCGTAGGCGGGCTCTCCGAGGTGCTGGCCGATTTTGATGATGCCTGGAAGGGGTATGCGGCTGTGGTCGAAGGGGGTGGGGTGGATGAGGTGGTGGAGGGGTATGAGGCTTTCAGAGAGGCTGCGTTCCGGCTGGCTGCTGCGAGGAGGGAGGTCTTCCGATTGGGGCGGGTGGTGGCGTGGGAGAACCTCCGGGTGATGGAGAGTGCAGGGCTGGAGCGGGAGGATTTCTTCCTGGGGTTCATGCAGCGGCTCGTCCTCGGACGGATGCAGGTGCGGGAACGGGAGGGGGTGCTGGGGGCCCTGGAGCGGGCCCTGCTCGAGGGGCTCGGAGGGGTAACGGCGGGGCTCGAGCGGAGGCTTGAGGGTGTGGTGGAGGAGGGGTTCGGAGGGGGGGCGGTGTGGGCGGATGTGGTGAGGCTCGCAGGGGTGATGGTGCGGGTGCAGGAGTGCTGGGGGGCCTCGGGGGTATGGGAGAGGGGGGGGATGGGGGAGTGGGAGCGGGAGGTCGTGGGGCGTGGGGGGAGGGTCGTGTTGCTGGGGAGGGCGTACGGGGCGGTGGCGAGGGCGATGGAGCGGTTGGGGGAGGTGCGGGGGTGGGGGAGCCTGAGGGGGATGTGGATGTGCGGCTCGCGGCGGTGCGGGAGCGGGTGGCCGGGGTGCGGGGGGTGATGGGGGAGCTCGAGGAGGTGGTGAGGGTCTTCGAGGGGCGGTTCGGGGCGTTCGGAGGGAGGGATGCGGCACGGGTGGTGAGGGGTGCGGTGCGGCACCTCGAAGGGGTGGCGGCGGAGGAGGAGAGGCGGGCGGTGCGGGTGGTGGTGGAGGCCCTGGCGAGGGATGTGGGGAGGATGGAGGAGGGGGTGAGGGAGGGGGCGGCGATGGTGCAGGGTGTGCGGGAGTTGCTCGAGGGGAGGGAGGAGGAGGTGGAGGTGGGGGGTACGCTCCAGACCGTGCTCGCGAAGTATCCTCGGGAGGCCCTTGTCCTGGCGGAGGAGGCAGAGCAGGCGCTGCAGGGATACCTGTCGTTCCATGCATCCCGCAGCCGGGTGTACGCCGCTCTGGAGGAGTACCTTCGTACCGATGAGGGGGTGGAGAGGCTCGTTGCGGGTTTCGACTCGAGCGCAGAGGAAGCGCGTGCTCTCCTCGAGACGCTCCAGGGGCTCAAGGAACAGGCCCGTGAGCAGTCTCTCCTCGCGGAACGATACCGCAACGAGGGGCTGAAGAGGCTCCAGGACGCGGAGCGCTCGATCGAGCGCGAGGCCTACGACGAAGCTCGGACCCTGCTCTCCGAGGCGGGGGAACTCTTCGCCACTTCCTTCTCGCACCAGGAAGATCCGGACCTGAGGAGGGAGGTGGATGCGAGGCTCATCGCCCTGTCGGAGCGTATCGTGAGCGAAGAGAACCAGCGGATCATCCGTGAGGTGCGATCCCTCATCACCCAGGGGAGGGAGCAGTACCTCCTGGGCAACTTCGAGGAGGCGGAACGACTCCTGCTCCGAGCCCAGGCCAGGTGGCGGGTGACCCATACCGAGGACAATGAGGAGGTGGTCTACTGGCTCAAGTTCGTCCGGGCCGCCCTCGCTGTCCAGCGGGGCAGGATCATCTCTGAGACCGATCCTCTCTACAGCGAGATCACCCAGCTTCTCAACCTCGCGCGCCAAGACTACCAGGCTGCTTCGGGGTTCATGGCTGAGGGGAGGGAGAGCGAGGCGATGAGGCTGCTCGATCAGGCGGTGGAGAAGCTGCTCAGGGTGAGGATGGCCTTCCCCCTCAACAGGGATGCGAGCATCCTCCTCCTGAGCATCGAACAGTTGCGAAATCCCGACAACTTCGATGCGCTTTTCAGGAGGCGTATCGATGAGGCGATCGCCAAGCTGAACACGGCGCCGCAGGAGGCCTACGTGGAGCTCCAGGATCTGGCCGCCATACGTCCCGACTTTCCGGGGCTCAAGGATGCGATCTACCGGGCCGAGATCACCCTGGGAATACGGGTGCCTCCTCCTGATCCCAGGAATATCGCTCGATCGAAAGAGCTCTATGCGCAAGCTCTCGAGATCTTCAACCGGAACGATCGGGCGAACTTTCCTGTGGCCCTTGAGCAGCTCAATCAGGCGATCACCCTCGATCCGGACAATCAGGATGCCATCGTGCTCAAGGACCGGATCCAGCTTGCCATGGGGGCTCAGACCACGGTCACCCTCCCCAGTTATGCGCTCAGGCGCTACAAGGAGGCCGAACAGAAATACGTGGAGGGGAGATACTACGAGGCCCTGGCCATCGTCCAGGAGCTTCTTGCCGATGAGAGGGCGAAACGGTATCCTCCCCTTTTGGAGCTCAAACGGAGGATAGAATCAAGGCTATGAGACGTCTCCTCCCCCTCTGCGTGGTGGCGGTGAGCCTCTTCGTTCCCTGGGGTATGGGGGCTCAGGAACTCTACTGGGAGGCCCCCCATGTGATGGGGAGGGAGGGTGCGCGATTCATCCAGGGGGATACGGGTGGGGGCCTCGCGGTGATCGGATGGGAGGAGTTCTACCGGAGAGGGTCCTCCCGTGTGATAGGGGTGTTCGTGAGTGCGTTCCGCGCAGGGGGGCAGTGGAGCGAGCCTTCCCTCGTGACGGAAGTCCCCTTCGTGGGGGATGAGACCGCCATCTATTCCCTCCTCGTGGATCGACGGGGAAGGGTGTTCGTGGCCCTCACGTACGACGAGCGGACCACACGCCTCTTCATCTCCGAGGACGGGGGTTCCTCGTTTTCCTCCTTCGACATGGGGGCCGGTTTCGATGTCTCGGTGGGACCGCGCCTCTTCGAGACCCAGGACGGAGGGTATCTCCTCTTCGTCAACCAGTCCATCGAGGACTCTCTCAGCCTGTTCTATGCCCGTTCGAGCGACGGACGGACATGGTCTTCCTTCGCCAAGCTGGAGGAGAGGCGGGAGTTGGAACTCAACTTCCTCCCCGCGCATGCCTCTTGGCGTGGGAGAGAGTACGTGGTCTACCAGTCGTTCGGCCTCTCGGAGCGGGGGACCTATCAGCTCTACTGCAAGGTGAGCACCGACGGAGGGAGGACGTGGTCTCCTGCCGTGCCCCTCACCCACGGTGAAGATCCACAGGTGCCCGACGCGGCCTTCCAGGACTTCGACAACCAGAGGCCTTTCCTCGCCGTGGTGGACGACAGACTCTACCTGATCTGGGAGCGCACCTACGCTCGCAACCCCACGCAGATCTACCTCCTTGAGCTCACTTCCGAGGGGGCTCCCGCCGGTCCCATGGAACGGATCTCCTCGGGGGACTATGCCCACTATGCCCCTCGCATCTTCCCCTATAGGGGGAGGCCTTACGTCCTGTGGTTGGACACGGGTAAGGGGGAGGAGCACGTGCGGCTTGCCTACAGGGTGGGACTGGATTGGAGATCGAGGGATCTCTCTCCCACAGGGGTGCGGGCCCTCTTCCCGTTTCCCCTCCTAATCGACGACGATCTCTTCATCTTCTGGGAACAGCGTCAGGGGCCGAGATCGCGCATCGTCTTCCTCGAGCCCGACAGGAGCGTCTCCCCGCCCAGGATAGCAGCCGAAGGGGTACGCGACGGTGCCCGATCGCGCACGAGGAGCGTGCGTATCCGCTGGAGCGTTCCTTCCGATTCCTCCGGGATAGCCGGTTTCAGCTACGTATGGTCGCAGGATCCCTCGGCACCGGTGCCGCACAGGCTCATGGTCCTCGAGGACACCACGGAGGTGACGGTGGAGGCAGTCGAAGACGGGCCGTGGTACTTCAGGATCATCGCCCAGGACTACGCCGGTAACTGGTCGGAGCCTGCCACGTTCTCCTACATTCTCGATACTTCGCCCCCGGGCAAGGTGGTCTTCGAGCCCCTCCCCTACGACGAGGAGGGATTCCTCCCCTCCAACACCTTCAGCGTGAGCTGGACTCCCCCACCCGACGAGCCCGTGGCAGGTTATTCCTACCGGCTCGAGTACGTACGTCCGAATCGATCTGACGAGCTGGTATCCTTTCGAGAGGAGGGGCAGCCGGGAGATGAGGAACCTGTCCGCTGGATGGAGCCCGAGCTTCCGGAAGGGTGGAGCCCTTCGCCCCCTCCCGCCTATGTGATGACCGAGGATCCGATCCTCTCTTTCCGCAACCTCGACAACGGGTTGTGGGCCTTGAGTGTGAGGGCCGTCGATACCGTGGGAAACGCGGGTCCTCCGCAGGTGGTGTTCTTCCGGCTCAACAAGTACGTGCCGGTCACCTACATCACCTACGTGGATGCGCGCAAGGACGACCTCGGGCGTGTGGCCCTCACCATCCACGGCCGGGGATTCGCGGAAGGCGGGGAGGTGCACACGATCTTTCTCGACGAGGATGGGAAGGAGCCCTACCATTACGTCTTCTCGCTGGAGAGGGGTGAGTTCACGGTGAGATCGGACAGGGTGATCGCCGGCCCTGTGATCGATAATCCCGATGAAGGGCGCTACTACGTGGGGGTCATCCACCCCACCCGTGGCCGTTCGATCACCGGGCGGCCCCTCATCGCTCTGGAACCGGGCGGCACGGTGAAGATCGGGTACTTCGGTGACTACTCCCTCCCGGTGACCCTCCTCCCGGTTCCTCGGTACAGTATCTCCTCGGGCACCGTCGCGGTAGTCCTCGTCATGCTGACCCTCCTCGTGGTGAGTGGGGTGGCGGGTTTCCAGCTCGCAGGGGTGATGAGGGAACAGTCCCTCCTCACCGCCCAGGCGCGTGCTCTCGTGAAGGGGATGCGGCTGCCGGGTCTGACGAAACAGGAGGTGGTGCGTATGCGACGAAGAGGAATGAGTCTCAGGGTGAAGTTCACCCTCCTTTTCACCGTGCTCGTGATCACGGTGGTGCTCCTGGTGGCCATCCCGCTCGGGGCCTACATGATCTCCACGCAGGAGCGCAGTCTCGCCCGCGCCCTGAAGGAGCGCACGGAAGTACTCCTGGAGAGCCTCGCCAGCGGAGCCCGTACCTACCTGCCCTCGCAGAGCACCCTCGAATTGCTCCAGCTGCCTGCCCAGATCTCGGCCATGGAAGAGGCCCTCTCAGCCACCATCACGGGTTTCGCGGGTCTCGAACCCGACGCCCCTGAGATCGTGTGGGCCTCCAACGATTCCCAGATCGCCTCCAGGATCGACACCCCCGAGCTCGTACCCGGGGAGTCGGTGCTCACCGACGATGTCACGCCCTTGAGGATCGAGCTCGTCCGCACCCTGAACGAGCGGGCGCGCGAGGCCTTGGGTGATCTCCCCCGACAGATCGACAGCCTCGGTCGTGAGGCCCTCGCCCTTGCCACGCGCACCGACGAGGCCTCCCGGATGAGGCTCCAGGACCTCCAGGAGACCATCCGCACCCTCGACGCCCGCATGCGTGCGGTGCTCCAGCAGGTGGGCAATGTGGTCGGGAGCGTCCCCACCTTCGACCCCGAAGACCTGGACTATGGTACCACCACGTACACCTTCTTCAAGCCCGTGCTCTACAGGGTGCGGGGGGAGGACGCCTATGTCCGTGGGATGGTCCGGCTCACGATCTCCACCGAGAGGATCATCCAGGAGGTGGCCTCTTCCCGGGCCGCTCTCATCAGGATCACGGCCCTCATCACCGTGGCGGCGCTCCTCCTGGGCATAGGAGGGGCCCTCCTGCTCTCGGCCATCACCGTCAATCCCATCAAGAAGCTCGTCGCGGGGGTGGAGGTGATACGGGACACCGAGGACAAGGAGAAGCTCGCCGACCACGTGATAGAGGTGAAGTCGCGTGACGAGCTGGCCCTTCTCGCCGAGACCATCAACGAAATGACCCAGGGGCTTGTGAAGGCCGCGGCAGCCAACAAGGAGCTCATCGTGGGTAAGGAAGTCCAGAAGATGTTCATCCCCTTGAGAAAGGACGAGGCCGGGCGCAAACTCACCACCGCCGAGGAGGAAGACGAGCGCGTCTCCCTCTTTGGGTACTATGAGGGGGCAAAGGGCGTCTCGGGGGACTATTTCTACTATCAGAAGGTGGACCGTGAGCACTACGCGTTCATCAAGTGTGACGTGGCAGGGAAAGGGGTACCTGCAGCCCTGATCATGGTTGAGGTTGCCACCATCTTCCTCAACTACTGTCAGAACCTGGACGTGCGGAGAGATGGGGTGCACCTGGACAGGCTCCTCTCGGAGATCAACGATCTCATCGCAGGGAGAGAGTTCAAGGGCCGGTTCGCAGCCATGACCGTGGGACTCTACAACGAGCGGACGGGGAGGTGTTTCGTCTCGAACGCGGGGGATACCCTTCTTCACTACTTCAGTGCCGCCGAGAGGCATCTCAAGGAGGTACGGCTCCCCACCGCGCCGGCGGCCGGGGTCTTCGACAGTTCCCTCGTGGAGATGCAGGGCGGGTTCAAGCAGATCTCACTCCAGCTCTCGCCCGGCGATATCCTCATCCTCTTCACCGACGGACTCGAGGAGGCCCAGCGGGTGATCAAGAATCCCGACTACACCCCCCACACCGTGACCGAGGAGGAGATTGCCTCAGGAAAGGTGCCCTCCTACCTGCGTCCCGGAGAGGAGACCGAAGAGTTCGGCCTCGAACGGATCCGAGCCGTGGTGGAGACGATTGCACGGAAGGGGACCTACCGACTCATCCGGGTGCTCGATCCGGATCCCGTCGAGCTCGTCTTCGATTTTTCTTCCCTTTCCAGCACAGCGAGGGACATGGTGCTGGGCCTGCTCGCCGTGGAAAAGGTCTTCCGCCTCTACCGGGATCCCGCCACCGGTCCTTCGGATGTGGTAGTGGTGGACCGGGCCGTCGATGAGTACCTCAGGCGTACGTTTCTCCAGTATGGTCTCTACTTCAGGGATCCCGAGCCCGACCCCGAACGGCCTGAGTATCTTATCTATCGCAACCTGAAGGAAGACGAGCAGTACGACGACCTCACCGTGTTGGCCCTCCAGAGGAAGGGGTAGGCATGGGTGTGAGGCTGTCTCCTGTTTCCGCTGAAAAACAGAGCCTTCCATGCCGATAGGAAGAAGGATGAAGATACGCCACTACGTGCTCCTCTTCCTCTTCACCACCGTGCTCGCCGCCCTCAACTCGAGCCAGTTCGGGGATGAGGTGGTGCTCTACAACGCCTCCACCCAGCCGGCAGGCTTCCTTCTCGTGCACAACGAGGAGGAGATCGCCCGCCTTTCGGCCGCCTCGATCCCCGATCTCCTCTCCTTCCTCGAGGAGAGGGGGGAAGAGATCGAGCTCCTCGCTCCAGGGGAGTGGGTCGAGATGAGACAGGCGCCCGCCCTGGTCACAGGGTACCTCATCGATCGTGAGACCTTCCAGGCGAGGTTGTTCCGCGCTCTCCTTCCGTCCACGCCCGGGTGGTATCCCCTCGACGAGGAGGTGATCCTCGGTGAGGCCGGTGCCCCCGTCGTGCTTCCCCTCTGGAGTGTGCCGGTGCCGTTCTCGCCGGTGCTCCTCGACGGCACGGTCCGGGACTGGAAGAGATACCCGCCCTCGTGGGGGGCTCCCGACGACGGCCTCCCCCTGCGCGCCTTCCGGGGCACGCGTGAGGGGGAGGAGGAGATCGCCCTTGAGGACGCACGGTTGTGGAGGACTCGCGACCTCCTCCCTGAGCGGATCTGGCTGGCACGGAATCACACCCACTGGTACCTCGCGGTCTCAGGTCTCCCCGCCGAAGCCGGGCTCTCCCTCTTCCTCTATGCCTACGGTCGGGACGAGGTCCCGATCCGGGTGCTCGAGATTCCCCTCTCCGGAGGATCCTACGGCTACCTCGCTTCCTGGGAGGGAAGAGCTGAGCCTGCAGGGGTCTGGTGTGCAGGGCCTGAGGTGATCGAGGCGCGTTGGCCGGTGGACGAGGAGACGCCCCGGAGATGGGAGATCACCACCTACTATCACGAAGGTACCACCTACGAGGAGTTCCTCATCGCCGTGCTTGAGGCCGAAGACGTGGTGGAGCTTTCGCCGTGAAGAGGAGCACGTTCTACTGTGAGTATTGTCACCAGCAGGTGAGCCCGCGGGACAGGATTTGCCCCCACTGCGGAAGGATCTTCACCGATGTGAGGTGCCCCGAGTGCGGATATACCGGGGGGGTGAAGGAGTTCCTGAAGGGGTGCCCGAGCTGCGGCTACCTGGGTGAGGTGCACTATCCGGAGGAGAGACGGGAGGAACCGTCGGATGGAGCCAGCTCCTTCGTGATGTTCGAGAAGAAGGAATCCCTTCCCGCTTCGCTTTTCTGGATCATCATGCTCCTCCTGGGTGCCACCTTCCTGGTGCTCGTCTACTTCTATCTCTCTCTCTAGGAGGTGCCATGAGGGTCTACGGCCTCCTTGTGATGTGTGTGTCCCTCCTCTGGATCGTTCCGGAGGAGGCGCCGCCTCCCCAGCCCATTCAGCGGGGGTTCCGTGGCATCCAGCTGGGTGAGGCCGTGGAGGTGGTGAAGGAGAAGCTCAAACGTGACACCTTCTTTTTCTACAGAGAGGAGCTCGATGTGAGTTTCAGCCCCGGCCGGGACGACATCATCATCCAGACCAGGGCCTGGAAGTATATCACGAACGCCCAGTTCCAGTTCTACAACGAGCGGCTCTCGCTCATCGTGCTTCAGCTCGATACCACGCAGCTCGACTACTTCGGGATGTACCGGAAGTTCGTGGAGAAATACGGCGACCCGGAGGAGTTCAGCCCCTCGCTCGCACGCTGGTCGGACGAGAAGACCATCCTCATCCTCGAGCGACCGCTCACCGTGAAGTACCTCGACCGGGCCTCCCACGAGGAGCTCACCCAAGGCAAGGCTGTACTTCAGAGCACGGAGGACATGGCCCGTGAAGCGTTCATGGATCTGTTCTAAGGCGGCTGGCCTGGTCTTCACGCTCTCCGTCCTGTTCGGATGCGTGGGAGGAGAGGTGGCACACATCAGGATCGACGGGGTATCGCTCAAGGTGGAGGTTGCCGACACCCCGGCGGAACGGGAGCGCGGGCTCATGGGCCGCACGACCCTCGCGCCCTATGACGGCATGCTCTTCGTGTTCCCCAGGGCGTACCGGGCGGCCTTCTGGATGAAGGATACCCCGCTCCCGCTCTCGGTGGCATTCATCGACGAGGCGGGGGTGATCCGGGAGATACACCACCTTGTACCGTTTTCGACAGTGCCCGTTCAGGCCTCAGTCCCTGTGCGGTACGCCCTCGAGGTGGAAGAGGGATTCTTCGATATGCACGGTATCAGGGTAGGGGACGTGGTCCATCTGCCTGAGCGGCTCAGGCAGTAGCCGTCAGCCTTCGAAGTCGAAAAGACCCAGTTCGGGCTTCTTCCGTTCGGGAGCGCTCTCGGGATCCTCCGGATTGTTGAGGAGGATCTCGATCTTCCGCTCCACCGCGGCGAGTTCCTTCTCGAGCTGGCGGGCGAGCGTGATCCCCTCCTCGAAGTAGGCGGTTGCCTCCTCGAGGGGGAGATCCCCCTCCTTGAGACGCTGGGCTATCTCTTCAAGGCGCGAGAGCCTGGTCTCAAAGTCCTTCTTCGGCATCGTGCACCTCCGTTGTTGCTGACTCGTCTTCCGGCGGGGCCACCTGGGTGGTCCGTGCTTCGAGTTCCCCCCGGGCGAGGGTGATGGAGAGCCGCTGTCCCTCGAAGGCGGTACGCGTGTCCCGTAGGATCTCCCTCGTTGCAGCGTCCCGTACGATGGCATACCCCCGGGAGAGGACGGCGCGAGGGGAATGCGCCTGGGTGATCTCTCGTGCCATCTCGATACGGTGTCGCAGTGTGATGAGATATTTCCGCATCGTACGAACGATGGACTGGTGTGCCTCGTCCCATCTTTGGAGATAGGGTGCCCGGTAGAGGGTGAAGAGACGGGCGAGTTGTTCCTCGCTCACCTTGCCGAGGCGGAATCTGAGGCGCTCGCAGAGACCGCGTGTCTCCCGAACCACCGTGAGGTGGGCGTGCTGCACGCGTTGGAGGAGCTCCTCCCGGTGGGCGCTCACCATCTCCGCCGCAGCCGAAGGGGTGGGTGCGCGTAGGTCGGCCGCGAGGTCGCTCAGGCTGTAGTCGATCTCGTGTCCCACGGCTGAGATGACGGGGGTCTCGCACGCGGCGATGGCCCTCACCACCACCTCCTCCGAGAAGGGAAGAAGGTCCTCGATGGAGCCGCCTCCGCGGGCCACGATGATGACGTCGCCGAGCCTCCAGAGATCGGCCCTGCGGATCTGTTCGGCGATGATGGGGGCGGCGTTTTCACCCTGCACAGGGGCGGGTACCACCACGATATCCACCCCTGCGTTGCGCCTCGTGAGGACGTTGATGATGTCCCGTATGGCGGCGCCCGTGGGAGAGGTGACCACCGCGATGCGGGAAGGGAAGAGGGGGATGGGCCTCTTGCGCTCCTTGTCGAAGAGCCCCTCGGCCGCGAGCCTCTGTTTTCGCTTCTCGAGCATCTCCAGGATGGCCCCCATCCCCACCTGTTCCAGCTCCTCGCAGACGAGCTGGTAGGCGCCTCGCGCCTCGTACACGCTCAAGGCGCCCTTCGCGAGGACCATCATCCCGTCTTTGGGCTGGAACGAGAGGCGACGGTACCTGCTCTGGAACATCACCACGTTGAGTACGGCCCGCTCATCCTTGAGGCTGAAGTAGAGGTGCCCGGTGGACGAAGGCCGGCAGTTGGAGATCTCCCCCTGGACCGCCACGTAGGGAAAGGCATCCTCGAGGTAGCCCTTGATGAGCGAGGTGAGTTCTGAGACGGAGAAGACCTTCTGCGGTATGCTCATAGGTACTGGAAGCAAGACTACCCCATCTTCCCCCCACGGGGCAAGGAGCCCTCTTTACCCCCTGAGGGTTGGTGACGATAATGTGAACAATGAAGTACGACGTGGTGCTCACCGGCCTGCACTTCACCGAATATGCCCTTACGCCCCTCGCCTCGGGCCCTTCCGCCTTCGCCCGCGCCCTCGACCTCGCCCGCCGGCTCTCCCCCCGCCACCACCTCCTCCTCCCACCCACCCACCCACCCCTCCCCGACGGCGCCCCCACCCCCCTCACCGTCCCCCCCACCCAGCGCGGCCTCGCCGAGGCCCTCGCCACCCTCGCCGCGCGCACCGACGCCGAGGCCTTCCTCATCCTCCACGCCGACGCCCCCTTCACCCACCACGGCCTCGCCACCCGCCTCCTCGACCAGCACGAACGCTACCTAGCCGACTACACCTTTGCCGAAGGCTACCCCGACGGGCTCGCGCCTGAGGTGATCTCACGCCGTGCCCTCTCGGCCCTCACCCGGCTCGCAGGCGACGAACCCCTCACCCGCAAGGCCCTCTTTCCCATCCTCCAGAAGGACATCAACGCCTTCGACATAGAGACCGTCCTCTCGTCGCATGACGCCCGGCTCCTCCGCATCCCCCTCTTCGCCGACACCCGCCGTAACCACCTCCTCTGCGACCGGCTTGCAGCCCTTCCCCTCTGGGACAAGGACGCCGACGAGATCACCGCCTACCTCCTCTCCCACAAGGAGCTCCTCCGCACCCTCCCGGCCTACTATCAGATCCAGGTGGTCCGTGGGTGTCCCCAGGCCTGCGCCTACTGCCCCT
The DNA here is from genome assembly GCF_000147075.1 of Spirochaeta thermophila DSM 6192. Lineage (NCBI taxonomy): Bacteria > Pseudomonadati > Spirochaetota > Spirochaetia > Winmispirales > Winmispiraceae > Winmispira > Winmispira thermophila. The sequence continues at coordinate 1,051,338 of NC_014484.1, forward strand.
ATCCCCTCGAGGAAGACGTACGTGCGGTGCGCGCCTTCATGGAACCGGCACGCTTCGCCGGCCTGGTGGACCGCATCGCCGCGTTCTCCGACGATGCGGTGATCGGCCTCTCCCTCTGGGGCGAGCCCGGCCTCCACCCCGCCGTCGCCGAACTCGCCGCCTCCGTCCTCGCCCACCCGCGGCTCTCCCTCCTGGTCGAGACCTCCGGGATAGGCTGGGACCCTGCGGCACTCGAACGCACCGCCTCCCTCGATACCACCGGCAGGCTCATGTGGATCGTCTCCCTCGACGCCGTGGATCCCGCCCTCTACCGGAGCCTCCGCGGCGACGGCCTCGAGGAGGCCCTTCGCACCGTCGAAACCCTCCACCGCATCGTCCCGGACCACACCCATGTCCAGGCCGTGCGCATGAAGGAGAACGACGCCCACCTGCGCACCTTCTATCAGCGCCTCACCGAGCGCGGGTACAAGGTGATCTTCCAGCAGTACGACTCCTTCTGCGGCAGGCTCCCCGACCGCATGGTGGTGGACATCTCGCCCCTCACCCGCATCCCCTGCTGGCACCTCGCCCGCGACATGGTGATCCTCTTCGACGGCACCGTACCCCTCTGCCGCGAAGACCTCGATGCGGCGCACCCCCTCGGCAACGTCTGGGAGGACGAGCTCGAGGAGCTATGGGAGCGGGGGAGGCCGTGGTACGAACGTCACGCGCGGGAGGAGTATCCCGAGCTCTGCGCGAGGTGCACCGAGTACTTCAACTTCAACTTCTAGAGGGATGCGCATGACCGTACCGTACACCGTGGTAGGAGAAGGATCAGGCACCGTCCCGAACCACTCGGGCCTCACCGTGGCCCTCATGGTGCGCGGGCTCCTCGCCTCGCGGGAGGACCTCGCCCGCACCGCCCGACGGGTGCAGCCGGCCCGCATCCTCTTCCTCGAGGAGCGGCCCGTGCACTACGATGTGGATGCCCTGGTGAGCACGTACCCAGAACTCCGTGTGCTCTACTTCAAGGAGCAGGTCCCCCGGGGGCAGATGGTGGAGGTGGCCCTCTCAGAGGCCGCCACCGACTATGTGCTCGTACTCGACGGGCCGGTGCACGATCTCAGGCTCCCCAGGCGCCTTCCCGTGCCTGAGGAGGATGTGGTGGTCTCGGTCCCGGCCTTACGGTTCGCAGGAGAGCCCCTCCCCTCGGTCTACGCCCCTGCCTTCTCCCGGCGGCTCCTCAAGGTGCTCCCCTTAGGCAGGCCTGCAGGGGGGACTCCCACCATCCTCATCCCCGGCTACACGGGGCTCTATCGTCGTGACCTGGTGGAAGCCGTGGGCGGGTTCGACCCCGAGATCCCACATCCCTACTGGCAGCGGCTCGAGTTCGCCTTCAGGTGTTTCCTCTTCGGCTACAGGCTCCTCTACTACCCACACGTCGAGGTGGAGCTCTTTTCCCAGCCCGCACCGGAGGATCTCACGCCCGACAGTTCGTCCTTCAGGTTTTTCCTCAAGGTGCTCGCACCGAGGAGGAAGGAGGGGAAGATGCACCTCTCCCTGTGGAGGGCGCTCCACGCAGGGATCCGGGCAGGGGTGGGGTGGCAGCGGGCGGTGAGGGAGTTCCGGGATGTGCGAAGGTGGCTGGAGGAGACGGAGGGCCTCTTCCGACAGGACGCCGTCACCCTGGTGGCCTCCTGGGAGGTGGAGGAGGTATGACGGGCATCTTCCTCCAGGCCAGGATCGACTCTTCGCGGCTTCCGGCCAAGGCCCTCCTCGCGCTGGGGGGGAGGACCCTCATCGAGCACGCCATGGTGCGGCTGAGGCGGGTGCCGGCCGATGTGTACGTGCTGCTCACGGATGATGCGAGCCTTCCTTTTCTCGCTCCCTATGCCCAGGCCCGTGGGTTCGAGGTCTTTGCAGGGCCGAGGGATGATGTGCTCATGCGGTACGTCATGGCGGCCAAGGCCTATGGGGTGCGTACGGTGGTCCGTGCCACGGGCGACAATCCGCTCGTCTCTGCAGTGGCGGCCTCGGCGGCGCTTGAGTTCCACTCCCGAGGGGGGGCCGATTATACGGGGTTCAGGGACATCCCGCTGGGTACGGGGGTGGAGGTGGTGGATGCGTCGGCTCTCTTCCGGGCCGCGGAGGAGACGGTCGACCCTTACGACAGGGAGCACGTGACGCCATACGTGCGCCGGGGGGAGGGGGGACTGGTGGTCAACCTGGTCGATCCGCCTCCCTCGTGGGCTGCGCCGCACCTCAGGGTCACGGTGGACACCCTCGATGACTTCCTCTTCGTGTGTCGGATCATGAGCGAGGATCCGGATGTGGAGATCGAGGACCTGGTGGCGGGGTGGGGTGGGAAGGCGCGGGATGCGGTGGTGGGGGGGGTGTGGTGATGGGGGTGAGGGTGGTGTGTGTGGCCCAGGAGGGGAAGGGGGTGGGGACGGGGCACAGGGTCAGGATGGAGCGGCTCGCGGAGGGGCTTCGGAAAGAGGGGGTTGAGGCAGGGGTGCGGGTGTGGGATGGGGGGAGGTGGGAGGGTGAGGGGGGGGAGGTGGTGTGGGTGGTGGATGTGCGGCGCTCGGAGCGTGGGTGGGTGAGGGCGCTCAAGGAGGAGGGGGTGGTGGTGGCGCTCGATCCGGATCCCGTGCTCGCCCGGGAGGCGGATGTGGTGCTCGCTGGGTTGCCGCAGGCGCACCGGGAGCGGGTGAACGTGCGGGTGGCGCCGGTGTGGTGGGAGGTGCCGCGGCGGGAGGGGAGGGGGCGCGAGATCCGGCGGGTTCTGGTGAGCTTCGGGGGGGAGGATCCGTGGGGGCTCACCGAGTGGGTGTGCGGTCTGGATGGGGGGGTGTGGGGGGGGTGTGAGGTGGAGGTGGTGGTGGGGCCGAGGTTCGGGAGGGAGGTGCGCACGGGGTGGCGGGTGGTGCGGCCTTCAGGGCCGCTCCACGAGCGCCTTGGGGACTACGATCTGGTGATCACCTCGTTCGGGCTCACGGCGTACGAGGCGCGGAAGGCGGGGGTGGGGGTCCTGCTCCTCAACCCTACGGCCTACCACGCGGGACTGGGGAGGCGGGCGGGGTTTGCGGGGGGGCGGCCGGGGCGGGGGTGGGTGAGGCTGCTTGGGCGTGTGTTGAGGGGTGGGGAGGAGGGGGTGTGGGGGGAGGGGGTCGGGGGGAGGAGTGCGGTGGAGGTGGTGAGGGGGGTGGTGGAGGGGTGGGGTGGGGTGGGGTGTCCGGGGTGTGGGGAGCGGGGGAGGCGGGCGGTGTGGCGGGGGGAGGAGAGGACGGTGGTGCGGTGCGCGGGGTGTGGGCTGGAGTATGTGCTGGGGTTGGGGCCGGCGGAGCGGGAGTATGGGCCGGACTACTTCTTCGAGGAGTACCGCGCGCAGTACGGGAGGACCTACCTGGAGGACTTTGCGTCCATAGTTGAGCGGGGGAGGGAGCGGGTGCAGGTGTTGCGGCGATGGGTGCCGGAGGGGGGGAGGGTGCTGGATGTGGGGTGTGCGTATGGGCCGTTCCTGGTGGCGGCGAGGGAGGGTGGGTATGTGCCGGCGGGGCTGGATGTGGGGGAGGATGCGGTGGCGTATGTGCGGCAGGAGCTGGGGGTGTGGGCGTGGGTGGGACGATTCGAGGAGTGGGAGGAGGAGGGGGAGTGGGATGCCCTCACCATGTGGTTCGTGATAGAACACTTCCGCAGGCTTTCGGAGGTCCTCGACAAGGTAGCCCGCCTCCTCAAAAAGGGAGGGATGTTCGCCTTCGGCACCCCGAACGCGCGCGGCCTCTCCTGGCTCCTCAGGAGGGATCGCTTCTATCGGGAGAGCCCCCGTGATCATCACCTCCTCCTTTCGGTGGGGGTGGTGCGCCGTCTCCTCGGACGGTGGGGGATGAAGGTGGTGGCCGTGAGACAGACAGGCCTCCACCCGGAACGTATCCCGGTCCTGGGACGCCTCTTTCCCCCGGGGACGCTGAGATGGAGGATCACGGGCCGGCTCCTGGGTCTCCTGGGGCTCGGTGATACTATCGAGATCTATGCCAAGAAGTACGGATGAGTGTTCCCTCCTCACATCCTCATGCGAGCTGAAGATGTGCCGATTCTTGGAGTAAGAGGTGTAGTGTGGGAGGGGATCATGGAAGACCAGAAGACCGTACTCATCCTCGGTGCAGGGGTCATGCAGCTTCCCGCGATCAAGATCGCCAGGCGCCTGGGATGGAGGGTGGCTGTGGCCGACGCCGACCCCTCTGCCCCAGGGGCACGGCTTGCGGATCTCTTCTTCCACGTCGATCTCAAGGATACCGAAGGGCTCCTCGCTGCAGCCCGGAAGCTCGCCTCTCAGGGAGGGCTTCACGGTGTGTTCACCGCAGGCACCGACTTCTCCACGAGCGTGGCCTACGTGGCCGAGAGGATGGGGCTCCCGGGCATACCCTACGAGGTGGCGTTGAGGGCCAAGGACAAGGCGCTCATGCGGGACCACCTCCACCGTGCGGGAATCCCGGTACCCCGATATGGGGTGCTCTCACGTGAGGAGAGAGCGAACCGCCTCCTCGAGGAGGCACGTCGGATCCCCTTTCCCCTCGTGGTGAAGCCCGCGGACAACATGGGGGCCCGTGGCGTGCGGCTGGTGAGGGACACCACTGAGCTTGAGGAGGCGTTCGAGAGGGCTGCGGCCTGTTCCCTCTCCGGGAAGGTGGTGCTGGAGGAGTTCCTCGAGGGTCCGGAGTTCAGTATCGACGCCGTGGTGTGGCGGGGAGAGGTGCACATCTGCGGCGTCGCCGACAGGCACATCTTCTTCCCTCCTTATTTCGTGGAGATGGGCCACACCATGCCCACGGATACCCCCCCCTCGGTGAGGGCCGAGCTCGAGGAGGTCTTTGTCCAGGCCGTGAAGGCCTTGGGGATCACCGAGGGTGCGGCGAAGGGCGACGTGTTCTACACCGGCCGCGGCCCTGTCATCGGCGAGATCGCGGCCCGCCTCTCGGGCGGCTACATGTCGGGGTGGACCTATCCCTATGCCTCGGGGGTGGAGGTCACCGAGGCCGCCCTCCGCATCGCGGTCGGCCTCCCGCCGGGTGATCTTTCCCCCCGGTGGGAACGGGTGTGCGCCGAGCGGGCCTTTCTCTCCATACCCGGCGTGGTGCGATCGATAGAAGGCTTCCACCTCCTCAGGCTCGAGCCGGGGGTGAAGAAGACCTTCCTCAGGATCTCTCCCGGAGACAGGGTGCGCTTCCCGACGAACAACGTGGAGAAGTGCGGGAACGTGCTCGCCCTTGGCGAGACTCGGGAAGAGGCGGTCGCCCGCGCAGAAGGGAGCGTGTCCCGGGTGAGACTCGTACTCCTCCCCGGAGATACGGAGACCTCCTCCTTCCTTTTCGAAGACACCTCGTTCCCTTCCGCCTTCGGACTCGCTCATCACGAAGAGGTCCACCTCTCTCGTCTCTCGCCTCTGTACCGCAGCTTACCTCGGGTTTCCCCTCCCTGTCGGGTGAGGAACGTAGGACGGAACGCCTATGTGGACATCCTCCCTCTCAGGGTGAAACAGGACCGGGATTGGTACTGTCACACCATAGGGGAGATCCTGGAAGAGATGGACACATACCTCGCCTCGATGCCACCTCTCCCGCGGATTCTGGGGAGGGACTTCTGGATTGCCCTTCTCAAAGGTGGCTGGCAGGGCGCGAGGTGGTACGTGGACACCCTCCGCGAGGGAGTTGATCCGAGAACCCTGGAGCCTGTGGGATGAAGAGAGGAGTCCTCTTCCTGCTCGTGTTCCTCGTTTCTCTCGTCGCCGTGTTCGGTGAGGAAGGGAACGCAGGTATATATCCACTCCTCTCCTTCCTCCACGATGTCGGAGGCCATCTCTACTGGGATCCCCTTGGGAGGAAAGGCCTCATCTCCACACCCTCCCATCTCCTCTCCTTCTCGCCGGAGAGTCCTGTGGCCTACCTGGATTACCGTACCCCTGTGAAGGTGACATTCACCGAACGGAACGGCGCGATTTTCCTCACCGACGAGACAAAGGACCGCCTTCTCTCCCTCCTCGAGGAGGAACGGGGCCCTCGGATCGCCGCGATCATCCTCGATCCCGGACATGGGGGCAAGGATCCGGGGACCATAGGCACCCACACCCTGTCCGACGGGAAGAAGCTCGTGATCCAGGAGAAGGAGGTGGTGCTCTCCATCTCCCTCCGGTTGAGGGATCTCCTCGAGAAGGCGTATCCCGACAAGCGCATCTTCCTCACCAGGGAATCCGACCGCTACCTCTCGCTGGAAGAGCGCACCGAATTCGCCAACACCGTACTGAGCGACTATTGGGAGGATGCCGTTCTCTTCATCTCGATTCATGCGAACGCCTCTCTCAATCGAAACGCGAAGGGCTTCGAAGTGTGGTATCTCCCCGAGGACTATCGGAGAACAGTGGTGGATCCAAAGGATGTCGAGGCGGAGGAGGTCTTCCCCATCCTCAACAGCATGAAGGAGGAGGAGCTCTTCGTCGAGGGACTGCTCCTCGCACGAATGGTCTCCGACGGGCTCGAGTCGACGATCGGGAAGGTGAGTCCCAACAGGGGGCTCAAGGCCGAGAAGTGGTACGTGGTGAGGAACGCGCGGATGCCTGCGGTCCTCGTGGAGGTGGGATTCGTCACCGAACCCGAGGAGGCGAGGCTGCTCTCCACCCCTGCCTACTTGCAGGATATCGCGCGCGGCCTCTATAATGGAGTCGCCCGATTCATAGAGCACTATGAATCGCTCTCATTCTGATGTCGTGCAAGGAAGGATCCGTGCGAAGGAACATCCTCACGAGGCCTGAGTATGCACTCGCGGCGTATATCGTGACATTCGTCCTCTCCGTCTTCCTCTACCGGGTATTCCCTCCCGAAGATGTGCGGGTGGTCACCTTCTTTCCCGGAGTGATCACGCCGCGCCTCGAAGGCGAGGTACACTATCTCCCCCGGGAGGAGACGAGGGAGGGGCAGGTGGAGGAGTTCATCCGGCACCTCTTCCTCGGTCCCAAGGAGGTGACGCACACCCCTCTCTTCACCCACGACACACGTATACTGATCCTCATCGTCACCGAGACCACGGTCTACCTCGATCTCAGCAAGGAGGCCTTTTTCTCCACGGAGAGATTGCAGGTGTCGTTCCGTCAGAGTTTGGAGGCCCTCAGGAAGAACGTATTCTTTAATTTTCGATATATAAAAGAAATGAACATAACGATCGAGGGGCAGCTCCCCTATGAGTCTCCCTTCCTTGAGGATCTGGAGAAGGAAATGTGAAAATTTTTTTTGTCTTTGCCAAAAAAACATTGACAAACCAAACGTGATACGTATAATTCTAATTAGTAAGCCTTTATGAAAAAGGAGCACGGGATGAAACGGATCTTTATGCTTTTGGCGATGAGTCTTCTGGTTCTGGGGAGTCTGCAGGTCCTTGCGGAGGAAGCTGTCCTTATAGATTTTTCCACCCTCACGCCTGACTATCCCGCGGATAATCCCACGGAGAACAGTGCCACCCTCGTGGACTACAGTGTCTCTGCGGGTGCGGGGTTCAGCGAGGAGGATAAGGCCCTCATGAAGACCTCGCTCGCAATCAACAACTGGGAGGTCCACCTCAACTCTTCGGCCAGGTTCGTGGTCACCGAGGTGAACTCCTATGTCAGAGAGGCGAGGGTGAAGGACACGGCTCCCAAGTACGCCGGAGAGACGGTGATGGGCGTGCGGGTGGCCTTCCCGGATACCCCCTACAACGCCTGGGCGATCGTCCAGCCGCCCTTCGAGATCCCCGCATATGCGGACAAGACCGTGGTGAATCCTGACGGGACCCTCAGCGTACCTCAGGAAGAAGTAGGAAAGGGGACTAAATTCCATGGATACGGGGTGGTCACCAACGTGGGCGTCCTGAAGTCGGTCCATGTGAACGTTCGGGGACTCAACTTCCCACAGGGCCTCTCCCTCATCCTCCAGGATCAGAACGGCGAGCAGCAGGAGATCTTCCTCGGCTATCTGAACTTCGACGGCTGGAAGGAGCTCGTGTGGGAGAACCCGAACTACATCGAGGACGTGAGGAAGCGGGAACTCAAGACCTATCCTCTCTATCCCAACCTGCGGCCTCTTGTGAAGCTCATCGGGTTCAGGATCTACAAGGATGGGAGCATGGCGGGTGGTGATTTCATCACCTACATCAAGGATGTGCGCGTGGTCTACGACAAGGCCGTGCTCGATCTCGAAGAGGACATCGACCACGAGGCCATCTGGGGTATCCTCCAGTCGAGAGAAGAAGCGCGTCGAAACGCCGAACTCCGCAGACTCGGGAACCTCCAGGTGCTCCGCTATCTCGAGCGGAAGAAGATGCACGCCGAGGCCGGTACGGAGGCGGGGGCCGAGACGCAGACCCAGTGAGATAGTCCGCGATCGGAATACGCGAGATCGGTATCCGACAGCCACCCTGCGGGGTGGCTGTCTTTGTCTGTATCCGGGAAGCCTGCGGGTTCTTTCTCTGGACAAACCACTGAAAGGTGGTATACTGGGAATATGTCGGGATGGGTTACGAACGTACTTTCAGTCTCAGCGTTCAGGGAGGAAACCGAGGTATACGAGTTCATACGGCAGACGGTGAGGCCCCCCCAGGGGGGAGGGCCGGGATCGTTCGCCCCTCTCATCGAGTTTTCGAATCTGCGGGACGATGGACATACCCGTTCGGGTGTCCTCGATGTGGAGTACCTCAACCTCAGTGTGATCTACAAACATGATCAGGTACGCCTCGTCTATCACTTCCTCACCTCGTGGAATTTCTTCGCCCTCAACATCGACCTCTTCATCCCCTCCTTCCAGCATCTCCAGATCCTCCATCTTGCGATGGATCCTTCCACCGGTGTGACGAGACTCACCGGATACCAGGGGGGGAAGGTCCTCTTCGAGAAGGAGGTGATGAGGGATCTGGGAAAGATGTATCTGGAAGATCTCGAACGACTCCCCTCGTCGGGACATGTCGCTTCCCTCTCCTATGCCCAGATCGCCTCGATGAACCGTGAACAGTTCCGCCTCTTCCTTTCTTATTTGCGACAGGGCAGGCCTCTCGAGGGGGGGCCCCCTTCGGAGATAGGGTGATGCTTCCCATCAGGAACCCACGTGTCCACTGTTCGGAGGAAATTCCCTGAATTGCGAGCCGGCATGTGGTATGTTGTAGGGTAACATCCCTGAATCCTAGGAGGTCAACGATGAGAAGGTGTGGTGTTGTTGTGGTGTTCTTGTGCGTCGTGGGAGGCATGGCCTTCGCCCAGGAGACTGATGGGGCGATGGAGGCCCTCATGGGGCCGGGTGATTTCGGTATCTACGCAGGGGTGGGGTGGGGGTTCTTCTGGGGCGCCGTCGATGTCTCAGGTGGAGTGGAGGTGATCTTCCATCAGATCGATCTCGGGGAAAAGGTCCCCCTCACCTTTGGTGGTGCCGCACGGGTCTCGTACTATGGGTGGACCGATGACTACTTGGGAGACGACTATCACTACGCCTACCTTGGAGGAGGGGTCTTTGCGACCGCCCATCTGGGGTTCACGGAAGAGAGCGCCCCTGAGAACGTGAAGTTCCTCGCCAACACGGACTGGTATGTGGGCCTCGGCCCGCAGTTCACTTCGTACTCGTGGGGATGGACGGGGGAACAGGACCATGAGTTCAGGATCGGGATCGGGACGCTCGCTGGTGTGAGCTACTTCCTCACGCCCAACTTCGCGATCAACCTGGAAGGCGGCTACTATGGGTGGTACGGTTCAGGCCTCATCGGGGTGCTCATCAAGTTCTAGTCGCCCCTCCGGAGAAGGAGAGCCCGCCCCTCCGGAGAAGGAGAGCCCGCCCCTCCGGGTGGGCTCTCCTCGTCTACGGCCGCTTTCTCCCGACGTGCCGGAGGGCCCGGATGAGGAGGGCGTTGTCGCGGGCCGTTCTCGTCCCTATGCGTATGTAGGAAGGAAGCCCGAAGGACGAGCAGTCCCTCACCACCACTCCCAGTGTCTGGAGGGCTGCGGTGATCCCGGAGGAGTCTCCCACGTGTGAGAGAAAGAAGTTGCACTCCGAGGGTATGGTGGGATATCCGAGGGACTCGATGGCGTGGCGGAGATCACGGGCGAGGTTGCGGGCGGCCCGCCATTGCCTGGCGAAGACATCCGTGATCCGGATGGCGGCACGGCCCGCCTCCTGGGCAGGGATGTTCACCGACCAGGGGGGTTGCGCCTTCTTGAGGGTGGAGATGATGTCCGGATGGGCGACGATGTAGCCCAGGCGTAGGGGAGTCAGGAGATAGTCCTTGGTCATGGATCGGAGTACGGCGAGGTGACCGCTCCGCACGAAGGGTTGGAGCGGCGAAAGGGGGCCCGAGGGGAGGAAGTTGGCGTACGCCTCGTCGAGGATGAAAAGCGTGCCCGTCGATTCACAGACCGAGAGGATTTCGCGCACCTGTTCCTGGGTGAGGTGTGTGGCGGTGGGGTTGTTGGGGCTGCCGATCCAGAGGAGCCGGGGGCGGATCCTACGGATGTCGTCCTCGAGACGTTCCGTGTGGAGCCCGAAGAGGGCTCTCTCCTCGAGGCGATGATGGTGGACACGTGCTTCCATGAGCAGTGCAGCCCGCTCGTATTCCTGATACGTGGGAGACACGATGAGGACGGAATCCCCCGGCGAAAGATAGCAGAGGGAGAGCAGGAGTATCCCCTCGGAGGTACCGTTGAGGGCCATCAGCCAATCGCTCGGGACGGACAGGTGGGTGCTGAGGGCGTCGATGAGGAGGGCCGCGGCGGTGTCCGGATACGCGTGACGTATGCCCCGGATGACCGCACGCCGTATCACCCGAGGGATGGGGAAGGGATTGAGGTTCACGCTGAAGTCGAGGAGGCGTGAGGATCCTCCATGGAGTCCTCCGTGGATGATCCGTGGAACGTCCTGGAGCGCCTTGCGAGGTGTGATGCTCATACGCCAACGATACCACAGGGGAGATGTGATGGAAATACGGGGGTGGTCTTCATTCGCGGATGGGGATATACTCCTGTATCGTGAGGAGAGTGCGGATCGTCCTTCTCCTGATGCTCATAGCGGGATCGGTGGCCGGCCTCGAGGGTACCACTGGATCTCCGTTCACCGACAAGGGGCGTCACTTCTGCATGGGAGCGGGACTCACCCTGCTCGGTGGAGGCATGGGAGCGCTTTGGGATGGAACTGGGCTCCCTCTGGGGGCGGGGATGGGGATCGGTGCGGCGATCGGGAAAGAGGTGTGGGACGGGCTCTCGGGGGGCGATGTGGAGTGGCGGGATGTGGTGGCGACCTGGATGGGGGTGGCCTGGGCCGCCTGTGCATGGGGGATGGCGGAGGGGGATGCCCGACCGGATGGTCTCGCCCTCATGGGGGGTGTACTGGTCCTTACCGCGGCTCTGTGGTAAACCTACGAAAAACGGTATCGCGGAGGGAGGATTCATGTATCACGTACGAACGGTGGCTGTCTTCTGCGGGGCTTCCGAGGGGAGAGCGGACGGGTATAGACGGCTCGCGGAGCGGGTGGGCGAGGTGCTTGCGGAGGAGGGTCTTGAACTCATATACGGTGGTGGGGACGTGGGGCTCATGGGAGCGGTGGCTCGGGGCGCACTGCGGAAAGGAGGGCGGGTCACCGGAGTGCTCCCCCGGTTCATGGAGGGATGGGTGGAGCGGATGGAGGGAGTGACGTATGTGGTGGTGGGGGGGATGGCCGAACGGAAGGTATTCATGGAGGAGAAGGCGGACGGATTCGTGGTGCTTCCGGGCGGGATCGGTACCATGGACGAGTTCTTCGAGGTGTACACCCTCCTCCAGCTGGAACAGCATGCGAAACCTGTCATGCTCCTCAACTTCCAGGGGTTCTACGACCCTCTCCTCTCACTCATCGAGAGGATGGTGGAAGAAGGCTTTCTCAAAGCCTCTTTCAGGGATCTCCTGTGTGTGAGTGAACGCCCAGAGGACATCCATGCCGTGTTCAGCGCGTGGAATCCGCCCCGTATGCGAGGAACGGGATGAACGATGCGTTCGAGGATCTCTTTTCCCCTGCCTTTCTCGAAGCGGCACGGGACTATCTCTGGCTGCTCGACAGAGGTTATCCCGAAGGGGATGTGGCGAGGCTCGTGGGGAATCGATTCCGCCTCTCCCGGGATCAACGGATGATCCTTTACCGCGGCGTGTTGCCGAGTTCCGTCTCCAAGGCCCACAGGGAAAAGCAGGTGCCTCTCGTGCGGATCCTGGAAAGGGGGAGCCTCCTCGTGGACGGATACAACATACTCCTCACCCTCCTCACGTATCGCCTCGGCAGGCCTGTCTTTCTTTCCACTGACGGTTTCCTCAGGGATATAGGCGGCATCCACGGTCATATCCACCACGTGAAGATTCTCGAGGAGGTGGTGGAAGCCCTTTTCTCCTTCTTCGAGACCGAGCTCCCCGGGGTGGGAATCCGCATCCTCCTCGACAGACCGGTCTCCCATAGCGGAGACCTGGCTTCCGCTCTTCAACGACGTTTCGATGTCCGAGGACTTGCAGGCGAGGTCTCGGTGTGTGATTCTGCGGATTACGAATTGAAGCGTGCCGGTGTGCTCATCGCGACGAGTGATTCCGCCGTCCTCTCCCGTGCAGGGGAGGCGTTCGATCTCGCCTTTCACGTGCTCTCTTACAGGTACCACCCGAAGAGACTCCCTGATCTTGGCAGGTTGCTCTCTCTCGAAAGGAAAGGGTCTTCCTCTTGACGGGGTGAGCGCTTCTGCCTACTATGTAGGATCAAACAGAAGATGGTAAACGAGCGATCCAAAAAGGGTTACACCATCGTCGTCGAGGACAACGCCCTCCTCGCAGGGATATGTGGGACACACGACGAAAACCTCGTGCTTTTCGAGCACATCCTGGGTGCGCCCATCCGCACGAGGGGCAACGAGATCACCATCCTTTCCGACGATGCCGGGAAGATCCGCGCCCTCAAAAAAGTGGTGGAGGAACTCCGCTACCACGTGCAAAGAGGACATCTCCCGGGAAGATATCTCATAGAGTCCCTCTTCGATTCGGCCTTCAGAGATGCGGAGGAGGAGACCCAGCTCCTCAAGGATGTCTCCATCTCCATACGAGGGGGACAGACCACCATCTTCCCCCGAACTTACAATCAGGCGGTGTACATCCAGGCGATGCGGGAGCATACTATGGTCTTCGCCATAGGACCTGCGGGTACGGGGAAGACCTTCCTGGCGGTGGCCCATGCCCTCGAGGAGCTCATCTCGCGGAAACGAAAGAAACTGGTGCTCACCCGTCCGGTGGTGGAGGCAGGAGAGCGCCTCGGATTCCTTCCCGGTGACCTCCTCCAGAAGATCAATCCCTATCTCAAGCCGCTCTACGATGCCATCGATGCCCTCATCCCCCTCGAGATGTACCAGAAGATGGAGGAACAACGGATGATCGAGATCATTCCTCTGGCGTATATGAGGGGGAGGAGTCTCGACAACAGTTACATCATCCTCGACGAGGCCCAGAACACCACCAGGGAACAGATGAAGATGTTCCTCACCCGGCTCGGTCAGAATTCGAAGGCGGTGATAACGGGTGACGTGACCCAGATAGATCTGCCCGACCCCGGAAGGTCCGGGCTCCTCCATGCGGAATCCATCCTGCAGGGGATAGACGAGATACGGTTCTCCTACTTCACGCGGGAGGATGTGGTGCGGAATCCCCTTGTCAAGAAGATCATAGAGGCATATGAAAGAGACCCCTCGTAGCCCATTCCTCTCGTTTCTTTTTCGGGTGGTGGGACGGCTTCGACGTCTCCCGCTGGATGTCCTCTGGGGCGCGGCCGTCGTGCTTTGTCTCTCTCTCATCCAGGTGGGAGGGTTGCGTGTGCTCGACCTTCTCGAGCGTCCTTCATACGACGACTTCGAGGTGGGCAGAGTGGCGGAGCGGGATGTGGTGCTGGACCGTGATGTGGTGGTGGTGGACGAGAAGGCCACTGCGATAAGGCTCAGCGCCATGGAGAGACTGGTTCCCCCTGTCTTCGTCCTCGACAGGAAGGTCACGGAGATCATGCAGAGGGAGTTCGCCGCTGTACGGGAGCTCGTCCTGGATCCTGCGTCCAGGGGGCCTTCTTCCGAGGCGGATGTGAAGGGGGCGTACTTCCGTTTCCAAGCGCGACTCCCGGGGATGCTCTCTGAAGAGGAGTTCACGCTCCTGTTCGAAGCGGCCGCACATCCTCGATGGAGGGAGGCCCTCTCCTCCCTCATGCAGCGGGTGGAGGAACAGGGTGTGTTCAGACTCCCGGATTCGGAAGTGCTCGGGTACGCGGATACCGTGGAACTCCGCATCCCTTCAGAAGGCGAGACCTTCCGGGCCCTCTCCCGGAGTATGGGAGACGTTCTCACGAGATCCCGGCTTTCCGAGGTGATCGAGGAGTACCGGACCAAGTATGGGTTTACGGATCGGGAGGTGGAGGCTCTCGAGCTGTTCGTCTCGAGGTTCATCCGGGAAAACGTGGTGTATGACAGGAGGGCATCGGAAGAGAAGCGCGATGCAATATTGAGCAATGTGGAACCCGTAGTGCGCGAGTTCAAGAAGGGCGACGTGATCGTGAGGAAGGGATTCGTGCTCACAGAGGACGATGTGGCCACTCTCAACTTGCTCAAGAGATACCGCGTCTTTACGGTCCCCCGTTCGTTTCTCTGGGAGTTCGTCTTTTCATCGGCGGTCCTCTTCCTGGGATTCCTCCTCCTCCGCATGGCTCCCGATCTCCAGTCCAGCGCTGCCGCAGGGTTCTGGAGGTTCTTTTCCGCCCTCCTCGTCCTTCTCATCCTCCTTGGGTTCGGACTTCGGATCCTCTTCCCCCCTCCAGAGGGCGTCTCTCCCGGAGTGCTTCTCCTCCTCCCGGTCTGCGCCCTGTTCCTCCCCGTGTTCTGGGGCCGTGAGCGATCGCTTCTTGCCGTGGGATTCCTGTCTGTCTTCTTCCTTCCTTTTTTCGGGTTCGATATGCATGCCTATCTCTTCTCGCTCGCCATGGGTATGGGTGGAGTGCTTCTCGTGCACGGGGTGAGACAACGCATGGATCTCATCCGGTCCTCCCTGATCCTCACTGTGGTGAGCATTCCCGTCACCGGGGTGCTCGGAGGGCTCGCTTCCCTCTCTCTCACGGATGTGGGGACGTTCATGGGATATGGTGCGGCGAACGTCCTCGTTTCGGGGATGCTCGTCACCATGCTCCTCCCGCTCATCGAGCACCTCCTCAACGCGCCTACGAGGTTCCGACTCCTGGAACTCTCGGATCTCAACACACCCCTCCTCAAACGGATGCTCGCCGTAGCCCCGGGTACCTACAGCCACAGCATGATGGTCGCCCAGTTGGCCGAGGCCGCTGCAGAGGTGGTGGGGGCCAACCCCCTTCTCGCGCGGGTGGGTTCCTACTACCACGACATAGGGAAGATCGAACAGCCAGAGTACTTCGTGGAGAATCAACGAGGAACGAATCGACACGACGACCTCAATCCTTCGCTCTCCTCCGCGGTCATCAAGGCTCATGCAAAGCGGGGGGTGGAGATCGCGAAGAAGATGGGGTTTCCACAGGCGGTGATCGATATCATCGCCCAGCACCACGGAGACGATCTCATCAAGTACTTCTATCAGGAGGCCGTAAAGAAGAACGGGGGCGAGGTGAGTAGGGAGGACTACTCGTATTCAGGAGATCGGCCTCTCACCAGAGAAGCGGCCATCGTGATGTTGGCCGATGCAGTGGAGGCTGCGGTACGCGCCCTCTCGGGCAAACCTTCGCATGCAGCCATCGAGAAGCGGGTGCACGCGGTCATCTTCGAGAAGTTGAAGAACGGCCAACTCGACGACGCCCCTCTCACCATCAAGGACCTCACCCGCATAGAGGAGACGTTCGTGAGAATCCTTGCCGCCAGCGTCCATACGAGGATAGAATATCCCGATACGAAGAAGGATCCCCGGAGTGAGTGAGATCGTGGTGATATGGAAAGATATCCCTCCCTCCCCGTGGCAAGAGGTGGTCGCTTCCTTCGTCGCACGGGTGCTCGAGGAAGTGGGGAAAGAGTCCGGAGACATCGCGGTGGTGATGTGTTCCGCGGAGTTCATCCAGGAACTCAACAGGACGTTCAGGGGAAAGGACGAACCCACCGACGTGCTTTCCTTCCCCAATTCCGAGGGGGGATCTCGTATCCAGGGAGATATCGTGATCGCGCCGGAGGTGGTGGTGCATCAAGCCGCTGACTGGGGTGTGCCTGCACATGAGGAGCTTCTGAGGGTGATCCTCCATGGGCTCCTCCACCTCTCGGGCATGGACCATATGAGCACCGATCCCTCAGAGCCGATGCTCGTATACCAGGAGGACATTCTTTCACGTGTCAAGGAGGAATACCGGTTTGAAATCCGAACGTAGGGGTTTTTCTCTCTTCTCTCTCTTCGGGCCGAAGAAGAGGGAACAGCCGCCGCCCGAGGTGGAGGCTGAAAAACAGGACATGATCAGGGGTATAGAGGAACTCTCCGAGACCACCGTGAAGGAAGTGATGGTCCCCCGTATCGACGTGGTCTTCGTGGACATAGAGAGTCCTCTGGAGGAGCTGCTCGAAAGGGTCGCCGATTCCGGACATTCCCGTCTCCCGGCATACGAGAAGACGATCGACAACGTGGTGGGGATCCTGTATGTGAAGGATCTCCTGAAGCTCCTCGTCAAGAATCAACCCATCGAGATAGGGAAGCTCGTACGGCCCGCCTACTTCATCCCGGAGAGCAAACGCCTCGATGACCTCCTCAGGGAGATGAAGCGAAGGAGGGTTCACATCGCCATCGTGGTCGACGAGTACGGTGGGGTATCGGGTATCGTATGTCTGGAGGACATCATAGAAGAGATCGTGGGGGACATACAGGACGAGTTCGACAATGAAGAGGAGGAGGTGGTTCAGCTCGACGAGAGGACCTTCCTCTGTGACGCTCGGATCCTCCTCGAGGAGCTCGGCGACATCCTGGGGATCGAACTGGAGAGTCCTGAGACCGACACCCTCGGGGGGTTCGTGTTCGAGCTTCTCGGTAAGATCCCGGTGTGCTATGAACGCGTGATTTACAACGATATAGAGTTCATCGTGCAGGACCTCGAGGGGCACAAGATCAAGAAGGTGAAGGTGGTGCTCCCGGGAAGGTCGGGCGGAAAGGACGCGCGGGGGGAGGATGGATGAGGTACCGGCTCTTTCTCCTGTTCATGCTGATCGTCTCTCCTCTGGCAGGGGAAGAGACATCCCTCCAGCTTTTCCGACAGGGGGAAGAGGCCCGGATCCAGGAAGACTACCACAGGGCGATCGAACTCTACCAACAGGCGATCCAGAAGAATCCGGCGTTCGTCCAGGCCTACAAGGGACTGGCCGAAGCGTACTTCTCCCTCGGTCAGTACGAGGTGGCCCTGGCAGGAGCGGAGAAGGCGAAGAGCCTCGATCCCCGCTCCACCGATAACCACCTCCTCTATGCACGGTGCCTTCTTGCACTGGGAAGACTCGAAGAGGCCGAGCGGATCTATCGTGACATCCTTTCCCGGGAACCTCAGAACGTGGAGGCCGGCATGGGGATCGCGGAGCTTTCGCTCGCGAGAGGGCAGGTGGCCTCAGCCCTGAGGGAGTACGAGCGCACCCTCAGGATGTTTCCGGAACACAAGAAGATTCTCACCATACTCGCCTTTCTCTACGAGTATAGAGGGGAACGGGACAAGGCCGCTTCGTATCTCGAAGAGGCCCTTCGTCTCTATCCATCGGATCCGGAGGTGCACCTCCTCGCCGCCTCCTCCCACCTGAGAAAGGAGGAATGGGACGAGGCCGAGAGGGAGGCCCGACGCGCCCTCACCCTCGATGAGAATGCGGTGGAGGCCTCCTATCTCCTCGCCCAGGTCGCCACGGGGAAGGGACGGTTTCAAGAGGCACTCGATCACCTCGACGGTTTCCTCGGCGCTCGACCGGATTCCCGGGAGGGATGGTACCTCAAAGGCGTGATCCTGGACCGACTCGATCGTCCTGAGGAGAGTCTCAGGGCCTTCCGGGAGGTGTTGGAGCGATATCCCGACGACGAGGTGGCCCGCTACGCCATGGAGAGGATATTGCTCGAGCGGTTTCCCGTTTCGGCCCCTGAGAGACGAGCGGCGGCGGGCTATCACTTCACGAGAGCAAGGGAATATGCCGAAAAGTTCTATTTTCGGAGGGCCTATCACTTCCTGAGGAGGGGTTTGCGCCTCTTCCCCTACGACGCTGGGGCGAATCTCGAGTTTGCGGAACTTCAGCGGAGGATGGGATTCCCCCACAAGTACGTGGACAGGCTCGAATTCATGGTCTCTTCCGGCATCGCGGATCAACACGTGGAGGACCGTCTGGAAGTGGCCCGCCGGATGCTCGAGGAGGACGTCCCTTCCCGTTGGGGGGTGAACCCCTTCGACCTCACCCCTCCCTCCATCGGCATACTCGTGGGGCTTTCCTCCAGGTCCACAGATCTGCACCCGTTTTCCCTCCCTTACCTCCTCGCCGGGTTGCGTTTCGCATTGGGCGTGGATGAGCGGCTCACGGTCAAGGTGGAGGACGACCATCCTCTCTCCTGGGAGGAGGCCTTCGGCCGGGCCAGAGGGGACGGGGCGGACTTTTTCCTCCTCCTCGACTGCGTGGAGACCGACAGGGTGGTAGAGTGGAGGGCCAGACTCTATCTCGGTTCGAGCGGCCTGCTCAAGAAGGAGTTCAGGATACGGAAGTACGGGAACGACCGCCTGAAAGAATCCCTCCTCCGGGTGGCCGAGGAAGTCTCTGCAGCCGTTCCTCTCTACGGAACGATCGCGGACCGTAGGTTCTCCTCGGTCCTTCTCAACATAGGACGCGTCCATGGGGTGGAGGAGGGGATGGAGTTCGTGGTGCTCGATCCTGCTACGGTACGGCTCGAAGGGGTGAGCGGAGGGTTCACCTGGGATCCGGAAGGTGTCCTGGGAAGGGTGAAGGTCGAGGCGGTGAGCGATCTGGTGAGTGAGGGGAGCCTCACGCTTTCTTCGATATACGACAGGGTGAACCGGGGTGACATGGTGGTGGTTCCCCCTGTGGCAGAGGCCGAAGAGGAGCAGCCGCCCGCCCCGCCCGACCCTCTCCTCTACCGCATCTTCCAGCTCTTCTTTCCGTGAGAGGGAGCATTGACACGGAATGGCGTTTTCCGTATAGTCGAATATGTAAAGAATTATCCATAAACCTTTAGTCGAGGGGGAATACTGATGAAGATCGCTATCAACGGATTCGGAAGGATCGGGCGGAATGTATTCAAGATTGCGCTCGAGAAGGGTGTCGAGGTCGTCGGTATCAACGATCTCACCGATACCAAGACCCTCGCGTATCTCCTCAAATACGATTCCACTCAGGGGAAGTTCCCCGGAACCGTGGACTACGACGATCAGCATCTCATCGTGAACGGGAAGAAGTACCGCGTGACCGCTGAGCGGAATCCCAAGAACATTCCATGGGGTGAGTCCCCGGACGTGGTGATCGAGTCCACGGGCGTATTCCGCTCGAGGTCGGGCGAGAAGGGGGGGTACGGCGACCACCTCCTCAATGAGAAGTATCCTGCCAAGAAGGTGATCCTCACCGTGCCGGCGAAGGACAAGATCGACAGGACCATCGTGATCGGGGTGAACGATGACGACCTCAAGCCCGAGGATCAGTGCATCTCGAACGCCTCCTGTACCACCAACTGCCTCGCTCCCCTCGTGAAGGTGCTTCACGAGAATTTCGGGATCGAGTCCGGTATGATGACCACGGTGCACGCCTATACCAACGATCAGGTGATCCTCGACATGCCCCACAAGGACCTCCGGAGGGGAAGGTCGTGTGCGGTCTCGATCATCCCCACCACCACGGGTGCCGCTGCGGCCATCGGCAAGGTGATTCCCGAGCTTCAGGGCAAGCTCGACGGAGTGGCCCTCCGGGTTCCCGTGCCCACCGGCTCCATCACCGACTTCGTAGCGATTCTGAAGAAGAACGTGAGCGTCGAAGAAGTGAACGATGCCTTCAAGAAGGCCGCCGAGGGCGAGCTCAAGGGCATCCTCCAGTACTGCGAGGATCCGATCGTCTCGGCCGACATCGTCCACAACCCTCATTCTTCCATTTTCGATGCGCAGAGCACCATGGTGCTCGGTGGCAACATCGTGAAGGTCTTCTCCTGGTATGACAACGAGTGGGGTTACTCCAACCGGGTGGTCGACCTCGTGAAGAAGCTCGAACCCTACTGCTGAAACCTATCGGGGGACGTCCCTCCTGGGATGTTCCCCGCGTTCCTTTTTTCTTTATGTTTTCGTGCGCCATGAAGCGCGCATGTCCATTTCCGAGAGAGGAGGGAACACCATGGAATTGAAGACCGTGAAGGATATAGAGGTGAGGGGCAAGAAGGTTCTCGTGCGTGTGGACTTCAATGTGCCTCTCAAGGACGGAGTGATCACCGACGACACCCGCATTCGTGCTGCGCTTCCCACCCTGCAGTACCTGCTCGACCAGGGGGCTGCGCTCATCGTCATGAGTCATCTCGGGAGACCGAAGGGTGAGCGGAAGCCGGAGTACAGCCTTTCCCCCGTGGCCGAGCGTCTCGGAGAACTCCTGGGCCGGGAGGTGAAAATGGCGCCGGATTGTGTGGGGCCGGAGGTGGAGCGGATGGCCGAGGCGCTCACGCCGGGTGAAGTCCTCCTCCTCGAGAACGTGAGATTCCACAAGGAAGAGACCAGCAACGACCCCGATTTTGCGAAAAAGCTCGCCTCCCTCGGCGAGGTGTATGTGAACGACGCCTTCGGGAGTGCGCACCGGGGCCATGCCTCCACCGAAGGGATCGCTCACCTTCTTCCCGCGGCGGCGGGATTCCTCATGGAGAAGGAGGTCAAGTTTCTCTCCTACGTCCTCGAGAATCCCGAGAAGCCGTTCGTTGCGGTCATCGGCGGGGCGAAGGTCTCTACGAAGATCGGTGTCCTCGAATCCCTCCTCTCCAAGTGCACCGCCATGGTGATCGGCGGAGGTATGGCCTATACCTTCCTCAAGGTGCAGGGCCACTCCATCGGGAACTCGCTCTACGAGGAGGAGTCCGCCGACACCGCACGTTCCTTCCTCGAGAAGGCCGGGGAGTTGGGAGTGGAGGTGATCCTCCCCGAGGATCACCTGGTGGCCTCGGAGTTCTCTGAGCAGGCGAAGGCGGAGTACGTGGATGCGGTGGATATCCCTGAGGGTAAGGTGGGCATGGACATCGGCCCCCGCACCGTGGAGAAGGCGTGTGCGCGCATCCGTGGGGCGAAGACGGTGGTGTGGAACGGTCCCATGGGGGTCTTCGAGTTCCCGGCATTTGCAGAGGGCACCAGAAAGGTGGCCGAGGCGATCGCCGAGTGCAAAGGCACCACTGTGGTGGGCGGAGGTGATTCGGTGGCGGCGGCGAATGCCTTCGGTGTGGCCGACAAGATGACGCATGTCTCCACCGGTGGTGGAGCCTCTCTGGAATTCCTGGAGGGCAAACCCCTTCCCGGTATCGAAGTGTTGAAGAAGTAAGGAGCAGTACCGTGACTGAGAGACGGCCTTTCATCGCAGGAAACTGGAAGATGCACAAGACGACAGGGGAGGCTCGCGCCCTTGCGGAGGCCCTTGTGGAGAACCTCAAGGACTGCCCCCACAAGGTGATGGTCGCTCCTCCCTTCACTGCCCTCTCCGCGGTGCGGGAGGTGCTGAAGGGATCCCCTATCCTCTTGGGGGCACAGAACATGTGTTCCGTGAGGGAGGGCGCCCACACCGGTGAGATCTCCGTCCTCATGCTCAAGGATCTCGATGTCTCGGTGGTGATACTGGGCCATTCCGAACGACGTCTCATCTATGGAGAGACCGACAGGCTCATCAACGAAAAGGTACGCCTCGCGCTCGAAGAGGGGATGGAGGTGATCCTCTGCGTGGGGGAGACCCTCGAACAGAGGGAGGCCGGCAAGGCAGAACAGGTGGTCGAGGAGCAGGTGAAGCGAGGGCTCGATGGGGTGGCCCCGGAGGATCTCTCCCGTGTGACCATCGCGTATGAACCGGTATGGGCCATCGGTACGGGGCGGACCGCGCGACCTGAAGATGCCGATGCGATGCACAGGCACATCCGCAGGACCGTTGCAGGTCTACACGGTACGGATGCGGCGGAGGCCCTCATCATCCAATATGGGGGCTCCGTGAAGCCGAGCAATATCAAGGCGCTCATGGCGATGGAGAATATCGACGGGGCGCTGGTGGGCGGCGCCTCCCTCTCCGCGGAGAACTTCCTGCCCATCGTAAACTTTCATCTGGAGTGATACCATGACAATACTGGGTGTCTTTCTGATCGTGGTGTTCGTCATCACCTCTCTCCTCCTCATACTCCTTGTCCTGCTCCAGGATGAGCAGGGTGAGGGGCTCGGCGGTATATTCGGTGGAGGAGGGGCCTCCCAGGTCTTCGGAGTCCAGTCCGACAACATCCTCAGTAAGGGGACCAAGATCCTCGGTGTGATCTTTTTCCTCTGCGTGATCGGGATCGCCTGGGTCTACAGGAGTCCGGAGGCCGAGAGCGTCCTCACCACGGCCCGTCAGGAGAAGATGGAGCAGGGGGTAAGGTGGTGGGAGGAGGAACTCCCCGCCGGTGAGGAGGCGACAGTGCCCGCAGAGCAGGAGATGGAGAGCGGGACCGGGGCCTCTTCGTCCGAGTGACGAGGCGGCGCTCTCGTGAGGATGAAGCACAGGGGAGAGGGTGACCTCTCCCCGTTTTTCTTCGTGGGACTGCGTTGTCAATCGAGGAAAATCGAGGTACTATGAGCCTGAGGGAGTGAAATGAGAGTAGCAGTCGTCTTCTATGGATCGGGCAGGTCGGACCAGCTCAAGGACCTCGCGAGGGCCCTCGCACGGGGGATCGAACGTCAAGGGGTCCAGGTACAGGTGGATCTCCTGGATGTGGCTGTGGATCGGGAGAAGAAACTCACCCTGTACGATTACCTCGTGGTGGGGATGGTGTCTGAGACCCTGTTCCGGCCCAAGGTTCCTGGGGCGCTCAAGGAGTTTCTCGCGAGGGCCGGACAGATCGCGGGAAAACGGGCGTTTGCCTTCGTTCCGAAGCGCATGTTCGCGGCGAAGGCCCTCCTCAAACTCATGGCTGCGATGGAACACGAGGGACTCTATCTCAAGAATTCCGCGGTGATTTCCTCTCCCGCAGAGGCCGAGTACCTCGGAGAACACCTCCACCTCTCCACCCGTCCTCGTGAGGAGTGAGCGGACACAGATGAGCGGTACGTACTATGAGATCCTGGGTGTACCCCGGGACGCCGGTCTCCCGGAGATCAAGCGTGCTTTTCGGAGAAAGGCAAAGGAGATGCATCCCGATCTGCACGAGAATGCCTCCGAGCAGGATCTCGCGCGTATGAGGGAACTCCTCCTCGCCTATCAGACCCTCAGCGATCCCCGGAAGAGGGAAGACTATGACCGGTGCATCCTCACCTGCCATCCTCGGGAAAAGAGGTATCGTTTCGATTACCGGGAGTTCCTCAGAGAGAGGGCGGACGATCTCCACAGTCAGGCCAAGCTGGTCTTCTTCGATCTCCTCCACGACAGGGAGGAGGAGGCGATATCACTGTACGAACGGCTTCGGAAGGAAGGGGACTTCCGGCTGGAGGAGTATCTGGATCGCGAGGATGCCATGGATTGTCTCTTCCTGGTGGCCGAGGCCTATGAGAAGAGGGGTGAGCTCGAGGAGGCGGTTGTCCATCTCCTCGCGGTGAGCTCCATGGAGAAGGAGAAGCCGTATTTCAGGCACTTCTTCGAGGAGGTGCTCACGAAGCTCAGGCGCTTTCTCGGATGGGCGGGCGGTTCCGAGATTGAGATGGAACGGCGGATGCGATATATTGTGGAGTTGATCGGTCTCGGGATACTGGGCCCGAGGGATGAGGCCTATTTCTATAAGCGGCTTTCCGAGCTTTCGCTCAGGAGAGGGGACAGGACGCAGGCGAGATTCTATCTTCAGAGAGCACTGGTGCGGAACGGCGGACGTGCGGATGTCTCTCGCCTCTATCAGAAGATTTTACAGGAGGAAAGCGTATGAGACTCTGGAAGATCGTACTGGGTGTGGTGGTGATGGGACTCTTTCCCGCGTTCGGACAGATCATAGATGCGCCCGTCGCACGGGTGAAACTCACCAAACTCGAGGTGATCACGCAGCGTCAATTCAAGGCCGACGTGGAACTCCTCGAGAAACAGCTGGGACGAGAACTTTCCCTGGAGGAGCGGAAACAGCTCCTGGATGCCCGGATCGGGGAGATCCTCATCTATCAGGCCGCGGAAAGGGAGTATCTCTCGGTGACCCAGGAGGAACTCTCCCAGGCGATCGCGCAGTACAAGCAAAGTGTGGCTCCCAATGTCTCGGACCAAGAATTCCAAAGACTGATCGAGTCCCAGGGAGGGATGACATGGGAGCAATTCCAGGAGCAGATGAAGAAGCGGCTCATCGCCGAGAAGTACCTCTACCAGAAGAAGGGGCAGGAGATTCAGAACGTACCCGCTCCTTCCGAGGAAGAGATACGAAGGGTGTATAACGAGAACATAAGCAATTTCACGGCCCCGGAGATGGTGCGGTATTCACATATCTTCATCGACACCCGTGGTCTCTCCGATGAGGAGAAGAAGAAGGCGTACAACCGCGCCCTTCAGGTGAAGAAAGAAGTGGATGGAAGCCTCGCGAAGTTTCGGGAAGCGGTGGAGAAATACAGCGACGATCAGGCCTCCCGCTATCAGGGAGGTGATGTGGGATACCTCCTGCGAACGGATAAGCAGCGTGAATCCTTTCTCGGAAAAGAGTTCTTTTCCAAAATCTTTTCCCTCCCCCTCAACAAGGTGAGCGATGTACTCGCCTCCAATGTGGGATACCACATTGTGGTGGTCACCGAGCACCACGAACCGAGGCTTCTCGGTCTCGACGACAGACTCCTCCCGAACAGCAAGCAGACCGTCAGGGATCAGATCACCGCGCTCCTCGTCGGTCAGAAGCGGCAGGAGGCATACCAGAAAGCGCTTCAGAAGCTCATAGAAGAGCTCAGGTCACAGGCCGATGTCTCGATCTATGAGAAGAACCTTTCCTGGTAGGTGGTATGGGCCTCAGGAGAAAGGCGAGGATACTCGCATTCCAGGCGCTCTTTGCGAGTGATGGTGGGGGAGGGGATGGACTGGAGGTCTTCTCCTTCCCATGGGCGGATGGGGAGATTCCGGAGGAGGTGAGGACCTTTGCCCAGCTCCTGCTGAGGGGAACGCTCGAACACCTTCCGGAGGTCGACGATCTCATCAAGAAGCACCTCGAGCACTGGGATTTCGGGAGGATCGCGCGGACCGATCGCGCCATCCTCAGGATGAGTGTCTACGCCCTCCTCTACCAGAAGGAGATACCCGCCCGAGTGATCATCGACGAGGCCGTGGAGATCGCGAAGCAGTTCGGTACGCAGGATTCCTATCGCTTTGTCAACGGTGTCCTCGATGCGATCCGGAAGACACTGGGGAGGACATGAAGAGGATACGTTGGGTCGGAGCCCTGGCACTCCTCCTCGTGGTGCTCTCGGGACTCTCCCTCGCGGTCTTCTTCGTGTGGAGAGACGTGACCTCATGGCAGGACGAGCGGTCGTTCCAGGACCTGCTCGATCGTGTGGACGAGATGCTCTCCTCGGGGAAAACCGTGGCCGCCGCGACGATCCTCGCGAACATGGACAGGGGTCTCCCCCGGACGTCGGCCGGATGGCTCCGCGTGCTCAAGCGGGCCTACCTCGTGGGGGAGATGGGTGGAGACTACTCGGTACTCCTGGAGCTGGGCCGGGAAGCGGGTGCCGAATATCCGGGGCAGGCCCGGATATGGCTCCTCCTCATCCACGCCCTGCTCTCGGCGGGGCGGCCGGAGGAGGCCATGGAAGTGGCCTGGCGCCACCTGCCGCCCTCCGACTACCGGTATGTCTTTCAGTCTCTCTGGCACGCTCTCCTGGAACAGCATGCCGAGGAGTTCTCGGTCCAGCGGATCCAGCGGATGGGGAGGCTCCTCCCTTTTCTCCTGGATCCGGATGTGTATCTCTCCCTCGGGGAAGAGCTCGATGACGAGTCCTTCACGATGCGGGGAGTGTTGCTCCTCCTTCGGAGGGACCGGGCCTACCATGAGGCGGCTCGTATCCTGGCCGATCTCTCGGGAGAGACGGCGCGGGATCTGCTGGTCTATATCCTCCATGACGCCGGAGTCCACGAGGAGGTGGTGGAGAGGTCCGAGGACTTTCTCCGTGTCCCCACTCCTGAACGACTCCATCTGGTCGCGGAAAGCCTTTGGCACACAGGTCGGATCACTCAGGCCTCGGCGCTCTATCGCCATCTGATCGCGGCTTTCCCACGTCACGACCCCCGTGCGTATCACAATCTCCTGGTTTCCCTTCTCGAGGAACGGCGGCTGGAGGAGGCTGAGGAGGTCCTCGAGGCCGGTCTGCGCGCCTTTCCCGGTGATGGACTCCTCCTGAGGGACAGGGTGAGATTGCTCCTCTTTCGGGGAGAGGAGGATGAAGCGCGCATCCTGGCTGCCTCACTGGACGATCCGTTCGCCCGTATTGTCTCCCTTCTCCTGGAAGGAAGAACCCATGAGCCGTTCCTCCTGAGGGGGGAGGTGTGGGAGATGATCGAAGGTCATAGGGGGGAAGAGGCGGCCTGGGAATATGGAGCGTGGTTCTTTTCTTCCCACGGATTGTGGGATGATCTGGAAGAACTACTGGAGAGCGGTTTCGGCCTCTGGCAGGGGAGAACCTGGTACCGATTCTACAGGGGGCTGGTGCTTCTGAAACGGGGCAACAGGGAGGGAGCGAAGAGGCTCCTGTCCGAGGTCGAGGGGGACTACAGGGCTGCGGCTCTCTACGATCTCGCCCTCATCCTTGGGGAGGAAGGGCGATATCGGGAAGGGGCCGAACTCCTGACCCGTGTACCGCTGGAGACGTTTGCCAAGGAAGAACAGCTGGACCTGCTCACACTCAGGGCGTGGCTCCTTGCCGCCTCGGGCTCCACGGGTGAAGCGAGGGCCCTCCTCCGGCAGGTGCTCTCGGTGAATCCGGGTACCGTGGATGCAGCGGTGCTCCTGCGAAAGCTTGAGTGAGGGGCCTAAAGCTGCTATAACGGGAGCGAAGGAGTATAGCATGATTCCTCTCAAGAGCGAAAGGGAACTGGAAGGGATACGCGAATCGGCGCGCATCCTTTCTCAGGTGCTCAAGATCTTGCGGGCTTCGATAGGGCCGGGTATACCCACCCGGGAGCTCGATCGGATCGCCAGGAAGGAGATCGCCGCCTTCGGGGCCCGACCGGCCTTTCTCGGCTACATGGATTTCCCCGCTGCGGTCTGTATCTCGGTGAACGAGGTGGTGATCCACGGGATACCCGACGGGAGGCGCCTGAAGGAAGGCGATATTGTGAGCATCGATTGCGGAGTCGACTACGAGGGTTTCTTCAGCGACGCCGCCTTCACGGTACCGGTGGGAGGGGTGGCGGAAGAGGTGCGGAAGCTCCTCGAAGTCACCGAGGAGAGCCTGTATCTCGGGATAGCCCAGGCCAGGCCGGGAAATCGCATCCATGATGTTTCACGCGCCGTCTATCGGCACGCACGGGCCCACGGGCTGGGGGTGGTGAGGGAGTTCTGCGGCCACGGGGTGGGACTTTCGCCCCACGAGGAACCGCAGATACCCAACTATGTGGGGAAAGGGCGAAGCCCCCGTATCATGCCCGGGATGGTCCTTGCGATAGAGCCGATGTTCACCCTGGGGGCTGACTACGTACGGATCCTCGAGGACGGGTGGAGCGTGGTGCCGGTGGACGGGAGCCTCTCGGCCCACTTCGAGCACACGATCGCCGTTCTTCCGGACGGACCCGAGATACTCACCGATTGGGGCGAGGAACGCGTTCCTCTGCTATCGAAACAACAGGAGGGAGAACTATGAGGGGTTATTCTCGCACGATGAAAGGTCTTTTCGTGTTTTTGATGGGTTTCCTGGGAGGGATGGTCTTCCTTCTCGGTTTCTCGTGTTCCACAGGGGCCTCTGCAACCCCTCCACCACACACAGGGGCCGCCATCGATCTGGAGGCCCTCCAGAACTCGTTCCGGGAGGTGGCCGAGCAGGCGCTTCCGATCGTCACGGAGATCAGCGTGGTGGAGACGAAGCAGCAGCCCTCTCCCGAGGAGGGGACTCCCTGGTTTTTCTTTTTCTTCGGCGAGCCCGAGGAGGGGGAGCCTCAGCCCTATGAGAGCGAGGCCCTGGGATCGGGCGTGATCGTCGATCGCAAGGGAAAGACCTACTACGTGCTGACCAATAACCACGTGATAGGCAAGGCCGAGAAGATCACGATACGTCTCTACGATGACAGGACCTTCCCCGGGACCATCGTGGGTCGTGACGAGCGTAAGGATCTCGCCCTCCTCTCCTTCGAGGCCGATAGCACCGACATACCCGTAGCGGTCCTCGGCGATTCCTCCACCCTCCATGTGGGTGATTGGGTGCTCGCCATCGGAAATCCGTTCGGATTCGACTTCTCGGTGACGGCGGGGATCGTGAGCGCCCTGGGGAGGAGGGGAGGCCCCGACGGGAACATCAGCGACTTTATACAGACCGATGCCGCCATCAACAAGGGGAATTCCGGAGGAGCTCTCGTGAACCTCAAAGGGGAAGTGGTGGGGATCAATACCTGGATCACCTCACCCACCGGTGGGAGCATCGGTCTGGGGTTCGCGATCCCTATCAACAATGTGAAAAAGGTGATCCGTGACTTCATCGAGAAGGGCAAGGTGGAGTACGGGTGGCTCGGGGTGAGCGTGGGGGATCCCGCGGACGCGGTGAAAGAGGAGATGGGGCTCGAGGGGCACAGGGGTGCGTTCGTGTACCAGGTGTTCAGGGGAAGTCCTGCCTATGAGGGAGGCATCCTGCCCGGTGATTACATCGTCAAGGTGGGGGATGCGCCTATTAGGGATGCGGACGAACTCGTCCTCAGGGTCGGAGACCTGCGGCCGGGCGAGAAGGTGGACTTCACGTTGCTGCGGATGGGGAAGGAGGAAGTGGTGGAGGTGAGGATCGGCCAGCGGCCTGCCGAGGAGGCGATCCGCACCCTCAACAAGCACCTCTGGCCGGGGTTCAGCGTGTACCCACTCACCGACGAGGTACGCCGTCATCTTCCCGAGGACACGAAGGACCTCGAAGGTCTCATCGTCTCCTCGGTGGAGCAGGGAAGCGTGGCTGCGATGGCGGGGCTCAAGGCGGAGGATATCGTCACTGCGGTGGGAGGAAGCCCTGTACAGAGCCTGAAGGACTTCTACGTGCAGCTCGGCCGGTTGAAGGAGACAGGGACGCTCGGCCTGACTGTGGTCAGGGAGGGACAGGAGATCGGATTTGAGCTCACCTGGGGGGATTGAGGCCGGGACCTGCTGATCGGACGGACGCATGAGGGGCTTCCCGTCGGGAAGCCCCTCTTCTCATGGCACACTACTTTGAGTGCGGAGGGGGGACTACTCCCTGTTCCATTCCCCTTCGGTTCTCTGCCACAACCCTCCCCCCACGGTTCCTGCGAAGAGTGTCTGAGTACTGGAATCGTAATAGAGGGTGGAGATGTGAAGGCCGGGGAGTTCGGTGGAGAGATAGTTTCCGTCCGAAGGTGAATCGAGGGAATCGATGTCGTTCCCTGTGAGGATACCGCTGTAGGTCCCTACTATGAGAGAGGTCCCCTCCTTTGTGAAAGAGGTGAAGCCCTCTCCATCATAGCCGGTGGAAGACTCCCAGGTGGACGTATCGTATGTGAGGAGGTATCCGTTCACCACGTCTCCGTCCTCATCCAGATCGATGCCGGTGAGGTAGAGGGTCGTCCCGTCGGTGTAGATGGAGGTGAAGGCATCGATCGGATCGAAGGCAGAATCGGAGATCTGAGAGAGGCCGGTTGGAGAGGAGCCTCCATACACCCCGTCCTCGGCAAGCACATAGTAGGTGGAGTTGAAGAACGCGACGCCCTGTACCGGGGCGGAGGGGGAAAGCCCGGTATCGCTGAAGGAGGTGCCGTCGGTGGAGTAGTAGAGCCGATAGGAGCCCCCATCGTGGATACAGGCGAAGAGGGCCGAGCCCGCCGCGAAGAGCCGTGTGATGGTACCCGAGGGAAGGTCCGAGGAGCCCACCTCCTCCCAGGATGCTGCATCGTACGGGGAGGCGCTCGCATCCACCCGGTAGAGCCCTGTCTTCGTGAGTTCTGCGTCGGCGAACCCTGCGTAGAGATATCCTCCGAAGACCGCGAGTGAGGTGTTCATCGGCCGCCCCTCGGGGGACGGGATGGTCTCCCACTCGGAGGAGTCCGCATCACGGTAGAAGATCGTGAGTTCGCTCACGAAATACCGGTCTGAGCTCGCGGCGAATCGTTCTACTCGAAGATCATTGGGAAGGTTGGAGAGGTCCAGTATCTTCTCCTCGATGGAGAGGCTGTAGAAGATGCCGACGGTCCCCCTCGTACAAGAGACGAGGAGGAAAAACAGGGGTATGAAGAGGGCGATACGCTTCATGGTGCCTCCTATCGTATCCTGTATTCCGCTACGAGACTGATCTCGAGAAAGTTCCCGAAGGCCGAGTGAGATGGTGGAGGGCTATCCGGATTACTGGTGTAGAGCTGCATGATCCACCAGTAGTGGAGATTCATCCCGAAGGACCAGGCCGGGTCGTAGTCCCAGAGGATCGTGGCCCCGATCTTGAGCATGGGATCTATGTGGAAGAGCTCTTCGAGCTGGGTGAAGCACGGTCCCACGCTCGCATGGAGCGGCACCTCGAAGGGGAAGGCGTAGACGATGTAGTCAAACGTGAAGAGAAAGGGGACCATGTAGAGGGCCCTCGAGTTCGGGCTGAAGGCGAACATCCCGCCAAAGTCGAACCCCAGCCTGGTGGCATCGGAGAGATATCCCGACCACTTGAGTGATGCGGTGCCCCCCAGACTCAGGTTGGTGGGGGCGGTCCTGAAGTCCTCGGTGAACTGGAAGAAGAGGGGGAGGAGCACACCCGCGGAGAGGGAGAGACTCTGATCGCCCAGTCCATAGGTGGGACGGGGTCGTGCTCCAGGTTCCTTCGTGGGGAGTTCCTGGGCCCCCGTCCACTGGAGGATGAAGAGGGAGAAGAGCAGACCTGCCCACACACGCCTTGTGATTCTGGATTTCATGCAACGCTCCTTTTGAAGTCCATCGGCCTGTTCCTTGCGTTCCGGTCGTTTTTGTGCTACAAAGCCTGGTACACATCATACCGTGAAAAGCTCCGAGGAGTAAAGCATGCCTGCTCAGATCCTTTCCGGAAAAGAGGTGGCCGATCGGATCCTCGCCGATGTGGCGAAGGAGGTCGATTCGCTCGCACGCTCGGGATGCAGGCCGTTTCTCGCCGTAGTGAGGGTGGGGGATGATCCTGCCAGTGTGGCCTATGTGAGGGGAAAGCGCAAGGATGCAGCGCGTGTGGGGATCCTCTCGGAGGAACACACCTTCCCGGAGGAGACCGGGCAGGAGGATGTGTGCGCCCTCATCGACCGGCTCAACCGGGAGGAAGGAGTGCACGGGATACTCGTCCAGCTTCCGTTGCCTCCCCACATCGATGAGGAGGCCATTATCGAGCGGATCGCCCCGGAGAAGGACGTGGACGGTTTCCATCCGGTGAATGTGGGGAGGATGGTCCTCGGCCAGGAGACGTTCCTGCCGTGTACGCCGCACGGTATCCTCATGATGCTGCGCCACGCAGGGGTGGAGGTGAGGGGCCGCCACGTGGTCGTGGTGGGAAGGAGCAACATCGTGGGCAAGCCCCTGGCGAACCTCCTCCTGCAGAAGCGGGAGGGGGGGAACGCCACGGTCACGGTGTGCCACACGGCCACGCCCGACATCGGCTCCTTCACACGTCAGGCCGATATCGTGGTGGTGGCGGCAGGCCGTCCCGGTGTGCTCACGGCCGATATGGTGAGGGTGGGGGCGGTGGTGATCGACGTGGGGATCAACAGGGTGGAGGATCCGTCCTCCCCCAGGGGATATCGGCTCATAGGCGATGTGGCCTTCGAGGAGGTCGCCCGGAAGGCCTCCCTGATCACGCCCGTGCCGGGAGGGGTGGGCCTCGTCACCCGGGCCATGCTCCTCTGGAACACGGTGCGGGCCGCCCGTCTCGCACAGGAGCGTCGTGGTGGTTGACACCCAGAGCGCCTTCGACGACAGGAACATCCCCATCGACAAGGTGGGTATCAAGGGCCTCACCTATCCGGTGACTGTGCTCGACAAGAGGCACAGGATCCAACACACCGTGGCCACGGTGAACATGTTCGCCAACCTTCCCCATCACTTTCGCGGCACGCACATGAGCAGATTCGTGGAGGTCTTTCAGGCACACTACAAGAACATCCAGATGAAGGGGTTCCTCTCCATGCTCGAGGATGTCCGCAAGGCGCTCGATGCAGAGGCGGCCTTCGTGGATCTCTCGTTTCCCTACTTCATCGAGAAGGAAGCCCCGGTCTCCCGCCAGAAGAGTCTCCTGGAGTATCGGTGCAGCTACATAGGGGAGCTCAACGGGGAACACCGCAGTTTCTTCGTGGGGATAGAGGTGCCCATCAACACGGTCTGTCCGTGTTCCAAGGAGATAAGCCGGTTCGGCGCCCACAACCAGAGGGGGATAGTACGGCTCACGGTCCAACTGGGGCCTTTCTTCTGGATAGAGGATATGATCGAAGAGATAGAGGCCTCAGCCTCCGCAGGGATCTACACCCTCCTCAAGCGTGAGGACGAGAAGTTCATCACCGAACACGGCTACGAGCATCCCCGCTTCGTGGAGGACGTGGCGAGAGAGGTGGTCCTCCGGGTGGAGCGATTCGCCGCCTTCCCCTGGTTCAGGGTGGAGGTGGAGAACATGGAGAGTATCCATAACCACAACGCCTATGCCTGCATAGAGCGTGGGAAGAGGGAGCGATCGGTATGGAACTCAATCGTGTGAACCTGGTGCATAGGCTGGTCCCGGTACGGCACGTGATCATCAGCGTGGCCGACAAGAGCGGACTTCCGGAGTTCGTCCGCGCGCTCGTCCGCCTCGCACCCGATGTGCGCATCTATTCGACAGGGGGGACCGCGCGTCTCGTAGCCGAGGTGTTGGGGGAGGCCTCCTCCCATCATCTCGTCCCCATCTCCTCGTATACGGGGCAGCCCGAGATGCAGGGAGGGTTGGTGAAGACCCTCGACTTCAAGATCTACATGGGGCTCCTTTCGGAGACCTACAACGAGGAGCACCGGAAGGACATGGCGCGTACCGGCGCGGTCCCCTTCGACATGGTGGTGGTGAACCTCTACCCCTTCGAGAAGGCGGTGTCCGAGGCAGGGGCCACGCTCGAGGACGGAAGGACCCACATCGACATCGGCGGTCCCTGTATGCTCAGGGCCGCGGCCAAGAACTTCCTCCGGGTGGCTGCGGTGAGCGATCCTTCACAGTACGGGCGCGTGCTCGAGGACCTCGAGGTCAACACAGGGGCGACCAGCTACGAACTCCGGCTCTCGCTCGCACGTGAGGTCTTCGCCCGCACCTCGGCCTATGATAGGGCCATTGCCCGGTTTCTTGAGCATGTGCCCGCAACCTTCGAGGATTCCCCGTACGAGGAGCCGGAGGCATGAAGGACTACCGTGAACTCAAGAGGATGTATCGAACGATTCGGGAGGACCCCTTCCCGCCTCGGATAGAGCTCGCCTTCGTCAATGAGGGGGGACGGTACACCCTCATCTACGAGAAGGTGAGCTGGACCATAGAGGGCGAGGACCGAGGCCTCAGGTACGGAGAGAATCCCGATCAGCCTGCGGCCATGTACCGCCTCGTGAACGGTGCGGTCTCCCTCGGGTCGGTGGAGGTGTTCGCCGACGGTGCATGGCTCTCGAGCGACGTGGAGCTCCTGCAGTCGGGGAAACACCCCGGCAAGATCAACATCACCGATGTGGACAGCGCCCTCCACATCCTCCGCTACCTCCAGGAGAGGCCGTGCTGCGTGATCGTGAAGCACAACAATCCTTCAGGCGTGGCGGTGGCCGACAGCCTCGCGGAGGCCTATACCAGGGCCTACTTCGCGGACAGGATCGCGGCCTTCGGTGGAGCGGTGGTGCTCAACCGGACCGTCGATCGCCAGACGGCCGAGGAGATCGCCCGTACGTACTGCGAGGTGGTGGCGGCGCCCGACTACGAGGGTGAGGCCCTCGACCTTCTCAAGACCCGGAAGAACCTGCGGATCATGCGTATCTCGAGGATGGAGAATCTCCGGGAGTTCGCCTTCAGACGATACATCGACTTCACCTCACTCCTGGACGGAGGGCTCATCCTCCAGGCTTCTTTCGCTTCTTCCGTTCGAACCGCCGAGGACTTTTTCCCGGCGGTGGCCGAGCATCAGGGGATGCGCTACGAGATCGAGCGAAAACCCACTGAAAAGGAGCTCGAGGACATGCTCTTCGGGTGGTTCGTGGAGACCGGGGTGACGAGCAATTCGGTCATCTATGTGAAGGATGGTGTCACGGTGGGGATAGGGACCGGTGAGCAGGACAGGGTGGGGGTGGCGATGATCGCCAGGGACAAGGCCTACGTGAAGATGGCCGACCGGCTCTGTTGGCAACGGTTCGGAGTGAGCTGGTACGAGCTTGACGACGAGACGAAACGCCGCGAAATTTGGGAGGAGGTGGAAGAGGCGAGGGGTGGCCTGGAAGGGGCGATCATGGTGTCCGATGCCTTCTTCCCCTTCAGGGATGGAGTCGATGTGGGGATCCGCGAGGGGATCACCGGTGTGGTCCAGCCCGGTGGTTCGCTCAGGGATCATGAGGTGATCCAGGCCTGCAACGAGGCGGGGGTTACCATGGTCTTCACAGGCCAGCGGTGTTTCCGCCACTAGGGGAGCGAGATGAGAACCTATTGGGTGGAGACTTACGGGTGCCAGATGAACAAGGCCGAGTCCGAGGCCCTCATACGGGATCTCGAGGAGGCGGGGTGGGGACGTGCGTCGGCTCCGGACGAGGCAGACGTGGTGGTGCTCAACACCTGCGCAGTGCGCCAGACCGCTGAGGAACGGATCGCGGGACGGCTCGGTTACTACAGGTATCTCAAGAAGCACGGGAGGTTCGTCCTGGTCCTCATGGGGTGCATGGCGGAGCGCATGAAGGAGGAGGTGCTCGAAGCGTTCCCCCATGTGGACGTGGTGGTCGGCACCTTCCAGAAGAAGTCCTTCGTCCGGCTCCTCAGGGAGCGGGCCGAGGATCTCACCCTTCTCCAGCAGCTTCTCCTCACCGAGGAGGACGAGTACAGCTTCGAGAAGATCCATCACAGTGGACCGGGGTTCAAGGCCTTCGTCCCCATCATGCACGGATGCAACAACTTCTGTTCCTACTGCATCGTCCCCTACGTGAGGGGGCGTGAGGTTTCACGGCACCCTTCCGAGATATTCGAGGAGATAGAGGCCCTCCTCGAGAAGGGGGTGAAGGAGATCACGCTCCTCGGTCAGAACGTGAACTCCTACCGCTTCACGTGGGAGGGGAAAGAGGTGCGATTTGCCGGCCTCCTCAGGGAGATCGTGCATAGATTCCCCGAGCTTCCGTGGCTCAGGTTCCTCACCTCACATCCCAAGGATCTCTCCGACGAGCTGATCGAGGTGATGAGCGCTTCTCCTTCTATCTGCAAACACCTTCACCTGCCTGTGCAGCACGGCTCCAACCGGATCCTCGGGGCCATGAACCGCCGCTACACCAGGGAGCACTATCTGAACCTGGTCGAGAGGATCCGCACCGCGATGCCCGGGATCGCCCTCACTACGGACATCCTCGTGGGCTTTCCGGGGGAGACGGAGGAGGATCTGGAGCTCACCCTCGACCTCATGCGTCGGGTTCGCTTCGCCGATGCATATACGTACTACTACAACCCGCGGAAGGGAACCCGGGCGTACGAATGGGGAGACCCCATCCCTCTCGAGGTGAAGAAGGAACGGTTGGATCGGGTGATCAGACTTCAGAGGGAGCTCTCCCTGGAGTGGAAGCAGATGAGGATAGGGCGGATGGTGGATGTCCTGGTGGAGGAGGTGAGCAGGAAGCGGGAAGACGAGGTGCTCGCCCGGACGGAGCAGGACGAAATGGTGGTCTTCCCGGCTTCCCCTGAGAGGATCGGTCGTTTCGCCCGCGTGCAACTCGTGTCCCTTGAGGGAAACACATTCAGAGCCGAGGAGGTGGTACGATGCCTTGGAGATTCATCCTCACGATAGTGCTCCTCATCCTGGTCCTCGTGTTCGTGGGTCTCAACCTCGACAACAGGACCACGATCTCGTTCGGCGTGTACACCCTGGAGGATGTACGGGTGGCCTTTGCTTTGAGTTTCGCCTTCTTCCTGGGTGTCGTGGTGACGATTCCCTTTACTCTTCTCCGGCGGGGCCGAAAAGAGAAGAAGGGGAGTTCAGGCGATGATTCCAGGAAGGAGACATCCGGCGAGGTTCCGGAGAAGAGGTAGGCTGTACACTCTTGTGCTGGGACTCCTCCTCTGGTGCCTCCCACCGGGGGGACTGTTGCCTGCCGAGGGAGTGGGCGCAGTTTCGCGGGAGCAGATCCTTGCACTGGAGCTCTCGGGCGATCTGGAAGGAGCACTCGCAGCCCTCACTCGGAGGTATTCGGTCTCCCGCGATCCTGTCGATCTCTTTGGGATAGCTCGCCTCACTTACGAGCTGGGGGATTTCGTCCTCGCGGAATCGAGGACGCGGGAACTCCTCTCTCAGGATGTCTCCACCGTGATCAAACGGGATGCGCTCTTGCTCCTCGCTCACATCTATCTCGCCACGGGGCGCTTCGAGGATGCCCATGCCCTCACGACGGCCCTTCTCGATCTGTCCGATCCTACCCCCGCTCTCCTGTATACGGCCTTTCTCGCGAGCCTCTTGAATGGTGAGGGGACGTCGGCGGAGAGGATCAGAGACCGTTTGGAAGAGATGTTTCCGGAGAGTCCCGAGTCGGTGCTCGTGAGAGGGCTTTCCGCTTCACACGCCGAGATTTCCTGGTATCCTTCGTACATGCTTTCCCTGGGCGAAGGGGTGACCATGTCCCCCGCCGGGAGCACCGGGGAGCGGGCGACTACGGATGAGGAGGGAGGGCTGCGGGTTGGGATCCAGGTGGGGTCCTTCCTCGAACGAAAGAACGCTCAGGAGATGGTGGACATCCTCGGGGAGAAGGGCTTCACGGCAGTGATAGTCGAGGCCGTGAGGGATGGGAGGACCTTCTTCCGCGTGCTCCTTCCTGTGGAGGCCCAGACTCCCTCTCTCACCCAGGAGAGAGCCCAGGAGATCCTGGTCTCCCTCAAGGACCAGCGCATCGAGGGGTTCGTCGTGTTCTATTGAGGGGTGGGGGCAGGGGTCTCCCGCTGTTCCCTGATGATCTGCTGGAGTGTGATGGGAACGGCGGAGGGGAGTGGTTCCACCCCGAAGGGGGTGAGGCGGATGGGCAGGAGCACGAGTTCCTTCTTCATGCCCAGCGGCACGGTCTCTTCCTTCGATGATGTCACGAGGAATAGTCTGTGCGTCGGGGGGGTATGTCGTTCCTCGAAGAGGAGGAACTCGAGGATCGTGTGTTCCTTGATCGCATAGGTGGTGAAGAATCCGGAGAGGCTCTTGTCCTCGGTGTGCCATGTGAGACGGGAGGGATCGGAAAAGATGACCTGCCCTCCCGTGGTTTCGTTCGTGAACACACCGGAGAGGTGCAGGGGACGAGGAGAGATGGGAGAGCGGGAGAAGAAGGCCCTCTGGAGTCCTTCCGTGAAGCGGGAATAGGTCCCGTTCCAGGGGGATGGATCCCGTATCTCGGGTGTGGTGATCGATATCTGTATGGTGTTCGCGTCCTGGAGTGAGAGGTAGATCGATATGGAAAAGCCGGGGAGTGTCTTGTTCTGTGCGATGATGGAGATCCCCCGGTAGAAGTTCTTGATCGAGTTCTGCCACAGGTAGATCTCCTGGATGTCCTCGCGATAGAAGGATATCTCCCTGTTCTCGTAGTCGAGTACGAGGAATGTTTCCTCGTGGGTTTCTTCCTTGAACCAGGGCCCGGCCACGAAAGTGGCGATGGCTTCGGCGGTTCCCTCGAAGAGGCGTCGGAGTTCTTCCGAGGTGTCGCCCCGGTGTTCCAGGGCTCGTTCTTCCGTGGCGCGCACGGTGTAAACCTCCTGGAAGACATCCCACTCGTACGTCGTGATGGTCTGGATGATCGTGCCGCCCTCGTCGGTGCGTTCCGTGGTCACACGTACCGGGAAGGCCTGGCCGGTGGTTTGACCCTCGGCGTAGGCCGTGGAACGCTCATGGCGCACTATCTCCACCTTTCCCTGAGTGGTGATGGAAAGGACGGATCTGTAAGAGAGGGAGAGCCCCCACGGAGAGAGGGTCCTGCGGAAGATCTGGAGATTGAGGTCTCCTCTCTCCGTGATACCCTGGACCACGAGTTCGGGGGTGTGGTCTCCCGTGAGATCGATTGCCTCCATCGAGAAGAAGTAGGGACTCGTCATGGGAAGCGAGGTCTTCCACACTTCCCGGTAGACATCACGGATACTGTCGTAGT
This sequence comes from Spirochaeta thermophila DSM 6192, assembly GCF_000147075.1. Classification (NCBI taxonomy): domain Bacteria; kingdom Pseudomonadati; phylum Spirochaetota; class Spirochaetia; order Winmispirales; family Winmispiraceae; genus Winmispira; species Winmispira thermophila. The sequence goes on from NC_014484.1 coordinate 1,089,938, forward strand.
CGGCGACCGAGAGGGTGATGGGGGTGGCCGGTTGGGGGCTGGTCTTGTATGCCACGAGTTGTTCCTCTTCACCATCCATATCGAGCTGTACGGTGAGCACGGTGATGACCTGTGATGACTCGGGAAGGGAGATGTAGGGCTTGGCGAAGAGGCCTTCGCTTTCCTGTTCGTTCGGGTGCTCCTGAGGAGAGAGGGAGACGAAGCGTGTTTCCTGCTCGAGAATGGGGAGGGATCCTGGTGAGGATCTCCTTCCACCCGGCGTGGGGGCACAGGAGAGAAGGATGAGAAAGACGGCGAGCGAGATGATCTGCAGGGGTCTCGTGGCGTGCATGGGGTTATTCTACGGACTGGAGAAGGCTTCGCCAAGGGAGTCTTTGACAAAGCCTCCCAAATCTGCAATGATTCCCCCATGCCATCGCAGGAAAAATCCCTCTACCTCAATCTCTCCCCGCTCGACCACAGGTATTACATGGCCAACAGGGAGCTCTTCGACGAACTCTCCCGATACCTGAGCGAGCAGGGGAATATCTGGTACCTCCTCAGGGTGGAGGAGGCGTTGCTCCTCACGCATCTGGAGGAAGCAGGGGTGCTCGACCCCGATCTCGAACAGGCGGTGCGGAAGGCCGCCGAGGAGGTGACGCCGGATGAGGTGTATGAGGAAGAGGCGCAGACACAGCACAACATCCGCGCCCTCGTCAACGTCTACGTGCGTCATCTTCCAGAAAAGGTGCGCCCCTACGTCCACCTCGGGGCCACCTCGGTCGACATCATGGATACGGCTGCGGCGCTCCGGTATCGGGATGCGATGCGGCGGGTGGTCCTCCCGCTCCTCCTCCAGGTGGAGCGGATACTCATCGAGCTTGCCGAACGTGAGGCCGAGACTCCCCAGGTGGGGAGGACACACGGTCAGTATGCGGTGCCCATCACCTTCGGATATGCCGTCGCCGAATACGTCTCCCGGCTCGGGAAGTCCATCCTTCGTCTGGAAGATCTTTCGAGGGATCTGAGGGGGAAACTCTCAGGCGCGGTGGGTGCCTACAACGCCACGAGCCTTCTGGTGAGGGATCCCCGGGCGTTCGAGCGTCGTGTCCTCTCGAGACTCGGGCTCCTCCCCACCGATCATGCCACCCAGCTCGTTGAGCCCGAGTACCTCCTCCGTCTCCTCCTCGAGCTCAACGTGGCATTCGGGATCCTCGCCAATCTGGCGGATGATCTCAGGCACCTCCAGCGATCCGAGATAGGCGAGGTCCAGGAGGCGTTCGGGGAGAAGCAGGTGGGTTCCTCCACCATGCCGCACAAGCGGAATCCCTGGAACTCGGAACATGTGAAGAGTCTCTGGAAGGCTTTCGCCCCCAGGGTCCTCACCTTTTACATGGATCAGATCTCCGAGCATCAGCGGGATCTCACCAATTCCGCTTCGGCGAGGTTCGTGACCGAGTACGTGGCGGGGTTCGTGGCCGCAGCCGAGAGGATGCGACGTATCCTCTCTGGTCTCAAGGTGCATAGGGACCGGATGCTCCAGCACCTGAAGGAGGGCGGGGGGGCGATGTTGGCCGAGGCCGCCTATGTGCTCCTTGCCCGGGCGGGTGAATGGAACGGCCACGAGATCGTGAGGAGGGCGACCCTCGAGGCGGAGCGCACGGGCAAGTCCTTCCTCGAGGTGCTCGCCGAGGATCGGACGGTGTGGGAGAAACTGTCCTCCTCCCTCGCGGAGACGGTGGGCGAGGAGCCCGAGACCTTCTTTGCAGAACCATGGAGGTATCGCGGCAAGGCCCCGGAGCGTGCCCGGGAGCTCGCGCGCGAGTTTTCACGGCTCATGGACGAGATAGAGGAGCGCCTATGAATCAGATACAGATGTTCGAGGGACTCAGCTACGACGATATCCTCCTCCTCCCCGGATACGCGGATTTCCTTCCCTCCGAGGCGAGGGTTGAGGTGGAACTCCATCCGCGGCTCAGGCTCAATATCCCCATCCTTTCTGCTGCGATGGATACGGTCACGGAGAAGGAGATGGCGATCGCCTTGGCCCTGGAAGGCGGGTTGGGGATCATCCACCGGAATCTTTCTCCGGAGGAACAGGCCGGCCAGGTGGCGGCCGTGAAGCGCTACCTCAACTGGATCATAGAGTCGCCCATCACCGTGCGGAAGGGACAGACCGTGAGGGAGGCCAAGGCCTTGATGCAGCAGTACAACATCTCCGGCCTCCCGGTGGTGGACGGGGAAGGGAGCCTGTGCGGCATCCTCACCGGTCGGGACCTGCGGTTCGTGAAGGACGAACGGCTGAAGGTGGAAGAGGTGATGACCCCGGACCCGGTGGTGGAGCGGGGAAGACCCACCATCGACCAGGCCCAGGAGGCCTTCGACCGACACAAGGTGGAGAAGCTCCCTCTCGTGGACGAGGGAGGGAAGCTGATCGGTCTCGTGACGGTCAAGGACATAGAGAAGCATCAGAAACATCCTCGTGCCGCCCTCGATGGTCACGGCCGTCTTCTCGTGGGGGCTGCGGTCTCTCCGGGGGACTTCAGGCGTCGCCTCCCGCTTCTCGTGGAGAACAGGGTTGACGTGGTGGTGATCGATACGGCGCACGGACATACACGCAACGTGATCGAGACCGTGAAGGCCATAAAGAAGGAGTGGGACGTCCCGGTGATCGCGGGCAATGTGGCGACGGTGGAAGGGACGAAGGCCCTCATCGAAGCCGGCGCCGATGTGGTGAAGGTGGGTATCGGCCCCGGTTCCATCTGCACCACGAGGATCGTGGCGGGGATAGGGGTGCCGCAATTCAGCGCCGTGCTCCAGTGTGCGGAGGAGGCTGCAAAGCACGGCGTCCCTGTCATAGCGGACGGGGGTATCAAGTACTCGGGGGATATAGTGAAGGCCATAGGGGCCGGTGCCCATGCGGTGATGATCGGGAACCTCTTCGCCGGGCTCAAGGAGGCTCCGGGCAAGGAGATCATCTACGAGGGACGTATCTTCAAGACCTACAGAGGGATGGGATCTCTCGGCGCCATCAGGGAGGGTTCGGGAGATCGGTATCAGATCGGCGAGGGAGAGGAACCCGTGCCCGAAGGAGTGGAAGGGAGAGTCCCCTACAAGGGCGAACTCGCCCCCTATCTCCACCAGCTCGTATCTGGTCTCAAGAAGGGCATGGGGTATTGCGGGTGCCGTACCCTCGAGGAGCTCAGGTCCTATCGACGATTCGTGAAGATCACACATGCGGCGCTCAGAGAGAGTCATGTCCACGATGTGACCGTGACCCAGGAGCCTCCGAACTATTCCCGATAGTACGAGAAAACAGAGAGAGGAGCGACGATGAACATAGTGGTGGTAGGAGCTCAATGGGGGGATGAGGGGAAGGGCAAGATCGTGGATGTGCTCGCGAGCCGGGCGGATCTCGTGGTGAGGTATTCGGGGGGAGCCAATGCGGGACACACCATCGTGCACGATGGTGTCTCGTACAAGCTCCATCTCGTTCCGTCCGGGATCGTGTATCCTAACACGGAAGTGGTGCTCGGCACGGGGATGGTGATCGATCCCGAGGCACTCTTCCTGGAACTCTCCCAGATCGAAGCCCTCGGGGTGGACTGGAAGGGGAGGCTCTATATCTCGGACAGGGCGCATCTGGTGTTTCCTTCTTACAAGGCTGAGGACAAGGCCGCAGACGAGAAGCGTCGTTACCCTATCGGGACGACAGGGAGGGGGATAGGGGTGGCATATGCGAAGAAGGCCTTCAGGGATGGGGTGCGGATGATAGACCTCTTCGACGATAAGTTCTTTTCCCGACTCACCCCTCAGGAGAAGAGGTTCGTCGAACCCTATCTCTCCCGCCTCGAGCCCCTCCTCGTGAACCTCGTCTCCTTCATGCGAGGCCGTGCGTCCGGGAACATCCTCTTCGAAGGGGCCCAGGGTATCCTCCTGGACCTCGACGTGGGCACCTATCCGTACGTCTCCTCCGGCGTCTCCGCTCCCGCGGGTGCGTCCCTGGGGGGCGGCGTGGGACCCTGTGACCTCGATGCGGTGTACGGCGTCTGCAAGGCCTATACCACACGGGTGGGGTATGGGCCCTTCCCCTCCGAGTTCCGGGATCATGAGGCGGGCCTGGGCGACAGGATCCGTGAGATAGGGCACGAGTACGGCACCACCACAGGACGTCCCCGAAGGTGCGGCTACCTCGACCTCGTGGCATTGAAGTACGCCTGTGAGGCGGGAGGCCTTTCGGCCCTCCACCTCACACACCTCGATGTCTACGATACGTTCGATGAGATCGGGGTGTGTGTCGCCTACCGGATAGGGGGAGACGTGATCACCGAGTTCCCTTCTTCCATTTCGGCGCTCGAGGATGCCGAACCTGTCATCCGGACCGTAAAAGGGTGGAAGCGGTCCTTACGGGAGTGCCGATCCTATGACGACCTTCCCTCCGAGGCGAGGGCCTATGTGGATCTCATAGAGGAGTACACCTCCACTCCGGTGGAGATCGTATCGGTGGGATGTGAGAGGGAGGAGACCATCATCCGGAAGGACCCATGGAAAAGATCCTAGTCCTCGATTTCGGAGGTCAGACCTGCCAGCTCATCGCCAGGCGGATCCGTGAGATAGGGGTCTACAGCGAGGTCGTTCCCGGCGATACGCCGGTGGAATCCCTACCCCTTGAAGGCGTGAAGGGGATCATCCTCTCGGGCTCTCCCTACTCGGTCTACGATGCGGAGGCGCCGAAGGTCGATCCGCGCGTCTCTTCCCTGGGTATCCCCATACTGGGGATATGCTACGGGGTGCAGCAGCTCGCGCACCTTTTCGGGGGGAAGGTGGCCCCGCTCGATCACCGCGAGTACGGTCGGAGTAGACTCTTCTTCACCGAAGCCTCGCCGCTCTTCGAGGGCGTCCCGGAAGGGTTCGTCTCGTGGATGAGCCACGGAGACACCATCGTGGAGGTGCCCGAGGGATTTCGAGTGATCGCACGTTCGGAGCACAACCTGGTGGCCGGCATAACCCACGAGCGACTCCCGCTCTACGGGATCCAGTTCCATCCGGAGGTGACCCACTGCGAGTACGGCCTCACCGTGCTCGAGAACTTCGCCGTACGTATCTGTGGGGCCCGGAAGACGTGGACCATGGCCTCGTACCTCGAGGATGTCCAGGGACTCCTCAGGACACAAGTGGGGGATGATCCTCTCCTCCTCCTCATTTCGGGAGGGGTGGACTCCACCGTGGTGGCCGCCCTCCTGCTCAAGACATTCCCACCCGAGCAGGTCCATCTCCTCTACATCGATACCGGCCTCATGAGGAAGAACGAGACCGAGGAGGTGGAGGCCAATCTCCGAACCCTTGGAGCCAGCAATCTCTATATCGTCCATGCCGAGGAGAGGTTCCTTTCGGCCCTCAAGGGGGTGGTGGATCCCGAGAAGAAACGTCAGATTATCGGGGATGTGTTCATCCAGGTCCAGGAGGAGGAGCTTCGGCGTCGAAGGATCCCCGATCAGGCCTTCCTCGCCCAGGGGACCCTCTACACCGATCTCATCGAATCTGGGAAAGGCGTGGGGAACAAGGCGAAGGTCATCAAATCGCATCACAATGTGCGATCCCCCCTCATCGAGCGGAAGCGGAAGGAAGGGAGAGTGATCGAGCCCCTCTCCATGCTCTACAAGGATGAGGTGCGCAGACTGGGGGCTCATCTCGGCGTACCCCGGGAGGTGCTCGAGCGCCACCCGTTTCCTGGACCCGGCCTCGCGGTGAGGATACTCGGGGAGGTGACCAGGGAGAAGTGCGACATCCTCCGGGAAGCCGACGCGATTTTCATCGACGAGCTGAAGAGGCGTCACCTGTACCAGGAGATATGGCAGGCCTTCTGTGTCCTTCTGCCGGTACGGACCGTGGGGGTCACAGGGGACGACCGCAACTACGGGTATGTGGTGGCCCTCCGTGCCGTCACGTCCAAGGACGGGATGACGGCCGACGCCTATCCCTTTCCCACGGCGGACCTGTTGGAGATCGCTGCGCTCATCACGAACCGTGTCAAGGATGTAGGCCGGGTGGTCTACGATGTCTCGAGCAAACCACCCGCCACCATAGAGTGGGAGTAGCCTAGCGTGGAGCGGGGGGTGGGGGAAGGGGGTGCCGCGGCGGTCGGGTGAGTCTCTCCAAGAGGAACTCCCGTTGCTCGGGGGTGAGATAGGGGGCCATCTCCTCCCTCATCTGTTCGAGTTCCGTGCGCAGAGCGTCCTTGAACTCGTCTTCGATAGCCTGGAAGCGCTTGCTGTAGCGATCCCATATGTCCAGAAGTTTCCGTTCCTGCTCGGGATCGAGCCGGAGGCGTCTCGTGAACTCCTCGCGGATGAGGTCTGAAGTCTGTGGAGGCGCTTGAAAAAACAGTACCCTGAAGGAGCGGGGATGGGTTTTCATGTAGAGGAGCGTCGCTCCTGTTCCCAGGGCAGCCCCGATGAGAAAGACCAGTGCCACGAGCAGAAACGCCTTGACCGAAGGTTTCACGTTCTCTTCTCCTTTCTCCTAGAACAGGTCCTCGAGCATGGAGATGACCACCTGATGTGAGGCCATCTGGGTGATGTCGATCTCTTGGCGGGGCGGGGACACGGAGAAGGCGAAGAGGAACATGCAAGCCACGAGGGATCCGGCGAGGCCCGCGAGGAGCGGTTTCCTCCATGCGAGCAGATAGGCCCACACGTGGGCCTCGGACCGCCCCGAGATGACACGGTCCATGACCCTGTCGATGAACGAAGGGCTGAATGTGTAGCTCCTCAGAGGTTCGAGGAGTTCCTTGATCGGATCGTCACGCCGTTCCATGAGTGTCTCCCATACGACGAGTATATGCCTTCTCGAATGCATCCCGGGCCCTGCTGAGCCGCGAGAGCACGGTGCCCACCGGGATCTCGAGGGACCGTGAGATTTCTTCCACCGAAAGCTCGTTGAGGTAGAAGAGAGTGAGTATCACCCTGTGCTTTACCGAGAGAGCTGCCAGTGTTTCGTGGACAGCCAGGGTGGTGATGGTCCGCTCGTCCGGGGGATCCATCTCCGGTTCCTTCGCCGTTTCGAGGGGAAGTGGTACCCGGAAACGGCGTTTCCGTTCGTTGAGACAGAGGTTGATGGTGATCCGGGTGAGATAGGTGCCCACCGACGCCTCCCCTCTGAATTTCGGAAGCGACTTGTAGAAGCGGAGGAAGACCTCCTGCCCGATGTCCTCCACCTCGGGGACCGGGCCGAGGATACCCACTATTGTTCGGGCCACCCTGTCCTTGTACATGTCGACCAGTTTACGGAAGGCCGCATGATCTCCGTTCCGTGCGGCATCGACGAGCCCTTCCGCTCCACCTGTCCACTCGTGAGAGCGCCTGCGATCCTGTTCCACCACCATCTTCCGTAGTTATTTGACCATCTCGTACACGATCATATTCCAAACGTACCATGTGGGAGTCGCTCATGGAATATGGGGGGGAGTCTCATGGTCGAATACTATGAGTCTATATGAGGGAGTATGAGATGAGAAGTCCTTATCGTGCAGCTCTCGTGTGCATGCTTCTCTCCGTGATGTGGGGTCTTGCGGCGGACGAGAGGTGGTCCCTTGATGCGGTGGTTGATATGGCGCTCAAAGCGGATGTGACGTATCGCATACTCGAGATACAGCTGGAGCAGGCGGAACTGGAAGAGTCGTCCCTCCGACCCGGTCTCTCGTTGGATATTCGTGGCGGCGGTAGCGGAGGCAGTATCCTCTCCTTTGATGTTTCCGAAGAGGGCTCTCACACGGTTCTCTCACCTTCACTCTCCCTGGTGCTTCCATATCCACTCGGTACCGAGATCGGAATGGCGCTCGAGACCTCATTTCCCTCGGAAAAGAGGGAAGGCTTCCTCACTCTCGAGATCCTTCACCCGTTGTTGGGGTATCCCTCCACTTCGCGTGCCCAGATCCTCCAGACGAGGTATACACGCGAGAATGCTTATGAGGAACTCCTCCAAAGGAGGTATGAGGTGACCCGCGAACTCCTGGAGATCCTGAGGAGTATCCACGAGGTGAGGCGTGACCGACTGGATCTGGAGGCCCAGAAGGACGAGATCCTCAGAACCCTGTCGTTGTACGAGGATCTCGGCTATCCGGAGGATTCTCTGGAACTGGAGAGGGCAAGGGTGGAACTACGAAGCACGGAGCGGGCCCTGAAACTCCTGGAGATGAAAGAAGAGCAGTATATTGAAGAGTATCGAACTGTCACAGGAGTACGAGAGCTTCCGGACCTTCCTGATCCTGCTGATATCATGATAGCCATCCCCGAAAGCTATGATGGGTTTTCCAGTGTGGTCATGGCTGAGAGAGAACGGGAACTGGAAGAGGTCGGATATCGGGACGAGGTTTCCCCTCTCCCGGAGTTGAAGGTGGGAGGTTTCTCCACTGTTCCGCTTTCGGAATTCGTGGAAGGGACTCGGTTCTCTTTTGGGGGGCTTTTTTACTTCTCGTGGGGAGATGGGACTCTCTCTGGTCGGGTGGGGTTCACCCCAGAGGATGGAACTTTCACCCTTCAGACAGCGATAAGCTGGAGCATCTCCCCTGGTGATTCCTCCCGGGAAAGGACAAGCAAAGAGCTGGATCTCTCTCTCGCACACCTCAGGAAGGAACGTGCGGTGAAGGATGCTGTCTCTCAGATCGAGGATTGGCGTCTTCAACTTGAGGAGTACCGGATGAACCTCGAAGACATTCGGGATGAAAAGCCTCTCGTCGAGAGGGAGTATCGTCTGGCACTCACACGGTATGAGGAGGGAATCATCTCTCAGGAAGAGCTCGACGAGAAAAAGAGGGCAGTGGATCGTCTTGCCATCGAAGAGGAGCTTCTTTCCGTGAAGCTCCTTCTTCTCGACTCCAGCATACATGCATCTCTCGTATCTGAAGAGTGAGGAGGATATCGTGAGGAGAAGAGGCTTCATCATTATCGTTTCAACAGTCGTCATAGTACTGGGAGGGGTGATCGTACTTTTCTCTCTGCGACAGGGGCGGGCGGACTCGGATGAGTTTACCCCACAGAGGGTGAAAGTGGAGAAGGTCGTTCAGGATGAGGTGGTGGAGGTCTCCGGTCATGTAGAGCCGGGAGAAGAACAAACCCTTACCATCACGAGCGGGGGAGAGGTGAAACAAGTCTATGTGGAAGAAGGGGACATGGTGGAGAAGGGGGAAGTGATTCTCAGGTTGGACGACGATGAGGAGCAGTATGAGTACCAGCAGGCAGTGTACGAGCTCGATCAGAAGAAAGGGACGATCTCGGCTCGGGAACAACAACTCCTCGAGATGAGAGTGAACCTCGCGAAGAAGGATCTGGAGAAACGCGTTCTCATCGCTCCTCTCTCAGGACTACTCGTGGATTTTGAGGTGAAGCCTGGGGATCGCCTTGTCTCCAATGAGCTTCAATCGGTGGGTCGAATCATCCGCACGGATTTCCTCAGGGCAACGGTACAGGTGGATGAGCTCGACCTCGGGAAGGTGAATATAGGTCAAAAGGTGAGGATCCTCTTCGATGCCTTCCCTGACGTCGAGGTGCAAGGCCGGGTCGAAGACATATCAGAGACTGCGACGGTTGACTCGCAGGGGATCGCGGTGTGTGATGTGGATATTCTCATTCCGAATCCTCCGGAAGGGGTGAAGCCCGGATTCTCGTTCACCGGACAGATCGTAGTGAAGGAGGCCGAGGAATTCCTCCTCCTTGATAAACGTGCGGTGATCACCAGAGAGGGCAGGACCGTCGTCATGAGGGTCTCCTCCGATGGGACCGGGAGACCTGTACCACAGGAGGTCCAGGTGGAGGAGTTCGATGAGGATCGAGTTCGAGTGCTCTCCGGACTCGAGGAAGGGGAAGAGGTCCTCATCCTCTCCTCCTCTGAGGCCTCGGGATTTTCCGGAGCTCGATCACGCATGTTTTTCGTGGGACCTGGTGTAGGGGGGCCTCCTCCGGGGGGTGCACCGGGACGTGAGGGAGGGCGGTGAGTGTATGGCACCCTTTGTGGTTAGGGTCGAAGGAGTGGTGAAGGAGTACAGGATGGGCGAGGGGGTAGTCTCTGCACTGAGGGGGGTGAGTATCGGGGTGGAGAAGGGGGAGTATGTGGCGATCATGGGGCCTTCGGGATCGGGGAAGTCTACGCTCATGCACCTCATCGGGTGTTTGGACGTCCCCACAGGAGGGAAGGTGTTCATCGAGGAGGAAGACGTCTCGAGACTCTCGGAACGGGAGCTTGCGAGGATACGGAACAGGAAGATCGGTTTCGTCTTCCAACAGTTCAACCTCCTCCCCCGACTCACCGTAGTGGAGAACGTGGAGACCCCCCTCATCTATGCGGGGGTTCCTTCCAAGGAACGGCGGAGACGGGCGATAGGGGCACTCGAGAGAGTCGGTCTCTCACATCGCCTCTCCCACAGACCCACGGAGCTCTCGGGAGGAGAACGTCAGCGGGTGGCGATCGCCAGGGCCCTGGTGACCGAGCCCCTCATCATACTCGCCGACGAACCCACCGGAGCCCTGGATACGAAGACCGGAAGGAAGATCCTCGATCTCTTCCGGGAGATCCATGAGGAGGGGCGTACCTTGGTGATAGTGACACACGATCCCGAGGTGGCGCAAGAGGCCCAGCGCGTGATACGGATACGAGACGGGCTCATAGAGGAGGAGGTATGACGTTTGTTTGGGAGAATATACGGCTTGCGTTTCTCAGCATGATGCACCACAAGGGGAGGACCTTCCTCTCCATGTTGGGGATCGTCATCGGTGTGGCCTCGGTCATCATGATCACCTCCCTGGGGAAGAGCGCCACCGCGAGTGTGGAGGAACAGATCGCCCGGGCGGGATTGCATGTGATCTCCATATTCCCCCGGCTCTCGGAAAAGGAGGCGGTCCGGCTTGCGGTCCCGGATCTGGTGGACGACCTTTCGTCCGAATTCCCCTCCATCGAGCAGGGGGTTGCCCTCCAGCGTGGACAATTCCTCGTGACGTATGGGCATTCCTCCACTTCCGCTACGGTGATGGGCGTTCCTGCCTCGTTCGCTTCCATGTTCTCCTACGAGGCGGAGGAAGGTCGTTTCTTTTCCTCAGGGGAGGATACGGCGAGGAAACAGGTGGCCGTCCTGGGATCGGAGGTCGCGGAGGCTCTCTTTCCCTATACCGACCCCATCGGGAAGTACATCAGGATCTTTCGTGATCAAGCGAAACGATTCAGGGTGATAGGGGTGATGAAGTCGCGCTCGGATACCGTAGGCGTGTCCTTCGATACGAGCATCTTCGTTCCGTACCACACCTATACCACGAGGCTCGAACGGACGGACAACGTGAGCAGCTACCTCCTCGTGGTGAAGGAGGGAGAGGACGTGGTGGAACTTGCGGATCGGATAGAGACCCGTCTCACGCAGAAGGCTTCCGGAAACTCCGATGCCTTTCGGGTGATCTCTCCCGCCACCATCGCGGAGGTATACTCCGAGACCACGGGCACCCTCAATCTCCTCCTCGGCGGGGTGGCCGCCATCTCTCTCATCGTGGGCGGGATCGGAATCATGAACATCATGCTCGTCTCGGTGACTGAACGGACGAGGGAGATCGGTATTCGAAAGGCCCTGGGGGCCACGCCTCTCATGATCAGGGGGCAGTTTCTCCTGGAGGCGGTGGCCCTCTGTGCCGTGGGTGGCACAGTGGGGGTGGGACTCGGAATAGGGCTCGGAATTCTCATCACCTCCTTGATGAAGTGGTCCTTCGTCCTCAACGCGCCTGCGGTGGTCTTCGCGTTCGTCTTCTCCGCACTCGTGGGCATCTTCTTCGGGTTCTATCCCGCGTATCGGGCCTCTCGTCTCGATCCCGTCCAGGCTCTCATGTTCGAGTGAGGGCGGTAAGATTTTAGCCCCGCGGTGCCGATACAGAGAACGCATGAAGGTGAAGAGAGTGCTCGGCATCACAGGATGGATACTGGTGTGTGTCGCGGTGCTGCCCGCGGAAGATGTCCCGGTCACACGGTATGCGGTCCGTCCGGGGGATACGTTGTTCGGTATCTCCCGGACGTTTCATATCCCTCTGGAAGTTCTCCTCTCGAGCAACCCAACGGTGGACGAGAGGCGTCTCAAGCCGGGACAGGAGCTCCTCCTCCCGGGGGTCTACGAGGTGCAAAAGGGGGATACCCTCTACAGTCTCTCACGACGGTGGAATGTGCCTCTCGAAGCCCTGAAGGAGGTGAACGGGCTCACTTCCAACGTGATCAAGGCGGGGGATTTCCTCTACCTCCCTGTGGAGGGGGTACCGGTCCTCCGGAATGAGGATTCTCGTGAACAGGAGACGCCGGGGGGTGAATCCCCGTCCCCTGTCGTGTATGCGGCGGGAGGGACGTGGCCCCATCCGGGGGAGAGGTCTCCGCTCGAAGGAAGGGTGAGAGGGGTGAGCATCAGGGCCTCGATGGGGGATCCCGTGATCTCGGTGACCGGGGGACGGATCATCTGGGTGGGACCGTACGGGAGCTTCGGGAAAGTGGTGATGGTGGAGTTCCGGGGGTACATCTACGTCTATGGAGGACTCGAGGAAGTCCAGGTCTCCCCTGGACAGATGGTAAGCACGGGTACGAACCTCGGAACTGCGGGGAAGACGCCCTTGGGAAACCCGGTGTCGGTCTTCTTCTTCGTCTACAGGGACGGGCAACCGGTGGATCCCGAGAGGGCTCCTCGTGCAAATTCATGAGGAAATTTCTTCTATTTCCTTGACTCGGGCATACCCGGCTATTATTCTTAGAGATAGGCCCATGGAACACAAACACCACATCAATTCCATGTCCCATGAACAAGAGCAGGTGAACCAGATATCGAAGAGAAGAAGGGCGAGGGAGGCGGGAGCACGGGAGGATGAACTCTCCGATGCAGATGCCCTCGCGCTCTACCTCAAACAGATCTCCTCGTATCCCCTCCTCACTCCGGAGGAAGAGCACTGGATCGGGGGGGAAATACAGAGGATAAAGCTTCGATTGCGGGAGCTTTCCTCGCTCCCGGAGGAACAGAGGGCTCATCATTTCGAGGAGGAACGACGGCTCGACCAACGGCTTCGTGAACTCAAGAACAGAATGATAACGGCCAATCTGCGTCTCGTGGTCTCCATTGCGAAGAAATACCAGCACAGAGGCCTTTCCCTTCTCGATCTCATAGACGAAGGGAACATAGGGCTCATCGAGGCCGTGGAACGGTTCGACTATACCAAGGGATGTCGGTTCTCCACCTACGGTACATGGTGGATTCGGCAGGCCATCGTGAAGTCGCTCGCCGACAAGAGCCGCGTGATCCGCATTCCCATCCACATGCTCAACACCATAAAGAACGTGTTCATGCTCTCCAAAGAGCTTGCACAGGAACTGGGACGTGATCCCACGGAAGAGGAGCTCTCCCGGTACACCGGGCTCCCGGACAGGCGGGTGGCGGAGATCATGCAGGTCTCACAGGAAACGGCCTCCCTGGATATCACGGTCGATGAGGAGAACATGACCACGCTGGGGGACCTCGTTTCCGACGACGAGGATCAGGGCCCCTTCGAAAAGGTCTTCCATCGGTACCTCCATGACGTCCTCCTCGAGGCGCTCGGCGACCTCAGTGAGCGCGAGAGAAACGTCATCTCCCTTCGCTTCGGGCTCAACGGTGAGGGACCGCTCACCCTGGAAGAGACCGGGAAGTTGCTCGGGATCACGAGGGAACGGGTGAGGCAGATCCAGGAGAAGGCCCTGGCCAAGTTGAGGGAGATGGGATTCATCAAAGACTTTCACCATTATACCTGAAGGTCCGGATATGGAATTTTCGATGATCACCACCCGGGGGGGAGACGAAGGGGTCTCCTCCCTCTCGTCTGGGGAGAGAAGGCCGAAAGACGATCTGGTCTTCGAAGTGCTCGGCGATCTCGACGAACTGGTCTCGTGGCTCGGTGTGTTGAAGGCATCGCTGGCGGAGAGCGAGTTCCGGCTCTCCGACGTCCTGGAGGAGATTCAACGCAGGCTCTTCGTGTTGGGGGCCCAGGTTGCGTCAGTGGGTAAAGGGGATCACAGACGTTCGCTTTCCTCCGACGATGTGGAAGAACTCGAGAAAGAGGAAGCGGATCTCCTGAGGAAGATCCCTCCCCTCAGGGGGTTCGTCCTGCCGGGAGAGAGCCTCGCCTCCGGTTATGCCGACCTCGCCCGGGCAGTCTGCAGACGGGTCGAGCGTTCGCTCGTTCGCTATATCCGTGCGCGGGGGATGACCGATCTTGCGGAGGGACAGCGATACCTGAACCGACTTTCCGACTACCTCTTTGTCCTCGCCCGCTATCTGGGCGGAGGGAGAATCGCTCCGGTCACCACGTGAGCGTCGAGCATCGTATCGCCGTCGAAGATGAAGAATCCTTCCACGTAGCGGCCTTCCAGGAGATGGGGAATCCAGAGTCTGTCGTCCTCCCACATGCGATCGTAGGGGATGGAGGAGACAGGACTCCACAGCGGGATGGCTTCTTCCGTCTCTCGGAGGGTCCCCTCGTAGGAAAAGGCCCTGAAGACCGTGCCGTGAAGGGAGTAGCCGTCGGTGAACAGGAAGTGCAGACGGGCACACTCCTGGGGATTGATCGGGATCAGCCCGACCTCCTCCTGGGTCTCTCTCACTGCCGCCTCGAGGGCCGTCTCCCCTGGTTCGATCCTTCCTCCGGGGGCGTTGATCTTCCCCTTTCCAAGACCGCGTTTCTTGTGGATGAGGAGTACCCGCTCGCCCTCGAAGACAAAACAGAGCACCGCTCTCTCGGTGAAGGAGAGGGATTCCCATGGAACGTCCTTCGCTGAAGTATGCTCGTAGAGGTGGTGTGTTTCGGACATATGGGATATACTATCTCGCAAACTCGCAAAGATCGAGGCTTCGTCAATGAGAGCGGTATGAGAAAGACAGGGAGTGCCGACCTTCCCCTCCACTCGGGACACGTTCCCGCATGGCTCGCCGAGCGGATGAGGCGTCTCTCCGGTCCGCTTGCAGAACTCATCCTCCTCGAGTTCGGAGAGGAGGGGTTCCTCTCTCGACTGGCGGATCCTCTTTGGTTCCAGGGGTTCGGCGCTCTTCTCGGTATGGACTGGCACTCTTCCGGGGTGACGACTTCCGTGCTCTACGCCCTCAAACGTGCCCTCGACGAGCGTCCGGAACTTGGTATCGAGGTGTGCGGCGGGAGGGGGAGGTTCTCCCGCAAGACTCCCGAGCAGCTCCTCGCCTTCGCCGAGCGTACCGGACTCGAGGGCGAGGCCCTCGTGAAGACATCTCGTCTCGTTGCCAAGGTGGACAACACCTGTGTACAGGATGGGTATCAGCTCTACCTCCATGCCTTTGTGGTAACCCGCTCGGGAAAGTGGGTGGTGATCCAGCAGGGGATGAATCCCCAGGAACGGACGGCGAGGCGCTATCACTGGTATTCCCAGAAGGTGAGCGACTTCTTCGCCGATCCCCACACGGCCGTGGTGGGGCCGCACAGGGGCCGGATCATCAACCTTGCCGCCTCCGGGGCGGCTCCAGCCCGAGAGGGGATACTCGACTTCGTGGCCCAACCCCTGAAGACCCAGCTCGGGGAACTCGCCCGGGCCGTGGACTGCGTGCGCATGCCCTCCCGTCACCATGTCGCTCCTTTGGATGTAGACCCGGTTCGGCTGGGGGCCGTACTCGCCGTGGCCCATGAGGCCTCACTCAGGGAGTTCTCGGAGTTCCTCCTCCTCAAGGGGATGGGGCCCCGGACACTACAGGCCCTCGCCCTGGTGGCGGAGGTGATCTATGGGGCGCCGGTACGCTTTACGGATCCGGCCCGCTTCTCGTTCGCACACGGAGGAAAGGACGGCCATCCGTTCCCGGTACTCACCGGGGTCTATGACAGGGTGATAGAAGAGCTCGACCTCCTGGTGGGGAGAATGAAGGCGGATCGCTCGGAGAAGCGTGCTTCGCTCCAGAAGCTACACGCGTTCACGCGTTGGGTGGAGGAGACCTTCCAGCCGAAAGCGGATGTGAGCGCCGTGATGGAGCACGAACGGGTGAACGCCCCGCTCCATGGAGGCAGATCGGTGGGGGAGGGCCGCGGAAGGAAAGACCTTCGAGGGGAATCGAGCACCTCCCCGCTCCAATTCGAGCTTCCGTTCTAGCAGGTGGTTGAAAGAAAAACTTGCAAGATGTGGGAAGATGTTGTATACTCTTCATGAAAACGCTTGCATAGCGAGCGTATAACCTTATGAGGAGGTCGCGTTATGAGACGTCTTGTTGCCTCTCTCTTCATGTTGCTTCTCGTCGGCGTCCCCTTCCTGATGGCACAAGGTGGGGGTGAGGCCGCCGGAGAAGCAGGCGAAGTGCTCATCACCCTCTGGACCCAGGAAGGTGAAGCAGAAGGAGCTTTCCAGTTT
The DNA here is from genome assembly GCF_000147075.1 of Spirochaeta thermophila DSM 6192. NCBI lineage: Bacteria > Pseudomonadati > Spirochaetota > Spirochaetia > Winmispirales > Winmispiraceae > Winmispira > Winmispira thermophila. The sequence continues at coordinate 1,106,312 of NC_014484.1, forward strand.
GTGCAAACGCTTGCTCAAGAGTTCTCCGAAGCCCATGAGGGTGTGACTATCGAGGTGCTCAACAAGGACACCGAGGCCCTTCGTGAGGACTTCCAGACCGCGAGTCTCGCCGGGGCCGCGCCTGATCTTCTGTGGACCGTGAACGACCATGCCGGTCCGTTCGTCGTCGCCGATCTCATCCAGCCCGTCGAGAACCTGGTGGATCTTTCGAAGTACGTCCCCTCGGTGGAGATGAAAGGTCATGTCTGGGGAGTGCCCATCTCGAGCGGCAACCACCTCATGCTCCTCTACAACAAGGACCTCGTGCCGAATCCACCGAAGACCACCGACGAGCTGATCAAGATTGGCTCTCAGCTCAAGGCAAAGGGTGTGATCCCCCTCGTGTTCAACCAGACCGAGCCGTTCTGGCTCGTTCCTTGGCTCGGCGGATTCGGTGGAAAGGTCTTCGCCTCGGATGGGGTGACCCCGACGCTCGACACCAAGGAGATGGTGGCTACCTTGAAGTTCCTCCACGAGCTCAAGTTCACCCACGGACTGCTCCCGCCCGAGTCCGACTACGACGGTGCGGATACCCTCTTCAAGGAGGGGAAGGCCGCGATGATCATCAACGGCGACTGGTCGCTGAGCGGCTACAGGGAGGCCATGGGTGACAAGCTCGGTGTGGCCCGGATCCCCAAGGTGAGCGCCACGGGTCTCTGGCCTGCGCCCTACACGAGTGGAAAGTACTTCATGATCCCCAAGGAAGTCTCCGGTGCGAAGCTCTCTGCAGTGGTGGAATTCATCAAGTATGCCACGAACTATGATAACCAGATCCGCATGGTGAAGACGCTGAGTCGTCTGCCCGGCCTGAAGGCTGCCCTGGACGATCCTCTCATCAAGAACGATCCGATCCTCAAGGCCTCCGCCGACCAGATGGCCGTGGGCACGCCCATGCCCTCCGTGGTCGAGATGAGGGCGGTGTGGGATGCGATGAAACCAGAGATGAATGCGGTACTCGCGGATCAGAAGACCCCCGAGGAGGCGGCTGCTGCCATGCAGGGGGCCGCGGAGGCCGGCATAGAGGCACTCAGGTAGGGAAATCCTCCGTGCCTGTGATACACTGAGAAAGGGGGGAGGATCCCTCCCCCCCTTTTTGGTCGAATGGAGGCGATATGAGAACAGGCATCATAGCCACCTCGCTGGGGCAGGTGGGGGGGACCATCTTCTTCATTCTGGGGGGCGTGCTCCTCCTCGAGGTGCTTCTCTGGGGGGTGGGACGTGTCTTCAGGATGAAGAACATGCTCCTCTACATGCTCCTGGCTCCGGGGATCGTAGGGCTCATCCTGTTGGTGGTCTATCCCCTGGTATTCGAATTGGCACTGGCCTTCAGCAACATGAGTCTTCGTACGTTCAAGCATCCCACGTTCGGGATAAAGGAAGGGATCGACAATTTCGTACGGGTCTTCACCCGGCCGGTGCTCAAGCAGACGTATTTCTTCCCGATCTTTTTCAGGACGGTACTGTGGACGGTGATCCAGGTGAGCGCCCACGTCACCTTGGGGTTGGGTCTGGCGATCCTCCTCAACCGGCCCATGTTCCTCAAGAACATCTACAAGGCCTTCCTCATCCTCCCGTGGGCGATACCGGATATCATCTCAGGACTGGCGTGGAGGGGGGAGTTCCACTACGAGTACGGGGTGTTCAACATCATTCTCACACGCCTGGGCGCGGACCCCATTCCCTGGAAGTCGGATCCGCTTTGGAACTTCATCGCCATGAACATCACGAACATCTGGCTCGGTGTCCCCTTCATGATGGTGATTTCGCTCGGAGGTCTCCAGAGTATCTCCAAGGAATACTACGAGGCCGCCCAGATCGACGGCGCAACGAGCGCCCAGAAGCTGTGGTACGTGACCCTTCCCCTTCTCAAGCCCATCCTCACGCCGGCGGTGATCCTCGGGGTGATATGGACCTTCAACAACTTCAACGTCCCCTACTTCATCAATCAGAACGAGCTGGAATCGTCCGACCTCCTGGTGACCGCGCTCTTCAGGGCGGCGTTCGAATACAACCAGTACGGGTTCGCCGCGGCATTCGCCTTTGTGGTGTTCCTCGTCTTGCTCTTCTTCTCTCTGTGGTACATAAGAATAACCGGCGGCTTGAAGGGGGTGAAGGAATGAGTGTGATGAAGAGATCCATGAAGCGTATTACTATAGGTGGGGATCCCCTGTGGTTCAGGGTGTTCACCCATGCGGTGCTCATCGTCGCGTGTGTGATCGCTCTCTTCCCCATCTTGCGGATCGTCTCGGTGTCCCTGCGACCGGGTGACAGACTGCTTTCCACCTCGCTCAGGATCATTCCCGAGGGGGCGACGCTCGAAAACTACTACAATGTGCTCTTCAAGAAGGACTTCTTCCTGTGGTTGTGGAACAGCCTGGTGGTGAGCGTGACCACGGCCTTCATCGGGCTCATGCTCGCTTCCACCGCAGCCTACGGGTTCTCACGTTGGAACTTCCCCGGCAAAAAGGCGGGTCTTGTCTTCCTCCTCGCCACCCAGATGATTCCGGCGAGCATGATGATGATCCCGCTCTACATCCTTGCGGCGAGGCTCGGATTCATCAACACCTACAGGGGGCTCGTCCTGGCCTACTCGGTGGGGTCCATTCCGTTCAGCGTGTGGATACTCAAGGGCTACTACGACTCCATCTCCGCCTCCCTGGAGGAGGCTGCGATGATAGACGGGGCCACCAGGATGCAGACCTTCTACAGGATCATACTGCCGCTCTCGCTTCCCGGTCTGTCCATCGCCTTTCTCTTCAATTTCATGAGCGCGTGGAAGGACTTCCTCCTCGCGAGGATCATGCTCCAGAAGGATTTCCTCTTCACCTGGCCGCTCGGGCTCCAGCAGCTGCAGGGTCAGTTCAGGACCTCGTGGGGGATGTTCGCCGCGGCTTCCATCATGGTGGCGATTCCAGTGGTGGCGCTTTTCCTCTATACTTCGAGATATCTGATCTCGGGTCTCACCCTGGGTTCGGTGAAGGGAGACTAGCCTGGGGGCTGTGGTAGCGGTCTACGGATGTGACATCGAGTGTTCGGAAAGGAGAGAGTATGGTGTCTGCAGGAAGGTGTGAGTCGTGGGTCGTGGTGGACGGCTCCACCGTCAGGTTCGAATTCGAACGGGGTGTCATGGAGGTTTCGTCGCATGCGAAAGGAATCTTCAGGGTCCGGTTCGGGAGGTCGTGTCCGCTCCGGGAGTACCGGAGCCTTTCGGTGGTGGGGAGTGCGCGGCCCGTGGAGCTCGAGGTGCGTGAGCTCGAGGGAGGAGTGGAGGTGGGGGACGGCGTGCTCCGGGTGGTGGTGAAGGATGGTGGTGCGGCTTCGTGGTATCGGGGCGAGGTCTTCCTCTGGGAGTCGGAGGGGGTCTTCCGGGACGTGGAGTGGATGGAGGATCGGCACCGACTCGGGCCGGAGGACGAGGTGTTCGGGCTGGGTGAGCAGATGACGCCCCTCTCCCGGCGGGGCTATGTGATAGAGCACTGGAACACGGATGCGAACTTCCCCCATACCGAGGCATCCCGGCCCATGTACTGCAGCATCCCGTTCATGCTGGGAGGGCGGCTGGGGGGCGGCCCGTGGTGGGGGTATTTCCTCGATTCGCCCTACAGGTCGCTCTTCGATGTGGGGAACGCCGATCCCGAGAGGCTCACGGTGCGCCTCTTCCGTGACGACCTCACGGTGTACGTGATGTCCGGCGATGCCCCTCACGAGGTGCTCTCCCTCTATACCGGGCTGACGGGGAGGCACGAGGTTCCTCCCCTGTGGAGCCTCGGGTACCAGCAGTGCAAGTACAGCTACATGTCGGAGGAGGAGGCCCTCGGAGTGGCGAAGCGGTTCCGGGAGCTCGACATCCCCTGTGACGGGTTGTGGTACGATATCGACTACATGGATGGGTACCGTGTCTTCACCTTCGACAGGGAACGCTTCCCGAATCCGGCGGAACACTTCAGGGCCGTGAAGGAACTGGGGTTCAGGCCGGTGGTGATCGTGGATCCGGGGCTCAAGGCCGATCCCCCGGGTGTGTATCCGGCGGTGGACGAGGGAAGCGAGAGGGGGTTCTTCCTGCGCAGGCCCGACGGGTCGGAGTTCGAAGGGAGGGTGTGGCCCGGTCTGGTGAAGTTTCCCGACTTCTCGAGGGAGGAGGTGCGGTCCTGGTGGGCAGGGCTCCACAGGGTCTACTTCGAGGCCGGAGTGGAGGGGATCTGGAACGACATGAACGAGCCGGCCCTGCTCTCGGATCATGTCTTCGAGAGCAAGACCGTTCCGGAGGAGGTGCGGATGTACGACGAGGGGCGGTGGTCGGGACAGGACAGGATGCACAACCTCTACGCCCTGCTGGAGGCGATGGCGACGAGAGAGGCCTTTGAGCGGTTCCGCCCGGGAAGGAGGCCTTTTCTGTTGACGAGGGCGGGGTTTGCGGGGATCCAGCGGTATGCGGCGGTCTGGACGGGTGATAACCGTTCCACCTGGGAGCATCTGCGCATGTCGATCCCGCAGATCCTCAACATGGGGCTCTCCGGTGTGGGGTTCGTGGGTGCGGATGTGGGAGGGTTCGGTGAGAATGTGACGCCTGAGCTCCTGGTACGGTGGTACCAGCTCGGGGCCTTCTACCCCTTCTTCAGGGGGCACAACGCCAAGGGGTTCGTGCCGCAGGAGCCGTTCGCCTTCGACGGTTCGGTCACGGATCTCTGCAGGGAGGCCATACGTCTGAGGTACCGCCTCCTCCCCTATGTGTATGAGCGCTTCCACGAGATGGCGGCTACCGGTGCGCCTGTGTGGCGTCCTCTCTTCTGGTACGACAGGAGCCCGGATGCACTCAGGAACGACGAGTTCTTCCTGGGGGGGGACCTGGTGGTGGCACCTGCGCTCGAGCGGGGGATGCGGCGGAGAATGGTTTACCTCCCGCCGGGTGAGTGGTTCCACTACCACACCCACGAGAGGTGGGCGTCGGGGTATTCGATCGTGGAGACCCCGATCGACAACATCCCGGTGTTCGTCCGTGCAGGGGCGGTCATCCCGGTGTATCCCTCTCCTATGGCTCACACAGGAGAGAGGGAGGAGGGGGTCCTCTCTCTCGAGGTGTGGCCGGGGGGTGAGAGGGAGGGGGTGCTCCACGAGGATGATGGGGAGACGCCCGCTCCTGCTCTGGTGCACAGATTTACAAGGGACCGGAACCGGCTTATCATACAGTGGGAGGCCGGGACGCGGTTCGAAGAGGTTCGGGTCCTCCTTCCTCTCCCCGGGGGAGCGTGGAGGAGTCTGTCGGTTCCCGTGAGGGGGGGACGTACCGAGATCGATCTGGATGAAGGCTGATGAGGAAGAAGGTGACGATCAAGGATGTGGCCTCGAGGGCCGGGGTGTCTCCTTCCACCGTGTCCCGGGCCATCTATTCGACCGCGAAGCTCAAGCCCGAGACCAAGGAGCGGATCTTCCGGGCCATGGAGGAGCTGGGCTACTACCCGAATGCGGCGGCCCGGGCCCTGGTGCACAAGCGGACCATGACGCTCGGGGTCATCCTCCCCAACGGGGAGGATGATCTCTTTCTCAATCCCTTTTTCATCCACGCCTTGCGAGGATTGAGCATCCATGCCCAGTCGCGGGGGTACTTCATCCTCTATGCCTTCTCGAACAACGAGGAGGAGGAGATCTCCTTCATCGAGGAGCTCTACAGGTCACGGAGGATCGATGGGGTGGTTGCCCTCACGGTGCGGAGGAACGATGCCTGTCTCGCGTTTATGAAGCAACAGCAGATCCCGTTCGTGGTGATAGGGCACCCCGAGGGGCTCAAGGGCGTGCTCTGGGTGGACAACGACAACTTCCAGGCGATGTATCGGCTGGTGAACTGGATGGTGGACAAGGGATACGCCGAGCTGGCCTTCCTTGGGGGGCCTGCCGAACTGATGGTGACGCAGGATAGGTGTGCAGGGTTCGAACAGGCGCTCAGGATAAGGGGGCTTCCTCTCAGGGAGGGGAGGGTGCTCTATGCAAAGGGGTTTTCCGAGGAGGAGGGGTATCGGTGTGCGAGTGAACTTCTCTCGAGGGACCGCGCCGTGGATGGGATTCTCACCACGGACGATCTGCTTGCGATCGGGGTGGTCAGGGCGATCGAGGAGCTGGGGATCACCCGCCATATCGGAGTGACGGGGTTCAACAACACGGTACAGGGGCAGTTCCATCGGCCGTCTCTCACCACGGTGGACATCCATCCCTATGATCTGGGGTATCACGCCGCGCGTCTCCTCATCGCCCACCTCGACGAGGAGGAGAACGTGCCCCCTCACTTCGTGGTGGATACGCACATCATCCCCCGGGAGACGACTCGTCCGTAGGGGTTGATGGGGCAGGGAGGTTCGGTGTACACCCACAGGGTATGTGTTCGCGGAGGTGTGTATGGTGGTACATGTCGTGATGTGGAGGTTGGCCGATGCCTCGCGTCGGGAGGAGGTGCTCCGGGAGGTGCGGGAGCGGCTCCTCTCCATGCAGGGACGGATCCCACAGGTTCTGGACGTGGAGGTGGGGGTCCAGGGGAGGCCGGATCCGGATGCGTACGATGTGGTGCTCGTGACGAGACACGCGGATTGGGAGGGTCTGGATGCCTACCAGGCGCACCCCTACCACCAGGAGGTGAAGGCCTTCCTCGGTGAACGGCTCACCGGGCGGTGCGTGGTGGACTACGAGGTGAGGGTGTGAGGCGCCATGGGGCGTGGGCAGGGTGATGCCAGGGGGGAGCGATGTGGCTCGTGGTGAAGACCGGGGAGCGGGCGATGTGGGTGTGGGTGGAGGATGGTGCAGGGGAGCCGGTGGGTGGGGTGAGGGCGGCGATCTCGTTGGCTGCGGCGGGGGATATGGGGATGGGGATTGAGGGGACGCCGGCGAGGGAGGTGTGGTGCCGAGAGGTGGGGGTGGAGGGGGTGCGGTGTGTGCGGCAGGTGCACGGACGGCGGGTGGTGGATGCAGGGGAGGCGGGGGTGGAGGCGGACGGGCTCGTGGCGCAGGAGGAGGGGGTGGTGTGCGGAGTCACGGTGGCGGATTGCGTGCCGGTGTGGGCGTGGCGGATGGATGGGGGGGCGTGGGGGGTGGCGCACTCGGGGTGGCGGGGGACGGGGATCGCGGGGGAGCTGGTGCGGCGGTTGGGGGGTGAGGGGGTGGTGGCGGTGGTGGGGCCGTCCATACGGGCGTGCTGCTACCGGGTGGATGAGGAGCGGGCGAGGTGGTTCGAACGGGCGTGGGGCGAGGGAGCGGTGGTGTGGAGGGAGGAGGGGCCTTATCTGGACCTGGCTGCGGTGAATCGGAGGCTCTGCAGGGAGGCGGGGGCGAGGGTGTTCGTCGTGGATGCATGTACCGCCTGTGATACGCGCTTCGGTTCGTTCAGGCGGGAGGGAACGCACTTTACGCACATGCTTGCCATAATCGGAAAAATCACGCACCTTTAGATGGCTCACGCATCGAGTGATCGACGTTTCCCATTACGTCAGGTAAGGAGAGGAAGACGTACGATGAGAGAATGGGCTCTGACGAAGTTGAAACGAGAGTGGACCGAACGGATCCGAACCGTGCTCCTCGATCTGGCCCGGGAGAAGGGCCTCCTCCTCGACGAGGTCGGCCTCGTGGCCCAGCGCCCTCCTTCGTCGCAGTTCGGCGATGTCGCCTTTCCCCTCTTCGGGTTCGCGAAGGTCTTCAGGACCGCACCCCAGAAGATCGCGGAGGAGGTCGTGGCGCGACTCCTTCCAGAGGGGGCTGTGAGGAAGATTGAGGGAGCGGGGGGATATGTGAATCTCTTCCTCGACAGAGAGGCGTTCGCCCTTTCGGTGCTCTCCGATATCGCACATGCCGGACCCGGGTACGGAGCCGGAACCCTTCACCAGGACAAGCGGATCATGGTGGAATTCTCCTGCCCGAACACCAACAAGCCCCTTCATCTGGGGCACATGCGTAACAACATCCTGGGAGAGAGTGTCTCTCGCATCCTCGCCTCCCAGGGTGCGGATGTCCTCAAGGTCAATCTCATCAACGACAGGGGGATCCACATCTGCAAGTCCATGCTCGCCTACAAGAAGTTCGGCGAGGGGAAGACACCCGAGGAGGTGGGGAAGAAGCCGGATCATTTCGTAGGCGACTTCTATGTGAAGTTCAACGAGTGGGCGAAGGAGGACTCCACGGCCGAGGAGCAGGCGCGACGGATGCTCAGAGCCTGGGAGGATGGGGATGCCGAGGTGCGGGCCCTCTGGGAGAAGATGAACCGTTGGGCGATCGAAGGCATAGAACAGACCTACCGTCGCACCGGGATCTCGTTCGACAAGATCTACTATGAGAGTGACACCTATCTGCTTGGCAGAGACCTGGTGTTGAAGGGACTCGAGGATGGGGTCTTCTACCAGGAGGAGGACGGCTCGGTCTGGGTGGATCTCTCGGAGATCGGTCTGGACAAGAAGGTGCTCCTTCGGAGCGACGGGACGTCCCTCTACCTCACCCAGGACCTGGGAACCGCGGTGGCCCGGTACCAGGACTGGGCCTTCGATCTCCTCATCTATGTGGTGGCCTCCGAACAGAACTATCACTTCAGGGTGCTCTTCTACGTCCTCGAAAAGCTCGGTTTCTCCTGGGCGAAGAACCTCTACCATCTCTCGTACGGGATGGTGAATCTCCCCGAAGGGAAGATGAAGTCCCGTGAGGGGACGGTGGTGGATGCGGACGACCTCCTCGATCGGCTCGTGGAGATGGCCCGCGAGGAGATCAGGGAGAAGGGGCGTGTGGACGAGGTGGAGGACATCGATCGTACGGCGGAGGCCATCGCCCTGGGCGCCCTTCACTACTTCCTCCTCCAGGTCTCGCCCAACAAGGACATGATCTTCAACCCCAAGGAGTCGCTCTCCCTCACCGGCAACACCGGACCCTATCTGCAGTATATGGGCGCCCGCATCTGTAGTATGGAGCGGAAGGCCGATCCTTCCCTCGTGGTGCCTGTGGAGGAGGTGCCGACGGCCGAGCTTGTCGACGATGCCTCATGGGAGCTCATCGTGCTCCTCTCCCAGTTCCCCGAGGTCGTGGAATCGGCTGCCAGGGAGTACAACCCGTCTCTGGTCATAGGTTTCCTCTACGAGTTGGGAAAGACCTTCAGCAGCTTCTACCACGACAACCCCATCATCACCCATCCGAATAAAGATACCGCCCGGGCAAGGCTCGCGCTCGCCCGAGGGATCCGACAAGTGTTGGAGAACGGATTCAGACTGGTGAACATACCGTTCCTCGAGAGGATGTAACAATCTACAAAAATGTAGAAAATTCTTCTCGAAAACCTACATTTTGGTGGGTCATGAGGGGGAGAGGGGTGGGGGCGTGAACCGGTATCTCGGTAGTCCCTCCCACCCCGGTACTTATTCTACTCTCGGGTATTGTATAAATATTACAAATCTGGTACGTTCTTTGCATAAATATTAGTCCCGAAATTTCTGCGATGGAGAGGTGTATGGCGTTCAAGAAGAGACCGGGTCCGCATGGCTTGTACCACCCCTGGTTCGAACACGACAGTTGCGGTGTGGGATTCGTCGCCAACATCAAGGGGCGACCGAGTCACACGATCGTGGAGCACGCGAAGGACATCCTCATCCATATGACGCACCGCGGTGCGGTGGGCAGTGAGAAGAACACGGGCGATGGCGCCGGCATCCTGGTGTCCCTCCCTCATGCCTTCCTCGCACGGGTCGCAAAGGAAGACCTGGGCATCGATCTCCCCCCCGAGGGGAGCTATGCCGCAGGGCTCGTCTTTTTCCCCCGGGAGGAAGAGAGACGGGAGGCCTGTCGTGTCGTCATGGAGGAAGTGACCGCTCGTTACGGGCAGAAGGTGCTCGGCTGGAGGAGGGTGCCGGTGGTCGACGACATGATCGGCCCTACGGCGAAGGCCTCCGAGCCGGTCATCGAGATGTTGTTCGTAGGCGCGGAAGAAGGGATCGATATCGACACTTTCGAACGCAGGCTCTTCCTCATAAGGAAAAAGGCGACCCACATGCTCCGGGGAAAGGAGCACGATCCCGACGACTTTTTCTATGTCTGCAGTCTTTCCCCTCGGGTGATCGTCTACAAGGGGATGCTCACCCCCGAACAGCTCTTCCGGTTCTATCCTGATATCATGTCCCCCGACTTTGCCTCGCACATCGCCATGGTGCATTCCCGGTTCTCCACCAACACCTTCCCGAGCTGGGACCGGGCCCAGCCGTGTCGTTACATGAGCCATAACGGAGAGATCAACACCCTGAGAGGCAACATCAACAAGATGCGGTCGAGAGAGGGGCTTCTCAAGAGCGACCTCTTGGGAGACGAGCTCAAGGAGATCTTCCCCATCATCGAGCCGGATCTCTCCGACTCGGGAACCTTTGACAATGTGCTCGAGCTCCTCATGATGGGAGGGAGGAGCCTTCCCGAGGCCGTGATGATGATGATTCCCGAGGCCTGGCAGAACTACAAGATGGAGGACGACAAGAGGGACTTCTACAAGTACATGAGCTGCCTCATGGAGCCGTGGGACGGCCCGGCCTCCATCGCCTTCACCGACGGACGCGTGATCGGTGCGGTACTCGATCGGAACGGTCTCAGGCCGAGCAGGTACTACGTGACCGAGGACGACCTCGTGATCATGGCGAGTGAGGTGGGCGTCCTCCCCGTGGACCCGGCCAAGGTGGTGAAGAAGGGGCGCCTTCAACCAGGCCGGATGTTCTTCGTCGACTTCCAGGAAGGGCGTATCGTGGATGACGAGGAGATCAAGAAGAAGATCTCCAATGCCCGCCCGTATGGGGAGTGGCTCAAGGATCAGGTGATCGAGCTCGATGAGCTCAAGACCGAAGTCGAACCTCATGGCTTTTACCCCGAGACGATCAAAGAGCGGCTCCGGATGTTCGGATACACGAGGGAACACCTCTCCATGATCCTCAAGCCCATGGTGCAGGATGCGAAGGAGCCCTTGGGGTCCATGGGGAACGATACACCACTCGCGGTTCTCTCGAACAAGCCACGTCTCATGTACGACTATTTCAAGCAGTTGTTCGCGCAGGTGACCAATCCGGCCATCGACTCGATCCGGGAGTGGAAGGTCATGAGCCTGGAGACGTTCATCGGGCCGGAGCGGAACCTCCTCGAGACCACGCCCGAGCACTGTCATAGGCTCCACCTCCCCTCGCCGTTTCTCACCAACGAGCAGCTCGCGGCACTCAAGCATCTCGACTACCGGGGGTGGCGGTCGAAGGTGATCGATATCACCTTCCCAAGACGGGATGGGAGGGCGGGGCTCCTCGCATGCCTCGATCGTATCGAGAAGGAGGCGGAAGAGGCCATCGGGGAAGGGTACTCCCTTGTCATCCTTTCCGACCGGAACGCCGGCCCGGACAGGGTACCGGTGAGCGCCCTCCTCGCCACGGGTACGGTTCACCATCATCTGGTGAGAAAGGCCCTGCGGACACAGATCGGCGTCGTAGTGGAGTCGGGCGAACCCCGCGAGGTGCACCACTTCTGCATGCTGGTCGGTTACGGCGCCGATGCGATCAACCCCTATCTGGCCTATGAGGCCATCTGGGAGATGGGACGCGAGGGAGAACACGAGTACGATGATGAGACTGCCCTCAATCGCTATATCAAGGCCCTCGAGAAGGGAATGCTCAAGGTCTTCGGTAAGATGGGGATCTCCACCCTCGAGAGCTACAAGGGTGCCCAGATCTTCGAGGCCGTGGGACTCTCCCAGGAGGTGGTGGAGCGCTCCTTCGCCGGTACGGTGAGCAGACTCGGCGGGGTGGGATACGAGACCCTGGCGGACGAGGCCCTCCTCAGACACAGCCTGGGCTATCCCCGCCGTCCGAAACCCATAGGGGACGACCTCCCCAATCCCGGGGATTTCCACTACCGCTATGCCGGCGAGAAGCACATGTGGGATCCAGAGTCCATCGCGAACCTCCAGCACGCATGTTGGTACAACGATCCTGAGGCCTATCGGCGATTCTCCGAGCGGCAGAACCGACGTTCCAGGGAACAGGCCACGATCAGAGGACTCCTCAGGTTCAAGAAGACCACGCCCATCCCTATCGAGGAGGTGGAACCTGCCTCGGAGATCGTGAAGCGCTTCGCTACCGGGGCGATGAGCTTCGGTTCCATCTCGCAGGAGGCACATGAGACACTCGCCATCGCGATGAACAGACTCGGCGGCAAGTCGAATACGGGTGAAGGTGGAGAACTGCCCGAGCGTTTCCTCCCTCTCCCTAACGGGGATTCCAAGCGCTCGGCCATCAAGCAGGTGGCATCGGGCCGCTTTGGAGTGACCATCAACTACCTCACCAATGCCGACGATATCCAGATCAAAATCGCCCAAGGGGCCAAGCCCGGGGAGGGGGGAGAGCTTCCCGGGCACAAGGTCTTCGAGATCATCGCCCGAACCCGGTATACCACACCCGGCGTCGGTCTCATCAGTCCTCCCCCTCACCACGACATCTACTCCATCGAGGACCTCGCCCAGCTCATCTTCGACCTCAAGAACTCGAATCCGGGCGCCCGCATCAGCGTGAAGCTCGTCTCCGAGGTGGGAGTGGGTACCATCGCCGCAGGAGTGGTCAAGGGCCATGCTGACCATGTCCTCATCTCTGGACACGACGGGGGCACCGGGGCGTCACCGCTCACCGGTATCAAGCACGCAGGCCTCCCGTGGGAGCTCGGTATCGCAGAGACGCACCAGACCTTGGTGATGAACGATCTGCGTTCCCGCACCGTGCTCCAGGCCGACGGTCAGATCAAGACGGGACGGGACGTGGTGATCGCCGCGCTCCTCGGTGCGGAGGAGTGCGGGTTCGCAACCGCCCCGCTCATCGTGATGGGCTGTATCATGATGAGGAAGTGCCACAAGAACACCTGCCCTGTGGGCGTGGCAACCCAGGACGAGCGGCTCAGGGCGAAGTTCAGGGGCAAACCCGAATACGTGGAACGCTACTTCCACTTCGTGGCCGAAGAAGTACGCGAGATCATGGCCCAACTCGGTGTCCGCACCTTCAACGAGCTGGTCGGACGCACCGACCTCCTGGAGGTGGACGAGGATGCCATCCCCGAGAAGGCGGCAGGTCTGGATCTCACCCCTGTGCTTGCTCAGCCCCTCAGGCCTCGTCCGGACGTGGGAGTCTACTGCATGCAGGCCCAGGACCATGGTATCGATACGGTGCTCGATCGGAGGCTCATCGAGGATATCGTCCCTGCGGCGAAACGTGGGGAGAAGAAGGAGCTCTTCTATCACATCCGTAATACCGACCGGGCCACCGGCACCATGCTCAGTCATTCCCTCACCAAGGAACTGGGAGCCGATGCCCTGGAGGACGACAGCTTCATCGTCCGCTTCAAGGGCTCTGCGGGTCAGAGCTTCGGAGCGTGGCTCGCGAAGGGGCTCACCTTCATCCTCGAAGGTGATGCGAACGACTACGTGGGTAAGGGACTTTCCGGAGGGAAACTCGTCGTCGTCCCGCCTGCCGAGTCGGATTTCGTCCCGGAGGAGAACATCATCGTGGGGAACGTGGTGCTTTACGGTGCCGTCTATGGTGAAGCCTATTTCCGAGGCATGGCGGCGGAACGTTTCTGTGTGAGGAACTCCGGTGTCCACGCCGTGGTGGAAGGGGTGGGCGATCACGCATGTGAGTACATGACTGGGGGAATCGCCGTGATCCTCGGGTCTACGGGTCGGAACTTCGGTGCGGGGATGAGTGGAGGTATCGCCTACGTGTGGGACAAGGATGGGGAGTTCAGGGAGAAGGTGAACTACGACATGGTGAACGTGAGGGAGCTCCTCCCCGAGGATGAAGAGAACATCCTGAGACTGGTGAGGAATCACCTCTCGTATACGGGTTCCACCGTGGCCGCTCATGTCCTCGAGACATGGGAGGAGCGCAGGAACGAGTTCGTCAAGGTGATCTCTCCCGAATACGAACGAGTCCTTGAGAGAAAGAAGAAGGGATTGCCGCTCGTGGAGGTGACACATGGGTAAGCCGACTGGATTCATGGAATATGCCCGCAAGGGGATCGTCGATAGAGATCCTCTTGATCGGATAAGGGATTTCGAGGAGTTCCACATCCACCTTTCCGAGGAGGAGCGGAGACAGCAGGGGGCCCGTTGCATGGACTGCGGAGTTCCCTTCTGTCACACCTCCTATGGGTGCCCCATCCATAACCTCATCCCGGAGTGGAACGACCTCGTCTACAAGGGGAAATGGGAAGAGGCCTTCTATCGCCTCAAATACACCAACAACTTCCCCGAATTCACCGGACGGGTCTGTCCCGCCCCCTGTGAGACGGCCTGTGTGCTCGGGATCAACGAGCCCGCGGTGACCATCAAGGACAACGAGTGCACGATCATCGATCGGGCCTATGAGATGGGGCTGATGGTGCCCCGCCCGCCGAAGGTACGCACCGGGAAGCGGGTGGCCGTGGTGGGGAGCGGACCGGCGGGACTCGCCGCCGCAGACCAGCTCAATCAAGCGGGTCATCAGGTGACGGTATTCGAGCGTGATGACAGGCCCGGTGGGCTTCTCATGTACGGGATCCCCAACATGAAGCTGGACAAGGGGCTCGTGCAACGGCGGATCGACATCATGGTCCAGGAGGGGGTGGAGATCGTCACGAACGCGTGGGTAGGAAGGGATGTGGATCCGGAGAAGCTCGTGGCCGAATACGACGCGGTGATCCTCGCCATAGGGTCGACCAGGCCGAGGGATCTCCCCGTGCCGGGACGTGATCTCAAGGGGATTCACTTCGCAATGGAGTTCCTCAAGGCCAACACCAAGAGTCTCCTCGATTCGAATCTCTCGGACGGCACCTACATTTCGGCCAAGGACAAGCACGTGATTGTCATAGGAGGCGGCGATACCGGGAACGATTGTATCGGCACTTCCATCCGCCACGGTTGCGCAGGAGTGACGAACTTCGAGCTTCTCCCCAAGCCTCCGGAAGAGAGGGAGAAAGCGGCGCCGTGGCCCCTCTATCCGCGGATGTTCAAGGTGGACTACGGTCATGCCGAGGCCATCGCGAAATTCGGAAGGGATCCGCGGGAATACTGCATCCTCACCAAGGAGTTCATCGGGGATGCACGCGGACATGTGAAGGCCGTCCGCACGGTCAGGGTGGAGTGGGGGAAGGACGAACAGGGACGTCACGTGATGAAAGAGATCCCCGGCACTGAGGAGATCTGGAAGGCCGATCTCGTCCTTCTTGCCCTGGGCTTCCTGGGGCCGGAAGAGGACGTGCCTGGAATCCTCGGCCTCGAGAGGGATCCGAGGAGCAACATAGCGGCACCTTACGGCTCCTTCCTCACCTCGCATCCCAAGGTGTTCGCTGCAGGTGACGCCAGGCGGGGCCAATCCCTCGTGGTATGGGCCATCCATGAAGGGCGTGAAGCTGCATACGAAGTGGACCGGTTCCTCATGGGAGAGAGTGTTCTGCCCAGGATGAGACCTTGACCATGCAGCGCCTATATGGTATACACACCAGGACATTTCAGAGAGGGTAGGACTATGTACGCAGTGGTAGAAATCGGTGGTAAGCAGTACAAGGCTGAAGAGGGGAAGATCCTCAAGGTGGAACGGCTCCATGCAGATGAGGGGCAGCCGGTGGATATCGACACCGTCCTCATGGTGCGGGACGATGCCGGGATAAAAGTGGGTGCACCGTATGTGACAGGTGCAAAGGTGAAGGCCGTGGTCTCCGGGCACGGGAAAGACCGGAAGGTGATCGTCTTCAAGTATAAGAGGAGGAAGAACTACCGGAGGAAACAGGGCCACAGGCAGCAGTACACCCTCCTGAAGGTGGAACAGATACAGGCCTAGCGGGATGATCCGGGTCCTCCTTGAGGTGCAGGAAGGAGTTCTGCGGACGCTCGAGGTCGAGGGGCATGCGACACGGAGGGGGAGCCTGAGTATACCCTGTGCGGGGGTGAGTATACTTGCGAGGACGGCGGCCCGACTCCTGGAAGAGCGGTTGGGTGGGCTTCTGGAAGGCGAGGCGAGCGAGGAGGGAAGCCTCTGGATCCGGATTCCCTTCGTGGCCACAGATCGCGAGTGGTTGGAGGGCGTGACCGCCTTCCTGAAAAAGGGTTTCGAGGATTTGGCTCGGGAGTATCCCGAAGACATCGACTACAGGGAGGAATGACATATGGCACATAAGAAGGGTGGCGGAAGTTCGAAGAACGGAAGGGATTCTCAGTCGAAGCGCCTCGGGGTGAAACGATTCGGTGGGCAGATCGTGAAGCCCGGGGAGATCATCGTGAGACAGCGTGGTACCAAGTTCCACCCCGGACTCAATGTGGGGCTGGGCAAAGATTACACCATCTATGCGAAGGTCGAGGGACGAGTCAATTTCAGGATCCGCAGGGGGAAGCAGCTCATCGATGTGCTTCCCGTCTCGGTATGATCCTCTTTCAGCTTCGTGTCGGATGCGGCAGAGGGTGTGGAACGTTTCGTCGATGAGGTGGAGATAGAGGTATCCTCCGGGAAGGGGGGGGATGGTTGTGTATCGTTCCGGAGGGAGAAGTATGTCCCCAGGGGCGGTCCCGACGGAGGCGATGGAGGGAAGGGAGGAGATGTCGTCTTCGTCATACGGCCCAATCTGAAAACCCTCGTGCATCTGAGACGCAGGTCTGTCTACCGAGCCGGAAACGGTGAGCCGGGACGAGGGAAACAGCAGCACGGCAAGAACGGAGAGGAGTTGGTTATCGAAGTGCCTCCCGGAACGGTGGTCAGGGATGCCGCGACCGGTGAGGTGCTCAAGGATCTTTCCTCTCTCTCCCCTGAGGAGAAGTGGGTCTTCCTCAGGGGGGGGAGGGGAGGACGGGGAAATGTGCATTTCAAGTCTCCCACCAATCAGGCTCCCCGTCATGCGGAACCGGGCCGCCCCGGTGAGACACGGAGGATCATCCTCGAACTCAGACTGATCGCCGATATCGGTTTGGTCGGTTTCCCGAACGCAGGTAAATCCACCCTCCTCAGTGTCGTGACCAATGCGCACCCCCGTATCGCCTCGTATCCCTTCACCACCAGGATCCCCCACCTCGGTGTGATGTATATCCACGAGACCGAACTCATTCTCGCGGACATCCCCGGCATCATCGAGGGGGCCAGCAGGGGCGCGGGACTCGGTCTCCGATTCCTCAAGCATATCGCACGAACCGCCGGTCTCGCGTTTCTCATAGACCTCGCGGATGAGATGTGGGAAGGTGCATTCGACATCCTCATGAACGAACTCAGGACCTATGGGCAGGGCCTTGCCGAGAAACCCTCTATCATCGTGGGGACGAAGATCGATCTCCCCGGTACCGAGGAACGACTCAGGGCCCTCAGGTCCATGCATCCGGGGATCCCTGTCCTCGGGATTTCGGCAGTCCAGCGGAAGGGGCTCCGGGAGCTCGGGGAAGCCTTTCTCGATCTCAAGCGTCGGGCGGCGGAGGAGGGCGGCCTATGAGGGTCCTCCTCTTCGGAGGCACATTCAACCCCATTCACGTAGGACACCTTTTCGTCGCAGAGGAAGCCTGTGTAGAGCTTGGGTATGAGAAGGTGATCTTCGTGCCTGCCTACCGTCCTGCCCACAAGGTCCTTGCAGACCACGACGATCCCATGCACAGGTACAAGATGGTCGAACGCGCGACTGCAGGCAACCCTCGATTCACGGTGGATGATTGCGAGATACGTCGGCAGGGGACTTCGTATACTCTCGACACGATCACATATCTCATGGAGACTCTGCCGTTGACGGGGAAACTTGGCCTCCTCATAGGAGACGACCTGGTCCCCGGCTTTTCCTCGTGGAAGCATGCCGATATCCTTCCGGAACTCGTCGATATAGTGATCGCACGGAGGACTTCTTCCTCACCCTATGAGGTGCCATGGCGTCACACCTATATCACCAACACCATCATTCACATCTCCTCTTCGGAAATTCGTGAAAGGGTTGCCCAAGGAAAGGCCTTTCGATATCTTGTCCCTGAACCGGTGTATGAGTATATCGTGGAACACGGACTCTATAGATCATAGGCACCTCATGAGAGAGGTCCACGGTGGCCTCAAGCGGCTTGTCGGCCCTGCTCGTTATCGACATTCCCTGAGGGTGGCGACCCTCTGCAGGGAGATCGCCCGGAGGGAGGGGGTCTCGATCGTTTCCGCCCACCTGGCAGGCCTTTCCCACGATCTCGCGAGGGACCTTCCCCGGGATGTGCTCGTCGCGTTCGTTCCGTGCCTCGAGGATGTAGGGAAACACGAGGTGGAACATCCGGTTCTCCTCCATGGAGCTGTGGCCGCCCACCTCCTTGCACATGTCTATGGCCTTCCGATCCCGGAGATCCTGGAGGCCGTTCGGCATCATACCCTTGGGGCTCCCGGTCTTGGTCCGCTCGGACAGATACTCTTCTGTGCCGACTACCTTGAACCCCAGCGTACGCACATATCCAGGGAAGAGGCCGGGAGGATCCTTTCTCTTCCCCTTCCCGACATGGTATGTGCGGTGGTCGAGCACATGGAGCGATCCGGGTTCCCGGTTCACCCGGTCACCATGGAGATGTATCGAGCGTTGAGGGAAGAGAGGGTCAATGCTCATGTATGACACACGTATGCGCTCCTCCCGACTGGTCGTAGGTCTCATACTGGGGGGAATCGTCCTCACGATCCTTGCTGTGGGGTTCCTCGTCTACTCCCATGTGAGGGTGGATGATTTCACGATGAAAGCCGGGCAGAAGGAGGTGATCTCTTTCCTCTGGGTGGTATACGATGAGGAAGGCGGTCTGATGACGGAAGTCCTCTTCTTCGAACCTTCGCGTGGCAACCTCGCCTTTCTCGACGTGCCGTTCAACACCGGGATGCTCTTCGCCGAATTGGAACGGATAGACTCTCTCGATTATGCATACAGGCAGAGGGGGATCTCCTATCTCAAGAAGTACGTGGAATCTCTCCTGGGCGTGGAGATGGATTTCGTGTTCGAGATCTCACTTGAGAACCTGGGCAAGGTGGTGGATCTCCTGGAGGGTATCGAGGTCTTCATTCCGGAGGAGATCTCCATCAAGGAACCGCACAGGGTGCTTCTCCCTTCAGGGAATGTGCGACTCGATGGAGCGAAGGCACGGCAGTTGGTTCTCTATGCTGCCCGGGGGAAGGGGACACCCCCATCGGACCCTGAAGCGACTTCTCTGCGTCAGCAGTTCTTTCAATCCTTCATCTCTTCCTGTGCCCAGCATCCACTCCTCCATCATGACAAGGTGGTGAGGTTGTTCCTCTCCCTCTTTTCGAGCAGCATGAACGCTTCTTCCTTCCGACACTTCAGGGACGCCCTGGGGAATGCGCATCTCGCCGGGATCGTCACCCAGCGGGTGCTCGGGAAGATCTCGCGCGTGGAGGAACAGGATCTCCTCATTCCCCACTTCCAGGGGGATCTGCTTCGCCAGACCGTCCAACATCTTGTCGGGCTCTTGAAGGAGGATTCCGCCCTCTCTCCCATCGAGAGGAGGGTTACGCTGCAGATACTCAACGGTACCACGGTGCAGGGCTTGGCCCGTCGTACCGCAACCCTCTTTGAAGGGTTCGGGTATGAGGTGGTGAGTATCGGGAATGCAGAATCCGATCAGGAGGAATATACGAGGATCATCGACAGGAGGGGGGATCCCGAAAGGGCTCAGAACGTAGCCCGTATTATTCACTGCACGAGAGTTGAGTCGCTCATGGAGTCTGATCCACCAGCGGATATCACTATCATCCTTGGGAGGGATTTCGATGGAAGGTACTGTAAAGAATGAACTGGATGTACGGGAGATCGCCGAATTCCTGGAAGACCACAAGGCACGTGACGTCGTGGCCCTCGATCTCAGGGGGATATCCCCGATTGCGGATTTCTTCGTGATCGCCACGTTCCAGAGCGAGGGACATCTCAGAGGCTTGCTGGGGCAGCTCACGACCTTTTGCGAGGAGAAGGCCCTCTTCCCGTTGTCGGGAACGGGGAGGTTGTCCTACAGCGAGTGGGTCCTGCTCGACTATGGCGTGCTGGTGATACATCTCATGAGCGAGCGACTGAGAGGATTCTATCAGCTCGAGAAGCTCTGGCACGAGGCTCCTGTGATCTACGGATCTTCCTCGAAATCGTCGTAGTCCAGGTCATCTTCTTCCGCATCTTCTTCCCAGTCCTCCTCCCAGTCGTCCTCCTCCAGATCTTCGTCTTCGAAGTCCTCGTACTCATCCTCGAACAGATCCCCTTCGTCTTCTTCCTCTTCGAGGAAATCCTCTTCGTCGTCCTCCTCGTTGAGGAAGGTCTCGTAGTCGTCGTGGTATTCGTGTCTCCGGTCCATGGCGGCCCCCCGGGATGGGAATAGTGTCTTTATCTCAAAGGATGTTTCAGGATGAGAGACAGGAGAAAGGTCCCGAACGTCCCCTGTATGGAGAGATGGAGATGTGCGGCCTCGTGGAAGAAGAGAGGCGAGACCCCTTTCCCCAATAGCAGGGAGGGGGGGGTGATACGCACATCGATGCCCAGGCGTGAGAACTTGCCTGCGGTCCTTCCGAAGATCTGGTTGGTGAACTCGAGGAGAAACGATCTGTGGAGCTCCGTGAGCTCCTCCCCCTCTATCGCATACCCGAGCGCCCGTGAGACGGTGGAGGTGAAGAGGAGGGCGTTTCTCTGTGAGAAGAGGAGAAATCCGTATCCTTTCATGCCTCCGACCAGACCGAGCGAACTCACTATCTCCACCGACGGGGTTGAGGACACCGCGGCTATACTCGCGTGAAGCGGCCCTATCTCCTGGAACAACTCGCTGATCGCATCTTCAAGTGCGTAACGGATTTCTGTAAGATCCATGACAGGATATAGTGTGCAGGAGAGAGGGTGTGATAATCAAGTACCCCTTGAATGTCTTCTCTTGTCTTTTTGTATACATTGCGATAGCATAGCCTCATGCGATCGAGGATGAAGTCCCTTCAGGAGATGTACCAAAGAGAGTTGGATGCGTTGATCTCTCTCGCCCTGGAGGAGGACCTGGGAGAGGAAGGTGACGTCACCAGCAAGGCCGTCTTTCCTCCCGAGGCGGAGGGTGCCGCCCGCGTGGTGAGTAAAGGGGAGGGGATACTGGCTGGTGATTTCGTGTTCGAGAGGGTCTTTCGGAAGATCAACGAGCGCATCTCGGTTTCGTTCCTCCGGCAGGACGGGGATGTGCTTTCCCGTGGAGATGTGGTGGCTGAGCTTTCCGGCCCGATGGCGGATCTCCTCACGGGGGAGCGGATCGCCCTCAACTTCCTGGCGTTCCTCTCCGGGATCGCCACCTATACGTCGAAGTTCGTGAAGGAGGCGGGGAAGTCGGGACACACGGTGATCCTCGACACCCGGAAGACCCTCCCCGGATTCCGACGCCTCTCGAAGTACGCGGTGAGGATCGGGGGCGGGGAAAACCACAGGATGGGTCTCTATGACATGGTGCTCATCAAGGACAACCACATAGATGGGGCGGGATCCATCACCAAGGCGGTGGAGCGGGTCAGAGAGAGATGGGGGGATCGCTTCAAGATAGAGGTGGAGTGTCGTACCGTGGAAGAGGTGGAAGAGGCCCTCGGTGCCGGTGTACACATCATCATGCTCGACAACATGTCACCGAGTGAGATGGAGGAATCGATACGCCGGGGGAGGGGAAAGGTCCTCTTCGAGTGTTCGGGGGATATGGACCTTCCGAAGATCGCCGAAGTCTCGAAACTCGGAGTTGACTATATCTCGGTGGGCAGGATCACACATTCAGCCCCTGCGTTCGATTTTTCCATGAAAGTAGTCGCTGCAGGATAGGAGTACGGATGGGTGTCTGGAACAGGGAGTATGTGGACGTGGTGGTGCTGGGATCGGGGCTCGCAGGACTCAGTGCCGCCGTGGCTGCCGCCGAAGAAGGTCTCGATGTCCTCGTGGTCACCAAGGAGGATAATCCTCTCGAATCGAACACCTACCTGGCGCAGGGAGGGATCGTATACCGGGGGGAGAAGGATTCTCCCGACCTCCTCATGAGGGATATCCTTGAGGCAGGGGCCTACTACAATCTCAAGGAGGCCGTACGGCTGGTTGCCGAAGAAGGTCCCGGGATGGTGGAAGAGTATCTCATAAAACGGGCGGGTGTTCCGTTCGACACCACAACGGATGGATTCGATTTCACCAAGGAAGGGGCCCATAGCCTGAGGCGTATTCTCCATGTGAAGGACGAGACGGGAAAGAGCATCCAGGAGCACTTCCTCGCCTATGTGGGTTCGAATCCGCATGTGAAATTCCTCTCCGGCTACACGGCAATCGATCTCGTGACGAACAGTCACAACTCTCTAGATCCCGAGGAACGGTATCGCAGATCCCGGGTGGTAGGAGTGTATCTTCTGAACCCGGAAGGCGGGGTCGATCTGGTCTTCACCGGGGCGGTGGTCCTTGCCACCGGCGGGATCGGCAATCTGTTCCTTCACACCTCGAATCCGCCGGGAGCCACGGGTGATGGAGTGGCGATGGCCTCCCGTGCGGGGGTTCCGGTGATCAACGCCCATTTCATCCAGTTTCATCCCACTGTGCTGTACCATAGGGACTTCAAGCGAATGCTCATCACAGAGGCCTTTCGAGGGGAAGGTGCCCGCCTGATGAACCATTCGGGCGAGTACTTCATGGAGCGCATACATCCGCTCAAGGATCTGGCTCCCAGGGATGAAGTGGCCCGGGCCATCTACCGGGAGATGGAGAGGGAGGGGACGGAGTATGTGTTCCTCGATGCGAGAACGCTCTCCGTGGATGTGAGGACGCGATTCCCCTACATCTATCAATCCTGTCTGCAGCTCGGACTGGACATCTCCAAGGATCCCATCCCGGTGGTCCCTGCAGCCCACTATTTCTGTGGGGGTGTGAAGGTGAATCTCGATGGGAGAACGGAGCTTTCGGGACTCTATGCCGTGGGGGAGTGCGCCTGCACCGGTGTTCACGGAGCCAACAGGCTGGCCTCTGTTTCGCTACTGGAGGCTCTCACCTTCGGTATCCGTGCCGGTAAGGACATCGCCCGTCGCCACAGCCGCCCCACTCGACGCCTTCAGAGGAGCATACCCGACTGGGTCTTCCCCCCTCAAGAGGAGGACGTGGATCCGGTGCTGGTGAAGAGCGATCTCAAGTACCTCAGGTCTCTGATGTGGCACTATGTGGGGATCATCCGGACATCCAAGCGTCTCAACAGGGCGCTCGCCGATATCAACTACCTCCAACATCGCGTCGAAAGCTTTTACAAGAAGGCGAAGGTGAGGAGGGATATCGTCGAACTCCGGAATGCGGTTCTCGTGGCTCGAATCATCACCCAGTCGGCGGTCTCTCAGCAGGTATCGGTAGGGTGCCACTATGTGGAGCACTAGAACGAGAGGTCGAAACGGCCGGGAGGCCATGGTGCTCTCCCCTGCCAAAGTGAACTTCCATCTCGAAATACTTGACACGAGGGAGGATGGTTATCATAATATACGATCGATATTCCAGACGGTATCCATATTCGACCGGATATGGATTCGCTCTTTGACAGACACGGAAGAAGATGTAGTGGATGGTGTTCCGGCCACTCCTGAAGAGAGTACTGTTCACAGGGCAGTCCGGATCTTCAGAGAGGCGACAGGGTGGAGAGGATATGTCCATGTCAAGGTGGAAAAGCGCATCCCTTCCGGGGCGGGTCTCGGCGGGGCTTCGAGCAATGCTGCTGCCGTGCTGAGGGCGCTCGATGCCCTCACGGGAGTCGGTTTGGGAGAAGAACGACTCGCTGAGCTCGGACTAAAGGTGGGCAGCGACGTCCCCTTCTTTTGTCGTGCTTCGGCCGCCCTCGTGGAGGGAAGGGGGGAGGTGATCCATCCGGTGAAACCCAGGGACGACTTCTGGCTCCTCTGTGTGGCACCCGGATTCCCCATATCCACCGTGCAGGCGTACGCCCTTTATGATGAACGGAAAGGTCTCGTGATGCACGAGGGGGTGTCCCCGAGGCGGATCGTGGAGTCCTATGAGTCGTACGCACCGCAAGACTGGGGGTTTCACAATGCGTTTTTCGACGTACTCGTTCCCCGATATCCTCTCCTCCAAGATATCGTGCAGGGGTTGGCTGAGCTAGGGGCCTTGTACGCGAACGTCTCAGGTAGTGGGAGTGTGGTGTACGGGGTTTTTCCCTCCTTTATCGATCTTGTGAGGGCGGATGCTGCGATGGTTCGACAGGGCTATGAAACGTATCGAGCTCACCCCCTGAAGCGGTTGCCTCGTGTATGGTGCGCCTGATGTGATCGGGCGATGATCCAGCATAAGGAGTGGTCCCATGGAAGTTACTGACATCCGTATAAAGAGGGTGGAGGGAGGGGGGAAACTCAAGGCCTACGTCACGGTCACCTTTGATGATTGCTTCGTGGTGCACAACATAAAGGTCATCGAGGGGAGGACCGCGACGTTTATCGCCATGCCGAGCAGGAGGACGCGGAACGGGGAGTATAAGGATGTAGCTCATCCGATCAAGGCCGATTTCCGGGAGAAGCTTCAGGCCGATATCCTCTCCATGTACGAACGGATGGGGGAGCGTGAGGAGATCTCGATGGCAGACGAAGCTCCCCAGGCGGGAGCATAGGACTATATCACATACGTGTCTCATCTCTGGGACGTCGGCAAGTGGTAAGCCACCGGGTTTTGGTCCCGGCATTCGCAGGTTCGAATCCTGCCGTCCCAGCTTCCTGCAGTAGTGTACATGTGAGTACTCAATCGATTATGTAATTTCGAAGAAGGGAGTGAGTCGTGAAAAAGACCAAATTGACTGCGATCGTGCGAACGGCACAGAAAAAGACCGAGGCCAAAGCCCTTCGGCGGGAGGGCAAGATCCCCGGTGTGGTCTATGGGGGAAAGGATCAGGTGCCGGTAGCGCTCGATGCGAGGGAGTTCCATAGGACCTTTCATGGAACCGTTGCCGAGAATGTCATCGTGGACCTTTCCTTGGAAGGCAAAGAGACGCGGCAGGTCCTCATAAAGGATTATCAGTACGATCCGATCCGAGGACAGTATATTCATCTCGATTTCATGGAGATCAATCCCGAGAAGAAACTCAAGACGCACGTCCCCATCCACCTCGAAGGCACGCCCGAAGGGGTGAAGAAGGGAGGACTCCTGGAATTCTTTGTGCAGGAACTGGAAGTCACCTGTCTTCCGAAGGATCTTCCCGAGGTGATCGTACTGGATATCTCGTCTCTCGAAGTCGGCGATTCCCTCCATGTACAGGATATCCAGGCCCCGGATGGCGTGGAGATCCTCAATCCTCCGGATCAGACGGTGGTGGCTGTCGGTCACGCGGTGAGCGAAGTCGTCGTCGAGACACCTGAAGCGGCCGAGGAAGAGGGTGGTGCCGCTGTCTCCGAAGAACCCGAGGACTGAGTTGAGGAGCGAGCGCCCTGGCTCCGCCGTACTATATCGTCGGTCTTGGTAATCCCGGCAGGCGTTATGCGCTCACACGGCACAATGTAGGATGGTGGACCGTGGAGCGCATAGCGTCCACCCATTTGCATGCCCCTTTCAAGGAGAAAGCTCTGTGGGCTGAGGCCCGAGGGACGATCAAGGGGCGGGAGGTGGTCCTCATAAAGCCCCTCACCTACATGAACAGATCCGGTGCGATCTTCTCACATCTACTCGTTGATCGAACGTGGCTTCCCCGGCATCTCGTCGTGGTGTGCGATCAAGTCGATCTCACGCCGGGAAACGGCAGGTTGAGGATCGGAGGGGGACACGCAGGACACAACGGTCTCAAATCGATCATTCAGCACCTCGGTTCTCCTCACTTCGTCCGGTACTATGTGGGGGTGGGACGTCCTCCAGAAGGGGAGGACCTCGCGGACTATGTGCTCTCTGTGCCTCCGCGGGAAGAAAGGGAGAGGATCGAGGAAACGGTACTCCGTTTTGTGGAGCATCTTCCCCGTCTCATCGAGGAAGAGGTGGAGAGTGTCATGGAGGTCCTCAACCGGCGGTACTACTGATGCTCGAAAAAGTGTACACCTTTTTCAAAGGATTCGATCACGTGGAAGGAGCGGTGGTCCTCGTCGCTTGTTCGGGAGGGCCTGATAGTACCGCGCTCCTCCACTCCCTCTTCCTCCTCCGCCAACGATTGAACCTGACTCTCAAGGTGGTGTATCTCGATCACGGGATACGCCCTCGGTCGGAGCGGGATCAGGAGTATCGGTTCGTGATGTCTCTGGCGGAGACCCGCGACCTCCCCTCGCATATCAAGCGGCTCCCCGAGGGATGGATCCTCCATCGTGCGAAGGCTTCGAAGAAGAGTGTGGAAGAGGTGGCAAGGGAGGAGCGCTATGCCTTTTTCGAGGAACTCCTCTCGAAAGGCGAAGGAGACTACGTGGCCCTCGGTCACACGCGGGATGATCAGGTGGAGACCGTCGTCTTTCGCTTCCTTCGGGGATCGGATCCTCTCGCCTTGAGGGGGATGTCTCCCGTACGCGACCGCTATCTCCGTCCTCTTCTCTCCTGTTCGAGGAGTGAGGTTCTTTCCTTCCTGCAGGAGCAGGGGCTCTCTTATCTCGAGGATTCCTCAAACGAGAAGGATGCCTACGATCGCAATTTCTTGAGGATCCATGTCCTCCCGGTCCTCGAGAAGCGATTCCCCGGATGGACGAAGGCCGTCGTGGCGTTGAGCGAGAAGGCCGAGCTGTATCATCGTTATCTGGAGAGAAGAGATCCTGTCGGGGGATTCCCCATCGAGGAGACCCCTTCCGGACTCAGGGTTCCCTTCCACCTCGTGTCGAGGGCCGATCCCCTCGAGCGTTACCTCCTCTTCTACAGGTTGTACCAGGTGTTCATGAGTCGAGAGGGGACATCCGAGAGTGAGGAATTGCCTTTCTGGCACATACGTCCGTATGTATGGCATCCGGAATCCCTGTGGGACGGGATAGTGGTGGGGAGAGGGGTCATGATGCGGCGGGAGGGTGAGTATCTCGTGGTGCGGTCCCATGTTGTCCTTCATGGAGAAAATGGGTATTTTGTAGTGATAGAAAAAGAAGGTGAGTTTCGACTTACAGACGAGTTGAGGATGGAGGTCCGATGTGGTCGACACATTCCCTTCGAGAAGGGAAGGCCTGGAGCGAATGAGATGGTTCTGCCTGTGGGAACGTATGTGTGCCGATCCAGAAAGGCGGGAGATGCGGTGGCGAGGGGGTCTCTCAGAAGGAGTGTGCATAAGGTTTTCCAGATGTGGAACCTTCCTCCTCACTTGAGATGCAGTGTTCCCGTATTGGAAGCTCCAGGAAAGGGTATCGTAGCGATACTCGGGGGATGGGCGGGATATGAGGATATCTTTGCCGATCCGAACCCTATCCCTTTCAAAGGAGACGAGGATGTACTGTATATCCGATTACACCATGTTGGAAGGAGCATTGAGCGGTGAATCACGAACGCGATCCTAAACAGCCACAGTTCCAGTTCAATCCCAATAGCAATCGTTTTGCTCTCATCTTTCTTTTTGCCCTCATTACCCTCTTTATCATCAGCTTTTTCTTTTCGAGCCAGAACACGGGCCTTGAGATCCCGTATTCCACCTTCCTCTCCTACTTGGAAGAGGGGCGGGTCGATTCGGTCACCATTCTCGACCAGTTCGAGATACGTGGTACACTCCAGAGCAGGGATGGTGAGAGGACCTTGTTCACCACCAAGATTCCCTACTATGACGATATGCTCATGCGCGAGTTGCGGGAGAAAGGGGTCCGAGTCTCTGGGGACGTGAAGGGGGTCTCTCCACTCCGTATCGTTCTCGAACTCATCCCATGGATCATCGGGTTTCTGTTCATATGGTTCATGTTCCGACAGATGCAGGTGGGAGGAAACAAGGCCTTTTCCTTCGGGAAGAGCAGGGCGCGCCAGTATCAGGACGGCAAGAAGGTGATGTTCGCCGACGTCGCCGGCCAGGAGGAGGCGAAGAACGAGCTCCAGGAAGTGGTGGAGTTCCTCAAGAATCCTCACAAGTTTACCCGTATGGGTGCCCGTATCCCCAAGGGAGTGCTGCTCGTGGGGATGCCCGGGACGGGGAAGACCCTGCTTGCCCGTGCGGTGGCCGGAGAAGCCGGAGTGCCGTTCTTCCATATGTCCGGTTCGGATTTCGTGGAGATGTTCGTGGGAGTGGGTGCCGCACGCGTGAGGGATCTCTTCGATCAAGGACGGAAGCATGCCCCTTGCATCATATTCATCGATGAGTTGGATGCCGTGGGAAGAGTGCGGGGGGCAGGATATGGGGGGGGACATGATGAACGGGAACAGACCCTCAACCAGCTTCTCGTCGAGATGGATGGATTCGAGAGCAAGGAAGGGGTGATCGTGCTCGCGGCGACCAACCGCCCCGATGTCCTCGATCCGGCCCTTCTCAGGCCGGGACGCTTCGACCGTCAGGTTGTGGTGGACATGCCCGATGTGAAGGAGCGGGAGGCGATATTGCGCATTCATGCCCGTAAGGTGCCGCTCGGAGAGGATGTGGACTTCGAGCGGGTCGCCCGCGGGACGGCGGGGACATCCGGGGCCGATCTCGAGAACCTGGTCAATGAGGCAGCCCTCCTCGCTGCTCGTAAGAACAAAGGTGTGGTGGAGATGGAAGACTTCGAGGAAGCGCGGGACAAGATCCTTATGGGAGTCGCCAGGAAGTCTCGAGTATTGAGCAGGGAAGAAAAGGAGAAGACGGCCTATCACGAGTCCGGTCACGCGCTCCTCCATTTCCTTCTCGAGCACGTGGATCCCCTCCACAAAGTGACCATCGTCCCGAGGGGGAGGGCGCTGGGAATGGCGGTCTCCCTTCCGGAAAAGGACGAGTACTCCAAGAGTAAGAGTTGGCTGATGGATCGCATAAAAGTCGCCTTCGGGGGTTATGCGGCCGAGAAGATCGTGTATAATGAGACGACCACGGGAGCGAAGGAGGATATCAGACAGGCCACCGAGATCGCCAGAAGGATGGTGTGCGAGTGGGGGATGAGTGAAACCCTTGGGCCCGTAGCCCTTGGACAGGAGGAGGAGCCCATCTTCATCGGCAAGGAGATCGCTCGGCATAAGGATTATTCGGAGGAGACTGCCCGCAAGATAGACGAGGAGATAAGGAACATCCTCACCTCTGCCTTGAACGAGGTGATGAATCTCCTGGGGGAACACAAGGAAAAACTCGACGTGCTCGCGAGAACCCTCATCGAGAGAGAGACCCTCACTGAAGAGGATATCTGCGAGCTCCTGAATATGAGGCCCCGGCGGGTTCCGGGAGAAGCTTGAGCGAAGGAGGCCGTGGACGGGGGTGAAATCCAGATCGTTGCTCCTCTTCCTGCTCTGGGGAGGGTTGTGTGGTTCCCTTTTCTCGGAGGAAGATCCCCTCTTTTCGAAGGTGGCGAAGATATATGCCCGGACCGCGGTCGATCTCTACGCTGAGGGACATCTGGAGAGTGCACTTCAGATCGCGTTGAGGGGCCTGGACTTCTCCCAGGATCTCCCCGATCTCTGGTTCGTCAAGGCAGCCGTTCTTTTCGACCGGGCGGGGAGGGGATGGGAGGTGCGGGATGCACTGGTGAAAGCCCTGAGTGCCCCTCTCGCGCCTGTATACGTGGAACCCCAACGGATAGAGACCCTCTATTTCAATGTGCTCTGGATGCAGAAGGAGTACCACCTGCTCGCTCGTCTTCTCCGGGATGAAGTCGCCTCCCGGGAGAGGGTGCCTTCCGAATGGTACAGGCTCCTGCTCATGGCCATGAAACGGACGGAGGACCCCGACCTGGAAGCATGGTTCACACGAGCGCTGCACCTGTACCCTTCGGAGGAATGGTTCATCATAGGTTCCGCACTCCTGGGTGTGGGATCCCCTTCGCGGATGGTCTTCTCTGAAGGTGGGGATATCGCTCACCTGGAGAGTCTCGTACGGTTGTTCTTTGAAGAGGAGCGTGTCGAGCTTCTTCGTCCTTTGGTCACGCGGTGGCGGAGGAACGGGGAGGCCTCCCCCCTCCTCTCGGCCTTCGAGCTGGCACGACAACGTCCTCGGGATCCTCTCCTGTGGCAAGGTTTCCTCCATGAAGGGGGCTATAGGCAGAGGGAACTCCTCCTGTCCTGCACTCGTGGGGCCTCCCTCACGGAAGAGGAACGTGTCTCCCTGCGTGCGTTTATAGAGGGGAGTCCCTGGTATTTCTGGGATACCAACATGGACGGCATGCCGGAATATTCGATTCAGATGGAGAGGGGCAGTCCTGTTCGGCTCTCGTACGACGAGAATCAGGACGGTGCGCCGGAGCTGGAAGTGGTCTATCTCAATGGGAATCCCTCCTTCCTCACCGTATATCCGGTGAGGGAGCGTTTCTTTTCCGTGGAGTTCGCTCCGTACCCGTACATCTCACGATGCTCCTGGAACACCGACACCGGGAAGTACATCCTCTCCCTCTCCAGCCTCTCTCGGGAGTTGCCGATCAGGGGAGTGCCTCACGGCGGTGCCGACTGGTATCTCGCCGATTGGGGTGGGAACCGTCCTTCCTTCTCCTTTTCCCTCGATGATCTCTGGCGCCATGCCGTCTCGTTTGAAGAAATCAGGAGCTCCGATGAGCTGCCCTGGCGGAAGTTTACCTTGGAGGGCCGGAAGATACTCAAACAAGAACTTCGCCTCTATGGGGAAGAAGGATGGGATGTCCGCATATGGTATCGAGGGGGAGTTCCGTTCAAGGGCGAGCGCGATCCCGATGGGGATGGGATCTTCGAGGTCGAAGACCTCTTCGACGGTGAAGGGAATCTCGTGCAGAGCTCGGTGTCGGAAGAGAATCTCGAATATCGCTACGAAGAGGCGGAATATCGCTGGTTCGTGGAGGATGGGGTCTCCATCCAGACTCTCCGGACGCCCTCACTGTTGGGTGACTCGTTCGATTTCATCAGCATGTGTGAGGAGCTGTATGATCATGGGAAATGAACATCTCAAGGGGATCTTCCTGGGAATTTCTCTCTCGGTTTTCGTGTTTTCGTCCTGCGTCACCGAATCCGGAAGGGTGCAGGAGCCCATTCCCCCTGTGGAAGAGGTGACGATTTCCATGCTCGAATCCCTCCTCGATGACGGAAAACCGGAGCGTGTGCTTACGCTTCTCTCCCTCATGGAGGCAGGAGGAGGCGCCGCCCTTTCGGAAGATGATCGTGTTCATTTGAGGGAGCGGGCCCTCCAGATGATGAAGGCGGGATTTTCGGAGGCCATCGAGGAAAAAGAGTTCGGGAAAGCCCGCGAGTTCTTCGTGAGTCTCACGACGCTTGGGGTCGAACTGCCCGAGTGGAGCAGAGGACGCCTTTTCTTCGAGGAGGCGGAAGTCCTGCGGGAGGAGCATCGCTGGGTTCCCGCCCTGATGATGCTCTATCGAGCGGTGGAGGAGGGATACTCCCCTCCTCGTGAGGCCCTTGAACCATATATCTCACAGGCGAAAAAGTGGAAGTACTCCTATTGGCTTTCAAAGGTTTCGCCCGATGGGGGTGAGAGCCATTCCCCATCCTCCGATCTTCTGCCCCGATATGTAGGAGGGGTGGTGACCATCTGGGTGGACAGGGGAATCTCCATCCGCCAAGGGGTTGGAGTGCCCGACCGGGCCATAGGAAGCGGTTTTTTCATCGATGACCGGGGCCACCTGCTCACCAACTATCATGTGATCCACTCGGAGGTCGATCCCTCCTACGAGGGCTATTCGAGGGTCTTCGTCCGTCTCCCTTCACGACCGGAGGAGAAGATACCCGCAAAGGTTCTCGCGTATGATACCGTCTTCGATCTCGCCCTTCTCAAGACGGAGGTCGACGTCCCTGTGGTGCTTCCTCTTTCCTTGAGAGAAGGGTTCTCCCCGGGAGAGAAGCTCTTTGCAGTGGGTTCTCCCGGAGGTCTTCAGAGCACCCTCACCTCGGGGATCATCTCGGCCCTCCACCGGCCCTTCCTCGAACTGGGGGACGTCCTTCAGGTGGATGTGCCTGTGAATCCCGGAAATAGCGGAGGTCCGCTCCTGGACGAGAGAGGGGAGGTGGTAGGGGTGATATTCGCCGGGGTGGAGGATTTCGAGGGTATCAACTTCGCCATTCCGGGGTACTGGTTTCCTCTCATCATCCCTCGCCTGTATGGGGGAGGGAGGGTGATGTACCCGTGGCTGGGACTCTCACTGTACGAAGGGGAGAGTGGGATCGAGGTCGTGGAGGTGATCCCCGGTGGACCCCTCGATGGATTCCCCCTCGGCCCGGGCGACGTCGTCACATCGATAGATGCACGGGAGGTACACACGCTCAGGGATGCCCAGCGAGTGCTTCTCGACCTCAGTCCGGGGACGCTTGTCTCTCTCGACTACCTGCATGACGGGCAACCGAGACGCATCATCACGGCACTTGGGGAACGGCCGGAGAAAGTGGCGGAATGGATCCTCAACCGGGCCCCGCGTCCCGTGGTGTTTTCGGTCCTTTTTGGAATGAGAGTGGAAAAGGTAGGTGGAGGCCTGCCGTGGGAGGAGAATTACAGGGTTGTTCGGGTATACCCGGGGAGCATCGCAGATGAGGCGAGTATCTCCGTGAACGATCCCTTTACGCTCAAGAAGTGGGTGGTGAATCGAGAGGACGAATATCTGGCCGTTCAACTCTATATAAAGAAGCGCACATCCGGATTCCTCGATGCCTATCTTCAGCTCGCGGCCTCCTTCTCTCTCTCCAATATATTGTAGTTCCCACAGGGGCTTCCGGAGGCTGGATTTTTCCTGGAGGAAGGAGTAGGATGAGAAGAGGAGCACATAACGCTTCCCAGGGGGAGGGATGATCGAGGCTCCACGAAGGAAACGGCTCAGGACCCTCGTTGGAACGTTTCATGCCCTTACCGAGTTTGCCCCTTCGACGACGAGCATGGATGCGGTGCTCGTCAGGATCCAGGAGATCATCAGAGAGCTCTTTCGATGCTTCCTCGAGTGTGGGTGTGCGGAAGTCGCAGATGTCCTTCTGTTCGTCGATGCGTGTCTCCTCCACACCCGCAGGACCGGTTGCATGTCGGATGTACTCGTCTACAGTCTCGTCCATCTCTCCGACTATCTCGGTCACGCCCTCGACTCGTCGACACCCGGCGAATGTTTCTTGGAAGGAGAGACGATCAAGAAGGAGTTCTCTTTTTCTGTCAATGGAGATACAGTGAAAAGCCGATGGAAACACAGCGAAGGGCGCCCGTCGGGGAAGGGTGTCGATCCCTCATCTGGAATTTACTGCTCGAGGAGAAATATCTACTTGCACGATGAGAGATTTTGAGGTATAACCTCATCAATGATACGTAGAGAAGGAGTGAGTATGGGGACAAGAGGAGAACTCTTTTCATCAAAGGTATTCGCAGGCAAGAGGACCTACTTCTTCAATGTGAAAGAGAACCGGTATGGAGAACTCTTCCTCGCAATCGTGGAGAGCAGAAAGGATGAGCTGGGGGAAGGGTTTGAGAGGGATCAGGTGGTGGTCTACAGGGAAGATCTCTACCGTTTCCTCAACGGCCTAAGGGAAGCGCTCAAGGAGATCGAGCGGCTCGAACAAGAAAGGTCCGACGATGAATTGGGCAGCTTCCGATTGTGAGAATCCGTTCCCTGTGAAGCCGGGTGGGGTAACCTTTGTGCTGTGAAAAGGTGTATTCCGGCAAAAACCTATGATAGATCTTCATCCATTCGTCCCGGAACACTTTGGCCACGATCGACGCGGCCATGACCTCAGGTACGAACGAGTCTGCTTTTACTACCGCCCGTGCATGCGTGATGGACGGGGGGGCGTGCCTCCCGTCTATCACTACTTCGGTGGGAACGAGGGACGGCGATAGCTTCTGTATCAACATTTCGTAGGCCCGTTCCATCGCCTTGAGCGTGGCGTTGTGGATGTTGAAACGATCGACTTCGTGCGGCCACGCCCATCCCACCCCGACGGCTGCCGCCGCTTCCAGTATGAGAGGAAAGAGACGCTCCCTCTCTTCAGGGGAGAGTTTTTTTGAGTCCTTGAGCCCGGGCAGGGAGGTTCCAGGCGTGAGAACCACCGCTGCAGCCACCACCGGGCCGGCGAGAGGGCCTCTGCCTACCTCGTCGATGCCGCATACCGTATCCATGGGGTGAGTCCCATCTTACCAGGGGTTCCTATCCCCTTGCAAGGCTTTCCCTTTACAGCCCACCTTTCTCCTGCTATGATTCCCCATCATTACTATCTGATCAGGACGGTGCATGATACTCAAGGCGGTTGAGCTTTTCGGTTTCAAATCCTTCGGCGAGAAGACGAGAATAGAGTTCCGGGAAGGAGTGACGGCCATCGTTGGCCCAAATGGTTGTGGGAAGAGTAATATCGTGGATGCGATCAAATGGGTGTTGGGCGAACAGAGCACCAAGACCCTTCGTACCTCTTCCATGGAGGAGGTCATCTTCAATGGAACCGAGGACAGAAAACCTCTCAATGTGGCGGAAGTGACGCTCATCCTGAGCAACAACGAGGGGCATCTTCCTCTCGACTTCGATGAGATCGCCATAAGGAGGAGGGTGTATCGCTCGGGGGAGAGCGAGTATGCGATCAACAATGCTCCTGTGCGTCTCAGGGACGTGAAGGAGCTCTTTTTCGATACGGGGATAGGTAAATCCGCGTATTCCATCATGGAGCAGGGGAAGATCGACCAGATCCTCTCCTCACGTCCAGAGGATCGAAGACAGATATTCGAAGAGGCCGCGGGGATCACCAGATACCGCCAGCGGGAAGTCGAAGCGAACCAAAAACTCCTCCGGACGGAAGAGAACATGGTTCATGTGGAATCCGTACTTCGTGAAGTGGAAAAGAGATATCATGCCCTCAAGGCGCAGGCCGAAAAGGTGGAACGGTATCGTGCACTCTCGGAGGAGATCTTCCAAATCGAGATAAAACAGTCTCTTCTCAAGTATCGGCGCATAGAGAAGGCCCTCGTGCGTCACCGGGAGAGGCTCCGGGAGCGACAGGAGGAGAGAAGCAGGCTGAAAGAGCAGATACATCGCTTGAACGATTCGGTGGAGGACAGCCTTGATACCATGGGCTCGTTGGAACACGATCTCGCACGTTATCAAAGGGAACTCTATGGACTCGAGGTGAAGCGGCACAGCCTTTCCTCCCAGATGACCCTCCTCTCTGAACAGATCAGTGAGATCGAAGGAAAGATCTCCACCGACCGGGTGAGGGAGCAACACCTTCGTGATCGTCTCCTCCGTATCGAATCGAGTATTGTGGAGAAAGAGAAGGAATACGAACGCATTCTCGAGGAGCGGCGACATATCCAGAGCCAGATACAGGAATGGGAAGAGAGCATCGCCGTTTCCGAGCGTCAGATCATCGCCTTCGAGCAGGAAATCGCTGATTCTGAAGGCATGATCGCCGAGCTGGAACGGGAACGAGAACACCTCCATGGGGAGCTCGCGAATCTCACGGAAGAGATTGTGAAGGAGCTCGATGAAGGGTTGAAGAGGAGCAATTTCTCCGCAAAGGAACGAGTCACACTCTCGCACGCGCTCCGTGAGTCCCTCGATCACCTCCTTGCCAGGATCCGTCATAGACGGGAGATCCTGCAGGACTTCAAGCGGCTCGGGAATCCCGACCCCCCCTTTGAGGAATGGCTGGAGGAGATGGCCCGGACGGTGGAGCAGGCGAGAGACCTCTATGCCGCGTATCTGGCCACGGAACCTTCATTTCTCGAAGCCTTCACCGCTCCCGAGGGGATCATCACCAAGAAACGGGCTATTGATAATTTACTTGAAGATGTAACAAAAAAAATACAGTCTTCTCGGGAAAGGATAGCTGAGCTCCAGACCCGCATCCGTGAGGTCCGTACCAGAAACGAACAGCGGCGGAAATCCCTCGAGGATCTGCGATTGACGAGTACCAGGATCGCGACTCAGGCGGAAGCCCTCCGTGAGACCGTGAATGCCCTCCTGAGGGACAAGGAGGAGACGCTCTCCTTGATCAACCAGATCCAGAAGGAGGTGGATCTTTCGAACCGACGACTCGATACCGTGAAGGCTTCCCTCCATGCCCTCGAACGGGAGCAGAAGGCCCTCCTCCAGGAGGAGGCTTCCTGTAGAGAAAAGATCGTCGAGATAGAGCGTAACATCAAGGAGAAGAATTTCGCTATCTCTTCTCATGAAAATGAAATAAAACAAAAGATGGGGGAGCTTTCCCGGCTCCAGGAGGATGTGGAACGGCTCCAGGTGGAAGTCGCGCGGTATGAAGAGGAGATCAAGGCACTGGAAACGTATTTCAAAGACCAGCACGGGAGGACTCTGAGGGAATTCCTTCAGATGGAAGTGCAGGAGAATCCAGGGGATCTCGCCCGAGTGTTGGCGGAGAAGAGAGAGGAACGGAGGCGACTGGGTAACGTGAACTTCATGGCTGCGGAGGAATTCAAGGACGTGAAGGACCGCTATGAATTCCTCGTGTCCCAACTCAGCGATCTGAACAAGGCAAAGGAAAACCTCACCACTGTGCTCCAGGAGATCCGCAGGGAATCGAGGGAACTCTTTCTCGCCACGTATGAGAAGATCAAGGTGAACTTTCATCAGGTGTTCCGACGTCTGTTCGGTGGCGGGAGGGCAGAGCTCAAACTGCTTGATCCCTCCGATCCTCTCGAGTCGGGTATCGAAATCTTCGCACAGCCTCCCGGTAAAAAGCTCGAGCACATCGGGTTGCTTTCAGGGGGGGAACGATCGCTCACCGCGGTGGCGTTATTGTTCGCCATCTATATGGTGAAACCATCTCCCTTCTGTATCCTGGATGAGATAGATGCCCCTCTTGATGAGAACAATATCGGAAGGTTCGTGGAGCTCCTCAGGGAGTTCAGCGAGCGTTCCCAGTTCATCGTGATCACCCACAACAAGAAGACCATCACAGGAGCCGACAACCTTCTCGGGGTCACCATGGAAGAGTCCGGGATCTCCAAGATAGTGACCATACGACTTCTGGGGAAGGAAGAGCCCTCATATGCGGAGGATATCGTTTAAAAGTCTCCCTCTCCACGTACTACTCTCACTCCTTGCCGGTGGACTCTTGGGTATAGGTATCGCAGTGTGGGTCTGGAGCGGTATTCCCTCAGGTCCAGACGAGGCACCGGAGTCTCCTTCCTCCGTCTCTTCTTCTCCCATCGCTTCATTCTATAGCGTTGATGATCTCCTGATACCCGATCTCTTCCGGAGGATCACTGAGTTCCGGCTTTTCCCCCTTCGGAATGCAGCGGACGCCTGGACATCCGATGAATTGGAAGAGTGGTGGACGATGGTCGAAGGAAGCGAGGATTATCGGGCACGTGTCCGTCGTGAAATTCGTACGATTCTGGAGCATATCCCATGATGCTGAATCGGTGCTGGAGGACGATCGTCGCCGCTTTCTCCCTCTGCCTGGCCCCTCTCCCAGGTCTTCAGCTCGCCTTCGATCTCCCCTTTGATCTGCTGGCCGATCCGTCGGATGAACCGGAGCAGGGCTGGATGAAGCTCGAAGAACTCCTCCTTCTCGACCCCCTCCCGGATCTCATGGAGGGGGAGGAGAGGAGTGCAGAGCGGATGGCGTCTTCTCCGGAGACCGGTCCTTCTCCGACTCCCATGATCGCTCCCTCCCCGAGCCCTTCGCCAGTCCCCACACCCACACCCACACCCACACCCACACCCACACCCACACCCACACCCACACCCACACCCACACCCACTCCCACTCCCACTCCCACTCCCACTCCCACTCCCACTCCCACTCCCACTCCCACTCCCACTCCCACTCCCACTCCCACTCCCACTCCCACTCCCACTCCCACTCCCACTCCCACCGCCCCCCTCCTCCCCACCACCCTCCAGCCCGACGAAACCGACCACCAGACCATCCCCTACCAGGAGATCATCCCTGTCGTGCTCGAAGGCTCGGGCTGGATATTCGCCGGCGCCCGTGAAGGCGGCACCGTGA
The DNA here is from genome assembly GCF_000147075.1 of Spirochaeta thermophila DSM 6192. Taxonomy (NCBI): domain Bacteria; kingdom Pseudomonadati; phylum Spirochaetota; class Spirochaetia; order Winmispirales; family Winmispiraceae; genus Winmispira; species Winmispira thermophila. The sequence continues at coordinate 1,144,292 of NC_014484.1, forward strand.
CCCTCGAGGATCGCCTCTCCACCGGAAGCACCACCATCTTCCAGTTCGCCCTCCCGGCCCCCGGCACCTACACCCTCTTCTTCCAGCAACAGAACCCCTACGACGGCACCATGCGCATCAAAGAACTCATCCTCGAGGTCACCCCACCTTCCACCACCCGCGGCCTCACCACCCCCCGCGCGTCCCCCGGCCCCACCCCCGTCTCCACCCCTGTCCCCCTCTCCACCCCGGCCTCCGCGCTTTCTTCCCCCACCCTCAGGGAGGCCCTCGACCTCATCGACCAAGGCGCCTACGACCAGGCCCTCGGCGTCCTTCAGACCCTCCTCTCCGCCTCTCCCGACGACACCCTCCCCATACGCGCCCAGCTCTTCCGCCTCGGGACCCTCACCCGCACCCCCGACCTCATCGCCCGCCACGTCGAAGCCGCCTCCCTCCTTTCCCCCGCCGTCCTCCTCGACGCCCTCACCATCCTCCTCGACACCCACACCTATCCCCCCATCCCCTCCATCCTCGAGACCCTCCTCCAGGCCCCCCTCACCCCGGCCCAGCACGAAGACCTCCTCTACTACCGCGCCCGCTACTACGAGGAAGCCCCTCCCCACCGGATCGAAGACGCCTATGACCTCTATCGTCGCATCCTCGAGACCTATCCCCTTACCCAGAGGAGAAAAGAGATACTCTCCCGCATGCGCTATCTCGAACGACATTATCTCTATGTGAGATAAACAGTTTGCTTGACTTTTCCCCGGGATTTCGTTATACATAGAGCTTGTCTTTGGCAGAAGGGGAGATCCATGTTTGATCGCATAAGCGCAACCTTTCAGGACATCGTCCGTACCATCACCGGCAAGGCCACCATCAGCCCGAAGAACATCGAGGAAGCGGTGGAACAGATAAAGTACGCCCTCCTCGAAGCCGACGTCCACGTCCGCGTCGTACGACGATTCGTCAACCAGACCATCCAGGAAGCCACCGGAGAACGCGTCCTCAAGTCCGTCACCCCGGGCCAGCAGTTCGTGAAGATCCTCTACGACAAGCTCGTCTCCTTCCTCGGTGACGAACGACAGGATCTCGCACTCAAAGGCCCCGACACCCTGAGCATCATCCTCCTCGCAGGCCTCCAAGGATCGGGAAAGACCACCACGGCGGCGAAACTCGCGCTCCATCTCAAGAAGAAGGGGAGGCGGCCCCTCCTGGTGGCAGCCGACCTCGCCAGGCCGGCCGCCATAGACCAGCTCGAGACCCTGGGCGCCACCATCGACGTACCCGTCTATACCGACCGGTCCCTGAAGGACCCGCGCACGCTCGTGAAGCGCGCCCTCTCGCACGCGAAGCGGCAGGCCGTCGACACCCTCATCGTGGACACCGCGGGTCGTCATCAGGTCGACCGGGAGCTCATGGATGAGCTCTCCCGCCTCGTCCGTGACCTCTCCCCCGACGAGACCCTCCTCGTGGCCGACGCCATGACCGGACAGACGGCCGTGGACGTGGCCAAGGCCTTCAACGAGGCCGTGGGCATCACCGGTGTGGTGCTCACCAAGTTCGACTCCGACACCAGGGGCGGCGCCGCCCTCTCCATACGAACCATCACCGGCGCGCCCATCAAGTTCATAGGCGTCGGCGAGAAGGTCGACGACCTCGAACCCTTCTATCCCGACCGCATCGCCTCCCGTATCCTGGGCATGGGCGACGTGGTCACCCTCGTGGAGAAGGCTCGGGAACTCACCGAGGCGGAGGAGGCCGAAAAGCTCCAGGAGAAGATCAAGAAGGCCACCTTCACGCTCGAGGACTATCTTGAACAATTCCAGAAAATCAAGAAAATGGGGAGTCTACAGAAGCTCGCCGAACTCGTCCCCGGGATGCAGGCAGCCCTCGGGGGACAGGAGATCGACGAGAAGGCCGTACGGAGGGAGGAAGCCATCATCCTGTCCATGACGCCTGCGGAACGACGCAACCCCAAGATCATAGGCCCCTCCCGTAAGAAGCGTATTGCCCGAGGGAGCGGCACCTCGGTCTACGAGGTCAACCGCCTCTTGAAAAATTTTGAAAAAACGCGTCTTATGATGAAGAAGATGCTGAAACAGAAAGGAATGCAGCAGTCCATGCCAACGTCGTGGATGAACTAGCACAGGAGGAGGATAGAGGTGGTCAAGATCAGACTCAAGCGATTCGGTACCAAGAAGCGGCCGTACTACCGGATTGTGGTCGCCGAATCTCGGAACCCGCGCGATGGACGGGTACTCGATGAGGTGGGACTCTATCACCCCATCGAAAAGGACCCGGAGAAACAGATCGTGGTGAAAGAAGAGCAGGTCCGGGAGTGGCTGAAGAGGGGTGCGCAGCCGAGCGAAACGGTGAAGCGCCTTCTCAACAAAAAGAACATCACCGTGAAATGAGAGGTGGATAATGGAAAAGGAACTCGTCGCCTACATCGCGAAGGCCCTGGTCGATAATCCGGACAGCGTCGAGGTGAACCTCATCGAAGGCGAGAAGTCCACCATCCTCGAACTCAGGGTGGATCCCAACGACGTGGGGAAGGTGATCGGCAAACACGGCCGCATCGCCAAGGCGATCCGTACCATACTGGGCGCGGCTGCCACCAAGACGGGCAAGCGGGTGATCCTCGAGATCCTCGACTGAGTCGATGAAGGATCGGCTTGCCATAGGGTACATCCGGTCCGCCCATGGCACCAACGGTGCCCTCAGAGTACACAGCTTTTCGGGGGAGAGTGAGCACTTCAGAAAGCTGGAGCGGCTCACTCTCCGTTATCGCGGTATCGAACGCGAGTACGAGGTGGAAGGCGTCTTCGGCACACATCCCACCCTTCTCGTGAAGCTCAAAGGGGTGGATACACGGGAAGCCGCCCAGCGTCTCCAGGGCTGGGAGATCTGGGTGCCTCGTGAGAATGCCGCTCCCTGCAGGGAAGGGGAGTACTACATCGCCGATCTCGAAGGGTGTGAGGTGTACAGCAGGGGAGAGGAGGGCTCGGTGTTCCATGGGACGATCGTCGCCGTGATCGAAGCGCCGCACACCTTTCTTCTCGAGGTCGCCCTCTCAGGCGGGGGGCGGGCCATGATCCCCTTTCAGGATCACTTCGTCGGTGAAGTCGACATCCTGAGGCGAAGAATCGAGCTCAAGACCCCATGGATCCTCGAATGAACATCGTGGTACTCACCCTCTTTCCGGAGCTGGTGGAGCCCTATTTCACCACCTCCATTCCCGCCAAGGCGGTGGAACGAGGACTCATCTCCTATACCATCGTGAACTTCCGGGATTTCGCCCACGATCGTCATCGGACATGCGACGATGCACCTTACGGCGGGGGGGCGGGAATGGTGATCAAGCCCGAACCTCTCGCCGAGGCCCTCGACAGCGTGAACGCCCTTTCACACACCGTGGTGTATCCCAGTGCCGCGGGATACCGGTTCACCCAGCAGGTCGCTCGGGACCTCTCCCGCGAGGAGACCCTCATCTTCATCTGCGGCCGGTACGAAGGGGTGGACCAACGGGTGCTCGACTTCTATCGAGCGCGGGAGTACTCCATCGGCGACTACGTGCTCTCCAGCGGGGAACTCGCCGCGCTCGTGATGATCGACGCCGTCATCCGCCTCCGGGAAGGGGTCATCACCCGGGAATCGCTGGAGGAGGAGAGCTATGCCTCCGGCCTCCTGGAGTATCCGCATTACACGAGACCCGTGGAGTTCCGGGGGATGTCCGTTCCAGACGTGCTTCTCTCGGGACATCACGAGGAGATCCGCAGGTGGAGGCTCAGGAAAAGCCTCGAGAGGACTCTGGACAGGCGTCCCGATTTACTGCATAATAAAGCGCTCACAGAAGAGGAAAAAGGCATTCTCAAGATCATCTTAGAGGAGAGAGGAGATGAACGAGCTACAGGCGATTGAAGCGAGGCAGATGGTGGACGATCGGGACAACTTCAACGTGGGGGATACGGTACGTGTCCACTTCCGCATCGACGAGGGCCAGAATGAACGGATTCAGGTCTTCGAAGGTATCGTCATCGCGAAAAAGCACGGCGGCCTCAGGGAGACGTTCATCGTGCGTAAGATTTCCTATGGGGTGGGAGTGGAGCGCATCCTTCCCCTCCATTCGCCCCGCATTCAGAAGATCGAAGTGGTGAGGAGAGGAAAGGTCCGACGTGCGAAGCTCTACTTCCTGCGCGATCGCATCGGAAAGCGCGCCACCCGGGTGAAAGAGAAACTTCCCTCGAAGAAGTAGACGATGTTCGTCTGGGACGTCCAACGACAGCATCCACTTGCGAGGGTAGAGGGGATACGACAGGGTTCGGTCGTATCCCTTTTTGTTTTGAGAAAGGCTGGATCCGGGCTCTGGGAAGCCCGTGTGGGAGAACACCGCTACGTGGTGAAGAGCAGCCTCCCCCTCGAAGAGGGGGCCCGCTACACCGCGAGAGTCGAACGACGCCACGGGGTGATCTACCTCAGGATCCTCTCCCGCCCCTTTCGGGACCCGTTTTCTCCTCTCTCCCGGTTCCTGCTTACGAAGTACGCATACCTCATCCCCCCCCGTTTCCTTCGGTTCCTTGAGGCAAAGGCGAACGAAGGCGCCTTGGGTGCCCGCGAACTCGGCCTCATCGTGAGGGCGCTCCTCAAAGGCCTCGCACCCGAACCCGAGCTCCTCGAACGACTCCTCTCCGAACTTTCCCTCCCTTTCCCGGCTCCAAGAGAGATGGACGTCCCCTCTGTCTACTTTCCCTCACTCGGGGCTCACGAGGAACAGAGAGAGGGGGTGCTGCCCTTCTTCAACTCCCTCCAAGGCCCCGATCACACGGCCTGGATCGTCCCGTTCCGCTTTTTCCTCGCACAGGACCGCTCGATCGAGGGGTGTCTCTCCTATGAGAGACGGGAGGCGGCTTCCCCCATTGAGCGTTATACGCTTCACCTGAAGGGAAACGCCGAATACGTCTTCATTCTCTGGAGGGCTCCCTCCCGGAGGATCGATGTCTTCCTCTCACCGGAAGTCTTCGAGCCCCATGGAGACCTCATCGCCGGCCTGAAGCGCCGGCTCGAGGGACAGGGGTTTCCCTGTCACGTCAACCCTCTCCCCAGGGACGCCTTCGACGGCTTCGAGATCCATGTTCCCGGCAGGGGGATGCAGGTGGATCTCTCGGTATGAGACAGGAGAAGGATCAGGACAGGAGGCGGAGCGCGTCCGCCGCCGTCGCCATGAAGTACACTCCCGAGCTCCCGGCTCCTTTCGTGATCGCGAAGGGAAGAGGGAAGACCGCCGATCTCATACTGGATCTTGCCCGGGAGCATCGCATCCCGGTGGTGGAGCATCGTATCGCGCGCGAAGGCTACGACCTCTTCCTCCCCGGCACATATGTTCCGGAGGATCTCTATGAAGTGGTAGCGACGATCTTCGCGTTTGTATATAGTATAGAAAAACGGAGTGTACGAAGAGATGAAAGTGATAGCGATCCATGACTTGAAACCGGGAATACGCTTCACCTCGGCGGTCTATCTCGACAAGGAGAAAAAGAGCCTCTTCCTTCCCGCCGACGTGCCCCTCAAGGGAAAGGACCTCCAGAAACTCATCAAATGGAACATAGAGGAGGTCTACTCCGAAGGGGAAGCCATCGATCCCGACAACACGAGGGATCTCATGCTCTTTCTCTCCTCGTTCCACACCCCGCATCAGAAGGAGCTCTACGAGCGGTTGAAGGGGGTCATAGGAGAGACAAAGGAGGTCTTCGACCGTATAGCGGAGATGTCATCGGTCCAGCGAGACCACATCGACCGTATCGTGGATGGTCTCGTTTCCATCGTGGAGCGGTTTGGACAGGAGGTGCTCCACTTCGTACTCTACAGCGGTGTCGATGTCTATGACCTGCCGGCGAACGGGGTGTGCATCGCCCTCCTCTCCCTCCTCCTCGCGGAGACGCTCCAGGTGCCTCGGCATCGGCGTCTCTCTCTCGGAACCGGCGCGCTTCTCCACGATGTGGGCATGTTGCGCATCCCCGAACACATCCTCCACAAGGACGCTCCCCTCACGGACACCGAACTCCATCTCATGAGGACGCATCCGGTGCACGCCTACCGCATCATCCACAACGAGTTGGGCTATCCTGAGGAAGTGGCCCTCGTGGCCCTCCAGCACCACGAGCGCTGGGACGGCCGTGGGTATCCGAAGAGTCTGGTAGGGGACGAGATCTCCCCCTTCGCGAGGATCGTTTCGGTCGCCGATGCCTTCCAGGCCATGGTGAGCGACAGACCCTATCGGAGCCCTCTCACCGGGTACACGGCCATGCGATCGATTCTCAGCGAGAACGGAAAGCGCTTCGACCCGGAGATCCTGAAGGCCTTCATCCGTACGGTAGGGATCTACCCCTTGGGGAGTCTGGTGGTCCTCAATAACGGAGCGGTGGGGGTAGTGGTGGAGACCAACCCCCGGGCACCTCTCAGACCGCGACTCCGCCTCCTCGTGTCGGCGGAGGGCCGCGAACTTGGAGGGAGGGACGAGGCATCGTGTGATCTCGAGAAGAACCGTTCCCTCTTCATCGTGAAGGCCGTGGAGCCCCAGGAGATCAAGTCACGGCTCGTGTCGCGATGAACCGACGGGCCCAAGGCGCGCGTGGGGAGGAACAGGCAGTCTCCTATCTCCTTGCCGAAGGCTACCGGATTCTGGAAAGAAATTTTACAGGATCGGCGGGAGAGGTCGATATTATAGCTGTAAGGGGACGAACGCTCGTCTTCGTCGAAGTGAAATCCTGGAAGGGGTTCGGGATGTCCGATCTTGAATACGCACTCTCCTCCAGGAAGAAGGAACGCATCGTGCGTACCGCTCGTGAGTTCCTCCTGCGTGGAGGATTCGATGAGGAGAGGTTCGACATCCGATTCGATGTAGTCTTCATAGGACGCTCGGGAGAGGTCCGTCATATACCAGCAGCGTTTGACGGGACAGAAGATGGTACGGATTGCTCGGGAGATTGATCCACGCAGGATAGAGGATCTCAAGAAGAAGATCCAGGATGAGCACTATCTGGAGGAGGCTATTGACCGAATCGCCACGATCATTACCATAGAGCTCATCCAGAGAGGAAAGGCGGTCCATGAGCAGGAAGAGACGGAGAAGAGGCAACCGCAGGCCTGACGGCAGTGGGAATCGTTCCCGGACATCACCCCCTCAGGAGAAGACGCCCCAGCGCGCGTTACCTGTCTTCACGTGCTCCCATTGCGGTGATGCCATCGCCGACGTGCTCCAGGCCATCGCCCACCCCGATACGGGAGACCCCATCCATTTCGAATGCGCCGTATCGCTCATAAAGGAGAGGGAACAGCTTCGGGAGGGGGAGGAAATCTGCTACCTCGGAGGAGGGAGCTTCGGGATCGTATTACGCAAGAGTCCACCGAGTCCCGTACGGTTCTTCGTGAGAAAGCGCATCGAGTTCGAACCTCAGGAGAGGAAGGACTGGCGCAAACAGCTCCACCTCTCACCCTGAGCCGTGATCCCCACCGTTGTCACTCTTCCCATCCGTAGAGGATACCCTCGAGGAGGGCGTACACCCTCTCGGTCGTGCCTCGAGGAAACGGTCCTTCGAGGGAGAGGATGAGGGGCGAGAGAAAGGATTCGTCCTGGAAGAGGAGAGGGGTCCTTCGGGCGTGTACCTCTGCACACCTCAGGACGAGGGAGAAGAGTGAGAGATCGGGTTCGACCACACCATAGTATTCGATCAGGTTCCCCAGTACCGAGATCCCTTGCGGAGTGAGTGGCGAATCCTCGTCTGCAATCAGGGGCAGGAGATAACGGGGGAGCACGGAGCGCCTTTCTCCTTCTTCGGAGAGTATACGAAGGATGACAGGAGTCCGCTCATGAGGGTCGATCCTGGAGAGCAGGTTCGTCACCTTCTGGAGAGTCAGGTGATCCCTTCTTCCCTCACCTCGCGTGAGGACCCCTTCGAGCAGGTAGAGGATCTCTTGCGTGTTCAAGTGGGGTGAGGTTTCCTCCATCTCCTTCTCGAGGCTGGAGAGGAGATGAGAGGTGAGTATGGGATCCCCAGAACGCATCTCCTGTTCGAAGAGCAGGAAATCCGGCTTCCTGCGGGTCTCGAGTATCCAGTCGGGCTCGGTCTGAGCCGTCAGCGTGGAGACGAACAGACACCAGAGCAGGAGACCTTCCCGTTTCATCCCTACTGTACACTCTACACCATTTTTCTCGGTTGTCAAACGGATGAGGGGTGGATATACTCGCCCTATGCCCAAAGTGATATATCCCGGTTCGTTTGATCCTCCCACGTACGGGCATCTCAATATCATCGAGCGAGCGGCCCGTATCTTCGAGTCCGTGGAAGTGGTGATCTCGGTGAATCCGCGGAAGAAGTCTACTTTCTCACCTGACGAACGGAAGGCCCTTCTCGACGACCTCGTGCGCGGCATGGGCAACGTGAGCATAGTGGTGTGGGATGGGCTGGTGGTGGACTATGCCAAGGCCACGGGTGCACAGGTGATCATACGAGGGGTCCGTGCCCTCGGTGATTTCGCACATGAGTTCGAACTCGCCATGCTCAACAAAGGGCTCGATCCCGAAGTCGAGACCATATTCATACCCACCGACCCACAATACTTCGTCCTTCGATCGTCCGCCATCAAGGAGATCGTCTCGTTTGGAGGGGATATCTCCTCCCTGGTTCCCTCCTCCGTGGAAAGAGCACTCCGCGAGAGATTGGGGGAGGAGGGGAGGCGATGACCTTCCACCTCCTGTTCGCCCTCCTCGGAGTGGTGGGAGGGGTGTGGGCCCTCTATTACGGGGGGAACGAATTCGTACGGGGCGCCTCGCTCCTCGCGACCCGTCTGAGGGTCTCGCCTCTCGCGGTGGGGCTCACCGTGGTGGCGATGGGCACCTCTGCTCCCGAGTTCTTCGTGAGTTTTCTCGCAGCCCTCCAGGGACATCCCAGTATCGCCGTGGGAAACGTGGTGGGGAGCAATGTGGCGAACGTCCTGCTCATCCTCGGGGTGGCTTCCCTCCTGGCTCCCGTCATGAAGGAGGCACAGCTCTTCACCTTCGATTTCCCGTGGCTCTTCTTTTCGTACTTGCTCGTCTTCATTGGGGTGATCGTGTATTACCCCTCGTCTTATGGCGCCTTTGCACGGTGGGCGGGTGGGCTCCTCCTCCTCTCCCTTGCGGCCTACCTCACCTTGCTCTACAGGAAGAGCAAGAAGGAGCAGCGACTCCAGGAGGAGCTTCTCAAGGCCGAAGGTCTCGTGGAAGACGGGCACGAGAGAACCGTCTCCCTTTCCCGCATCGTCGTCCGCCTCTTCCTCGGCCTTTCCTTCCTTCTCCTCGGTTCCGAAGCCCTCATCCGTGGAAGCACATGGCTCGCCCGGGAGGTGCTGCATGTCTCGGAACGTTTCATCTCCCTCACGGTGATCGCGATAGGCACGAGTCTTCCCGAGCTCGTCACCTCGATCGTGGCAAGTACGAAGGACGAGAACGAGATCTCGCTCGGGAACATCGTGGGGAGCAATATCTTCAATGTGATGGGCGTGCTCGGGGTGAGTGCCGTGCTGTCGCCCCTGCATGTCTCCATCCCGGAGTTCTGGTACGACTATGGAATGATGTGTCTCTCCTCGGCTCTCCTCGTGGTTCTCCTCAAGCGGAGGGGGCGTGTGGGGAGACCAGCGGGGGCAGGGTTTCTCCTGCTCTATACGGGATACATCGTCCTGCTCTATTTCACCCGGTTCCAGTAGTATTCGGCTCTCAGCCGATTTCTAACTCACTTTTAGTGAAGAGGATATGAGAAAATCACGAGAGGGTTGACTTTTTTTCATTCTTACGATAGTGTTGAAGCATTCGAGTACAGGAGATAGGAGCACAGATGGCGGTACCAAAGTATAAGACTTCCAAAGCCCGTTCGAGGCGGCGTCGGTCGATCAACATGAAGCTCTCGCCCGTGGGGCTGAGCGTGTGTCCCAACTGTGGGAGCAAGGTGCGGCCGCACAGGGTGTGTCCGAAGTGCGGACACTACAAGGATCAGCAGGTCCTAGAGCCAGAGGAGATGGCCTGATCAATCCTAAAGGAGAAGGGAGATCGCATCATGGACGAACTCTTTGAAAAGATGAAGAAACTTATCGCCGAAAAGCTCGAGATCGAGGAAGACAAGATCACCCTGGATTCCTCTTTCCGTCAGGATCTTGGGGCGGATAGCCTCGATACGTACGAGCTCGTATATGCCATCGAAGAGGAACTGGGGATCACCATCCCTGATGAAAAGGCCAATGAGTTTGAGACGGTGCGCGATGCGCTTGAATTCATAAAGGCAGAATTGGAGAAGAAATAAGCACCTGTGTGGTTTCTTAAGACATCTGGAAGAAATGAACGGGCTGATTCTCCCCTTTCTGACGACCGGAAGAAAGAGCTTCGACTCTTCGAAAAACAGGTAGGGATCAGGTTCAGAAGCCTCGAGCTTCTGAACCTGGCATTTTCCCATCGTTCCTATGCAAACGAGCGTGTTTCGATGGGGGACAACGAGCGCCTCGAATTCCTTGGCGACGCGGTGCTCGGACTGGCGGTCGCCGATTACCTGTACAGGACGTTTCCCGAGAAACAGGAAGGGGAACTCGCCCGCATAAAGTCGTTCGTGGTGAGCGAGGACACCCTCTACGAGATCGCCCGAAGGATAAAGGTGGACAACTTCATCCTCATCAGCAAGGGTGAAGAGTATGCCGGGGGGAGGACGAAGAAGGCCCTCCTCGCCGACGCGATGGAGGCAATCATAGGGGCGTATTTCCTCGATGCAGGGTTCGAGGCGGCGAGGGACTTCGTCCTCCGGCTGGTGGTGCCGGAGATCGAGAAAGTCGTCGAGAACCGCCACAAGAAAGACTACAAGACCCTCCTTCAGGAATACGTGCAGAAGAATTTCAAGACCTATCCTCGCTACAGGGTGGTGGAGAAACTCGGCCCTGAACACAACCGTACCTTCAGGATCGAGGTGCAGATCCGTGACAAGAAGTACGGTCCTGGAGAGGGGAAGAACAAAAAGGAAGCCGAGCAGAGTGCCGCCTCCATCGCCTACAGAGCCATCGTCGGTGACGAGGATTGAATCCGTTCAGACGTGTTGTTTCCCCCTCTGGGTATAGAAATTCCGTGCGAGCTCTGTGAGGCGCGCGCGGGTGTTCTGAGAGGGGTCTTCGAGTACCGCATCCAGGAGAAATCTGAGGGTTTTCCCCATCCAGGGACCGGGAGGGATACCGGCGTCTTCCTTGAGGATGTGTCCGTCCACCGCAAGGTCCTTTATGCTGAGGGGGGTGTTCTCGGCAAGGAGGCGCTCCGCCCTTGCTTTGAGTCCCGCAAGATCGTGGGAAGGAGCCGTCTCCCCCGTCATCCCTATCCGGTCCGCGATCCTGAGCTTGATGAGTCGTTCCAGATACTCCGGACCTGTACGGTGGAGGAAACGGCGTACTGCTGCGTCCGTCCAGTCGGGTGTGTAGTCGAACATGTGGTGTCTGATCAGGTGGCTCACATCCTGGATGACGGCGTTGGGGAACTTCAGCCTCTTCAGTATGTGTTGAGCAAGATGAGACGATACGTGTTCGTGACGATGGAAGTGGATGCCACCGAGATCGTCCTCACTGAGGGTCTCGGGCTTCCCGATGTCGTGAAGGAGCCCCGCCCACCTGAGTGGCGGATCGGAGGGGGGGAGGGCGTCACAGGTGTGAAGGAGATGATCGAGGACGTCGAACCTGTGGGGGGGGGATTGAGGAACACCTCTGCACTTCTTGAGCTCCGGGACTACGATGGAGAGTATCCCGGTCTCTTCCATCCGGAGGAATCCCTGGGAGGGCCGGACTGCTTCCATGATCTTGGAGAGTTCGTCCCGTATCCGCTCCCAGGAGATGCGTCTCAGGTACTCCGCATGCCTTCCTATGGCTGCATAGGTCTCCTGCTCTATCGAAAATGAGAGTTGGGTGGCGAAGCGTATGGCCCTGAGAATCCTCAGCGCATCCTCCTCGAACCTCTCCTCAGGGTTCCCGATGGCCTTTATGAGTCTCCTCTTGATATCGCTGTACCCATCGAATGGGTCGAAGAACTCCCCGGTGAGAGGATCGAGTGCCATGGCGTTGATGGTGAAATCCCTCCGTGAGAGATCCTCCTCGAGGGACGTGGTGAACCGCACTTCGTCGGGATGCCGGCCGTCTGAATAGGATGTTTCCACCCGGAAGGTGGTGATCTCGTAACAGTGATCCCTGAACACGATCGTGACGGTGCCGTGTTGGATCCCCGTGGGGATGACCCTCCTGAAGAGTTTCATCACCTCTCGAGGGGGGGCATCCGTGGCAAGATCGTAGTCATCGGGAGGGGTGCCCAAGGCCATGTTCCTGAGGGCGCCTCCGACGATATAGCAGGAGAATCCGTGTCTCCTCAGTGTCCTGCAAACAAGCAGGAGCGTTCCAGGGAAACGGGGAAGAGGAAACGGTGCTCTGCGCGCTTCCATGGAGCCAAGTATAAGGATGGGGGGAGTTCTGTCAATAAAAAGGCCCCGATCTCCGGGGCCTTTCGATAGAGGTGTGGCGGGGCTATCTGAGCAGCTCGAGTACCGACTGAGGTTTCTGGTTGGCCTGGGCGAGCATGGCGGTAGAGGTCTGAATCAGGATCTGCTTCTTCACGTATTCCACCATCTCTGCAGCCATATCCGCGTCCCTGATCCTCGACTCTGCGGCCTGGAGGTTCTCGGCGCCTATGGAGAGGCTCTTTCGGGCGTACTCCAGCCTGTTCTGATACGCGCCGAGATCGGCCCTCTGCTTGTTCACCTTGAGGAGGGCCTTGTCGATGAGACCGATGGCCCTGTTGGCATCCTCCGGGGTGCCGAGGGTGAAGAAACTGGCGGTATGGGGGAGTCCGTTGGTGCTCTGGATACCGAGGCCCTGCGCAGTCATGGTCCCGATATAGACTCGCTCGCGCTGATCCATGTTGGCTCCGATGTGGAACCACATGCTGGCGGTGACCACGTTCTCCCCGGTCTCCCGCGCGAACCTTCCGGTGAGGAGGTTCATGCCGTTGAACTGGGCGTGGGATGCGATCCTGTTGATCTCGTCCACCAGCTGGGAGACTTCGACCTGGATCTGCATCCTGTCCTCGTCCGAGTAGATGCCGTTGGCGGCCTGAACTGCCAGTTCCCTCAGCCGCTGGAGGATGTCCTGGATATCCTGGAGATATCCCTCGGCGGTCTGGATGAACGAGATACCGTCGGCGGCGTTTCTCTCGGCCTGCCTGAGTCCCCGGATCTGGGAACGCATCTTCTCGGAGACGGCAAGGCCTGATGCATCGTCAGAGGCCCTGTTGATACGGAGACCGGACGAGAGCTTTTCCATGCTCTTGTCCATGTCGATCCCGTTGAACTTGTTCTGACGATGAGCGAAGAGGGCACTGATGTTGTGATTGATAATCATGTGCTATCCTCCGTGATAGATTGTGGGAACCTCCCTGTTCCCCGGTCTCGACGAGACCTCTCTTCAATTGTCGGATGTCCCTGCAGGCGCTTTATCATTTTTCCCGTAGTTGACAGATGCCTCTGGTTTTTCGTTACATAGAACCCATGGACGTGGGGATCGTCTGTACGGGAGGGCTCGGACCGGAAAAGGAGCTCGTCGCATCTCTCCTGTCGCGGACGGAGGATCCGGATCGGATCTTCGTGGTGGCCGCCGACTCCGGTCTCCTCCTGTGCAGAGAGTATGGGCTGACCCCCCACCTCTTCGTGGGAGACCTCGATTCCCTCCCGGACAGAAGCGTGCTCCACGCCTTTCCTCGTACCGAGGTGAGGATATTCCCCAGGGACAAGGACTATACCGATACGGAACTCGCGATAGAGGCTCTCAGGGAGAGAGGGGTGCATCGCTGGTTTCTCCTTGGAGGGGGAGGGGGACGTGCCGATCAGTTCCTCGGCATTGTCTCCCTGTGCATGCGCGACTTTCATCCTGAGGTGTGGCTCACCCACCGCGAGGAGATCCGGGTGCTCCGGGAAGGATGCAGGTACAGGATCGACGTGCAGAGGGGTGACGTCATTTCCCTCTTTCCTCTCTCCTGCGGGAGGTGCCGTGCCGTCACGAGAGGATTGCGGTGGCCGCTGGACTCCCTCGAGTGGCGGCCGGGGGATATGGGTATCAGCAACGAGGCGGTGGATGATGTCGTGGAGGTCATAGTGATGGAGGGACGGTACCTCTGGGTGAGGAACCTCGCCCCCGTGTGAAGGAAGGCCGAAGGTCAGGAGGGTGGAGGAAAGAGTCCTTTTTCTCTCGCCGTCTCCTTGAGCCGATCGAGGGTCCTCCGCGGGTCTTCCACGAGTATACGGTTGCCTCCGAGCAGCTCTCCTATTCCGATTTCGTTCGGGAAGCGGGGGATGATGTGCTGGTGGAGGTGGGGGATCGACGCTCCTGCACACAGCCCCATGTTGAATCCCACATTGTAGCCCGAGGGATGATAGGTGTGGTCCAGGAGTGTCAGGCACGCCCTTGTGAGATCGATGAGACGGACCTGCTGTTCCCCCGTGAGGTCTCGTATGTCCTCCGTGTGGTGGCGAGGGAAGAGGAGGAGGTGTCCGGGATTGTAGGGGTAGAGATTGACCGACACCATGAACGTCTCGTCCTCCCAGAGAACGAGTTCAGGTACCGTACCGTCGTGTTGGGCTATGTGACAGAGGATGCATCCCTTGTCCGTCGTCCGTGATTGTACGTAACCGAGTTTGTTGAAGACGAAGAAGTAGGCCATGGCAACGCCACTATTCGAGGCCTTCCAGAATCCCCAAAGGGTCGGGATTCGAAGGGTCGAGTTTGAAGTACTCTATGAGGATGGGATACTCCTGAAGCACCTTTCCGTACCGTTCCATCCGTTCGAGGAGGATCTTCTCCCGTTCCTCTCTGAATGCCCGCTCCCTCACCGCAGCTCTTCGTGCCTCTGCCTGGGCCTTGAGAATCTCCTCGTAGAGCTGTCGGGCCTGACGGTAGATCTCGAGGTCCGGAAGGCGTTCGAGATCGACGGAAAGGGTGAGTAGTTCGAAGGCCGGCATCTCTTCCCGGAAACGTTCCGAGAGCTTCGGTCCGAAAGCGTCCATGTCGAGCGATGTATCCGAGATCACCCGGGAGAATGTCTCTTCCGTGAGGTCCCGGATTCGAACCTCTTGGTTCTCATACCAGTCCTCCAGATCATCCGGGAGGATCCCCTCTCGGGCGAGGGAGGGCAGGTACGAGGGGCGGAGGCGATAGGAGAGGTGGACGACCAGCCGGTAGGAGAACTCGGCTGACGTAGGAAGGATTTCCGAGAAGAGATCGGCCGAGGGGAGCCCTCCTTCGACCACGATGTCCGTGGCCCGCGTGGTCACGGGGTATGCGTGGAGCGTGAGATTGGTGGGGATGAGTCGTTCCCACCGCCACACGAATTCACCAGGGGCGACTACCCGTGAGGCCCATCCGGATGTCTTGGTGAAGATCACGCCGTATTCATGTTCGTCCAGTGAGAATTGGATCCATCCCGCATAGAAAATCGCCCCTCCGATCAGTAAGAGAATGACGAGCACGATGATGAACTTCTTCATCGCGGCACCCCCTTCGTGGCGGTTATCGGAGAGAGGAGTTCCCTGAGATCCGTGATCACGCAATCCGGAACCACTCCCCGGCACGACGGATCCTCCTCCCGCGTTCTCAGTGATCGGGAATCCCCGGCGAAGAGCGCAGTCCGGAACCCGACCTCGGCGGCAGGGGCGATGTCGTTCCTCATATCGTTCCCGACATAGAGCACCTGATCGGGATCGACACCTTCGGTTTCGAGCAGACTCCTCGCTTTCTCGAAGAGCGAGCGAGAAGGTTTCGCCTCACCACAGAGGAACGAGTAGATGCAGAGGTCGCTCCTGAATCCCAGAGAGGGGGGAAAGTGATTCCAGAAGTGCCTGAAGAGGAGGGGCGTGTAGAACTGTGCGTTGGAGATGATACCCAAGGTGAAGCCTGCTTCCCGGAGGAAAGACAGGAGCTCCTCCGCCCCGGGCATGGGGAAGACCGGATTCGAGATGAGCTCGTACCGGATGGCCAGGAGGGGGAGATCCTCTTCGGAGGGGCTTTCGCCCTCGAATCGTCCTTCTTCGATCAAAGTTTCGATGAACTCTTTCCAGATCTCCAGGATATCCACCTCGGGAAAGAGGATGCCTTCCCTCCTGCGTGCCTCGTGATGTTTCTCGATGAGCGAGAAGAAGATCGAGGTATACGAGGCATCTTCCTCCATGAGAGGGAACCCGGCTTCCCTCATGGCCCGCCGCATGGCATGCTCGGGGTTCTGTTTCTGCACCACCCCGATATCGCCGCTTCCCGAGATGAAGAGGGTGCCGTATACGTCGAACAGCAGCGCCTTTATCGGGAGGGACTCGGGGAGAATCGGATCCCTGTCCGTCGGATGTGGCTCGAGCGGGGTCAGATACCTGTGGAAGACCGGTTCCGCCCGTCGGTACAATCCTTCGGAGTAGAGACTACCCTCCACACGATCCATGTGATAGTGATACTATAGAGGCGCCGATAATGCAAGAGATATGAAGATACGCCGACTGTTCGAACAGAGTCTCCTGCTGGTTCTCCTCCTCGATCTCGTGCTTCTATTCTATACGGGGATCTTTTTCCTCTCCGGCGGAATCCAGGGGCTCGCGGAGGAGACACAGGAGTTACTTCTCGCACTCATGCAGGTGCTTTTCGGCGGGGTGGTTGCGGCGAGTCTTCTCCTGCTCGTCTTCTCTTTTCATCCCAGGGCCCACCACTCGATCGGCCTGCGTGTGTGGGCCTTCCTTGGCTTCACTCTGGGGCTCGTGATGCTGGGAGGGCTCTTCTTCCTCGATCTCCTTTTCAGAGGAGTATGAGGAAGATGCGGCATCTCTCGTATGGCCCGCTCAAGACCCCGGTGGAGGTCACCTGTATACGTAGGTCCTGCCGTTTCATCGAGGTCCTTTTCAGGCATATCAAGCCGATGGTGCGTCCCGGTGTGAACATGAAAGAGCTCTTGCATATCTGCGAGTTGGCCATGGCGAGGAAGAAGGTGCGTCCGTCGTTGGAACTCGATGCGGGATTCCCCTATCCCGTCTCATTTTGCCTCAATGATGTGGCGGCCCACGGCGTGCCTGCAGATTATGTACTCCGTGATAACGATCTGCTCACGATCGACATCACGGTGGCCCTGGAGGGGTGGCATGGTGACGGGGCCTGGACATACATATCGGGGAAGGTGGACGAGGAGGGGAGGGCCCTCGTCCGTGCCGCCTGGAGGTGTACCATGGCGGGGATCCGTGCTGCGGTGGCCGGCGGCTTCGTCCGTGACATAGGGGCGGCGATAGAGGAGGAGGCGTCCAGGGTGGGGTGTTCGGTGATCCCCGATTTCGCGGGCCACGGTATAGGAAGGGCCTACCACGAAGAGCCTCTCATCTATCATCACGGTATCCCCGGTACCGGCCTCAAAATCGTGCCTGGGATGGTCTTCACCATAGAGCCCATTGTAACCTTTGGACGCCCGGAGGTGTTTAAAGACGGAACAGGCGGTTTTCGCATGCGGGATGGATCCAAAACGGCGCAGTTCGAACACACCGTGGCGGTCTTTCCTCATCATACCGAGATCCTCACCCTGGGGAGGCGCCAGTATGGGGATGATCTCCTGAAGGAGGATCTCTTCCTCTAGGCTGTCCATGGGGTGATACTTTCCCATTCTTCGATTCCGTAGTAGGGTAGTACGTATGGAGACGGAGTTCTACAGAAACGGCCTGAGATTCTCCTGTGTTCGTTGTTCGAGATGCTGTCGACATGAGCCTGGATATGTCTTCCTCTCGATGGATGATCTCAAGGAGATCGCGCGTTTCCTGGGTCTCGATATTTCGGAAACGGTGGACCGATACTGCAGGGAGGTCCACATAAATGGGTTCAGACGGCTTTCCCTCAAGGAGAAACCCAATTTCGACTGTATCTTCTGGGAGAATGGAGGATGCAGCATCTACCGGGCACGTCCCATCCAGTGTCGAACCTACCCCTTTTGGGAAGAATACCTCGGAGATGAGGAGACGTGGAGATCGCTCGAGCTCTCCTGCCCGGGGGTGAACAAAGGAAGGCTGTACACCTTCGAGGAAATAGAGGAGCTGAAAAGAATACGCCGTGAGCACCCTCCGATCGTCCTGTGATTTCATGGTGAGATGCTGGGGGGTGAGAGGATCTCTTCCCACCCCTCTCGCCCCTGAAACCGTCAGGGAGAAGATAGCCGCCGTGATCTCTCGTGCCTCCTCCGAAGACATGCGCTCGATGGAGGCGAAGGAACGTTTCCTCGCCTCCCTTCCTCAGTGGCTTTTCGGTACATGGGGGGGGAATACCGCATGTGTGGAGGTGAGATCCGGTGCCGATATCCTGCTCTTCGATGCCGGTTCGGGGATCCGGGATTTCGCCACCGAGATCATGAGGAGGCCCCGGAAGCAGCGGGAGTATCATCTGTTCTTTTCTCATTTCCACTGGGATCACATCATCGGTCTCCCGTTCTTCACCCCTCTCTACGATCCTGGGGTGCGGGTGTGTCTCTATTCTCCTGTACGTCGTTTTCGGGAGTATCTGGAGGTTCTCATGAGCCCGCCATTCTTCCCGGTGACCATGGAGGCGATGAGGGCGGACAAGGAGTTCATCGTGCTGGAGGAGGACGTGCCGTATCGGGTGGGTCGCGGGTTCGTGACCCCCATTCCCATGACGCATCCCGGAGGCAGCTATGCCTACAGGATCGAGAAAGGGGGAAAGGCGGTACTCTACGCCACGGATGTGGAACTGGCGGATGAGGACTTCCTCCCGACCCCGGAGAACCGGAGGAGATTCTCCGGGGTGGATCTCCTCATCATCGACAGTCAGTATACCCTTGGTGAGGCGATAGAGAAGATCAACTGGGGGCATTCCTCGTTCACTCTTGTGGTGGATTTTGCGGTTCGTTGGAAGATCCCGCGCGTACTCCTCTTCCATCATGAGCCCCTCTACGACGACAAGTTCCTCTTCCACAACTGTGAAGCCGCCAGGGAGTACGCGGCCCATCAGGGGGGCGATCTGGATATTCGGCTTGCCCAGGAGGGGGAAATCCATTATGTTTCTGTTGAATGATAAAGAACGTCTCGCACTGTATATTTTATTGAGGAGACATGAAGAGGAACTGGATCCCGTGCTCTCCCGTGTGAAGCACAGGATGGAGAAGTGGCTCTTCGAGCGGTTATCCATCGAAGAGATGAGCGATGTCGAAAGAGTCTACCTTGCACTGAAAGAGGGGGAACAATTATGAAACAGTATGTCAGGACCGTCACGCTCCTCATCCTCTGCAGCGGTCTTGCGCTGGTGGGCCAATATGTGCCCTCTCCTCTTGGAGAGTCGTTCTCCGTGTTCTCCTCTCCCGTCCTGGTGGGAACGGATGCGCTCCTCCTCTCGGAGGACCTCCCCTCAACCGGCATGGTGAACCCGGCAGCGGGGGCGGGAGAACAGCGCACCACCCTGGAGCTTGGCTATACCGGGGGGATCTCTTCCGAGACCGGCTATGCGCTTCATGGTTTCTCTCTGGGGATGGCCTTTCCTACACGATATGGTGTCTTCTCGCCGGCCCTCATGTACGTGGGCTCCGGTATGGATGAGATACCGGTGGGATCGACGTTCGGCGTGTCCCTCACCGCGGCAAAGGACGTGTTCGAGGATGTGTGGGTGGGGATGGGACTCAGAGTCCTCTTCGGCAATGCGGACCGTTACGACGTGGGAGCAGGGGTCGATCTCGGGGCGCTTTTCCTCCTCCAACAGGTGGGGCTCTTCAAGGGTGCGAGGCTCGGAGTCACCTTGGCCGGACTCGGGAAGGGGTATTCGCCTTCTACTGATATCGCAGCGTTTCCCCCTCTCTTTACGCCGGGGATCACCTTCGACGGACTCCTCTTCGATGGATCGATGGCTTCTCTCCGGGTGGGCGCAGGACTCTCTTTCCCCTCCTTTCAGAATGCGATTCTCAAGACCGGCTTCCGACTTGGTTTCGGCGACGTGGTGGAGATCTACACGGGATACGTGGTGAATGCCCGGGAATGGTTCGACGAGGATGTCCCTCTTCAGCATGTGTACCCCTCGATCTCGGTGGGGGCGAGCTTCCCTGTCGAGCTCCAGCAGTCGAAGGGACTCCTGGCGGAACAGGGGTGGACGAAGAGCGAGCTCAGGCCGCGGTTCGCCCTCGCCCCGCTCAACCGGGGACTCTGGCTTTTCTCCGGAGGGGTGAACGTACCGCTCGGGGTGATCGACAGGAATCCCCCGAAGGTCGAGATCTCGTATCCTGAAAACCCCTACATCTCTCCGAACAACGACGGAGTCCAGGACGAGCTCCTCCTCCCGCTCTCCATCACGGATGAGCGTTTCGTGATGGGGTATACGCTCGTGGTCGAGGATGAGCAGGGATCCGAAGTCCGCAGAATAGAGAACAAGGAAGTACGACCCACCGAACGAGACGTGAAGACCTTTTTCAAGGAACTCGTGAGGCCCAAATCGGGCATCCCGGTTCCGGAGAGCCTGAGATGGGACGGGTTCGGCGAGAGCGGAGGGGTGGTCCCCGATGGGACGTACTTCGTGCACCTCGAGGCATGGGACGACAACGGGAACACCATCTCCACCGAGCCCTACAGAGTGGTGGTGGACGCCACGCCGCCCCGTGTGGACGTGAAGGTAGCGAGTGAGGATGCGAAGATCTTCTCCCCGAACGGCGACGGGTTCAAGGACGAGGTGGAGATTGTCCAGGAAGGCTCTGTCGAGGAACGCTGGGAAGGCCGTATTCTCACCCAGAAAGGGGAGGTGGTGCGACGCTTCGAGTGGAGGGATGCAGCCCCCCAGACCATCGTGTGGGATGGAAAGGACGACGAGGGGACCCTGTGTCCGGATGGTGTCTACTCCTATGAGATCGCTGCGAAGGACAGGGCCGGAAATGCCGTGAAGGCCACCATCACGAACCTCGTGATAAGTACCGAGCCGACTCCCGTGGCCCTCAAAGTGGACGCTGCCTATTTCTCTCCGAACGGGGATGGGGTGAAGGATGTGATCCGTTTCGAGCTCGATGTTCCTGTGAAGCGAGGTATCGTGAGGTGGTCGCTCCAGATCGTGGAGATTCCTTCCAGGAACACGGTGTACAGACGGGAAGGCACCGATGTTCCTCCTGCCTCGTTTGTCTTCGATGGCAAGACCGCCGACGGAAGGGTGCTCCCCGAAGGCGAATACCAGGCCCTCCTCATGGTCGAATATCAGAACGGTAACCGCCCCGAGGCGGGAACGCCCACGTTCGTACTCGATATCACGCCTCCCTCTGTGATGGTGGAAATCCCCGACCCCATCTTCTCTCCAAACGGTGACGGGAGAAAGGACACCCTCCCCATCATCCACAAGAATGCCACGAAGGATCCTGTCTGGAAGGCCTCGATCCATAGGGAGGATGGTGTTCTCGTGCGTACCTTCTCCTGGCAGAACGGTCTGCCCGAGCGGTTCGAGTGGGACGGTCGTACCGAGGGCACGGGTCTTGCGCTCGATGGACGTTACTACTATCTCGTTGAAGCCACCGACCAGGCCGGCAACTCCTTCACCTCCGAGCGGGTCTTTTTCACGCTCTCCACGGAGCAGACACCGGTCCTCCTTTCGGTGAACTATGACATCTTCTCTCCCAACGGCGACGGCCGACGGGACAGCCTCATCTTCTATCCTCAGATAAAGGAGACCTCCCTCCTCAGGAGCTATACGCTGAAGGTGCTCTCAGAGAAGGGGGAGGTGGTCCGGAGTTTCACCGGGGGAAACAGAATACCCGAACAGATCGTCTGGAACGGCAGGAATGAAAAGGGAGAGACGGTTCCCGATGGAGGGTACACTGCGGAACTGACCGCAGAGTTTACCAATGGGAACATTGCATCGGCCAAGGTCTCTCGCTTCGTGGTGGACACGAAGGCGCCCGCGCTCACCTTCACGGTGGAGAATCGCATCTTCTCACCCAACGGGGACGGCAAGAAGGATGTGTGTATCTTCAGACAGAGCTCCCCTGACAGTGCGGTGTGGGTGGCCCACATCCGTGATACACAGGGGAAGATACTCCGAGAGTTCCGATGGGAGGGGACTGTCACCGACCTCCTCTGGGATGGCACCGATAGCGCGGGGAACAAGGTGAAGGACGGGACCTACACGTACATCCTCACAGGAAGGGATGCTGCGGAGAACGAGGTGGTGCGGAAGGTGGACGAGATCGTTCTCGATACCCGACCGGTGAGGGTCTTCCTCACGGTGACCCACCCGGCCTTCTCCCCCAACGGTGACGGCAACCTGGACGTCCAGCCGATCAAGGTCTATACCTCACCCTCGGATGGGATCGAGGAGTGGACCCTGGAATTCGTGAGAGACGGGAAGGTGGAGAAGCGACTGTCCGGGAAGGAGATCGCCTCGGAGTACTCCCTCAACTGGGACGGCAAGAGCGATGCGGGTGACTACCGGGAAGGTACCTATGTGGTCCGTTATACGGTGAAATACCTCCGGGGTGATGAGATGACGGTGGAATCGTCGCCCTTCGTGCTCGATGTGCAGCCTCCGGAACTGTCGATATCCCTCTCCCCGACGCCCTTCTCCCCCGACAATGACGGTGTGGACGATGAGCTCGCCATCTCCATCCGAGCCCGTGACCTGACCGGGATTCAGACGTGGGAGATCGTGATCACGGATCCGTATGGGAATCCCTTCACCCGGTTCGGAGGGCAGGGCTCTCCCGCTCCACAGATCATCTGGGACGGCCGATCCCTCTCCGGGGAACTCGTCTCCTCGGCAGAAGACTATCCCCTCATCTTTACCGCGACCGATAGGGTCGGAAATACCGCCCGGTTCGAAACCAAGGTGAGCGTGGATGTCCTTGTGATACGGGAAGGTGACAAACTCAAGATCAAGATCTCGAGCATCCACTTCCCACCGAACAAGGCGGACCTCATCTTGGATGAGAGCGAGGAAGGTCGGAAGAACCGCGCGATCATCGAGCGGCTCGTTCAGATCTTCACCAAGTACCGGCGGTACAAGATCAGGATCGAGGGACATGCCGTGAACCTCTCCGGTACCGAGCGTGAGGAACGGGAAGAGCTCGTTCCCCTCTCCCTCGCCCGTGCCGAGGCTGTCAAGCAGGCCCTGGTGGCCATGGGGCTCGACCCGGGGAGGATTACCACCGCCGGCATGGGGGGAAGGTTCCCCATCGTACCCCATACGGACGAAAAGAACAGATGGAAGAACAGAAGGGTGGAGTTCATCCTTCTCAAGGAATAGCGTGGTGAGGCACCGAAGGGATGAAATGAGGGATGCATGAAGAGAACCGTGAGAAGTTTCCTCCGCTCGGTAGGTCTGATGCTCCTTTTCGTGATGATCCTGCTTCTCGTGGTGGGGGGAGGGGCGATATACCTCTCCCTCCCCACCACTCGGGATGAGACCTCCTCTTCACTCTTCATCGTGTATCGAGGCGATACGGGCAAGAGTGTATCGACGCGCCTGGCGGATCAGGGCTACATACGCAGCGCGCTGGCGTTCGAACTCCTTCTCTACCTCACGAATACCGCCCATCGGATCAGGGCCGGGGGCTACCTTCTCTCTCCCTCCATGTCGCTCTTCCAGGTCCACGAGAAGCTGACATCTGGTGGGGAGACATATGCACGCATCACGATCCCCGAGGGATGGACGGCCTCACGGATAGGGAGACTTTTGGAGAGAGAGGGGTTCGGTACAGAGGAGGCGTTCCTCCGTCTCATCGAGGATCCTGGCCTCATTGCGGAGCTGGGTGTGGATGCGACCACGCTGGAGGGATACCTTTTCCCTGAAACCTATTTTTTCTCGTATGGCACCTCGCAGAGAGAGATCGTGAAGGCTCTGGTGACAACGTTCAAGAGACGTGTCACCCCGCTTTTGCCTGAAGGAGAGAGCATCTCTTCGTCCTGGTTCTATCGGCGTCTCATCCTCGCTTCGATCGTGGAACGGGAGTACAGGGATCCCGAGGAGGCCCCTCTCATCGCCTCGGTGTTCCTCAATCGTCTCGAGAGGCACATTCCTCTTGAGTCGTGCGCCACGGTGGAATACGTCCTCACGGAGGAACTTGGACAGCCGCCACGGAGCGTGCTCACCTATGACGATCTCCAGGTTGACTCCCCCTTCAATACGTACCGGCGGATGGGACTCCCTCCGCACCCCATCTCCAACCCCGGCCTTGTCGCCATCCGGGCGGCGCTCGAGCCGGCCAAGACCGACTATCTGTATTTCGTGTTGAAGGACCCGCAGAACGGCAGACATTATTTCTCCCGGTCGTTCGAAGAACACGTCGAGGCGAAGTACCTCTATCTCAAGCCCGTTTCACCCTAGGGTGATATCGAGAGACCATGGCGAGAATACCGCAAGAGATCATCGAAGAAATCCAGAGAAGGGTGGATGTGCTTTCTCTGGTGGGGGAATACACCTCCCTTCGAAGAACCGGCAACTCCTACATGGGGCTCTGTCCCTTCCATGCGGATTCCGATCCTTCCTTTTCCGTGGATCCCGAGAAAGGGCTCTTCTATTGCTTCGGATGTCACAAAGGAGGCAATATCTTTCAGTTCGTGATGGAGGTGGAGCACTGTACGTTCTACGAGGCGGTGGAGCGACTTGCGGAGAGAGCCGGTGTCTCGATCACAGCGAAGGTCACACCTGAGGAAGAGGCCTCCTTCAAGAAGGAACGGGCGCTTCAGGATCTCAATCTCCGTCTCGTGGGCCTGTTCGAACATTTTCTCCATTCGAGGGAGGAGGGGAGAGCCGCGAGGGAGTATTGTGTTTCCCGAGGGATCGACCTCTCGTGGGCACGAGATACCTTTCACCTGGGGTATGCACCACACGACCCGTGCTGGCTCTATCGCTTCCTCCGCAGGAAGGGATATTCGGAGGAGCTCCTCCATGTCTCCGGACTCTTTTCAGCCAAGAGAGAGGGGTACGCCATATTCTCTCATAGACTCATCTTCCCCATCTACGATGTGAGCGGGAAGGTCGTGGGATTCGGGGGAAGAGCGCTTCGTGAGGATCAGCAGCCCAAGTATCTGAATTCCCCGGAAACCTCTCTTTTCAAGAAGAAGAGACTCCTCTACGGGCTCCATCGGGCACTTCCGGAACTCAAAAAGACGAAGAAGGTGATCCTCGTGGAAGGGTATATCGATGTCCTCCTTCTCCACCAGCATGGTATCATGAACGTGGTTGCTCCCCTGGGTACGGCCTTTTCCCGAGAACAGGCGATTCAGTTGAAACGTTACGCCGATAGTATTATCTTTTTCTTTGATGGTGACACTGCCGGGGAACGAGCTGCCCAGCGTGCCGGGATGATATGTGAAGCAGTGGACTTCTCATGTAGGATGGTGGTACCACCGCGGGGAGAGGATCCTGCATCCTTTCTCCAGAAAAAGGGAGTGGAAGAAGTACGACAGATCCTTATGGAAGAGAAAGACGTGTTTCAGTGCCTCTTGGAAAGAAGAGTGAAAGAAGGTATACTGACGTCTTCCGAAACCGATATGCGTGAGTTCGTCACGTCCATGTTTTCATACATTCGTTCCGTTCAGAGCACCATGAGGCGGGAACGGCTTCTGGAGGAAATGGCAGAATCGATGGGTGTCTCGTTGGGGGCCATAAAAGAGGATTTCGACCGCTTTCAATCGTCGGAGGGGAACTCCGCTCCCTTGTCCACTACTATGGGGAGGAATCGCAGGAGGACCACCGAGGTCTTCCTCTTCCAGGCTCTCTGCGCCCATCCGGAGTACTATACCGTGGTGAGACCTCTCATCCAGGAGGACGCCCTGGAGGATGCCTCTGCAAAGGAGCTTTTTTTTGCGCTTGAGGAATGTCTGAGGGCGGGGACCATGGATCGGCCGGATGCGGTGCTCGAACACGTGACCGACGAGAAGGCCCGGGAGCTCGCCTTGGAGGCCGTGTTCTCCGGGGAATTCGAGGTGCCTCTCGAGGCGGTGAGAGAGGCGGTGTTCAGATGGAGGGAGCAGTGGCTCCACAGACGAAGAAGGGAGATAGAGCGAAAGATAGCCTTGTACGAGCGAGAGGGAGGGGATATCCAGGAGCTCCTTCTTGAAAAGATGTACCTCGACAAGGAACTCGAGAAATTGAGAGGGTATGAGCGATATGGAAAAACATCAGAATAATACTCCATCCACGACCATGCACCCTTCGGTTCAGAAACTCATAGAATATGGGAAGAGGAAGGGGATCCTCACATACGACGATCTCTCCGATTTCCTCCCGGAGGAGATCTCTGATTCCGAAGAGAAGATTCAGGAGGTGCTCGCTGTTCTGGAAGAGGCGCACATCCAGGTGGTGGAGGAGGATGATTCGGAAGGAGGAGAATCGAAGGCGAAGAACCGGCGAAGGGTGGTGATCACCGAACGAGAAGGGAGTACGGATGACCCCATACGGCTCTACCTCAGGGAAATAGGACGGGAGAACCTGCTCACCGCCGAAGAAGAGGTGTCCCTGTCCAAACAGATGGAGGAAGGGGAGACTATCATCAAAGAGGTGCTCAAGCACTCAGGTGTCCTCCTCTCCCTCTTCTACCAGGTCGCTCAGAAGATCTTTTCGAAGAAGAATCCCGAGGATCTGGGACTCACGAAGGAAGAACTTACCGAATATCTAGCTGAGAAAAAGCGTCTTCAGCAGGCGTACAGGGATTTCCTCAAGAAGATCGCCGTCTCCCTCAAACAATACCATGAGGAGAAGCGACGGCTCCTGCAGCGGGGAGTAAATATCCTCGAGCACGAGGAGTTCCTGAAGACAAGGGATAACCTTCTTCTGAAAGCCGCTGAGATCCCTCTCCAGCAAGAGGAGATACAGCAACTTCAGCAGAAGTTTCTCGATACCGCGCGCAAGATAGAGGAATACCGACGGGAGCAGGAATCCATCGAACGCCGTCTCGGGGTGAAGGATGTCCGGGAACTGCGTCTGCTTGGCAGGGGGCTCGCCTCTGCCGATGAACGAAAGAGGATCGAAGAACGGCTCAATATGAGTGCTGAAGACATAAAAGAGACGATCCGTCAATTCCAACTCACTGAAAAGAAGCTCAAGGCCTTTGAGATCGAGTTTGAGGCCACCATCCCCCAGATCCTGGAGATGAGCAAAGAGATCGCGCGGGGACATCATCTGATGAAGACCGCGAAGGACAAACTCATCCAGGCGAATCTCAGGTTGGTGGTGAGTATCGCAAAGAAATATACGAACAGGGGACTTCACTTCTTCGATCTGGTCCAAGAGGGAAACATCGGACTCATCAAGGCTGTGGAAAAGTTCGAATACAGAAAAGGCTACAAATTCTCCACCTATGCGACATGGTGGATCCGTCAGGCGATCACACGTTCGATTTCCGATCAGGCGAGAACCATCAGGGTACCGGTACACATGATCGAACAGATCAACAAGGTGCAGAGGGAGGCGCGACAGCTCATGCAAGTACTCGGTCGAGAACCCACCGATGAGGAGATCGCCGACCGTCTGGGATGGCCTCTCAGCAGGGTCAAGTCGGTGAAGAACGTGGCTCGTGAGCCCATCTCCCTCGAGAGTCCCATAGGGGAAGAGGAGGATTCGAGCGTGGGGGACTTCATCGAGGACAAGACGGCGATCAATCCTTCCCATCAGACAGCCTATGCGCTCCTCCAGCAACAGATCAAGGATGTCCTCGCGACTCTTCCTCCACGGGAACAGGAGGTGTTGAAGATGCGGTTCGGTCTGGAAGATGGTTACTCCCTCACCCTGGAAGAGGTGGGTCTGTACTTCAACGTCACCAGGGAGAGGATCAGACAGATAGAAGCGAAAGCCCTCCGGCGTCTCCGCCATCCAAAGAGGAGCCGCCGTCTCAAAGACTATCTCGAAGAATAACCTTTGTATGGAGAGGTGGACATGAACATCACGGAAATCCTGAGCACACTCCAGGAGCTACAGACAGTTCTCAGTAAAAAGTTCAAGTTGCAAAAGGAAATGAAGGAACTTCCCCATACCCTTACCGCGAAGAAAGAGATGCTGGTTCGACTCAAGGAAGATTTCCTTCAGAAGAACCAGCGGTACGAACAGGTGAAATCGAAAGTCAAGGAGCTCCGGGAACAGCTCGCCGAAGCCGAACAGAAACGGGCGGAGTTGGAGGCCCGGATGGAGTTCCTGCAGACCCAGCGGGAGTTCGAGGCGCAGGACAAAGAGATAAGGATGGCGGCGGAGAAGGAACAGCAGATCCGCAGGGATCTGCAGCGCGAGGAGTCGAGGATGGAGGAGATAAAGCAGGAACTCGAGCGGGAGAGATTGCTCATCGAGGAACAGGAGAAGGAGATCTCGAAGGAAGAAGAAGCAATCCAGTCCTCACTCCAGGAGAAGATGAAAGTCCTGGAGGAACTCAAGAGAGAGGAAGAGAAGATCGGTCCCCTTCTGGATCCCGATATGGTGTTCAAATTCTCTCGAATCATCCAGAGCAAAGAGGGGGTCGGGATCGTTCCGGTGATCAAAGACGTGTGTCAAGGATGTTTCATGCTGCTTCCCCGGGAGTTCGTCAACAGGATACGTCGGGGAGAGGAGATCATCTTCTGTCCCCATTGTTCCAGGATTCTCTTTTTCCAGGAGGTTCCGGAAGAGGTGCCCCAAGTGGAAGAGGAGGAGGAGTCCTTCGGTGAGCTTTCGGATCTTGTGGACGAGGATGAGCTCTTTGAAGATGATCTGATCGACGACGAGGACTCCATCGACTTTCTCGGAGAGGAGGAGGAAGAAGGAGAAACCATCGCGCCTTCGACCCTCCTCAAGCACAAGGAAGCACCCGAGGAAGAGATTGAAGAAGATCTGGACGAGGAAGATCTGGATCATCCACTCGAGGAGGAAGATATCGATATCGAGGATGAGGTGGACGAGTTGGAAGAAGAGGAGGAAGAGGAGGAGATCGACGAAGATATTGACGAATATGACGAAGACTGAGCACATTGTATAGTGCCGGCAGGTCGGGCCATCGCCTCCTGATCTCATGGAGGAGGAAAGTCCGGGCTCCATAGAGCAGGGTACCAGATAACATCTGGGAGGAGATGCGATACCATCTCCGACAGAAAGTGCCACAGAAAGGATACCGCCTGCCCCTCTGGCAGGTAAGGGTGAAATGGTGGGGTAAGAGCCCACCGGCACGCTGGTAACAGTGGGCGCAGGGCAAACCTTACCCGGAGCAAGGTCAAGCAGCGGGGGCTTGCTCGGCCGTACAACCCGCGGGTGGACCGCTCCAGCCTCAAGGCGACCAGATAAATGATGGCCTAGAACAGAACCCGGCTTACGGGCCTGCCGGCTTTTTCATTGACTTTTTTCTACTTTTGTAATTAAATGAGCGCACCCCATGAGTGCGCTGTATGTATCTGGATCCTCTGGACGACGACGCGGGCGGAGATCGTTCTTCTTTATAGGGATAGGGGTTTTCCTCAGCCTCATCCTGGCAGGGGGGGCTTTCTTTTTCTGGAAAAATGAGGAAACGATGTCTCAATCGTTGAGGAGTCTCCTCGAGGCAGGCGATTATATCGCCCTGAAAGACGAGACCGAGGGAATCCTCGAGGAGAATCCGATAGATCAACATGCACTTCTCCTCAATGCATATGCGAACTTCATGCTTGGAATGGGTGAGATAGAGGAAGAGCAGCGTCAGGAGTTTTTTGACGCCTCGATTGTAGCCTTTCGGAAACTCCTCATCCTGAGGTCCCTCACTCCTGAAATAGCCTATATGCTCGGCAAGGCCTATTTCCATAAAGGGGAGTTCTATGCCGACCTTTCCTCATACTACCTGGATTATGCTCTTTCCAAGGGGTACGAGGCTGCAGACCTTCTGGAATATCTGGGACTGTCAGCTGCACGAGAAGGGGATTATTCGAAAAGCAGTGAGTTCTTCCTTCGCGCGAAGGATCAGGGCAAGGATTCTCCACTCCTCGACCTCGCACTCGCTCGATCGCTTATAGAGCTCGGTGACTATGATCGTGCGCATGACCTGCTTTTACCTCTCGCTGAGCAATCGAACCGAGAGTATCAGGTGGAAGCACTCCTCCTCCTGGGGGAATTGCACTATCGTGCTCAGCGATACGAGGATGCGAGAGATTACCTCGAGAAGCTCGTCCAGATACAGGAAAGCGCGGAGGCCTATTTCTATCTCGGAGAGATAGCCTCACACGCGGGAGACCAGATAAAGGCTCGATCTTTTTGGCGAAAAGCGTTACAAATAAATCCTAACCACCTCCTCTCTCTTGAGAGGTTGAGTGCTCATTAACATGGGGGTCTTTCTATGGGAATGTCCAGGCTGTTTCAGAATCTCTCTCCCGATATCGGAATCGATCTGGGAACCTGTAACACGCTGATCTATGTGCGGGGGAAGGGGATCGTCATCAACGAACCCTCCGTGGTGGCCGTGGAACGGGGAACGAAGAGACTTCTGGCGGTGGGGGAAGAGGCCAAGAGAATGCTCTGGAAGACTCCCGGAGAGATCGTGGCGATACGACCGCTCCGGGATGGGGTGATCGCGGATCTCGAGACCACCGAGAAGATGATCCGTTACTTCATAGAGAAGGTCTTTTCGAAGCGATGGCTCATCAAACCGCGGATGGTCATAGGCGTTCCTTCCTGTATCACCGAGGTGGAGAGGAAGGCGGTCGAGGAGAGTGGCTATAAAGCAGGCGCGCGTGAAGTGAAAGTCATCGAGGAGTCTCTTGCAGCCGCGATAGGCGCCGATATACCCATCTATGAACCTGCAGGCCATATGGTATGCGATATCGGGGGAGGGACTTCCGAAATATCCGTGATTTCTCTGGGTGGCATGGTGGTCACCAATGCCATACGTATAGGTGGGGATGAGTTCGATGAGGCCATCATCAAACATATCAGAAACGTGCACAACCTCATAATCGGAGAACAGACTGCGGAGTCCCTGAAGAAGAATATCGGTAACGCCATGCCGGAAGGGAAGATAGAAAAGATGGAAATCAAGGGGACCGATGCGATCACCGGTCTCCCCCGACGCCTTGAGATCGACAGTGTTGAGGTGAGAGAGTCGCTTCAGGAGCCCCTGGTGGCCATCATCGAGGAAATAAAGAAGACCCTCGGTGAGACCCCTCCTGAGCTGGCCGCAGATATCGTGGAGAGAGGGATCGTCCTCACCGGTGGGGGGGCTCTCCTCAAAGGATTCGACAAACTGGTCGCAAAGGAAACCGGGGTTCCGGTGTTCGTGGCGGAGAACCCTCTCGAATGTGTGGCGATAGGGGCTGGTCTCTATTTTGAATATGAAAAGGCCATGCAGAAGAGTAGGCTCGGGAATCTATGAAGACCGATAGGTGGCGGGATCGCCTCTTCTTCACGGGCGGACTCTACGGAGTGCTCCTGGTGTTGTTGTTGTCTTCTCTGGGAATGGGCGAGACGCTGTCCTTTGGTTTTTTTTCGTATCTATATAGATTTGGAGGGAAAATAGGGGAGACGGTAACCTCTACGCTTTCGAACATCCGCTCCAGAGACCGGTTGCTCAAGGAGAACGAGGCGTTGAGGAGGGAGCTCGACCGATATCGAGGTTTGTATATCGAATATCTCGCTTTGAAAGAAGAATATATGAAGAGCAGAGCCGTGCTTGGACTTCAGGAGGGATTGGGCTATCGCTCCGTGGCGGCAAGGGTACTGGCCGACGAGCCCTCGCTTCTCTTCAGCGGTTTCATAATCGATCGAGGCCGCTCCACAGGGATACAGAAGGGGCTTCCCGTGGTGACCCTCGAGGGTTCCAGACTGTTACTCATAGGGAAGATCGATGAGGTGGGCGGCTCTACATCCCGGGTCATACCCCTCTTTCGACGGAATTTCTATGTCGCCGCTGAACTCGTGGAGACTGGATTACAGGGGCTCGTCCATGGGGCAGGGGAGGGGACGGTGGTGATGGAATACATTCCCAAGACGGAGAAACACAGGGTGAGTGTAGGAGAGGTGGTTGTCACTTCCCATCGCTCCACAGTGTTTCCCCCCGGTATCGAGATCGGAAGAGTGGAGAAAATCGTATCATATCCCCACGAGTCCTCTCTTCTGCTTTATCTTCGGCCTTCGATGGATCCGCATGTCCTCACCGATGTCTTTGTGCTCCTTCCTGATGATGAGGACGAGTCATGAGTATGAGGCACTATCTCATATGGGCCTTCATTTCAGTACTTGGAGTCTTTCTCATGGGGATCCTCCATCGATACGCAGGAGTCATCGGTGGAACCCCCGATCTTGTGATGGTTCTTCTGGGGGCTTTCTCCCTTACCCATCCATGGAGAGCAGCTCAACTCCTGGGAGTGGGTATAGGACTCCTCGAGGATGCCCTTGGCAGCACCCCTCTGGGATTCTTTGCGATCATCCGCCTCACTGAGGTTCTCTATTTCTTGTTCATGAGGAATATCTCGAATATAGCCCGTGGGATGCGAGTGTGGGTCTATCTCCTGGCGATTCTGCTGCACACGGCCCTCGTGTTCGGACTGGGTACCGTTGTCCAGATGAGACCATCCATGAAGTTCCTCTCTGTCGAACACCTTCTCAATATCGTATACACCTTGATCTCTCTGCCTCTCCTGTGGGGAGGATTACGAAGGCTTCGCCTCATCAGTGAAGAGCAGTCATGAAAGTGAAGGAATACGGCAAAACCTCCTCGAATCAGAGGATTTCCATTCTCATCGCCCTCAGCGTCGTGATTGTATTTCTCTATATAGGCCGTCTCTTTTCCGTACAGGTGGTGGAGAATGAGCTGTTCTCCGCCCAGTCGCAGAAGACGATTCAGCGGGCGGTGCTCATCCCGGCCCGGCGGGGAGACGTCTTTGCGAGGGACTATAGGAGCATCCTGGCCACGAGCAGAGACAGTTTCACCCTGCTCTTTTTCAGATCCGAAGTGGGAAAAGAACAACTCCCGCCCCTTGTGGATCGACTGGGCGGGCACCTTGGGGTTTCAGCACGTAGCCTTTTGGACAAGATTGAATCCTCGGCCTCGGATCCCGTGGTGCTCGCTCAGGGCGTGGGATACGAGCAGATCGTAGGGATCGCTGAACATTTGTCAGAGTTCCCGGGGATCGGATGGCAGCGTGAACCATCCCGGTATTATCCCTATGGGGATCTCTTCGCCCATGTGGTCGGATACATCGGGGAGATCACTCAGGAGGAGCTCACCGCCCTCTACAACAAGGGCTATACCCAGGGGACCCTCATAGGAAAGTCAGGGGTGGAGAAGGTGTACGACGAACTCCTTCGAGGAAAGACCGGATTGAAACATAGAATAGTCGATGCATCGGGACAGATCCTCGATGAGCAGGTGGTGTTCTTTCCTGAGAACGGAAAGACACTCGTGCTCACCCTCGACCCCGCGATACAGACGTTGATAAAGAAGGCTCTTGGACCAAGGAACGGTGCCATCGTGGTATTGAAGCCTTCCACAGGGGAGATCCTCGGTCTTTATTCGTATCCCTCTTATGACTCCAATCTTCTCTATGATCCCAAGGAGGGGAGGGCCTACTTCACTCGATTGAGTCTCGACAAGTCGTTTCCCTTCATCAACAGGGCCATCCAGTCGAGTTATGCCCCGGCTTCCACCTTCAAGATCGTCATGACTGCGGCTGTGCTCATGGAAAAGGTCTTTCCTCCGGATAGGACGATCGTCTGCAGGGGTGAGTACCGCTATGGAGATAGGGTTTTCAAGTGCTGGAAGGAAGCAGGGCATGGTCCCCTTGCCCTTGAAGACGCGCTCGCTCAATCGTGTGATGTATACTTCTATACGGTCGGGGCGGAATACCTGGGGGTGGACAGGATAGCGGCCTATGCGAAGGAGTTCGGATTGGGGGAGCCCACGGGGATCGACCTTCCTGGAGAGGTGAGGGGGATCGTCCCCACACCCAGATGGAAGATGGAGACCTACAACTATCCCTGGGTGGGAGGAGATACGGTCAACATGTCGATAGGTCAGGGCTTCCTCAGCGTCACCCCGCTTCAGCTCGCGGACGTAGTGGCGTCGGTGGTGAACGGAGGCTTCATCATGAGGCCTCATGTGTTGAAGGAGGTCCGGGATCCCACGACGGGAGAGGTCCTAGAGGATATATCCCCCTCCCTCTTGCGAACGTCCAATATCACGGAAGATGTGTTCAGCTCTGTTCGTGCAGCGATGCGGGGAGTCGTTACCCATGGAACCGCCCTCCCTGTCATCACGACACCGATTGTGGAAGTGGCGGGGAAGACCGGAACGGGAGAGGTGGGCCTGGAGAACCGATACACCTCCTGGTTCGTAGGTTATGCTCCTTACGATGCCTTGGATCCCGAGGAAGTGGTCGTGGTGTCGGTGCTGGTGGAGGCCACGAATGACTGGGAATGGTGGGCGCCGAAGGCGGCGAACATCGTGTTTCATGGTATCTTCTCAGGGTTGTCGTATGAAGATACCGTCAGAGAACTGAGGCAAGGTCCTGCCCGATGGTATCTTCCCGCGTTGGAGGATCGATGAGAAGGTTGATAAAGGGACAGTGGGCATATACTGATTGGATTCTCCTTGTTACGGTGCAGATCCTCGTTTGTATTGGTATACTCTTCATCTATTCGAGCGGGATTACCTCGACCGGTGAGAGATACAACGATGAGTATATACGCCAAATCGTATGGGCTGTTTCAGGAATTGGTCTGCTTCTCGTCTTTTCCATGCTTGACTATCAAATCTACAAGAATCTCGCCTTCGTCATCTTCCTGAGTCTGCTGTTCCTCTTGGTGCTCACCCTTTTCATAGGAAAATCGGTGAAAGGGGCACAAGCGTGGTTGGGAATAGGGGATCTGGGGATTCAGCCGTCCGAGTTCATGAAGGTGGCAACGATCCTTGTGCTCGCCCACTTCCTCGAGGAAAGGGCTGGCGAAGTCACATCGTTGAAGGTGTTCGGACAGGCGTTTCTCATTGTGATGATTCCCGTCGTGGTGATACTGCTGCAGCCCGATTTTGGAACTGCGATGGTGTACATCCCCATCTTCCTCACGATGAGTTTCGTAGCGGGTACCCCCATCCGTTATATCGTATTCTGGGGACTCGTAGGAGTGCTTTCCCTGTTCTGGACTGTCTTCCCATGGATGGTCGAGATCTTCCATCTCTCTCCTCTCTATGCCGAGATCTTCGCAGGGTCCCTCAGTCCCTTCATTCTCCTCGGAACAGGAGTTGTACTCCTTCTCCTTCTGGCAGGGTATTTCATTACAAAGTCGCGGGCCTTCTATTGGGGCAGCTTTTTCTGTGCGCTGTTGCTGATCCCGCTTGTCCTCTCCTTTCCCGTCCGAGGATTCCTCAAGGAATACCAGATCATGCGCCTCATCGTTTTTCTCGATCCTTATGTCGATGCACGAGGAGCCGGATGGAATATCATACAATCCTTGACCGCCATAGGATCCGGAGGAATCTGGGGCAAGGGATTCCTTCAGGGAACCCAGAGTCACTATCAATACCTTCCCCAACAGAGTACCGATTTCATATTTTCGATCCTTGCGGAGGAGTGGGGATTTGTGGGAGCGGTCGGTCTGTTTTTCCTCTACCTCGTGATACTAGTACGGATTTTCAGGACGGCGGTCCTTGCCCCTGACGTTTTTGGGAGGTTGATCGCGGCAGGGATCGGGGGGATGTTCCTGTTCCATTTCATGGTCAATGTGGGGATGACATTGGGCATCATGCCCATTACGGGTATCCCTCTGTTCCTTGTCTCGTATGGGGGATCTTCCCTCTGGACCGCCTTGATCTCTGTGGGCATGGTTCTCAATATCTACAGGAACAGATATACTGCATGACATGGGGTATGCCTTCGATCGTTTGAAAAAAGCGCTCCACTCTGTGCGGCAACCTGGGAGATACGTCGGTGGTGAATACGGTGCAATCACGGAGGAGTTTTCTCCGGACGATCTCACCATTGCCATCTGTTTCCCCGATCTCTACGAGATCGGAATGTCCAATACCGCTATATACTATCTGTATGATCTCCTCAATCGCATCCCGGGTGTGCACTGTGAGAGGGTCTTTGCACCCGCCCCTGACTTTGAGCGATCCCTTTCGGATCATGGATTACTCTTGTACGGCCTCGAGACACGTACCCCTCTTCGAGAGTTCGATATCGTGGCGATATCCGTTGGATACGAACTCGGTTTCACCAATATAGCTACCATACTTCGAACGGGTGGTGTGGCTGTAGAAGGAGCACGCCGGAGTCTTGCCGGAGATCCGGTGATACTCATGGGAGGGCCTGGAGCCACGAATCCCCTTCCGTTTGCTTCCTTGGTCGATGCGGTGTTCGTCGGCGAATTCGAGGCCATCTATCCTGATCTCCTCTATCGTCTCAGAGACGAGAAGAGAAAGGGGGGAGACAGAGATACCATTCTGCAGGTCCTCGGCGAGGACCCCCACGTGTGGATGCCAGGCAAGCAGAAGGCAAAGCGTGCGATCTGGATGGGATTTGGAGAACCCCGGATCTATTCGTATCGACCTGTTCCGAATATACCCGCCGTGCAGGATCATGCAGTGGTGGAAATCATGAGGGGCTGCCCGCAGGGATGCAGGTTTTGCCATGCAGGGATCTTCTACAGGCCGCAGAGGGTGAAGCCTCCTTCCGCGATCCATGAGGAGGTGAGGCATCTCCACGAAGATCTCGGTTACAGGGAGATCACCCTCGCTTCCCTCAGCAGCGGGGATTATCCCGGCATCTTCGACCTCGTGCGGTCACTCAATCGGGAGTTTGCAGGGAGACACCTCAGCTTCGCCCTACCTTCTCTGAAGGTCAGTACATTCGCTCTGGAGCTGCTCGAAGAGATAGGAAGGGGCAAAAAGAGTGGACTCACGTTTGCCGTAGAGACGCCTTATCCTGAGGGACAGAAGGGACTCAACAAAGAGGTTGAGTTGGAGAAAGTGATTTCCATACTGCAGCGGGCGAAGGAAGAGGGATGGCGTCTGGCGAAGTTCTACTTCATGATAGGACTCCCGCATTCGATCGAAGACGAGAGAGAACCTGAGCGAATCGTGGAATACATAGAAACGATCTCTCGTGCAACGCGTATTTCCATTCATGTGAACATCGGCACCTTTGTCCCCAAACCCCATACACCTTTCCAATGGGCTCCTCAGCTCTCCTATGAGGAAGCGAAGAGAAGGATCTTCCAGGTGAGGGACCGTCTCAAGAGATACAAGTGGGTGAAAGTGGGTTTCCACAATCCGCTTCAGTCAGTACTTGAAGGGCTTCTTTCCAGGGGCGATGAAAGGGTAGGGGGGCTCTTCCTGGAGGCATGGGAGAGGGGGGCCCGCTTCGAGGCATGGGATGAGTATCTGAACGAAGAACTCTGGATGAACCTCCTCGAAAGGGAAAAACAGCTTGTAGATGAGGTGCTCGGCGGACGTCCGGAAAGTGATGAGCTCCCCTGGGGGGGCGTGGATCTGGGAGTCGGTCGTCACTTTCTCACGAGGGAGTGGAAACGAGCGCAGGAAGGTGAGATGACCGCTCCTTGTGATGTGCCCTGTGATCATGCGTGCGGGGTGTGCTCTCGAAAGGTGCGTCTGAAGCATACCCATGAGGCACCTCTCCAACTTTTTTCGAGTGCTCGGGCCGCTTCAACGGAAGACATCGAGATACCGTCCGCCCAGGAGCCACATCATTCGGACGACTTGGAAGAGGTATTGATTTTCTTCGTGAAAAAGGAAGGAATTTCCTATATTCCTCATCGAGCGATGCTCGGAGTGTTCGAACGATCCTTTATCAGGGCCGGGATGAGGATAGAGTATTCCAGAGGGTTCAGCCCGCATCCAAGGATGGAATTCCTGCGGCCCCTTCCGGTTGCGGTCTCTTCGCTGTGTGAAGTGGTGAGACTTCGTGCAGCGCTTTCGACACTACCCGATCCTGGGACACTGTCAGACAGCTTTCCCCCTGGAATCGATGTGTGGGGTATAGTGAAGAAGGATTTTCCCGGATCTCTCACTCCTCTCTATGCCGGAGAGATCTATAGATTGAGCGGGATAGATCATAAAGAGCTTGAGCATGTCTTGAAAACAATACAACATTCTGAGAAAGGTCCCTCTCTGGAGGTGCTTTCCGAATCGTGTCTTGTCGACGACGGTATTCTCCTGTACGTTCCCGTGGAGGGAGGAGCGAATCTGAAGGCCCTCCTGTCCGCGCTGCCCCCCCATGAGGGGCTTGCCGTTGTTCGTGAGGACATCATCCTGCGAGATGCGGGGCGATGTTTCTCCGTGTATGATCTCCCCGGACATTTCAGTCTTCAATCTCTGCTTTGGCGGCCTCCCAGAGGGAGTCGAGTTCCTCTGGCGAGCTTTTCTGAAATGAGATCCCCTTTTCCTTGAGTTTTTTCTCCATCGACTCCAGTCTGGAGAGGATGCTCCCAAGGGTCGACAGTAGGGCTTCGGATGGGTGGATGTCGAGTTTTCGTGAGAGATTGAGCACAGAGAAGAGAAGGTCTCCGATCTCTTTCTTCAGACTCTCTCTGTCATGAGGCGATTTTTCGAGAACGGCTTCGACTTCATCGATCTCCTCTTTTGTCTTTTCCAGCGGCCCGGTGTATGTAGGCCAATCGAAGGTGTAGTCGGCGAGAATCTTCTGTAAAAGATACGCAGCTTCAAAAGGAGGGATGCCGGAGAGATGTTCTCTGATGTGCGAAGTGGAGAAGGGAGGGGGTTCATCCGGGGAAATCGAGGAGGGGGGCTTGTGTTCCTTACGTTTTTCGTTGTTCCAGTTCTCGAGTGCTTCTTCGGCATTGGCGGCTCTCGCTTCCCCGAAGACGTGCGAATGACGAGAATAGAGTTTCCGGATCACCCTGTACAAGACCTGGTCGGGGGAGAAGTATTCCATGTCCTCTGCGATGACCATGAACATCAGGGCGTTGAGATAGACATCTCCGATCTCCTCTTCGACTTCTTCCATGCGTCCGGCAAAGAGGGCGGTCCAAAGTTCATACACTTCTTCCAGGAGATTCGGGAGCACGGAGGTGAGAGTTTGCGTGCGGTCCCAGGGGCAACCTTCGGGGCTTCTGAGAAACTTTATGATGTCGTACAATAAAGAAGACAGTTCCTCGCGAGAGGCACGGGGGCCTCCTTCCGGGAGAGGGAGGGCAAGAATTTCCTTTACGATGGCTTCCTTGGTCTTCCGGGGTTCGTTCTTCATGTAGCCTCCAGGTGATATTCGTTCAACTAGACAGAATATATATTATCAGAAGTCTTCCTTGTGGAGTATCTGCCGACTTGCATGGTATATGAGCAGAGCCACCCCCGCACCTCCCAGGATGAAGATGATGGGATGTATGCGTCCGGAGACCGCGGTGAAGACCACATGGAGGGTCCCTCCTCCAATGCTCCCGATGAAGGCGACGAGGAAGCACCACCATATGCGAACCTCGTGAGACCTCATGACTTTTTTCAAGTGAAGGAAGTAGTAGGCCCATGTGAGGATCGCTGCTCCCGAAAGGTGTGTGAGAAGCATTTTCGTATGATAGAAAAGAATTTCGCTCATCATTGGACTTCCACTTTTATGGGATAGAGGACCCTTGCGGCACTGTAGAGATTGTTCAGTTCGTCGTCCACTCCGAAACACACGGCGACGAATACGAGATAGACATGCGTTCCTGAATCGGGGACGTCGATGTCGTCCCTGTCTGCAGAGGAGAATGGTTCGTCGTTTTCGACGGTTCGTATGATGGTGGAGGTCTTCGTCTCTTTTCCGGTTATTACATCGAACCTGCTGATACTATTGCTGGTGTCTACTGTGATGGTCACGGTGTATGTGCCATCGGGGTATCCAAAGGGGATGAGAGGAAGCTCTTCGGAGCCTTCAGCATAGACGCGTCGGTACCCTTTGCTCGTGAGCGAGGAGACGGGGTTGTACAGGATATCCTCTATGTCCTCTTTGTCGGATGTGAATGAAGCGTCGTCGACAAAGAACGTCTGTCGATCGGAGATGTCGCTCGCGTAGAATTTGTAGTAGAGTTCCACACCCTTGAAATAGGCTTCATATACGCTGTTCTCTCCGTCATACCTGAAACCCGTTTTGGTGTCTTCTCCTGGATAGAGAAGGTGTCCGCTCTCTATGGGATTAAGGATCACGCCTGTCTCAAGCCCACATCCGGCGTATACGCCGAGCAGGAACAACAGGAGTGTCCACTCCCCTGCTCTCCTCCTTTTTTTCCCTCGTTCGGGGGGAGATGTCTTCCTAGCTATCGTCTCGTACGTCGATGAGTTCATAGATGAGTACCGGTTTGTTCTTCCCTTTCACCCTGATATTGTCGAGTTCTCGTACGATTACTTTGTCCTTTACGAGGCTGTAGGTGTATTCGCTTATGATGATATTCGTCATATAGGTTTTGTTCGTACCCTCGAGGCGTGCTCCGAGATTCACGTTATCGCCCATGAGTGTATAGTTCATCCGTCCAGGGGAACCCATGTTGCCCACCGTCATGATCCCCGAGTTGATTCCTATCCCGATGTTGAGTCGTTTTTCGGGAGGCCATTTCGCGTTGAGTTCCTCCAAGGCTTTCATCTGTCTGATCGCACATATGCAGGCCCTGAGGGCATGATCTTCCTGCGGGATCGGGGCCCCCCAGAAACACATGATCTCGTCTCCTACGTATTTGTCGAGCGTTCCTTCGAGGTCCAGGATGATGTCGGTCATCACCGTGAGATATTCGTTCAGGTGATTTACGAGCTCCTGAGGGGTCATGGTTTCAGAGAGCGTGGTGAACCCCCTGATATCGGAGAAGAAGACGGTGAGTTCCTTGTCTACTCCCCCCAGTTCCGGGAGGGATTCCATGTCTATGAGTTGATCCACGACACGGGGGCTCACGTATTTTGAAAACATCTCTCTTATCCGTCGCTTATCCCGCTCCTCGGTCATCACACGATATACGACGATTGCAAAAAAGGTGAAGAGCCCTGCGGTACCCGTGGAGGAGAACGGGACGAGTACTCCGGACAGATCGAATGCCACGGTGATCGCAAGGAACATGACGAGAAGAGACAACACCGTGAGTATCGCTGAAAGGAGGATCGATTTCCGGCTGCTGAGGAAGGCGATGAAATATATGATTCCGAGGAGAAAGACGATGTCCGCCCACCAGGGAATGGGTATGATGAACTGACTCATGAGTATGGTGTTCAGGGCGTTTGCATGGATTTCCACTCCATACATCAATCCCAGCGGAGTGGGCTTCTCATCGGCCGCCATCCCTTTTGCGAAGGGCCCCACCATGATGATCTTGTTCGGGGCTATCGCCCGCGGGCCTTTTGAAGGATCTTCCGGTAAGGCACCTTTGACGTACCCCACATAGGGGCGGACCGGGAATGTCTGGTATCCATCTGAAGAGGACGGGGGACCCATGTAATTTATGATCATATTGCCCCATTCATCTATGGGGATCCGAAGTTCGTGGATCGTCTTCTCCTCCGCGGGTTTCACGATCCGGCCGTTCTCGTCCGTCTCCGCAGGACGCGCTACGATGGTATAGGGCTCCCACTCCCCTGTCTTCGGATTGTACTTCTGAGGATCAGGTATCCTGATGTATTCGCCGAGTACCACTTCCACATCCGAGGGCCGTTTGTGCATGTACTCGAGGGCGAGTGAGAGGGTGATCGCCGGCAGGAAATAGTCCCTGTAGTATCTTACCACGAAGAATTCTCCGTCGATGGTGCCGTCTCCATCCAGATCTATTTCCTTGGGCGGGGCCTTTTTCTCCATCTCCACCTGCAATTTCCGCAGAATCTCCTCAGTGAGAGGATAAGGGATGGGATGTTCCCTCCCCTCCATATCCACCCACGCGAGACGTTCGAATCTGGACCTGTCGATCGAGAAATCCGTGGTGAGTTCTGGGAGGGGGATGAGTCTCACCAGCCGGCTCTGCTTGGCTATGAGCGGCTGGCGACGAAACACTTTGTCATAGTCTTCCACGAAATTCGCATGACCGTATCCTTTTGCGGCTTTGCCATACGGGATGAGAGGTGGTTGAAGCCCGTAGAAGGCAGGGATGGATTCCCAGTCTCCCTCGATCCGTGTGATCAGCCCGTATTCCTCGAAAAGTGTCTCCTGCCGTCTGTGGAGGACCTCCTCATAGGCAGGAGGCGGAGGATTGAGTTCAAGCACGGTGTCGAGGAAGACGCGGCCGTTCTCTTCGATGCTCTTTACGAGGAGGGCGTCGTTGAAGGCCTCTTCCTGCGGCTCTACAAAGAAGATGTCGAGGAACAGCGCCCGTTCCCTCTGTTGCTGATCCCTGATACGAGCGAATCTGCTCACTAGTTTCGCATGGACGGATCTGTCGAAAGGCCACCTGCCGATGTCACTCAAGGTTCGGAAATCGATTCCTATGATGAGTATGTCGGGGGATATGTTGGGATTCTGGGCGCGGACCTCTACTCCCTCTTTTATCTTCCGGGAGGTGGTCAAAGTCTTGAGCTTGAAATGGGTATCGAGTACCTTGAGTTCCCATCGGTCGAAGATCGCCGTGGTCTCTTTGAGGAGGAGGAAGAGGAGGAAAATCCCCGTGGCGATAAGGAAGCCGGCACATCCTGTTTTGATCCGTTTCATCCTCTTCCTCCTTCCGTGGTTTTGGGTGTTATTCCTGGAGTTGGAGGAATATCATTCTGTCACGTGCGAGATGACTCCACTGGGATGAGGGATAGTCCTCCAAGAGCTGAGTATAGATCTGTCGGGCTCCCTCTCTGTCTCCGGAGGACTCCTTGAGCCTTCCGAGCGAGAAGAGGGCCCGCGGTTTCAGGACGGAGAAACCGGCTTCGATCACTTTCTCATAACGCGTCGTGGCGCCGCTTGTATCGCCGAGGTTTTCTCGTGCTGCCGCGGCGTCGAGGAGTGCGACTGCAGCAAGATAACTGCGGGGGAATTCCTTTGCAAGACGATCGAACCAGATCGAAGCGTCATCCCAGTCTTCTTGCCAGAAGGCGAGGTGTCCGAGGAGGTACATCGCGCGTTGGGAGGGATAGGCCTTTCTATAGGTATCGACGACCCTCTTGAGATCCTCTTCGAGGGATAGCACCTCCTCATCTCCGACCTGTTCTCTGTCACTCGTCTGTAGGCGGGCGAAACGCTCTTCCAATTGTTCGACTTCGTAGGTTCCCTTATCGAGGAGCGCCGCCTCTCTCTGTTGATAGGTGAAGAATCCGGTGAGCACGGCGATCACGAGCAGCAGCGTTCCCAGGATCACC
Source organism: Spirochaeta thermophila DSM 6192 (assembly GCF_000147075.1). Lineage (NCBI taxonomy): Bacteria > Pseudomonadati > Spirochaetota > Spirochaetia > Winmispirales > Winmispiraceae > Winmispira > Winmispira thermophila. The sequence goes on from NC_014484.1 coordinate 1,187,526, forward strand.
CATCGGAACCGGCTGAAGAACCTTTCCACTCGCGGTGTGGTACTCACCTCTCTTTCCTGTACTACTGGTGGCATCGTCTCTCTCCTTGCATCGCATTAGATTTTGATATCATACTCTTTGATGAGTTTCGCAAGATAGGTTCTTTGGATCCCCAGTTTTTTTGCGGTGAGGGTCTGGTTCCCCCTGTTCATACGAAGCGCGTTCTGGATGAAGTTCCGTTTGAAGATGGTTACGGCTTCTTTCAGGCCTTTTTGCTGATAGAGCTCAGAGTACTCGGACGGTCGGGAGATCATGAGATCCTCGGGGGTGATGTACTCTTCCTGGGATATCACCACCGCACGTTCCACGACATTTTCGAGCTCTCTCACATTGCCTGGCCATGTATATCCGAGGAGGACTTCGAAGGCTTCAGGGGTGAAACCCTTTATGGGTTTGTTCATCTCTCTGGTATATTTCTTCAGGAAGAATTCGGCCAGGACAGGTATATCTTCCACCCGTTCTCTGAGGGAGGGAATATAGAGAGGAATGACATTGAGTCTGTAGTAGAGGTCCTGTCTGAATGATCCTTCCGCCACCGCCTTCTCCAGGTTTCGATTGGTAGCGGCTATGATTCTCACGTCGACCTGGATGGGCTCGCTCGACCCCAGTCTCTCGAAGGTCTTGTACTGGAGGACCCTGAGAAACTTCGCCTGGAGTGTGAGGGGAAGCTCCCCGATCTCATCGAGGAATATCGTGCCTCCATGGGCGAGTTCAAATCTGCCTTTGCGATCCTGGACGGCGTCGGTGAAGGCCCCCCTCACATGTCCGAAGAGCTCGCTCTCCAGAAGACTCTCCGGAAGTGCCGCGCAATTGACTCGCACGAACGGTCCGTCTTTGCGTTTGCTCCTCAGATGGATCTGTTCGGCGAAGAGTTCTTTCCCGACTCCGCTCTCCCCTTGGATGAGTACCGGAGAGTCGGTCTGGGCTATCTTGTCCACGAGCTGGAGTTTTTCCTTGATGAGTTGACTCTCCGCGATGAGAGGGTGGAAACCTTGTGCGGTGGTGATCTGGATCTGGAGGTGCTCTATCTCATTGTGGACCCGTTGGAGATAGCGCGCGTTCTGAAAGGCGATTCCGGCCTGATTCGCGAAGACTTCGAGCCACTCGAGATCTTCCTGGGTGAATCCTTTGTCGCCCTTCTTGTTGAGAACCTCTATGACCCCCACGCACTCTTCCTTGACCCTCATGGGTACGGCGAGAATCGAGCGCGTCCTGTAACCCGTCTCACGATCGATTTCAGGGAAATGTCGGGGATCGTCTTCCACGCTGTTGACGATGAGTGAACGATTGTGTTTCGCCACCCATCCGGCGATACCTTCTCCGGGCTTGAGGGAGAAGCGTTTCACCTCCGGTCCTTTGGGACCGAGGGCGATTTCGAAATAGAGGCGATTCATCTCTCGATTCAACACGAGGAGCGAGGCGGCCTCCCCTTCCGTGAGCTCCATTGCCGAGGAGAGGATCTCCTCCAGAAGGGTATGTACGTCCTGATACCTCGAGTTGATCCTCAGGTTGATCTCGAGAAGCTTTTCCAATTTCCTCTTGTCGATGATCTCCGAGGAAAAGATCATATCATTCCGACTCGTCCTCCTGGCCTGAAGAGAGGAGGTCTGCTATGCTGAAGGTGGTCTCCCCTTCTCCTTCATGGAGGTACTTGCTCAATTCGCGTTCCTGCTCTTTCTTCTCTTTCTCCCGGATGGAGAGGATGAGCCGCCTCTTCGAGGGTTTGAGCTCGAGTACGAGCGCCCGTATGGTGTCGCCCTCCTTGAGTCGGTCACGGACGGTCTCGGGACTCTCCACAGCCGGATCGCACAGCTGACGATTGGGAATGAAGCCCTCTATTCCCCCCTGAACCTCCACGACGATTCCCTGAGGTTCCTTCCTGAGGACCTTGGTCTCGATCTCGCTTCCTTCGGGGAAGGCCTTGGCAAGGGCTTTCCATGGATCTTCGGAGAGTTGTTTTATTCCGATCTGGATCCTGCGTCTCCTCTTGTCGATACGGGTGATACAGAATTCGATCTCCTGTCCCGGCTGGAAGAGGGTTGTGACATCCTCCACCCTTTCGGTCCAGGAGATGTTCTCTGCAGGAAGAAAGGCCTCGATTCCCTCTTCGAGTTCAACCACCGCCCCGTGCGGGAAGACCTGCGTGATAGGACGGGTCAGCCTCATCCCCACAGGATAGCGTTCGTGGAGGGTCTCCCACGGGTTTTCCTGGAGCTGACGAATACCCAGCGAAAGTCGTCGTTCTTGGATGTCATAGTCGAGGATCTTGGCCTGGATCTTCGCTCCCCGTTTGAGAACTTCTTTGGGATGCTCGATGGTCTTCACCCATGACATCTCGGAGATATGGACGAGACCCTCGATGCCTTCTTCTATCTCCACGAAGGCCCCGAAGGGCATGAGTTTGGTCACCACCCCCTCTACCACATCTCCCCTGTGGTAACGTTCTTCAAAGTGGGTCCATGGATCTTCTTTGAGTGCCTTGAGGGAGAGATTCACCTTCTGCTGCTCCCTGTCCATCTTGATTATCTTCACCCTGACCTTTTCACCCTTTTTCACGTAATCCTTGGGTCGTACGGCCCGTCCCCAGCTCATGTCCTGAAGATGGAGGAGCCCGTCGAATCCTCCCAGATCTATGAAGGCTCCAAAGGGTGCGAAGGATTTCACGACTCCTTCTACGATGTCGCCTTCCTTTCTCGTTTCGAAGAACTCGGTCCGCTTCCTTTCCCGTTCCTCCTCGAGCCACCTCCTTCTCGAAAGGACGATGTTCACCTTTCTGTTGGAGAAGAGACGTTCTATGAGAAAGCGGGTTTCCAGCCCGATGTAGGGGCTCACGTCCTCCACACGCTCGATGTCGGTCTGCGACCTGGGAAGAAAACCAGAGAACCCGTGTCCCAGGTCCACTTCAAAGCCGCCTTTTATCTCCCGTACTATCTTCCCTTCGATAGGCTTCTTTTCCTGGAAGGCGTCTTTCAATGTCTTCCAGAAGAGCCGCTGATCCGCCTTTTTCTTGGACACGAGAATGTGACCGTCGGCCGTCTCCTTGCGGAGGATGACCACGGGGACGGTATCCCCTACTTTCGGAAGGGTATCGAAATCGCTTATGGGAACCTGGCCTTCGGATTTATAGCCTACGTCGAGGTATACATAATCTTTGTTGATCTCGATCACTGTGCCTTCTACGAGAGACCCCTCTTCCACCTCTTCCAGGGTCTTGAGATATATTTCCTGCAGTTCCTCCTGTTCTGGCACGGATGGGTCGGGGGAGGTATTCATCTGGGGGTCCAGCGTTGAGTTCTGATGGTTCATCATGTCAGTCCTACTCCTGTTCTCCGATATCTGCCGAATGATCTGTATAACTTTCTCACAAACCGCCTCGCTGGTCAAGTCGGAGGTGTCAATATAGACCGCACCGGGCGCTTGCTTGAGGGCTCCCAGTGGTTTGTTCCTGTCGATCTCGTCTCTTCTCCGGATCTCCTTCACAAGCTCCTCATAGGGGAGCGAGGATGTCCCCTGGAGGAAGCGTCTTCGTGCCCTCTCCTCCGGCGTGGCGTCAAGGAAGAACTTGTAGGGTGTATCGGGAAAGACCACTGTGCCGATATCCCGTCCTTCCACGACTCCGCCTGATTCTCGTACCAGGGTTCTCAACTTTTCCGTGACGTGGTTCCTCACCTCGGGGAGTGAAGAGACCTGAGCCACCCACCTGTCCACCTGATCCGTATGGAGCTCCGAAAGGGAGGGAATGCCGTCGATGTCGAGAACGCCCTCGACGATCCTGCAGGTGAGGTCTCGAGCCAGGAGAATGATGGCTTCTTCCCGAAGAGGAGAGAGGTATTGTGCCATGATGGCAAGGTACGTGACCGCCCGGTAGAGATCTCCCGAGTTGACATGGGGGAGGTGGAGCCGCTCTGCGATGCATCTCGCTACCGTGCTCTTGCCCACCCCGGCTGGTCCGTCAATGGCTATGATCATCATGTCCTCTCCCTTCCCGTAGAAGTCTGATTTCCTCCTTGGTGAGATTCCGGAAGTGCCCGGGCCTGAGCCGACCCAACCGGACAGGCCCTATCCTGATGCGGTGTATCCTCACAATGGGGATATGAGAGGAATAGAAGACCTTCCTTATCTCCCTGTTTTTTCCTTCTTCGAGAATGAGATGGACCTTGTGGGGGCTTTTCGATTTATAGGCTTTGAGCACATATCGTTCCCCTTCGATCCGTATTCCCTTCAGGTAGGATTCGAGGAGTGCTCTGGGGATGGGTCGTTTGGTTTCCACGAGATATTCTTTCTCGACCCGGTGTTTGGGATGCATCACGATATCCGCAAACTCACCGTCGTTTGTGAGAAGCAGGAGACCGGAAGAGAGGAAGTCGAGCCGTCCGATGGAGAATACCTTATACGGCAGGACGGGATCTATGAGGTCATAGACGAGCGGCCTCCCCTGCGGATCGGAACGGGTACAGAGATATCCCGGGGGTTTGTGAAATGCAAGATAGAGGAACTTTCCGACGAGGTGGACATCCCTCCCGTCCAGGGTCACGCGGTCTTCCTGCGGGTCCACGCGATGGGCGGGATTGGTTATCACCCTGCCGTTCACTCTCACCCGTCCCTTCTTGATGAGTTCCTCGCATGCCCGCCGAGAGCCTTCACCGCACCGTGCGAGGAAGACGTGGAGCCGCAGTTGCGAGGATGAGCCGGGATGTCTCTGTCCACTATTTGAGTTCAAATCGTTCCGCCTCTTCTTCCTGGAGTTTCGGGAGATCGGCGATGCTCTTGAGTCCGAACATGCGAAGGAATTCTGGGGTGGTACCGTACATGGCAGGTCTTCCCGGGAGGTCTTTACGGCCCACTTCCTTTATCAATTCTCGGGAGAGGAGCATCCTGATCATGGCGTCGGAGGATACCCCCCTTATGGCCTCGATTTCCGCCCGGGTGATAGGTTGTCTGTAGGCGATGATTGCCAGGGTTTCCAGGGCCGCACGGCTCAACCTCGAGCGGTGTTTCTTCCCGTATCGAGGGCGAAGCGCGCTCCAGAAGCGCTTGTGGGGTGAGAGAAACACCTCATCGGAGGAGATGTAGAGGTCGATCCCATGTCCGTTTGTCTCATAGACCTGTTTGAGCTCTTGAAGAGACTGTTCCACCTCTTCCGAGGAGAGTCCGGTGGTCTCCGCGATCTGGGCCATCGAGATCGGTTCCGACTCGAGCAGAAGGACTGCCTCGCACAGAGCGGCGCTGGGTGAGAGTTTCATGTGCCCTCCTCTCTCTTCCTGATGATGATATCCCCGAAGAGACGGTTCTGGAAGACGCGAATCAATTTCAGGCGACTGCTCTCGAGTACTGAAAGGAAAGCACAGATGAGATCGAGGAGCGAGTGGGGACGGGTGATCAGGTCGGTGAACGGGAACTCGTCCTTTTGGGAGAGGAGTTCAAGGAGGAGTGCCTGTTTCTCCGAGGTGGTCACATCCTCGGAGAGGTCTATGAGTCTTCCGGCCGAGAGTTTGCTCATGAGGTGGGAGAAGACCTTGAAGAGGTTCCACGGATCCATTTCCTCCAAGACCGGTTCCTCATCGAAAGGTAGACGGGGTTGCCCGTTTCTACGCTCGAACCACGAGAGGGGAGAGTTTTCTGCCTCTTCCCACCTTTTTTCCATGAGTTCCGAGAGTTTCTTGTATTTCTGATATTCTATCAACTGTTCCACGAGGTCCTTTCTGGGATCTTCCCAGTCCTCATCGACCTCGTCGTGCTCTTGCGGGAGAAGCATCTGTGATTTCATATAGAGCAGGGTGGCGGCCATGAGATAGAAATCGGTGAGATTGTCGAGTTCCACCCGTTCGGCGTATCTGAGGAATTCGAGGTACTGCTCTGTGATCTCCGCGATAGGTATGTCGTATATGTTTATCTCGGCCCGCTTTATCAAGAAAAGAAGGAGGTCGAGAGGGCCTTCGAAGTCCTGTAGTCTGAACGTCGTCGTCTCCATGGGAAGATCATTTCTATACCAGTGGCGCTATTTTTTCAAGGTGAAGAGGATGGTGGAGAGCGGCCTGCTCCTGTTTCACCCGGAACGGGACTCCGTCCCGGGGGTCCACGAGGTCAGGGGCGAGTTCCAGGAGAGGCACGAGCACGAAGAGTCGTTCCTGCATCCTGGGATGGGGGATCTGGAGGGAAGGGGTGGTGAGCAGCAGATCGTCGTAGAGGAGTATGTCGAGATCGAGCGGTCTCGGGCCGTAACGTGGTTCTTCGGCCCTGTTCCTGCCCGCGTTGGTTTCGAGCTCCTGGAGAAACCTCAGGAGGGCTTCGGGGTGAAGGTCGGTATGGAACTCAATCACTGTGTTGAGGAAGTCAGGTTGGTCCCTCAGGTACATGGGTTCCGATCTGTAGAGCGAAGCACACCTCAGCTCCGGGTCCCTCTTCCTGAGGGCAGAAAGGAGGCGTCCCACTATACCGAGGGAATCTCCCCTGTTCGAACCCACAGCGATATACGTCGTCGCCATCTAGAAGAGTATCTCTTCCTGGGACTTCGGTTTTTTTTGCCCATTCCCGTTCTTCTTCTGAACACCGTCTTTCCCCTCTTCGGGAAGAGGTGTCTTGTTCGTGTAGAGATGTGGGAAAAGCTTCTTTCTGAGCTCCTCCTCGATGCGCGAGGCTTCCTCTGGGTGTTCCACGAGATATTGCTTTATCGTCTCCCTCCCCTGCCCTATCCGTTCGTCTCCGATCGAGTACCAGCTCCCGCTCTTCTGGATGAGCCCGTGTTCCACTGCGGCGTCCAGCAGGCTCGCGATACTGGAGACCCCTTTCCCGAACTCCATTTCCAGTTCCACCTTCTTGAACGGAGGGGCCACCTTGTTTTTCACCACCCGGACACGCACCTTGGTTCCCACTGCGTTGTCCGCCCCCTCGCTGATGGTCTCGGTTCTCCTGACATCGAGTCGGATCGTGGCATAGAACTTCAGGGCGTTCCCTCCGGTGGTGGTCTCCGGATTACCGAACATCACCCCGATTTTCATCCGTATCTGATTGATGAAGATGAGACAGGTGCCCGATTTGGCGACGGCTCCCGTGAGTTTACGAAGTGCCTGGCTCATGAGCCGGGCCTGGAGCCCCACATGGGCGTCTCCCATGTCACCATCGATCTCGGCTTGCGGGGTGAGAGCGGCCACAGAGTCCACCACGATGATGTCGATTGCTCCCGAACGCACGAGGGATTCCGTGATTTCGAGGGCTTCCTCACCGGAAGAGGGTTGAGAGACCCACAGTTCATCGATGTTCACACCCAGGTTCTTTGCATACGTGGGATCGAGCGCGTGTTCTGCATCGACAAAGGCGGCGATTCCTCCCCGCTTCTGGGCTTCGGCGATCGCGTGAAGGGCGATGGTGGTCTTTCCCGAGGACTCGGGACCGTAGATCTCGATGATCCTCCCCTTGGGATATCCACCCACGCCCAAGGCATAGTCGAGGAGAATGGATCCCGAAGGGATGACATCGAGGCCTTCGACATGGCTGCGGGAGCCCAGGCGCATGAGTGCTCCCTTGCCGAACTGCTTTTCGATCTGGAGTTGCGCGGCCTCGAGTGCCTTCAGTTTTTCTTCTCGTACGTTGGGTGAGGAATTGTTTTTTGCCATAGTCTCCCCTCTCACGCATAGTAGAGCCTCACGGGGAATCCGTCAATAGCATATTCAGAACGCCTTCTTCGAGTCGAGGAGAATGGTGACAGGCCCGTCCACCACCAGCGAGACTTCCATATGAGTGCCGAATACGCCGCGGGCCGTCCTGAGGCCGAATGTCTCGATCGTTTCACAGAATCGCGTGAAAAGGGGCTCGGCTTCGGCCGGTGGAGCCGCCGCATTGTAGGAGGGGCGTCTCCCTTTCCGCACGTCTCCGAGCAGGGTGAACTGTGGAATCACGAGGATGTTCCTCCCCTCTTCGATGACCGAGCGGTTCATCTTTCCCTCGTGGTCCTCGAATATCCTCAAGTGGGCCACTTTTGTCGCAAGATAGGCCACGTCTTCCTCCGTGTCACCGATGGCTACTCCCAAGAAGACTGCGATCCCTGTTTCGATCGATGCCACTACCCTTCCCTCGACCTCAATGACACCTCGATGGACTCGCTGGACCACGGCTCGCACGTCAGTCCTCCAACCATCGGAGAGAGTGGCATCGAACCAGGAAGCCTATCGGCGAATGTTCGTCGATCGTGATCTCTCCCACGATCTCATACGCCCGTTCGGGATCGATCGTCACGGGAAAAGGAACCTCTACGGGGACGATCCCCTCCAGAATCCGCCTCGTGTGGTAACCCACCAGGAAGTCGAAGGTGATCGCATCGGGTCCGACCTCGAGGTTGGAGATTCTTCCTTTCCATTGGATTCCCACTCCCGCATAGAGAGGAGGATCTTTCATCACTTCAGCGAATCCCACGCGAGTTTTCAATGTGCCGAATTCGGGGGGGTGGAGATGGGGGATGAGCCCTTCCACTTTCTTTTTTACTTCCGGAGCTACGTTCGAGAGAAGGATCTTGTTTATAGAGATACGGGCTCGATTGTCGTCGAAGGCCACGAGGGCCTCCTGGATCTCGTGGAGAAGTTCCTGCGCCTCCCGGCTGGTCAGTACGTATCGGAACTCCCCTTCTTGGGAGAAGAGAGCCCCATTGTATGCCTCGATTTCGCGGAGGATTTGCCGGGTTTCGGGCGAGAGTGCGTCCTCTCTCTCCCTCCCGTGTATGGTGAACACGATGAGACCTCCGATGAGGAGGATCCCTGCGAAGGACGTGAGGAAGAGCACGGGAGCGAGTCGACGCCGTTGGAAGCGCATCCTGGGGAAGAGCTTCCTGAATCGGGGAGAGGTGATGAGGTCTTCCAGATCATCGTCGGTTCTACACGTACGTACCATGTCGAGGGCGTGTCTGGCAGGAGCATAGTGCGGATGGTCCTCGAGTATTTCCAGCCATCGTTGGATGGCCAACGAGGAGTCCCCCCGTTTCAGGTAGATGAGGGCAAGGCCGTGGATGATCTCGGGGCGTTCCGGCCGAAGGTGATGGGCTCTGAGGAGAAAGGTCTCCGCTCCCCCGTAGTCCCCGACATGCAGGCAAGAGAGGCCGAGGAGGGCATAGAACGTGAAACTTTCCCTGTACTCGAAGATCAACGGTTCGAGCAGGCGTATGACATCTCCGTAACGACGTCGTGCGAACAATTTCTGGGCCATACGGAGATCTGATTCCTTCATCCTCTCCTCACCACGATGTCTGAGTGTGTCCTCCATTGTAGCCCATGGAATGTCCGATGGGAAGACCGAAGACTCCCTCGAATTACCGTGAGGACTCGTTCGTCTGTTGTCTCAGGCGTGAGAGCTCTGCCTCGAGTTCCTTGATTCTGGCTTTGAGAGCCTCGACCTCTTCGAGGGAAGGGACCTGATTGAGTTTTTGCTGGTAGATGGAGAGTGCTTCCTTGTAGGATCGTTCTTTCTGGTTGAGTTCTTCAGCGAGTTTCAAATATTCTTCATGACTCCATTTGAGGAGTCGGAGCAGTTCCTCCTCTCTCATCGCATACTCGATGAGTTCCATCCTGTAACGTGCCGCCTCTGCCTTTGGTGAAGACCGGTAGTTCTCCACGATATGCTCGTAGAGCGGTCTCGCTTCGGTGAAGTGGCCGAGTGAGAAGAGTGATTCCGCGGACCAGTAGAGGGCGTTGGGAACGAATTGGGATGTAGGATACGAGGCGAGGAAAGCGTTGAAGTGGGAGATACAGGATTGGTAGTCACCCTCGAGGTAGAGGAGCCTTCCCTTCTGATAGAGGGCTTCCTCGTAGAGGGGGTGGGACCCCCCTCTCAGCAGGAAGGCCTCGAGGGATTCCCGTGCCTCGTCATATTCCCCCAGGGTGAGACAGATCTTCCCGTACCAGAAGAGCGCCTCCAGGTAGACGGGAGAATCGGCTGAAGAGAGGAGCCGGCTGAACACCTCCTTCGCCTGGATGTACTCCCCGGCCTTCACCAGGACGAACGCATGTCGCAGCAGGGCTTCGTCTCCGTTTTCTTGGGCGCCGAGAGGGGAAGAGAGAATATACATCACGAGCACGATGACGGCGGTGACTCTGGATCTCATGCGATTATATTGTCGACACTTTTTCATGAAAATGAACGGTTTCTTTGGTGGGAGCGTGAGGGCACTTCATTGACTATTATTCCGTAAGTGGTATAATAGAAAAAACTTCTATCACTTTTCAGGAGAAGTGTGGACAACGATATATCCATGCTCCACAGGTTTGTAGAAGAGGGCTATGAAGCTCTCAGGAGAGGATTGTGGGAGGAGGCTTTTCACTCCTTTCATCAGGCCTTTCTCCTTGATGGAGACGACAGGGGAATCCTCGCTTCCTTGAAGTGTGTGCAGTACTGGAAAGAAATGGAAGAAGAGGTGGATCATGAGTGGTCGGCTGAAGAGAAAGGCGATTTCTACATGGAACGATGGAAGCATTTCGTCTCATTTCTCGAACATATCGGAGGTGCAGAGGAACGGTGTGTCTTCAGTTGTAAGACGTATGTATTCGGCTCGGCTCTGAGGTGGTATGAGTCTGCTTCGGAGGGGAAGGAAGGAGAGAGTGAGCTCATGTTCAAAAAGGGGGTTTGCGAGAAGTCTCTCGGCGATTATGAACCAGCCCGGCAGACCCTTGAGCGGGTTGTGAGAGAGTTCCCTCGGCGATCCTTTTTTCTCTCGCAACTCGCGGACACGTATGCCCTGATGGGAGAGGTGCACCTCGCGAAGGTATTCTTCCGCGAGGCCTTCTTTCACAACCCCGCCGAGATCGAGCTCGCCTTCCTGGAATCCGAGATGATCAACAGACTGATTTCTCGGGTGAAGGAGCTCGGGTACGAGCCTCCCCTCCTTCAGGAGTGGCTTCCTGTGTATGGTGTACTCTATGGAGTCTTCACGGTGAAGCGGGAACTCAAATCGCTCGAATATGGGAAACTCCGGCAATCCATCTATGCCTTGGAAGGAGAACTCACGGACGAACACGCGGACAGAAGAACGATCATCCCCCGCCTGCTCAACAGGTATTTCTGGCTCATGGACCATTACAGGATCAACAATGAAGAACCTCTCAAGATCCAGGATACGCTCTACAAGATACGACTTCTGGATGAGAAGATCTATGAACTTTATATCCATTGAGGAGAGGATGTATGTCTGACGCACTACGAAAGGAACTCCAGGAAAAACTCAACGAAGAGAAGTGGACGCGAGCGGCGCTCACCAGCTATTCGGTGACCCAGTTCAAAGAACTCGATGACCTCATCGAGAGGATACGAAAGGCAGGATGGTCCACCGAGGCGCTCCAGATATGCGAGGAGCATCTGGAGCACACGAAACACAGCATCGTGGCCCTCTATATTTCGGGGATTCTCAAGATAGAGAAACGCGCAGTGGACGACGAGCACCTCGTGTCGCTCATCCAGCTGTTCATCGATCAAAGAAAGTGGAAGATCGTCGAATACCTCTGTCAGAGGGTTCTCGAGTACGGAGAGAATCGGTTTGCACTCAAGACCCTGGCCCATTGGTACGAGACGGAGGGACGGGAGGCCGATAAAGTCGCCATATGGGAACGGCTCATAAAAGTTGATTATGAAGAAGCAGATCTCGTGAAGACACTTGCGGAAAAAAAGCTGGAGCAGGGGGCCACGGAGGAAGCCGTCGATCTCTACAAGAAGGCCCTCCATCGGTATATCGGGAAGGGGGATTTTCCCAATGTAAAGGAGATCTGGGAGCGGCTGCTCACCCTGGCTCCCCAGGACATCAGCTTTTTCGATCACGCGAAGTCGAAGATCGTGACGATGCTCGGAGAGGAGAAGGCCATTCAGCTTCTCTATCTCCTCTATGAGGCTCACAAGGATGCCGAAGACCAGGACATCCCCATATCGATCCTCAAGCAGATCCTCTCCTACGACCCGCGGGACACCCGGGCTCGAAAGGCCCTGGTGGAGGCGTACAGGAAAAAATATGCGGGACACAGCAATCTCGAGGAGTATCTCAAGATCTCGAACCTCACGCAGAACTGGCGGAACGTCCATGAAGCCATAGAGGATTTCGAACGCCATATCGCATTCGACGAAGGCAACTTCGTCTACCACAGGACGTGGGGAGTGGGGAGGATACGCTCCATCAAAGGCGATGAGGTCGTCATAGATTTTGTGAAGAAACGCGGCCACAAGATGTCGCTTCAGCTCGCCATCGACTCTCTCCAGGTTCTGGACAAGCGCCACATATGGGTGTTGAAGGCGGTGTCTTCGAAGGAAAAACTCAAGAAGATGTTCCTCTCGAACGTGAGATGGGGTCTCGAGGTGGTGATCAAGAGTCTCGAAAACAATGCGAGTATCCGGGACATAAAAAGCGAACTCGTCCCATCCATCCTCTCCTCCCGGGAGTGGATGGAGTGGAGTGAACGGGCCAGGGAACTCCTCAAGACGGACCCCATGTTCGGTAACGTTCCCAATCGATCCGACAGGTACATGGTGAGGAGCCATCCTGTAAGCTTCGAAGAGAAGATCTATCTCCGTTTCAAGGCCGAGAAGAGCTTTTTTGCCCGTCTCAAGACCATGGAGGAATACCTTCAGCAGGGAGAGCCGGACAGCGAATTCTTCAACGAGATGTTGGAGTATTTCATTTCCTTCCTGAAAGGCGAGGAGATCACGGAGACCACGATCTGTTCCGGACTCTTTCTCTCACGCCTCCTCAAACAGTACCCCTATCTTGGGGAGAGGATCCAGGTGGATCTTCTCGATCTCTTCTCCAGACTCGACGACCCTCGCACGATGAAGGATGTCTTCGCAAAGATACAGGATCAGGACTACAGACGACTCTTCCTCGAATTCGTGAAGCACAATCTTCCCGGATGGCCGAGAATCTTCAAGGATCTCTTCCCACAGTATCTGAACCGTTACATCATCGAGTCGCTCCGGGATGCGGGTAGGACCGATGTCCTCCAGGAGCTCGTGGACGACCTCTTCGATCGATACAAGGAGGAGAGGGAAGCCTTCATATGGCTGATACGGAACTATCTCGATGAAGAGTGGTTCAGGAAGACGTTCGAGCTCTCTTTCGAGCGCATCCTCATCAATTTCCTCCATCTGCTCGATATCACGTATCGGGAGATAGAAAACTCGAAGAACGTGGTTCACAACAGGAAGCTGAACAAACAGGTGTATGCCTTCCTCTTCCAGGAGCAGCGGCTGGAACAGTACCTTCTCCATGCATCGGAAGAAGAGGTGATACGCATCTACAGTCTGGTGGAGGATGTGGAAGGGCTCGATCCCGCCACGAAGATAGAGTTGCGGCATCTCATCATGGAACACTTCCCCGGGATCAAGTTGCCTGGCAGAGAGGAACGCGAGGTGGTCGTTCCACGGGGTATCATGGTGACCCCTGCGGCGTATGCGGCCAAGCAGAAGGAGCTGAAATATCTCCACGAGGTGGAGGTGCCCAAAAACTCGAAGGAAATCAGCCAGGCCCTGCTCCTTGGGGATCTACGCGAAAATGCCGAGTACAAGGCAGCCAAGGAGCGACAGGAAATGTTGAACAGCACGATCGGAAAGCTCAAAGAAGAACTGGAAAGGGCCCAGATCGTGCGGCCGGACGAAGTCGATGCGAGTCAGATCTCATTCGGGACCAAGGTCACACTCCTCAACAAGGAGACCAAGAAGAGAGAGACCTACGTGATCCTGGGGCCCTGGGAGTCGAATCCGGACAAGGGGATAATCTCCTACCTCTCGCCTTTCGGCTCGGAGCTCTATGGGCACAAGGAGGGGGAGGAACTCGAATTCACCATAAACGAGCGAACGTATCACTATGTGGTGGAGAAGATAGAAAAAGCCGACATGTCGTGAACATGAGGGGGGAGGGGCTCTCCCCTCCCCTTCTCCATCCGTATGGCGGAGATCACTTCAATCCATCGAGTGCCGCCTGGGCATATTTCTTGAGGGTATTGTTCTTGGAAGTGGCGAGGATTTCCTCGAGTCGGGGGATGAAGGAGGTGAGGCGGTTCCGACGGATGCCTTCTATCCCGTAAATCTGGATGATGAAGTTCGCGTGTCCGAGCATTCGTTCGTATAGAGAGGAAAGCCCCGGATCAGACTTCAAAGAGAGTTCTTTGCAGATGGTGAGGAGCAACTGAGAGTTCTCCTTCTCCCACTCCTGAGCCATGGCTTTTTCTATCGTTTCAGCAACAGAGGAGAAGTGTCGGTCGATGAGTTCTTTTGCGATCACCGGACGAAGTTGGAATGAGGTCCGTTCGCTCAGGAGGAGATCCTCGAGAAAGCCGACAGCTTCTCTGGTCCCGATGCTGGAGAGGGCTTTCACGGCGGCCTGCCGCACCTGGAATTCGGGATCCTTTTCCGCCTTGTATTTCAGGATGGGGATGCTCTCTCGACTCCCCTTTTCTCCCAGGACCTCACACGCCGCGACCCTCGTCCTCCAGAAACTGTCCCGAAGGGCGTCCTGAAGTGCGACTTCGATCTCCTCGGTATCAGGAAAGCGGGAGAGCGCTCTCACTGCTGTGGCCCTCAGGTAGGGGTCGGTCTGATCCTGGAGCGCCTTGAGAACGAGAGGGAGCGTAGAGGGATCCGCCAGGAAACCGATGGCCTCGCAGGCCGCTCGTTTGAGTCCTTTCTCTTCCGTATCGAAGACTTCTCGGAGGGTTTCGAGTGCCCCGGGGTCCTTCATCTTTCCCAGCGCCTTGAGGGCCTCCATCCTGATACGTTCGGATGCTGTATCGTCTTCTGCGATGGAACGGATTCGCTCGAGGTGTCGCGAAAGCTGGAGATCGCCCGCTATCCTCACCAGGGTGGTTTTGAGACCCTCGTCGTTGAGGGAGAACAGTGCATCGAATGACGTGGCGAGCACCTCCTCGCAGTCCCGGGGAGACACCTCTTTGAGGTACTCCAGGACATCACCGAGGAATGCACCTCCGAAAGTATCGAACGCGTCCTCGTAGGCGTCGAGGGTCTCCTTCGCCTCCGGGACGAGGTCAGGAAGCCCATTCTCCGAAAAATAGGCGAGCACCGCTGTCTTGAGTTCCTTTGAAGTGGTTTGTCCGTAGAGCGCTATGAGTGGCTCGATGTAGGAAGGATCGGGTTCGGTCTTGATCCTGTCCAGCACATCGATCACCTCGGTTTCTATACCGTAGAGGAGGACTTGCTTCCGTTCTTCCACGATGGATGTCGTCTCGGATCCTCCCTGCTGCTGGCCCGCCGCACTCAAGGGAAGGAGAAGGAAGATCAGATACAGGGATGGTCGCGTATGCCGTCTCATCGGTTTCTCCTCAGAGGGATTCTCTTCGAGAGATCGACTCTGAAGAGGCGGTACATGAGGAGGATAAGCATCGCAGATCCTATGATCAAGAGTGCCACGAGGAGAAAATAGGAAAAGGAACTCCCTTCCCTCCAGCGATCGCCGAGGAAGCCACGTATACCCAAAAGGACGATTCCGAATGGTATGAGGGCGGCCACGATCTTCCCGAGTTCCCTCGTAAACTGGGAAGAGGGAAACCCTTCGAGCTCTCTTGTCGTGGTGAGAAACAAGAGGATGCTCCCGGTCAGGAAGGAGAGTGAGTGCGCCAGCGCGAGTCCCGCCACCCGAAGAGACGTCTCCTTGAGAACGAGGGAAAGGAGGATGTCAAGAGCGACCACCAGCAAGACGAGCATGAACGGCCTCACGCTTTCTCCTTGCGAATAGGAAACGCGCTGGAGGAGATTGAACGATCCCACGAAGAACATGCCGGGAAGATATGCACGTAGGACCTGGGCCGTCATTTCGGTGTGTGAGGAGAGGAAGGCCCCCCGCTGGAGCGCGGCCGATATGATGTCGTGGGAGAGAACCCCCATGGCGATCGAGGCCGGCAAGAGAAAGAAACCGAGGGCCAGGAGTCCCTGTTCAACCGACGACCTCAACGCTGTTTTTTTTCTGTCGAGGGCGTCCTGTGCGAAACGGGGGAAGAAGGCGGTGTTGATCGACGCCGAGAAGATCCCGAACGGGAGCTGCCAGAAGACGATGGCGTTGGTGAGCGCGGAGGTGCTGCCGTCCTCGAGCCCGGAGGCGAAGAGGATCGCCACCTGCTGATCGATCACGAGGAGTGAGGAACTGGCCACTATGGGACCCCAGAGCCTGAGCACTTCCCTGAAAGGAGGATCGTGGAAGTGAAGGTTGGGGATGAGTGAGTATCCTCTCTTCACAATCGAAGGGATCTGAAAGAGGATCTGCATCATCCCCCCGATGAGGACCCCCAAGGCCATGGCATATACATCGAGCCTGTTTCCCGCCAGGAGAATACATCCAATCACCGAGAGGGAGAAGAGCAGCGGAGTCACGGCGGGTATGAAGAATCGCTGATGTGAATTGAGCGTGCCCATGAGAACTGCGCTTATGCTCACCAGGAATGTGTACGGCAGGAACCATCGGAAGAGACTGATGGAGAGAGCCATCTTCCCGGGGTCGGGGAAATCGAGCAACACAGGTACGATCGCCTTCGCTCCTGCGATACCTGCTGCGATGAGAGGAACGAGGACGATGATCTGGAATCCCAGGATGGTACTCATGAGTCTCCTGGATATCCTGCCGCTCGGATCCTGCTGGTGGGTCTGTGTGAGTACCGGAATGAATGCAGAGGAAAGGGCGCCTTCGGCCATCAGTTTGCGGAGATTGTTCGGTATGTTGAATACTGCGTTGAGGACGTCGGCCTTCCCTGATGCCCCGAAGACCGCCGCCACCACCCCCACCCTTACGAATCCCAGAAGGCGGGAAAGGGTGGTGCAGATCATGAGCACGATACTCGCTCGTACTGTTCCGGATGTGGATTCATTCGTTCTCATCTGCTCTCGTTCCCTCCTGGTAGCGGGCGAGGAACGCTCTCTTGTATCGGGAGAAGTTCCCCTCTCTGATGCTCTCTCGAATTTCCTCCACCATTGTGAACAGGAAATGTAGGTTGTGGATAGTAGCCAATACCGGTCCCATGATCTCCTGGGTCTTGAAGAGGTGTCTCAGGTATGCCCTGGTATACCGTCGGCAGGTGTAACAGCTACACTCAGGATCCAAGGGGCTGAAGTCCCTGGTGAATCGTTCCCTTCGAAGGGAGATCCTCCCGCTCCTGGTGAACACACTGGCGTTGCGTGCGGTCCTGGTGGGGAATACGCAATCGAACATGTCTATCCCCTGCTCCACCGCCTCCAGGATGTACTCCGGGGTTCCTATGCCCATGAGGTAGTGGGGCACCTCGGGCGGGAGCAGGGCGGCCGTGAACGCGAGGAATTCCTGAAATACCGGGAAGGATTCTCCCACGGAAAGCCCTCCTATCGCAGTGCCGGGAAGATCGAGGGCGCAGATCTCTTCCACGCTTCTCCGTCTCAGGTCATGGAAGAAATTGCCCTGCACTATCCCGAAGAGGAGCCCCCCGGTTTCCTCTCGGAGGGACTCCCATCGTTCCTTGCTCCGCCTCGCCCACGCAGTCGTGATCTCCAGGGCCTCCTCCGCCTCCTTCTTCGATATACCCGGCGGGGTACACACATCGAGAGGCATCATCACATCGCTTCCAAAGGCTGTTTGGATATCCACGACCCCTTCCGGAGTGAGTGTATGGTAGGAACCGTCGATGTGTGAACGGAAGTAGATCCCTTCCTCCCGGATCTTCCTGAACGGGGCGAGGGAGAAGACCTGGTACCCACCGGAATCCGTGAGTATGTTCCCCTGCCACCCGATGAACGAATGAAGTCCGCCCGCTTCCCTGATGATGTCCACACCAGGCCGAAGGAACAGGTGATAGGTGTTGGAAAGTATCAGCCTTATCCCCATTTCATCGAGTACGGAGAAGTCCACGGCCTTCACCGACCCGTTGGTCCCCACCGGCATGAACACCGGGGTCTCGACTTCCCCATGAGGCAGAAGGAGACGTCCCGTCCGGGCAAGACACGAAGGGTCCCTGTGCGTGATGGAGAAAATCCCATGCATCGTGTTCACTCCCATGTTTATGTTCTCGCAATGTATTTGAAGAAAAGGATGCTCCCGGAGAAGAAGACGAGGACTGGAAGCCACGCCCCCACGACCGGAGGAAGATACCCGAGTTTTGCAAAGAGCGTTGTCACCATTTGGAACACGTAATACGATACCCCGATGGAGAGGCTGAGCAGAAGGCTCAGGAGCAGGGCATTGGCTTTGAAGCGTCCCGCGACCGATGTGGCGAGAAGGGCCACGATGAAGGAGGTGAAGGCGAAGGAAATGCGTTTGTAGTAATCGGTGAGGGCCTCCCTGTAGGGGAGTCCTGCCCGTTTGAGGGTCTGTATCCATCTCCCCGCTTCTGCCAAGGTCATCTTGTCTATGGAATGACGGGTCTGGAGGAAGTCCTCCGGCTGAATCTCGCCCAGATCCGTTCGAAGCTTCTCGAATGATTCTTCTTTCAGGTTTCCTTCTTCGTCTCGGATATACCGTCGGACCCGCTGCAGCACCCATTCCCGTTGGTCGGGATCCCATGTGCCGCGTTCTGCCTCTATCCGGGAGGCGAACTCTCCTTCTTCGTCCTTCTCGTATACGAGCACGCGGGTGATGGTATGCGATCGATCGTCGTACCGGCGGGTGTGCACCACAAGCCGATTCTCCTCACCCACCAGGGTGACGTTCACCACTTGAGTGGGAGAGGTCCGGCCCATGAGGATGGCCATGAGTTCCTGTTTCTGTGTGAGGGAGGGAATGGCAAGGAGCTCCTCGATGAAGAAGTAGGCGCCGCTGAAGAGGAGACCGCACACCACGAAGGGAAGGACGAAGCGATAGAGCGAGATCCCTGCTCCAAAGAGGGCGATGAGCTCGTTACTCGCATGCAGCGATCCCAGGGAAAAGGCGACGGCGAAGAGGGTGGCGATGGGCAGACTGTAGGTGACGCACTTGGGAAGGTAGAGGAGCTGCAGGTGGAGGATCTGGAACGTGGTGAGATCGGCATCTATGTAGGCCACCAGATTGGTGAAGAGGTCTATGAGTTCGAGGATGGTCACGAAGCTGAGGAGTGCCGCGAGAAAGAGAGGGAGAAACCAGGAGAGAGCGAAGCGTGTGATGACCCTCATCGTCGAACCTTCCTGACAAGAAAGAGCGTGAGCGCCACGAGAGTTATGAGGATATTGGGAAGCCACATCGCCAGCGAAGGAGAGAAGGACGTCCTGAGTCCCAGCATCTGTCCCGCCACGAGCATCCCCCAGTACAGGATGGAGAGGAAGATCCCTATACCGAAGCCGGCTGCTCTCCCACCCTTGAGGTTGAAGAGTCCGATCGCGATGGCGAGCAGCACGAAAGGTATACAGGAGAACGGGATGGAGAACTTCTTGTGGAATTCGAGCGTATAGATCTGGAGGGTCCTGTCCTCGATCGTGATCCGTTCTTTCTGTCTGAGACGTTGAAGCGACGAGCGAAGGCTCCCCAGGAAGCGGCTCCGGATCGATTCGTTCGACAGGGAGAGGGTGGTCAGATAGAGACGGCTCACACTACGACGCAAATCATCACGCTCCTTCTCGTGAGACCTGCGTTTCTGCTCGAGCACCTGCTCTCGTTCCTTCATTACGCGATAGACATCCACTGAGGACATCTCTCTCGGCCCCGGATTCCTGAGGGCTATGTTGATGTCCTTTACGAGGATCGTATACGTAAGTGTTTCCGCGGAACTGTACTCGTAATCCCCTTCCCTCTTCACGAGCGAGAGAAACACGTCGTGGAGTTCCAGAGCAAGGGCTGTTTTCTCATTCCTTCCCGGAACTATGTCTCCTTCGCGAGCCTGAAGGATTCTCGTTCCCTCTTCCGTCTCCTCTATGATCAGCAGATCGTCGATGTGGGATTGGTTCACCTTCCCCGGGATGAGGATGGTATTCTGGTACTCCTTGATGGCATACGATTCGAGTTCGATCTCAGGAGTGGTGTAGAGGATCTGGCGATAGAGTTTCGCGAAGTTGAGGGTGCCGAGTGGAAGGAAATAGTCGTTGGCGACGAAGGACACCGAGGAGAGCAGAAGGCTGAATACGACCATAGGAAGAAAGGCATGGACGAGGGAGATCCCACCCGCCTGGAAGGCGAGGAATTCGTTGTCGGAGCTGAGCCGGGTGATACTCATGAGTGCAGCGGCAAGCGAAGCAAAAGGTACGGATATGGCGACGATCGAGGGAAGCGCATAGATGATGAGGAGGATCACATCGAAGAGAGGAGCCCGTTTCGACAGGATCTGTTCAGCCATGAGGAGGAACTGGTTGATGAGGAAGATGACAAAGAAAAAAAGGAAGGAGATCACAAATGAAAGTGCAATCTCCTCTCCAACATATCGGTACAGGGTAAGATAACTTCTCCGTGTCATACAGAACAAAAGGATCGCCCCGGAGGGCGATCACTCCTACCTGCGACGAGTCCGGGGCGGTCTCCGGGAGTAGCTCTGCGCCTTCTCCTTCGCCTTGCTCTCGTCTATGAGCATGGTGAGATTCACCCTCCCCAATCGATCTATCTCGAGGATCCTCACGGGGACCTCCTGATTCAGCTTCACCACATCGTGGGGCGATCCGATCCGATCGACCGACATCTGGGAGATATGACAGAGGCCTTCCCTGCCCGGCAGGAATTCTATGAATGCTCCGAAATCCACGATCCGTTTCACTTTCCCCGTGTAGACCTTTCCCACCTCTGGTTCCTCAAGCATCTTGTCGATGTAGGCCTTCGCCTGCTCGGCGTTCTCCTTCTGTTTGCTGTAGATGACGATGCTCCCATCATCGTCGATGTTGATGGTCACATCGAAACTCTCCGAGATCTGCCTGATCGTCTTACCGGCGGAGCCGATGATGAGGCCTATCTTCTCGGGATCGACGGCGAACTTGATGATTCGGGGAGCATACTGGGAGAGTTCCGGGCGCGGTTCGGAGATGGCCTGATTCATGATCCCGAGTATGTGGAGCCTTCCCCTACGGGCTTGCTCGAGGGCCTTCCGCATCGTGGCCGGATCTATGTTCTTGATCTTTATGTCCATCTGGAAGGCCGTGATACCGTCTTCCGTACCGGCCACCTTGAAGTCCATGTCACCGAAATGATCCTCTTCGCCCAGGATGTCGGAAAGGATCACCGTGCGCTCTCCGTCCGTCACCAGTCCCATCGCGATCCCGGCCACGGGTTTCTTGATGGGGACCCCTGCATTGAGCAGGGAGAGGGTGCTTCCACAGACCGTCGCCATCGAGGAAGAGCCGTTCGATTCGAGGATCTCCGAGACCACGCGGAGAGTATAGGGGAAGTCGTCTTTCGAGGGGAGCACAGCTTCCAACGCCCGATGTGCGAGATGACCGTGGCCTATCTCACGTCGGCCCGTGTAGAGCCTCCCCACCTCACCTACCGAGAAGGGGGGGAAGTTGTAGTGGAGCATGAAGTTTTCCCGTTTGTCGCCTTCGAGATCGTCCATTATCTGCTCGTCGAACACGGTCCCCAGTGTGGTGATCGCGAGGGCCTGGGTCTCGCCTCTCGTGAAGAGAGCGGATCCATGCGTTCGAGGAAGGACACCGATCTCACAGGTGATGGGGCGTATGTCCTCCGGTCCCCTTCCGTCCGTCCGGATCCCCCGTTCCAGAATCGAGGAACGTACGATCTCCCGTTCGAGCTCTTCGATCACCGCATTAAAGGCACGTTCCTGCTCATCGGGAATCCGTTCTCCGAAGTAGGTTCTGACCTCTTCCCGCGTCTTCTTTATGGCCTTTGCCCGTTCGAGTTTTCCCTTGACGAAGCATGCCTCTTCGAGTCGGGGACGGGCGTATGCTATCACTTCATCCTTGAGCGGGAAGCTCTCCTCTTCCAGGAGGGGAAGCTTTTCCTTGCCTGCGCGTTCGCGAAGCTCCAGCTGCGCCTTGCAGAGCGAAACGATAGCGCCACGGGCGATTTCGATCGCCTCCACCAAGGTGTCCTCGGAGACCTCTTTCGCCCCGCCTTCCACCATGGTGATGCCTTCCAGGGTTCCCGCCACTACGATATCGAGAGCCGAGGCCTCCAGCTGCTCCAGGGTGGGGTTGATGACGAACGTGCCGTCTACGAGCCCCACTCTCACCGCCCCCACCGGCCCATCGAAGGGGATGTCGGAGACGGTGACGGCAGCAGAGGCCGCCACGATCGCCACCACATCGGGCGTGTTGATCTGATCAGCGGATACCGTGGTGGGGATGATCTGGATCTCCCTCTTGAACGCCTTCGAGAAGAGGGGTCTCATCGGCCTGTCGATGAGACGCGAAACGAGGATCTCCTTCTCCCGTGGACGCCCTTCCCGCTTGAAAAATCCTCCGGGGATCTTGCCTGCAGCGTAGTATTTTTCGTTGTAATCCACAGAGAGGGGGATGAAATCGAGGTCTTCCTTCACATCGCTCCCGCAACAGGCAGTTGCGAGGACGCACGTGCCTCCGTACTGGGCGAAGACCGCTCCATTTGCTTGACGGGCCATCTTTCCTGTCGTGAGAACGAGTTCCCGTCCTCCTACGTCTATTGTCACTGAATGTTCCATGGTTCTCCTATTTCCTCAGACCTAGTCTCTTGATGAGTTCTCGATAGCGATTGAGATCCTCTTTCTGAAGGTAACGCAACAGCGCGGTCCTCTGCCCCACAAGCTTGAGGAGCCCTCGGCGCGTACTGAAATCCTTCTTGTGCACCTTGAGGTGCTCGGTAAGCAGGTTGATCCGCTCGGTGAGGAGGGCAACCTGGGCCTCCACGGTTCCGGTGTTCTTCTCAGAACCACCGAACTCCCGTATTATTTCCTGCTTTCTTTCTTTGGTAAGTGCCATCGTCTATTCTCCTTGTTTATGTAGTATCATCACCTCCAGAGAGGAGGAATCCCTCTCGTCGAGGGGGCTGATCCAGATCTCGGAAGGATGTATCGAGATACGAAGGGGCTCTCCTCCCGTACCCCTTCCGGCATACTCCCCTGGGGGCGGAAGGATCTGAGGAATCTTCCATCTGGGAATACAAAGGGTTCCTCTCCCCTCCCCCACGAGCCCCCGGAGATCGAGCGTATGGGGTCGTCCCAGCATCTGTTCCGCAGCGTCGAGTTCCCCTTCGAGAATCCTCTTTCTGATCTCGGTACTGCTCACGCGTGTACCATTCTGTGTCACGTCCTCCATCACCACGAGCTCTACTCCCCTCCTCGCGCATAGCTCCTCCGCTTCTGCTATCCCAACGGCTCCTCCCCTCCCGCACCTGAAATCCTTTCCGACGAGAAGTCTTTTCATACGTGTGACATCGATCACACGCTCGAGAAACTCCCGTCCTTCGATTGTACTAAAATCACGGGAAAAGTCAATAACGAGTACATCGGGTATTCCCATCTCACGTATCCTCGAGACTTTCTGTCGAAGGGAAGTGAGACGTTCGTAGCGCTTGTCGGGTGAAAAGAGTTCCTCCGGATTCTTGTCGAAGGTGATCACGAGGGGGTGGAGCGAGGATGAGAGGAGCGTTTCGAGGAGTTCCTGATGCCCTAGGTGTACACCGTCAAACACTCCTATGGTCACTGCGGAGTCTTCCGGATTCCGAGGAAGGGAGAGAAACTCAGCCCACGTGAGCCTGTCTACGGAAGCACACATATGTAGCGATACCTCTCTTCCGCCTTTTCGATGAAGGCCAGAACCCTGCCATCTCGAGTCACCACGGTGTAGTACCCTTGTGCCTCTGGAGGGGTGTCCCACATATGGTCCGAAAGAGGGATTCCATGGGCTATTCCCCTCTCATGAGAAGGTTTGACTGTCAAAGGGGGGGCTGTTTCGGGATATGCGTTCAGGAACGCTTCCGGGGTGAGCACATCCTCGCCGGTAACCTTGTCGGGATGAACCGCGCCGTCGGATGGAATCGGACCGATCGCAGTGCGTTTCAGTTCGGTCACATAGGCACAGGTCCCGAGGCTGGATCCGATGTCGCGGGCGAGAGCCCGTATGTAGGTTCCTCCGGAGCAGGAGACCCGTACGGTCGCATAGGGAGGCCTCCATTCGAGGAGGGAAAGTGCGTATATTTCCACACGTCTGGGGGCCAGATCCGGCTCCTCCCCCCTTCTCGCCAGGTCGTGTGCCCGACGCCCTCCCACCCGCAGGGCCGAATAGGCGGGAGGAATCTGTTCGTATGTCCCGAGGAATCTTCCGAGCGTCTCCCTGAGCGCCTTTTCTTCGGGAACAGGGCCCACCTGAATGATCCTGCCTTCGGGGTCGAGGGTGTCGGTCTCCTTGCCGAATTCGATGACGGCTTCGTATTCCTTGGATAGTGAATGGAATATCGGTGTGAGTCGGGTGCATCGACCCGTGAGCAGGATGAGAAGCCCTTGGGCGAAACGGTCGAGGGTGCCGGTATGACCGGTACGAACGCCCCCGAGACGCCTGCGCACTCGTTCCACCACTTCGAAGGACCGTATACCGGGAGGTTTATGACAGAGGAGTATTCCGTTCATCAGCTCTCATCGCCCCCCTGCGGGGGAGATGAGGCGTCCGAGGGGAAGAGGGCTTCGATCTTTTTGGAAATCTCGAATCCTTCCTTGATCGAGGAATCCGGAAGGAAGCGGAACCTGGGCACTGTCCTGGTGGTGAGTTTCTTTGCAAAGACGGTGCGGATGAAACCCGCCGCATGATTGAGCGCTTCCACGCCCTCTTCGACCGGAAGGTTGGGATCGTAGCTGGAGACGTAGACCTTCGCGAACGAGAAATCCTTCGAGAGCTTGACGTGATTTATCGATAGAGAGCAGTGGATGCGCGGATCCTTGAGCTCTCCCGAGACGAGCAGGCGGGCGAGTTCTTCCTGTATGAGATGTGCAAGTCGTGTCAGTCGTTCCTCTTTCACCTCGCCCTCTCCTCATAGTTTCTTGGCTATTTCTCTACGCTCAATCACTTCGAACTGATCTCCGACTTTGATATCCTGGAAGCCCTCGAGGCCTATTCCACACTCGTATCCTGCGTCCACCTCTCTCACATCCTCTTTGAAGCGCTTGAGGGAATTTATCCTGGTGCTGTGGATCACCACCCCGTCGCGGATCACGTTCACCTCTGCGTTTCTCTTCACCTTCCCCTCGAGGACATAACACCCCGCCACGGTGCCGATCCTGGGTACCTTGAAGGTCTCTCGGACCTCCACGAGTCCCACGACTTCTTCTTTGATTTCGGGCTGCAACATGCCTTCCATGGCCGCCTTGATGTCGTCTATCACCTCGTAGATGATGGTGTAGCGTCGGATCTCCACCTTCTCCTTCTCTGCGAGGGTGCTCGCCTGGGAGGTGGGACGGACGTTGAAGGCTACGATGATTGCATTGGAGGCCGAGGCGAGACGTACGTCGCTCTCGTTGACCGCACCGGCTGCGGCGTGGATGATGCGCACACGGATCTCTTCGGTGGAGAGGCGCTCGAGTGCGGTCCTGATCGCTTCGGCCGATCCGTGCACGTCCGCCTTGATGATGATCTTCAGATCCTGGACCTCCCCCTCCTGGATCTTCTGATAGAGGTTGTCGAGGGTGACCTTCTGGACGTTACGGGCTTCTTCGAGCTTCTTGAGTTCCTGTCGCTTGGAGGCCACTTCACGCGCATGTTTCTCGCTTTCGGTGACCTGGAACGGATCTCCTGCTTCCGGAAGGCCGTCGAATCCGAGGACCTCCACCGGGGTGGATGGAGTGGCCTCTTCCTCTCGGTTGCCCCATTCGTCGAACATGGCCCGCACCTTCCCGCTGTACACCCCGGCCACGAATGGGTCGCCTATCCTGAGGGTTCCCCTCTGGACGAGCACGGTGGCGACGATGCCGCGGCCATGTTCGATCTTCGACTCGAGGATCTTCCCCTCCGCTCGACAGGAGTAGTTCGCCTTGAGTTCGAGGACCTCCGCCTGCAGGAGGATGGCCTCGAGGAGTTCCTGGATCCCCTGTTTCTTGAGGGCCGAGACTTCGCAATAGATGGTGTTCCCACCCCATTCCTCGGGGATGAGTCCGTACTCCGAGAGCTGCTGCTTCACCCTGTCAGGATTGGCATCGGGCAAGTCCACCTTGTTGATCGCCACGATGATGGGGACGTTGGCCTCCTTTGCGTGGTTGAGTGCCTCGACGGTCTGAGGCATCACCCCATCGTTTGCCGCTACGACCAGGACCACGATATCGGTGACCTGCGCACCTCGAGCACGCATGAGGGTGAAGGCCTCATGGCCGGGGGTGTCGAGGAAGGTGATCTTCCCCTGGGGGAGCTCGACCTGGTACGCGCCGATGTGCTGGGTGATGCCTCCGTATTCTCCTTCGGCGACGTTGGCGGACCGTATGGCGTCGAGGAGTTTCGTCTTTCCATGGTCCACGTGTCCCATCACCGTCACCACGGGAGGACGAGGACGGAGGTCTTCTTCGGAGTCCTCCTCGCGTTCGATCACCGTCTCGTCGTAGAGGGACACGACGTTCACCTTGCAGCCGAACTCGTCTGCGAGGAGTGTGGCGGTGTCGGCGTCTATCTGCTGGTTGATGGTCACCATCATGCCCATGCTCATGAGCTTGGCGATGAGGACCGATGCCTTAAGATTCATCTTCTTTGCGAGTTCCGCTACCGTGATGGCTTCCGTGATGTCGATCTCCTTCGGCACAGGATTCGTCTCGATCTTCTTTTTCCGCTTGACCTGGTTGAGGATCTTCTCTTCCTGTTCACGCTCCTTCTCCAGGTAGAGTTCCCTGCGGCGCTCTCGCTCTCGTTCCTTCTGCTGTCTGGCCCTCGCCGCTTCGGGGGTCTCGCCTGCAGGTGGAACGGGAGGGGCTCCCGTCTTGGGAGTGATCCTCAGCCTGGGCTTCGTACGGTCCGCTCCCTGGTCCCGGGACGGGGGGCCTCCCGGTTTCGGCCCTCTGTTCCGCTGGGGCCGGGGGGGACGCCTATCCCCCCGAGGCCGAGGGGGTCGTGAACGATCCCGCGGTCCTTCCTCGCGGGCGGGCTGCCGGGGAGTCGAAGGGGGCGAAGTGGGCTCCGAGGTTTTCGCTTCCGGCCCTTGGGGCTGCGGGGATTCCGTGGGTGGGGCCTCCTCCGGGGTATCCGTCTTTACGACGGCTACTACCTTCTTCGTCTTCTTCACCACCACCCGTTTCTTCTTGACGGGTACCGCAGGAGTGGGAGGCGCCTCCTCCTTGGGCTCGGTGTCCTGGTGTTTGATGAGCGTGACTTTTGGTTTTTTTTCCTGTTCCTGTGCCATGATGTATCCTAGTTCTCCTCTTCTTCATCTGTAAACACGAGCTCCACCCCACACTGTGGACAACGATCCATTCCCGGAGTCACCTCGGCGGAACATTCGGGGCAGAGGTATGTCTCGACATACTCTTCTTCTCCCTCCTCCGTAATCCCCTGCGCCGTCTCCTCTTCTTCTACGATTTCGACGGCGTCCTCGAGGATCTTGCCGATGAGTTGCCTGTCCTCTTCGGTGAGCTCGGGGATGTGCTCGAGTCCGTTGTCCTGATAGGCGAAGACGAGATCCTCTATCTCCTCGTATCCCTGACGGGAGAGGATCTCCACGATATGTGGGGGAAGACCCGGGAGTTCTTCTATCCTCGTGATCTCCTCCACTTGTTCATCGAGGTCGCTGAAGACGGCGGAGACCGCTTCCATGGCCTCCTTTCCGATACCCATCTCTTCGACCTGTTTGGCGGTCTTCACGTCGATGTTCCAGTCGACCAGGCGATTGGCGAGGCGGACGTTGAGCCCCTGCTTTCCGATGGCGAGTGAGAGCTGGTTGTCCTTCACCACTGCGAGGGCGTGTTTCTTGTTGCGGTCGAGGATGATGACCTGCTCCACCTCAGCGGGAGAGAGGGAGTTCTTGATGAAGGCGACCGGGTCGGGGTCATAGCGGATCACGTCCACGCGTTCCCCCTCCAGTTCGTTCACCAGGGCCTGGATGCGCACGCCTTTCACCCCCACGCACGCACCCACCGGGTCCACCCCTTCTTTCCTCGAGTAGACGGCGATCTTGGTGCGATATCCCGGTTCGCGTACGATCTTGAATATCTCGACAGTCTTGTCGTAGATCTCAGGGACTTCCAGTTCGAGTACCTTGCGCACGAATTCCGTGTGGGTGCGGGAGAGGATCACCTGGAGGCCGGAGGGGGTCTTGTTGACTTCGTAGATGAGGGCCTTGATCCTGTCGTTGGGACGGTAGACCTCTCTCGGGGACTGGTATTTCCGCGGCAGTATGCCTTCGATCTTGCCGAGGTCCACGTAGATGTTGCCGTTCCGTTCCCGCTGGTAATACCCGATGATGAGTTCTCCCACCTTGTCCTTGAACTCGGAGTAGAGGGTGTCCCTCTGTATCTCCTTGAGTTCCTGTTGGGCGCGTTGTTTCGCCACCTGCACCGCCCCGCGGTCGAAGCTCTTGGGGTCCACCTCCATGAGCAACTCATCGCCTGGTTCGGCCTCGGGCGCGAGTTTCCTGGCCTCGGAGAGGGGGATCTGGAGCACTTCGTCTTCGAAGTCTTCGTCCGCCACCACCTGCTTCTTCGCGTAGAGGGTCACTTCGGTGCCGTCTTCGGAGAACTCCACGTGGGCGTTCTCCGCTGTGCCGAATCTCTTCTTGTACGCCGCGAGGAGGAAGTCCTCGATGGTCTTCTGGACGAGCTCCTCCGGTATGCCGCGCTCCTGGACGAGCATCTGAATGGCTTCTTTGAGATCAGTGGCCATAGGGGGTAGTCTCCTCTTGGGTGAAGTCTAATTTCGCTTTTCCTATGGAGTCAATAGGGATGGACCGGCGCTCCGCTCCCTTCCGGAGCACGACGTGGTCTTCGGTGACGGCCTCGAGAATGCCCCCCTCCCACCGCTGGCTACGCGTGTCGAGGAGTTTCAGGCCTTTCCCGACGAAGAGTGCGAGTTCATCCCTGTTCTTGAGCACACGGTCGATACCCGGCGACATGACCTCCATGTGGAGGTCGGCAAGGTCGAGGAGCAGCTGTGCCTTGGGTTTGAGGAGTCTGAGGACACGGGCACAGTCGTCGACGGAGAGGTGTGCGCCGTGGATGACTATTTCGAGGGCCGCTCCTCCTCTACGATACCTGAGGTGCAGTTCAACGAGGGCGTAGCCCATCTTCTCAAGGAGCGGCACGAAGTGCTGATACAACTTCTCTTCTTCCGGAGTCCGGATCGCTCTGGGTAACAAGGGCGTGCCTCCTCGCCGGGTAAAAAAAGAGAGTCGAGGAGTCTCGACTCTCTGCTGCCCACTCATCGTCTTCCTCGGGTATAAGGTAGCAGGGAAGGCTCCGTGTGTCAATGGGAGGTGTCGGTAGACCATTCGAAAGCGGACAAAGGGATGCGGGTTTCGAGTTCCACCTTCCGGGGAGAGAGGGGGGTGTGGGTGAAGACGACCTGTCCTCCGAGCTGGGGGAGGAGCCCCTTGACGAGGAGGGATCCCAGGATGCGTTTCTCGAATTCCTCCGCCCTGGAGGGAGAGAAGACGGCTCTCATGGTGAGGATGTACCCTTCCTCATGCGCACGGAGTTCGAGCGTGGAAGGGCTTGAGGGGGATGCGTAGGAACGGAGTGCTTCGAGGAAATAGGAGAGGAGGATGCCGTAGGGGATGGCGGATGCGAGGGGTACGTGGGGTGAAGCGGAGGGATGGTAGGAAAGGGAGAGACCGGTGGTCCTGTAGAGGGAGACGATGTGGTCGAAGAGTTGGGCGAGGTCGATGCTGGTGAGCGATGGTTGGGTGTAGGCCATGTCGTGGACCAGGGCTATGGTGTGGAGGAGTTGTCGTATGAGGTGGAGGGTGTCTTTCACCCGTCCCGAGGGGAGGGGTTCCATCTCCAGGGTGAGGATGCTCACCATGGTCTGGAGGTTGTTCTTGACTCGGTGGTCGATCTCCTTGAGGAGGAGTTCCCGTGCCGCGAGGTGCTGGAGGACTTCTTCGTGTTGCTGGTCGAGTCGTTGCTTGAGGTCGATGAGGGCGCGGGATATCTCCCCGAGCTCGTCGGTTCGCTGGGAGAGGGTCAACAGGTCGGCGGGTATGGCCTCCTGGAGCCTCAGGACCCTGGTGTGGTGGGTGAGGAGGTCGAAGTGCCGGGCGATGTTCCTCGAGGAGAAGAGGGCGATCATTACGACCACGGCCATGAGGAGGAGGATGGTCAAGAGGGCGGCGAGCTGGGCACGGCGGAAAGGCGCGGTGAGGGAGTCTCTCGGGACGGCGGTGAGGAGGTGGAAGGTCGTGGACCGGGAGGTGAGGATGTGCTCCTGGAGGTAGACCGGGATGCCGTCCAACTCGGTGAGGGTGATGGTCTCGGGATGGTGGCGGGTGAGGGGGTCATCCCGGGAAGGGGTGCCGGATCCCTCCCGGGAGTCCAGGGGGGTGAGGAGGCGGTATGGCGGCGGCGCAGGAGCTGCGGCGAGGAGGTGGTGTGAGTCGTCGAAAAGGTAGCACCGGATGTCGAGGGGGGTCGTGAGGGTCTCGAGGATGCGGGAGAAGTGGAGGAGTTCTATGGTGACGGTGCTCACACCGATCGTGCGGTCTCCGACTCTGATCGGGGTGCTCACGGCCATGGCGGGGGCGTCGCTCGAGGCGAGGCGGTAAGGGGGGGACCAGATCATGGTGCCGGCGTCGAGGGCCGCGGTGTACCAGGGACGGGTGCGGGGGTCGTAGCCGGCTACACGCTGGAGCTCGGTGCCGGGGGAGAGGGAGGGGGTGGAGAAGAATGTGAGGTCCCCTTCCCTGCCTGCCGGTCGGTAGCCGTACCTGATTCCTTGCGGGAGTCGTTGGACTTCCACGTAGGTTCCGTCTTCCATGCCTGCGGCCACGATGGAGATTTCAGGGTGGGATTCGATTTCCTTGAGAAAGAGGGCGTGGATCTTTTCGGTGGGGAGGGAGGGGTGGAGTGAGATGATGTGGGCGTTGATGAGGGCGAGGTCGGCGGGTGGGTCGAGAAGGGCGTGGAGCTCGGAGGTCACGGCGCGTTCGATGGCGGTGAGGTATTTCTCGGCGGTGGTGTGGGCTATCTGGGGGAGGGAGAGGTACATGAGGAGTCCGCCCGCGGCGAGGGCCCCTATGCTCGCGACTATGACGGGGATGAGGATGCGGTCGATGAGGCGGGCGGAACGGGAGGAGTGGGGGTGTGACATCCTATCAGGTAGTATAGTGCAGACGGGCGGGAAAGGCAAAGGAAAGGGGGATCGTGCGGGTGCGGTGGGGAGGTGGGTCAGATGTCGCGGGCGAGGGCGAGGGCGTAGACGATGGAGACTCCTCCGGTCCGCAGGATGTGTGCACACTCCCCTATCGTGGCTCCCGTGGTGACTACGTCGTCCAGGAGGATGACGGTGCGGGGGGGATCGGCGGGGGAAGGGGCGGCCCGGTAGGCGCCGAGGACCGAGGTGAGGCGAAGGGCGCGGGGGAGGTGCTTCTGGGGGTGGTAGCGGGTGGGGTTGGTGTGCTGGAGGCGGAGGGGGGATCGGGGACGTCGGGTGAGCCGGGTGAGGTGACGGGCGACGAGTTCGGTGTGGCCGAATCCGAGGGCGCGGAGGCGGCGGGGGTGGGTGGGGACGGGAATGAGGGGGGCGTCGGGAGGGAAGGATGCGAGGGCGGGGAGGAGGAGGGCGGCGATGAGGCGCGCGAGATGCCGCTGTCCGTGATGTTTGTAGGCGAGCAGGAGACGGGGGATGGTGTGATGGTAGAGGAAGGGGGCCTGGAGTGCGTCCACGGAGGGGGGGATGCAGCGTGGGCATGGGGAGGCGGGCGTAGGGAGGGGTTGGCTGCAGCGGGGGCAACGAGGGGGGAGGATCGGGATGAGACCGGCGAGGCAGCGGGGACAGAGGGGATGGAGGGGATGCGGGCGGGGGATGAAGGTGCCGCATACCTGGCAATGGAGAGGCGCGAGCAGATCTAGGATCGCTTCGAAAGGAGTCGTTTCCATCGTGCTATGGCATTGAGGGCTTCGAGTGGGGTATGCCTTTCCACGTCGAAATGCGAGAGTTCTTCCGCGAGGAGTTCGTATGGTGAGAACAGTTCGGGCTGCTCGTCCCTGGAGTCGGCCGGGGGGATGGAGGGGCCCCCTTCGGTTCCAGTGAGATCTTCCTCCCTCCGGCTCAGAGCCTCTTCTATCGCGCGGGCCCGCTTCACCACAGCCTCCGGGACACCGGCCAGTCGTGCCACGTGTATGCCGTAGGATTTTTCCGCGGCCCCTGCCCGCACTCTTTTGAGGAAGACGATTCCATCCCGATCTTCCCTTACCGCCATACTGAGATTGAAGACCGCGGGATGTGTGATCTTCGTGAGCTCGTGGAAATGGGTGGCGAAAAGCGTGCGGGCTTTCACCCTCTCCAGGAGATACTCCACCACAGCCCATGCAATGGAAAGCCCGTCTATGGTTCCGGTGCCCCTCCCTACCTCATCCATGATGATCACGCTCCTCGGAGTGGCGTGATGCAGGATGTAGGCGGTTTCGTTCATCTCCACGAGAAACGTGGATTCCCCGCGGGCGATGTTGTCGCTCGCTCCCACGCGGCAGAAGAGGCGGTCCGCGATCCCTATCACCGCTTCCTTCGCAGGGACGAACGACCCCATCTGGGCCATCAGCACGATGAGGGCGTTTTGTCTGAGAAAGGTGGACTTGCCTGCCATGTTCGGTCCGGTGATGACGGCGAGGGTCCTGCGGGGGGGATCGAGGAGGAGGTCGTTGGGGACGAAACTCCCTGTGGGAAGATGGGCCTCCACCACGGGATGACGCCCCTCCTTCACGTCGAGCACGAGTTCGGTAGTGACGACGGGTCGGGTGTATCCGTATCGGGTCGCCGCATAGGCGAGCGACTGGAGACAGTCGATGGCTGCAACGCTCTTTCCGAGTGCGAGCAGTCCTTCAAGATGTGTCTTGGTTCGTTCGCGCAGATCCATGAAGATCTTCCGCTCCAGCTCGACGAGTCGTTCCTCCGCCTCCGCGAGCTGGGATTCGAGCTCGATGAGACGTTCCGTGGTGAATCGCTGTGTCTGAACCAATGTCTGACGGGGTATGAAATAGGAGGGGACCAGATGGGCGTTCGCTCGGGTGACCTCGAAGAAGTAGCCGATCACCTTGTTGTATTTGAGTTTGAGCGAGCTTATCCCGCTCCGTTCACGTTCCTCCTGGAGATAGCGATCCAGGATCTCCTGGCTGTGATCCCGAAGTGTTCGGCAGCGGTCGACTTCCGGATCATAGCCTTCTCGTATGATGTTGCCCTCATTGAGGGAGGTGGAGGGGTTATCCATGAGAGCAGGAAGGAGCGAGTCGGCGAGGGTCGACAGCGTCTCGAAGAGATCCATGGGGAGGAGGAAGGAGGAAAATGCTTCGATCCCGGAGAGGAGTGCAAAAGCCTCTTCATACGCCTCAATGGTACCGGCTATGGCGAGGAGGTCCTTCGCGTGTGCCTTGTCCAGGGCGACCCGCGTGGCGAGGCGTTCGATGTCCAGCATGGAAGCGAACAGCTTTCTCAGTGTCTGGAGAAGGTGCTGATCCCGATAGAGGTGCTCCACGGCTTCGAGCCGCGCCTCTATGTCGGCGGGTGTGACGAGTGGATAGAGGATCCATCGTCGGAGGAGGCGGGCTCCCATGGGGGTGGTGGTGTGATTGAGCACTCGATAGAGTGTGAAGTGCTCCCCCCCGTCCTGGATATTCTTCACCAATTCGAGATTCCTGATGGTCGTTTCATCGAGAAGGAGCGCGTCTTCCTCCCGGTAGGGATGGATGGAACGGACGTGGGGAAGAAGGGTGTGGCACGTGTCTTCGAGGTACTGGAGAAGAGGACCCGCGGTGATGAGTTCTGGAGAATCCTCTTCGAGCCCGAATGCCTTCAGGTTCACACTCCTGAAGTGTCGTACGAGCCGTTCGAAGGAGGTGCGGGGATCGAAATACCAGTCGGGGAATCGGTTGACATAGATCTCGCCATGGGCGTCGAGGACTTTCTCGATCTCGGGTTCCTCCATCGCAGACTCCGGGAGGATGAGCTCGGAGGGAGAGATGCGGGCGAGTTCCCGTGCGAGGATCTCGGCAAAGGATCCGGGGGCGGTGCCGGCAAGGAATTCCCCGGTGGACAGTTCCACGCAGGAGAGGGAGACCCTCTCCTTGCCGGCGGGAGCTGCTGCGAGAAGGAAGTTGTTCTTCTGTTTTTCAAGGAGCTCCTCATCCGTGACTGTGCCGGGGGTGATCACTTCGATCACTTCCCGGCGGGCGAGTCCCCTCCCCTTCTCCGGGACTTCCACCTGTTCACAAATTGCGATCTTCTTTCCCGCCCGGAGGAGTCTTGCGATATAGTTCTGAGCGGCGTGGAAGGGTATCCCACACATGGGAATCCCATTCCTCTGGGTGAGGGTGATGCCCAGTATCCGGCTTGCTTCCTTTGCATCGTCTGCGAACATCTCATAGAAATCACCCAGACGAAAGAAGAGGATCTCCTCCCTATAACGCTTCTTGAATTCCCAGTATTGCTGCATCATAGGGGTCTGGAGATCCTGCATCATCCCTCCATGGGTCGCACGATGGGACTGCCTGATGACGTCAGCGAGCGCTTCCCATGAGCCGTTCGATCACGAGATCCGTGATGTCCACTTCCTTGTGCCACCAGAGGAGATCGGGATCCGTACTCTTGAAGATGACGCTGAAACCGTGTGTCTCGGCCACGTATTCCAGCGCGTTTTTCAGCTCCTGGAGGAAGGTGGACGATTCTGTGAGCTTTCTCTGCCGCTCTTCGAGTTGCTGGGTTTTCACTCGATAGTAATCCCTCAGATACTGGGTTTTCTGGTAGATCTGCTGATCGAGGGTCAACGCCCGCTCCTCGTTTCCCGCTTCCTGTGCCTGAAGTTTCTGCTCCTGGAGGGCCTTTATTTCGGCGGTAAGTCGGTTCACCTCCTCCTGGATCTCTGTCTTGAAACGTTCTATCTCTCTCA
This sequence comes from Spirochaeta thermophila DSM 6192, assembly GCF_000147075.1. Taxonomy (NCBI): domain Bacteria; kingdom Pseudomonadati; phylum Spirochaetota; class Spirochaetia; order Winmispirales; family Winmispiraceae; genus Winmispira; species Winmispira thermophila. The sequence goes on from NC_014484.1 coordinate 1,222,429, forward strand.
CCGCCGAAGAGTTTCGGAAAAAGGCCATCGCCACCCTGTTGATGTCGACCACGGCCACTGTGATGAGCTCCTCTCCAGGGGCGATCGTGCTTCCGAGTAAGAGAAGTCCTGTCACGAAGATGAGTATACGCTTCATGGGTCCCTCCCGCTCTAATAGAGGTCATATCCGATGGTAAACACGAAATCCAGACCCAGCGAGTCGGGGAACAGACTCCCCTCCTGCCATTCTATCTTGTCGTCCACCACCTTGAAACGCTTGGCTATGTAGAACCGGAGAGGGAACTGAGGGATGACGAACCGGATCCCTCCTCCTACCCCGAACCGGTAGTTTTCCAGGGGAATGTCCCAAGGAGCCGTCACATCCACCGAAAACGCGGGAAAATCGAAATAGAAGTCCCACCACATGATCTGTTCGATAAGGGGCATTCGGAGCTCTATCCAGTTGTCCCAGAGGGTCCTCCCCCCTCCGATGGGTTCTCTTGGCCATCCTCTCCCCACAAAGAAACCGTCGACATAGAGTTGATCCAAAGAAGTGGCTTGATAGGTGGCACCTTCAGGAACCCAGAACTGGTCCAGGTTATACGTGAGCCTCGTGTGAGCGGCGAGCACCCACTTGAAGTTCCAATTCTCGGCTACGGGAATGTCGAAGAGGGTGAGATACCCTTCCATCTTTGTGGTAGGCTGGATATAGTGACGGCTTCCCCCCAGGAACCCTCCCACGAAGAGGAGCTGTTGGCTGAGATAGTATCCCGAGCTGGGACTGTAGAAGATATCCCGCGTATCGAGAGAGACTCCGAGGTTCCATTTGTTGACAAACAACCACTTCCCTCTGTTTTCCCGCGTCGTGGGGTCGAAAGGACGATATCTGCTCGCATCGTAGTCGAGAGTGGTGAGTGAAGTGGAAAAGTAGGTACTGGGAGTGAGTCTCCCCACAGGTGTATAAAAACGGTATCCCGTATTGATTCCGAAAGAGATCGCCCATGTTTCGTAGCTCATGAGATATTCTTCAGGTATATTGAAGCCGTTTCTCCGTGCGTACTCGTAATCGGTTATCACGTCTCCGGCGTCGATCTGTTCCTGGGAAGGGTTGGGCACGATCTCTCCAGTCTCCGCATCCACCCATTGCCCTGTATAGAGGCCATTGTCAGGAACGGCGTTGTCCTCATTCCCGGTGAAGATTATCCCATCTATAGCAGTGTCCTGGGGAATTGTCTTCCCGGTATCCTTGTGAGAGATGCTCAAACTCACTCCACCCGTCCACCGTTTCCCGAAAAGCCATCTGTCAGTGTAGTTGAATCCGAGGGTTTGTTCATTTGGTGCCGCCGTCAGGTTCACACCGAAGTCGAGCCCATAGCCCAGGAAGTTCTGATCACTCCAGGCCACGGTCGCCGCTACAGGGAAATCGCTGCTCCCCCCGAAGTTCACCCCGAACTGGATATTGGCGGTGGGCGCTTCCTCGACATTGATCACCAGGTTCATGAGCCCCTCGGTGCTTCCGGCAGGGGTTTCGGGGGCGATGGAGGTGAAATATTGGAGATTATAGAGATTGCGCAGACCTTCTACGATCTTGGTCTTGCTGAAGACGTCCCCTTCTTCTATGGGGAGCTCCCGGAGGATCACGAAGTCCTTGGTCTTGGTGTTTCCCCTGAGGATGATGTTCTCTATGTGCGCCCGCCCGCGTTCCTCTATCATCACGTGGTAGGAGACGAGATGCTGTTCGGAGTCCTTCTCTTCCCTGAGGTCGATCCGGTTGAAGATGTAGCCGTTCTCGTAGTAAAGGTCGAGGAGCTTCTGGTAATCCCGGCTGAAGGCGGTGCGGTCGAAGATATCTCCTTCTTCGAGAGAGAAAAGCTCCCGGAGCCGTTCGGTGGAAAAGATCTTGTTGCCTTCGAAAGTGATTCCTCCGAACCGGTACTGTTCCCCTTCCGAGAGATAGATGGTGATGTGGAGGTAGTGACGATCCCCCTCTATCTCCTCGGTCTTTTCCACGTGGGTGATCCGTGCGTCGATATAGCCGCGTTGGGCGTAGTAGTCTTCGATCTTCCTGAGATCCTCCTGGAATGTCTGTTCGTTGTATACTCCACTCACGAGGAACCCTTGTGGTTTGGTCTTCATGAGTCCCCGGAGCGTCTTTTCAGGATAAAGCAGGTTGCCCGAGAAGGTGATGGACCTCACGATGATCTGGGGACCTTCCGAGATCACGAAGACCACCTCGGTCCCCCGGTCCCCTTCCCGCAGGACTCCTTCCACGGAGGCCTCGGGAAAACCTTTCTCATGATAGAGCTCTATGATGGCACGCTCGTCGGCTCTGAGTTTCGCCTGGGTGACCATGTCGCCCCGTTTCAGGAGTATGGTGTCGAGGAGTTCCGAGTCCCTGACCCTCTGATTCCCTTCGAAGGTGATCCGATCCACAGAAGGGAATTCTTTCACCTCGAAGTGGATGATCACCGCTGAGTAGTTTTCATCGGCGGGTTGTGCGCTGGGGATGATTTCATCGAAATATTCCAGGGCGTAGAGCTTGCTCTGGATCTCCCAGAACAAATCGTTGGTGAAGATCTTCCCCACATAGGGCCTGAGAATCCCCCGGATCTCGTTTTCAGACACGGCCGAGAGCCCTGAGAACGAGAACTCTTTTATCGGTTTGCCGAGATACCAATCGGGAGGAGGTTCTTGAGTGAAGAGCGGAAGAGAGATCACTACCGACAGGAGGAGGATGATAAAACGACGCGTTACTCTCATGAACACTCCTTTCCTCATGCTAATAAGTAAATCGCCACTTCAAAGAAATCGTCTGATCGGGGATGAAGAGTTCTTCCGGATGCTCGGGAGCGAACTTCCAGGAGAGGAGGAAGAACGGAGTATCCCATTCAACCGTCACCTCTACATTCACCTCGAACCCTCCGAAGCTTCGAACCTCCGAAGCGAGGGGGTTCTCCGCTGCAATCTGGAAGAGGGATTCCAGAAACACATCGGAGCCAAGATACTTCCCCACCAGGATAGTGGTATTGTCGAGATACTTTCCAAGAGATGGCGATTGCCTGTCAAGAGGGTACTCAGGGGACTGGAGGGCGCTCTCGAGAACGTTCTGGAAGAGGTGTGTCCGTACCGAAAAGACGTCCAGCCCGAAGGTCTTCTTCACCGAGGTCTCGAACTCCCTCATGAGGGCGAACTGGCTCACGAGGTCGGTGGTGAGTCCTACGAGGGAGACCGGACTGAGGAATCCCTCGGCGAACTCCTCGTTGAACCGCTGACCGAGTACGATGTTGAGATCCTCAGGAGGAAGCGGAGGATCCGACTCGAAACGGGGTGAGAACTGGGAGAGCGGGGTGTTGTAGGAGACGAGATAAATCCTTATGGGGTCTCCCTTGTAGAAGTCCCTCATCTCGGCTCGAACGGTGATCCGGGGATCGAATTTGTCCTGGTTTTCCTGAAAGAGGATGCTGCCTTCCCTCACATAGAAGCTTCGTTCGAAGTAGAAGACTTCCCCCCCCCGCAATCCGATATTCCCCTCCAGGGAGAAGCTCCCCTCACCCCCGTGGGCGGTGTACCGGAGTCTTTCCCCGGTATCGGCATAGAGTCGGAGGATCGGCAGGGTCCTCGTGGGCCACACGAACTGCACATCGGGACCCGATTGGATTCGGAGATCTATCTCGAGGGGAACGGGTTCCCCTTTTCCCGGGGCCTCAGTCCTCCTTTGAGCAAGTGTCACCACCGTGGACTCGGCCAAGATATCTCCAGCGATGGAGAGGTACTGGGGGGTCTGTTCGATGGTCACGAACCCTGCCGCATAGCCGTCTACCTGAAGGGTTCCGAAATCGTAGAGGATGTGGAGTCTGTTGGGGGAAAGGGTGGCGATGGAGATCTGGAAGAACGGGAGACTCCATGCCTCTCTCGTGAAAGCACCCGAGAGGATCACGGTGGCGTCTCCTGCAGTGATTCTAGAGGGGAGGATCTGGAATCCTTCTCCCTGGAACTCCAACTCCAGACGTTCGGACGAGATTTCTTCGGGTACGAGGAAGAACACACCCCTGAGGTCTCTGCCCTCGAGGTTCCCCGTGAGGGTCGGATCTCGGGGGTCTCCCTCGAGGGAAACCTCACCGGTGAGGATTCCCTCGCGAATCCTCACCACGCCCAGATCGAAGAGCGGTTGAAACGATTTCACGTCGATTCGCGAGAATGCCAGGGTGAGTGAAAGATGCTCTTCACGGATCGTTCCTTTGATACTCCCCTGCAGAGGAAGGGGTGAACTGAAACTCGCATCGAGTGTTCCTTCCTCGAAGGAAAAGGCAAGGCTCGCTGCGTTCGACGGACCGCCTCTGAGCGTGACACCCGCACGCGTATAGGCGAACAGGAACCTCCAGACGGGTTGTCCCTCTACGAGTGAGACCTTGTGTAGGACGAGCGACCCGGTACAGGAGAGTGAAGGAAGAGAGTGGAGGAAGAGGGAGAGATCTTCGTACCGCTGTTCCACCGTACCGTACAGACTCACCGGAGTGCTCTGTGTCGTCCTGCCTACTGCGAGAGAGAGATCCGTTTCCCCTCTGAAGGTGCCCGAGGAAAGATCGTAGGTCAGATGGAAACCGCTGAGGCGGTGCTGCGCGAGGAGGAGTTCCGAGAGAGAGATGCTCATGGTGGAGGAGCGTTTCTCGAAAGATCCGTTTGCGGCCAGCGGGATGCCGTTGATACTCCCTTCTATCAAAGTGACCGTTCCTTCGAGATCTGGATCGTTCCAGGGCCCCTCGAGGTTTACGGTGGCGGTCAGTCTTCCCCGTGCCTTCTCCCGTGTCCACCTCCCGAGCGGGGCCTCTCTTGCGTGCACGGTGAGGTCGATACGTGAAGAGGAGATGTCTGCCTGAAGGCCGTAGCGTTCCCTGCTCGTCTTCGATTGCAGGACGATCTCTCCTGCCAACCGTCGGCGGGAGAGGAGTCCCTCCAGACCCTCGGGCAGGACCAGGCTCATACTTCCTTCGAGATTGGAGTACGAATCGCCGTAGGAAAGATCGAAGGCTTCGATTCCCGATGGATCGATGGCAATGCGGCCGCTCAGATTCCCTCGAACAGAGGGCAGGAGAAAGAGATCAGTCACCCTCAGATAGGGGACGTAGATCCACCACTCCTCTGCGGTGTGGAACTCGCCCGAGAGGTCGACACTCACCTGCGGAGGGGACTGACCGGGCATCATCGGCAGAGGAAGAGTTCGCGTCTTCCCTCGGAAGACCCATCTGCCCTCTTTCTCCTCCAGGAGAAACGTCAGATTGTCTCCCGACAGGGAGAACCTGTTCTCCCGTAGGATACCCGAGAACCGATAGAGGATATTCTCGACCAACAACTCGCCGGAGAATCTCTGTGTATCCCGAAGCATCAGGGAGAAGGTCCCTTGGAAGGGCACGGTATAGAGGGTGCCCGAGGAAGAAAGGGAGAGCTGATCGGGGGTGAGAGAGAGGGAGAGGGATGCATCCGCCTCCTCAGAGATCGAGAGTACGATGTCCTCCATGCTGGAGACACGATATCGTGACGCGTCGAAATCGAATTCGAGCGCGCCTCTGATGGTGGCCTGCTCGGGGATGAGCGGATGCCACCGTCGTTGCGATCCGGAGAGGGCGAGGGTGAGATCGGACAAGGAGAGATCGCGGAAGAGGAGGAGTCCCTGCCCTCTGAGGGACGACGGACCGGAGGTCGGGAAGAGGTGGGTTTCCCCATAGACATACCCCTCACCTTTCCGGGGGAGGAGGAGCACGTTGAGCGCGTATTCCTGTCGTACGATATCCCCTTCAAAAGAGAGCTCTGCTCTCGAGAGCTCGAATCCCCCCCATGACGCGTCTCCGGAAAAGGCATACCCTTTTATCGCCTCCTTCGATCCCGAGATGTTCACATTGAATCGTCCGCTCATGCGCTCGAACGACGACATCCCCGGAGGTCGGGCCTCCGATATGTGCAACCTGCCCTGGAATGAGAAGGGATGGATGTCGACCAGTCCTTCCATGGAGGCCCTGCCGTATCGGGTGAAGGCAGTAAGATAATCCAGGTGAATCCGGGAATTCTCCCCATCGAGCGAAAAGGCTATCGAATGGAGATCCTTCGAGAGGAACGAAGCCGAACCGCTTCCCGTATAGCGGAGAGTGCGGGAGGGGAGATGATATGAGATTTGAAGGTGGGTCGAATACGTGGCCTCGAGGAAAAATTTCAGATTCGCGGGCATGCTCTCGAGGAGAGATCCCCTGAGTTGGGAGCTCGGTTGAAAGTCCTCGGTGAGCACCATGACGTTGAGTGTGGAGGACGACCATTCATATTCTCCAAGGAGGTCGTATGGGACCGATGCCTGGAGGTTCTGGAAGGAGATGGCGTCGTTTTTTATGGACAACAGAAACCGTTGGGTGGAGAGTTCCATCCTGGTTCCCTGCAACGAGCAGGAAAGCTCCATCTCCATGCTCGGTATGTCCGGGGAAAACGTGCCCCTCGCCCGTATCGGTACGAAGAAGGTCCTCTCCGGGAGTACTCCCTCGTAGTATGCGGCGGTCTCATGAGAGACGTCCAAGAAGAGGGAAGCGCTCAGCGAGTATCGTGCGGATCCATCGTTGCCGGGAGCGATGTCGACACGAAGGTCCCGACCCATGATACGAGACTGGTCAGGGAGTACCATCTGAAAGGTCCCACGACGGATGAGGACCTCGGAAGGTAGTGAAGAGAGTACTCGTTGGAGGGAAAGAGAAGAGGTGAGCCTGGAATGAGACGAGGCAGCATCCTCCGTGGGAGGTGTTTCGCCTGCATTCCAGAACACATGGACATCGGTGAGCTCGATTTTCTTCACCAGGGAGGAGACGTCCCCTCTGAGCAGGGCGAGCGCACTATAGGTGAGTACCCCCTCTCCCACGTATACGACGAACCTCTCTTGGGGGTCTCTCAATTCCACATGTTTGATTTTCACGAAAGGAAAGATGTAGGGCTCGATCGCGCCATAGGAGACTTCGATATCCCATCGGGATTCAAAGTCGTGCACGACCTGGGTGACGAGAAATTGGAGACTTGGTGTTGCACTGTGCCTGAGGGTTAACGAAACTGCCCACGACAGCACAAGAAAGGAGGTCACAAAAATGAGGAGCAGAAACGATGAGGGCAGTCGCTTCGTCATGTCCGTTGTATCACTCCGGGAAATTGCGCTTCGCTTGTTTATCGTATAAATTCTATCACATGTCATCTCGTAAAAAAAGCAGCGGCAGGACGATCCTTTCCCGTTTCGTCGTGTTCGAGGGTATAGACGGTGCGGGAACCACGACACAACTCGGCAAGGTGGCTTCCTCCCTGAAGGGACGTGGTCACACCCTGTGGGAGACACGGGAACCGACCGACGGTCCTGTGGGGACTTTCATCCGGGAATGTCTTGCGAGCGGTCTCTCCTTCCCTGCTTCCGTCTATGCGTACCTGTTCGCCGCTGATCGAGATCTTCACGTCTTCGGAGAAGACGGGGTCATGGTTCGGGTGGGACGGGGGGAAATCGTACTCTGCGACAGGTATCTCCACTCCTCGCTCGCCTATCAGAGCGATTCCGCTCACACGAGGGAATTGGTAGAGGATCTCAATCGCAGGTTCCCGCTCCCGGAGGTGGTGATCTATCTGGATACGCCCGTGGAGGAATGTCTCAGACGTCTTTCCTCGAGACCCCGGAAGGATCTTTTCGAGCAACGGGAGGTGCTCATGAACGTGGCTTCCCGATACAGAGAGGTGCTCCGGACATACGAAGCAGAAGGTGGCAAGGTTCTCTATGTGGATGGCACACAGCCGCCGGATCTCATCTTCCGGGAGATCTTGAAGTTTTTGGAAAGAACACTCGATATCTAACTTAGAGTAAGGTATGAAGCAAGGCCGGCATAGGACGGTGGTTTCTCTCCTCCTCTTTCTCGTGAGCATCCTTCCCCTCCACGGGTACAAGGTGCTCTACGCTGAACAATGGTACCGGCTCTTTCACCTCCACTTCTATCAATACCCGGAACGGTGCGCCGAGAATATCTACTATCTCGAGCAGGCCTTGCGGGCAGACTTCGCCAATCCTCTGAATGCCCTTGCGAGGATCGGGAATCCCACCGAATGGGAGTACTACCGCTACCTCTTCTCCATGCACGTGAGTCTCAAGCTTGTGGAGCAATACCTCCTCTGGGGCTCCAAATACGACAAGCAGGTTGCCTATTTCTACAACGCTCCGTGGAAAGAACAGAATCTCGAGAGTCTGGACAAGGCCGAGGCCCTCTATCGGTACGCACTGGTATACTGGGAAGAAGCGAGGAGATGGGCGGAAAAGGCGGAGCCCTTATCGTATCTCTTCCTTCCCGAGATACAGTACTGGGCCGATGAGCGGGCCAGGATAGCGAACGGGGAACTCGATTACCGACAGATCATCGGCGAGCATCTCGCCCGCCTCCAATCGGTACGCGAGGCCTTCCTCGCCATGGACGAGGATACCTACTGAGACCCTAGATGATGAGCATGGCGTCGCCATAGGAAAAGAATCGATAGCGGTGCTCTATCGCCTTCCTGTAGGCTTCAAGAAGGAGGTCCTTGCCAAGGAAGGCAGAGACCAGAAGGACCAGGGAAGAGCCAGGGGTGTGGAAATTGGTGAAGAGTCGGTCGATCACTCTGAAAGTATACCCTGGATAGATGTAGAGCGAGGTTTCTTGCCATCCACGCTTGAGTCTCCCATGCTCCCAGGCGGACTCGAGCGCTCTTGTCGTTGTCGTCCCCACTGCGCACACAGGGATGTGCTGGCTCTTTGCGCCCTCTATGACCCGTGCGGTTTCTTCTGGGATATAGAACCTCTCCTTATGCATTCTGTGCTCCTCCACGTTTTCGGTCCTCACGGGCTGGAAGGTACCCAGTCCCACGTGGAGGGTGAGGAAGGTTACGGTGTGACGCGATTTCAATTCATCCATCAAAGCAGGGGTGAAGTGGAGTCCCGCAGTGGGGGCGGCCGCTGATCCCGGGTGCCGGGCGAAGACCGTCTGGTATCGTTCCTCATCCTCAGGGAGGTCCGATCGTTTGATATACGGAGGAAGAGGGACGTGGCCATGTCGATCGAGATAGACCTCGTCGATGGGGGGAGAGATGCGGACAAGACGAAGCCCCTCCTCCATGCCTACGATTTCCGCTTCCCGTCCACCAGGAAGCTCGTAGACCACACCTGGCCGTTGTCGTCTGGCCCGTGAAACCACCGCCTTCCACAGAGAGGGCTCGACTTCCTCGAGGAGGAGGATCTCGACCTTTCCTCCGGAATCCCTCCTCGTGGCCAGGAGGCGACTCTTTCTCACCCGGGTATCGTTGAATACCAGGCATGAGGGAGGAAGTATCCAGGGAAGCTCCCTCACGTGCGCGTGTTCGATCCGTCCCGTTTCCCTGTGGACCACCATGAGGCGGGCATCTTCCCTTCGCTGAGCCGGGTGCTGGGCGATGAGCTCTTCAGGAAGATCAAAATAGAAGTCTTTGAGTTTCATCGTCGCTGTCTTTTCCTCTGGGCTGGATGTTGAGATGGTCATATCCTCGAGGCGTGACTATGCGTCCACGAGGGGTCCTCTGGAGGAAACCGCACTGAATCAAGTAGGGCTCATAGAAGTCCTCGAGAGTATCTACACTCTCTCCAAGGGCGATGGCGAGGGATTCCGCACCTACCGGGCCTCCGTCGAACTTCGTGATGATGGTGTCGAGTATGCGCCTGTCGTGTGCCTCGAGACCGGCCTCATCGATGCCCAGGCGATCCATGGTGAGTCGTACGATCTGAGGGGTGATCACGCCTTTCCCGTAGACCTCTGCGAAGTCCCGCGCCCTCCGGAGCATCCTATTGGCGATCCGAGGGGTGCCACGGGAACACGAAGAAAGGAGATCGAATGCGGGTTCTTCCACCTGCAGCCCGAGGATACGGGCGGAGCGGCGGAGAACCTTGATTATGTCCTCTTTTTCATACAAGTTGAAGTGAAATGTTATGCCGAATCGTGAGACAAGGGGCGTCGCCAGTTTCCCGGCCTTGGTCGTGGCCCCCACGAGGGTGAACGGGGGCACGGGTATCCTCACGGTCCGGGCCGAAGGACCTTGGCCTATGATCCAGTCGATGACATAATCCTCCATCGCTACATAGAGCATCTCTTCAATGGCCGGTTTGAGCCTGTGTATCTCGTCGATGAAGAGCACGCTTCGGGGACTGAGAGTGGTGAGTATCCCTGCCAGATCCTTGGGTTTCTCGAGAGCAGGGGCGGACGTGATCCTGAGTTCGACCCCCAACTCGTGGGCGATGATGCTCCCAAGGGTGGTCTTCCCAAGACCGGGCGGCCCACTGAGGAAGACGTGATCGAGAGCTTCCCCACGTTGTCTGGCGGCATGGATGAAGACCCTGAGGTTCTCCTTGATCTCCTCTTTGCCCTGGAACTCCGAAAGAGAGAGAGGACGGAGACGCTCCTCCTGCGCATCCTCCTCCCGTTTCAACGGTGAGAGGGTGTGGTCCATATCCCCATCCTACCCCGTGTCTGAAGGTACGACAAGCCGATCCTCCGGGTCATTCACTCAACCTGATGATCGCTCTTCGCAGTATCTCCTGCTCTTTCCCCTCCACGCCCTCCCCTTCGGACACTTCCCGGATGATATCGGGGAGTACGCGCTCGGCGCGCGCTCTGTCGAACCCCATTTCCACCAAGGCTTCCACGAGTTCTCGATGCGGTCCGGCTTCTTCCGTGTCACCCGTCCCCTGTCTCACGTAACTGCCCTTCAGGGTGAGAAGCAGTTTCTGAGCCGTCTTTTTCCCTATTCCCGGGGTCTTCGCCAGTCGAGCGAGATCCTCTTTCTGAATGATTTCCCGGAAGAGCGGAACCGGGACGGAGGAGATGATCCGCAGCGCCTGTCGGGGCCCGATCCCTTGTACCTTGAGGAGATCCAGAAAGAGCCTGCGCTCCTCCCTCGATGCGAAACCGATCAGGGAAAGGACGTCCTCCCTATGGTAGAGGTACACATGGAGGAGGAGCGAATCCCCGGGGTCGGGGAGCTGCGAGAGAAGACTGCTCGGCACGTCTATCTCCCAGGTGAGTCCCCCGGTTTCGATGAGCACCTTTTCTCCTTCGATGCCCCTATAGACACCACTCAGACTATAGAGCATCTTCTCCCCCCTGGATGGCGAAGGGTGTGCCATGCTGGTGCACGTGGCAGAGTGCGATGGCCAAGGCATCGGAGGCGTGATCCGACATCTTGGTGTCCGGAAGGTCGAGCAGGAGCCTGAGGAAACGTTGGATCTCCGCCTTGTCCGCTCTGCCGTGGCCTACGATGGCTTGTTTCACCATCTGGGGTGCATAGGTATAGACGGGGATGTCCTCCATGGCCGCGGCGAGCGACACCACACCCATGGCCTGGGCCACATAGAAGGCGCTGGTGGTATTACGGGCGAAGAAAAGCTCCTCCATGATGATGGCCTCGGGCGCATACTTCAGGAGGAGCTCCTGCACGTGGCGGAAAATCTTCAGCAACCGTGCGGACTGGGTGTGGCTGGAGGACGTCCTGATGGTACCGGCGACGATGTATTTATGTCCTCGACCGTCGGTCTCTATCACTCCGTAGCCGGTAGTGGCAAGGCCGGGATCGATCCCCAGGTAACGCTTCATTCCACAGTCAGGTCGTCGGGGAGTTCCAGGTTCGTGGAGACCGATTGGACGTCATCGTTGTCCTCGAGCGCCTCGATGAGCTTGAGCACCTTCTCCGCCGTCTCCTTGTCCACGGTGATACGGGCGTCCGGGATGAGGCTGATCTCGGCGGTCTCATATTCGAACCCTTTCTCCGTGAGGCCCTGCTGGACTTCCTCGAAAGACGAGGGGTCGGTGAGCACCTCTATCACCTCCCCGTCGGAGGAGACGTCCTCGGCCCCTGCTTCCAACGCTGCCTCGATGATCTCATCCTCGGTGTATTTCGTCGCATCGAAGGTGATGAGGCCGCGCTTCTTGAAGAGGTAGGACACACACCCGGTTTCTCCCAACGATCCACCGTGCTTGGACAGGATGTGCCTCACCTCCGAGGCCGTGCGGTTCTTGTTGTCGGTGAGGGCTTCGATGATGATGGCCACCCCCCCCGGTCCGTAGGCCTCGTAGACGATTTCGGTGTAGTCCGCTCCTTCGAGTTCACCCGTCCCTTTCTTGATGGCCCTCTCTATGTTTTCCTTGGGCATGTTGGCGGCTTTTGCCTTGAGGATCGCCGTGCGGAGTCGTGGATTGGCCTCAGGATCTCCACCTCCTGTCCGAGCTGCTACCGAGATCTCCTTGATGAGCTTTGTGAAGACCTTGCCACGCTTGGCGTCCATCGCGGCCTTCTTGTGCCGGATCGTCGCCCATTTGCTATGTCCTGACATCGTGACTCCTGTTGGATGTGATGAAGTTCATTCGTAGAAACGAATCTCTGTGATGATCACCATAACACGAGTGCCTCTTCCTGTCAACGTGGCCTCGATCTCAGGGCCAGAGCGGTTTCCCTATCTGCTTTTCCCAGATGAGGATAGGTAGAGCCTTGAGGAGAGAATCCAGGATGTCGAGTCCGTGTTCCGAGAGTCGTATTCCGCTCTCCCCCATCTCGGCCGCCCCCCACCCGCACCAGCGCCGTCCCACCTCCCCCAGCACCTCCTCCACCCCCACACCCCACACCCTCCGGAACCGCTCCCCCTCCACCCCCTCCCTCGTACGCAACCCCATCATGAACCACTCCAGGAGAAACGCCTGCGGGCCGATCACCTCCACCTCCTCCCACACACCCCCCTCTGCCACGAACCGCCCCACATCCCGCACCTGCCGCACCCGCACGGGCCCCTCCTTCCCCGGCAACGTCGAAACAGCCGAGGGCCCCACCCCCAGGTACGGCTCCAGCCTCCAGTACCGCAGGTTGTGGAGGCACTCCTCGCCCGGCAACGCAAAGTTCGACACCTCATAGCGTACGAACCCCCGCTCTCCGAACCACCTGCAGATCGCCTCCCACTCCCCCGCCAGCTCCTCCTCATCCGGCATCACCACCTCCCCCCGTCGCACCATCGCCCCCAGCACCGTCCCCTCCTCCACCGTGAGCCCGTACACCGACACATGCCCCGCCCCCCACCCGCTCACCTCCTCGAGCTCCCGCACCACATCCCCACTCATCCCCCTCGGCCTCCCTGCCAGAAGATCCACACTCACCCGCCCCCCCCAGCCCGCGAGCACCTCCACCGCGCGCTCCACCTCCCTCCTCCCCGCCCCCCTTCCCATGAGCCGGAGGAACCCCTCATCCAACCCCTGCACCCCCAGACTCACCCGCGTCACCCCCCCCTCTCCGAGGACCTCCACCTTCTCCTCATCCACCCACTCCGGATTCACCTCCACGGTCCACTCCACAGGCCTTCCCCACACCTCCACCCGCTCCCGAATCCCCTTGAGGAGCCGCTCCCACAACCGCAGGGGGAGCACGTTCGGCGTCCCCCCACCCACGTACACCGTGGGAATCTCCGACGGCCGGAGGAGGGCGAGCATCTGCTCCAGCACCTCCAGCACCCGTTCCACGTACCCCTCCATGACCCTCACACCCGCCCCCGCCACGCTGAAGAAGTCACAGTACCGGCATCGCCGGGCACAGAACGGCACATGCACGTAGACCGAGACCGGATATCCCCCCCTCCCCTCGAGGATGGCCCTCACCGCCTCCATATCGAGGAAAGGCTTCACTCCTCCCCCCCTCCTCGGATCGGCGCCCACATCACCATGGCACGTATCCGCCACCGCTCGAAAGGCCCGAAGATCCGGGAATCCGCCACCAGGCGCCGGTTGTCTCCCACGAGGAAGTACTCACCCTCGCCGAGCACCATCTCCTCCTGGAGGGCCGGGATCACCCTGTCGAACGGAGGCGGCCCCTCACCGCCACCCCGCAGCCGCGTCATCCCCGGGAGGAGCACCTCCTCCGAGACCCACCCCCTCTCGTCAGCGCCTCGCACGTACACCACATCGTCGCGCACCCGTATCCGCTCGCCCGGGAGCCCCACCACCCGGAGCACCACATAGTGGACCCGCCAGCCGGGCCCCGGTATCCAACGCCCGCCCGTCACATAGTCGAGGAGCCGCAGCCCTACACCCGCAGCCCCTTCCGGAGGATCCCAAAAGGGGGACACCGCCACCACCACATCCCCCCGGGCCGGCTCGCGCCAACGGGGAAGCGGGACACCGAGCCAGTCCAGATCGAGCCCATAGGCGAGGGGGGTCGCCACGAGAAAGGCCCCCCGGTGGTACAGAGGCGCCATCACCTCGGAGTCGAGCCGGTAGGTGCGCAGGGCACACATCTGGAGGAGATTGAACAACACCGCCACGAGGAGGAGACGCTTGATCCAGAGGATTTTCATCTGCCGTCTTCGCTCCTGACGCGAAGCGAAGATCCGCTCTCTCACCTCACCCCTCCGATCCTCGCAGGCGGCCAGAAGCGGAAGATCGGCCGCCCGAGCACCTTCCTGAGCGAGACCGTCCCGAAGTACCGACCATCCCTCGAGTTGTCCCTATTGTCACCCAGAGGGAGGAGCCTTCCCGGCGGGATGTACCACCCCATCGCCCCCTGCCACCAGATGCGCGCATAGTCGCGCTCCTCGGGGTGAAGCCGCGCACGTTCACCCATCTGGTAGAGCTCAAATGCATAGTAGTCGACGAGTTCGTTACTGTCCGCGATCCGCTGATAGGCGGCCCGCCCTTCGAGATCGGGCGTGAACCCTTCCGAGAACCAGACCACCGCCCGGGCCGCCTTCTCCAAGAGAGGGTACATGTCAGGAGACACCAACCGCTGGGGACGATAGGAGAACCTCACCCCCTTTCCGAGGAGAGCCCGCTCGGCGATCCATCCCCCCTCGCCGGGAAACCAGTAGAAGACCTCCCCCTCTTCGAGCCTCACCCTGTCACCCGCCGTACCCACCGCCCGTTTCACGAGGAGCTGAGCACGGGGATTGCCCTGTTCGTCGCGGTTGATGTCCACCAGACTCAGCGTCATCATGTAGATGAACCGGTGGAGAATCTCGAACGCCACCCCCGGACTGATGTACGAGGGGTTTTCGAACACCACGATGTCACCCCGCTTCGGCGAGCTCAGACCCGGCAGCTTCCCCACGGTAGGGAGGATCTCCGGACCGAACGTGAGCTTGTCCACCATCACCCTGTCGCCGATCATGAGCGTCTTTTCCATGGAACCGGAGGGGATCACGTAGGCCTGGATGAGGTACTGCTGGATCACCAGAACGATGAGCACCGTCTCCACCAGTTCCCTGAAGAGCCCCCCCAGTTTCTTGAGGAGCGTATTCCGCCGCGCCCTGACCGCAGCCTCCCGCTGTTTCTTCCTCGCCTTGCGTCGCGCCCTCCAGGTGAGGACCGCCTCGGTCTTCTCCACGAGCCAGGATGAGAACTCCTTCATCGGCACCCCTTTTCTAAGTCCGTGCAATATCGAAACCTACCCTATCACAACCCCCCAGCGTTGACAAGCGGTAGCCTCACACCTATACTGCGGAGGATGAAAAAGTCCAGACGACCGAAGCGTGCAGCACAGACGCCTCCTGCAGCCCCCACCCCGGACGAGATCCAGGTGAGACTCAAGCCCCTCCTCGGCATCCCTCCCACGATCTATGTCCCGGTGGTATGGACACTCCTCATCGTGTTCGTGCTCTTCGTGCTCCTCCTCCTTCCCGGGATACTCAACCCGGGAGCGTACCTCACGGTGATCACCGCCCCTGCCCGGGCCTCGGTATACCTCGACGACGGATTCGCGGGAACGAGCCCGTGCACGGTCTTCCTCCCTGACGGAGTCCACACCCTGCGAGTCCGGAAAGCCGGATGGGATACGGCAGTGGAGAGCGTAGAGATACGGGGAAGACGCTTCGCCACCCTCTTCTTCCCGCATCATGTGGAGATACGGACACCCCTTTCCCTCGAAGAGCCGGCCGTTCCCGTGAACCAGGTGCTCGCATCTCTCTCCTCCTGGAGCCTCACCACCCCCCCCATCTCCACCTACGCCCTCCCCCCCCTCCTCACCTGGCTCGCCGACGACGCCCGCACCACCCCCGCACCGGATCACCGGGAGCGACTCACAGAGGCCGCGGCTCACGCACTCGCGCACGCAGTCCCCTTCCTCTCCCACACCGATCAGGCCGTGGACCTCGCACGAGCCATCCTCGTGCTCTCGGAGGCCCGCACAGGACCCACCCCCTCCGCACCCCTCGCCGCCCTCCGCATGGCGCTCTCTCTCCTCCAGGAGCATCCCGGACTCCTCTCCGTGCTCCCCGCGCTTCTTCCCTCCGCCCCGGCGGACGCCTACCAGGAGAACGCCTTCTACCATACCCACGTCGAACGGCGCCTCTCCTCGCTCTCACCCTACCGCATCACCACTCCCGCCCCCGCGCCCGACACCCTCGGCCATGGCCCCTTCGTCTTCAGGGCACTCCCGGGTGGAGAGCTCTACCCCAGCAGTCGGGAAGAAGACCTCGACGGAGGGAAAGCCCGGGTCCTCTCTCCCCGGCCGTGGCGCATCGCCCCCTTCTACATCCTCGACCGTGAGGTCACAAAGGGGATGTATGCCCTCTTTCTCCAGGCACATCCCGAGTGGTCACCACAGGCCAAGGCCGCCCTCGTCGAACAAGGCCTCGTCGACGGGACCTACCTGTACGACTACGCCACCCTCGAGGAAGACGCTCCGCTCCCCTACGTCTCCTGGTATGCGGCCCAGGCCTTCTGCAGGTGGCTGGAGGACTACCTTCCCCCCTCCATCACGGCGCACTACGAAGTACGACTCCCCGCCGAGCAGGAGTGGGAGTGGGCAGTGCGCCTCTCCGGCCTTGCAGAGATCTCCCAGAGCAGCCGCCCCCGGCCTCCGGAGCCCTTCGCCGGGGCAGCGAAAGACAAGAGAGGCATCGCCTCACTCCTCGGTAATCTGTGGGAATGGACGGCCGGCCCCTACTATTCGCTCTATGCGCTCGCTCCACCTGTCGATGAGGTGCTCAGCTGGCATACGATCGAAGCAGGCGTGGACGAACCGGCCTCCCGGACCGTCCGTGGGGGGAGCATCCTCCAGGCCAGGTTGGCGCCTCCCATGCGGGGTGTGCTCCACCCCTCCTGGACCAGCCCCGTGGTGGGTTTCAGACCCATCCTCATCCGGAGGCACGATGGCTAAACAGAACGATATCAAGGTGCTCGGCGAGAACAAACGCGCCCGCTTCGACTATCTCATAGAGGACACCCTCGAGTGCGGTATCGAGCTCAAGGGATCGGAGGTCAAGTCCGTCAAGGAAGGACGGGTGTCGTTCGGGGACGCCTACGTACGGGTGAAGAACGACGAGCTGTGGCTCATGGGACTTCACATCACCCCCTACAGCCATGCCACCATAGAGAACCACGATCCTCTCAGACCCAGGAAACTCCTCGCCCATGCAGAGGAGATCCACCAGCTCCGTCGGAAGACCGAGGAACGCGGCTATACCCTGGTGCCGTTGAGGTTCTACGTGAAGAGGGGCCTGGTCAAGGTGCTCGTGGGTATCGCGAAGGGGAAGAAGAAGCACGAGAAGCGAGAGGCCATCAAGGAACGGGACATCAAACGTGAGATGGACCGGGAGCTCAGGCGATACTAGTCCGGAGGGATCACCCTTTATTTTTCAGGAAAATACAGTATATTGATTGTATGAGCACTCATCAGGAATGGGATTTCTCCGAGATCGATGCCCTCCTCCAGCAGGGGCGTTATGAAGAGGCGATCCCTCTCCTCCAGAACATCCTCTATGAAGAGCCCGATCACGCCGGGGCCCTCCACAGACTCGGAGTGGCATTCACCGAGTCAGGCAGGCAGGCGGAGGCCATCAAGACCCTGTCCTTCGCCCTCAAGAAAGAAGAGAAAGACCCCGACATCTGGGAGGCGTACGGATGTGCCTGTTATCGGACAGGCAAGCTCGAAGAGGCCAAGGAGGCCTTCGAGAAGGCGGTGGAACTCTTCCCCTATCATGCTTCGGCCCTCAGGAACCTCGGCGTCACCCTTCACGTGATGAAGGATTTCAAGGCGAGTTACCGCTGTCTCGAGAAGTCGAGGGAGATCAACCCTGAGGATTACCTCACGCTCTTCGCCCTCAGCAACGTGTGCATCCATCTCAAGGACTTCGATCAGGCACGGGAAGTCCTCTATCAGCTCCTCCAGCTCGACATCCCTGAGGAAATACGAAAGCAGGCCGAAATCACCCTGCTCAACGTCGAGCTCTACAGCAAGCATCCGTAGACCACTTGACGATTCAGTGAACCGGATGCATTGTTACAGTAGACATGAAAACGAAGGGGGTGTACAGGATTCGACTGGGAAGGGTCGTGTCTATAGGTTGCAGGTGGAGCGGCACCTCCTAAAACTGCCACGGCAATAGGTGCCAACGACGAACTTGCTCTGGCTGCCTAAGTAACGCAGCCACGGGCAGCCCGGGCGCAGCCCTGAGCACGGGAGTGTCCGACAGAAACCAGGGCTCACCGTACGGCGTGTCCGGCCGCCGTGCGGGACACCACACGCCGGACTGGGAAGGAAGAGGCCGGTGCCGGGCCTCCTTTCTTCCGAGATAGCAACCGGCACCTAAACCTGTAGAGGCCTATAGGCCGCTTCTCAGGACGCGGGTTCGATTCCCGCCACCTCCAGCATAATAAAGAGGCCCGAAGGGCCTCTTTTGTCGTATGGGCAGGGACGTGCAACCGATGATGACCTCGAAATCGGATGAGGATGTCTTCGAAAGTGTACGCCTCCTACCTGCCTGTGTCCTCTTTTTCATACATGCTGAAGTAACTTCTTGACCTCCTCCACCTCCGGTACCTTCCCCTCGAGCTTCACCTTGCCGTTCACCGCGAGAGCCGGCGTCATCATCACCCCGAACGACATGATCTCCTGCGGATCGGTCACCTTCACCAGCTCGTACGAGAGCCCGAGTTCGCGGGCCGCCTGCTCTGCCCGTTCGGTGAGTTTCTGGCACTTGGGACATCCCATGCCGAGGATCTGGATCTTCATCTTCATACCATACCTCCGAGTCGATGTACCTCGAGCGTGCTATACCAGCACGCCAAAGAGCATACCGGTTATGGTGGCCATCACCACCACGAGCGACACGAACACCACGGTCTTCCTGGTACCCAACACGCTTCGGATCACCAGCATGTTGGGAAGGCTCAGTGCAGGCCCTGCGAGGAGGAGGGCAAGGGCAGGACCGTTCCCCATGCCGTTACCGAGGAGTCCCTGAAGGATGGGCACCTCGGTGAGCGTGGCGAAGTACATGAAGGCCCCCGAGAGGGCGGCGAAGAAGTTCGCCCAGATCGAGTTGCCCCCCACCGCCCGGTACACCCATGTCGCAGGGATGACCCCCTCGTGTCCCGGCCGCCCGAAGAGGAATCCGGCGACGAGCACACCCCCGAGGAGGAGGGGGAGTATCTGCTTGGCGAATCCCCAGGTGGCGGAGAACCACTCACCTGCCTGTCCCTTAGAGGTGGCGGTGATGAGGCCGAGACCGATCGATCCTCCGGCGAAGGCCACCTCCGGATGCCGGGGGAAGGCGAGTGCAAGGATGCCGGTCGCGAGGGCCACCGATCCCACCTTCCACCAGGCGAGTTCGAACCACACCACGAGCATCACCCCGAGCCCAAGGGCGAACGCCGAGGTGAGGAGCCACTTCGCCCGATAGATCCCGGCCCACAGCCCCCCGTCCCCTGAAGGAGAGGCCCAGTTCGCGCTCACGAGTATCCCCACAAGGGCGGCGAAAAAGAGCACCTCCTGCCAGAGGGGACGCCCCTCCTCCCCCTCGTACCCAAAGGCCGCCTCCATCCGCGACTTCTCGTCCTCGTCGTGCCTGAAGAAGAGGTGCATGAGCAGCCCTATCACGATACTGAAGACCACGGCCCCCAGTGCCCGGGCGAGGCCGATGGGCATCCCCAGGACCCTCGCCGTGAGGATGATGGCGAGCACGTTGATGGCGGGTCCGGAGTAGAGAAACGTGACGGCAGGTCCCAGCCCTGCTCCCATCCGGTAGATCCCCATGAACAGGGGGAGCACGGTGCAGGAACAGACCGCAAGGATGGTTCCCGAGACCGAGGCCACACCGTAGGCCAGCACCTTGGGGGCAGAAGGGCCGAGGTAGCGCATCACCGAGGCCTGACTCACGAAGACCGAGATGGCCCCGGCTATGAAGAAGGCGGGGATGAGACATAGGATCACGTGTTCCCGCGCATACCACTTCGCGAGCGAGAGCGCCTCATATACCGCGGTATCGAACCTCTCCTGCCCCACCGGCAGATAGTAGAAGACCAGAAAGAGACCTGCGATCCCTACGAGATATTTCCATTCCTCTTTCCAGTTCATGACCTCTCCCCCTCGTATCCACGGCGAACACGAGCGCCCGCCATCAGCTTGCGTCCCCGGTCGGCCATCACCTCCTCCACGCAGGAGAGAAAACCTATCACACATGGGGTGGTGAGCCTGTAGTAGACCTGTCTCCCCTGCTTCTCATCCTCCACGAGACCTGCCCCCTTCAAGATCGAGAGGTGTTTGGAGACCGTGGAGAAATCCACGTCCAGGGCGGCCACGAACTCACAGACGCACTTCGGTCCCTTTGCGAGCTCCTCCACCATCCACAGCCGGGTCGGATGGGCGAGCGCCTTGAGTACTGCCGCCTTCGTCTTGTAGGCGTCCTTGTTGGGCCTGTTCACGGCGTCTCTCCTGTTTGATTAGATATTTGGCAATATAACCAAATATTTTTACCGCGTCAACCCCTGTTCCCTTTCACACCCTCACCGCCTATACTCTTTTCATGCGGGTTCTCTTCTTCTTTCTCATCCTCCTGGGGCCGACACTCCTTTCGGCCGAGCCCGCCCTCCTGCCCATCGTGAGGGTGGTGGAAAAACACAACTACGCCCTCACCAGGAACGGGAGGTACCAGGGCCACCTCTACAGGGAGATGAGGGGACGGCTCGAAGTGGAGCCCTCTCCCCACGGCCCCCACTACCGCGGCACGGCCTTTCTCCTCGAACGCTTCACCCATCTCGCCCCCTCCGTTCCCCGAAGGGTCGACGAGGCCATCGAGGTGGATCTCTACCCCTTCGCCCCTCGATCGGCGGCGCTCCCCTCCTCGCCGTTCCCTTCCCACCAGGGTATCCCCCTCATCCCGGAAGACGGGATCCCCATGGAGGGGTCCTGGCAGGGACCGGGCACGGTGTACGTGGACCCGGAAGGCAAGGGGACGCCCACCCGGGTGGATGTCCTGGTGGAGTACCGCTTCCAGGGCACCACCTGGTACGAGGACGAGGAGGTGCTCGTCCTGTGGGCCAGGTTCGGGCTTCGCTATAGGGGAGACGATCCCGGAGGAGACCCCAAGCTCGCGAGGAGCGAGGGGAGCCACGTGCTCACCATCTACCTCTCGAAGGAAGGGGTGCTCAGGTTCATGAAGGACACCTTCGACGACCGGTTCCTCTACAGAGACGGCACCGTCGTTGCGGCGAAGGGTTTCAGCCTCATCTGGTATCGGGAGGTGGTGCCGTTCCAGCCCGGTACCACCATCACCCTCCTCTCGGAGCGTCTCTCTCCCCTCCTCTCCTCCCCGCCTTCCCCTGCGCCCGAGGCTTCTCTCCCGCCCAGCGCTCCGTCTCTCGCCGCACCGGGCGAACGCATCCCCTCACTCGGCGAGGAGAACTCGGTGGAAGAGGTCCCCGAGGGGATCAAGATCACCCTGCGGACCCTCCACTTCCTCCCCGATCAGGCCGTCCTCCTCCCGGGGGAAGAGGAGAAGCTCGACCTCCTCGCAGAGGCCCTCAACGCGATCCCTGATAGGACGATCCTGGTGGTGGGCCACACCGCCGACGTGGGCAAGCCGCGCGGACAGATGGCCCTCTCCGAGGCGCGGGCGAAGACCATCGTGGAGGAGCTGGTGAAGCGCGGGGTGAAGCCCGAAAGGCTCATCTATCTCGGCAAGGGAGGCACCGAGCCGGTGGCCCCGAACGACACCGAGGAGGGACGCCGCCTCAACCGACGGGTGGAGATCTTCGTGCTCGAGGACTAGTACCAGATCTCCATGGGGAGGCCGCAGGAGTCCCGCTCCTCCTCGGGGGGGAGCCTCTCGGCCGTCCCTTCCACGATGCGCAACGCACTCCAGAGGGCTGCGCACGCATCCACCACGTGCTCGCGCCATGCCGCAGGAAGGGGGCCCAGCACCTCCTCCATCCTCCTCCCGCACCGCGGGAGGAAGAGGGCCTCGTCGAGGAGCGAGATGCGGCACCGGATCCCTTCCGGCGTGTGCTTGCTCTGCTCCATCGGCCTGCCCCCGTTCATCGCCATGAAGGAGAGCTCGGGATGCACCTCCTTCACCCAGTCCCGACGCGAGGGGTCCTCCCGCATCCAGTCGTCGAGCTCCCGGAGTGCGGGAAAGAGCCCGAAGCACTGGACCGAGATCCCCCCTCCTGCCTCCCGGTTTATCCCGAGTGCCTCCCTGTAGGTGGCCGCGGAAAGGCTCTCCCGCACCGGAGGGCTGAAGACGCACACGCCCCTCCTTCCCAGGCGCCTCCTCGCCTCCCTGTCGGCCCGCCTTCCGCCGGGCTCCCTCCTTGAGGGAAGGCCGATGGGCATGTCGATCCCCACCACGGACGGGCTCAGGGGGATCACCTCTCGGAGAGAGCGACACCTCTGGATGCGCACGCTCCTCCCCTCCCATAGCGCCACCGTCCACGCACCCCCGCCTCCATCAATGCCCGCTACCCGCATGATAAGGTAAGGATACCACATCCCCTCATGGGGTGCACACCGGCCGTGGAGCGGAATGGTTACCTGAGTAAAATAGTAGTATATTACTCATAGTAGGGAGCAGAAAATGACGCTTCGCACTCTCATCTCGGTGGGTCTTCTCATACTGGGGGGCGTGGTTCTCTCTGCAGAGGAAGGCCGTGTGGTCCGTTCGGAGGAGGAGACGTTTCTCCTGGTGGAGACGCCGCACACCTTCTCGCACCCGTGGGGCATGGCAGTCCTCCCCGACGGAAGTCTGCTCATCACCGAGCGGGAGGGGAACCTCTGGCTCGTGCAGGGGGGGAAAAAGGTGCGGATCACCGGCGTTCCGGCCGTGAGGGCCACAGGCCAGGCCGGACTCCTCGATGTAGAGGTGGATCCGGCCTTTCCGGAGGAGCCGTACCTCTACCTCACCTTCGCCGCCCCGGGGCCCGGCGGGACCTCTGGCACCGCCCTTGCGCGGGCCCGTCTCTCGGGGACGCGCCTCGAGGATGTGCGCATCCTCTGGGAGATGGAGCGGAAGACCTCATCCGGAAGGCACTTCGGGTCCCGGCTCGCCTGGGCCCCCGACGGCACCCTCTTCGTCTCCACCGGCGAGCGGGGCGAGCGGAACAGGGCCCAGGACCCCTCCGATACCGCCGGTAAGATCCTCAGGTTCAACAAAGACGGCACCATCCCCCGGGACAACCCCTTTGTGGGGAGAACGGGCTTCCACCCCGCGCTCTACTCCCTGGGACACAGGAACGTGCAGGGCCTCGCCGTCCATCCGGAGACGGGCATCCTCTGGGCCCACGAACACGGGCCGTTCGGGGGAGACGAGGTGAACATCGTCCTCCCGGGAAGGAACTACGGGTGGCCGGTCATCACCTACGGCAAGGAGTACGGGACTCAGGCACCCATAGGAAAAGGGACCCACGCACCCGGCATGGAACAGCCGGTGGTCTACTGGAGCCCCTCCATAGCCCCTTCCGGGATGCTCTTCTACACAGGAGAGGCCTTCCCCCGCTGGAAGGGCAACCTCTTCATCGGGGCCCTCGCGGGCACCCACCTGAGGCGCCTCGTCCTCGAAGGGGATAACGTGGTACACGAAGAGGTCCTGCTGAAGGACACGGGGGGAAGGGTGCGCGACGTGGCCCAGGACCACGCAGGCCGCATCCTCCTCATCACCGACCACCCCAACGGCAGACTCTACGTGCTCGAGCCGCCCGCACGATGAGCCGCTTCGAAGGCTCGCTTCCGATCATGTGGATCACCGTCTCTCGTTTCCTTGACAGGGAAAGACCCGGGGAGTATGGTGAAATTCCCAGAGGGTGGAACATGAGGAGAGTATGCTTCCTGCCCTGTATCGCGAAGTTCTCCTCCTCATTGAGGAGCGACTGAGAGATATACCGCATCCCTGGGTGATCACGGGTAGCCTGGGGATGGTTCTGCAGGGGCTTCCGCTCGACATACACGATATCGACATCCAGACTAACGCGGAAGGCGCCTACGAGATTGAAGCCCGCCTGAGCGAATACGTCACGAGACCGGTCGAGTACATCAGATCGGAGCGCATCCGCTCTCATCTGGGTGCGTGCATGATCGACACCGTCAAAGTCGAGATGATGGGGGCGATCCAGAAACGACTCCCTGACGGCACATGGGAGCCTCCAGTGGACGTGACACCGCATAGATGCTGGATCACCTTGGACGGCAGGAAGATCCCCGTACTTTCCCTGGAATACGAATACCATGCGTATCGAACCCTCGGGAGACTCGAGAGAGCGGCGGTGATAAGGGAATGGCTGGAAACACACCCGCCGACCTGCAGGTGAGTCATGCGTTTCCAGAAGGTGCTTTCCTGATCGTTGGGACCTTTTCGCTTTCAGAGAGGAAAACGTGTGTCTCGCGGTTCACACGTCAAAGGCCCGCCTTCCCCCCCTCTCGTTCCCATTCGTCTACCGCAGATTGAGAGATGAGGTCATACCTCGTAGTTTGTTGCCGTGACATCGTCCACGTCTTCGGGCTGGCGGGATTTGAACCCGCGGCCTCTTGGTCCCGAACCAAGCGCGCTAGCCCCTGCGCTACAGCCCGATGAAAAAAAGCCCCTTTCGGGGCTTCGGGAGCGACGGGACTTGAACCCGCGACCTCCGGATTGACAGCCCGGCGTTCTAACCAAACTGAACTACGCCCCCACGTGACGCGTGGACTATACACAAAAAGACGCACTCTGTCAAGCAGACCTTGAATAGGGGCCTGTAACATAGAGTGTTGAAAAACGCGGGAAAAAAAGATAAGGGGTATCTCCCATCTCAAACCACCATCACCTAAGGAGGAGATACCCCATGAAGCGCGGCAAGACACGCGCACTAGGTGAGAGACAGCAGACCCTCTCTGACCTAAGGAAGAGGCAGAGAAGGCCCCTGAGAGGCTGAAAGGAAGGGGGATCCCGTGCGCTGGTGATGAGCGCCGTGTTTTTGTGGCGGAAGGACCGACTGTTCTCCTATCTGGAGCTGCCCTATGAGTGGAAGGAGAAGGTGAGGACGAACGCCCTTGTGGAGAACCTCTTTCGGCACATGAGGACATTTCTTCGACGGTATCCTGGGTATATGAGCCGTGCCCATGCGGATGAGGCGGTAGGCCTCTACGTGGTGGGCATGCAGATACACACGCAGTGTGGGAGACGCACCCCTTATCAACTCCAGCTCAATGTCAACAACTCCTCCTTGACACTTCCTGGAAACCTCTACAATTGACAGCCCAAGATACTCGTGCTATCGTGAGAACGCTTTCAATAATCTGACCAGCAAGCAAAGGGATACGTATGGCAAAGAAGGTAAAGGAAGAGCAGAGAGACTCGCACAGGAAGAGAGGGGCTCTCTATTGGGGCAGTATCATCGTATTCGCCATCATCGTGGTGTCGTTCATCTTCGTGGGAGTGCCCTCCGCAGGTGTGGGATCGCAGACGAAGATCGTGTACGGAAAGTACGCAGGGATGCCCGTGGAACAGCTCCCCCAGATGCCCTACACCTATTTTCAGCGTGAAATCGAACGGCTTTCCGATCAGATCCGTCAGCAGAACGTCACGGCCGAGCAAAGTCAGTTTCTCACCTATCAGATACTCAGGACCGCTTTCAACAATACGGTATTCCACCTCGCCGCACTGAAGCTCGCCCAGGACGCAGGGCTCCATGTGTCTTCGAAGGCCCTCGATCGTGCGGTGATGAGAGAGTACACGGAAGACGGGGAATTCAGCGAGGATCGCTATCTGGCCACTCCACCGGCCGAACGGTATCAGATCCGCAAGTTCTACCGGGAGACCATCCTCTCCCAGCAAGTGGTGAACGACCTCGTGTTCGGGAGTGTGGTTTCAGAGGCCGAGCGCTCGTTCATAGCCGGGATGAACTATCCACAACGCAAGATCCGCTATCTCGTCTATGATTTCGACGAGTATCCCGAGACCGAGGCGAAGGCATACGGAGAGGCTCATCCCGATCTCTTCAGGACCATGGAGCTGAGCCGCATCACCATCACCTCGAGCCAGATAGAAGCGGAGAAGCTCTACCAGACCCTCCTCAAGGAGCCCGAACGGTTCGAAGAGCTCGCACGCGCCTCTTCACGGGATCCGAATGCCTCGCAAGGCGGGAAGATGGGTGTGGTCCGGTATGCCGACCTCAAGGATCTCCTCTCGGAGGATGACCTTGCCACCATCTTCTCGATGAAGAAGGGAGACATCCTGGGCGTCTTTACCACGCTTTCCGGGGCGTGGGTGATCGTGCGTTGCGACAAGGAAGCCGAGGCCCCCGATCTGACGAGGAAGGATACCCTCGACTATATCAAGAACTACCTCCTCAGCTACGAGCGGAACATCGTGGAGGAGTACTTCTCCACCAAGGCCTCGGCGCTCCGCGTGGCACAGTCCCTAGACGAATTCGAGGCCATGGCACGGGATCAGGGCAAGACGCCGGGATCCACCGGCTACTTTGCGATCAACTACGGGAATCTCGAGATGTTCCCCTCGCCTGTGGCGAACACCGATGACGGGAACATCCTTCAGGCGGCCGCCTACAGCGAGACCTTTTTTGAACGCGTGTTCTCCACCCCCGTGGGAGGCGTGACGGACCCGGTGAACCTTCAAGGCGGGCTTCTCGTCGCCTTCATAGAAGCCGAAAAGACAGAACCAGAAGACGATGATACCTTCTCCCGCGATTTCTACTCGTACTTCGCACAGCGCTTCATGCAAGGAGACGTGGTGAACCTCCTCGTGGACAAGGATCTCCTCGAGGACAGGTTCAACGAAGTGTTCGTGCGCTATTTCCAGAGCCAATGAGGAACGCGGGAGAGAGGGACCTCGAGATCGTTCCCACCGACGAGGGGGAGAGTCTCAGATACAGAGGTGTTTCTCTCTATCACCCTGAAGCACCGAAGAGCCGCGCCGGGGAGAAAGCCCGGCGCGTTCCTCTCTCTCCACATACCCTCTATGTGATCATCTCACCGCTCTTCTGGTACGGTGTAGAGGAACTCGTCTCGCGTCTCCCTCCAACGAGTACCCTCGTTGCCCTCGAGGCCGACCCCCTCCTCCGTTCCCTCGCTGCCTCCCGCCGCCCTCCCTCCCTCTCCCACATCCCCCTCCTCGCCCCGGACGACCCCCTCCCCCCCGCCCGCTTCCGCGCCATCCAGCCCGTCCACCTCTCCTCCGGCTACCGCCTCGCCCCACGCACCTACACCGAGTGGCTCGAGCACCACCGCCGGGAACTCCACCGTGCATGGCAGAACCGCCTCACCCTCATCCGGCTCGGCCCCCGCTACCTCCGCAACCTCATCCTCAACCTCCCCTCCCTTCCCCACACCGTCCCCTATCCCCGCCCCTCCCGCCCCGTACTCGTCGCCGCAGCCGGTCCGAGCCTCCCCCTCGCCCTCCCGGCCATACGCCGGCACCGCACCTCCCTCTTCCTCCTCGCCGCCGACACCGCCGCCCCCACCCTCCTCTCCGCCGGCATCACCCCCGACGCCGTCCTCCTCCTCGACCCCCAGGCCTTCAACGCCCTGGACCTCGCCGGCATCCCCCCCGGGATCCCCCTCTTCTTCGACCTCGTCGCCCATCCCTCGGCCATCCGCCACTTCCACGGCCCGCGCCACCCCCTGTGCTCCCGGTTCCTCCCCTCCCGGCTCTTCGACCTCCTCTCCGAACACCTCCCCCGCCTTCCCCTCGTCCCGCCCATGGGCTCCGTCGGCACCCTCGCCGCCCTCCTCGCCCTCCTCCTCTCGGACGGCCCCGTCATCCTCGCCGGCCTCGACCTCTCCTTTCCCCCCGGCCTCACCCACAGCCCCGGGACCCTCCACCACACCCTCCAGCTCGCCGCCCGCACCCGCACCACCCCCTGGCCCTCCCTCACCTATCCCCCCGGCCACCGCCCCCTCCCTTCACACCCCCGGCTCCACACCACCCCCCCGCTGCGCACCTTCGCACGCCAGCTCGAAGACCTCGCACACATCCATCCTCGAATCCACACCCTCACCCCCATCCCCCCCTGCCCCCACATCCCCCTCATCGACTCCGAAACCATCCCCTCCCTCGCCGCATCTCCCGCAGCACCCCCCTACACCCCCCCCGAGCCCTGGACCGTTGCCACCCTCCTCACCCGCCTCGAGGAAGAACTCGAGCACACCCTCAGCACCCTCTCCTCCGGCACCCCCACCCTTCCCGACTACCTCGAACCGCTCCTCCCCGGCATCCAACCCGACCCCACCCACCCCGGCACACGGGCGGCCGCCCACGCCATCCTCGCCGAACTCCTGCGGAGCACGAAGATCGCGCGGACCATCCTGGAACGACCCACCTGAGACACCGCACACGCACCACCGGACGCACACCCTTTCCCGCCCTTCCGGGCACCCGCCCCTGGGACGACACCCCGCACCCGCACAAAGGCCGCCCCTGCACCACGGCCCGTCACACGGGCACCCCCTCCCTCACCATCTGCATACCCGGACGGCACCCCTGGACCTACTCCTCACCCTCCCCCGCCTTGAGCGCCGCGAGAAACGCCCGTTGCGGCACCTCCACCTCGCCGATCATCTTCATCCGCTTCTTCCCCTCCTTTTGGCGCTCGAGAAGCTTCCGTTTCCGGGTGATATCCCCGCCGTAACACTTCGCCGTCACATCCTTCCGCAGGGCCGGAATCGTCTCCCGTGCGATGATCTGGCTCCCCACCGCACCCTGGATGGGTATCTTGAACTGATGTCGGGGGATCTCGTCCTTGAGCTTCCTGCAGATGGCCCGGGCACGGGTGGCCGCATTCCCCCTGAAGACGAGCTGGGACAAGGCATCCACCGGCTTGCCGTTCACCAGGATATCGAGCTTCACCACATCGGTGGGACGCAACCCCAGGATCTCGTAGTCGAACGAGGCGTATCCCCTGCTTATGGACTTGAGCTTGTCGTAGAAGTCGAAGAGCACCTCGGCGAGCGGCATCTCGTAGATGAGCTCCACCCGTTTGCTGTCCAGATAGATCATGGAAGTCTGCACCCCCCGCTTGTCCATGCACAGCTTCATGATGGGCCCCACATACTCGTCCGGGGTGATGATCGTGGCCTTTATGTACGGCTCCTCCACCTCCTCGATCCTGGAAGGATCGGGATACTCGTCCGGGGTCTCTATGGTCACCACCTCACCGTTCCGAAGCCTCACCCGATACTGCACCGAGGGGGCCGTGAAGACCACCGAAAGCCCGAACTCCCGCTCGAGGCGCTCCTGCACCACCTCCAGGTGGAGCAGACCGAGGAATCCACACTTGTATCCGAACCCCAGGGCCGAGGAGGACGTCTTCTCGTACACCAGCGAGGCATCGTTGAGCACCAGTTTCTCGAGCGCCTTCCCCAGCTCCTCGTAGTCGTTGCTGTCCACCGGGAAGATGGAGGAGTAGACCACCGGCTTCACCGCCCTGAACCCGGGCACCGCTTCGGCGGCCGGACGCGCGGCCGAGGTGATGGTATCGCCCACCCTCACGTCCCGGATGGTCTTCACGCCGGCGATGAGGTATCCGATGTCCCCCGCCTCGAGACGATCCACGGGAAGCCCCCGCATCCTGAGGATACCCACCTCCTCCACCCCGTAGCGGGCGCCGGAGGACATGAGGAGCACCTCGTCCCCCCGACCCACCGACCCCTCGAAGACCCTGATGTAGAGCACCACCCCGCGGTAGGGATCGTAGTGCGAGTCGAAGACCAGGGCCTTGAGCGGCCCCTTGGGATCACCGGACGGAGGAGGGATCCGATCCACGATCGCCTCGTAGAGACGCTCCAGACCCGTCCCCATCTTCGCCGAGATGGACACCACCTCATCCGCCGGGAGCCCCAGCTCGTGCTCGATCTGTTCCTTCACCCCCTCCACGTCCGCGGCGGGAAGATCTATCTTGTTGATCACCGGGATGATCTCCAGATTGTACTCGAGGGCCATGTACATGTTCGCGAGGGTCTGCGCCTCCACCCCCTGCGTGGCATCCACCAGGAGAAGGGCACCCTCGCACGCCGAGATGGCGCGCGAGACCTCGTACGAGAAATCCACGTGGCCGGGCGTGTCCACCAGATTGAACCGGTAGAGCGTACCGTCGGAAGCCTCGTAGGGGAGATTCACGGTCTGTGACTTTATGGTGATCCCCCGTTCGCGTTCGATGTCCATGGTATCGAGCATCTGGTCGTGGAACTCCCGATCGTCCACGATGTGCGCGCGCTGGATGAACCTGTCGGCGAGCGTCGATTTCCCATGATCGATGTGGGCGATGATACAGAAATTACGCAGAGTCTGCTGGCGTTCGGTCATAACCTTCTTCTTGGAGGGGATATACGGAGAGAGTCAGGACTCCAGTACCTCTCTCACCTTGCGCAGGAGTGTATCAAGATCGAACGGTTTTTGCAATAAAGGCTCCTCCGGAGAGAGGGAGAACCGCTCCCCTATCATGGAGGGAGGATACCCCGAGATGAAGAGCACCTTCGTCTCGGGCCTCGCCTTCCTGAGCCGTTCGACGAGGCGCTTCCCGTCGATATAGGGGAGGATGAGATCCGTGATCACCAGGTGGATGGGACCCTTGTACTCTTCGCTCAGGAGGAGGGCCTCCCCGGGATTCCCCACCACCAGCATCCGGTACCCCCTCCGCTGGAGACTCCGGTGGATGAAATCCCTCACGTGATCGTCGTCTTCCACTACCAGGATGGTCTCCGACCCCCCGGCCGGGTGCGGCTCCTCCCTCACTTCCTCCGGCTTCCGCGCCTGCCGGTCCGTGAGAGGAAGGTAGAGCGAAAAGGTCGTCCCCCTGCCCGGTGTGGACGAGACGTCCACGAACCCCCCTGCGCCGGTGATCACCGCGTAGACCGTGGACAGTCCGAGGCCCGTACCTTCGTCCTCCCTGGTGGTGAAGAACGGCTCGAAAATCCTGGGGAGAATCGCCGGAGGGATCCCCGATCCCGTATCCGAGACATCCAACACCACGTACTCGCCTGGAGGCACGGAGACGAGGGCCCCTTTTCGTTCCTCCCGCAGGACCTCGTTTCTCGTCTGTATGGTGAGCATGCCGCCGTCCGGCATGGCGTCCCGCGCATTCACTGCGAGGTTCACCACCACCTGCTCGAACTGGGCCGGATCGACGTAGACCCGTGCAGATCCCGCCAGGCAGGAAAGCGTGAGGGCGATATCCTCGCGGAGGACCCTCCGGAGGAGGCGCTCCATCTCCCGGAGGAGCTCGTTCAGGTCCACCACCTCGGGCTGTGCCATCTGGTGGCGGGAGAAGAGGAGGAGCTGACGTATGAGGTGCGAGGAACGGAGGGTGGCACGTTGTATCTCCTGTACATCGCTCCTGAGGGGGGAATCGGCCGGAAGTCCCTGGAGGATGAGCTTCGAATAGCCCATGATGACAGTGAGGAGGTTGTTGAAATCATGGGCCACTCCGCCGGCGAGACGACCCACCGCCTCCATCTTCTGTGACTGGAGGAGCTGTCGTTCCCGTTCCCTGAGCTTACTCTCCGTCTCCATCCAGTGGGTGAAGTCGTGAAACACGTGGACCTTGCCGAACGACTCTCTCGGTACGTCCCACACCAGATCGGTCTCGGAGTACTCCACGAGGCGATCGCCCAGGACGAACATCCCCTCCCGCCGTTCCCCCTCCTCCTCGTACGGCGAGAGACGCACCACCTCCTCGAACTTCCGTCCCGACACCTCTGACTCCGACCGTCCCAGCAGGGCCTCCCCCGCCCTGTTCACGAAGCGGATTCTCCCCTCGGCATCGGTGATGACCACCCCTTCCCTCAGGCTCTGGAGAGTGGTCGAGAAGAGTTTCTCCCGCTCCTTGAGCTCGGAGGCGACACGGTGTCTGTAGAGGGCGAGCTCTATGGCACCCTTGAGCTCCCGCTCGTCGAAGGGCTTGAGGATGTAGGCGAAGGGCTCCACCTCCTTCGCCCGTTCTATGGTGTGCTCGTCCGCATATGCGGTGACGAAGATGAACGGGAGATCGCTCTGTTCCTTGAGGTGCCGGGCCGCCGAGATCCCGTCGATGGCCCCTTCCAGCTGGACATCGATGAGGATGAGATCGGGATCGTATTCCTGCCAATGGGAGAGGAAGGCTTCGGCCGAGGAGAAGACCGCCGGGACCCTGTAGCCCATGTGCTCGAGGTGCAACTTTATGTCGAGGGCCACGACCGGCTCGTCTTCAAGCACGAGGACGGTGAAGACCCCGACCGACTCCTCCTTTTTCAGCACCATGGTCTCCCATCCTTGGTGGTTCCCCCCTAGTCCACCGGAATCCCCAAGGAGACGAGCTCTGCGTACAGACGCTCCTTGCGTATGGGTTTCACGAGATATCCCTGCGCCCCTCCCTCGTGGAAGGCCTGGATCACGTTCTGGGGATCGTTGAGCGCGGTGGTCATGAGCACCTTGGTGCTCGTGAAAGGATCCACCCCTTTGGAACGCTCGAACTCCCGGATCCTCCTGAGCGTCTCCTGTCCATCCATGCGCGGCATCATGATATCGAGGAACACCACGTCGAAGCGCTCCCCCCCCTCCCATGCCTCGACGAAGGCCTCGAAGCCCTCGATCCCGTCCTCTGCCACCACACATTCTCCGATACGTTCCAGATACTTGGTGAGCACCACTCGAGCGGCGATATCGTCTTCCACGATCAAAAACCTCATTCCGTATCCTCCTCTTTCAATGATAATCCCTTCCCCAGAATTATCAAGGGATCCGGTCGAAAATATTGACACCGACCACATCTTTTTGTACTATGTGCATCGCCCGGGAAATCGGCGCCTGTCGTACAATGGTAGTACCTCAGCCTTCCAAGCTGATGATGTGGGTTCGATTCCCATCGGGCGCTCCAGGCACGTCCTGCAGGACCTCTCCTGCAGGACGTTTTTTGTGCCGGAGGACATCCCCCTCGTCCCTCGGAATGCTGTCGAATCATGACAAATACAGTAATATATAACAGACGCCACGAAGGAGGATCGACATGGGTTCAACGAAGTTCATCGTGGGGCTCTACCTCATCCTGCGCGTGCCGATTCTCGCGGGCCCCTTTCTCGTCACCTCCTCCCCTCCTCCGGAGGAACCCACACCTCCTCCCTTCCCCGAACTCTCCGTGCTCAGGAATGCGTATCCCGATCTCACCTTCGATCCGGTCTACGATCATGAGCAGGGGGACTGGCGTCTGGTCGTGAGCGCAGGGGGGCGCACCGGGGTCTTCTACCGCGCCGGGGGTCGGTTCCTCCCTCCCGATCGGGTCGGAGACCAGGATCGGTACCGCATGCTCATCTACCGCTATGCGGAACAGATCCCCGATCCCGGCAGGTTCACCGAGGAAGACATAGAGAGAATCGTCCGATTCGCCTCCCCGGAGAACCGCAGCTCAGGACGGGTGACCCCCACCTTCTTCTTCGACCTGGTCTACGATTCGGCCTCCATGGAACAGGTGGAGCGGCACATCGTCCAGGTCTCGTTCCTGGGCAAGAAGGTGAAGGTCCACGAGCGGATCGTGGAGCCGCTCGCCCGCATCGAGGCCGCCCTCTTGCGTCTCGCGGAGGAAGACCCCGAGACCGCGGGATTCATACATACCCTCGAGGTCGTCGAAGGCTATTCCTGGCGCACCATCAGGGACACCTCCGGAAGGTCGTTCCACAGCATGGGGATCGCCCTCGACCTCCTCCCGGCGGGATGGCAGCGTAAGACCCTCTACTGGTACTGGGAACGCAACAAGGGTAACGACCGCTGGATGCTCATCCCCCTCTCCGAACGCTGGATGCCGCCTCTCAAGGTGATAGAGGTCTTCGAGGCACACGGATTCATCTGGGGGGGGAAGTGGCCGGTGTGGGACAACATGCACTTCGAATACCGGCCCGAGCTCATCGAGGGAAGAAGTCTCTTTACGGACTGACTCCTATCCCCTCTCCCGCGACTCGAGATCGAGCGACTCCCTGAGCAGCCCCGCCATGAGTGCGATGCCACGCTGCACCTCGGTGAGCGACTTCCTGAGGCGCCGGTGTTCCCTCACGTCGAGGTCCTCCAGGTTGGAAAGGGTGTCGAAGGGTTCTCCGCTCCTCCCCCACAGGATGCCGCCGAGCACCTTCCCCAGGAGATCGGCCGCCTCCTGGAGGGAAGAGAGCCAGCGTCCTATCCGCTTTTCCTCCTGTTCCATGACCACCTCGAGTCGACGCCGCTTGAGTGGCTTGATGATGGACTCCTGTTCCACCATGCGCCGCCTCCTGCCTATCTCCCCTTCGGGAGAGAAGCGCAGGGCCAGATCCGCCAACACCTCCCTCATGCCGGTGAGCACGGTGAAGGAATCCACGAGCTGGATCCGGTTCTCTTCCTTGTAGAAGGCCCCGTCGATCATGATCACGTTGAGCCAGGTGAGGTACTGCGGGAAGAACAGTTTTTCGGCGAATTCCACCGTGAAACGGAGTGAGAGGGCGAACTTCCCGGGGAAGAACTCGTCGTCGATGAAGTATCCATAGTAGGGAAGCGGAGAGAGATCCTCCACTCCGAGGAAGGAACACATCCTCTCTTCCAGGTCCTCCTTCTCCCTGCGGATGACGAACCGGTCGAAGGACTCCTGCAGCACCTGGTCCCAGTAGCGCCGGACACGGACGAGCCACTCCTCTCCCCCTGCGAAGGGCGAGGGAACGAAGACCGGGTTTCCCGACACGACGCGTGCCACGTCCAGGAGCGGCAGCCGGTGTACCTCCTCCGTGAGCTCCTGTATGACCCTGAGGAGCGAAGCCTCCACATCGGTTCCGGAAGAAGGAACCCCGTCCTCTTCCCGGAGGCCCTCCAGGTAGAGAGAGAGGAAATGGAAGAACCCCCTGGGAGGGGGCTCCACCTCAGCATAGAGGAGACTCGCCATCTCGAGAAGACGCCTCTTCAGATCGGGATTCTCCCATCCGGGTGAGGAGATCTTGCCCTTTCCCTCCCAGAACGAGAGGATCGTCGCATAGGGGAACTCGCACACTTGCTTGAGATATGAGAGGAGTCGGGCGGCTCCCTGCATCCTCTTCCGGGTCGTGGTGGGAATATAGGAGAAGATCCGTTCCATGCCCTCCGAGAGTCGCCTCTTTATCTCCTTCCGCCTCTCGGGAAATGCAAGTCCCGGCGCCTCACGTTCGACCCTTTCCTCCATACGATCCACGAGGAGAAGCTGTTGCAGTTCCGTGTCGACCTCGGGGCTCACGAAGGCGAAGAGGGCGGCGAGGAAGGCATCTTCGTGGTCCCTCGTCCAGAGGGGGCCGAGCTCTTCCCTGAGGATGCTCGTCTTCCGGGCGATCTCCCGGATCCTCTCGTAGAGCCTCACCCCCAGGCGTTTCTCCGGAAAGTGGAGGAGGAGGGGGTCCTTCCGCTGGATACGCCCCCGCACCTTCCTGAGAAGATACTGTTTGATGGAGAGCTCCCGTGAGATGCCCGTGAAGAGTTCCTTGAGGAAGACCAGGAACTTCTGGATGAGGGAGAGCCGGTCCCACACCTCCTCATAGTTCTGATCCTCCAGGTGGAGCTCCTCCTCCGTGGCACCCAGGGGAAGATCCTCGGGGTGCGTCTGCTCGTCGAGGAGCTTCTTTCTCAGGGCTTCACGTTCTTCGGCCGAGAGTTCTCTCACCAGGCGGGAGAAGACGCTCGCTTCCATAGGGACAGTATAACCGAGTATCGAAAGGAAATACAGGCCTTCTCTTTTCCCCCGGAATATGCTACGATCGGTCGCACGAGGAGCTATGGACAGGACGAGAATTCGCAACATAGGGATCATCGCACACATCGATGCCGGCAAGACGACCACGACCGAGCGGATCCTCTACTATACGGGGAAGACCCACCGTATCGGAGAGGTGGACGACGGCCAAGCGACCATGGACTGGATGGAGCAGGAACAGAACCGCGGTATCACCATCACGGCGGCCGCCACCACCTGTTTCTGGAAGGATCATCAGATAAACATCATCGACACCCCGGGCCATGTGGATTTCACCGTGGAGGTGGAACGCGCCCTCCGGGTGCTCGACGGCGCGGTGGTGATCTTCTGTGCCGTGGGGGGAGTGGAACCGCAGTCCGAGACGGTGTGGCACCAGGCCGACACCTACGGGGTGCCGAGGATCGCCTACGTGAACAAGATGGACCGCATGGGGGCGGATTTTTTCGC
Source organism: Spirochaeta thermophila DSM 6192 (assembly GCF_000147075.1). Classification (NCBI taxonomy): domain Bacteria; kingdom Pseudomonadati; phylum Spirochaetota; class Spirochaetia; order Winmispirales; family Winmispiraceae; genus Winmispira; species Winmispira thermophila. Next base: position 1,258,842 of record NC_014484.1, read on the forward strand.
CGTGCTGGAGGAGATGGAGAAGAAACTCGGTGCGCATCCGGTCCCCCTCCAGATCCCCGTGGGGAAGGAACAGTCGTTCCGGGGGGTGATCGATCTCATAACGATGAGGATGATCGAATGGAACCAGGAGGTGCAGGGGGCGGAATACCACTACCTGCCGATCCCCGAGGACATGGAGGAGATGGCCGCCGCGTGGCGTGAACGCCTGCTCGATTCCCTTTCCACCTACTCTGACCGGATCACCGAGCTCTTCCTCGAGGGCAAAGAGATACCGGAGGACCTCATCCTGCGCACCATACGTTCGTGCACGCTCGCACGTCAGATCACACCGGTGTTCTGCGGGAGCTCTCTCAGGAACATGGGCGTGCAACCTCTTCTGGATGGGGTGATCTCGTACCTCCCCTCACCAGCCGACCTGCCGCCCATCAAGGCCTATCATGTGAAGAAGGAAAAGGAGGTGGAGATACCGCAGGAGGAGTCGAGTCAACCGCTCGGCCTGATCTTCAAGATCCATGCGGACAGGGATGCGGGGAACCTGTGCTTCGTCCGAATGTACGCCGGAAGCATCAAGACGGGCACCACGGTCTACAACGTGGCGAAGAAGAAACGCGAACGGATCACCCGCATCTTCCGGATGCATGCGAACCGTACCGAGCCGCTCGATACGTTGAGGGCCGGGGACATAGGTGTGGTCGTGGGGTTCAAACTCGCCCAGACAGGCGATACCGTCTCCTCCGAGGGACAGCCCGTGCTCCTCGAGCGCATGCACCTGCCCGAACCCGTCATCTCCATCTCGGTGGAGCCGAAGACGCTCTCGGACAGGAAGAAGCTCCTCGACACCCTCTCCGTCCTCACCACGGAGGACCCGTCCCTGGCCATGAAAGAGGACGAGGAGACCGGGGAGATCCTCCTCTCGGGAATGGGGGAACTCCACCTGGAGGTGGTGGTGACCAGGATAAAGGACGAGTTCGGCATGGACGTGAGGACGGGCAAGCCGAGGGTCACCTACCGCGAGACCATCACCAGGGAGGCCACGGTCACCGAGACCTTCGACAGGATCATCGGCGGGAAGGAACAGCGCGCCACCGTCACGATCGCGGTGCGGCCCAGAGAGCGGGGAACGGGCAACCGCTTCGTCTCTCAGGTGAGGGGGAACAGGATTCCGGAGGAGATCCTGGAGGCGATACGCCGCTCGGTGGAGGCCTCCTTCACAGGCGGCATCCTCCTTGGATACCCCCTCGTGGACGTCGAGGCTGAACTGCGCGAGGTGGAGTTCGATCCCGAGACCGGTACGGAGTTCGCCTTCGAGGCGGCCTCGAGCGGGGCCTTCGAGCGGGCCTGCAGGGAGGCGGCCCCCGTGCTACTCGAGCCCATCATGCGTATCGTGGTCATCACCCCCTCGGAGTTCCTCGGGGAGGTGGTCAACCAGCTCTCCGGCCGAGGAGGAGTCATACAGGGGATCGAGTCCCGCGGCACCGTGGAGGAGATACATGCGCAGGCTCCCCTCGAACGCATGTTCGGCTACAGCACCGCCTTGAGGAGCGTCACCCAGGGACGGGCGAGCTTCTCCATGGAATTCAGTCACTTCGCCCCCAAGGAGGAGCAGGCGAGACCGCGTTCGTAGATGCACGCGTTCCGAGGTGCGATCAGACCGGCTTCACACGTCCTATTCCGCCTGAACCGCCGATGCGTCCGGCTCCTCCTCGATCCTGAAGGTCTCCACCACCTTGTGGAGTTCCACCATCCGGTTGCGGCTCTCCTGGGCGAGGTCGCTTATGGTGTTCACCGCCTGGAGGATCTCCCTGGTGCCGCGTTCGATCTCTTCCACCCCCTTCCTCACCTCGAGGGAGATGTTTCGAGATCCCTCCGCAGCATCCCGGATCTGCCCTGCCCTCTGCATCATGTCCTCCGCTCCTTCCCGTACACGGGTGGTGATCTCGTTGATGGCGTGCGTGGCGGAGAGGATGGAGGAGCTCGCGCGTGAGAGCTCGGTCATGCTGGCGGCGATCTCGTCGAGGGCGGTGGCGAACTGGGAGACGTCACGGCGGATGTTCTCGAAGGCGTGGTGGCTCTCGTCGCTGGCGTGAAGGGCCTGCTGGATGCGGTCTGTGATGCGGGAGAGGGACTGGCTGATGCGGTCGGCGTGCTCGCCGGTGGACTCTGCGAGCTTGCGGATCTCCTCGGCGACGACGGCAAAGCCGCGGCCGGCCTCGCCGGCGTGGGCGCTCTCGATGGCGGCGTTCATGGAGAGGAGGTTGGTCTGCTCGGCGACGGTGTCGATGATCTCGATGATCTCCTGGATGTCGGAGATTTCGCGGTGGATGGAGGAGATGACCTCGTTGGTGGTGCTGACCTTTTCTCCGCCGTCGTGGATGACGGAGAGGAGGTCGGCGGTGCGGGCACGGCGGTCCTCTGCGAGGGAGGCGACGTGCTGGACGGAGGCGTTCATCTGTTCGATGGCGGCGGAGCTTTCGGCGATGTTGCGGGCCTGGGTCTGGATCTGGGAGACGACGGAGTGGATGCGGTCGACGATGGAGGAGATGGCGGAGGAGGTGGCGTCGAGGTTGGCATCGAGGCGGGTGACGAGGTCGCGGATGGACTCGATGGTGCGGGTGATTTGGTTGAGGGCGCTGGCGGACTGGGCGGCGCCGCCTGCGAGGACGTCCTTGAGCTCCTCGACGTTGCGGGAGGCCTCGCGGACCGAGAGGAGGAAGTCGCGCAGGGTGTCGAGCACCTCGTTGAGGTTCCTCGCGAGGCTGCCCAACTCATCCCTTCCTTCCACCTTCGCCACGACCATGAGATCACGGTCCTTCACCTGGTTCATCACCTGCTCGAGGTGAATGATCCTCCTCGCGAGCGTCGAACTGATCCGGACCACGAAGAGGGAGGAGAGGATGATCACCGCCAAGGTGAAGAGCACGAGGGCGATCTGGCTCCAGAGGGTGATCCGGGCCACCTCTGCATCGACCTTCTCTATGACCCCTTCCACCCGGGTGGCGAGGAAGTCCTTTATCACCCTTCGGGCGATCACCACCTGGTTCCAGGCCTGCTGGATGCGGGAGAGGGCGAGCCCCACTGTAGATGCGATACCCGCATCCTCATGATGGAGGGTCTCCTGTTGCTGATAGAGGAAACTCTGTATCTGGAGGATGCCGAAGAGCCTGTCCCTCGGGATCTCGCTGGTGTTGATGATGGCCTGAAGGTACTCGTAGGCCACCTCCATGCGGAGGGGGATGTCCTCCTTCTCCCAGGACTCATAGGCTGCGTCGAGTTCCTGCTGGAGCCCCTTCGGGAGGAGCCGCTTCCCGGGGTGCGACACGAGGGCCCCGAGCGCGCTGCCGAGGTGGTCGATGCTCTGCCTCCACTCCTCCACCACGGTGTCGAGGTACACCCCGCGTTCCTCGTGGTCGTAGGCGAGCACCTCGGCGGTGCTCTCCAGGAAACCATGGGCCGCGAAGAGCACGTCGTAGCCAGCCGACTGGAGGGCCCCAAGAGCGGTGACGAGATTGTTGCGGATGGTGATCCCTGCGAGAATGAGCCCTATCCCGGTGACCACCGTGACGAGGAGGAGGATCAATCTCGTTCTGATGCGCATCCTTTGTCTCCCGTATGATAATGCTCTCATTATACACGTAATCAATCAACTGCACAAGAAACGATCCAGAATATTTTTCTTGACAACTCTTTTTCCCCGCCCCTATAGTAGTAAGACCTAGATGTATCACCAGGGGAAAGGAGTGCGCCATGTCTGTGAGTACCGCCACCATCCGAAACCTCTCCGTAGTGGGACACGGGGGAACGGGGAAGACCACCCTCGTAGAGCACATCCTCTACGCCGCGGGGGTGATAGACAAGCCCGAGACCGTCGAGTCCGGCAGAACGGTGAGCGATTTCCTCCCCGAGGAGATAGAGAACCGTTTTTCGATAAAGACCGCACTCTCCGCCTTCACCTGGAAGGACATAAAGATCAACCTCTTCGATACCCCGGGAGCCGGCGACTTCATAGGTGAAGTGATCTCCGCCTTCCGGGCATCCGACTGCGCCCTCATGGTGGTGGACGCGAAGTCCGGCGTCCAGATAGAGACGATCAAGCTCTGGCGAAGGCTCGACATGCGCAACATGCCGCGGATGGTCTTCATCAACAAGATAGAGCTCGACAATGCGGGCTACAACAAGACCGTGGAGGACCTCAAAGAACGATTCCAGAAGACCTTCATCCCGGTGACCATCCCGCTCGGTGAGGGAACGGACTACAAGGGTGTGATCAACCTGCTCACCATGAAGGCACATGTCATGGATGACGGGCAGGAGAAGGAGGTCGACATACCGGAGGAATACCGGGAGGCGGCGGAACAGGCCCATCTCGAACTCATAGAAGCGGCGGCCGAAGGGGATGACGAGCTCACCGAGAAGTACTTCGAGGCCGGGACGCTCACCATCGAAGAGGCGAAACGCGGGCTCGCCGAAGGGCTCAAGGAGAACAAGTTCGTGCCCGTGCTCTGTGGATCTGCCCTCCTCCACTCCGGTATCAACGATCTGTTCCACGTCATAAACGAGATCGCCCCCTCTCCCGAGGCCCTCTCGGAACCGATCCTCCGGAACGGGGAGGAGGATCGCCTGCCCGTGGATCCGAATGCGCCCTTCTGCGGATACGTGTTCAAGACATTCTACGATCAGTTCTCGGGAAAGCTCTCCTTCATAAAGGTCGTACAGGGGAGTCTCACACCCGGCACCGAGGTCCTCAACCTCTCCGAACAGAAGAAAGAACGGATCTCCAAGGTGTTCACCGCGATCGGGAAGAAACTCGTCGAGACCTCGGGGGCAGTGGCAGGGGATATCGCCGTGGTGACAAAGGCCGACTCCCTCAGAACGAACGACACCCTCGCCGCGCAGGAGGTCGATTTCCGGTTCAAGCCACTCGCCCTCCCTCAACCGATCTTCTCGCTCGCGATCGGGACGGACTCCAAGAAGGAGCAGGACAAGCTGGGCGAACTCCTCCACAGGGAGGCCGAGGAAGACCTCACCTTCACCCTCACCTACAACCCCGAGACGAAGGAGACCGTGATCTCAGGAATGGGCGAGCTCCACATCAACATGATCCTCAACAAGATCAGGGAGAAGTTCAAGATCAACGTGCACACCAAGACCCCGGAAGTGGCCTATCGCGAAACCATCACGAAACCGGCCTCCGCGGAGTATACCCACAAGAAACAGACCGGGGGGCACGGACAGTACGCCCGTGTGGTCATGGAGATCAAACCCCTTCCCAGGGGAGAGATCTTCGCCTTCCACAACGCCATCCACGGCGGCGCCATCTCCAAGAACTACATCCCCGGCGTGGAGAAGGGCGTGCGAGAGGGGATGGAAGCGGGCATCCTCGCCGGGTATCCGGTGGTGGACTTGGAAGCCACCGTGGTGGACGGCAAGGAGCACCCGGTCGATTCCTCGGAGCTGGCGTTCAAGATCGCGGCCCGGGAGGCGCTCAAGGACGCCCTCACGAGGGCGGGCTGCGTGCTCCTCGAACCCATCATGAAGCTCACGGTCTTCATCGAGGAACAGTATCTGGGCGACATCCTCTCCGACTTGAGCGGACGACGGGGGAAGGTCTTGGGACAGAAGCCCATAGGAGGAGGGATCGTCGAGGTCGACGCCCTGGTTCCGCAGGCGGAGCTCCTCCGCTACGCCATCGACCTCAAGTCGATGACCTCCGGAACGGGGTCCTTCGAAATCGAGTTCAGCCACTACGAGCCGATATCGGGTAGAATCGCCGAGGAGGTGATAAAGAGAGCACAGTCGCGCCAGGAGGAGGTAAAGGCAGGTCAATAGGAGTGAAAGAGAAAAAGGAGGCCTCGCAAGGAGGGATGGGAGGGAGGTTCAACCTCCCTCCCCTTTTCGTGCCCCGGGCCGGGCCACGCACATGACCGCTCAACCCCGCCGGTCGAGAGGGACGTACTCGCGTTTCCCTATCACATTCTTGTAGGCGGGACGGATGATCCTCCCTCCGCTTATGAGCTCCTCCACGAGGTGGGCCGACCACCCGGCGATCCGGGCGATGGCGAATATGGGGGTGTAGAGTTCGGTGGGGATCCCCAGCATCTTGTAGACGAAGCCGGAATAGAAGTCCACATTGGGTGCTATCACCTTGTTCGACTTCTTTATCTCGGCGAACAGCTCCGGGGTGAGCCGGGCGATGAGTTCATAGAGACCGAACTCTTCCTCGAACCCCTTCTCCTTCGCGAGTGTCTCTGCCTTCTCTCTGAGGAGCACCGCCCTGGGGTCCGAAATCGTGTAGACGGCGTGTCCCATGCCGTAGACGAGACCGCTCCGGTCGAAGGCTTCCTTGTTGAGGATCTTGACGAGGTAGTCCCTCACCTCCTGCTCGTCGCTCCAGTCCTTCACGTGGGCCTTGATGTCCTCCATCATGGCCATCACCTTGATGTTGGCTCCGCCGTGCTTGGCCCCTTTGAGAGAGCCGATGGCCGCCGCGACCGCGGAATACACGTCGGTGGCCGCCGAGGTGACCACGTGTATCGTGAACGTGGAGTTGTTGCCTCCGCCGTGCTCCGCATGGAGGACGAGGGCGAGGTCGAGGATCTCCGCCTCGCTCCTGGTGTACTCCTTGTCGGGGCGTATCAGGTACAGGAAGTTCTCGGCGGTGGAGAGATCGGGCTGAGGAGGATGTATGTAGAGGCTCTCTCCGTGGTAGTAGTGGCGCTTGGCCTGATAGCCGTACGCCACCAGTACGGGGAATCGGGAGATGAGCTCTATGCTCTGTCTGAGGACATTCACTATGGACAGATCCTCAGGATTGGGATCGAAGGAATAGAGGGTGAGCACCGATCGTGCGAGTTTGTTCATGATGTCGGAACTCGGGTTCTTGAGGATCGTGCTCTCGGTGAAATCCCCGGGGAGATCGCGGTTCTCTCCCAGCACGGCCTGAAACTCCTCGAGCTCGCTCTTCGTAGGAAGGTACCCGAAGAGGAGGAGGAAGGCGGTCTCCTCGAAGCCGAAACGACCGTCGGCCTGGAAACCCGCCACGAGATCCTCCACCGAGATGCCCCGGTACAGGAGCCTTCCAGGGACGGGAACCGCCTCTCCCTCGTCGATCACATAACCGTGTACCTCACCTATCTCCGTAAGCCCCACGAGGACACCGCTTCCGTCCTCGTTGCGCAGGCCGCGTTTCACGTTGTAGCGTGAGTAGAGGGCGGGGTCTATGGTGTTGTTCTTTCGTGCGATCGGGGTGATCTTCTCGAGAAAGGCCTTCTCTCTGGCTGTGAGTTCCATCTGTTCCCCCTTGCATATTTTTGCAGTATACTAGCAAAAATCGGGGAAAAATTCAATATTCTTGCAAAAAAAACGTAAGAATATGCAGTTCACCCCGGAGAGGAGGTCCGTTTGAACAGGAAGACCTCCCAGATGGGGTGGTGCTCCCTCGCCCCCTTCCGCTCGTACTTGGTCACGGGCCGCCACACCTGCCTCGGAGCGAACCCCCCGTACTCGTTCACGAACGCCGGATGGGAGGAGCATACCTGGAGGATCTGGGAGGCATAGTCCTCCCAGTCGGTGGTGATGTAGAGGTAGGCGCCCTCCTTCATGAAGGGATGAAGGATGTCGAGGAACGGGGACTGGATCATCCTCCGCTTGTGGTGCTTCCGCTTAGGCCAGGGGTCGGGGAAAAAGATGTGTACCCCGTCGAAGGAGTCCGGGAGGAGGAGCTGTTCGAAGACGAGGAACACGTCCGCCTGCACCACCCTCAGGTTGTCGAGTCCCTTCGTATGGATTTCCCTCAGCACCTTCCCCACTCCGGGGGAATGGATCTCCACCCCCAGGAAGCCCGTCCCGGGAAACCGCTCCGCGAGTGCCACGGTGGCGTCCCCCATGCCGAAACCGATCTCGAGCACGTAGCGATCGAACGGGCGGGGGAAGAGCGACGCCACCGGCCGCCTCCCACCTGTGAGATCCACGGCGTAGAGTGGTTTCAGTGCATCGAGGGCACGCCGTTGTCCTTTCGTGATCCGCCCCTGACGCGGGGCATACGTCCTCACACCCCATCCCGATGTCATGTGCGCAATGGTAGGGGAAAATGAGTCCTCTTGCAAGACTTTAGAGCAGCCTTCCCAGTTGCTGGACGAGGTATTCGGCCTTCTCTTTGAGCCCCACCGAATCGCCGGTGAGGCGGAGGACGTGCGGCCTGTGGGCATCGAGGCGTATCCTCCCCTTGCCTTCCCGTATGAGCCTGAGCACCTTGTCCGGGGAAAGGAGGGAGACCTTGCCGAACTCCACCTCCACCTCTCCCTTTCGTTCCCTGATGGCGCGGATGGCCAGTTTCTTCGCCAGGATCTGGAGCTCGGCGATCCCGAGAAGGCTCGCCACTTCGGGAGGCAACGGACCGTATCTGTCCTCGAGCTCCTCCTGGACGGCCGCCAGATCCTCCTCCGTGCGCACCGAGACGATCTTCTTGTACACCACCATCTTTTCCTGGGGTTCCTGTATGTAGGAATCGGGAATGAAGCCGGTGTACTCGAGCTCGAGGTAGACCTCTTCCTCGGGCCGCTCCTCCTTCTGTTCGAGTTCGCGTATGGCCTCGTCGAGCAGTCGGAGATACATGTCGAAGCCCACGGAGTGGATATCACCGCTCTGTTCCCGTCCCAGGAGGTTCCCCGCGCCCCTCACCTCCAGATCCTTGAGTGCCACCTTGAACCCGGCGCCGAGTTCGGTGTGGTCGGCGATCACCTGCAGGCGCTTGGCGGCGAGTTCGGAAATCTCACGTTGGGCAGGATAGAAGAGATAGGCATAGGCCGTGCGGTCGGAGCGGCCCACCCTCCCCCTCAGCTGGTAGAGCTGCGCGATGCCGTACATGTCGGCCCGGTCGATGATGATGGTGTTCGCGTTGGGAATGTTGATGCCGTTCTCTATGATGGTGGTGGAGACGAGCACGTGAAACCCGCCGTGGATGAACCGGTGCATGATCTCCTCGAGCTGGTGAGAACTCATCTTGCCGTGGGCGACCTCCACCATCACCTCGGGGACGAGGCGCTCGATGAACGTCTTCACCTGGGGAAGGGTTTCCACCCGGTTGTGGAGATAGAAGACCTGGCCTCCGCGCTCCACCTCGCGGCGGATGGCCCGGGCGATGATCTCCTCAGAGAACTCGAGGATGTGCGTCTCTATGGGGCGGCGTTCCCTGGGCGGTGTCTCGAGGAGCGAGATGTCCCGGATCTTGAGGAGCGACATGTGGAGGGTGCGCGGTATCGGGGTTGCGGTGAGGGTGAGACAGTCCACCGAGGCCTTGAGCTCCTTGAGGCGCTCCTTGTCCTTCACGCCGAAACGCTGCTCCTCGTCGATGACGAGGAGTCCGAGATCCTTGAACACCACATCCTTCTGGAGGATACGATGGGTTCCTATGAGTATGTCGACCTTTCCCTCCCGGAGGTCTTTCAGGATCTCCCTCTGTTCCGGGACCGGGACGAACCTCGAGAGCATGGCCGCTCGTACGGGAAAGCCTTCGAGGCGTTCCTGGAAGGTCTCGTAGTGCTGCTCCACCAGGATGGTGGTGGGGGCCAGTATGGCCACCTGTTTTCCGGCCGTCACCGCCTTGAAGGCGGCCCTGAGGGCGATCTCGGTCTTGCCGAAGCCCACGTCCCCGCACACGAGGCGATCCATGGGCCGGGGAGACTCCATGTCGCGCTTCACCTCTTCGATACAGCGCAGCTGGTCTTCGGTCTCCTCGAAGGGGAACCGGGCCTCGAACTCCATCTGCCACTCGGTATCGGGAGGAAAGGCGAATCCGTGGGCGAGCTTCCGGCGCGAGTAGATGGCGAGGAGACGCTTCGCGAGGTCCTCCACCGACTTCTTGACCCGTTCCTTGCGCTTCTGCCAGCTCGAGGACCCCAGTTTGTCGAGACGGGGTGCTGCGTCGGAACTCCCTATGTAACGCTGGACGAGGTTCACCTGTTCGATGGGAACGAACACGTACTCCTCGCCGGCATACTCGAGGTGGAGATAGTCCCGCTCGTTCTCCCCCACCTTCATCCGTTTTATCCCCAGGAAGCGGCCTATGCCGTGGTGAACGTGCACCACGTAGTCGCCGGGGGAGAGCTCCACGAAACTGTCTATGGGCGCGCTCTTCACCCGCTTGACCGAGGCGGGGGTGCGTCTCCTGCGGCCGAAGATCTCGTTCTCGTGGAAGACGGCGCGTTTCGCCTCCGGGAGGACGAAACCGGTGGAGAGACCGGTGAGCTCCACCTTCACGTCCGGGAACTCACGCAGGAGGAAGGCGAGGCGTTCCCGCTGTGGCTCGGAATCCGTGAGGATGTACACACGGTAGCCGAGGGAGAGGAGCCGGGAGAGTTCCTCCTTGAGGAAATTCACGTTTCCGAAGAAGACTCTGGGCCCTTCGCAGGAGAAGTGCACCATGGAGTCTTCCCCTTCGAGAAGGAAGATCTCGATCCTGTCGCGACGGGTCTCGAGGTGCGAGAACGGAAGGAGGACATCCTCCGGCGTGGGTACCGGCCTCAGATGTCTCACCTGTCCATGTACGGTGGAGAGCTCGGTCCTGTAGGCCTCGTCGGCGTGGATGAGCCGCTCCTTGCCCATGAGGAGCAGGAGGGGGGTGCCGGGCACGTAGTCCAGGAGTGAGGAGGAAGTCTCGTAGGCGAGCGGCCAGTAGAGCTCCTCCCCTTGCATCCGCCCCCGCGCTGCAAGCTCCCCGACGAGGCCGTCCACGTCGAGCCTGGGGGCGCGGGCTTTGAGGGCCTCCCTCACGCGGGAGAGCCCCTCCTCCTCCCACAGATATTCCCTCAAGGGCGGGACCACGATCCGGTCCTTCTCCTCCAGGGTGCGTTGACTCGAGGGGTCGAAGAGCCGGATGCGCTCGATCCGGTCGAAGTCCACCACCAGTCGGAAGGCCCCCTCCTCGCCCGGGGCGAAGACGTCCACCACCTCTCCTCGCACCGCACACTCCCCTCTCAGGGACACCCGCGGCACCCGGAAATACCCCATCTCCACGAGACGCCCGGTCAGAGCCGCAGGATCCACCTGCTGCCCCCTCCTCAGGACGAGGAGCCGCTCCCTGAACCGATCCGCGGGCGGCAGGCGCCAGAGAAAGGCCCGCAACGAGGTACACACCACCCCGAGCTCACCCGCCAGGAGCCGGGCGAGGACCTCGGCGCGCCTTCCGAACACCGGCGCGTGCTCCGCGAGCCCTTCCCCGTAGGGCGTGACCCCCCACTCGGGGAAACACTCCGCCTCCACCCCCAGGGCACGGAGACTCTCCACCGCATCCTCGGCCTCCTTCTCGGTGGGGAAGACCACACAGAGGGGGCGTCCCAGTCCGGAAAGCCGCGCGAGGAAGAAGGACGAGAATCCACCCTGCACCCCTCGAACACCTATGGGCAGCTCTCCCCGGTTGTACCGGGAGAGCAAGTCCTTCCACGCCCTGGACGAGGAGAGGACGGAAAATATATCCTGAAAAAATAAGGAATCCATCACTTCATCCGATGATAATAACAGTCAGGAAGGTACACATGAAGAGATTGCACACGATCGTGCCCGCCCTGTTCCTCGCATGCCTTGCACTCCCGGCTCAGGACGTGAGCGGGCTCGAGTTCTCCATCCGCCTCTACAACCAGCGCATCTACTATCCCGATTCCCCCATACAGATAAAGATCACCCTCACCAACGCCGGCGCGCGGGACATCTCGTTCAAGATCGCGGATCAAAGGATTCATTCCTTCGGATTCGATATGAGGACCATCTCAAACACTCGGGTCCCGGAGTCTGAGTTTTTTATCACACACCGGATCCAAAATCAACCGGTGTTCTACCGTACCATCACCTTGCTCCCGGGTGAGGAGTACGCCATCGTGGAAGACCTGAAGGACTACTGCGCCGTCACCGAACCGGGGGTCTACGTCATCCAGGGGCTCTTCTACCCCGACCTCTACACGGCATCGTCCACCCCCATCCTCTCCAACCGGCTCATCCTCACCGTCCACCCCCCCATGGATACCCTCAAAGAGGCCGGGGTACGGGTGGAAACGCAGACCGGAGAGGTCCTCAAGGCCCAGCCCCTGCCTCCCGACGAAGTCGTGCGCACCGTGATAGAGGCGCGACAGAAAGGACAGTGGGAGAGGTTCTTCCTGTTCATCGACCTCGAGGCCCTCTACACCCGCGACCGGACACGCCGGCAACGCTACCTCAACGCCGCGGAAGAAGACCGCATCCGGCTGCTCGAGGAGTTCAAGAGAGGACTCACCCAGCAGGTGGTCGATCAGGACATCGTGCTCATCCCCCAGGAGTTCGAGATCGTGAAGACCGAGTACACCTCCAGGGAGGGGTCGGTACGGGTCATCGAGAAGTTCAAGTATCCCACCTACACGGAGGTCAAGGAGTACACCTACTCCCTCCAAAAACGCGACGGAATCTGGTATATTGTCGACTATACCGTGCAGAACCTGAGGACCGAATAGCATGAAGGTGCTCCTCGTCACCGACAGAGAGGATCTGCCCCGTCTCGTGGAAGGGGCCTTTCCCCCGCACATGCTGGAGGTGGTGCACTACTGGCATCCGGTGAAAGCCATGGACAACCTCGAGGAGGTGGATCCCGACCTCGTGATCTTCAACGCCGAGGACTTCCCCAGACACTGGAAGACCTTCACGAGCTTCCTCAAGGCCACCCTTCCCGCTCCCGTCCCCGTGGTCCTCCTGGTGGGAGACTCGTTTTCCGAAGAAGAGAGCGCAAAGGCCACGACCCTCGGCGTCCGTGCCCTCCTGAGCAGCAACCTCGAGGAGAGAGAGGAACGCCTGCGGCTCAGGCAGATCATCACCCGGTACGGCGAGTTCAGGGAGCAGAGGCGGCACGGCAGGTATGTCCCCACTCCCGGCGAACCCGTGCGGTTCATCTTCACCCATCCGGGAAGGAACCGCCTCGTCTTCGGCTCGGTCGAAGACATCTCCGAACAGGGTATGCGCTTCAAACCGGAGGCCCCCCATCTGGTCTCCGATCTCAAACAGGGACAGCTCCTCAGCACATGCTCGCTCAGGATAGGAGACCGCATCCATACCCTCTCGTGTACCGTGGCATCCCGCGACGACTCCCTACACCTCGTCTTCACCGAGGCCACCGAGGACTTCTTCCTCGACGTGAAGCGGTACATAGAGACCCACACCGCCTCCCGGCTCTGAGATTTCCTTGACATCTTCCGTGATCTTTCATTACTCTGATGGTAGACCCGTCGGGAACGACTACGCCGTCCCGCTGCCGCGGGCGGATGGGACGAGGGAGAGCGGGGATATGGCGCAGAAATACCTCGAGGCCCAACCACTCCACGCCTTGCAGCTTCGACACCGATATACCGACTACGCCCTGGAAGGGGTGCCCTTCTCGGGAACCCTCAAGAAGCATCCCTATGATCCGCACAAGGTGCTTCTGTGGGAACCCCCCTTCAAGGAGGAGGCGGGGTTCTACGAGTTCATCATCGACGACATCCTCCATGTCGAACTCGAGGCCACCCTCGGAACCGAAGAGGGCCTCGCGGTTCAAGTGGTCACCGTATGGGTGAGAAAGGGGACCCGGGCCGTGAAGATACAGCCCTTCGTGGTATGACCATGGACGACGCGCTTCCGGAGGCACGGTACTACACCCCCTTCGAGGATTCGGCTGTACGGTGTGAGCTCTGCCCCCATCGGTGTATCATACGTGAGGGGAAGACCGGGGTCTGCACCGTGCGCCTCAACCGCGATGGCAGGCTCATCCTTCCCTATTACGGCAAGATATCCTCCATCGCACTCGACCCCATAGAAAAAAAACCGCTCTACCACTTCCACCCCGGCTCGGTGATCCTGAGCATCGGGTTCTTCGGTTGCTCGTTCAAGTGTCCCTTCTGTCAGAACTTCGAGATCTCCCAGGAGTATCGGACATACCTCCGCACCGCGCTCGAGATACCCACCGAGAGGCTCATCCATCAGGCCAAGGCCTACCACTCGATCGGTATCGCCTACACCTACTCGGAACCGCTCATCCACTTCGAGTACGTAATGGAGGTGGCCGTCGAGGCGCGGAGACACGGGCTCAAGAACGTGCTCGTGACCAACGGGTACATCAACCCCGAACCGTCCGACGAGCTCCTCGAAGTGGTGGATGCGGCCAACGTGGACCTCAAGAGCTTCAACGACGAGTTCTATCGCAAGGAGATCAAAGGGAGCCTCGAGCCGGTCCTCGCCTTCATCGAAAAGGCTGCGAAAAAGATCCACGTGGAGGTGACCACCCTCCTCATCCCGGGGAAGAACGACAGCGAGGAGGAAGTGCGGAGCATCGCCCGCCGGCTCGCCGGCATACGCAAGGACATCCCCCTCCACCTCTCCGCCTATTTCCCTCGCTACAAGTACACCATCCCCCCCACACCCCGAGCGACCGTATATCGGGCAGTGGAGATCGCAAAAGAGTACCTCGACTACGTGCACGCAGGGAATGTGTAGACCTATTCACTCCGGACCAGCGGGAGTCCCTTTCTGGATGGAATTCTAAGTTCACGCCTCCCTTCCCTGTGCTGTATCCACACCCGCCATCCAGGAGTGATCACCTGCGCGTAGAATTTCCCCTCCTCTGGCCAGCCAAGACTCGCATCCGGCCACCATGCTTCCATCATTTCCACCACCCACCCTTCTCCCCACCTCTCCCTTGCCCACCCCTCTACCCATCGGGCCCTTCTTGCAGCCCCAGCCCACGTCTCCACCACCTCGTGCGCCTCCTCGAGCCATCCTGGAAGCCCCGGCGCCCACCACCGGCCCTCTTCGCCCGCCTGTACCACGCGCACCTGCACCCCATCCGCCACAGCATTGCCCCACACCCCTCCCTTCACCTTTTTCCACACTCCCTCAAGCACATCCCTCGCCTCAACCGCCGTCTCTATCCTCACCCACCCTGCCCCTCCACTCACCACATATCCTTCACCATTCGCTCCTAGCACCACCATATCCCTGAATCCTACTACGCCCCCCACATGCCAGATCGCCCATGTCACCACCTCAGGCCATGTCGCTTCCCATCTCACTACATTCACCACCACCCCTTCAGGTGTGGCGTACACCACCACTCGATACCGCCCCCACTCCCCCATCCCAGACATCCCGACCCCCGGTACCACCCCATCTGGACTCACAAGGGCCCCTCTGAGCCCCTGAAACCCCATCCACACCCCCTCACACAACACCTCTCTCCCTACCAACTCCTCAGCCCTTTCGAGAACCTGCCCTACTGTCAGAACCTCCTCTCCAAAAAGACTCGATACATACACCAGTATCAGCCACACGTATCGCACTTTCATACTAAACCCCTTACGAGTGTAACCCTCGTTACAGATTATTTCCAGTAATAACAAGTCAAGACTTCTCATTTTGTTACATTGTGTGAGTATAATACGGCTAGGAGACCAATACTGAGGAGTGTGCCATGGCGAAGAGAGTGGTCATCGACCGCGATGAGTGCATAGGGTGCGGCAGCTGCGCCGACGCGTGTCCCGATGTCTTCGAGATGGACGACGAGGGCAAGGCCCGCGTGATCCTCCCGGAAGGAGGAGATGAAACCTGCATAGAGGAGGCCATCTCCATCTGTCCTGTGGAATGCATCCACTGGGAGGAGTGATCAAAAATACTTGACAAAGCCCCGGCGGTCGGGATATAGTCACGGCACCTACCGGACATTCCGGCGTAGCTCAGTCGGTAGAGCGGGTGGCTGTTAACCACTAGGTCGCAGGTTCGAGTCCTGCCGCCGGAGCGAGAGCCCACCGTATGAGGTGGGTTTTTTCATGCCCGCGCGGCACGATTTTCCCATTTCCTCTATAGCCTCTTTAATTGCAGGGAACTGCTTCACACTCCTCCTGTGGTGGGCCACAAGGGAGAGCCCCCCACTCACCCCTCCCCTCCCGTCCGGCCCCAGAGAAACCACCACTACCACTAAAGAACCGATTCACCTTGATCCCCATGACACTCTCCAGTAGAATAAGATCCGTATATTCTCAAACGGACAGGTGGGCATGAACAAAAAGGAGGACCTGTTGGACGATCTTCTCCGGAAGATCGTCCACGCCTAGCATCTCTAGGCACTGTCAAGGAGGAGTGTTGAAATTGAGCTGGAGCTGATAAGGGGTGCGTCTCCCACACTGCGAGTGTATCTGCATGCCCACCACGTAGAGGCCTACCGCCTCATCCGCATGGGCACGGCTCATATACCCAGGATACCGTCGAAGAAATGTCCTCATGTGCCGAAAGAGGTTCTCCACAAGGGCGTTCGTCCTCACCTTCTCCTTCCACTCATAGGGCAGCTCCAGATAGGAGAACAGTCGGTCCTTCCGCCACAGGAGTGCGGCACTCATCCGCGGCGCACGGGCTCCCCACTCCTTCCAGAACCCTTCAAGGGCCTTCTCCGCCTCCTCCTTCTCTCGTGCCGCCAAAAGCTTCCGGTAGGCATCCCGAAATGCCCGCCGCATCTCCTGTACGTGCCTCTTCTCCTTACCTCTCAGTTCATTGAGGAGCGTCCGCTCAAGGGTCCGCTCAAGGTGCCAGAGGCATACCTGCTTCTTCGCCTCAGGATACACCGTCTCCACGGCCTGCCAGATCCCCTCAGCCTCATCGGCCACCACCAGCTCCACCTCATGAAGCCCCCGCTCATAGAGCCTGGTAAGCAGTCGCTCGTAGCTCGCTCGGTCCTCCCGCTCCGCAACGACCCAGTCGAGTAGCTCATGAGACCCGTCCTCCTTCACCCCCACGGCACTCAAGACCACCAGCCCCCTCCTCCCTTTTCCCCTCAGCTTTCCCCACACCCCATCCAGCACGAGCGCCTTCACCCCTGTAAGCGGCCGCCTCCGCCACCGCTCCTTCTCCTCACGAAGA
This sequence comes from Spirochaeta thermophila DSM 6192, assembly GCF_000147075.1. Classification (NCBI taxonomy): domain Bacteria; kingdom Pseudomonadati; phylum Spirochaetota; class Spirochaetia; order Winmispirales; family Winmispiraceae; genus Winmispira; species Winmispira thermophila. The sequence continues at coordinate 1,275,735 of NC_014484.1, forward strand.
CGTCTGATGAGCCGCAGGAGTGTCTGCGGGTGGGCCTCGCCTATCCCTCACTCCCGTAACAGGATGGCATATCTCCGCGCGCTCATCCCTCCCACATACCCAAGGAGGAGCTGCTCGGTGAGGGCCACGAGCCTCTGCTCATAGGCGACCAACTTCACCTCCTTCCCCCCGCCGGTGCGGATCCGGGGCACGCGTACCTCCTCGATCGGCCCCCATGGGGTCTGCACACTCTTCCACTTCCTGTAGCCGTACCGGTAGTACGGTGGCTTCTCAGCCTCCCCTCGTGCATATCGCGGTCGCCCTACTGCCTCCTCTCTCAGTGCCTCAAGGAGGTGCTCCAGGTACGTCTTGTAGGTGTGGCGCACTTCCTCCCGGAGTTGGGCCTCTACTTGCTTCATGAGGCCAGAGAGGGTATACTGTGTCTCAGTCAGTGCGCGTGTCTTGCCGCGCTTCATGGGGTATCTCCTCCTTGAAATAAAGGATTAGTGTGGTGGGAGATACCCCTTATCTTTTTTCCCCGCGTTTTTCAACACTCGATGTTACAGGCCCGTGCTTTCGCCACGGCCTTGACGAGGAGGTGATCATGCTGAAAAATGGCCGATGAGGCTGTGGTCTCTGCATCCGAAGTACCTTGACTCCAAGGGGTTGGTGGCAGTGTGGCGGGAGGGGTTGCTCGCCAAGGCAGTGCTGGAAGGAAAGACACGAGGGTATCGATCGCATCCTCAGCTCAGGCGGTTTAGGGCGCAGGAAGACCCGGTTGCTGCCATCGATGCGTACCTGCACGCCGTGCTCGAGGAGGCACGGCGCCGCGGGTATCACTTCGACGAGACTAAACTCTCCCCTCACGCTCCTGTGAAGCCTATCGAAGTCTCTGTTGGGCAGCTACGGTATGAGTGGAGGCACCTCCTCTTCAAGCTGAAGAGAAGGGATCCGGCACGCTTTCAACGGCTGTGCACGCTGGAAGATCCCGATCCGCATCCGCTGATGAGGGTCGTTCCCGGCGATATCGAGGCCTGGGAGGTAGTGCACTAAGTCTGCAGGGCACGCAGGAGCGCCCCTTCCCTGCGGTGAGGCGGTGCGTGTGCAGGAGGGCGGCGTCATCCTCCCCGTGCTCAAGCGAGCGGGGACCCGCATCAGCCCTCACCACCCACCCTCCCCGGGACGCTGCCGGTCCTGGGCTGGACCACCGGGTGGGTGCGCTCCTCCCTCATCACGTGGCCGTGCCTACCGCCTTCCGTATGAGGGCACGGACCCGTGCCTCTACCTCGGGGTTCCACCCGGCAAGGGCGAATGCGGTGGGCCACATGGACCCCTCGTCGAGCGTCGCGACATCGGTGAACCCAAGGGTCGCGTACCGGGTCTTGAACTTCTGCCCGCTCTGAAAGAAGCAGACCACCTTGCCCTCTCTGGCATACGCCGGCATACCGTACCAGGTCTTCGGCGTGAGCATGGGCGCCTCCTCCAGGATGAGCCGGTGGAGTCGCTCCGCCATGGTCCGGTCGGGTTCGCCCATCTCGGCGATCTTCGCACGCACCTCCTCCTCTCCGGCTCCCCTCCCCTTCTTTCTCGTCCTCGCCGCATCTTTCGAGGACTCGCCCGGACCTCTGTCGACAGCCATGGAAACCTCCTCATTACCAGTATAAGACATGAGGATATAGAAGACACGACCAGGAGGCACACCGTCCCTCGATGCCGAAGTATTCTGCAGGCCCCCGGCTGCCGGAGGGCCTCCCCTCCTTCTCCTTCTTCCCTACGCCCGCTGGGCCACTCCCTCCTCTCTCAGCCTGCGGATATCCTGGCTCGGAGGAAGGCCGAAGAGGCGCTTGTACTCGCGGGAGAACTGGGAGAGACTCTCGTATCCCACTTGAAAGGCGGCGCTCGTGGCATCGAGCCCCTGGAGCATGAGCCGGCGTGCCTCGTTGAGTCTGAGGCGCTTCTGGTACTGGAGGGGGCTCATTCCGGTGAGGGTACGGAAGTGCTGGTGGAAACTGGAAGGACTCATACCGATCAGAGCGGCGAGCTCCAGGATGCGCAGAGGCTCGGTGAAGTGCTCCTTGAGCCAGGTGACGGCCCGGGCGATCTGGTGGGAGTGACTCCCTATGGTGGCGATTTGCTTGAGGCGTGCGCCCTGTCCGCTCAGGATGAGCCGGTAGAGGATCTCCCGGTGTACGAGAGGGGCGAGGACGGGGATGTGGTCGGGTTCCTCCAGGAGGTCGACCAGGCGTTCGAAGGAGGAAAGGAGGGGGGCGGTCATCTCTCCTATGGCCATGGCCCTGGAGGAACGGGCCTCGACGAACGAGACGACGTCGGGGTCGTAGACCACCTCGAGGAGGGCCTCCATGTCGAGCTCGAGGCGCATCCCTAGGTAGGGGGCCTCCTCCGTGGCCTCCACGATACAGGCCACCACCGGGAGGTCGAGCGAGGAGAGGAGGAAGTGGTGGGCGTCGTACCGGTACTCCTCCTCACCGAGGACCACCCGCTTGGCCCCGCTCACCACCATACAGATGCTGGGGGGAAGCAGGTAGCTCACCGGCTCGGTGGGCCGGGTGATCCTGTGGATGAGGAGCCCGGGGATCTCGTACTCGATGTGTTCTCGCTCCGCGGTATACCGGAGCAGCTTCTCCGCGAGGCGCGAGCGTATCTCTTCGAACCTTTCGCCCATATCCTCCTCCCTGCAGGCGGCCGTCCCTTTTCTCCATATTAAGGGTAGCTCCTCTTTCCTCGTTTCGCAACCGATTCTCCGGCATTCTGGAGGATCAGGCAAATATTTCCCACTATCGGAGTACCTCACGGTAAGGGAATCTCTCTATACTTGAGGTGTAACACCAACCGGAGGTTGACGATGAAGATGCGACGACTCGGAACCAACGGCCCCGTGGTCTCGGCCATAGGGCTGGGATGCATGCGCATGAGCTTCGGACAGAGGCCGCTCCCCGACAGGAACGAGATGATCAAGCTCATCCGAACAGCGGTGGAGCTCGGGGTGACCTTCTTCGATACCGCCGAGGTCTACGGCCCTTACACCAACGAGGAGCTCGTGGGAGAGGCCCTCGAACCGTTCAAGGGAGAGGTGGTCATCGCCACCAAGTTCGGCTTCGAGCTTCATCCCGACGGGAGACCGGGCTGGAAAGGGCTCAACAGCAGGCCTGAGCACATCAAGAAGGCGGTGGAGGGATCGCTCAAGCGGCTGAGGGTGGAGGCGATCGACCTCTACTACCAGCACCGGGTCGATCCCAATGTCCCCATAGAGGACGTCGCGGGGGCGGTGAAGGACCTCATCGATGAGGGGAAGGTGAAGTACTTCGGCCTCTCCGAGGCAGGGGCGAAGACCATCCGCAGGGCCCATGCCGTGTGTCCCGTCACCGCGGTGCAGAGCGAATACTCCCTCTGGTGGCGCAAACCCGAGGAGGAAGTGCTCCCTACCTGCGAGGAGCTGGGGATAGGGTTCGTGCCCTTCAGCCCCCTCGGGAAGGGGTTCCTCACCGGGACCATCGACGAGAAGGCGAGGTTCGACGAGACCGACATACGGAGCAGGATCCCCCGCTTCAAACCGGAGTTCCTCAAGGCGAACATGGCCCTGGTGGATCTGGTGAAGGAGATCGCGGGGAGGAAGGGGGCCACCCCTGCACAGATCGCCCTCGCCTGGCTCCTCGCCCAAAAACCGTGGATCGTGCCGATTCCGGGCACCACCAAGCCGGAGCGGCTCAAGGAGAACGTAGGCGCGGCGGATGTGGAGCTCACTCCCGAGGACCTCGAGGAGATCGACGAGGCCCTCTCCCGCATCCGGATAGTGGGCGAACGATACCCGGAAGAGATGGAGAAGATGACCTACCTCTAGAGGCCCGCTCCGAAAAGAAGATGCATCGACCATCAGGAAGGAGGATCCCACGGTGAGACGTTCCTTGGTGCTCATGGTGATCTGCGTAGGGGTTACCACCCTCTCCACCCTGCAGGGCTCCATCTTTGGGGCGGCCCTCCCCCTCATCGTAGGGGATCTGGGGATCGACTGGGGCCTCATGGGGCTCATGATAGCTGCGTGGACCGTGCTCTGCGCGCTTTCACCCTTTGTGCTGGGCCGCTACGTGCACGAGGCCCCTCCCCTCACGGCCGTCACCGTGGTGATGCTCCTTCTCTCCCTCTCCTCCATCGCCCTCACCGCAGTGAGGGACCTCGTGGCGCTCAACCTCGTGAGGGTGGCATCGAGTCTGGCGATCGCCTTCCCCTTCCCTCTTGCCGCACGGGTGGTCACCTCCCATGTGAGCGAGCACCGACGGGGATTGGCCACCGCGATCTACGGGACGGGGTCCATGATCGGACTCGCCCTGGCCTACGTGGTCATCGCGCTCTCAGGGAGCCACTGGCGCCTCGCCACCCTCGTCGCAGGGCTTCTGGGGATCGCCTTCTTACCGGTGGCCTTCGGGCTGTGGAAGTACGCCTTCCCTTCTCCCGATGCTGAGAAGCCCCTCCAGGCTGATCCGGCTGGGAAGCCCGACCCGGACCGCACGATCGCCTCCGGGCCGTTCCCCTACGGGCTCGTGCTCCTCCTGATGCTGGGGCACTTCTGTGCGGTCTACACATGGAACCTCATGTTCAACTGGCTCTCCACCTTCCTGGTGCGCGATCTCGCACTCCCCTATGGCGCCATCGCCCTCTCGCTTTCGGCCATGGCCCTGGTCGCGAGCGTGGCAGAGGTACTCATCGGAGTGCGCTCCGACAGGCTTAGGGGGTTCAGGGGGCGGGTGCTCCCCCTCTTCATGGGGTTCATCCCTTCGGTAGTGCTCCTCACGGTGGCCCCCTGGATTCCTTCTGCGCTCATCGCCGGGATCCTCATGTCGTTCGCGATCCTCACCTGGAGGCTCGCGAGCCCCTCCTTCTGGAGCATCTTCAGCGATCTCGTGCCCCTCGCGCACTTCGGGAAGGCGAGCAACATGTACATGCTCGCCGTGTTCGCCTCGGGGATCTCCTCGTCGGTGATCAACGGGTACCTCGTCTCTCTCACGGGGTCGATGAGATACCCCATACTCCTGAGCGCGCTCATTCTCCTGTTCTCTCCGCTCTTCTACACCCTGGCTGCGAAAAGGGTCTATTGCGCACACCCGGCAAGTGCATAGGAGGAAATGACGATCGATGACACGCTGAAGGCCGAGAAATCGGCGAACCGGAGAGCGGTTCACCGCCGAAAGGATCAATTCATACCCCTATATGGAGGGAGGCCATGAGAGACGACCTCTTCGAGAAAGGCAACAAAGGATCGGACGAGTTTTTCACGGGCACGGTCTGGGTGAAGATGCTCGTCACCGATGAGAAGGGGATTTTCGACACCCAGGTGTACCACGTGGTCTTCGAGCCGGGGGCCAGAACCCACTGGCATGCACATCCTGGCGGACAGATCCTGATCGTGACGCGGGGAAACGGGTTCTATCAGGAGAAGGGTGCACCCGCGCGGCTTGTCACACCGGGGGACGTGGTGGAGATCCCGCCCGGTGTGGTCCACTGGCACGGCGCCGGGCCGGACGGGGAGTTCGCCCATATCGGGCTCAGCACACAGATCCACCGGGGACCGGCCCAATGGTTCGGCCCGGTGACGGACGATGCATATACAACCGAAACAGATCAACGAAGAGGAGGATGACGATGATGCACTTAGAGTACTACAATCCCACGAGACTCGTATTCGGCGCCGGCGCCCTGGAAAGCCTGGGAGAAAGGGCGCGGGCGTACGGAAACAAGGCGCTGCTCGTCATAGGTAAAGGGAGCGTCAAGAGGACCGGTGCGTTCGACAGGGCGGTGGCAAGCCTCGAGAAGGAGGGGGTCGAGGTGGTGGAGTTATCCGGGGTAGAGCCGAATCCAAGGTTTACAACAGTGCTCAAAGGTGCGGAGACAGCAAAGAAACACGGCTGTGACATGGTCGTCGCGCTCGGGGGTGGGAGCGTGATGGATGCTTCCAAGGTGATTGCGGCCACGGTGCGCTACGAGGGAGATCCCTCCGAGATGTTGATGCGTGCCGATCGGCCGCCGCGGCTCCCACGTGCGGCGCTCCCCATCATCACCGTACCCACCCTGGCGGCAACGGGATCCGAGACCAACTGCGGAGCGGTGATCACCCTCGATACGGGTGAAGAACCGCTCAAGACCTTCGTGATAGCCGAGGCACTCTATCCCCGACTGGCGATCGCAGATCCCACGCTCACGCTTTCCGTGCCACCCGACCACACGGCGTACGGTGTCGCGGATATCCTCGCCCATGTCACCGAGGGATACTTCAACGGCGTGGACGGCACTCCCATTCAGGACGGGTTCGCCGAAACGGTGATCCGCACCGTACTCGAGTGGGGTCCACGCGCCGTGGCCCACGGAGACGACCTGGAGGCGAGGACCCAGCTTCAATGGGCGTCGATCGTGGCCCTGAACGGGTGGGTGCAAACCGGCGTGCACGCTCCCTATCCCGTACACCAGATAGAGCACACCCTCTCCGGCATCTACGACGTGCCCCACGGTGCAGGACTCGCGGTCCTCAACCCGGCATGGATGCGCTTCGCCGCAAAGTACAACCCGGATCGTTTCGTTCAGTTTGCACAGCGCATATTCGGGGTGTCCATGGAAGGTAGAGACAAACGAGAAGTTGCCATGGAAGGCATCTACAGGTTCGAGGAATTTCTGCGGTCGATTGGATGTCCCACACGACTCTCCGAACTGGGAATCGGTGAGGTCGACGAGAAGGATTTTTCCCACTGGGCCGAGAAGACGTTGGAGGTGGTAAGGGACGAGGAAGGAAGACTCCCGGGCCGCCCCCCGCTCTCAAAAGAAGACATTGTGGAGATACTGGCATCGGCTCGATAGATACGTGGATGCAGGGAGGAAGACCGATGAGCCGTGGGAGCACTGCTGTCGTCTACTACTCCTGGTCGGGCAACACCCGCCACGTGGCGGGTCTGATCCAGGCCCGTACAGGAGGGGTGCTGAAGGCACTCGAGCCGGAGGTACCCTACCCGTCTTCCTATGAGGCAACCCTCTCCCTTGCGAAGGCAGAGATACGGGAGGGAAAACTCCCTGCGCTCGCCCCCATGGACCTGGCGATCCATGCGTACGACTTCATCTTCCTCGGGTCGCCCAACTGGTGGGGCACTATCGCGCCGCCGGTCGCCGCCTTCCTCTCGCAGTACGACCTCGCGGGAAAGATCATCGCCCCCTTCATCACCCACGGTGGAGGGGGTGCCCAACGTACGCTGGACGAAATCCGGAAACGATGTCCCCGTGCGCAGGTCCTCCCCGCACTCGTGGTGTACGGGAGGGGCACCGGGGAGGAAGTGGAAGCCTGGATCTCGACGATACGTGCAGAATGAAAAACGAGAAGTGTTATAGTACGCACGATACCCCATAGGAGGTGTGTGATGGACTACTCTCCTCTCGCCCCTGAGAAGGCGTATACCATCTTCAACGGTGGAGGGCTCATCCTCGTGTGTACGAGGAGTCCCGAGGGCAGATACGATATGGCACCCATTGCGTGGACATGCCCACTCGACTATGAGCCGGTGACCCAGCTCCTCTTCGTGTGCGATCCCTCGCATGCGACGTTCCACAACATCGAGGCCACGGGGAGCTTCATCGCCGCCCTTCCCACCTTCCATCAAAAGGATCTCGTGCTGAAGACGGGCGAGGTCTCGGGGCACAAGGTGGACAAGATCGCCCGGTTCGGTATACCCGTGAGGAAGGGAACGGTGGTGGATGCGCTCATCCCGGAGGGGGTCGCCGGATGGGCCGAGTGCGAGGTGAGTCAGGTCTACCGGCCGGGAGAGGTGGCGGTGGTGTGCGGCACGGTGAAGGCAGCCTTTGCGGTTCCCGAAGCCTGGAAACTCGTGCTCCACCACGTGGAGAACGGCCTGTTCTACCAGCCGGGGGAACCCGTGTCGTAGATCATAAAACGCTTTAATATGTATACTCGAGCATACATATGTGGCTATGGGCTCACCGCCCCTCGGAGGGGCCTCAGAAGAGTCCCTTCACCGCGCCACCGTCCACCGGGATGGTGGCGCCGGTGATGAAGCCCGCACGCTCCGAGCACAGGAAGGCCACCAGGTCGGCGAGTTCCTCCGGCTTCCCGAGCCTTCCCATGGGTATGTCGCCGATCCATCGTGAGAGGGCCTCTTCCGGGGAGAGGCCTTCTCGGGAGACGGCGGCCTGGATGAGCTGCTCCATCCTACTGGTTGCGATGGGGCCGGGCGCCACGGTGTTGAAGGTGATCCCCCGGGAGGCATAGACAGTGGAGAGGGTCTTCATGAGGGCGGTGAGGGCCGACCTCGTTGCATTACTCAACACGAGGGTGTCGATGGGCTGCTTCACCGAGATGGAGGTGAGCGCCACCACCCTTCCCCACCCCCGCTCCTCCATGTCGGGGAGCACGGATCGGATGAGCCTCAAGGCGCTGTAGAAGACGAGCTGAAAGGCGGCTTCCCAGTCATCGTCGGAAAAGGAGAGAGGTGGACCGGAAGGAGGGCCTCCGGTGTTCGTCACCAGGATGGAGACAGGCCCCAGTTCCCGACGGGCCGCCTCCACGAATCGCTCCACATCCCCTCTCCTGGTGAGGTCCGCCACCACGGGGAGGACGGATGCTCCTGTCTCTCTCCGAATCCGTTCGGCCGCGCGCGTGATGCGTTCCTCCGAGCGGGCACAGATCGCCACACGTGCCCCTTCGGCGGCGAGACGCAGTGCCACCGCATACCCCAATCCCGAACTCGCCGCAGCGACGAGGGCCGTCTTTCCTCTAAGGCCGAGTTCCATGTGCACCTCCTCATCGGGGAATGCCGTATGATACTCCCCGGTACCGCAGGCTCACAAGAGAGGGGCGCATGGCAGAGCATGCGCCCCGATCGTGCAGGACCTTATCCCTTGAGGGCTCGTGCCACACGGGCAAGCCGCGCTCCCAGGAAGCGGGCCCCCTCGAGTTCGTTTTGGGTGGGTTCCCTGCTCCCCTCCTCTCCTGCAAGCGCAATGGTGGACGCGCCGTAGGGAGAGCCACCGGATATCTCGTTCCTTTCCATCTGGCCCTGGAAGGTGTACGGAAGACCCACCAGGATCATACCATGGTGGAGGAGCACGGTGTGGAAGCTCAGTATGGTGGACTCCTGCCCACCGTGCTGGGTGCTGGAACTCGTGATCACCGCCGCGGGCTTGTCCACGAGGGCGCCCTTCGCCCAGAGGGGGCCGGTCGCGTCGAGAAAGGCCTTCATCTGGGCCGCCATGTTCCCGAATCTGGTGGGACTCCCGAAGATGAACCCATCGGCTTCGGTGAGCTCTTCCACCGTGACGACAGGTACGTGGGCCTGCGCCTTGTAGAAGTCAAGGGCACCCATCTGGGAGAGGATCTCCTCCGAGACCGTCTCCGGTACGCGTCGGATCACCGCCTCTCCTCCCTCGGACTTGACCCCTTCGGCCGCCGCCTGGATCATCTTATAGGTGTGACCATACGTCGAATAGTAGACGAGATAGATCTTCATACCACCTCCGTGGACTATATAATCGTACACTTATATTACTAAAACAGTAAGAAATCGGCAAGGACACACCCTTCCCCGACCATGGGGAATCGACTGCTCCATGAGGCGGGTACAAGCGAAGGCGCGCCCCGGGGAAGCCCAAAGGGAGACTCGATGGAGGACGCCCGTGAGGGGTTCCGGCTCACCGTGCAGGGAGGTGAGTACGTACCCAGAGGAGCACTTCCTCCAGGACGTGCTGCCGAGCGAGGTCGTGCTCGAGCTTGTGCAGCCCCTCCTCGACCCAGAGGAGCCGTTTGTCGGAGCTCCCCGCGTGCTGGAAAAAACGTTCGGTGGCGGGCGGAGACACCACATGGTCTCTGCGGCCCTGAAGCACGAGGAGGGGGATCGTGAGACCCGGCGCCCGCTCATGGCATCGTTCGATTGCCCCTTCCATCTCCACGACGAGCCTCGGACTCCCGAGTCCGTGGGAGAGGGGATCGGAGAGAAGACGCTTCAACATCACCGGATCCCTGGTGAGGCCGCCTGTATCGAGTCCCGAGGGGATACGGAGCCCGGGAAGAAGGGCGGCAAGAAGGCGTCCGAGCGTCCTTCGCCAGGGGGGAATCCCCTCGAGGGAGAGGGCGGGAGCCGAGGCGACCACACCGGCGAGCCCCTCACCCTCGGTGGCGGCGTACTCGAGCACGATCGTGCCGCCCATGCTGTGCCCGTAGAGGAACACGGGCCGGTCGAGGAAGTCGCGTACGGCCTTCTCCCTGAAAAGGGAGAGCTCCCCATGGAAGACGTCCCACGAGGGGATGTAGCCCCGTGCTCCCCCCGATTGTCCGTGGCCGTAGTGATCCGGCGCATAGACCGCACACCCTTCGTCGGCAAGCCGTCCCGCGAGTTCCACGAAGTTGCCCGAATGCTCCCCAAACCCATGGGCCACGATGACCACCGCCTTCACCCGGTCCGGGATCCAGAGCCGGTAAAAGAGTCGAACACCTGCATGGTCCACCACGTGTTCTTCGTAAGAGCGCAACGCCATGTGTGCCCTCCTTTCTCTGCACTATGATGAAAATCTCACATTCCGCTCACACCCGACTGACCCGTTCGGTGTATCTCTCGTGACATGAAACCACGACAGACCATCGCCCTGGGCATAAACGGAGAAGGAAGGGGCCATGCCTCCCGGGCCCTCAGCATCCTCCCCTCTCTTGTCGAACGGTATCGGGTGGTCGTCTACGCACCACACACCATCCGACCCCTCTTCCGGCCGTTCACGCGGGAAGGCGTAGAGCTCCGGGACCTTCCCCACATCCACTATATCACGGAGGAGTTCAAAATCAACTATCCGGCAACCATACGATCCAACCTCCCCCTCCTCCTCCGCTTCCCCACCATCCTCGCGACACTCCGCGCATCCCTGCGTGAGGAACGCGTGGACTTCGTGGTGAGCGACTACGAGCCGTTCCTCTCGAGGGCGGCAGTGAGGGAGAGGATCCCCTGTCTGCTCCTCAACCACCCGGGAGTGGTCCTGAGGAGCTTCTCACTCTTTCCCGATGCCTTGGCGGCGAAACTGGTGTCCCTCTTCATGATGCCCTCCGGAGGCACACGCCTCCTCTCCTCGTTCTACCGGGGCACGGTGGGACCACTCATCCGCGAGGAGATCCGCGAGCAGGTCCCCACACCGGGGGAACGTTTCCTCGTGTACGCGAAACCCTGCTTCAAGGCACAGGTGGTGGAGATCCTGGAAGAACTGGGGGTGCCCTACGACCTCTTCCCGGACCCGCACAAAGACTTTCCCTCGCATCTCGCCCGGTGCAGAGGTGTGATCACCGGTGCAGGCCACCAGATCATCGCGGAATCCCTCTACCTGGGGAAGCCCGTGTGTGCCATCCCTTTCAAGGGGCAGTACGAGCAGAGGCTCAACGCGATCATGTTGGAACGATCGGGCCGGGGACTCCACGCCCCACCCTCCCGACTAAAGGAGAAGCTCACGGAGTTCATCCATCAGATAGAGACCTTTCCCCGGCAACCCTCTACGTCCGAGCCCATCTGCACCACGGATTCCACCGGGGCGGTGCTGAGATACATCCGGGCTGCCCTCGCGAGGCGGCCCGTCGGAGTCTCACCCGTACCGGTGAAGGTGAACCCGTAAAGTTTTTGACAGATGATCGGATACAGGATATACTCATAGTGTGGCAGAGATAAACCTCGTCCACGTGTACAAGTATTTCTACCCAGCGTTCAGTTTCAAGAACTTCTTTCGGAAGAAGGGGGCCCTCCTCGGCCCCAGAGAGCCTCACTTCGCCCTCACGGACGTGAATCTCACCATCCCCGATGCGCGAACGACCGTGGTCCTCGGTCCGACGGGATGCGGAAAGAGCACGCTCCTCCGCATCATCGGCGGGCTCCTCCCCCCCGACCAGGGGAAAGTGCTCTTCGACGGAAAGGACATCACAGAGCTCCCACCGGGCGAGAGACGGATCGGCATGGTGTTCCAGGATTACGCACTCTACCCGCACCTCACCGTCAAGACCAACATCCTCTCCTACTTCTTCTTCAAGAAATGGACGAAGCAGTGGTCGGACGAGATGGAAATGGAAGCGGAAGAGAAGTACCGCCGCACGAGCCAACTCCTGGGGGTGAAGCTCGAACACCTCTCCGGCCGGTTTCCCCCCAACCTCTCCAGCGGGGAGAAACAGCGCGTCGCCATAGGGAGGTGCATCACCCGTGATCCCGCCCTCTTCCTCATGGATGAACCGTTCTCCCATCTCGACCAGCCGCTCAGGGAGGAATACCGGCGTCAGCTCAAGGCCCTCCTCTCCTACTTCGACGTGACCACGGTGTACGTGACCCACGACCAGCACGAGGCCCTCCTGCTCGCGGACCGGCTCGTGGTCATGCGCGAGGGGAGGATCGAGCAGGCCGGGACCCCCGAGGAGATCTACCAGGCGCCCCGGAACCTCTTCGTGGCCGAGTTCCTCCATCCGCACCCCTCTCTCCCGGCCATCAACCTGATCCCGGGGGATCTCATGGGTCCCGAGTACCGGGAGAAGGTGATAGGCATACGGCCCGAAGACTTTTCCCTCAGATCTCCGCGTGCCGCCGGTGACTACATCCTGCCCGCCCAGGTGGTCTCGGTCTTCAAGAGCCCCCTCGCCATGGAAGCAGCCATGCGGCTCAAAGTGAAGGACCGGGTGTTCGTGGAAGTGCCGGTCCCCTCGGGCACTTCCCCTTCGGAGGGCGACGAGGTGGGCCTCCTCCCCTCGCGGATGCACATCTTCGATCCTCTCACAGGAGAGCGGACCGCCACCCATCACATGCAAGTGCACCTCTGAAATCCCGAGGCCGGACAAAAACACTTGACGGGTGAGCGGATTGGGGCTACTATACAAGCTGAGTAGCAGGAAACAGAATGTAGGATGTTGAGAGCTTCTTCGCCTTTCTCCATTCCTCACTGGTTCCGTATACTCCCCTATCGTAGATAGGGTGAATGATGACCCCGTTCGGGGAAAGAGGTTTTTTTGTATGTCTTTCAAGATTTATGTGGGTAATCTCAATTACCAGACCACAGAGGACACTCTCCGCCAGCTCTTCGAGCAGTACGGAGAGGTCGAGTCGGTGAAGATCATCACCGATCGCGATTCGGGTTTTTCCAAGGGCTTTGGCTTTGTGGAAATGTCAAGCGAAGAGGCAGGAGAAGCAGCCATCAGCGCACTCAACCAGCATGAACTCGAAGGCAGACAGCTGAGAGTCAACAAGGCTCATGAGCGCCGTCGGTCCTCTTTCGGAGGCGATCGCTCCCGGAGCTCCTCATATCGCTATTACTGACCACTGAGAGTGATCGAGAAGGCCGGCTGTCGCCGGCCTTTTTTCGTCTTACCCTGGGATGAAGGACGAAAAAAGGCTCCCAGAGAAAGGAGGAAAACTCTGGAAGCCAGTATCAAAAGGGGGGGACTGGAGGTTGTGTCTTTACTATACACATCGATCCCCGGATTGTCAAGAGAAAAATTGAAGATTTTTGAGGTTTTTGAGATATTTGAGATTTTTCCCGGCCGAGGCCCGCCATCGGCTATTGAAAAAAGGGAGGAACTCCTCCATCATGATGGATTGAAGCCACCGATGAGCGACGTGAACCGTGAACGAGACTGGTTTCCTCTGGACAATGCGGCGAAGATCTTTCCTCCGATCACGGGTCGGAGGAAGACGACGGTGTTTCGGATCTCCGCCACGCTGAAGAAACCGGTGGTGTACGAATCCATACGCGAAGCCCTCCGTCTCACTCTGCACAGATTCCCCTACTTCCAGGTCAGGATAAGACGGGGGTTCTTCTGGTACTACTTCGATCGGATCTCCCATCTTCCCCCCCTCGAACGAGATCCGGAGTATCCTTGCATGTGGGACCCCACGAGGAGTCCCGGGATCCCCCTCCGCATCCGTATCTCGCACGGGAGGATCGCCCTCGAGGTGGCCCACGCCCTCACCGATGGAATGGGTGCCCTCGAGTTCCTCAAGACCCTCATGGCCTCCTATCTTTCCATAGAGGAAGGGCTCTCCATTCCATCCTCACCCCACCTCCTTTCCCCCTTCTCCACACCACATCCAGAGGAGACCGAGGACAGCTTCGCACGACATTATCAACCCGGGATTCCGAGTTCCTCGATCCCTCCCCGAGCCTTCCACGTTCTCGGATCTCTCATACCTCCAGGTCGTTACTACATCACCACGGGGCTCGTCCCCTCCGATGGGCTCAGAGGGCTCGCGCGGTCATACCACACCACGGTCACCGCCCTTCTCACCGCACTCTATTTCCTGTCGTTCCATACCATCATCCGTGAGGGCAAAGCCAAGGGGTCGAAACCCATCATCATCCAGATACCCGTGAACCTCAGGCGCCTCTTCCCCTCCCAGACGATGCGCAACTTCTTCCTCCTCATGTTCCCCAGGATCGATCCTCGGCTGGGCGAGTACGAGTTCGAGGAGATTCTCTCCTACGTGACTCATTTCATGAAGATGGAGAGCACACCGAAGGCCCTCGCTCCACAGATAAGGAGGAACGTGGGGGGAGAGCGCAACCCCTTCGCCCGATTCGTACCGGTGTTTCTCAAGGACCTCGTGCTCAGTCGGATGTACGAGATCATGGGAGACAGGAGGGCCACGAGCAGTCTCTCCAATCTCGGGGTGGTGCAGGTTCCGGAAGAGATGCGGCCGTACATCGAACGTTTCGACTTCTACCCTCCCCCCAATCCCATCATGAAGATCTGCGCGGGGGTGATCACCTTCGGGGATACGGTTTCCCTGAGCTTCGGAAGGCTCATCCATGAACCGGTGGTGGAGCGGGTCTTCTTCCGATGGCTCACCGAGAAGGGACTCCCCGTTACCATAGAGACCAATGTCCAGGAGGACTACCACCTGTGAAACGATGCAACTCCTGCGGGATCATGACGAGGGAGGAGAGGGACACATGCCCTCTCTGCGGGACGCCGTTCTCCGAGAGCGGCGCACATCCCGAGGAAGGGATGCACCGCACTTCCCCCAACAGCGAGGATCTTCCCGCCTCGGGCAACGCTTCCATCGTCCTTCCCCTGGTGACGGTGTTCTCCCTCATGACGGGCATGGTGGTGGCTGCGGTTGATCTCCTCGTGACCGGGGGCATCACCTGGTCCCGTTATCCTCTCGTCTCCATCCTCTTCGTCTGGTCCCTCACCCTCTCGGCCGCGGCACTCCACAAGAGGCCGCTCCTCTTCTCTGGATCCATCCCGGTGGCCGCTTCCGCATTTCTCCTCGTACTGGATCTCCTCGACGATGGTGCACTCTCGTGGTCACTCAGGCTCGGTCTGCCGCTCGTACTGGTGAGCGCCCTCGCCCTTGTCGGCCTCACCGCCTTCATCATCAAGGGCAAACACCACGGATACCTGGTCCTGGGAACCATCCTCGTGATCGTGGCCTTCGTCACCACCGCCGTCAATCTCATCACCAATCGGTATCTCGGGGTCCCGAGGATACTGGACTGGGCGCTCATCGTGGATGCGATCGCCCTTCCACTCTCCTGGTTCTTCTTCTATCTCCACTTCGGACTCAAGAAGGAACTCCACCTCGAGAAGTTCTTCCATCTCTAGTGCACTCCAGTGCAAAAGAGGCCCTCCCCGCAGGGAGGGCCTGGAGGACCATGCACATGGTCGTGACCTATCGCTTTCTTTCCACCGCGATCTTCCGCAGCTCTTCGAGGACGGAGAGGGCTTTGAGCTTGACCATCCTCACGTAATTGCCCTGGGTGATCACTTCCCCGATGGCGTTGATGAGCTCGGGGTTCGTCACCCCGTCATTGGCCTGCGCGAGTTTCTCGACGGCGAGGAGGGTGGAGAACGCGAGATTGTTGTCGGGAACGGGCTTGATGTTCTCCTGGTGGAGCCTGTAGGCGAGCACGTTCGTCACCTCTTCGTTCTCGTTGAGACCGATCCTCCCGAGGGCGTAGACCGCCTCGGCCACCACCATGGGCTCCTCTTCCTTCAACACCACCGTCAGGAGGGAATCCTTGGCCTTTTCTCCACCTATACGACCAAGGAGGTTGCAGGCCTGTCGTCTCACCTCGGGGAAATTGTTCACCGTCCGGTTTCCCACCCTCACCTCCCGCGAGATGGTCTCGGTGGCGAGGGTCTCGAGGATCGCAAATGCGGCATCCTCGTCGCTCATCCGGCCTTCGTCCACCATGCGTTCGAGGTTCCTGAGGGCCAGAAGCTTGAGTTCCTCGCTGTTGGAGAAGGCTTCGTCCTGTATGAGTCTGAGCTCGATATCCTGACTGAGATAGTATTCCTCGATCGTCGCCTCATCCCCCCCCGCCTCTTGACCGTGCAGGAGGAGGGCGGAGAACACACATACTGCCAGAAACACCCCTTTTCGTTTCATGCCGTACTCCTCGTTAATAGATTTTCCACCCCCCCTCCTCCCGTCTGAGCCTGTAGAGGAGATAGGGGGTTTCGTTGATCACCATATAGGCCTTCACTATATCCTCGGTCACGAACTCTATTTTGTCCAGCCGCACGCGGGACCGGCTCGGCACCACCACCTGCTGAAAGTAGTCCTCGAGCGTACGGAGTACGACCCCCCTCTTCTTGAGTTTCGGCTCTTCCGAGACCTCGGCGAGATACGAGGGATCGCCCACCCTCGCGATGTAGTCCTGGGAGAGGTAGCTCTTCCACGTCTCGAAATCACGCTTCTGGATGATGAGGGTGAGTTCCTCGAGGAACGCCTCGATCTCGACGAAGGTACGTTCATACACTTCCTGGGAGACTTCTATCGTCCCTTCCGAGTCGGAAACGACTTCTTCTTCCTCGACGATCGGAGGGGTCGGGGTGGGGGATGGAGAGACAGGGGCCTCCTGTCCAGAGACACACCCCGACACCAGCAAGACGACCGAGAACACCAGCACACCCCAGTCTCTGCTCTTCATCTCACTTAGAGTGTAAGTGGTGATCTCGTGTTTTGTCAACATTCTTCCTTGCAAGACAAGGAAAAGCAGGATACTATTATTCCATGAGCACAGAGGAAGGGAAACGACAGGCAGACGAGTTCAGGCGGCTCGTGGAGGCCTACTTCAGCAGATTCCGACATACCGAGATCCCCTTCAACCACTTCGCGGCCTACGCCATCCGGGAGGCCCAGAGGAACACAGACGAGTTCCCCTCCTTCTCCGCCCACACCTCGCTGGAATCCCTCTCCCGGGAGGTCGTCCGTCTCGCGAAACCGCTCGAACGGGAGGGGACGCTGATCCTCGATGCAGATCCCCACGGCACGATCCACACGCTCTACTACCTCGCACCCTATTACGAGCGTATCGAGGCCCACTATCAGGAGATGTCCCTCACACAGGATCTTCCGTTCCCCGACACCGGCCTTCTCGGTATAGCCCTCCCCGAACGTTTCTTCCTCACCCTCTCGGTAAAGGACGATTTCCTCCACTGGTTCGAACGCCACGAAGAGACGGGCGAGGGGAACACACTCATACGTCTCACCTTCCCGGACGGTCTCCCGGCCGTGGTCATCACCGAGAGGATCCTGCTCCAGAAGCTCTGTGAGCTCTGCGTCATCAAACTGCGCGCCTACCTCACCAATGAACGGAACTCGGCCTACATCCTCCAGAAGATACGGCCTTTCTTCCGCCAGAACGAAACCATGCTCAGGAACATGCTCCACGCCGCCCTCACGCGGGCCGATCAGGCGCTCAGAGAGATAAGGGAACCCTCCGATACCGTGTACTACTTCTGGAACCAACTGGCCAATTTCCTCTACAAGGACATCACATCGAAGAAGGATCGACAGGAGGTGGAGACCTCCTACTGCCACGCCGCCTATCTTCTCACCTACTTCCTGCTCTACTACAAAAGCAAGGTGAGGAAGAAGAAGGAGAAGGAACGAGCCCTCCAGATCCTCGAACGCCAGCTCAGGAAGCGGCCTTACACCTTCACCCTGGGGGAGATCCTCTCCTTCACGGACGATCGAGGGATCCCGCTCCTCAAGCTCTGCGAGAGGGACGACATCGTGGAGTATGTGAAGGAACATTCCACGGCACCCGACCCCCTCTCCCTCCCTCCTCTCGTGAAGCTCAAGGGAGCCGACGACCAGGACTACTACATCCGGAGGGAACTCCTGCTCCCCGTGTTCGAGGAACGGCGATTCCTCCTCTCCATGGAGCTGAAGAGGGAATACACCAACCAGTGGTACCTCCTCCTCAAGAAGGACGAAGAGCTCCCTGAGATGTTCGACGACGAGGAATTCGCACGCGACGTGAGGGAACGCGTGGCGAGGAAAGACCCCGTGTTTCCGGGCTTCCTCCAGTTCCACCTCCTCTATCTTGCATGGGAGGGAACCGACCTCCCTGCTGCTCAGAAGGGTGAGCTCCAGAAGATCTTCGACGAACGGAACCGGCGTCTCAGGCCGCTCCCCGAAATCCTCGACCTCGACCGGGAGAAGCTCCTGAAGGACGCAAGACTCATGCTCCCCTTCTGGAAGGTGATACCGGTGGTGAGCACCATCATCAGATTCCTCAAGCGTCTCTTCCTGGGAAAGCCGACCCGTCCCCACAAGAAGAAGAAATCCTCACTGGTCCTCTCACCTTCCTCCGCACCTCCCCGACAGAAAGCCCCTCCGGTCCCGACCGACCGCGGCGAGGCGTCTCCCCCTCCGCCCACCCCCGCCTCGCAGCCGTATACCCCCCATCAATTCCGTGCGAGGATCCAGGAGTTGACGAAGGCATTCCTCCCGCCCGGCATGCGGATCGATGAAGCGCTCGAGTCACTCATCGAGCGGTGGAATCCGCTCATCGACGAAGAGTCGAAGGAGATCCTCGTGGAGGATGTGAACAATTTCGCGAAAGACTTCCTGCGGAAGATGCGTATTCTCAACAGGAGAAGGCCCCCGACCGAGGAGCAGATCCGGACCATGGCCCAGACCCTCTCGGAGAACAAGGCCTTCGAACGCATCAAGGAGAAGGAGGCCTTCCGCGAATACCTCGAACTCTACATGCTCAAGATACTCGGCAAGCTCTAACCGACCAGTATCCCGTCGAGCGGGAGGGCCCCCTCTCCGGACGAGCGCTCTGCCAGGGCGTAGAAGAGATCCCCGCAGGCCCATGCGTCGCTCAGCGCCCTGTGATGGTGCTGGAGGGGGATATCCAGGGCTCGGGTGAGGGATGCGAGGCTGTACCTGCCCAGATGAGGGAGGACGCTCCTGGCGAGGAGCCGGGTGTCGATGGCGCGGAACCCAGGATAGGGACGTCCACAACGGGCGTACTCCATCCTCAGGAAGGAGAGGTCGAAGGGAGCGTTGTGGGCCACCAGGAGGTGCGTCCCCACGAAGGACTCGAGCATGGGAAGCACGGACGGGAGGGGAGGTGCTTCCTCCACATCCTGATCGCCGATCCCGTGGATCTTCGTCACCTCGGCAGGAATGGGATGGGGAGGCTTCACGAGCAGGGAGAAGAAGGCACGGGGTTCTCCGCCCTGGAACTTCACGCACGCGATCTCCACCACCGAATGGCGCACAGGATCGAGCCCGGTGGTCTCGAGATCGAAGGTCACCACCACCTCCTTGCGCCAATCGATCGATACGGGATCTCTTCCAGGATCAGTCGAGGTTGACATGCAGGGTCTCCTTCCCTACCATCCGACACATGGATATCCAGAGGCTACTCCAGGAACACGATGTGGCGATCGACGATATCCGATGGTATCTCGCACTCACCACGGCCGAGCGTTTCCTCTCATACCAGGAAGTCCCGGAAGAACTCGCCCTCCTCATCTGGAGAGGTACGGTCGCGGACGAACTCTACGAGATGGAAGAACGGTGGCTCTCGCTCCAGAACCAGAAGCTCTCGGACGGCAGACTCGACGAAGCCGGGATCCGAGAGCTCATCAGGGAGATAAAGTCCGCCGCGGAAAGGAGGCCCCTCTCCTAGGGGCCTCCTCGACACTATGCGGGGATCCACCCGTCGATCTGCCGTTGGACGACCTCCAGTTTCTCCTTGACCTCCCGCTTCGCCTCTTCCAGCGAGTCCTTCACCGGCGAGGTGCAGGAGGCATAGAACTTGATCTTGGGCTCCGTACCGCTCGGCCGAGCGCTCACCACACTTCCGTCCTCGAGCACGAACTGGAGCACGTTGGATGAGGGGAGATCGATGTTCTTCTTCCGCTCTCCCGAGGGGAGGTAGAGGGTGGTGCCGTCCAGGTAGTCGCGTATCTCCACCACCTTGAGGTCACCGAAGGCGAGAGGAGGATCGTTACGGAGTCGCTCCATGATCCCTCTCATGACCTGGATGCCTTTTTCACCGGGGAACGTCTTCGTGGTGAGGATCTCTTCGAAGTAGCCGTGTTGCCTGTAGAGTTCCTCCAGCCTCTGCAGGAGCGTCTTACCCTGAACCCTGTGGTAGAGGGTCATCTCAACGGTGAGGATCGAGGCGGAGACGGCGTCCTTGTCCCTCACATCGGTTCCGACGAGGAATCCGTAGCTCTCCTCGGTACCGAAGACGTACTGGGGACCGCCCTTCTCCTCGAACTCGCGTATCTTGGCGGCGAAGTACTTGAATCCGGTGAGCACCTCATGGCATTCCACGCCGTACGATTCGACGATCTTCCGCTGAAGATTGGTGGTGACGATGCTCTTGACGAAGGCAGGCCGCTCGGGAAGGGAACCCATCTCTTTTTTCGAAGAGAAGATGTAGTCGGCCAACAACGCGCCGAGCTGGTTCCCCGTGATGAGGACATAGTCGTGTCCGTCGGGAACGGCGATGCCGAGTCGGTCGGAATCGGGGTCCGTGGCCATCACCACGTCGGCCTTCCGTTTCCGCGCGTACGAGAGGGCCAGCTCCAGAGCCGAGGCCTCCTCGGGATTGGGATACTCCACCGTAGGGAAGTCCCCGTCAGGCTCGGCCTGTTCGGGCACGGTGAAGACGTCGATCCCGAATCCTCTCAACACGGTCTCCACCGGCATCCTCCCGGTACCATGGAGCGGGGTGTAGACCACCGAGACCTCTCCTCCGTGTTCCTTGAAGAGGTCGGGACGGATCACCTGTCGTCTCACGGCGTCGAAGTAGGCCCGATCCACCTCCTCCCCGATGTAGGTGAGCAGTCCTCGGGCGAGGGCTTCCTCTTCCGGCATCGACCTGATCTCGGAGGTCACCTTCCGGACTTCCTCTATGATCCCCTTGTCATGCGGAGGCACCACTTGCCCCCCATCCGACCAGTAGACCTTATATCCGTTATACTGGGGAGGGTTGTGACTCGCCGTGATCACGATACCGGCGGTGGTGCCGAGATGACGAACCGTGAAGGACAGCTCCGGAGTGGGCCTCAGGTCCTTGAAGAGGTAGGTCTTTATCCCGTTACCGCAGAGCACGAGCGCCGCTTCCCGGGCGAACACACGGGAGTATCGTCTCGAGTCGTAGGCGATGGCTACGGATGGATCCTTTAGTCCCTGGGAGAGAATGTAGTTGGCGAGGCCCTGGGTGGCCCTGCGCACCATGAGCGGATTCATGCGGAAGAATCCTCCTCCGATGATTCCACGCATCCCCCCTGTTCCGAATTCGAGGTCGGCGAAGAAACGGTCGTTGAGCGCTTCCCAGTCCTCTCTCTCGAGGAGTTCCTCTACTTCTCTCCTGAACTCCTCCCCGGTTTCGAGCTGAATATACATCCGGGCTTTCTTCTCCAGTTCACGCAGATCCATGTACTCCTCCTCGGGATGTTTGGTCTCATAATAGAAATAACGGCTCAACGTATCAAGGCGGAAGATTTTCATTCTTCGGGAAATATACTACTCTTGGCGTGGTATGAAGAGGATCGACAAGAGACCCAAGGGAGAAGAGGGCTTCCACGAGTACTATCGATCGCTCTTCGGGGAACGGTGGGATGGTCTCGTGGCCTCGATGAGGACGGAATCACCCTACCATACCCTCTCCGAGGGGCTCCTCGCTCCCTACCACCTCGACCCCGCCTCCCTCTACCCCCCCGCCCTCCTCGCCCCCGAGCCGGGCCATCGCGTCCTCGACCTCTGCGCCGCCCCCGGAGGGAAGACCCTCCTCCTCGCCCTCGCCCTCAAGGGACGCGGGCTCCTCGTGGCCAACGAGTACTCCTCCTCGAGGAGGGCCCGGCTCAAGCAGGTACTCACCCTCCACCTGCCCACACACCTCCTCGCCCCCATCCGCGTCGCCGGCAGGGACGGACGGACATGGGGGATCCACGAGCCCGAGGCCTACGACCGCATCCTGGCGGACGTTCCCTGCTCCTCCGAGGCCCATCTCCTCTCCTCCCCCTCCCACCTCTCCCGCTGGACCCCCGCCCGCATCCGCAACCTCACACACACCCAGTTCGCCCTCCTCTCCTCCGCCTTCCTCGCCCTCGCCCCCGGCGGCCTCCTCGTCTACGCCACCTGCGCCCTCACCCCTCAGGAGAACGACGGCGTGGTGGAGAAGCTCGTCACACGACGCGGGAACGCCCTCGAAATCGTCCAGGACCCGCCCCCGCTCCCCGCATCCCTCCCCCCCCTCACCCTCGAGCCGACCCGCTACGGCTTTCACATCCTCCCCGACACCTCACGAGGAGCCGGACCTCTCTACATGGCCCTCATACGAAAGACCCGATCCATCCCCCTTACACGCCCCTGAGCGCTTGCGAAACCCCGCGAAACCGCACTACACTGGGTGTGAGGCCCCTGTCGCGATACACCTATATGGGAGGCTCTATGAACGAGATCCGTGTCATGCTTCCGAACGGCCACGTACTGGAAGTCCCCTACGGCACCCGGGTAGGAGACCTCTTGAAGGCCCATCTCCCGGACATCCATCCCGTAGCGGCGCGCGTGAACAACGAGCTCACCAGCTTCACCTACAAGCTCGAGTTCAACAGCAGCATAGAGCCCGTCACCTTCGATCAGCCCGAAGGCATGATCATATACCGCGCGAGCCTCTGCTTCCTCCTTGCCATGGCTGCCCACAGGAGGGGCCTCAGACTCATCATAGGCCACTCCCTGGGCGACGGATACTTCTACACCCTCAGGGATCGCGAAGATGTCACCCCGAGAGAGGTGGACCTCCTCCAGGAAGAGATGCAGGATCTCATCCGCAGAGACATCCCCATCCAACGGAAGGTCCTCTCCTACCAGGACGCCATCTGGGAGTTCCAGGGAAGGGACCAGATGCAGACCGTCAAGCTTCTCACGTTCAGGAACGAGAACAAGATCCCCGTCTTCTTCTGCGACACCTACTGCGACCTCGCCACCATCCCCCTGGTACCCCGCACCGGCCTGCTCAAGGGGTTCCGCCTTCAGCACTTCCCCCCTGGTTTCGTTCTCAGGTTTCCCAGGCATCCCGCACGACCCGTACCCGAGTCCTACGCACCCCCCCTCAAGCTCTTTCAGGTCTACCGTGAATACAAAGAGTGGGGGCGGACCCTCTCCGTGGCCTCGGTGGGCGACCTGAACACCCTCGTCGAGGCGAGAAAGGAGCGCGAGTTCATCCAGATCGCCGAGGCCCTCCACGAGCAACGAATCTCCCAGATCGCCTCCCGCATCGCCGCCGAGACACCCCGGATCAAACTCGTCCTGGTGGCGGGCCCCTCCTCTTCGGGCAAGACCACGTTTGCAAAGAAGCTCTCCATGTACCTCAAGGTCTTCGGACTCCGTCCCCTCGCCATAAGCCTCGACAACTACTTCAAACCTCGGGAGGAGACCCCGCGGGACGAGGAGGGGAACTACGATTTCGAGGCACTCGAAGCCCTCGATACAGAAGTACTCAACCGTGATCTCATCGCCCTCTTCGAAGGCGGATCCATACGGGAACGCCTCTTCAACTTCAAGACAGGACGCCCTCTGCACACAGAGCGGACCATTACCCTTCCCGAGAAGGGGATCGTCGTCATAGAGGGCATCCACGGCCTCAACGAGGCACTCACCTCCCAGATTCCGAGAGAACAGAAGTACAAGATCTACGTCTCCGCCCTCACCCAACTCAACCTCGACGACCACAACCGCATTCCCACCACGGACAACCGCCTCATCCGTCGTATGGTGAGGGACGCCCGGTTCAGGGGAAAGACCGCCCTCGAGACCATCCAGATGTGGCCCTCGGTCCGCAGGGGTGAGGAGCGACACATCTTCCCCTTCCAGGAGGAGGCCGACATCCTCTTCAACTCGGCGCTCGATTACGAGCTCGGCGTACTCAAGGTCTTCGCCGAACCCCTCCTGAGGACCATAAAGCCCTACCATCGGGAGTACGCCGAGGCGGTGCGTCTCCTCGGATTCCTGGAAAACTTCCTCCCCATCTCCTCCCAGCACGTCCCCGGGCGTTCCATCCTCAGGGAGTTCATCGGTGACAGCGAGTTCCACTACTGAAAGGCCTTCCTCAAGAGAAACCGACGCCCCCCTAGAACCGGAAGGCCTCGTCCTCGTAGTCGAGACTCGTCTCTATCTCGGGGATGGGCTTCCAGGCGAGTGTGAGCGAAAAACTGGAGTCCCAGTACGTCTCGAGTATCCCGGCATCCGTGGTTCGGGTGGCAGGTTCACCCGAATACGAGAACGAGAGGTACCAGTCGCTCAGGTGATGGGTCACCGAGAGATCGAGGCTCTGCAGCTTGAAGAGCGCCTCCTCCCGGTCGTCAACGGAAAAGAAATTGAACGACCGGGCGATGTCCACGAGGGGGTTGACCCACTCGAGCCCCACCTTCTCCGGGAGTCCGGGGATGTACCGATAGGCGGCCCTGTTGACCGATACGGAGGAGAGCGAGACCTCCACGAACTCCTGGATGAAGAAGGACAACCCGAAGGAGAGATCCCACCTCGAGTCGGTAACCCGAATGGGTGTGATGGTGTAGGTGGAGCTCGTGGTCGCCCTGATTCCCATCCGGTTCTTCCAGAGATACGTATCGGGAGTGGTGTAGCCGAGTCTCGCACTCACCTTCGAGAGGAGGAACTCCTTTTCATCCTCCTTGATCCACCCCACCCCGTATCCGCCGAAGGTATAGGGATAGGTGTGGAGCCAGGTCGCCTGGAGGGTGAGGGGGTACAGTTTCGCCGTGAGCACATGCTGCTCGGGCCTGATCCTCGACGCATCGTCTTCGTCCGGAACGAGCTTGAGGTTCTCCGTGAACTGGACGTTGTTTTCAAGGAACGAGAGTTTCTGGGTGAAGGAGAGGGATTCGAACTCCCAGGAATCCCCGTCCCCCCTCTGGTAATTGAGTGCGGTGGTCTGGGTCCACGGTCCCATGGTGTTGGACAGTCCGAACGACACCTCCTCGTCGAGAGGGGGGAGCACATAAGAGGCGGAAAGGGTGTGCCTCGTCCCGAGCACCGAGAGGACGATCGAAGACTGCACCTTGTGTTCCTTTATGTAGTCATCCTCCCATTCCACGAAGTGATAGTCGTAGCGGGGGAGGCCGTCTGGTGAGATATCGATCACCTCCTCGTCGACGATCCTCGCACGGATGGTATAGGAGATCGAGGAATCCTTGAGCGGGAGGAAGAGGAGGAAGGGTTTTGTGACGGCCTGCACCCTCTGTTCGAGATAGAGATCGTTCTGCCTGAGGATGGGGTCTCGTATCCCCTCCCATGTGTCGTCGGACATCTCGTCGTCGAGTCTCACGGGATAGTAACGATTCACGGAAAACGTGGTCTGCGCGGAAAGCTGCCCGAACCCGTCATAGAAGGTGGCGGTGTTGGTGAAGGTGTCGGTGAACCGCAGGTTGTGCTTCCCGTAGGAGGGGGACGAGAGCTCGACATCTTCCGGGGAATCGATGTCTGAGGGGTAGTAGTAGGTCGAGACCCACTGAGGGGTCATGGCGTATGCCGAGGAAAGACGGAGCGGGGTGAGGGAGGACGAGAGGGAAAGATCATCGAAGAGGGGAGGAAGGAGGTACTGTCCGAACGGCCCTTCCGGCGGTCCTTCCGAGGTCTCCTCCGACTCATCGGTCTCCCAGGGCGGGAGGAAGCCCTCCGGCAGTTCGGGAGACGTCTCGCCGGCGCGTCCCCCCCCCGGATACGAGAGGAGCGTGCCGGAAAAGGAGAGGGAGAGGGAGGGAAACACCAGGGTGGTGGGATAGAAGTACGTCCGTTCAGGGGAGGTCGAGGGCACGTCGGAACGGCTCTTCACTCCCCACAGGAGGGTATTGGAAAGCGACACGCTGGTCCATCGGAAGAGGGTGCCCAGGGAGAGGCCCGGACTCACGCTCCCCCTCAGGAGCCACGAGATGGAGGTCTCTTCCGAAGGGGCCGCATCCTCATCGGTTCCGTCGGAGAACCCGAAGACCTGTTTCCAGGCGATATCCTCCTTCCGGTCCAGGAAGTCGGGCGCCACATACGGGTCCGAGAGGGCCGTGATCTTCCAGGAAAGGGAACCTCGGGGAATCTTGAGCCCTCCCTCCGAGAAAAGACGGTATCTGAGAGGCAATTCCGCGCTCCCGAAATGCGACTCGTCCCATCTGCTCACCACTTCTCCCCCTTCAAGGGTATAGGGGGTGTAGCCGTCTCCCGAGGGGAAGAGGGTTCTGCTGCGCGCCATGGCGATCTGGAGGTCGAGCCCCGAAAGGGGGCCGAGGGACTTCCAGTTCCCTTCCATTCCGGCGAACAGACCCAGCCCCGTATAGTAGTCGAGCATGAGTTTGAGCCGATCCTCCCGGGAATCGGCCTCCTCTTCTGAATCCGCTTCTTGGTCACCCAAAGGGGCGACAGGGATTCTGTGTATGAAAAGGCCGTGGCGCACGTACTTGAACGACTGATCTTCCGAGGGCGCCATAAAGGAGAAGGCGCCTTCGGTGGAGAGCGGTTTATGGCCGACCACATAGGTGGTGGTCTGGAGAAAGGTGCCCCTCCTCTCGTCGATACCGAAGACGGGATGGAACACCAGTTCGTCACCCGCATAGAAGAAAAAAGGGATGTAGAGGACCGGGATCTCCCCCACCTTGAGGACGGCATGTTCCACCGCCCAGTCGCTCTGTCCGAAGAGCCACAGGCGGGAAGCGGCGAGCTGGTAGTAGGGAGGATCCCCCCGGGAGGAGGAGATGCTCACATCACGGGAGATCACAGCCTCGTCCTCCCCCACGATGTAGCGGAAGGCCTCGTCCGCGGTCGTACCGAAGGTGAGGGGCTCATCCTCTATCTTCTTCTCCTGAGAGAAGGTGCCCGAGAGAAAGAGGCCGCTCGCATCCTCCACTTTCACCAGGAGGAAGTCCCCCGAGAAGCGCTCCACCTCCTCTCCCGCCCGTCTCTTCACATAACCCACGTTTCCGTAGGCGGAAAGGGTCTTGAGGGCCGCGTTGTACACGACCAGGTCGGCCATGATGGTGTGCTCTCCCTGATCATCGGAGAACTCCAGGACGACCCCCCCACCGAGTTCCACGTATTCCTCGTCCACCTCGGTGAGTGTGGTGTAGCGGGCGATCCTGGCCGAGGAGAGGGTGATGCGCCTCCCGGCCGGAGGAGGGGTCTCGGGAGGGGTGATCCCGTAGTGGGAGAAGAGACGGGCCTTGAGGGTCTCCCTGTCACCGGTGGCGGGGAGGCCGAGTCTCCTGCACCAGGCGGCGAGTTCGAAGAAAGAGGCCGTCATGATATCCTGGATGATGGTGCGCGTGAGGAGGTCATCGGGCTCACCGGCAGACTCCTGCGAGTCTGTCTCCGGGGACTGCACGACGGGAGGGGGGGGCGTAGGAGGAGTAGTTTCCTGAGCAGGAAGAGACGTGAGGACCATGGAGCAGAGTACGAACAGGAGAGCACGCCGCTCCGGTACTCGCCGCTCCCTCACCGCGAGAGCACCTCCCTCAGATATCGTCCCGTGTAGGAGGCGCTGCAGGCTGCCACGTCTTCCGGCCTTCCCTCCACGACGATCCGCCCGCCCTTCTCTCCCCCCTCGGGCCCCAAATCGATGATCCAGTCCGCCTGTTTGATCACATCCAGGTTGTGCTCGATGAGCACCACCGTGTTCCCCATGTCGACCAGACGGTTGAGCACATCGAGGAGCTTCTTCACATCGGCGAAATGGAGGCCGGTGGTCGGTTCATCGAGGAGATAGAGGGTACGCCCCGTGCTCCTCCGCGAGAGTTCGAGGGCCAGTTTCACCCGCTGTGCCTCTCCTCCCGATAGGGTGGTGGCGGGCTGGCCCAACTTGATGTAGCTGAGTCCCACATCCAGGAGCGTCTTGAGCCTCCGTTCGACCGGGGGGATGGGAGAGAAGAACTCGTAGGCCTCCTCAACCGTCATCTCGAGCACGTCGTAGATGGTCTTCCCCCGGTACCTGATCTCGAGCGTCTCGCGGTTGAATCGCTTTCCATGACAGACGTCGCAGGTGATGTACACGTCGGGGAGGAAGTGCATCTCGATCTTGATGGTGCCGTCGCCTTTACAGTGCTCACATCTCCCTCCCGAGACATTGAAGGAGAACCTGCCGGGCTTGTACCCGCGGGCGCGGGATTCGGGAAGGGAGGCGAAGAGTTCCCGTATGGGGGTGAAGAGTCCCACATAGGTAGCGGGGTTCGATCGAGGAGTGCGGCCTATGGGGCTCTGATCTATGTTGATGAGCTTGTCGATGTGCTCCAGACCCTCGATGCCCTCGTGTGCGCCCTCGGGCCAGTGGGTACGGTGGAGCCGGTTGTGGACCGCGGGATAAAGTATATCGTTGAGCAGCGTAGACTTGCCGGAACCAGACACGCCCGTGATGACCACGAACATACCGAGAGGGAAGCGTACTGTGATGTTCTTGAGGTTGTGCTCCTTCGCACCCTTGAGCACGAGGGCATTCCCGTTGCCCGCTCTCCTGGAGGAGGGCACTTCGATCTTCAGGGTTCCGGCGAGGTACTGGCCGGTGAGACTCTCCGGGACCGCGGTCACCTCCTCCACGGTTCCCTGAGCCACCACCTTTCCCCCATGCATACCCGCACCGGGACCGAGATCCACGATGTAGTCGGCCGTTCTGAGGGTCTGCTCGTCGTGCTCAACCACGATGAGGGTGTTCCCGAGATCCCTGAGGTATTTGAGGGTATCGATGAGCCTCTGGTTGTCCCGCTGATGAAGGCCTATGGTAGGCTCGTCGAGGACGTAGAGTACGCCGACGAGGGAAGACCCTATCTGGGTGGCGAGGCGTATACGTTGGGCCTCGCCGCCGGAGAGGGTGGAGGCCCTGCGTTCGAGCGTGAGGTATTCGAGCCCCACGTTCTTCATGAAACTCAGCCTGCTCGTGATCTCCTTGAGGATGAGCCGGGCGATCTGATACTCGGTCTCGGATATCCGTTCCCTGAGGGTGACGAAGAAGTCCAGGGCCTCTTCCACCGACATACAGGAGACCTCGTGGATGTTCTTCCCCCCCACGGTGACGGCGAGGGCCTCCGGCTTGAGGCGGGCGCCTTTGCACTCCTCACAGGGCTTCTGCCGCATGAACCCCTCGAGCCACTCCTTTATCTCCTCCGAGGTAGTCTCCATGTAACGCCGCTTGAGATCCTCGAGGATGCCGGGGAACTTCGTGCGGTAGTCGAACCTGCCGGTCCCCTTGCGATTCCTGTAGTGTACCTCCACCTCCCGATCGGACCCGTAGAAGAGGGCTTCCCTCACCTCCTCGGGATACTCAGCGATGGGCGTGTCGAGATCCACCCCGTATTCACTCAGGAATGCTTCGAACCGGCTCCGCTGCCAGTTGGAGTCAGGGCTGTACGGGGCTATACCCCCTTCGTTGAACGAGAGGGAGGGATCGGGGACGATGAGGTCGGGATCGAACTCCATGGTCACCCCAAGTCCTGAACACGCGGGACAGGCCCCGTACGGGCTGTTGAACGAGAAGAGCCGGGGTTCCAGATCGGGCATGCTCACCCCGCACACGGGACAGGCATGCTTCTGGGAGAAGAGGTGCTCACGTTCCTCACCTCCCTCCGGCATCTCCACCACGACACACATACCCCCGCTGAGCTCGAGAGCAGTCTCCACCGCCTCGGCGAGCCGTCGTCTCACGTTGGGCGACATGACGATACGGTCGACCACCATGTCGATATCGTGCTTCTGATTCTTCTCGAGTGTGATCTCCTCGTC
This sequence comes from Spirochaeta thermophila DSM 6192, assembly GCF_000147075.1. Classification (NCBI taxonomy): domain Bacteria; kingdom Pseudomonadati; phylum Spirochaetota; class Spirochaetia; order Winmispirales; family Winmispiraceae; genus Winmispira; species Winmispira thermophila. The sequence goes on from NC_014484.1 coordinate 1,305,758, forward strand.
CAGGAGACGGATCTCTCCGTCGATCCGCACCCTCACGAAACCGGCCTTCCGGGCATCCTCCAGGATCCGGACGTGTTCTCCCTTCTTGCCTCTCACGACCGGAGAGAGCACCATGATTCGCGTACCCTCGGGGATGCGGAGCACCTGCTCGAGTATCTGGTCGAGCGATTGTTCCTGGATCTCCCTGCCGCACTGGGGACAATGGGGCACGCCTATCCGGGCGAAGAGGAGACGGAAGTAGTCGTAGATCTCCGTCACGGTACCCACGGTGGAGCGCGGATTCCGCTGGGTGGTCTTCTGTTCTATGGAGATGGCAGGGGAAAGTCCCTCTATGTAGTCCACGTCCGGCTTGTCCATGCGGCCGAGGAATTGCCGGGCGTACGAGGAGAGAGACTCCACGTAACGACGCTGTCCTTCGGCGTAGATGGTATCGAAGGCGAGGGACGATTTCCCCGAACCGGACAGCCCCGAGATGACGATGAGCTTGTTGCGGGGAAGCTCGAGGTCGATGTTCTTCAGATTGTGTTCGCGAGCACCCTTGATGATGATCTTATCCATACCCACGCTACTGTACGGACAAACCACGGAGGTTTCAAGGTGAGGCATCGCCCAGGAGGCCGTGGAGGAAGCCCATGAGCCGTGCCGCATCGTGGAGTGCGTGTCCTTCCGCATCGTTGTCGAAGTAACAGAAGACCTCCCTCCCCTCCCCGCGCCATGCCGCCATCTTCTCTGCGAGTTCAGCGAGGTACTCGTCCGAGTATGATCCGCGATAACGGCCCAGAGCCCCGTGGAGTCTCACATAGACCGTAGGCGCGGTGACCACCCAGGGGGCGTGAAGGGGATGAAAGTGGAAGATACAGAAGGAGACCCCGTAGGCAGAGAAGAGATCGTAGACATCCCGATCGAACCAGGAGTCGTGTCGTACTTCGACCGCGTACCTGAAGCCCCGCGGGAGCAGACGGAAGAATCGTTCGAGCCGATCGAGGTCCTTGTGGAGAGAAGGAGGAAGCTGGAAGAGCAGCACGCCCAGTCGGTCACCCAGGAGGGCCGCACGGGAGAGGAACCGCTCGATTTCTTCCTCCACGTCTCCGAGCTTCCGGAGATGCGTGATCACCCGACTCGCCTTCATGGAAAAGAGAAACCCCTCGGGAACCCTCCCCGCCCAGTTCCTGCAGGTCTTCTCGCGGGGGAGGTGATAGAACGAGGAGTTTATTTCCACCGTACGAAAGTGTCTGCTGTAGAACTCGAGGAGCTGAGAGGAAGGAAGGTCCTCGGGATAGAAGAGGCCCGCCCAGTGGCGATAGGTCCAGCCGGACGTACCCACGTAGACCCCTTCCATGACGGCCTCCTAGCGCACGCCTTCCTCCGGGGGAGCCACACGGGGCTCCTTCAGCTGACTGAAGGCGAGGTACTTCCATCGCCCCTCGGGCGCCCGGGCGGCGACGAACGACCACCACTTCACCGCCTCCTCCCGGTGAGCCAGGCCATAGAGGGCGTTGGCGAGCCAGTAGAGGAGACGGTAGACCTCGCGATCCTCGAGATAGGAGAGGAAGAGATCTTCCCGTTGGATCTCCCTCCACAGGGCCTCCATCGACGAGAAGATGTAGAGATAGTCCTCTTCTCGTATGGTATCGACGAGGGTGGTGACCACCATCATCACTCCGATCGTGGCGTGTTCGAGGGCCTTGTCCATACGTCCGTTCTCTCCATAGAACTCGGAGAGCAGGAGATGGGCCCGGTAGGAGGCGTTCTCAGGACAGCGATAGAGCACGAGCAAGCGGTCGAGGCCTTTCTCCTTGAGGGTCGTGGTCCACACCTCCCGGTTCTTCCGGTTGCGCTCGCCGATGTAGGACTCATCCTCCGAGAGGATATAGGTGAAGAGGGTCTCCTCGAATTCGTGATACTTTCGCTCTGCGAGGTAGAGTTCGGCGAGGGTGTAGGCGATGGGATAGAACGATGCCTCAACCGCAAGGTACTGTCTCTGCGCGAGGGCTTTGAGGAGATGACGTTCGGCGAGGGTGAACTCCCCTTCCCGGAAGAACAGTCGGCCCAGCTCGTACTCGGCCTCGGGGAAGGTGACTTCCCTGTCGATGGCCTCTTCGAGGAGTACGAGGGCCTCGGCGATCAGGCCTTCCTGCGCGAGGTCCCGTGCGCGCTCGTACATCACCCAGCTCGGCACCTCTTCCTGGGCGGACAGCGAGGCGAGGCACAAGAAGACGCTAAAGGAGATGCTGAATTTCTTCGAGAAACGCATCGACAGCCTCATCGGGAGTAACCTCTCGAATCTTCTCTCCCTTTCTATAGAGGAAAATACCTCGACCGGTTCCGGTGATGGCCAGATCGGCATGCCGCGCTTCGCCGGGTCCATTCACCACGCACCCCATCACCGCGACCGTGAGCGGACGCTCTATCGAGAGCAGGTAGGGATACACGCGGTCGATGAATCCCATCACGTCGAAGCTGTACCTGCTGCATCGAGGACAAGAGATGAGATTCACGCCCGTATTCCTGCGACCGCTCGCCCGGGCGATCTCCATACCCACGAGCACCTCTTTCTCGCACGAATCCGAGAGGGAGACGCGGATGGTGTCGCCTATCCCCTCCGAGAGCAGGGGCACGAGGGCCGCCGTGGACTTCACGATACCGGGGATGAGCGGTCCCGCCTCGGTGACGCCAAGATGGAGGGGAATCTCGTACCTCTGTGCGAAGAGCCTGTTCGCACGCACCGTGGTTTCTATATCGGACGCCTTGAGCGAAACGATGACCCTCTCAAACCCGAGGGAACCGAGGATCTCGAGCTCTTCCTCCGCCGCCTTCACCAGGGCAGCCGCCACATCGGGATCATGACGGAGGTGTTTCGGGAGGGAGCCGGAATTGACCCCCACTCGTATGGCGACTCCCTTCTCCTCGGCCTTTCTCACCACTTCTTCTACCTTCCATCGGGCTCCGATGTTACCCGGGTTGATCCGTACCTTGGCCACGGGGAAGTCCATCACCCTGAGCGCGAGACGCCAGTCGAAGTGGATGTCGGCCACTACCGGCATGGGGCTTCGCTCGGCGATGCGCCCCACCACCTCCGCTGCAGCCATGTCGGGCACGGCGAAGCGCATGAGCCCGCACCCCATCTTGGAGAGCCGATCGAGTTCTTCCACGATCGTGGACACCGCCTCAGGGGTGAGAGGCCCCTTCCACATGGTCTGCACCACGAGAGGGGCGCCGCCTCCTATCACGAGGGATCCCACGGGTACGGCCTTGGTCGCATATACCTCACGTCCGCCTTCGGGCGGGACGGGGTGTTTTCTCCGATTCATGTCACCCATACGTACCACTATAACGAGGAACGGGACGAAAGGAAAAGCCCGTGCATCCGCACGGGCCCGGGTTCACCGTAGGGCGAGTCCATCCCGAGGAGATCGGATCTCCTCAACCGGTCACCCCCATCATGAAGACCAGTACGAACACCGCCACGGTTTCCACGATTCCCAGGACGATGAGGTACTGGGCGGTTCCCTTGCCTGTCTCGGCCAGTGCATCCGCGGCGGCGGCACCGGCCTTCCCCTGGAAGGCCGCCGAGTAGCCCATGGCGAGACCTCCAAGTACACCGAGCCCGAGAAGCAGTCCCGGATCCATGGTGCCGAGCTTGTCCCGGAGGTTGTTCATGAGGATGAACCCGTAGAGAGTCTGGGTGAGAGGTGCGCCCGTGAAGGCGATGAGCATGAAGGGCGCCGGCTTGTTCTGGGCATAGCACTTCTTCCACGCCCCTATGGCGGCCATGCCCGCCGTTCCGATACCGATCGCAGAACCCGCCGCAGCGAGTGCGAGCGCCCCGCCGATTCCTATGAGTCCCCAGTTCATACTGCACTCCTTTCTCGGATTGTTGTGTCCTTATATGTTCCCTCATCCCCCGCATCGCCTGCAGGAGTGGTGGGCTCCTTAAACGGGGTATAGTGAATCCCCGTCCATTCCATACCGAGATGCCCCGCGAACTCGAGGAGGTTGAGCCTCACGCCGTGTACCACCACGGAGAGGGCGGACATCACCAGATTGAGGCCGTGTCCTATGAGGAGAATGATCCCTGCGATCAGGATTCCCACCAGACTCCCTCCCGCGCCGAGAGCCATGGTATTGAAGGCCTCGGCGAGGGCGACCGTAGCGAGTCCCACGGCGAAGAGCCTGATATAGGAGATGAGATCCCCGAACGAGCCGATCACATCCAGAACGGTGGTGAAGAGTCCGGCGAATCCTCGTGCGACCCCCTTGAGGAAGCCGTCGCCTTCCTGGCTGCCGAAGACCACCACCAGGAGGAGCCCGATCGCTATCCCGTACACCGAGACCGGGAGTATGGGATACCGCGCGGCATCCACTACCAGGTTGAGGACCACGTTGAAGAGCCCCCAGATGATGGAGAGCCATCCCAGCTGCGAGAAGGAACGGACCACCATTCCGTCACGGATCTCCCTCACGAACCGCCACAGATGGGCGATCGAGAGGTGCACCAACCCCAGCCCGAAGCTCAGGAGCTGTACGGTCTGGGTGGCCTCGGGCTCCCATGAGGAGACCCCCTCCACCACGAACCACGAGAAGGGCGCCGTGCGGGCGAACCCTTCATAGCCGAACCACGTCCCCGTGAGCGCTCCCCATACCACGGTACAGAGACTCATCCAGGCGATGAGCACTCCCGCATCGGTCACCTTTCCGGTGAGCCGGTACTCGCGTCGGAGGATGTAGAGGGAACTCGCCAGGAAGATGAGGCCGTATCCGGCGTCCCCCACGATCATGGCGAAGAAGACCGAGAGAAAGGCAAGGAAGACGAAACTGATGTCGAACTCTCGGTAGCCTGGTACGATATCGAGGAAGTCAAAGAGCGGTCTGATGATCCGTATCGCCCTGGGGTTCTCCACCAAGGTGGGGACAGGGTCGTCCTCCCCTGGGTCGAGGAAGAGCGCACCCCAGGCCTGTTTCCTCGCATAGTCGGCGAGTCGGTCCTTCTCCCGTTCGGGCAGGAAACCCGTGAGCCAGACGAGCGGCCCCTCCTGCTCGAGCGACGCAGCCACCCGTTCGAACTCCCACGCGGGCCGCACCACCTCCTCTTTCATCCGGACGAGCTCCTCGTACGATCCCGCAGCCTCGAGGAGCGCCTCCTCCACCTCCCTCACACGCTCCCTCACCCTCATAAGGTTCCTCCGTACGCCCGCACGTCCTCCCTTCGGGATCCTCACCACCTCCACCCCCTCGGGCAGCGCCGGCTCCTCCCCTCTTCCCACCACCACGCACATCCGCCTCCCCCCCTTCACCCCCACCTCCACACACACCAAATCCTTCCCAAGGCGTGCACGCTGTTCTCCCGTCATGAGACAGAACACCACATGGACGCCGTGTTCACGGAGGAAGGCGATGTCCTCATCCGAGACATCGCCCCACGGCCCGAGCTCTTCGAGACGGGATGACAGCCCCACCGCCTCCTCCTCGAGCCTCCGTCGCTCCTCGGCCAGGGAGAGGACGCGATCCACCAGGCCGCACACCTCCTCCGTGCCGAGCCGGCTCCCATTCCGCCCCTTCCTTCGCCTGCGATACTCGGCCAGCACACCCAACGCCCGTTCGCACCGCTCCAGCTCCCTGCGCCGCGCCTCCACCTCGTCCGTCTCGCGGTCCTGTACGTGGACGTGGACCGCGCCGAAACGACGGAGCGCCGTGAGGGCTTCCCTCGCCTCGGAGGCCTTCATCACCAGAAACACCTTCGTCATCGGTACGATCATGCTCTGGCCTCCAGCTTCTTCTTCGCGATCTTGCCGCGCACCACCGCCGCGGTCTGCTGATCCCCCAGGTAGATGGTGATCCTGCGGATGTGATCCCTGGTCTCGGGGATCTTCACCTTCTCGAAGAGGTTCACCCTCTGGCTGGTGATCCGCAGCTCCTCCGAGAGCCTGCGCTTTTGCTCCTCCAGCACCATGATCTCCGCCTCCACCGCGAGGAGCTCCCTGAGGAAGAGCACCGCATCGTCCACCCACACGGGGAGGACGTACAGGTCGTAGGCGGGAGGCTCCCAGTCGACCCCCTCGAAGGTGGGTATATCCACCCCCGCGATGTTCGTCTCTCCGGTACGAACCTCCCTCACCTTCACCAGGTTCTCGAGACGCACGTCCTCTCCGAAGAGACGACGCCAGGCGCTCACCCCTTCCAGAAGTGCCTGTTTCCTGTTCCATGCCTCCGCGACCCGCGCCTCCACCTGGGTGATCACCAGCTGCAACTGTTGCTTCTTGAGCTGGAGCGTCGGCAGGTAGCGTTCGTAGCGCTTGAGGGCGTCCTTCTGACGCTTGAGCTCATTCTTGGTGAGCTTGATCTTGGCCATGCGCCACCTCTTGTTTCTTCGGCCAGAACCTGCGGATGAGATCGGACCGGAGTCCCGTCTCCTCGGGGGTGAAACACTCCGCCAGGATCTGCCACCCCTTGTCGAGGGCCTTCTCGAGCGGGATATTCACCGAGAGATCCATGAGTTCCCTCTCGAACAACTGGCCGTAGGTGAGGAGCTTGTTGTCCCACTCCGACATCCTGAAACCCATGGCCTTCTTCTCGAGGGTCTCCTTGTAGGCCGCGTAGAGCTTGATCATGCCGTCCATGATGGCCCTGTGGTCCTCGCGGGTGTTCTTGTTCACGAGTTGCTTGAGCCTCGAGAGCGAGCCGAATGGCTCGATACGCCCGTTCCTCAGGTAGAACTGGCCCTCGGTGATGTAACCTGTGTTGTCGGGAATCGGGTGGGTCACGTCGTCTCCAGGCATGGTGGTGACCGCGAGGATGGTGATCGAACCAGCCCCCTCGAAGTCGACCGCCTTCTCGTAGCGGGCCGCGAGCTGACTGTAGAGGTCACCCGGGTATCCACGGTTGGATGGTACCTGCTCCATGGTGATGGCGATCTCCTTGAGGGCGTCGGCAAAGTTAGTCATGTCGGTGAGGAGCACGAGCACCCGTCTCCCCTTCAGCGCGAACCGCTCCGCCACTGCGAGCGAGATATCCGGTACCAACAGAGCCTCCACCACGGGGTCAGAGGCGGTGTGCACGAAGAAGATCGTCCGTGAGAGGGCACCACCCTCTTCGAGCGTGTTCCTGAAGAAGAGGTAGTCGTCGTACTTGAGGCCGATACCCCCCAGGATGATCACGTCCGCCTCGGCCTGAAGCGCGATGCGGGCGAGGAGCTGGTTGTACGGTTCCCCGGAGACCGAGAAGATGGGAAGCTTCTGGGACTCCACCAGTGTGTTGAAGACGTCGATCATGGGGATACCCGTACGGATCATGTTACGAGGGATGATACGCTTGGCCGGGTTGACCGAAGGCCCGCCGATCTCGATGAGCTCGTCCACGAGGTCGGGGCCGTTGTCCCTCGGCCTCCCGCTCCCGTCGAAGATCCGCCCCAACAGGTTGTCGGAGAAGGAGACCTGCATGGGGTGTCCCAGGAACCGCACCTCGTCGCCGGTCGATATCCCCCGCGTCCCGCCGTACACCTGGAGGGCCACGAGATCACCGTCGAGGCGGATCACCTCGGCCAGGGTCTTTCCTTGCCGTGAGACCACCTCGGCGAGATGCCCGTACCGCACGCCCTGCGCCCGTACCGTGATCACGTTCCCGGCTATGGACTCTATCCTGCTGTATATCTTACGCATGGCTCTCCACCTTTCTGGAAAGGATGTATTCCGCCTCCTCGTCCCTGCCCGTCGTCTTCTCTTCCACCATGGCCCGTATCTCGCTCTCGAGCCTCCTGAAATCGGCCGAATCCCACTCGGAGGTGTTGTAGTCCTTGAACTTCTGCGTGAGCAACGCGAAGAACCTGCGCGCCTCCTCCTTGGAGGTGAAGGAATAGAGGGCGCTCAGGATGTCGAAGACGATGTCGAAGGTGTGGCGTTGCCGTTCCACGCCCACCGCCGCGTCCACGGGATCGAAGGCGTCCTGCTGGAGGTAGACGTTGTCCAGGAACTCCGCCTTGAGATAGGTGACGAAGTCTTCGAGCGTGGTTCCCTCCTCACCCACCACCTTCATCATCTGGGCCACCTCGTTCCCGTCGAAGAGGACCTTGCGCGCATACTCGGTCTTCGCCGGGTCGGTCACCCCCCGGTACTTGCTCCAGCTCTCGAGGGGATGGATCGCAGGATACTTACGGGCATCGGAGCGCTCCCGCGAGAGACCGTGGAAGGCCCCCACGACCTTGAGGGTGGCCTGTGTCACCGGCTCTTCGAAGTTCCCTCCCGCCGGGCTCACCGTGCCCCCGATGGTCACCGAACCGAGGGAACCGTCCTTGAGCCGGACGACCCCCGCCCGCTCGTAGAAGCTCGCGATCACCGACTCGAGATAGGCGGGGAAGGCCTCCTCTCCCGGGATCTCCTCGAGCCTGCCCGACATCTCGCGCATGGCCTGCGCCCAGCGCGAGGTGGAGTCCGCGAGGAGCAGACAGTCGAGCCCCATCTGCCGGTAGTACTCGGCGAGCGTGACCGCGGTGTACACCGAGGCCTCCCTGGCCGCCACCGGCATGGAGCTGGTGTTGCACACGATCACGGTGCGCTCCATGAGGGTCCGCCCGGTGCGGGGGTCGATGAGTTCGGGGAACTCCCGCAGGGTCTCCACGACCTCGCCCGCCCGCTCGCCGCAGGCCGCAATGATCACGATGTCCACCTCGGCGTTCCGGCTGGTGATCTGCTGGAGGACCGTCTTCCCTGCTCCGAACGGCCCCGGAATACAGTAGGTTCCGCCGCGCGCCACGGGGAAGAAGGTGTCGATGATGCGGATCTTAGTCACCATCGGTTCAGTGGGCTGGAGGCGTTCCGCATAGGCAGTGATGGGCACCTTCACCGGCCAGTAGAACGACATCGTGAGGGGGTACACCTCGCCCTGCGGGTCTTCCACCTCGGCCACCACGTCGTTCACCGTGTAGTCGCCGGCAGGCACCACCCGTCTGACGGTGTACTGCTCCCTCATATTGAAGGGGACCATGATCCGATGCTGGAAGATGCCCTCGGGCACCGTACCGAGGGTATCCCCCCCGGTCACCACATCTCCCGGCTTCGCCACAGGGGTGAATGCCCACCGTTTCTCAGGATCGAGGGGATCCACATATACCCCCCGCTCGAGGAAGAACCCGCACTTCCGGGCGAGTTCGGGAAGGGGGTTCTGGAGGCCGTCGTAGATCTGGGCGAGGAGGCCGGGTCCGAGCTTCACGGAGAGGAGTTCTCCCGTGAACTCCACCAGGTCTCCCACGCCGATCCCCCTGGTGATTTCGAAGACCTGGAGCTCGGCGTGCTTCCCCCTGATCCGGATGACCTCGGACTTGAGTTTCTTGTCCTCCACACACACGTACGCCACCTCGTTCATGCGGACGTTGCCGTCCACCTCCACGCGCACCATGTTTCCGTTGACGCCCACGACTCTTCCTGTAATCATTGTCTCTCTCCAAAGGGTAGTTTTTCCACTATGTCCTGGGTCCTCAGGTGCTGGAAGACCCTGTCGAAGATGTCGCTCCCCCGCTCCTCGGTCCTCTCTGCTCGAGCCGCAAGAAGCCGGAGTTTGAGAGCGTATACAATGAGGCTCTCGAGATCGAAGGCATGCCCTGCCCCGCACTCCTCGAGGAACTCCCAGACCATCCTGTCGTACGCGTCCTGCTTACCCGTGGGACTTTCGTGCTGGAAGACGGATTTCACCCGTTCGGCGTAGTACCCGTCGACCATGCCTCGTGTCCAGGAAAGGCCGTTCACCCCGAGCCTCTGCCCCCGAAGGAGGGCGAGGTTGTTGTGCACACCCTTCATCCATTCCCTGATCCTGAGGACGAGAGGGTGGTCCGTCTCCTCCCTTTCGTCGAGAGCGGCGAGCAGGACCGCACGGTCCTCGGGTGTGAGGTGCTGAGCGGCGAGGACGAGGAACTGGGTCTCCGAAAAAGGGGGCTCACTTTCGAACTGAAGGAGGGGGAGGGAGGCGCAGAAATAGTAGTATCGTGCCACGTCTCGCCCCTTCATTTCACCGCTTCTTTGAGGAGGGAAGCCACCTTGGGATTGAGATACGCGGCAAGGACCTCGGCGATCCCCTCTGCGGTGAAGTCATAGTAGGCCGACCCGTCCTTGAGCTGGATGCGGAACCCCCTGTCGAGACCTTTCACCGGCCGTATCTCGAGACCGGCGGCCACCTTCTCGGCGACACGACGCTTGAGCGAGGAGAGGACCTGCTCCTCCACGTCCTCGGGGAGCTGAAGGACCACATCGCCCACCGTATCCTTGTCCCAGCTGTTCACCACGGCCACGACGGCCTCTTCGAGGGCCTTCCCGGAATAGGACTCCTTCGCCATCTCTTCCAGTACATGAGAGAAGAGGCGTTCGAGTTCGCGCTGCACGGAGAGGATGACGTCCCTTCCCGCCTGGCGGATGGCCTCCTCTGCGCTCTGTCGGAACTGAACCGCGGCCCGCTCCGCCTCTTCCCTCATGGACCTCGCCTGTTCTTTCGCCTTCTCTATGATCTGCTCGGCCTTTATCTCGGCGCTCCGGACGATCTCCTGGGCCCTCTTCTCTCCGGCCTCCACACCGTCCCGCTTGAGCGATTCGATGAGCTCCTGAATCACTGATTCCATGGGTCGCTCCTGTTGTGATGAGGTGATACTACCATATTTAGAGGTGAGGGGAAAAAAGTCAAGAGGGCATATGGATAAAAAACTATTTATTATCGGTCGGGAGAGTTCTGGAGATCTGATCGCATGCACCCCATCGTGTCGAGACACCACCAGGTGTTTCCCGGACGTGAATCCTCGAGGCTTCCTCACTACGGACGTGAGCAGCCCTTCATTCCAATCGGTCATGTCTGATATCTATTTGTATTATAAAATTTTCTTGACATACGACCAGGGCGGGGGTATGCTTCGAATATGAAAGGCATCGTTCCCATCACCAGGAAGGTGACCCTCCTCATATCGGGATCGCTCATCGTGGGAATCGGGCTCATCGTGGGGATCTTCACCACCAACATCGTGAACCTCATACGCGAGACCACGGCCGAGAGCCTCGTGACACAGAGCGAACTCCTCTACAACGCCATAGAGAACTTCATGATGCCGGGGGAGGCGCCCCTCGCGGTGAACTACTTCATGGACATCTCGGAGGACCAGCCGGGTACGAGAATCCGCCTCTTCCGGGCCGACGGCACCCCGGCCTTCAGTGACACCACCACCATTCTTCAGGTGAACACGCGTCTGGGCGGCCAGCGGTTCTCACCTTCGAGCCCACGGGCCTTCGTGGGAGTGCCCCCTCTCTCCGACGACCTCCTCGCCCGCATCGGTTCGCCCTACCCCCACCCCGTGCAGGTGCAGGACGAGGCGGAGGGCCGCACATACCTCACGGTGTACTCCCCTCTCATCAACCTCCCCAAGTGTACCGTCTGCCACGGAGAAGACCACACGGTCCGTGGGATCGTCGAGATACAGGACGACATCACCTCCTCGGTGCAGACACAACAGGCGAACGTGATCTTCGCAGGGAGCGCCTTCCTCACCATTGTGATCATCCTGGGGTGGGTCCTCACCTTCTTCCTCAGGCGATCGGTCCTCGAACCGGTCAGGAAGATCGGCGAGGTGTGCGCCGCCGTCACCAACGGGAACTTCCACGTCCGGGTGGATCTCCGCCCACGGGACGAGATCGGGCTCCTCGGGGAGACGGTGAACACCATGGTGCAGGGGCTCTACGAACGCTTCGAGCTCTCGAAGTTCGTCTCCAGGACCACCATACGGGCGGTACAGGACGCGAGCGAGGAAGGGGTGCGCACCACGATGGTGCTCCTCTTCTCCGACGTGCGAGGGTTCACCTCGTTCGCCGACAGGGAGGATCCCGCCCGGGTGGTGCATGCGCTCAACGAGCTCCTCTCCCTCCAGACATCGATCGTCCATGCCCACGAGGGCGACATCGACAAGTACGTGGGCGACGAGGTCTTCGCCTTTTTCCAGGGAATCGATGCGCCGCTCCGGGCGGCCCGCGCCGCCCTCGACATACAGCGCGTGCTCGAGGAGAGGAAGGATCAGGTGGCGGGCCTCTCCGTGGGGATAGGGATCCACGCCGGGGAGGTGATACTGGGAAAGATAGGGAGCGCCGAGAGGGCCGATTTCACGGTGATAGGCGACAGCGTGAACCTGGCCTCGAGGCTCTGCGACGTGGCGCCTCCAGGCAAGGTGGTGATCTCCGATGCCTTCCACCGGCTCCTCGGGGAGGCAGCCGTGGTGGAAGGCCCCTATCGTCTCTCGGTGAAGGGCAAGAAGGAAGACCAGAAGGTGTACATGCTCGTAGGCCTGAAAGGAGAAGACGATGCAGAGGCGTGAGAGGTCCCTCATGGGCGTGGTGGTCGTACTCCTGGTTCTGCCGGTGATCGCAGGATGCGAAAAGGAAAGAGCCTCCTATCGGGTGCCGGAGGGGTACCGCGCGTGGAAACGCACCACCACGGTGGAGCTCGACTACCCCATTCCCGGACACGGGACCGCCTACCGAAGGATCTACGTGAGTCCGGAGGGGGAGACCCCCCAACGGGGGGCCGACGGATCCTACGTGTATCCCGAGGGGACCATGGTGGTGAAAGAGGTCTACCGGCAGCGGCCCACCGATCCGGAGCAGACACCCGATATGTTCACCGTGATGATAAAGGCACCCGAGGATCCGCGGAGTCGGGGGGGATGGATCTGGCTGGTCCAATCGGGGGACGAGGTGATGATCGTATCAGATTCATTCTGCGAGAGCTGTCACGAGAATGCGAACGAACCGCATCCCTACGGTGACGGGAATCCCCGGGGAGTCTTCCGGGACTACCTGTTTTTCCCCTACCCTCCACCTCGTGGGAATGGGGAGGCAGCTCAGTAGGAGTGCAGCCCCTTGAAGAGGAAAGGCACGCCCACGAGGGTGAAGAGGAGCAGGAAAGCGCCCACTACGGGCATGAGGCGGAAAGGGGTGCGTCGGCTGAGCGAGGCCGGAAGGTGGAGATAGGCGGTGTACCAGAGCCAGACGATGAGTGACCAGGTCTCTTTGGGGTCCCACCCCCAGAACCGCCCCCAGGCGAAGAAGGCCCATACCGCACCGAAGACGAGTGCCCCCAACGTGAAGAGGCCATAGCCAGCCCGGAGAAGCCCCTCCATAGTCGATGTCGTGGCGGCCGAGGAGGAGCGCCGGAGCGCGAGGACCGCGCCCGCCAGAAGGAGCACCTCGCCCACCGCCGTGGTGCCGACGTGGAGGACCAGCCACGCCGAGACCAGGATGGGGCGGGCGGAAGAAGGAGGCGGGGCCAGGGGGGAGAGGGCGAGGGAAGCGAGGGCCCAGGCCAGGAAGAGGAGGACCGGCTCGGACGGGCGCAGGAGGAGCCAGGCGGCAATGAGCCCCACGGAAAGGAAGAGGAGGAGGTGGAAGAGGGAGAGGAAGGCCGGTAGGCCCGTACGCGCGGATTCATAGCACCAGGCGAGGACAAAGAGGAAGAGGGAGAGGCCAGCGCCCCAGCGCCCCACCCTCCACTCCCGCCCCCGGAGACGGCCGAGGCCCACCGCCACCATCGAGGCGAGGAGCACCCCCCACCCCGCGATCGTCAGTATACGTGTCATGTGCGCCTCCTTCCGGGAATCCCGAGCAGCACCACCCCCGCCCCCATCGCCGCCAACCCTCCCATCACTACCCACACGCCCTTCACCCTCCGAACCACCAAGCCCACGAACCTCCCCTCCTGCACCCGCACCACCTCCACACCCCCCAGCCGCTCACCGGCACGCACCACCCTTCCCTCCTCTCCGATCCTCACCCTCCCCTCCCCTTCGAACCACACCTGCACCCCACCCACCGTCGCTCCCTGTCCGGGATACAGCACATGATACCCATCCCGCACCCTGAGGACGAGCCGCTCTTCCTTCGTATCACCCAGGAAGACCCACCACACCCCCACCCTCACCGGCCTATTCGGCCCCACCCACTCCTCCCTCCCACCCACACGGAGCCGCACCTCCCCTCCCTCTGCCTCCCCCACCTCCTCCACCGTCACCACCTCACCCTCCACCGCGAACCCCTCACCCTCACCCACCCACACCACCCCGCCCCTCTCCCCCACCCCCCACACCACCCCGCCGGCCAGCACCGCCACGAGCCCCACATGCACGAGATCGGCCCCCAGCCCTCTCCTCCCCCTGAACGCCCTCCCCTTCCACAACCGGTAGCCCACACACCCGACCACCATCACCCCCAACCCCACCATCGCACCCGTGGCAAAGGGACTCGGGAGCCCCAGGAGCACTCCCACGAGCACCATGCCCCCCACCACCCCTACCCCCACCGCTCCCAGAAGGAGGGACCTCACCTCATTCCCCCCACCCATTCCCCCACCCCCTCCCTCCCGACCTCACACCCCAGCGCCTCGAGCATCCTCAGATCCTTCTCCACCTCGCGTCCGGCCACGGTGAGCAGATCCCCCACCATCATCCCGGTGGCCCCGGCATAGAAGATCATGGACTGCAGATCCCCCAGGAGGAGCCGGCCCGCACACACCTTGAGCTCAGCCGCAGGATTGACCAGCCGCACCATCGCGATGCAGCGCAGGATCTCCACCGGCTCCATGGCCTTCATCCCACCGAGCCTCGTCCCCGGAACGGGGATGAGAAAGTTGAGCGGTACCGAATCGACCCGCTCCTCGTAGAGGATGCGGGCAAAGGCCACCCGCTCCTCGGGCGACTCCCCCATCCCGAAGATCCCCCCACTGCACACCTCCAACCCCACCGCCTTCGCCGCCCGTACGGTGGCAAGACGCTCCTCGAACGAGTGCGTCGAACAGATCCTGGGAAAGAACGAGGGAGCGGTCTCGAGATTGTGGTGGAACCGTGTGAGCCCCGCCTCCTTCAGCCTGAGGAGCGCCGCCTTCGACAGGGCCCCGAGCGAGGCACACCAGCGCACCCCTTCCTTCACCGAGAGGGCCGCTCTCACCTCATCGAGCTCCTCCTCCGAGAGGCGTTCCCCGCTCGTCACCACCCCGAAGTGCCGTACGGGAAGCCGACGGGCCACTGCCCGATACTGTTCTTGAATCACCTCCGCACGCCTTAAGGGATACACCTCCACCTCCGTGCGGTGGTGGGCCGACTGGGCGCAGAAGGCACAGTCCTCGGTGCACGCCCCGCTCCGCGCGTTCATGATGGAGCAGAGGTGCACCCTGTGGCCGAAACGTGCGAGCCTCAGTCGATTGGTGTAGACGAAGAGCTCGGGGAGGCGCGAGGCCGGCACCTCCAGCACCCTCAGGGCATACTCGTCGGGCAGGCTCTCCCCCGCCTCCACATACTCCCCTATCACCTTGAAGAGTCGCTCCATGCCCCGATAATGCGATACGGGGGAGGTTTCGTCAACCAGGCTACATAAATGGTTAACATTACCCACCTACATGTCCCTGAACTGATGGAAACCATAGACACAGGATACATGTAAAAAAGAACCCCCGAGCAGCGACACACCCCCCGCAGGCACCATCGGGAACTGAACACGGCACTCCACTCCCCACACCGTAAAGGCATGGATCACCGATAGAGGAGATGACTTATAGTGTGTAATCCCCATCGGATCGGAAAAGACCCCTCATGCCCTCGTGAGCCCGAGCTCTCAGTCTATCCACGCGGGGCGAAAATTCAATTGTGCGCAGCGCCCCTTCCCTTACACACGAGGATGTCTCAGCACAAGACTCAGTCTCGCGGAGGAGTATCCGTCTGTTCTCTCTCTTCTTTCATGTAGAACATGAAAAGGATGCCGAAGACGAACCATGCAATCAGGTTGAAGGTGAGGATGAGCCATCTCGATGCAGGAAGATCTGTGAGCCAGCCACACAGGGCCCCTACAAGGATACTGAAGATCAGCATCACAACCCAGCGTGTCTTGAACCGCCCGAGGAATTTCCCTAGAAACATCCCGATAATTGCGTAAAGGAGAACGATGAAAGGAGGAATGAGGATCAGGCTGATCAACCATACGTAGTCGAGAGGAATGCTCATCCCGAAATTGCTCGAGACCAGATTGAGCTCCTTGGAGTAGGCCGAGGAGAATGCTTTCTTGTTGAGGAGAATCACCAAAGAGAACAGGCCTCCGATCAGTCCCGCAACGATTCCGCTTCGGAATCCAGCCCTCGTCACACCACTCTCGTGCCGCTTCCTCAGAATCCTTCCCAACGACTTGAAAAGCATGGATACCCCCTTTTATAGTATGTTGAGTAAATCATCATATTTCGGAATCATGCCTCTGTCAAACAGCCCCATTCGAGGGCTCTGTCAAGGAGGAGTGTTGAAATTGAGCTGGAGCTGATAAGGGTGCGTCTCCCACACTGCGAGTGTATCTGCATGCCCACCACGTAGAGGCCTACCACCCCATCCGCATGGACACGGCTTATATACCCAGGATACCGTCGAAGAAATGTCCTCATGTGCCGAAAGAGGTTCTCCGCAAGGGCGTTCGTCCTCACCTTCCTCTTCCACATCATAGGGTAGTTCCAAATAGGAGAACAGTCGATCCTTATGATCCAGATTCCGACACCCTCATTTGGAAAGCTGTGTCCAACGAATCCCACATCGGATTATCGCCTGGTCAAAACAACAAGCACGGGAGGCGCAACAGAGGGTATATCCCCGTTCCCCTCCCGCGCCAGTATTGATGTCGGTATAATACTCAAAACAATGATTAGGAGAAACAGAATAACACCTCTAAATCGGTGCTCATACGGAACAGAGGGGAGCTATTGTCTTAAGGTTGGAGGAAGCTGGCCAACTCAATGCTTGACATCGGAGAGCACTCGTTGTAGTCACCGACGTTGTCAGGAGGTTTCCCACCGCTTGGTATGTTCTCGCCAACGGCGCAAATGAAGATAATCAGCGCAGATAAAAGAAAAAGCTGAGGATTTGTATAAAACAAATCAGCTAACTAAAATATTCTGTTTATAAGAAAGAGGGTATATTATTCTTCTGATCCTCCATAGAATATTAGTATTTTTTTTCGTACCTGAATTTATACTGGTATTTTAGTGGGCGCTCATATTGCCGCCGCGCCGGATCTTGGCTACGCTAACCATATTGTTCCCATAACATCCTGAGTTCCGGAAGGGGTATGTTGGCCAGCGTGCCGAAAGCGTCCTCGACAGTGGTGATTACAACCCTGAAATTCTGCGCCACCGAATAAAGAATCCGTTCCGCTGCGACATCCGGCATAATTGCATCAGAGGGCGGATTCCCCCGGAAGATCGGCGTCGCAACCGTGCCGGGAGCAACGGCAAACAAACGAATGTTCCTGTCTGAAAGCTCATATCGCAGCGCTACCGTCATTCCCAGGACAGCAGCTTTTGTGGCGCTGTACATCCTCTGATAAGCCATGGGCACAAAGGCGATATCAGACGCTGTGTTGACGATACTTCCACCTCCATCCTGATCATTCATGATATCGACGGCCGCAATGGTACCGTAAAGAACCCCGAAGAAGTTGACGTCAAAAGCATATTTCCAGTCCTCCGCCGAACAGGCGTCGAAAGGTTTGGTCAAGCCGAGGCCGTCATTATTGAAAAGGTAGTCCAATCGTCCTTCCCCGTTTTCGCGGGCGGCCTTGACCATATTGACGACGCTTGCCTGATTGGTTACGTCCGTCACGATGCCAAACACCTTGCCCGGGTAGAGGGTTTGCAGCCTCGCTGTTTCTTTGATCAGGTTCTCCTCGTTAATATCCGCGAGTGTCACCGCTTTCGCGCCAAAGCTCAAAAGCATCTCGCACAGGGCCTTGCCGATGCCGGAAGCGCCGCCTTTCACGGCCGCCGTCTTGCCCGCAAACGCTTTGGCGGTTTCCTCCCGATTTTTAGCCGCTTCATTCTCGACGAGAAGCTGAGCCTCTATTGCATAGCAGAGTTCTTCGAGCATCTTTATGTTCTTCCCCCTGTTCCTGATATCGACCTCACGACGGCATTCACTACTTCCGTATGCGGAATTACTAAGTACCTCCCGAAAGAAAAGGTCTGAAGCTCGTATCCAGAGCCGTCCTGTTCAACCTTCTCAACCCAAAGTTGACCATGTTGTTCTTCTTCTCCTTTCTCCCTCAATTCATTACGGATCCAGAGTCCCACTATGTGTCTCGGATGATCATAATGAGTGCCACCTTCATGGGCCTCACCCTCCTCATCTTCTCGCTATATGCCCTCCTTGTGCACTACCTCAAGAGCCTCTTCCTCCATTCTCCGCGCATCTCCCGACGAATACAGCGGTGTATTGGGGGTGTATTGATTGCCTCTGCAGTGAGACTGGCCTTCACCGAGGAATAATCCATGAGGAGAATCCGAAAGATCGAGGAACGCGATATACCATCTATGCTGAAAATATGGAACGAACATTATACTCTCCTCACCACATCCAAGAAGAAACACACCCTCTCATCCCTGCAGCTATGGTATAGAGAGCGGGCAGAAGGACATCACGAATACTATGGTCTCTTTGAAGAGGGAACCATGAAGGCTTTCATGATAGTAAAATGTGAGGAAAATCCCCTATGGATAAAGATGTTGGCAGTCGAAAAGACCAAAATCGGCAAAGGGTATGGGACAGCTCTACTAGATTTCGCCATAAAAGCACTCTCGAGTTCACACATGAGTCTCTTCTCGGAGGTGAAAGCTGAGAATACATCTGCACTGAACTTTTTCCAGAAAAAGGAGTTCGAGATACAAGCATTCGACTCGAACACAGCGGAGTACACGTTGAGATACACTCACCCATTCACAAAGCATCATGACTGAGTGATCGTGGTGTGGCTTCCGGGTATCCACGCAACGAGTACCCAAGTCCTCATGTAAGGAAAAACATCGGAATGAAACGATCTTTCCTCGTGCAACTGAATATTCGTTGTTGCATGGCAACACTTCTGATATCATGGGTGTACGGGATACGCTGAAGAGCCCCGTCATCCCTGGAGAGCCCCTTCAGTCCCGGGCTCGCCGGAGTGAATACCCCCATCAGAGAGGGGGAGGAGGCAGGATGGCACAGAGAATCTCTCCAGGACGCCTGATCGTGACCACCCTGCTGGGGTTCTGCGTGCTACTGGGAGGCATCCACCCCCTCTCAGCCACAGAGACGCCTTCAGCGTATCCTGAAATCGGTCTCGTCCTCTCCGGCTGTCTCCTCAATCTCACGCTGGGCATCTGGTGGGGTCCGGTGGGGATCCGTGCCTCCGGCATGTACTGGGGGAGCACCTGTCATCAGCTCACTCTGAGCCTGGGATATGCCCTTTCCGACATCCCCACGTTCCATCACGGTATCAACCTCACCACAAGCAGGGTGGCAACCGAGGATCCGGGGGCACGGTATCGGTACTGGGCGACCGGCCTCTCGTATAGCCTCGGTTACAGGGGACTCTTCCTCGAGTGGGGCCTCCTCCACCCGTGGAGGGACGAGGTGGGGAACCTCGGACACACGCCCGTAGTCCCGCATGGTGCCGTGGGATACCTGTACCGGTTCAGGTCGGAGTGAACCCGCGAGACTGGATCCACTTCCAAGACCCATCCCGACCACGGGGTCTCCTCACGGAGAACTACGAATGTTCCCCCTGCAGGAAAGAAGGGAATATCCGACCTGGGAACGGGTTCGAGGGGACGAATCTGTGCTTCCGGGAAACTCCTGTGGACGATGGAGCGTTTTGAGATGGAGCCCACCACCCACAAGGCGGCCTCGTTGCGGGGTACCAGGTGAGGATCCGCCTTTCCACGTTGTTCAGGAAGGCGATATAGATGCACATATGAAACAAGGATTTTCACCCCATCCGGGTCGAGAAAAACTCTTCCACCAGGTGGACGAGCCGGGAGATCTCTTCGGGCTTATCTGCGGAGAACCAGTGCACTCCGGGAAACGATCGAAAGAAGGTGAGCTGGCGTTTGGCGAACTGCCGGGTGTGGCGCACGATCGCCCGGGCGATCTCCTCGAGGGGGGCGCCCTCATGTTCGAAGAACTCACGATACCCTATGGCCCTCATCCCCGGGGTACGGGCGGTGCAGCCTCGGGCACGGAGACGGGCCACCTCTTCGGCAAGGCCCTCTTCGCACATCCGCCACACACGTCGCTCGATCCGCTCCCGGAGCTCTTCGCGCCCACGGGAGAGCCCCACAAGGAGGACATCGTACTCCTCCCTCGGCCCCTGCATCATAGGGAAGCTGGAGAGGGGGCGTCCTGTCTGTTCCCACACCTCCAGGGCACGGGAGATCCGATAGGCGTCTCGGGGTGAGATGCGGGAGGCCGAGACGGGATCCACCTCCTTGAGGCGCGCGTAGGCCTGTTCGAGCCCCGATGACTCCATGAAACGGGAGACCTTTGCACGGACGTCGTCGTCCACAGGAGGGGTGGCGGGAAGGCCGAAGAGGAAGTGGCGCAGATAGTAGGCCGTTCCTCCGCTCACGAGAGGAAGCCTGCCCCGCTCCACGATCCGGGGGATGACCGCATCTGCCTCCTGCACGAAATCCCCCACGGTGTACTGCTCGTGCGGCTCCCGTATGTCGATGAGGTGGTGGGGGACTCGTGCCCTGAGCTCGGGGGAGGGCTTGGCGGTGCCGATGTCCATACCCCGATAGACCTGAAAGGCATCGGCACTCACCACTTCGATGCAGCCGGGAAGGAGGGTGGAGAGGAGATCGGTCTTGCCCACCCCCGTGGGGCCCAGGAGGACCACCACGGGGATACGGCGTCTCTTCATGCGGAGAGGTCTTCGAGCTGGTAGTGGACCTTGTGGGTGAGCACCTGCCTCAGCGCAAGGGAGACGATCTTGAACTTGGCTTCCTGTACCTCTTTGTCTTTCAGCTTGGCGAGCTGATCCGCCCGCTTTACGACCGCGACGGTGAGTTCATAGGCATTGCCGTCGAAACTGATGAGCTCTTCCAGGGGGAGTATCATAGCCGGCTCCTTTCGTCGAGCAATATTTTAGCAAGAACCGTGCCGATAGGTAAAGCCCCTCATGGTATGGATGAGAGCTCAGCGTAGTCCCTTGTTCCGGAAAAACGATTTGTACTGCATGTCCGTCCGGAGGATATGGTTGTTGAGCCATGCCTTGAGGAAGTCGAGCGTCTCGATCGTGATAAAGAGTTCCCCTCTCCGATGTTTCTCCCTCAGTTCTTCGACCTGCTGCGTGAGGGAGTCGTGTTCCTTCTTGTGCTCGACAAATCCAGGATATCCGTGCTTCTGCATGAGCTCCTCTTCTGATGCGAAATGGTACGTGGTGTACGAGATGAGCTCGTCGAGCACCTGTCCCATCACCGACCTTCCCTTCCCCTGGCGCATGGCGTCGAAAAGGGTGTTCACCATCTCAACGAGCTTCTTGTGCTGGGTGTCGAAGGTCTCGACCCCTACGCTCATCGTGTCGTTCCAGGTGATGAAGGGCATGCGCTCCTCCCTGTCTGTGTATGGTGTATGGTCACTGTATCCGTTTCTCGGGTCCTTCGGCAAGGGTCCGGCACGCCTCGAGGAGACGGCCCTCTCTTTCGGGATCCGAAGAGCCGGCACGATTATCGTCTCTTTCGGGCAGAGACGGCTCCTACGATCCTCTCGGTGATCTCTTCCGGGGTGAGTTCGGTGGTGTCGATCACCAGGTCGGCGACCTCTTCGTACCGGTCTATGTCGATGCCGTAGAGGGCGCGGTAGCGCTCGGCGTCCCTCCTGTCGCGTGCCTTCGTCTTCTCGAGCACCTCCTCGAAGGTGCCGCCCTCCCGCTTCCGGATCCGCCGGGCGCGCACGTCGAGGGGGGCAAAGAGGTACACCTTGAAGGCAGGGGGAGGGGCGAGCCAGATGGCGAGGCGCGACCCGAGGACGCAGTCACCCTCTTCGAGGAAGGTTTTCTGTCGTTCATCGAGGTAGAGGTCCCACTTCGGACTCTCCTGAGCCTCTTTGAGGATCTGTTCAAAAGGAACGCCTCGTTCCTGGGCGATGTTTCGAAAGGTGTAGTTGATCCACCTGAGTCCCAGGCGCTCTGCGACCATGCGGCTCACCGTGGAGTTTCCGCATCCGCTCTTGCCCGAAATGGCGATGATCATGGCCCTCACTCCACGTTCCGCAGCTGTTCACGGAGGTTTTCGATGGCGTCCTTCATCCTCACCACGGCCTGGCTTATGAGCACGAGGGGGGTCTTCGAACCTATGGTGTTCACCTCACGGTGCATCTCCTGGCAGAGGAAGTCCATCTTCTTGCCGACCGGGGCTTCGGCGTCGAGGAGTTCTCTGAAGTGCGAGAGGTGGGACTCGAGACGGACGATCTCTTCGTTGATGGAGAAGCGGGCCAGGAGGAGGGCGAGCTCGGTGAGGAGGCGGTGTTCGTCGATCCCTTCGCCCACGAGCTCCTTCATGCGGGTTTCGAGCTGATCCCGGAGATAGGCTTCCATCTCGGCGGCATGGGAGCGGACCACCTCAAAGGCCTCCTCCACCTCGCCGAGGAGTTGGATGATGTTCTCCTTGGTCTTCTCCCCTTCGCGCTCGCGGGTGGTCTTGAAGTCGGTGAGGGCGGCGTCCAGGAGGGGAGCGACGGCCCCCCAGTAGCGTTCCGGGTCCTGGAGTTTCTCCACCTTGATGAGGCCGTTGAGGCCGAGGAGGTGTTCGAGCCGGATCCCTCCTTTCACCTTCGCCCGTTTCCTGAGGCGATCGAGCGCCTCCACATAGGCGTCCACCGCGGCCTCGTCGAGGTGGATCTCCACTTGTTCCCGGTACTCGCGCATCCTCAGGTAGCACTCCACTTTGCCCCGGGAGATGGCGCCGGTGAGTCGCTCCCGGATCCGAGGTTCGAGGGGGCTGAGGTAGGGAGGGAGGTTCACGTAGAGTTCGAGGAATCGGTTGTTGTAGCCTTTGAGTTCGATGGAGATGTTCCAGTCGTCGGTGACGAGTTCTCGGTAGGCATAACCGGTCATGCTTCGCATGGTGTTGCTCCTTCCTGTGCTGCATAGTGCCGGTAGAGGGCGCGGCCGAGTTTCCAGTTGTCGCCTGCGCCCATGGTGATGAAGAGGTCTCCCGGTCCGAGAAGACGGGTGCAGTACTCGAAGGCGTCCATGATCTCATGGAAGTAGTGGACGCGGGGATGGACGGCTTTGGCGGCGCGGTAGAGGTCTTCGCCGGTGACGGCGCCGGCCTTCTCCCTGGCCGAGGCGTAGATCTTGTGGAGTATGACGATATCGGCGGGCTCGAAGGACCTGGCGAACTCGTGGAGGAGGGCGGCGGTGCGCGAGTAGGTGTGGGACATGAAGTCGAGGATGATGCGCCTGCCGGGGTAGAAACTCCGGTACCCTTCGAGGGTGGCGCGGATGGCGGTGGGGTGGTGGCCGTAGTCGTCAAGGAAGAGGATGCCGCAGGCCTCGCCCACCACCTCGCTGCGCCGGCGGGTGCCGGTGTAGGAGGCGAGGGCGTCCTGAAGGGTGGGGCCGTACTCGGTGAGGAGGGCCTCGGGCGAGGGGGCACGGCCTGCGTCCTGGGCGATGAGGGAGATGAGGGCGAGGGCGGCGGCGGCGTTGAGGAGCATGTGGGTGCCGGGTACGTGGAGCGTGAAGGAGAGGCCGGCTGCGAGTCGGGCGGTCTGGCCGCCGGGGTGCTGGTGCACGGCGGTGATGCGGAAGGGGCCGGGTGCGGTGCGGCCGTAGGGGATGAGGGTGAGTTCGGGGCGCTCGGCGGCGAGGGTGTGTGCGAGCCGGGCGGCGCCGGGCTGGTCGGCGCAGTAGACGAGGGCGCCGTGGGGGGGGAGGAGGCGGGCGTACTCGAGAAAGGCGGCGAAGATGTCCTCATAGGTGGGATAGTAGTCCAGGTGGTCTTCCTCCACGCTGGTGAGGACGATCCAGGTGGGGGAGAAGTGCAAAAAGTGGCGGCGGTACTCGCAGGTTTCGGCCACGAAGTAGCGGGGGGCGGGGTGCGTGAGGGTGGCGCGGCCTCCCCAGAGGGGGACGGCGCTGCCGGTGAGGGTGGCGGCGGGGAGGGAGAGGGCGCGCAGGAGGGTGCCGGCGAGAGCGGTGGTGCTGGTCTTGCCGTGCACGCCTGCGATGCCTGCGGAGCGGAAGTGGGTGGAGTAGGCGCCGAGGGCCCGGGGGTAGGAGTAGCAGGGGATGCCGAGGCGGGCGGCTTCGGCGAGCTGGGGGTGGGTGGGGGGATAGGCGGCGGAGTGGATGAGGGCGTGCCAGGGGGCGTGGAGGTGGTGGGGGGAAAAGTCGTGGACCGGGATGCCGAGGGAGGAGAGGATCTCGTCGGTGTAGAAGATGTCGTCGACGTCGGAACCTTCTATCACGGCGCCCGCGGCCGAGAAGAGCTCGGCGAGGGCGGTCATGCCCGTGCCTTTTATGCCCACGAAGAAGAGTCTGGCCGAAGCGAGTCCCTCAGGGCTGAACAACTCCATACGGTATAATAGGGAGGGATGTGGTCTCTATGCAAGGCCTATGCGGGAAACCACCTTTGGAGTGTCTCCCTGAGTTTCTTGAAGGATCGGTCCTGACATCTTGTGAGGCTTATGCGTGCTGCCAAGGTGCCAAATATACTGGAAGAGAAAGGACGAGTACTTCTGCGTAACGCCTCCTTGAGCGTCTCTTTAGGACGAGCAGGTTTTCCCAGCTCATTGCGTGGAACACTCTGCAGAATGCTATGAAGCTCTTCTTGCGAGAGACCTATCACCTCAGCCACATGGGGAGAATCACTCCATACCCATATCTCAAGCTCAGGATCAAGGACGATGACTGAGACGCTCTCACGATTCCAACCGTTGCGTCGTAGCTGCTCCTCCATCTTTTCTTCTAGTTCTTCAGCCGAACGATCTTCTCTCCCACACCCTTCTCTGTCAAAAAGTACCAAGGCATACTCACACTTTCCCGCGAACCCTCTCAGGAAATTCACCCCATCACTCACAACACCCGGATCTCTCTGAGGATGGGTATACACGTCAAAGGTAATGTTCTCACGGATTCCCAATGCTTGGTGTCGACATTGGAGGAGTGTCTGTATGGCAACCTCCATGTCTTTATCGGCCACCAACACTACAAGATCTACCCTCATCATCCCAACACCCCTGAGGCGAAAAGAACATCAAGAGAGTGGTGTTTCCTCCAATCTTTGAGTGCAGGATGCTCATCACCCCGGACTATCACGGTGGATCCTGAGGCGGTCCTCGAAAATATGAGAAGATCTTTGGGTTCAGCAAGGGCCATAAACAACGGTGAGTGTGTTGCCACCAGGATCTGTCCCTTGTGCACTGAGCTCAAAGCCTGATACACGGTTTGGATGGCCTTTGGATGGATGCCGTTCTCTGGTTCTTCTACGAGCACTATTCTTTCCTTCGGGGGAAGATAGGCGAGGAGGGTGAGGGCTAGCATTCGTAACGTACCGTCGGAAAGCATCCACGCGGGGATGCTGCTATCGTTTGAATATTTTATTACTATATAACGAGATCTGTCTTCATACCGTTCTCTCACCTCGATCCCTTCGAGATCCTGGAGCGTGGTTTTTACATGTTCCACCCACCATTCATACCGCTCTTTATGCTCTCTCTGAAGCTTTTCAACCATCACAGGGAGATTGGAGCCATCTGGTTGAAAGGTGAGAGGCGCATCGACAGGAGAAGGTTTACGCATCGCGAGACTATTCAAGCGTAGTATGTGTATACCTTCCCGCAGCATATCTCTAAACCAAAGGGCTATGGGGAAACGCTCCCTGTCTTCTGGAATTCCCGAGAGTGAAAGTCGTTTTGGGGAAAGTCGAAAGGCTATATTCCATTTTGTGGATTCTGATTTGAAATAGTTGTTGCTATTCCAGTGCTTTTTCCTGATGACCAGGCGATATCCATCTGGAGTATGTCCATCATGGAGGAGGGACGTATCCGGGAGCTCAAAGAGCTCAGGGATGAAGAGCGCTGCGTCTTTTTCGGTCTCCTTCTGAAAGGAGGAGCGACGGCCTGTCCCTTTTGAGAGGAGCCAGAGATTCTCTGAGTGGACGACCACCTCTCTTTCTTCAGAAAGTCCAACGGCAACCTCATAACGGAGTTTTGTGTATCCATTTCCATGAAGCTCCTGGGGAAGCTCAGCTTCGAGTCCAATCTCAAAAACCTCTTTCTTCTCTCCCTGTTTCCATACAAGATCTTTGAAAGATGAGGTTCTCCGGGCAACTGCTTTATCAACGCCTTCTTCCAATGATTCTTTGAGAAATTGCAACACATCGAGTAACGAACTCTTGCCACTCGCATTGGGTCCGATAAGAACATTAAAGGGAAAGAGCATCACATCTACTCGTTTCAGGCATTTATAGTGCCGGACTTCCACCCGAGTGATCATCAACGCCTCCTGTTGTGTGCATGATAGTTCCAAACTGCGTATGGATCAAGCTTGATCCTTAGAAAGATATTGATGACAGACGTGCGATGTTATGCCATACTCTCCCTCATGCGTGGTGTGGTGGATCAGCGTCTGTTCGCCGGACTGTTCGGCGTGATGCTCATGATGGGGATAGCCCTCACCCTCTTCGGGGCGACCCTCCCCCTTCTCATCAGGACCTTCGGATGGAGCTATCTGGAGAGCGGCGTGGTGATGGGTGCAGGGTCGGTGAGTTTCTTCATCGCCACCTTTTTCGCGGGGCGGCTCGCCTCCACGGTGGGACTTTCCCGCCTCTTCAGAGGGGGGTTCGTGCTCGCGGCAGGAGGGCTCCTCCTCTTCGCGAGGTGGCCCTCCATGTGGGTGAACGTGCTCGTGAACGTGCTCATGTCGCTGGGGTTCGGTGCGGTGGAGATAGGAGCGAACCTCACCATGCTCCGGATCGAGCGGGACGGATCGGGGAGGGCGATGAACGTGCTCCACGCGGCCTTCGCCATAGGGGCGATCCTCGGTCCCGTGTCAACAGGGGCCCTGCTTCAGACCGGGATCCCCTGGAACCTGGTGTACAGGGGCATGGCGGTGCTCTTCCTGGTCTTGTGGCTGGTGATGGAACGGCTCAACCCCTCGAGGTTCGACATTCCGCGTGCCGATCATGCGACCCACCCACGGGGGGCCCTCCTCCGCGAGCCGGTCTACTGGCTGGGGTTTCTCACCCTCTGCCTCTACGTGGGTGCTGAGCTCGGGGTGTCCAACTGGGTGGCGGAGTACGGGGTACAGGTCTTCAGGATACCGGAACGGTACGCGGTCTTTCTGGTCTCCACGTTCTGGGTGGGGCTTCTCGCAGGCAGGTTCCTCGCCCCCCTGGTCCTCACACCGGCACGACAGCGGGGCGTCCTTCTGGGGAGCGCCGTGCTCTTCGCCGCGGCCGTGGCCCTCACCGCGGCGCTGGGGATCCTCCTCCCCTCCCCTCTCCTCCTGGTCTTCCTGGTACTCGCCTCGGGCCTCGGCGCTGCGGTGATCTTCCCTACCACGGTCTCGCTCGTGGGTACCGCGCTCGCGCGGTGGCAGGGCGATGCCGTGGGATTCGCCACCACCGGAGGGGGCGTGGGCTCGTTCGTCTTCCCGTTCGTCATGTCTGCCATATCGGAGGCGTGGGGCATCCGGATCGGGTTCGCCTTCTACAGTCTGAGCGCCTTCCTCCTCCTCGGGGCGCTCGGTCTGCTCATTGCAGCGGCCGCTCACCGCACGGGACGCGGAGCGGCGTGACGTAAACGAAATTTCACCGTGCTCTCATAAGGACTTTACCGTCCGCCTCCAGGATGGAGCAACACCATCCTGGAGGTACGTGGAATGAAGAAACTCATCGTATCCCTGTTACTACTCGTTTCCCTGCTACCCATGGGGGCAGGGGGAACGAGGGAGACCGGTTCCGCTCCCGAGGTCTCCCCAGAGCCTTCTCAGCCGAAGGTGAAGTACATCTTCTTCTTCATCGGGGACGGTATGGGCCTTCCGCAGATCAATGCGGCCGAGGCCTACCTCATGGCCCGGGAGCAGAAGGATGCCCCGGTACGGCTCTCGTTCACCGCGTTCCCCGCCACCGGCATGGCGACCACCTATTCCTCGGACAGCTACATCACGGACTCGGCAGCCGCGGGCACCGCACTCGCGGCGGGCAGGAAGACTGCCAACGGGGTGATCAACATGGACCCGGGGAAGACCCGGACCTTCACCACGATTGCAGAGCGGCTCCATGAAAGAGGCCTCAAAGTGGGTATCATCTCCACGGTCTCCATCGACCACGCCACCCCTGCGTCTTTCTACGCCCATCAACCCAGTAGAAGCAACTACTACGAGATCGGTCTGGAGCTCGTGAAGAGCGGGTTCGAGTTCTTCGGTGGAGGGGGATTCCGCGATCCGGAGGGAAAGAGGAGTAAGAGGGAAGGAGGGAAGTCCAACGTGCTCGAAGAGGCGAGGAAGGCCGGCTATACCATCCTCACCACCGAGGAGGAGATCCTGGGTCTCTCTCCAGGGTCGGCGCAGAAGGTGATCGCGATCAATCCCGTGCTCCCTTCATCCGCTGCGATGCCCTACAAGATCGATAGGGACGAGGAGTCTCTCGATCTTGCCGACTTCACACGAAAGGCCGTGGAGTTCCTCGACAATCCCGAGGGCTTCTTCATCATGGTGGAGGGGGGTAAGATCGACTGGGCCTGTCATGCGAACGATGCAGTGGCGGCCATACAGGACGTCCTCGACTTCGACGAGGCGGTGCAGGTGGCCGTGGAGTTCGCACGGCGTCATCCGGATGAGACCCTCATCGTGGTCACCGGCGACCATGAGACAGGGGGACTCACCATAGGGTTCGCCGGCACGAGATACGAGAATGCCTTCCCGGTGCTCCTCAACCAGAAGGTCTCGTTCGAGGGGTTCAATGCGGTCTTCGAATCATACAAGGGGAAAAAGGCTCTCACGCTCGACGAGGTGATGCCCCTGGTAAGGGAATACTTCGGGATCGAGTCCCTCACTCCCTACGAGGAAGAGGTGCTCTCGAGCGCCCTCCGGGCGAGCCTGGAAGGCGTTCCCGAGGATGATCCGCAGTCCTACCTCCTCTACGGTGGGTACGAGCCGTTCACCGTGACCCTCACCCATGTGGTGAACAACCGTGCCGGCCTCGGCTGGACGACCTGGAGCCACACGGGAGTGCCTGTGCCGGTCTATGCCACAGGCCCCGGGGCTCACCTCTTCACAGGTTACTACGACAATACCGATATCCCGAAGCAGATCGCCCGGTTGGCGGGCGTGGACCTGTAGACCCGTTCGGAGGGGCGGGGGATCCCCGCCCCTCTTCGCTCTGCCACAAGGAGGGGACGTGATACGCGTACTCCATCTCCTGAGATCGAAGGACGGGCTCGTCACTCTCTCTTCCGTCCTTTGTATAGGGGTGTTGCTCCTGCTTCCAACGACGACGAGGTTTGACCGTCCCCGGCCTGACGAGGTGAGGGCAAAAGGCCTCGTGCTGACGACCGATGACAGTAACCTCCACCAGTTCGGCCTGGTCCGTCAGGGTGAACAGGTCCTGGAGGTGGAGGTGACATCGGGTCCATGGAGGGGACAGCGCGTCCGAGCCACCAACATCCTCCAGGGAAGCCTCGAACTGGACAAGGTCTTCTCCCCCGGGGATGCGGTGTTGGTGGTGATCACCGTACAGGACGGGGTGCTCTCGCCATGGGCCTCGGTGCCGGACTTCTGGAGGCTCGATGTGGAGCTCACCCTCGCCCTCGCCTTTGCGGCATCGCTCCTCGTGTTCGCGCGATGGACGGGCTTCAGGGCCCTCGTATCCTTCGTACTCACGGCAGTGAGTTTCTGGAAGCTCCTCCTTCCCGCCTACCTCGCAGGATATGCCCCCGTCCCGGTGGCCGTGGCCGTGGTGGCCTGCCTCACGGGACTCATCCTCCTTCTCATAGGGGGGTGGAGGAGGAAGACTCTGGTCGCGTTCCTCGGGGCGGTGGTGGGGATGGGGGCCATCCTGGTCGTGATCGGGTTGTGGGGAGGGGGATTCAGGCTGCACGGAGGGGTCCGCCAGTTCGCCGAGAGCCTCCTCTATTCCGGGTTTCCCTACCTGGACCTCACCGGCATCCTCTACGCGAGCATTTTCATGGGGGCCATGGGGGCGATCATGGATCTCGCGATGGACATCGCCTCGGCCCAGGAGGAGCTCGTACGACACAGGCCCGATATCGGGAGGATGGCGATCGTGCTCTCGGGCATGCGGGTGGGGAGGGCGGTACTGGGGACCATGAGCACCACCCTCCTCTTTGCCTATTCCGGGTCGTACCTTCCCCTCCTCCTCGTGTTCATGGCGCAGGGGGTTCCCCTCCTGAATGCCCTCAACCTGCAGTACGTGGCCGTGGAGGTGCTCCACACCCTCGCGGGGTCAATGGGTCTGGTCCTGGTGGCCCCGGCCACGGCGGTGATGGGGGGACTTCTCTTCCCGGGGTTGCGCGATGCGGCGATGCTCCCCTCTCCTCTTCCGGCGCTTCCTCAGGAGGTCCCGCAGGTTGAAGAGGAGGCTGAGGCCGAGGCTTGAGAGGTATACGCCGAGGGTGGCGCGGATGACCAGATCGACGTCTGCGTCGATGCCGGTGAGGGTGCGCACGAGGAAGTGGATGTAGGTGGGCGAATCGATGGGTCGGCCGAGGGCCTCGCGGACCTGCCAGTGCCAGTCGGTACAGGGGCAGTAGCCAAAGCCGTACCAGATGCCGAGGATGCCCCAGGAGGCGCCGGTGAGGAGGAGGGTAGCGAGGTTGAGGCGCCGCGTGGCACGGAAGGCCCAGCCGGTGCAGTTGAAGAGGGTAAAGAGGGTGTGAAAGACGAGGAAGGACCAATCCAGGAGCTCGAGGAGGGGCCTGGTCACGGCTCGAGTCCAAGACGGCGGGCCACGTCCTCGTACCGGGGGTCTTCGGCATAGAGGGCCTCGAGGTCGGCACGGGCACGCGCGGGAAGGTCTGCCTCCTCGAA
The DNA here is from genome assembly GCF_000147075.1 of Spirochaeta thermophila DSM 6192. Taxonomy (NCBI): domain Bacteria; kingdom Pseudomonadati; phylum Spirochaetota; class Spirochaetia; order Winmispirales; family Winmispiraceae; genus Winmispira; species Winmispira thermophila. Next base: position 1,336,600 of record NC_014484.1, read on the forward strand.
GGCGAGGGCGCGTTCGTACCTGAGGGCCCTGAGAAGCTCGGGCGGGCGGTCTTTCCGCCTCGCGAGTGCCCGGGTGAGGACGCGGGCCGCGAGCCGGGGGAGCCCCCTGGCCCTGAGGGCCCGGGCACGGTAGAGAAGGAGGCAGGCGTGCACCGGGGTCTCGTTGCCCACCTCCTCGGTGAGGGAGAGGATGCGGTCGATCTGTGCGCCCTTCCCTCTATCCACGTCCCACAGGAGCTCCACGAGGGAGAGGCTGACCACCGGATCGGTGGGGCGTTCCCCCTGGAGACGGGCGAGGACCTCGAGGGCCTCCTCGTGCTTACCCTGTTCCTGAAGGGCCTCCACGAGCCCCAGGAGGAGGCCGTGGGTCGAGGGTTCCACGTGGGCGGAGAGCTCTTCGGTGATGGGGAGGGAAAAGACCGGCTTTATCCCATGTCGCGCACACCAGGCGCCGATCTGTTCGGGGCGCCGGAGCGCGCGTCGGAAGGCCTCCTCTGCCTCGGCAGGGCGTTCATGCTTGAGCAGGAGGAATCCCTCCAGGTAGGCGGCGTCGGGGAGCGATCCCGCCCGGCGGAGGGCCTCGAGGGCCGCCGTCTCGTCTCCCCGGCCGAGGGCCTTGCAGGCCTCGAGGAGGGCCTGTTCTTCCGGCGGTACGGTGAGCGTGTCCCAGAAGGAGGGGGTAAGCGAGTCCTCTCGGGATGCGGATGCCCTCCGTCGGGAAGGCCTTCCCCTCCGTCCGGTGGTGCCCGTGCCGAGGGTGGTGGTGTAGGAGAGGCCTGTACCGGGAAGGCCGAAGGTGAGCCGGGCTCCCGTGCGACCTCCGAGGGTGAGTCTGGCCCCCCGGGGACCGAGGGAGACGGAGGCGCCCGACCGTGAGAGGTTGAGGGTGATGCCGGGGGCGAGACGGATCCGACGGAAGAACCTGAAGGCCATTGTCCCCTCGTGGAAAGGGATGGTCCGCTCGTATTGTTGCCGATATGCCGGGATTTGTCAAAGGTCTCCCGGAGGCCCGAGACGAATGGTGACAGAGGATGAAAATCCCACTACTCTTAAGGGAGATGAAAAGGAGGGATGGACCCGGCTCCTGGATGGGAGCGGTGCTGCTGCTGGTCCTCGTCTCGAGCGGGTGTAGCAGGGGGGTGGGCGGGTCGTCCGGCACGACGGTACCGGTGGAGGAGATGCTGCGGGAGGAGGTGGTCTCGCGTCTTCGGCCGCCTGAGGGGGTAGAGGTGCGGGTGACTCCGGGGGAAGGGGTCCCGGAGGGGCGTCTTCTCTGGAGGCCCGTGGCCTCGCTTCTCTATGGGGTGCCGGTGCGGCTCGAGACGGCGCTCACGGAGAGCCTTCCGGAGGGAGAGGCGTGGGGGCGGGCGGTGCGTCTCGAAGAGATCGTCCTGCCGCATCTTGCGGCGCGGGTGGAGGGGCGGTACCCGGGTGAGAAGGGATACCCCCTGGAGGTGAGGGTGTGGGTGGGGGTGCGGGCGGATCTCCTCGCGGATCCCGAGGTGCGCGGATGGTGGGAGAGGGTGGGGTTCGAGGCGGACGGGGTGAGCTGGGTGGGGGTGGTGGGGGATGTGGGGCCGTTCGGGGCGCTGGGGGAGGTGCTGGCGGGGCCAGGGGGTGCGCAAAGGGTGGCAGGGGAGGTGTGGGAGGCGCTCAGGGGGGTGGAGGTGCTCCTCGGCAACCTGGAAGGGGCGGTGACATCACGCACGGGGGCGTATCCCAAGCCGTACATCTTCCGGATACCCGAGGGGGCGCTCCGGGGGCTGAGGGAGCTGGGGTTCGATTGGCTGTCACTGGCGAACAACCACTCGTGGGACTTCTTCGAGCCGGGGTTCCTCGATACCTTGCGCGCGCTCGCGAGGGTGGGGCTGGCGACGTCGGGGGCGGGGAGAAGCCTGGAGGAGGCGCAGGCGTGGTGGCGGGTGCGGCTGCGGGAGGGGTGGGTGGGGGTGCTGGGGGTGGGGGCGTACCTGCGGGAGGACAGCGGGTTCGACGGGGAGGCGCTCGCGGCTGCACGGCCGGGGAAGCCGGGGATCCTGTGGGCGGACGAGAGGTTGTGGGGGGCGATGGAGGGGGAGAGGGAGGGCCTCCGTCTCCTGATGGTGCACGGAGGGCTCGAGTACACCGACGCGCCCAGAGAAGACTTCGTCCGCCTCTATCGTACGATGGTGGACCATGGTGCCGATGTGGTGATCGGCACCCACCCTCATGTCCTCCAAGGGGTCGAAACCTACAAGAAGGGCATCATCTTCTATTCGCTCGGCAATTTCCTCTTCCCCGATGATGTGGACGATCCCCGTGCCTTCAGATCGGTCATCCTGAGGCTCGGGATCCATAAAGGGGAGGTGAGGATTCTCTCCCCCCTCCCCGTGGTGTTCGAGTCCGGCCGGCTCACGATTGGCGACGGGGGGATCATCCATCCCCTGATCAGCGCCCCCTCACGATGAAGAGCGTCAACCCCGTGTACCGCCCTCACCGGCATATTTCATGAGCAGGGTTTTCGACGTCCTGGGGTGTGCGATGGCACACGGTCCCCCCACACACCCACCTTCACACGCCATCACCTCCACGAGGGTCCTTTTCGGTGGATCCATACTCCATCGAGCGATCTCCTTGAGGGAGTCGGAGGAGAGCCCGTCTATCACCCTGTGCTCGATCTTCACCCCCTCCCCCGACTCCTCCATGGCATGGAGCACCGCACGGCTCACCCCCGAGGAAGCACCGAACCCCCTTCCATAGGACGATACACTCTCCTCCAGAGGAAGCGATTCCTCTTCCCCCACCTCTATCTCCAGGGCGACGAGGAGGGCACCGAGTTCTTCTATGGTAAGGACGGCGTCCACTGCCGGTTCCTCCCTCCCCTCTTGTTTCTTGGCGAGACACGGACCCACGAACACCACGAAGGCGTCGGGATCCTCCTCCTTCAGGATTCGGGCACCCAGCACCATGGGGCTTGGGGTGTGCGAGACGTGATCGGAGATCCCTTCCAGTCTCGAGGCCGCGAGGACCCAAGACGGACAACACGAGGTGGCCACGAAAGCCTCTCCGGCGGAGAGTCTCTCTACGACCTCCCGGGCCTCCGCTTCCGCCACGCGATCGGCAGCAGCCGCCACCTCCACTACCCGAGAGAACCCGACTCGACGAAGGGCGGAGAGGAGTCGTCCGGGAGAAGTGGGAAACTGGGCCATCGCTGCAGGCGCCAGCATGGCGATCACCGTCCTTCCTGCGTGGAGGGCGGTCACCACACTGAAGAGATCCGACTGTTCCTGTGGGGCACCGAAGGGACAGGCCTTGAGACACTTGCCGCAGAGAATACACGCTCCACGGTCAATGCGGGCCACCCCGTCTTCCCCCTTCTCGATCGCGCCTACAGGGCACACCTCTTCACACGGCACCGGTATTCTCACGATGGCGTGAAACGGGCACACCCGTTCACAGAGTCCACAGTTGATACATCGTTCGTAATCGATGGAGGCCCGCCCTCGGACGATGGAGATGGCGCCCCTGGGGCATCCCGTCTTACATGGACGGGCCACACAGCCCTGACAGACCTCCGTCACCATGAAACGGGCTCCCTCACAGGCGTTGCAGGCCTCGGTGATCATATGGAGGGGGAACCCATCGTCCAGTTCGAACGGCACGGCGAGGTCGACCGAGCCCCTGATACCCGGCGAGGGACGCCCGGAGCCGTGACCAGTCCCTGTCACACCCACCGCTTCCGGTTCCTCCACCCGGGAGAAGGCGCGCTCTCCTCTCACCCTGCGCGCCACATCTTCCATGAGGATACGCGCGTAATGGGCGAGCGGTCGCGCCACGTCCTCCTTGCCCTCCACCTCAAAGCCCATGAGGGCCAGGAGCCGCAGCCGGAGGAGTGCCCGGTCGTGCTGTATACAGCATCGAACCTGTTCCCATCCCTCCCCTGTCATCTCGAAGGGGATCGCATCTATCTTTTCCTCGAGGGTCCCCTTGGTGAGAAGGCGTGCCACCCTCACGAGGAGATCCCTCCGGATCTTCGTCCGGTTATCCTCTCTCGGCATCGGTCCCTCCTGCAATGAGACGTGCTATCTCGGCCTTGAGACGCTCTGGAGTCACCCCCGCCAACAGGTTTCCGTCGACAAGGACGAAGGGGGCCCGCTCCGTCCCGAACTCCCGGCAGTGGTTGAGGCAGGGGGTCCCCTCCCACTCCAGGTGAGAGGCCCACTCCGGGGGAAGAGCGTCCCGGAGCGCCAGGAGGTCCGCCCCTCCCATGACGTAGCACGCGGTTCCCACACAGACCGTGATCCTGATCTTGCTCATTCCTTGACTCCCTCAGATGAATCGTACACTGGTCTTCTTCAAGTATCGCTGTTCCAACAGACCAGCGATCTTTCTCACCACATTTCTCCGGATCTCCAGCTCCACCGGCATAGAAGGATCCTGATGTGCCTCGTTTATCCTCGTCCCGACCAGGAATTCGATCACGTCGGAATTGAGCATGAAACGAAGGATCTCCGCGGCCGGGTTGCGAGGAAGACGTTCCACCACTTCATCCCTCTCGAGATACTCCGCCACCTTCCCAAGCGTGAGGATCCCCTCGGTCACCAGGTCGGCCCCCTCCATCTCTCCCGGCGGGGGCAAGGCCGGATCGACACACTCCAGCCTCACCGAAAGCCGCTTGCCCAACTCCCGGGCGATGATGGTGGCAGTGGTTCCCCCACAGATGATACGCGTGCCTCTAAAATCCCTGAAGAGTGCGGCGAGGTCCCTGTCACGATCCCTCCGGAGCGGAGGGCCGGTCACCACGAGTAGCCGTCGTGCCTTTCTGAAATACACGACCCCGCACGTGATGTCATCCTTGGCCTTGCCCTCGTCGATCATGAGGGCTCGCTGCACCACCACGCGGGCGAGGTCCCGCGCCGATATATCCGGCGTGACGGAAAGGATGTTCCCCACGTAGTCGATCACCCCCTCCAATCCCCATCCCAAGGGGAAACGACGGCTTCCCATGCCGCACTGGGTCACCCCATCGGAGAAGAAGATGAGCCTGTCATCGAGGACGGCCTGGAAAGAGGAGAGCGCCACTTCCATGGAGGCAGGATGTCCCTTGCCCTGTCGACGAAGGATCCTCCGGTCCCGCCTCGTTTCAAGGAGCCGGTCCCCCCTCCACAGGAGATAGGGGGGATTGTCGTATTCCAGGCAGGAAACCCTGTAGTCCGAATCTATATCCACGATGGTAAACGTCGCATAACTTATCTTGCGTTTCGAACATACGGGAAGTGTCCGCATGAGAAGCCCTCCCGTCCTTTCCAGGGAGAGCTTGTGAGCGATACACCCCGCTCCGATAGTGGCCGTGAGCGTGGCCAGGACAGATGCCTTTATCCCCGAACCAAGGCCGTCGGAGAGCACGGAGACGATGCGCTTGCCGTTGAGATCTTTCTTCGAGAAGAACACATCTCCCTCGGCATGTTCACCGTACTTGGGTATCTGGAACGACCCGACTTCGACGAAGATGTCATCCATGATGCTCCCCCTCGAAGGACTCGACGATGGAACTCAAGGTCGCTTCCATCTCCGCTGCGTTTTCACCCAGGAGATAGGCCACCTTCTGGACCGTACGGAGGTGATCCTTCATGACCTTCCTCGCCTGTTGGACGATCCTGTCACGCTGTATCCAGGGCACCGTGATATCCTGGAAGAGTCCTCCCGCAACCGCACCCCGTTCGATCACGAAGATGCTCCCGTGGATGATCCGCTTTCCCACCCTGAAATCCTCCTCCACGAGCTCCGGTCCCTGATCGTCGAGCACGAGCTGGAAAACCTTCCAGAAGGGAACGATCTTTCTCAGATCGGCTCCTTCGAGACCGGGCCTCACTCCGTACATACCCTCTATCTCTGCTCCCCAGAGGCGCGCGAAATTGGAATTACACTCCACCACCTTCAGATCCTGATCCACCACCACCGCGGCCGAGGGCATGGTCTTGAGGAGCGCATTCGCCTTCTTCTGTGCCAATTTCCTCATGTAGGAAACACACATGGTCCGCTCCGCCCTCCCCCGCACTATGGCCTCGGCAAAGGCGCGACACGTATCATAGCCGCAGCCGGAACAGTTGAGCTCGTCCTCAGGGGAATACTTGCCTACCGAGCGGAGGGCCTCACGTATCTCCTCATCGGAGATCGGAGTCTCACGGTATGGATCGCCGTGCACCTCCACCTCGAGCGGGAGCGCGCATCTCACCCACTCCCTGGAGGCCCCCTCGGCGTACGACAGGACCTTCAGATGACGGTCCAGGCTCCCTCTACGGCTGCCGAACGCCGGGCCGTTGATACATCCCCCCTCACAGGCGAGAAGTTCCAGGAAAAGCGGTACATCCAGGGAATCGATGTCCAGACCGTCGAGGGCGCGGGCGATCTGTGTGATCCCGGAGAACGACTCGAAGACCCACGAGCCGGGAGTTCCCATACGCTCGAGGGTACGGATGGCCCCTCCCTGGATCGGGTACAAGGCGCCATAGGATGAACGTGAAGGATAGAAATCGCCTCCATCGGTCCTGAGATCGGAGGGGTAGACACCCGCCTCCTCCATCCAAGCAGCGAGCTCGGAGAAGGTGAGCGCGAGATCCACCACCCCTCCCGACTGTTCCGCCTCCCTCTTCTTCGCGATGCACGGACCTGCAAAGACCACTGCGGTCTCATGCCCGAAGACCGATTTGAGGTATTCGGCATGCGCCCTCATGGGGGAGCCCACAGGTATCACACAAGGAAGGAGGTCCGGACGATACCTCGAAATGTACTCCACGATCACCGGACAGGCCGAAGAGATGAGAAGACGCCCCTCTCCCTGTCCCTCGTGCCCCGAGAGCATCTCCCTTATCTTCTCGGACACGATATCCGCACCCACCGCGGTTTCGGAGACGGCATGGAACCCCAACTTTCTGCATGCGGCGATGAGCTCCTGAGGGGACGTATCCCTGAAGAACGCAGGGAAACTCGGTGCGAGAGAAAGCACGACCTTCGATCGGAGCGAAAGGATCGTCTTGGCCCTGTCGACACCGGAGCGCACCCTCTTTGCGCCGGAAGGACACACCTCCACACAATGGCCACAGTATAGGCACAACTCTTCTACCACCTCCGCACGACCGCCGGAGATGCGTATGGCCTTCACAGGACATTCGCGGATACACTTGTAGCAATCGAAACAGTCGGACGTGACCGTATAGATGAGGCGCTGGAATGTCATCTATTACATGTCCTCCGGGAATTCGAAGGAAAGGATGTCCGGCACCGCCTCCGGCTGGACACGCTCGTAGATCCTGTTACCTATCCGTACCACAGGACCTTCCTTGCACCTTCCGGAACACAGCTCACCTCTCACCTCGACATCCTGATCGAGGCCGTGTTCTTCGAGCCATGCCCTGATCACCTTCACCGTGAGGGCATTACCACGGGCATGGCAGGAGCTTCCCATACACACGACGATGGATCGGTCCTCAGTCATCGATATGAAATTATATATATTTTTATATCGTGTCAAGAGGGAAGAAGAGGCGGGCAACGCCCGCCTCTTGCCTTGGGAGGTGTTCTATGAAACAGAGACCCCCTACCGGGTCTCCACCGTCACCTTTTCAGGGGGTTTCTTGGTCTGTTTCTGCTGGAACACGAGCTTCCCGCTCCTCACCGTCACCAGGATGTACGATCCCGGCACGAAACGCTGCCTGAGGATCTCCATGGAGAGCGGGTCTTCGAGCTCGCGTTGTATGGTCCTCCTGAGGGGTCGCGCTCCATAGCGAGGATCATACCCTTTTTCCAGGAGATACTCCCGAGCGCGCTTCGTGATCTCTATCTCCATCCCCTGCTCCCTCACCCGCTGGAACACCTCTTCCAGGAGGAGCCCCAATATCCGTTCGAGATCCGCCCTGCTGAGGCTCTTGAACACCACGATCTCATCGATACGGTTGAGGAACTCGGGACGGAAGATGCGCCTCAACTCGTTCATCGCAGAGGCCTGGATCTCTCTGAAATCGAGGATCCCTTCCTTGGTCTGGAAGCCCACCGTGGACTCGCGGGTGATCTCCCTGGCACCCGCGTTCGAGGTCATGATGAGTACGGCGTTCCGGAAGGAGACCCTGTGTCCCAGGTTGTCCTGCAGTTCCCCCTCTTCGAGGATCTGAAGGAGGATGTTGAAGACATCCGGATGAGCCTTCTCTATCTCGTCGAAGAGTATCACTGAATAGGGCCGATGACGCACCTTCTCCGTGAGGAGGCCGCCCTCCTCGTAGCCCACATACCCTGGAGGGGCCCCCACGAGCCTCGAGACGTTGTGTTTCTCCATGAAGTCCGACATGTCGAGCCGGATGAGCGCGGAGGTGTCGCCGAAGAGATATTCGGCCAAGGTCTTCGCGAGAAGGGTCTTACCCACACCGGTCGGCCCGAGGAAGACGAACGATCCCATGGGACGGTTTGGAGAGCTCAGCCCCGTCCGCGCCCTGCGGATGGCAGATGCCACCACTTTTATGGCCTCGTCCTGGCTTATCACCTTCCGGTGGAGTTCCTCCTCGATATGGAGGAGACGCTCCGATTCACTCTGCGCGATCCTCACGAGCGGGATGCCGGTGATGTCGGAGACCACCTCCTGGATGTCCTCCTGATCGACGATGTTCTGCGTCCGCTTGATCTCGAGCTTCCAGGCGGTCTTCAGCCTCTCGAGCTCCATCTTGAGCCGGTTCACCTGGTCCCTCACCGCAGCCGCCCGCTCGTAGTTCTGCGTGTTCACGAGCATGATCTTCTCGGAATTGAGCTGCTCTATCTTTTTCTCAAGCTCCTCTATCTCCTGAGGCCGGTTGAGCACCTGCACGTGGGTCCGCGATCCCGCCTCGTCGAGCAGATCGATGGCCTTGTCGGGCAGGTGGCGTTCGGTGATGTAGCGGGCAGAGAGGACCACCGCCGCCTCCACGGCCTTGCGCGTATAGGTGACGTTGTGGAAATCCTCGTACCTCGTCTTTATCCCTTCGAGGATCTGGATCGTCTCCTCGATGGTCGGCTCGCGAACGTACACGGGCTGGAACCTACGCTCCAGTGCCGCATCCTTTTCGATGTACTTCCGGTACTCGTCCAGGGTGGTGGCGCCGATGCACTGGATCTCCCCCCGTGAGAGCGCAGGCTTGAGCATGTTGGAGGCGTCGATGGCACCCTCGGCACCGCCCGCGCCAATGATGGTGTGGAGCTCGTCGATGAAGAGGACCACGTTCTTCACCGAGACGATCTCCCGCATCACCCGCTTGAGCCGTTCCTCGAACTCGCCCCGGTACTTGGTCCCCGCCACCAGGGCCGCAAGATCGAGGACGAGTATGCGCTTGCCCTCGAGTATCTCGGGCACCTCGCCGCGCACGATCCGCTGGGCGAGAGCCTCCACGATCGCCGTCTTCCCCACCCCCGGGTCACCGATGAGCACGGGGTTGTTCTTGGTACGTCGGGCCAGGATCTGGACGATACGACGGAGCTCACGCTCCCTCCCGATGACCGGATCGAGCTTACCCGTCTGGGCGAGCTCGGTGAGATCCCTGGAGAACTCGTCGAGCAATGGGGTATTCTTTCTGTAGGCAGCCGACTGGAAGGCCCCCCTCCGTTTCTCCTGTTCCTCCTTCCCCCCCCACGAGCTGTTGTACACCGATTCACTCCCCTTCACCTCGAGGATGGCCTCCCTCAAGACTTCCAGGTCGATGCCCTTCTGGGCCAGGAACCGGGTGAACACCCCCTCGCCGTCGCGGGCACATCCCAGCATGAGATGCTCGGTCCCAATGTATTCGTCGTCCAAATGGCGGGCCTCCTCGGCTGCATACTCGAGGACCCTCCTGCTCCTGGAGGAAAGGGGCACATCCCCGAGGATGAAACTCCCCCTCTGTTTGGAGAGATTCTTCTCTACGAAGACCTGGATCTCCTCCGGCGCGATCTTGAGACGTTTTATCGCTCTATAGGCAACGCCCGCCCCTTCGCGGATGATGGCGAGGATGATATGCTCCGGCTCCAGTTCTTCCGCATGAAACCGCTTCGCCTCATCCTGGGCGAGCACCGTGAGTATCTTCTGGGCGCGCTGCGTCAAATCCTTAAACATAGACTCCCCTCTTGTATCTACCCATGGTCAGAGAGCATCTCCCTGAGCCATGCCGCACGGGCTTCCTCCTCTCCCTCACGCGAGAGAGAAACTCCCTCTACCTCCATCCTGCTCCTCATGTGTCCCGGCTGGGAGGCGAAGTACAGGTATGGGAAACACCCCAGATCCATGCGGGGTCCCACCCCCCACACCGCCGCCGTCCTCAGGAGGAGCAAGGCCTCACTGGCAGCCTTCGAGGACACCTTCCGGGAGCTCGTGAGGATCTTCCACGCGGTGTCGATCCTCTCCCGAACCTCTTCTCTCCTCGTCCTGCTGGAGAGAAGGGTTTCTCGCTTCTCCCTCTCATAATGTATTACCATAGTACAGGTATCTTCAAGCCTTTTTCGTACTTTTTCAGGGGGAAGGCCCTGGACTCCGTCCATCATCAGGAGGAACATGCCTTGCGAGTACAGATCCCTGCCGCTCTGGAAAGGGAGGAAGACCGCATCGTGCTCGGAAAGGAGCTTCTTCAGCATCACCACGGCCCGCTCTGCAAAGGTGGCAGGGGTGTGGAGGAGGAGCGAAACCCTGTACCCGGTTCCCACATCCTGTACGTTGGCATTGAGATAGCCCAATTCGAGCGAGAAGGCAAACGGGAGCTTCTCGTCCAGCTTCTCCGCCAGCTGACGCACGCTGTCCATACCCTGCTGCACGTTGTAGCCGGGATCGTATCGCACCAGCCGGAGATGATCGGAGAAGCAGACGAGACCGAGAGGGTCGGTATCGGGAGACAGCAGGAGAGACCCGCCCGGGAAGGCCATGAGATCCTGTCGGGTCAGGACCTGCGATTCTATGAGCTGTTTCTTCGCCGTGGCGGGGAGGCTCTTGAGATCCACCCAGCGGGTTCCGGGGAGATAGTGAGACCAGGCGCTCACGATCCTCTCCACGAGTTCCTGTTGAACCCGCGTCCCGAGCATACCGGGAAACGGATACCCCGCCACGTTCCGCGAGAGACGCACCCGGGTGGACACCACCACCTCGTGCGGCTCGTGTGTCCTGTTGAACCATGAGAGCGATGGAATGGTGTAAGGATTCATGAACCCTGTTCTGCCCTGTCTTCTTCCAGTTCTCGGAGCCTGTCACGGATCCTCGCTGCGCGTTCGTAGTCCTCGTTGCGGATGGCGTGTTCGAGGCTCCGCTTGAGCCGCATCCTGTCCATGAGAATGCGCTTCACGGTGTTGAACCTCCGAGGGACACTCCCCCTGTACCTGTACCCCTGCGGGAGGAACTGATAGGCCTCTTTCCTGAAGACATAGTAGCAGTCGGGGCACCCCGCCCGCTGTCTGGCCCTGAACTCCTCCATCGACATACCGCATCCCGGACAGAGAACGTCGTCTTCCTCCTCGTCCTCCGCATCGTCCAGGCCATCCTCCTCGGGAACGAAGAGGGCCTGCAGGAACTCCTCTATATTGAAGCTCAGATCCCCCCCGAAGTGTTCTATCTCCACACTCTCGGCACACTGGGCGCAGAGCTCTATCTCCTTCACCTCGCCATTGGCGATATGCTGTATCTTGAGGACCACATCCTCCTCACCGCAGATCGTGCATGCCATCGCCGATCTCCCCTCATTCGTGGCGTTACTATATTGTACTAGGAAATCGGGCAAAAGGAAATATCCCCCTCCGGGATCAACCCTCCCTCCGCAGGACCTCCACGGGTGAGATCCGAAGCACATACCGAGCCGGACCCCAGGAAGCGAGGAAGGCGATCAGCGAGGCCCCCACGAAGATGAGCCACAAGACGAACGGGGAGGGGTGGACGGGGATGCGTTCCACGTAGAAATCCGACGAGAGTATGCGCACCGGCTCGTAGGATCCACCCCGGAGCCCGGCGGCAAGGCGGAGCCAGAGATTCACGAGGTGTTCCAGGAATGCGAACAACTCGTTGATATAGAGCGAGATGAGGAGTCCACAGGCCATTCCCGCGAGGGATCCCGCCATACCCACGAGCATCCCCGTCCACAGGTAGGCCCTGCTCACCAGACGTGGTGGCACCCCGATGCTCTTGAGCATGGCGATCTCCTCGGCCCGCTCCAGCACGAGCATCACCAGTGACGAGGAGATACTCAAGGCCGCAATGAGGACGAGAAGGCCCATGATGGCGAGGAGGAGTGCTCTGCTCGTGGAGAACGAGAGAAACTGCGCACGCCCCAGATCCTTCCACGAAAGGACGACCCATCCCGCGCCAAGACAAGCCGCGATCCTGGAACGCAAGGCCTCCATGTCGTGGAAGGGATCCTCCACCTTGATCCCGAGAAAGGCACGTGACGATCGCCTGTCGAAGACCCGATCCCCCCACTCGAAGGGGACGTAGACCCACAGCTTGTCCACATCCTGATAGCCCGTGGAGGTCACTCCGGTGACCTCGAAGGTGGCGATACGCGGGAGGATGGTTCCGCCTCCGAAGCTCCGAAGCACGAGGAGCTTCACCTTGTCCCCCACCGAGATGCCCAGTGTACGGGCCACCTCCACCCCCACCACCATGTGCCTGGGAGAGGAGAGATCGAAGCGCCCTTTCTCTATGCTGAGGGAGGAGCGAAGTCCCTCGTCCTTCTCCCACCACCAGGAAGGCACGGCCCGTATTGTGACCCCCTCCCGCCTCACCCCATTCACCAGGAGGCCCATCCCCTGGATCTCGGGAACAGCGAGGAACCCCTCGGCCGCCAGACGTTCCACGCCCTCCTCCATCGAGAGATCGGGGGCGTACGCGAAGGCCTGAAAGTGGTAGGTGGTGGTCTCGAGAAAACGGCGGGTGATGGCCTCTATCATCCCGTCGGAGACGTGGAGCACCACCACGAAGGGCACGAGGCCGAGGGCCACGGCCAGGAGCGAGGACCGGATACGGGGTGCGAGGGAAGGGCCGTCAAAGAGGTTCTTCCATGCGAGATAGATGAGGCGCTTCATGACCGATGGAGCCTCCCCCCCTCAAGGCGGTAGACGGTGTCGGCCCGAGAGGCGAGGGCGGCATCGTGGGTCACGAGGATGAGCGTGGCCCCCTCCTCCCGGACGAGGGAGAAGAACACATCCTCCACCATGCGGGACGTGCGCTCGTCCAGGTTGCCGGTGGGCTCGTCGGCGAGCACGATACGTGGGCCGTTCACCAGGGCCCGTGCAATGGCCACCCGCTGTCGTTCCCCGCCGGAAAGCTGGGAGGGGTAGTGGTGCATCCTGTCTCCGAGCCCCACCCTCACGAGGAGATCCCGAGCCTTCGCAGCCGCCTCAGAAAAGGAAAGCCCGGCCATATAAGCGGGGAGGAGGACGTTCTCCAGGGAGGTACACTCCCGGAGGAGGTAGTGCATCTGGAAGACGAAGCCCATGTCTCGCTGCCGGAAGGCCGCGAGCCCCTCCTCGTCGAGGGCGCCCATGTCCTGACCTTCAAGAAGTACGCGCCCCGATGTGGGGGTGTCGAGCCCCCCTATGAGGTGGAGGAGGGTGCTCTTCCCCGATCCACTCTCACCCATGATCACATGGACCTTCCCCCTCTCGAAACCGCCCGAGACCCCGTCCAGCACACGGAGGGATGTCTCGCCGGAGGGATACTCCTTCACCACTTCCTCAAGGACGATGATCGGATCACTCATTGCGTAACACCTCGGTGACGGAGAACGTCCGCAACATGCGGGTGGCCAGATACGCCGCCCCCCCTGAGACGAGGACAGCATAGAGGACGATCCCCAGGACTTCAACCGGATACACCCTGAAGGGAATCTCCAGGAGATAGAACGATTGCGGCGAGAAGATGCGGACGGATCCCAATCGGAACCGCCCCCCCCAGAACCTGCCGAGGGCGTTCCAGAGGTGAATACCGGCGTTGAGTATCGACTCCACCCAGGAGAAGACCCGGTTGATGTTGATGGAGAGGAGATACCCCCACATCGTGCCGAGGAATGCCCCCGTAGCACCGAGAACGAGACCTTCGAGGAGGAAGACGCGCCTCACCTCCTCCACACGGGCCCCCACCGCCACCAGGAGGGCGAGCTCACCCCTTCGTTCGAAAATCGACCTCCTGAAGCCATGGACGAGGTTGAGTCCGAGGACGAGGAAGATGAGACCGACGAGAAAGACGAGGAAGAGCTTCTCCATACGAAGGGCGTCGAAGAGGGCCCTGTTGTATTCCTCCCACGTGACCGCTCCGTAGCCCGCGCGGACGAGCCGTCGCTTCACCTCCTGTGCCCGTGAGGGGCGCGGGAGTTTTACGGCGAGAAAGGAGCCGTCGTCTCCACCGGCGATCAGGCGGGCATCATCGAGGCCCATGAAGAGCATGGAACGGTCGATCTGGTAGTTTCCGGTTCGGAAGACTGCGGAAACCACGAACCCCCGGCGCACCGGGACCAGGATCCCCGTCTCTCCCACGCTCAACCCGGTGAGGACGAGGGAATCACCCACCCCCACCCCCAGCTCATAGGCCAACTCCTGCCCCACCACCACCCTCCCCTCCCCCACCCGGAAGACACCCTCCCTCACCTCCACCACCCTCGCGAACCCCGGATCCCGCTCCCTCATCCCCTCCGGCACCCCCCGTACCTCCACGAACTCCACCTCACCCCCCAGATCCCCCGCCAGGACGCGCACCTCCACCTGTGGCACCACCACCCCCTCACCCACCACCCTCTCCACCTCCGCCGCATCCACCGCTCCGTACACCCTCACATGGAAGGACGCGACCTCCACCAGGGAGTCGATCGTGAGACTCTGGAAACCGTTCATCACCGAGAGCACCGTGACGAGAGTGGCCACCCCGAGCACCACTCCGAGCCACGTGAGCAGGGAAGCTGCGGCCGTCTTCTTCCGTCTTCCCCTCAGAAGGTAGATCACCGCAAGCCGCCCCACCCACCGCCACACTCTCCACCTCGAGCGGAGCCACGCCTTCACTTCGCCTCCCGCACCGACACGAGCTCGCCGTCCAGGAAGAACTCCTCCCGCACGAGCCGTCCATCCGCCCCGTAGACCCGGCGCACCGAGGCACCCTCGCCCAGGTCCACCACCTCCGCCGACACCGCCCCCCCCTCCCCGAACTCCCGCCTCATCACCCGCACGCCATTCTCCCACACCTCCTCCCAGACCACCCGATCCCCCTCGTATCCGTACCGAGACTCCCTCACGAGCCCTTCCGTCACCTCCCGCTCCCACACCACCCTACCCCCCTCGTACCCGTACACCACCCGCCGCACCGACACCCCCTCACGCCGCCACACCTCCTCCACCGGCCGCCCCTCCCCATCGCAACGGACCTCCACTACCGCCCCCTCCTCCGGCCGCTCCTCCACCCACCCCTCACACACCCCGCCTTCGCCGTACCGGTACGTGCGCACCCATACGAGTCTCCCCCCCTCCCATTCCTCACGCTCCACCACCTCGCCGGAACGGCCGTACCGGACGAGAAACCCCGAACCCCCATCCCCGTGCCACTCCTCCACGAGCCGGCCTCCCACCTGCACGTACCGGTCCACTCCCTTCTCGGGGACCGCCCGCACCTCCCTGAGCCGACCCTCCCGATCGTAGCGGAACTCCTCGGTACTCGTCCCCCCATCCACCCCCTCCCGCACCCTCCGCACCACCCGCGCACCCTCATACTCGTACCGCACCCGCTCGGAGAACTCCCCCTCCCGATAGAATTCCTCCTCGAGGAGGCGCCCCCCCTCGTCGTACCGCGAGACCCGGGAGAGCACCCCGTCCCCCCACACCTTCACCTGCGAAGGCACACCCTCCCTATGCCACACGATCTCCCAGCGCCGCACCTCCTCCCCCTCTCGGAAGAGCACCCGTACCTGACGACCCTCCCCATCCTCCACCATCAGCACGTACTCGTAACGACCTCGGTCGAACTCCTCGATGGGGACGAGCGCCTGCCCCATCTCGTTCGAAGAGAACCACAGAGGCGAAGCGAGCAACGACCATCCCACACCCCACAGGAGCCATCGGTACGCACGCATCCCTACCCCTCCACCAGTCGGGAGAGATACTCCTCGACGTCGAAAGGCCTGAGATCCTCCAGCCCCTCACCCGTTCCCACGAACACGGCGGGGATCTCCAGCCTTCGGGAGATCGGGACCAGCACCCCACCCTTCGCCGCGCCGTCGTACTTGGCGAGCACCAGCCCGTCCAGACCCACCGTCTCCTGGAACACCTCCGCCTGTCTGAAGGCATTCTGACCGGTGGAGGCATCGACCACCAGGAGCCGCCGGTAGTCGGCATCCGCCGCCTTGGAACGGATCACCCGATCCACCTTCGCCAGCTCATCCATGAGCGACGCCCGGTTGTGGAACCGTCCGGCCGTATCGGCCAACACCACCCCTCCCCCCCTCCGCTCCACACTCTGAATCGCATCGAAGATCACCGCAGCCGGATCCGCCCCCGGCTGCTGGGCCACCACCCGGACCCCCAGACGCTCGCCCCACACCCTGAGCTGGTCGATAGCCCCCGCCCGGAACGTATCCCCCGCCGCAAGCACCACATCATCCCTCCCCCACGTGGACCGTATGAAATGGGCGAACTTCGCGATCGTAGTCGTCTTACCCACCCCGTTGACACCCACGAAGAGAAACACCACCGTACCAGAATCGGGAAGGGAGAAGTCCCCGGCCCTCACATACCGCCGGAGCACGTCCTTTATCACCTCGCGGACCCCCTCCACATCCACCACCCCTTCCTTCTTCGCCCTCCTCTGCACTTCCTCCACCACCTCAAAGGCGGTCTCGGCTCCGAGATCGGCCTCGATGAGAAGGTCCTCGAACTCCTCCCAGAAGGCCTCATCGAAACGGGCCCCTCCCCACAACGATCTGAGACGATCCATGAGCCATGCCATAGCTACTCCTTCCTCATTCAGGCACCCTCTCGAGGGCGCGGAGATAGTCGCCGAATGCCAGTACGGCCTGGACGAACAGGGACACGTTCAAAACCACCCCCGCATAGTAGCACCCCGCTGCCACATCCATACGCTCGAGGTAGTCGTCAGCATTCGCCGCCCCCCTCGAGAGGGCAAGCTCGGCCGCCTCGTAGGAATCCGCCCACCACCCGTAGCTCAAGACGGTGAGAGGCACCGACATGAAAAACAGACCGAACCAGGTGTAGAACCGCTCCCGTTTCACCCGCACACGCTCCTTGAGATCGATACCCACCGGAGAAAGGACCCACTCCACCGCATCACCCTCGATGGAAGCCACGGGCGCCCTCACCGGCAGGTACCCTTCCTTCCTCACCTCGAGGACACCCACCCCACCCCTCATCCGCACCTCACACGGCGAAGCGCCCTGATACACCCCGTCCAGATAGACCGAAGCCCCTCCGGGCACGGTGGAGACCTGAACGAGACGCTCCGGCACCTCCCTTATCGGCACCTCGACGACACGCTCCTCTCCCTCCCCGATCGTGACCACTGCCTCCCAGGGCTCCACCCCCCTCCCGCGCACCTCCACGCGGTGTTCCCCCGGGAGCAAGCGACCGACTTCCACCCGACCCATACCCGCCACCTCCCCGTCCACGAACACCTGGACCCCCTCCGGCACCTCCACCACGAGGCGTGCGGGGCGCACACCCAGAAGGTGCGGCGCCAGATCGTCCGCCGCCTTCCGCACCACGTCCACGAGCTCGTCCACGCCCCCCACATACCTCCCCTCCCACAGGACATCCGGACCGTACCGCCACTTCAACACGAGGTGCACGACCAGATACCCCTCCGCCACCCGTCCTTCCCCACGCACCACCAGATCCACACCCGCCTTCTCCATCCGTTCCTCGAGCGTCCTCCCCTCCGGAAGGAACGGAAGCCCCGCGTCATCCCGATAGACCTCCACCGGCACCCGATCCACCGCGACATCCGGAAGTCGACCTATCCGTGCGATGCGCCGATCCAGCTCGCGGATCTCCTTCTTCTTCGAAGCGAGCGTCTCCCACCGCACGAGAGGATCGGGATCGAAAAGGATCTCGTCCCGCTCGGCCACCTTCTTCACCCGTTCCGCGAGGAGCCTCCGTATGAGCAGATCCCTCTGATACGCGCTGTAGGCCCGGAGCTCGGCCGATGAGAACAGGTGCGCCCTCACCCCCTCCAGCTCCTGCGCGAGGAGCTGCGGGATCACGGTACCCAAGGTCCCGGTGTCTCCCTCCACCTCGAGGGGGAGGAAGCCGAGGACCCATGATTCGGGGAGGGGAATGACGTCCTCGGCCACGAGGCCCGAAGCCACCCCGCCGGCCAGGAGCACACCTACCAGCAGGACCCGTGCCTTCATACCCGCCTCACGTCTGTACCGCCTCCTGACGCTCCTTCCACTGCTGGAGGAGGTAGGCCTCTATGAACATATCGAGATCGCCGTCCATCACCGCCTGGATGTTTCCCGTCTCCACCCTCGTCCTGAGATCCTTCACCATGGTATAGGGCTGGAAGACATAGGAGCGGATCTGGTTCCCCCAGGAGATGTCCTTCTTCTCTATGGCCTTCTTCTCCTGTTCCTCCTCCCGAAGCTGCTGATAGTACTCGTAGAGCCGGGAACGGAGCATCCGCATCGCGATCTCGCGGTTCTTGTGCTGACTCCGCTCGTTCTGACACTGCACCACGATTCCGGTGGGCAGGTGGGTGATGCGCACGGCGGACTCGGTCTTGTTCACGTGCTGACCGCCGGCCCCCTGTGAACGATAGGTATCGATCCTCAGGTCTTCGGGGCGTATGTCCACCTCTATGTCGTCTTCGATGATGGGCGACACATACACCGAAGCGAACGAGGTATGGCGCCTCCCGCTCGCATCGAACGGGGAGATCCTCACGAGGCGGTGGACCCCCGCCTCGCCCTTGAGGTAGCCGAAGGCGTAGTCCCCCTTCACCTCCACGGTCACCGACTTGATCCCCCCCTCGTCCTCCACCATGTCGACGATCTGGGTGGAGAAACCCTTCCGCTCGAGCCACCGGAGGTACATCCGAAGGAGCATGGAGGCCCAGTCGCATGCCTCCATCCCCCCGGCTCCTGCATGGATGGTGAGGTACGCATCCTTCTGATCGTACTCCTCGTTCAAGAGCTCCCTGAGCCTGAGCTCCCGAAACTTCCGCTCGGCCTCCGCGAGCTGCTGCCTCAACTCCTCCTCCTGCGAGGGATCGTTCTCCTCGGCGGCGAGGTCGTAGAGGGTATGGATGTCCTCCACCTCTTGCACGAGCGAGGCCCACCCCTCATAGCGGACCTTCAGCCGTCGGAGACGGGAGAGCACCTCTTCGGCGTGTTTCCTGTCGTTCCACAAATCGGGACGTCCGGTCTCCTCCTCGAGCCGGGAGATCTGCTCCTTTATGCTCGAGTTCTCAAAGATACCTCCAGGTTTCTTTGACTTTCGCCTCAAGATCCTCGATCGCAGGCCTGAGTTCTTCCAGCATATGCACCTCTCCTTCGTATGATCGTCCCACAGTATACCTGTTCACCGAATGGGTTTCAATAAAAGGAAGCCCGTCCGGTTCACACAGAAACAGGGCCGCCGAAAGGCGGCCCCGTCGTTCCTCTTCGATCCAAGGCATCGAAGCTCACCTGATCTCCACATGCCCCCATGGGACCGAACTCCGGTAGTGGATGTACCAGTAGCCGTCGGCTGCAGCCGGGATCTGATGCTGTGCCACCCACACGTTGGTATAGTCACTCCCGTTGATCTCGAGGAGGTCCAGGTTCCAGGAGTTCACGTACCTGCTCCAATTGGTGGTGGTGGAGAAGCCGTTCGTCTTCCAGTAGTACTCACCCGCCCCGTCATAGGTGAAGGGCAGACTGATCTCGGTATACTCGCCCGAACCAGGAGTAGCGGTCGGTGTGGGGCTGGATGTGGGCGTAGACGTCGGTGTGGGAGTCGGAGTCGGTGTGGACGTGGGCGTGGGAGAGGATCCTCCCCCGGAGAGGGCGGTGGTCCTGAACCACTCGCCCCACGAGGTGGGGTCGGCCGGATCCCAGTTGTACACCATGTCGAGGTATTCGACCCCGCCGCCGTTGCCGCACCACGACCAGCCCCAGTAGCCTATGCCGTACTGGCGGGCATAGCTCACGATGGCCTCCTCGTTCGGATCCCCATCGGAGTGCATGTAGCCGAACTCTCCCACGATGAGCGGCAGCCCCATATCGGCGAAGGCCTGGAAATAGTCCTGCACCTCCTGGGCGGTGTCGTATACGCCGTACATGTGTACGGAGAAGACGAGGTTCTGTTGTGGATCGGCCGCGTACACCTGAGGGGCGTTGTCCCTCATGGTGAAGGACCAGTCCTGACCCCAGTTGGGCGCATCCACCACGATAGTGTGCTGGAACCCCGCATTCCGCAAGGCCTGGACGGCATCGATGGTGTCCTGCACCCAGTTCTGGTAGTTGTTATTCCCATATGGTTCGTTCCCTATGTTGAGGAGCACGAAGTCCTCCTCTCCCGTGAGCACGGCCTGTATCTCCCGCCAGTAGGAGACCGCCTGTGCGAGCGAACAGGCGGCCCCATCCTCGCCGTACCCGGTGGTGTCGTGGACCTCCAGCATGATGGCGGAGAACCCGAGACCCTTCGCGGTCTCGATGATCGTCGCGACACTCGCGGCGTCGTCCTTGGTCCATCTGTACCCGTTGCTGAGGACCACCCGTACGGAATTCGCCCCCCATGATCGAATCCCGGTGAGCGCACTCTCGAGTCTGTCCTTGTACCAGGTATGCGCGTGGTTGATCCCCCGGAGCGTACCGGTGCTCACCGAGCGGGGAGCCGCCCTGGAGGAGACTTCGGCGGAGGGTGTCGAGAGCGAGCACCCCACCGTGAAGAGGAGCACGGCGGTCAGCAGGGTGAGAAATCGGTTTAATCGTTTCATAGAAACCTCCCGGAAAGAAAGTCATGACATCCCAAAGGATGTTTCCACGTATAATCTTACATCCTCCACCATCCCCTGTCAAATTCATTTATCTTTTGAAAGTCGGAATGAAATCGGTATCGCCATCCGGGGTGGATCCCACCACCGTGGAGTCGCCCTCCATGGGAACGGGACCGGCACATCAGGGGACAGGTCCTACAGATTACGGAGGATTCTTCCGATGGGACTAGAGAAGATGCGAAACCTGGTCCACGTACTGTGTGCGGTTCTGATCCTTGTCCCCGTCTCCGCACAGGAGAGACTTCTGTATCCCTCGTTCCTCAAAGTGGCGGTGAAGGAGAACGAGGTGAAACTCACGTGGCGGGATGTCGACGAGATATCGGGAGAAAGATACCGTATCTACCGGCACGGTTACCAGATAAACGACCAGACCTTCGAAGGGGCCGTACTCGCAGGAGAGGTGGACGAAGGCGTACAATTCTTCCTCGACACGCCTCAACCGGGAGGGGACTACTACTATGCGGTCCTGGCGATCGATCGGGAGGGGAGAGAACACAGGGTGTTCATTCCCTTCCGGAACACCACCGTCTCACCCGTCTCCATCAGCGCCGAGGCACTCCCCTCAACGGCCGAAGTCCTCTCCCTCTCCGGACGGGTGGAGGGATCGACTATCGTACTCACGTTCAGGTCATCACGTGAGGACCGCACCCTCGTCATCTACCGCCATACCCGCCCCTTCACCTCCCCTGCGGATCTGCGGGAAGCCGTTCCGGTCGATCGTGTGCCGAGCTCGGAGACCTCGTACCTCGACCAACCCGTCCCGGGGATTCCGTACTACTATGCGGTGGTGGATTCCCTGGAGGTGGAGCGAGGAGCGACGGTCTTCGTGGCAGGGAAGAACACTACAGGGAGCCCGCTGGAGATCCCCCTGGAAAAGGCCGTCATGAGCCTGCCCGAACCACCAGCCAGGTCCCTCAGGGAGGCGCCCCTTCCCTATCTTGCACCCGGCACGGGCTCATCGGCTCGGAGCGTGCTCCCTCAGAGGCGGGTCCCCCTCACCCTCTCCACGCGGAAGTCGCTGGAGCAGATGCTCTCCTCGCTCCCACCCCCGACTCGAGTTCCCCCATCACCGGAGCTGCTCCCGGAGGAGGCGGGCGGATCGCCCGAGACAGCCATCGAGGCCGCGCTCAAGTCCATCGCGGCAGACCTCTCCTCCCCACAGACATGGGCCGCATCCGAACAGGCGCTCCTCAACCTCCTCTCCCTCACCGAGTCATCGGAGCTGGAAGCCCGGATCTTCTTCTATCTCGGCCAGTTACTCTTCTTCCAGGGAAAGAAGGAACAGGCGGTCTTGAGCTTTCTCATGGCCCGCGATACCTACTACGTCGAAACCACGAGGTGGCTCAGGAGGATACTCAGCCCTTGACCGCAGGCGAGATGGCTATCTCGAAGGTGTACTCGGAAGTGTGAGGAAGGATGTCCACGAGGGGAAGGAGGGCGATCCCCTGAAGTACGGTCTCCCCCGCCTTTTTCCCCGCCGTGAGCACCGGATAGTGCCAGAGCGGCACCTCCTTGTCGAACGAGACCAGACACCTCGAGCCGTTCTTCCCTTCCGGGAGGAAGAGCACCTTCTCGGCACGCTCCTTCCCCGCTTCGAGGAACGAGGCGTCCCGGGGCCCACCCCCTCCTTCCTTCAGATAGCGCATCTTGCGGGGCACCTGTGGGGGGAAGGAGAGGTTGATCTCGGGGACGAACCTCAGAGGATGTGGAGGTTGCCCCTCGAATACGAGGTGGTAGCGCACCCGCAGGGTCTCGGGTCCGAAGAGATAGCGCTTCGATAGGTGGACGCCGGTCTGACGTCTCCCCTGACGGACGACCCCTTCGTGCGAGAGTGTGATGTCGAGGACGTCCCTGGTGTAGTGGTCCACGGTGTAGTGTGCTCCCGAGAAATCGGCGACCACGAGGACGGTTCCCCGTATGCACTGCTCCAGGGTCACCCCTTCCTCGTAGAATCGGTCGACGAACAGGAGCCGTGGCTCCTTGTCCTCCCCGGAAAGGGAGGTCCCCTCCAGCTTGAGGAAGGGGTACCGGCCGCACGTGGCCAGGAGGTTCCACTCCTCTTCCAGGATGTCGAGCTCGAAGACCGCCCCTCCCTTGGTGGAGAGGTAGGCGTTGTACCGTTCCCCCTGGAAGAGGTACTCGGGATACCCATCGAAGGTGAAGTCGGTCTTCACCACGGATGGATAGAAGATGCCCTTCTCCCTGGTGTTCTTCTCGGCCTGGATGAGGGCCCTGTAGGCGGCATGCCGCAGCCAGGGACAGGCCACCCCACCGTCTCCGGAGACGATACTGTACGCCGCCCCGGTCTGTCCCCGGTAGAGGTCCTCGCGGGCGGTCTTCTTCCTCGACCTGTCACCCCTCAGTTGACGCACCAGACTCTGGACGTACTGCATCTTCGCATAGAGGAGATGGGGTTCTTCGATCCTCGAGACCTCCTGACGCACGTAGAAATGTTCGGAGTTCCCCTCCGGAGAAAGGATGAGTGGAGGGAGGTGTATCCTCCGGGTCGGCACGATCTCCCGCACCACGTCGCGGGGAAGTCGGAGATCGAGCTCGCCGTAACGTGTCTTCAGAAGCGAAAACAGTTCGGTCCACCATGCGAGCACCGCCTCCTGACGTGAAGGAGAGAGGGTGCTCCACGAGGCGAAATCCTCCATGAGGACAAGCACCCCCTGATCCCGAAGCGGAAGATCCAGGAGGCCCTCGAAGAACTCCCGCGGAGACCCCTGGTAGAGGGTACTCTTGAGACGGGTACTCACAGGGAGGAGACAGAGGGTCTTGCCGTCGTGTTCGGTGATGTAGTGCTGGAAGGCGGCCTGGGTGCCCATGCGGATGCCCGCATGGGAGAGGTGGACGTCCGGGAGGAGGACGTACTCCATTCCCGCCGTGGCCAGGGTGGAGGCGAGATCCGGAGACCAGATACCGAAGGGCAAATAGCACCCACGCGGGCGTTTGCCGAACTCCTGACGCAGGTAGGTGGTGAGGAGCTCCACTTGGCCTATGCGATCGGGTTTCGAGATGAGGGGGAAGAGGGGCTCGTAGAACCCTCCTCCCAAGATCTCCACCTGTTTCCTCTCACAGAGTTCCTTCATGACATCGAAGAAGGCACCATTGTGACTCCTCAGCATCTCGAGGAGGGCGCCCCCCATGTAGATAGAGACCGGGATCTGCGGTGTATGATAGATGAGAGAGACGAGAGGTTTTATAAGGGACTTGTAGAACGAGGCAACTTCCCTGCTGTCCTTCCCATAGGGGAGAGACAGCACAAATCCTATACTGCATTGCACATTTTTCATTACGAGAGCGTACTCCTTTTACGCACGACTTCCCTCCCCTGATATACCACTTTTCCTTTGTGTCAGTATAGCGCACCTCGGCGACATTGAAAAGCTTTTATTCGAAGCAGAGGAGGCATCCTAATAGGGAGGTCCCTCCATGGTCAATGGAGCCCCTCCTTCCTTTGACAAAACCGGGCAAATCTGAAATGATTCGGTATGCCTCAGAATCGAGTGGAGCGCGTCTTCGTAGAAAAGAGACCGGAGTACGATGTGAGGGCCCGTCACCTCTTCGAGGACCTGGTCACCACCCTCCACATTCGATCTCTCACAGGACTCAGGGTGATCCATCGATACGACGTAGAAGGGGTCTCGCCCGAGACCTTCGAGCGGGCGCTCACCGGTATCTTCGCCGAGCCTCCGGTGGATCTCGTCTACCGGGAGGAACTCCCCGTCACGGGAGGATGGACGCTCCCGGTGGAACTCCTTCCGGGACAGTACGATCAACGGGCCGATTCCGCGGTGCAATGCCTCAGGCTCCTCGAGCCAGAGGCGACACCGACGGTGAGGTACGCCACGGTCTACGTCTTCGAAGGGGAGCTCTCACAGGCAGAAAAGGAAAGGATCCGCTCATACCTCATCAACCCCACCGATTCCCGGGAGGCGCGGCTGGAGAAGCCCTCCCACCTCTTCGAGCCCGTTCCGGATCCACCGGCACACATCCCGACGATAGAGGGGTTCATCTCGGCGAACGAGGAGGACCTCCTCCACCTCAGGAAGGAGATGGGTCTTGCCATGGATCTGGCCGATCTCCTCCACTGTCAGCGGTTCTTCAAGGAGACCGCCGAGCGGAACCCCACCGAGACCGAGATCCGGCTCCTTGACACCTACTGGTCCGACCACTGTCGTCACACCACGTTTCTCACGGAGATCGCCCATCTCGAGATACCTCAGGGGCCCTATGCCCCCCTCTATCAGGCGAGTTACAGCACCTACCATGCCCTCAGGAGCGAGGTCTACGGGAGCTCCCTCCCCCCCGAAACCCTCATGGATATGGCAACCATAGGGATGAAGTATCTGAGGAAGACAGGTGCCCTCGCCGATCTGGACGAATCGCCCGAGGTGAACGCATGCAGCATCAGGATAAAGGTGTCCACGGATGGGGGTGAGGAGGACTGGCTCCTCATGTTCAAGAACGAGACCCACAACCACCCGACCGAGATAGAACCGTTCGGAGGGGCCGCCACCTGCCTCGGCGGTGCGATAAGGGACCCGCTCTCGGGCCGTGCCTATGTATACCAGGCCATGCGGGTCACGGGGAGCGGGGATCCCCACAGTCCGATCGAGGAGACCCTCCCGGGAAAGCTGCCTCAGATCAAGATCACCAGGGAAGCAGCGAGGGGCTACAGTTCCTACGGAAACCAGGTGGGGCTCGCCACGGGTCAGGTGGTCGAACTCTACCATCCCGGGTATGTGGCGAAGCGCATGGAGATCGGTGCGGTACTGGGAGCGGTGAGGGCGGAGCACGTGCGGCGTGAGGAGCCCGCTCCGGGAGACGTGGTGATCCTCGTAGGGGGAAGGACAGGCCGCGATGGGATAGGGGGTGCGACCGGTTCTTCCAAGGCCCACGACGAGAAGGCTATAGAGAAGGCGGGAACCGAGGTCCAGAAGGGGAACCCTCCTGTCGAGCGTCACCTCCAGCGTCTTTTCCGTCGGCCCGAGGCGTTGCGGCTCATCAAGCGATGCAATGACATGGGAGCGGGAGGCGTGAGCGTTTCCATCGGGGAGATCGCCCCGAGCGTGGACATCTTCCTCGACAGGGTGCCCAAGAAATACGCAGGGCTCACCGCCACGGAGCTGGCCTTGAGCGAGTCCCAGGAGCGGATGGCGGTGGTCACCTCCCGGGAGGACGCAGAGGCCTTCATCCGTTATGCCGACGAGGAGAACCTGGAGGCGACGGTGGTGGCGGAGGTCACCGATTCGGGGCGGCTCCGCATGTTCTGGAAGGGGCTCACCGCCGTGGACCTTCCCCGCTCCTTTCTCGCTACCAACGGTGCCCGCCGCAATACCATGGTGGAGCTCCCCGATCCACGACCCGAGTCCTCTCCCCTCACGTTCACCTGTACCGAAGGAGAGGAGGGTTCCATCCTCGAGGCGTGGAAGCTCCGCATGGGACGCCTCCAGAGCGCTTCCCAGAAGGGACTCCAGATCCTCTTCGACAGCTCGATCGGCGCCGGCACCGTGCTCTCGCCGTACGGGGGGGCGCACGAAGACACGCCCGTGGACGCCATGGTGAGCCTCATTCCGGTGCCGGGACGGGACGTGCGCACCGCGAGCATCATGGCCTTCGGGTTCAACCCCGAGATCGGATCCTGGAGCCCCTACCACGGCGCCTTCTATGCCGTGGTGGAGTCGGTCTGCAAGGTGGCGGCCACGGGCGGCTACTGGCGGAACGTGCGGCTCTCCTTCCAGGAGTACTTCCCCAGGCCGGGAAGCGATCCGACCCGATGGGGACTGCCGGCGGCAGCCCTCCTCGGCGCCATCCATGCACAGATGAGCCTGGGGATCCCCTCCATTGGGGGGAAGGATAGCATGTCCGGCACCTACAAGGACCTGGACGTACCCCCCACACTCGTCTCCTTTGCGGTGACCACGGCCCCGGTGGATCGCGTGATCTCCCCCGAGCTCAAACGGGAGGGGAGCAAGATCTACCTCATCCACACCCCCACGGGCGACTACGACCTTCCCGACATCACGGCACTGATGGAAAACCTGGAGTTCCTCGCACAGCGGATCGGGGAAGGGGTGGTCATCTCGGCCACTGCGCTCCGTGTCGACGGGATCGCGGGGGGGCTCACCCGCATGACAGTGGGCAACAGGTTGGGATGCGTATTCGTCTCCGAGCCTCGACGAGAGGACCTCTTCTGCCCGCGCTATGGAAGTTTCCTCGTTGAAGTACCGGTCGATGTGCCCCACGCGCCCTTCGAGCGGCATCCCCATGCTTCATGCATCGCGGTCACGGGCGGGGATGCCGTGGTGATAGGCCGGGAACGGCTCTCCCTCGAGGAGCTCCTCGCCGTGTGGACGAGGCCCCTGGAGGATGTCTTCCCTCCTCACGAGAGGGAAAAGGGCCGAAGCTTCCCCTTCCACACCGTGGAGAAGGAAACCACCCGGAGGCGGGCCTCCCGCCCGAAGGTCGCCCGTCCGAGGGTGTGCATACCGGTATTCCCCGGGACCAACTGCGAGTACGATTCGGCCGAGGCCTTCAGGCGTGCGGGCGCCGAGGTGGACGTGCTCGTCTTCAGGAATCTGACGCCCACCCACATCCACGAATCGCTCGAGGCCCTCGCCCGGAGCATCAGGAACGCCCAGATCCTCATGATCCCCGGCGGCTTCAGTGCAGGGGACGAACCGGAAGGCTCCGGGAAGTACATCGCCACGGTCTTCAGAAACGCCGTGGTGCGCGACGCCCTCGAGGATCTCATCCATCACCGGGACGGCCTCGTCCTGGGTATCTGCAACGGGTTCCAGGCCCTCATCAAGCTGGGACTCGTCCCCTACGGTGAGATCCGTGACCTTGCGGAGGAGTCCCCCATCCTCACCTACAACACCTCCGGCCACCATGTAGCCCGATACGTCCGCACGCGTCTCGTCTCCCGCCTCTCCCCGTGGTTCCTCAAGGAGGAGCCGGGAGCCGTCCACGTGCTCCCGGTCTCCCATACCGAAGGAAGGTTCGTCGCGCGCGAAGAGGAGGCACGCCGTCTCCTCGAGCAAGGCCAGGTGGCGACCCAGTACGTGGATCCGGAGGGGAATCCCACCATGGACCCTCGATACAATCCCAATGGATCCGTCCTCGCCGTGGAGGGCCTCACGAGCCCCGACGGTCGCATCCTCGGCAAGATGGCCCACTCCGAACGAATACGGCCCGGAGTGGGGAAGAACATACCCGGCCACAAGGAAGAGCGCATCTTCGAGAGCGGGGTGGCCTATTTCCTGTGATCCCCGCCCAAAACCCACCCCAGGAGGAGAGACGGATGAAAGTCGCGATTCTCATGGGAAGCGCCTCTGACAAGGAGAAGATGAGGGGGGCGGCGAAGGCCCTCAACCTCTTCGGTGTGCCCTATGAGGCCAGGATCATCTCGGCCCACCGGGCGCCGGAGCTGTTGGAGCGGGAGGCGGCCCGTCTCGAGCGGGAAGGAGTGGAATGCTTCATCGCCGGGGCGGGACTCGCCGCCCATCTTCCGGGGGTGCTCGCATCGAAGACCGTCGTCCCGGTGATCGGCGTCCCCCTGAACGGCGCCCTGGGCGGGCTCGATGCCCTCCTCTCCATCGTGCAGATGCCCAAGAACGTGCCGGTGGCCACCGTGGCCATCGACAACGCCTTCAACGCGGGGATCTTGGCGGTCCAGATACTCGCCCTCAAGTATCCGGAGCTCAGGGAACGCCTTATTGACTACCGGACGAAAATGAAGGCAGAATTCGAGGAGCAGAACTCGCCCGTCGACCTGGAGGCCCAGGAGTGAACCCGAGGGACGATCACCCGCACGAGGAATGCGGAGTATTCGGGATCCGCATGGAAGAGGGGGCGGCCGCCCCACGGCTCGCCTACTACGGGATCTACGCCCTCCAGCATCGGGGGCAGGAGAGTGCGGGGATCGCCATGGTCCGTCCCGACGGGAGCATCGGGCTCCACAAGGGCATGGGACTGGTGGCCGAGGTCTTCAGTGAACAGACCCTCGCGGGGCTCGAAGGCCATGCGGCGATAGCTCACACCCGGTACTCCACCACGGGCTCCAGCACCCTGGAGAACGCCCAACCCCTTCTCGCCCAGTCCAAACTGGGCACCCTCGCCATCGCCCACAACGGGAACCTGGTGAACGCCGGTGTACTGCGAGATCTCCTCGAGGAGACCGGTACGGTCTTCCACACCACCAACGATTCCGAGGTCATCCTCAACCTCATCTCACGACGGGCGCGGAAGGGCCTCGAGACGGCCCTCACCGAGACCCTCCAGGTGATCCAGGGATCCTATGCCATGGTCCTCCTCACGCCCGAGTACCTCATAGGGGTGCGGGATCCCCGGGGGATACGGCCTCTCTGTCTCGGCGAGATCGAGGGAGGATACGTGCTCGCCTCCGAAAGCTGCTCCCTCGATGCAGTGGGGGCACGCCTCGTGAGGGACGTGGAACCGGGGGAGATCCTCATCATAGGGAAGGAGGGCGTGCGGAGTATCATGAGTACGGAGCGCACCTTCCTCTCCACCTGTTCGTTCGAATACATCTACTTCTCACGACCCGATTCCATACTGGACGGCACGAGCGTATACCTCGCCCGCAAACAGGCGGGCCGCATCCTCTTCAGGGAAAGTCCGGTGGATGCGGACCTGGTGAGCGGTGTCCCTGACTCCGGTATCGTGGCGGCCGAGGGATGGTCCGAAGCCTCGGGGATGCCGTACGCGCAGACTCTCATCAAGAACAAGTACGTGGGAAGATCGTTCATCGCCCCGGCCCAGGAACTGAGGGAACGCACCGTACACGTGAAGCTCAACGTACTCAGGCCCAATGTGGCGGGCAAGAGGATCGTGCTCATCGACGACTCCATCGTGAGAGGCACCACGAGCAGTCGACTCGTCCAGATGCTCAGGGAGGCGGGGGCCCGCGAGGTGCACTTCCGCATCGCCTCCCCCCCGGTGCGGTACCCGTGCTACTTCGGGATCGACATCCCCACACGGGCGGAACTGGTGGCGGCCAACAAAGATCTCGAGGAGATACGAAAGATGTTGGGCGTGGATTCGCTCGCGTACCTGAGCGTGGAGGGCCTCATCGAAGCGATCGGGGGGAGGCACGACTACTGTACCGGCTGTTTCACCGGAATGTACCCCCTCTCAGCGGCCATAGAACGAGGCAAGTACGTGATGGAGGAGTCCTCCCGCACCCCGCAGGGGCGGTGACCCCTGTCGGGAGGCCACACGAGACCATGAGAAAGGAGCCCCACGCGCCATGGATACGAACAAGCCCGTGACCTACAGGGATGCAGGGGTCGACACAGAGGCTGCCCAGCACGCGGTACGACGGTACGCTGAGTCGGCGAAGACCACCTTCGGGCCGGAGGTCCTCGAAGGGATCGGCAGCTTCGCGGGGTTCTTCCACCTCCGGGGCTACCGCGACCCTGTCCTCGTGGCGGGGACCGACGGGGTGGGGACTAAGCTGGAGATCGCCTTCGCCATGGATCGCTACGAGGCGGCGGGCGTGGATTGCGTGGCCATGTGTGTGAACGACATCCTGTGTCACGGCGCGCGCCCCCTCTTCTTCCTGGACTACCTCGCCTGCGGGAAACTCGAGCCTGAAAAGGCCGCCCGCCTCGTGGAGGGGGTGGCGGCGGGGTGCAGGGAGGCGGGGTGCGCGCTCATAGGCGGGGAGACGGCCGAGATGCCGGGATTCTACCCGCCTGGGGTATACGACATCGCGGGTTTCGCCGTGGGCGTGGTGGAGCGCGACCGCGTGCTCGACGGGAAGGCCGTACGGGAAGGCGACGCGCTCGTGGGGCTCGCCTCCAGTGGACTCCACAGCAACGGATTCTCGCTGGTACGGAAGCTCATCCCCGACTGGGAGGCGGCCTTCGAGGGACGGCCCATCGGTGAGCTACTCACGGAGCCTACGAGGATCTACGTGAGACCCGTCCTGGAGGTGCTGGAGGAACGACCGGGTGTGATCCACGGTATGGCGCACATCACCGGCGGGGGATTTCCCGAGAACATACCACGCATGTTCAAAGACGACCTCACCGCCGTGATCGAGGAGGGGAGCTGGCCTGTTCCCCCGATCTTCCGCCACCTCGAATCGCTCGGCGTAGCGCACGAAGAGATGTTCCGCACCTTCAACATGGGAATCGGATTCGTCCTCGCGGTCGCCCCCAGGGAAGCTGAAACGATCATCGAGGTCTTCGGCGCAAAGGGGGTGCCGGCATGGAGGATCGGACGAGTATGGAAGGGAGCCAAGGGCGTATGTTTCGAGTAGCAGTCCTCGTCTCAGGAAACGGGACCAACCTCCAACACCTCATCGATGCCTCAGAAGGAGGGAGACTCCCCATACGCATAGAGAAGGTGATCGCCGACAGACCCGCCTATGCGCTGGAGAGGGCGCAAAAAGCCGGTATTCCGGCTGTACTCGTCTCCCGGAGCGCACACAGGGAGAGGCTCTCCGACGCCATCCTCGAGGAACTCGGCGAAGACCTCAACCTCGTCGTACTCGCGGGCTTTCTCTCGATCCTGAAGGGGCGCATCCTGGAGGTCTATCGGAACCGCATCATCAACCTCCACCCCGCCCTCGTCCCCGCCTTCTGCGGGCCCGGCATGTATGGGCTCAAAGTCCACAAAGCAGTCATAGACTACGGAGTGAAGGTCTCCGGGTGTACGGTGCACATCGTGGACGAGGGCACCGACACCGGGCCCATCGTCCTCCAGCGGGTGGTCCCGGTCTATCCCGACGACACACCGGAGACCCTTCAGGAGCGCATCCACCAGGAGGAGTACAAGGCCCTCGAGGAGGCGGTGCGCCTCTTCGCCGAAGGAAGGATAAAAGTGGAAGGAAGGAAGGTGTACCTGCTATGAAGGTGATGGTGATAGGAAGCGGCGGACGCGAACACGCCCTCGCATGGAAGTTCGCACAGTCGAGCCAGGTCGACGAGGTGCTCTGCGTCCCGGGAAACGGAGGAACGGCCCGCATGGAGAAGGCTCGGAATCTTTCCCTTCTCACCTTCGAAGAGATGGTCGCAAAGGCGGAGGAGGAAGGGGTGGGACTGGTGATGGTGGGACCCGAGACCCCGCTCGTGGAAGGGGTGGCAGACCGGTTCCAGAAGGTTGGCATCCCTGTGATAGGGCCACCGGCCTCGAGCGCACGACTCGAGGGGAGCAAGGCCTTTGCGAAAGAGTTCATGCGGAGGTACGGGGTGGCCACCGCTGACTACCTCATCACCGATTCCCTCCCCGAGGCCCTCGGGTTCGCCCAAAGGAGCGACTACCCCCTCGTGATAAAGGCAGATGGTCTTGCGGCCGGCAAGGGGGTGACCATCGTGCAAAGCAGGGAGGAGGCGGAGAGGATCCTACGCGCCTACATGGAGGAGCGGATCTTCGGCGAGGCCGGCACCACGGTGGTGCTCGAGGAATTCCTCGAAGGGGTGGAGGCATCCATCCTCTCCATCACCGACGGCACCACCATCATACCCTTCCTGTCGGCGAAGGATCACAAACCCATCGGCGAGGGGAACACCGGCCCCAATACCGGCGGCATGGGAGTGATCGCCCCCAACCCCGCTGTCACGGAGGAGATCTTCGAAGATTTCAAGCGTTCAGTCATGCACCCCACCCTCGAGGGAATTCAGAAAGAGGGATGGGACTTCAGGGGTATCATCTTCTTCGGGCTCATGATCACCTCGAAGGGGGTGAAACTACTGGAATACAATGTGCGCTTCGGCGACCCCGAGACCCAGGCCCTCCTTCCCATGCTCACCACCGATCTCGTCGACCTCTCCCTGGCCTGCTGGGAACGGGCGCTCACCCACGTGCGACTCTCGTGGGAAGCCGCCTGTTCGTGCTGTGTGGTGGCCGCCTCGGGCGGATATCCCGGCCCATACGAGAAAGGCTACCCCATCCACGGCCTCGATCACGTGGAGCACACGGTCTTCATCGCAGGGGCCGAGGAACGGGAGGGAGTACTGTACACCTCGGGGGGAAGGGTCCTCGCGGTCACCGCCACGGGTGCCACACTCGGGGAGGCCAGGGAGAAGGCCTACCGGGATATGGAAAAGATCTCCTTCACCGGTATGTACTACCGGAAGGACATAGGCATATAGGGCCGCTCCCGGCCTGCCCCATCGGGATCGAAAGAGAAGAGGGCCTTTCGGCCCTCTTCTCCAACTATTCACGAGGTTCCTGCCTCTTTCGGGGGCGGTAGTTCCCCTGAGAGGAGAAGGTGAATACTCCGTGCCGCCTTCCTTCCGGCTCCCATGGCCTCGATCACCGTAGCCGCACCGGTGACCACGTCGCCTCCCGCAAAGATGCGGGGGTGACTGGTACGGAGGTGTTCGTCCACTACGATGGTCCCCCGCTCGCTCACCGCCACCTCGGGCATGGTCTTCCGTATGAGGGGATGCGGTACGCTCCCGAGGGCGAAGATCACGGTATCCACCTCTATGGAGTGCTCGCTCCCCTCTATGGGTACCGGTCGGGGACGTCCGGATGCATCCGGTTCCCCCAGTCGGTAGGAAAGACACTCGACGGCCCGCACCTTCCCTTCCCCGTCTCCCATGATACGCTTCACGTTGGTGAGGAATCTGAACTCCACACCCTCTTCCATGGCGTGGATCACCTCCTCCCGCCGTGCAGGCATCTCCTTCTCGGTCCGCCTGTAGATCACGATCACCTCTTCGGCCCCTACCCGAAGGGCCATCCTCGCCGCATCCATGGCCACATTCCCGCCACCGATCACGGCCACCCGCCTCGAAGGCAAGATGGGGGTATCAGCGCGTTCCCTGTCGTAGGCCTTCATGAGGTTGGTCCGGGTCAGATACTCGTTGGCCGAGTAGACACCCACGAGGTCCTCCCCCTCTATGCCCATGAACTTGGGAAGCCCCGCCCCTGCGGAGATGAACACGACATCGAACCCGTCTTCCTCGAGGAGCTGGGTGAGCGTACGCGTCTTACCCACCAGGAAGTCGTAGACGAACTCCACCCCGAGATCTTCGAGGTGACGTATCTCGTCCTCCACGAGGCGCTTGGGCAACCTGAACTCCGGGATACCGTAGACCATCACCCCCCCCGCCTTGGGGAAGGCCTCGAAGATCACCACCGTGTGTCCCTCTCTCCGCAGGTCCACCGCCGCGGTGAGTCCCGCAGGCCCGCTCCCTATGATCGCCACTTTCTTTCCCGAATCGGGCTTTACGGGAGGGAGGGTATAGAGTCCATGTTCCCTCTCCCAGTCGGCGACAAACCGCTCGAGCCTCCCGATGGAGACCGCCTTGAGCGGGTCCTTCAGCGCCTTGCCCACCGTGCAGGCCTCCTGGCACTGTTTTTCCTGAGGACACACCCTCCCGCAGATGGAGGGAAGGAGGTTCGTCTCCTTGATGATGTCGACGCTCTCTTTGTACTCCCCTTCCACGATCTTCCGTATGAAAGCGGGAATGTTGATGGACACCGGACATCCCGCTATACAGGGCGCGTTCTTGCACTGGAGGCACCGAAGGGCCTCCACCTTGGCCTGGGTCTCGGTGTATCCGAGGGTCACCTCGTCCACACGACGACTGCGCACCACCGGATCGAGCTCGGGCATGGGCTGGGGTGGAATCGCGAGCCGCTCCTTGTTCCGGAGGGTCCTTCCCTCGAGGTCGGAGAGAAGCTCCCTCGCCCTCCGGTCGAGTTCTTCCTTCGAGTAGAGGACATCGTCGGAGATATGCCTGTGTTCCATCACTCCCCTCTCCTTTCGTTTCCCACGAGCTCGAGCTTGCAGCGGTGGTCCTTCTCCTGCTCCATGGGGCGATAGGCGGCAAGGCGCCTCATCATGCCATCGAAGTCCACAAGGTGACCGTCGAACTCGGGGCCGTCCACACACACGAACTTGATCTCGTCTCCCACCTTCACCCTGCACCCGCCGCACATCCCTGTGCCGTCCACCATTATGGTATTGAGCGACACCACGGTCTTTATACCGAACGATCTCGTGGTCTCGGCACAGAACTTCATCATGATGGGAGGCCCTATCGCCACCACCTCGTTCACATCTCCCTGTTCACAGAGCTCCTTGAGCGGTTCCGTCACCAGGGCTTTCCTCCCATACGAACCGTCATCCGTGCACACGATGAGCTCATCCGAGACGCTCCGCATCTCGTCTTCCAGTATGATGAGATCCTTCGTGCGGGCTCCGATGATGGAGATGACCCTGTTTCCCTTCCGCCGGAAGGCCCTCGCGATGGGATGGAGCGGTGCTGTTCCGATCCCTCCTCCTACACACACCACGGTGCCCACCTTCTCTATGTCCGTGGGATTACCCAGCGGTCCGAGCACGTGGGCGATCCCCTCACCCTCCTGTCTCAGAGAGAGCATCCGGGTGGTCTTCCCCACCACCTGAACGATGAGGGTGATGGTACCCGCCTCCGGATCCCAGTCCGCCACGCTCAAGGGAATCCGTTCCGAAAACTCGTCCTCGAGTTGGATGACCACGAACTGTCCGGGTCTGTGGGCCTTCGCCACGTGGGGGGCCTCCACCACGAACTGAAACACGTTCTCGGAAAGTTGCCGCTTGCGAACGATTCTCCTCATCCACTACTCCTGCGGAGGTGATATATCAGTATAATCAAAATAACAAAAAAGACAAGCATCGTCTCTTTCCCTGGAATCCCGGAGCTTGCATATCAGCAGTGGATGGACTAGGCTCTTAATAGGGAGACCACATGATGCCATCGAGAAAAAAAATCGTCTATCTCTTCAAACACAAAAGTCTTATGAGAGACAAGGTGGAGGAGGAACTCGCCTTCCTCCGCTACTCCATGGAGGCCCTCGAGCGCATCCTCGTGTTGTATCAGGACTTTCTCATAGAGGCACCGCATCTCTCACAGGACGAGATCGAGGAAGAGTCCGCCCACCTCCAGGAAGAGCTCTCCACCTACAACATCGACTTCCTCGCCCATGAAGCCGTGAGGAGCATCGAGCAGATCTCCTCATACACCTCCCATCTCTGCGAGATCTACCGTCTCACGCTCTCGCGACTTCTCAAGAAAAAGCAGTTCGGAGAGCGGCTCCTCCATGTGCGTAAGACCCGGTAGAAGGCATGTCCTCAGGAGACTGCTCACCCTCCACGTTCCCCTCCTCGACGGGGTGCGGAGGAGAGGCCCGAGAGAGGCAAGGAAGTCCTCGCGCGGAACGGTGACCGCCCCCATTCTCAGGAGATGATCAGTGGGCACCTGGCAGTCGACGAGGGTGATGCCCAGCCTGAGGAAGAGGGCCCTGGAGAAGACGAGGGCCGCCTTGGAGGCATTGTCCACCAGGGAAAACATCGACTCGCCGAAGAAGACCCGCCCGAGGCTCACACCATAGAACCCTCCCACGAGTGCTTCCCCTCTCCAGACCTCCACCGAGTGAGCGTAACCCAGGTGATGGAGCCGGATATAGGCATCGCGCATCTCCGGTGTGATCCACGTTCCCTCCTGTCCCCGCCTGGGTATCGTGGCACAGGCATGGATCACCTGTTCAAAGGCGAGATCTGCGGAAAACCGGAAGTCGGTGCGTCGAAGGTCACGCCTCAGACGCTTGGAGATGTGGAGGTCGTTCGACCAGAGGATGCAACGAATCTCGGGCGACCACCAGAGGATGGGATATCCCTCCTCATACCAGGGGAAGATCCCCTGCTCGTAGGCGGAGAGGAGCACGCCAGGCGAAAGATTGCCCCCCGCCGCCACGATATCCTCGTCGGCATCCAGGGGAGAAGGAAACGAGATCCGTTCCCTGTGGGAAAGGTAGGCCACGCCCTCAAGATACGGGATCGGTCGTCTCCTCCTCATCCTCACACCTCACCACCACATCGTCGTCTTCGATGTCGGCGACGGCCTTCCCGCCCTCGGAGAGGGGACCGAAGAGCACGGCGTCCACGAAGAAGCCCTTGATCTTCTCCTCTACGAGCCGGGCGATGTTCCGCGCCCCGAAGACCGGCGAATACCCGTGTTCCGCGAGCCATCGCACGCATCGATCGGTGACCTCGAGCGTGACACCCTTCTCCGCGAGCTGCTCCTGGAAGAGTCTGAGCTCCTTTCTCACTATCTGCTCCACGATCTCGGGGGCCAGACGCTTGAAGATGATGACCTTGTCGAGCCGGTTCCTGAACTCAGGACTGAAGAGTTGTTCCACGGCGTGTATGATACTCTCCTCCTGCATCACACGCTCTCCGAATCCTATCATCCTCTGACCGAGCTCCCGTGCCCCGGCATTCGAGGTCATGATGAGGACGATGTTCCTGAAATCCGCCTTCTTGCCGGTGTTGTCGGTGATGGTGGCATAGTCCATGACCTGGAGCAGGACATTGAAGATATCGGGATGGGCCTTCTCTATCTCGTCGAGGAGGAGCACGGCATGGGGATGTTTACGCACCGCATCGGTGAGAAGCGCGCCCTCCTCATATCCCACATAGCCGGGAGGGGAGCCGAGGAGACGAGAGACGGTGTGCTTCTCCTGGTACTCGCTCATGTCGAACCGGAGGAGGGGCACTCCCATGATGTCGGCGAGCGAGCGGGCGAGCTCGGTCTTCCCCACCCCGGTGGGGCCCACGAAGAGGAAGGAGGCCACCGGCTTGTCGGGCCTCCTGAAGCCGGCTCGGGCCCTCTTGATGGCCTGGACCACGGCCTCCACGGCCTCGTCCTGACCGAACAGGCGTGCTTTCAGCTCCTGCTCGAGGTTCCGGAGTCGCTCCCTCTCCGACGTAGAGACCGTGCGTTCGGGGATGCGGGCGATCCTGGAAACCACCCTCTCCACATCGTGCACCGTCACTTCGACGGGCTCGCCGGCCTCGACTCCTTCGCGGTAGGTCCTCATACGTATGTAGGCGCCTATCTCGTCGATCACGTCGATGGCCTTGTCGGGTTGATGTCGATCCGTGATGTACTCCGTGGAGAGTCGGACCGCCGCCTCGAGGGCTTCACGGGAATACCGTACGTTGTGGTATGTCTCGTATCGGTCCCTGATACCCATGAGGATCTCGAGGGTCTCCTCCGGGGTGGGCTCGGGCACGTCGATCTTCTGGAACCGGCGGGCGAGGGCCCTGTCCTTCTCCAGGAATTTCCGATACTCCTCGTAGGTGGTGCTCCCTATGCATCTGATCCTGCCTGAAGCGAGTACAGGCTTGAGGATGTTGGAGGCATCCAGGGCGCCTCCAGTGGTGGCTCCGGCGCCCACTATCGTGTGTATCTCGTCGATGAAGAGGATGGCCCGCTCCTCGGCAAGGAGGGCCTTGATGACGGCCTTGAGACGCTCCTCGAAGTCCCCCCTGAAACGGGTGCCGGCGATGAGCGCGCCCATATCGAGGGCATAGATCTTGTAGCCCTTCAGGATCTCAGGGACCGTTCCCTCCGCGATCCTGAGGGCGAGCCCCTCTGTGAGCGCCGTCTTTCCCACGCCCGCCTCCCCCACGTGAAGCGGGTTGTTCTTGAACCGCCGGCAGAGGACTTGTATGGTGCGCTCGAGGAGATCCTCCCTCCCGACGAGAGGCTCGATCCCCCCTTCCCTCGCCCGCTGGACCAGATCCACGGCAAAGGCCTCCAGGGGGTTCGAGGCGCTCCGTTTCTTCCTGGGTTCCCTGTCTTCCTTGGGCGATTCCTCCACCTCGGGGGTCTCCTGCTCCTCCCTCGCCCTGGTGACCGCCTCCAGCAGCGTCACGCGCTTCACCCCGAGCTCCCGGAGGATGTGTCCCGCATAGGTGTACTCCTCGTCGTAGATCGCCACCAGGAGCATACCGACGTCGATCTCTTCGCGGGAGGCGGCTTTGGTCTGGAAGTACGCCCGATCGATCACACTCTGAAATCCGAGAGACTGTTCCGGCGGATCGTTGCTGAGCGGCACCTTGGTCGAGAGATACTTCTCGAGAGGGCGGGCAAGAGCCGGGACGTCCACCTCGCAGTACTCGAACACGCGCTTCACCATCTGAAACTGAAGCGAGACATAGAGGATGTGCTCGGGGGTCACGTACTCATGGCGTCTCCCCCTCGCATCCTCATAGGCCGCATAGAGTATATCCTGTACCTCAGTACTCAGCTTCATCCTTCCTCCTACGCCTTCTCCACAGTGCACCTCAGAGGGTGACCGGCTTCACGTGCACGTCTGTGTACCTGGGCGACCTTGGTCACAGCGATGTCATAGGGGTAGGTCGCCACCTTTCCCTTGCCCGTGCGGTGTACAGTGAGCATGATCTTCGTGGCCTCCACTCTGTCCTTGTGGAAGATATCCACGAGGATGTCCACCACGAACTCCATAGGCGTGAAATCGTCGTTGAGGAGGACCACCCAGTACATCTCGGGTTCCGAAACCTCGGTCTCCTCCTCCACCGCCTCCTCTTCTTCAAAGAGCGGCGTCCATTCCTCTGCCACGGTTCCCTCCCTTGCGGCGATATCCTCCATGACGGTAGAACTGCACGTACGCACATTCCCTGGGCATGTACCTAGCCCACAGGGCATGGAATATCGTCACCTTCCTGCACTCCCTGCACACCTTGAACCGACGTTCGTACACCGTGCACAGATTCGTCTCACTATTAAGATAGCGACACGGAGAAGAATAGTCTATGAAGACCGTGCCGTCGGGCTGGACATCCTTGGTGTAACAACACCTCCCGCACCGGTTGCACAGGTCCTCCCACTCCTTCCTGCCGCGGAGGAGGTAGTACCAAAGGGCACCGATCATTGCGCTGGTCCGAAGTACCCCGATTCGTCCCGTCCGGAACGACTGAAGAAGCGCACCTCCACTTCCACGGGGATGAAGGAGCGGCCGAAATCGGGGTTGGAAATCGAAGTATACGAGAGCACGTATCGCCCCGAGTGCTGACTCCCGATCCTCTGTGCAAGATCGGAAAGACCCCGGGGGGCCGAGGGATCGAACACCTCGCCGCCCGTCTTCTCGACGAGGTAGGCGAGTTCGTCGGGGATGGTGTGTCCGCCCGACATGTCGACCACATGGAGGGTGATCTCATTCTGGAGGAAGAGGCCCAGAATGGTGTCGATGCTGTATGAGGAAAAGGCGCCGGGAGGGAAGGCACCCGAGGAGAAAAAGACCACCGCTCGTTTGCCCCGATACTTCAACACCTGGAAGGCCGCCTGCCTCAAGGCGAGATCCGGCCTCCAGCGTGAGGGGAAGGCCCCTTCCACCAGGCGGTCGGGGGAGAGCGGCTCTTCCTGACCCGACTCCGCAAGGAGCACCGGCTCGTCTTTCGCGGCGAAGACCGCCACCGATCCCTGAGAAGAGAGAGGAGGGAGAAGAGAGACCACGAGTGAAGAGAGACGGTCCACATACCTTCTCATATCCGGGGAGTGCTCCAGGATCAGGGCCACCTCGCTGCGGGCGCTCCGATCCGCCTGGAAGACCAGCCGGACCTCTCCCGGGTTTCTCCCCCCCTCGGTGAGGAGGAAGTTGGAGTTCTCCAGTCCCACGAGAGGCCTCCCGTCCCGATCGCGCACGGCCACGTCCACGAATACCTGCGGGAAGTCGCGCGCATCCACCCGCTCCACGTCCACATAGAGCCCGCCGTAGACCGCCGCCACCTCCACCATGAAATGCACCTGATCGGTATCAATGTCGCTCACCACCAGATCTCCGTTGGGGGTCCGCGCCATACCCATGAGACGCCTGGCCGAGAGCTCACCCACCCGGGCGAGGGACCCCGTGGACGGATCGTAGAGGAGCAGTCGATCGCCCGCCGTGAGGAAGAACCGTCCATCCGAAGGGTACAGGGTCTCCACCTCACGGAAGAGCCCCTTCCCCATCTCCCTCAGGTAGTTCCCCTCGGTATCGAAGACCACGATGCTCCCCCGCGCGGTATCGGCCACATACACCTCACCTCCTCGAACGGCGATCCCTCTCGGCCCCTGGAGCCCGGAGAAGTCGCTCCCTCCCGTCCCGAAAGAGAAGAGGAACTCCCCCTCGGGGGTGAACTTGCTCACCCTCCGGTTTCCCCACTCGGTGACATAGACATATCCCTGTTCATCGAACGCAAGGTACTGAGGGCCGAGAAGCGCACCCGGGCCCATCCCCCTCTTGCCGAAGCTCCGCACCCTTCGGCCGTACCGATCGAGCACGGAGATCCTGTCCGCCATGAACTCCGACACATAGAGGAACCCGTCCGGAGAGAGCTTCACATCGAAGGGGGCCGAGAACCCCCCGAGCTCGCCTTTGAAGCTCTCTACGAACCTGCCGGTGGGGGAGAGGTGTACCACCTCGTTGCTCCCGAAGGCAGCGATCCATATCGAACCGTCGGGTCCCACGTCAACACCCGCGGGGTTCCGGAAGAGGATCCGTTCCCCCTCCCTCCCCTCCTTCTGAAACACGGACACGAACGAGATCCGGTAGTCTTCCTCAGGGAGCACACCCACCCATCTCTTCACGGTTTCGTACTTGTACTGAAGGTACGGGGGTGCATGACCGTGGGAGAGGACGTATTCCCACTCTGTGAGCGCTGCGTCGTAGAAACCGGACCTGAGGTAGGCCCTCCCCAGCCAGAGATGTGCCTGGAGGAGGTCGGAGCGATAGGAGAGACTCTTCTGAAACGAGAGGATGGACTCGTGGAGGAAACCGAGATGGAAGGCCCTCACCCCCCACCTGAACTCCTCCTCGGCCCTGATGCCTTCGATGGAAACCTCCTGTGCGAGGAGACCTCCGGCGAGCCCAACCCACAAGACGAGCCAGCGCATCCTCATGGCCTCTCCCCCACGATGATCTCGTAGTGTTCCCTTATGGTCGGAGAGTCGGGAGCAAGGGCGTGGGCCACCCTGATCA
Organism: Spirochaeta thermophila DSM 6192; assembly: GCF_000147075.1. Lineage (NCBI taxonomy): Bacteria > Pseudomonadati > Spirochaetota > Spirochaetia > Winmispirales > Winmispiraceae > Winmispira > Winmispira thermophila. The sequence continues at coordinate 1,378,370 of NC_014484.1, forward strand.
CATTCCTCGCCTCCGCGAACTGACCGTTCTTGTAGAGCGCCCATGCGAGGGAGTCCTGGTACGCGGGGTTACGGGGCGCCTTCTGGACCGCCTTCCTGCAGTACTTGAGGGCGAGGGAGAGCCGCACCCCCTGTTCGGCGAGGAGGTAGCCCATGGAATTGAGGGCACTCGGGTTGTCCGGATCGAGGGAAAGCGCCTTTTCCGCGGCGCTGAGACTCTCTCTCAACTCACCGAGCATGTACCGCACATGAGCGAGGGCGTTGTAGACCGTGGCGGACTCGAATCCCTCCTCGACCACCCGCTCGAACTCGAGCTGGGCCAGCTTGTAGCGTTCGGTAAGTGAGTAGATGTATCCGATGAGCATACGAACCTGGTACCGCTTGAGTGGATGCGTATCGGTGGTGAGGACCTGCTCCAGGTAGAGGAGGGCCTCCTCGTACTCCCCCAGACGGGCGTAACAGAGTCCCATGTAGTAGGCCTGGTCTGAGGGACTCAACCCCTCGGTTCCATCGGAAGAGAGGAACTCCTGGAGGGCTTCCTGGTACTTCCCTTCCTGAAAGAGCTGTTTCCCACGCTGGAAGGGGCTCTCCACCATGCGTCACTCCCCCAATCGCGCCTGAAGGGACATCAGGCTCCTGTGACATACAGGATGCACCAGAACAGGGGAAATGGAAATCCCCCCCTCGTCCACCACGCTGCAATCCAGCGGCATATCCTCTTCGAAACCGCAGCCGGGGGCTTCCGAGACGTGCACCGCGGTACCGTAGACGATGAAGTAACGGGAACCGTCCAGTCCTTCGAACCGTTGCACCGAGTCCGAGTATACCCTCCGTGCAGGTCGGGTGACCACCACGCGGGGGGACCGGGACTGGAGGTTGGGGGCGTTGATATTGAAAAAGAGATCCGGTTCCCAGGCATCGACCAGGCGCTCCAGGGCCTCGCGTATGTAGAGCGCGAGCGGCTCGAACGCATAGGGCGGAGCGTCCGCAAGAGAGACCGCGAGTGCCGGGAGGTCCATGAGGGCGGCCTGGCGGGCGGCGGCCGCGGTTCCCGAGTAGAGGATGTCGGTTCCAAGGTTCGGGCCGGGGTTGATGCCGGAGACCACCACATCCGGCCTGGTCTCAGGGCTCATGCAGGCGACCACCACGCAGTCGGCCGGAAACCCCCCACACGTGTATATCCCGGGGGCGCGTTCCCTCACCCGGATGGGTGTCCTGAGGGTGATGGTCTGGGATGTGCCGCTCATCTCCTGCTCAGGGGCCATCACCACCACTTCATAACGATCCTTCAGGGCCTCATGGAGGGCCCACAACCCCGGGCTCTCGATCCCGTCGTCGTTCGTGAGGAGTACCCGCATCAGGAGATCACCTCTACGCCATCGGAGGGTCTGCACTCATACACGTCGGCCGTGAAACCGAAGATCCGTTCGTACTCTTCCACCCTCTCCCGATAGAGGGAGACGGCCCGCTCCTCCAGGAACGTCACGATGCACCCACGGAGCCCCGTCCCCACGAGTCGCGAACCGTATACATCGGGCACCTCGAAACAGCGTTTGGCGATCCAGTCGAACTCCGGGCAGGAGACCTCATAGTTGTCCCTGAGGCTCTCGTGCGAGCGGGAGAGCACCCTCCCGAAGAGCACCTTGTCTCTCCTCTGAAGCGCATGCCGGGCCTCCTCCACCCTGAGGAACTCCTCCACCACGTGGAGGGCCTTCCGCCTCACGTGCTCGGGGATGCGACCCATGGAAGATCTGAGCTCCTCCACCGAAAAGTCGCGGAGGGAGCGACGCCCCTGTTCCCGGAGGAAGTCTGTGAGAAACTCTTCGAACTCCTCGTCCATTCCCCCGTACTCCTCGGTGAGGATATGCTCGGGCACATTCGCATCCGTCAGGAGAAACGTCGTCCCCGGGAAGCCCAAAGGCAGCACCTCGGTCTCCCAGGTTCGGGTATCCACCATCACCACATGATCCCTCTTCGCGTGGAACATGGTGAGGAAATCCACGCGTCTGGGCACGGTGCCGAGATACTCCTCCTCTCCCGCCTGGATGAGATCGATGAGCTGCGCCTCGGAGATGTGCACCCCGCTCAAGGTCGCGAGAGCCACCGCAAAGGCCAGTTCCATGGCGCTCGAGGAAGCCAGACCGATCTGGGGTTTCACCGTGGAATAGATGGTCACCTCGAGGCCGTGCGGGGGAGCCCCCCAGTCCAGAAGCTGCGCATAGAAGCCCTTGAGATAGTTCGCCCACCGGTCCTCTTTTCGATATTTGAGGTTGGGTATGCTCGTCTTCTTCCTCTCTCGGAGGGAGGCGGAGTAGAACCTGAGGGAGGAGTCCTTTCTCCTCGAGATAGCCACATCCACCCGGTGGGAGGCGGCGAACTGGATGGCCCGGCCCTCGTGTTCCTCGGTATGTTCACCGAGGAGACTCACCACACCGGGAGCCGAGACCGCTATCTCTGGGAGGACTCCATATTCCTCTCTATGGAGCTCCCGGATATCAGACATGCCCACGTCCTCCTGGTACGCTTTTCCCCATATTACCCGAAAAAACGAATCTATTCAATAAAAAATCGTTATTCTTTTACAGTACAAGAGATTTCCAGGGGGAAACCAGATGGGGCGACCGTAGGCCACACTCTTCGCCACTAGGATCCTTGGGGCCCCTCGTTCCCCAATCCCAGAGACACCACCTCATTCCCCTCTCTCCCCGAGTCTATCGAGGAGAAAGACGAGGGCCTCCGCAAGATGGGAAGAAGCGCGGCCGAGGAAGGCCGAGAAGTCCGAAGGGGCATTGCCGTCCGCCCTGTCGGAGATGATCCTGAGGAGGAGGAAGGGGGTGCGGTTCACCGTACACACCAGCCCTACGCTCGCGCCCTCCATCTCCACCACATCCCCTTCGAGCTCCTCGATGAGGTAGGCCATCCGCCCCCTCTGCGCCCCTGCCACGAACTGATCCCCGGTGAGGACCCTCCCTTCCCACACCCTTCCCCACGAGGGCGCGAACCCCTGCATGAAGGCACGCAGACAGGGGTCTGCCTCCAGCACGTGGTAAGAGGTGAACGGGACCTTACCCCGAGGTATCCCCAGGGCCGTGGCGTCGAGATCGTGCTGCATGCAGTCACGAGAGACCACGAGATCCCCTATGTCGTAGGAGGGGTTGAGGGCTCCCCCTATGCCGGTGAAGATCACCGCCTGCGGGGTATATACCTCGAGCAGGTGCTGGCACACCATGGCGGCGAGGACCTTGCCGACCCCGCTCTTCGCCACCACGAGATCGAGGGACCGGTAACGCATCCGGTAGCTGGGGAACCCGTTCCAGTCCTCTTCGGAGATCACCTGAAAGACGTCCCGGTATGCGGCGATCTCCTCGTTCATCGCGCCGAGCACAAGATACATACTCACTCTCCCGCCGATACCATTCCTATACGATCACCTTCCGACCTGTCAACACAGTATACATGCCTCACCCCACCGGAACGAGACCTCCGCACCCTCACCCCTTCACCTCCCCCACTCCCCTGTGCTACAACACCCCCATGCGCTCTCTCCACATCGCCCGTATCCGCGCCCGCCTCCTCTCCGAGCTGCGCGCCTTCTTCCGCGCACACGACCACCTCGAAGTGGACACCCCTCACCTCGCCCCTTACCTCATCCCCGAGGCCCACATCCGCCCCTTCACCACCACCCACCACCCTCTCCACGGCACTCCCCGTACCCTCTCCCTCCTCCCCTCCCCCGAACTCTGGATGAAGCACCTCCTCGCCCAGGGATACGGCGACATCTTCCAGATCTCCCACGTCTTCCGGGACGCCGAACCCCCCTCCCCCCGGCACAGCCCCGAGTTCACCATGCTTGAGTGGTACACCACCGACTCAACCGCTGACGACCAGATCTCCCTCACCGAGGAGCTCTTCGCCACACTCGCCCACTCCCTCGACGCCCCCCACCTCTCCCCCCCCTTCCACCGCCTCACCATGGAGGAAGCCTTCACCCGCTACGCAGGCTTCTCCCTCGAGGCGCACCACACCCTCGAGGCCCTCGCCTCCCACGCCACGCGGCTCGGCCTGGATGTCTCCCCCCACGAGAGCGCCGAGGACCTCTTCCACCGCATCTTCCTCACCTTCGTGGAACCCCACCTCCCCGTCGACCGCCCCCTCGTCCTCACCCACTACCCCACCCTCGTCCCCACCCTCGCGCGCCCCATCCCCGACACACCCTGGCGCGAACGCTGGGAACTCTACGCAGGAGGGATGGAGCTCGCCAACTGCTATACCGAGGAGACCGACCCCGACCGGGTGGAACACTTCATGGAAGGCGAACTCACGAGGCGAGGCACCCCCACGCCGCCCCCTCCCCCCGACTTCCCCGCCACGTGTACACGGATCCCCCACCCCACGAGCGGCGTGGCCCTCGGCGTGGACAGACTCCTCATGTACATCACCGGCGAGAAGGACATAAGGGGGGTGATCTTTTTTCCATTGTCTGATAATATAGAAGCAATAGTGGACTAAAAACTTAATGATTATCGAACGGAGAAGCTGAAGGATATGATCAAGGCAGGAAGCATCGACAAAGGCATGTATCTCCTGTACAAAGGAGAGCCCTACTTCGTGGCCGAGCGGGAGTTCGTCAATCCCGGCAAAGGATCCGCATTCGTGCGGCTCAAACTCAAGCACGTGAAGTCCGGACTCGTGCTCAGAGAGACCATCAAGACGAATGACTCGGTGGAAGAGGCCAACATCGAGGAACGACGCGCCCAGTACCTCTACAGCGACGGCACATCCTTCCACTTCATGGACAACGAGACCTACGAGCAGTTCGAGATCCCCATGGAAGGACACGAAGAGAAGGGACACTACCTCAAGGAGGGCGAGGTGTACGACCTCGTCTTCTGGAACGGCGCCCCCCTCGACGTGAAGCTCCCTCCGAAGATGGTCCTGGTGGTCACCGAGGCCCCCGAGGCCCTGCGGGGAGACACGGTGAGCAACGTCACCAAGACCGTCACCTGTGAGACCGGACTCCAGGTGAAGGTGCCCATCTTCATCAAAGAAGGTGAGAAGATCCTCGTCAACACGGAGACCGGCGAGTACGTGGAGCGCGTGAACACCTGACCCAGGAAGGAGCGGCGGTGCCTGCAGGCAGCACTCGGAGAAGAAGAGCACGACGGAACCTCATCGAGGACATCACGGCCCTCACCGGCAACACCCCCCTCTATCGGCTCAGCCGGATCTCCGAAGAAGAAGGCAACACCCTCCTTGCGAAGCTCGAGTGGTACAACCCCACCGGTTCGGTGAAGGACCGGATGGTGGCCCATATCCTCGGCCAGGCCGCCTCCTCGGGCAGGATCAAACCGGGCGACACCATCATCGAACCCACGAGCGGAAACACCGGGGTGAGCCTCGCAGCCTTCGGAGCGGCCCGAGGCTACCGGGTCATACTCGTGATGCCCGACACCGCCCCGGTGGAACGGCGCCACATGCTCGCAGCCCTCGGCGCCCATCTCGAACTCACCCCCGCCGAGCAAGGGATGCGGGGGGCCATCGAGCGGGCCGAGGAGCTCGTACAGGAGATCCCCGACAGCTACATGCTCAGCCAGTTCATCAACCCCGGCAATCCGGAAGCCCACTACCAGACCACCGGTCCCGAGATCTGGTACGACACCGAAGGGCAGGTGGACATCCTGGTGGCCGGCATCGGTACAGGCGGCACCATCACCGGAGCGGGGCGCTTCCTCAAGAAAAAGAAACCCGAGTGCCGTGTGATCGGAGTGGAACCCGCCGAGTCCGCCGTGATACACGGCGGAGAACCGGGAAGACACGGCATCTCCGGAATCGGAGCGGGCTTCGTCCCCAAGACCCTTGATCTCAAGGTGGTGGACCAGGTGGTCACCGTGTCGAGCGAGGAGGCGAAGGAAGGGGCGAAACGCATCGCCCGCGTGGAAGGCCTCCTGGTGGGCATCTCCTCCGGGGCCGCGCTCATGGGCGCACTCGCATATCTCTCATCTGCGGACATCAAAGGCGCGCAGGTGGTCATCATATTCCCGGACAGCGGGATACCATACCTGAGCACGGGGTTGTACCGATGAGAATCACCACAAAAGGTCGATACGCCATCAGGGCGATGGTGAACCTCGCCCTGAGCACGGAATCCAAGCCCATACCCATCAAGAAGATCGCGGAAGAGGAGAGCATCTCTCCGGAGTTCCTCGAACAGATCTTCTTCAAACTGCGCAAGGCGGGCATCATCGATTCGGTGAGGGGACCGGGAGGAGGATTCTTGATCTCGCGACCTCTCGAGAGCATCACCATCAAGGACATCTTCGATGCAGTGGACGAAGGCCTCGGCATCACCCCCTGCACCGAGGAAGAAGGCAAGTCCGGGACCGAGCTCTGTGAGAAAGCCGAACGCTGCCTGCTCTACGAAGTCTGGAAAGAGACCGCCTCCCACCTCCGGCAGTACTTCGCCTCCATCACCCTCAAGGACCTCATCGACAAGGCCAAGAAGGGGATGTACGAGGCCATCGTCGAGGGCCAGGATTTTTCGATCTGAAAATAAAAAGAAGCGCACCCTCTAAGGCGCGCTTCTCCCTCTTTATCACCAGGAGATACTTTTTACATTATCACAATGGTGTCTGTCATGAGATTTCCATGTCGATTATCCACTCCTTCCTTAGTATACATACATCCTTCCTCCCCAAAGGTAGCAGCCCCTATGAAAGGTACTCCCTCCCCGATGCTCTCTCGATATTTCTGATTGATCTCCTGCACACTATCCAACACAGCCCCCACACAGCCACCACAGTAGATAAGAATTCCTCCCCGAGGAGTGCCCTTCCTTCGATGAAAGGAGACAGCTCGCTCATACACGTGTGAGGTCCTGTCTATCAGAGCTGTTTTAAATCCCTCCATAAGGACCACCTCATCCCCTTCTTGAAATTCAGTGAAACAGGAGAGAGCCCGGGACCCTTCAAATACCATGTGGGGATGGGAGAGGAGGTACTGAGGAATTCCTTTAAAATCCCCAATCACCCTTCCTAACGGCCGGAGCGTGGTAGCGCCCAACACGACACCCCCCTTCTCCAGGTACTCGCCAATGGCCCCCCCTGTCCACTCATTATAGACCTCGGCAGCAGGCCTTCCATCGATCTCATAGATCACCCGACCTTCACATCTTGTAACCCTTCCCCTCTTGTCTGAAGGGAAGTACCCCCCAAGAAAGCCACCGTAGATTTCACCCTTCTCATGCTTCATCGCCACAAGAAGGGCCCCGCTCTGGGTTGAGACGTCATTCAAGAACACTCTCCACTTTCCTGACACATCATCATCAGCAGCACTCCCCCCATAGATCGGGACGCCAGTCCCCAGTACATCCTCGACCCCTTCTATCACCCTCTCCTCAAATCCTGGAGTAGCGTGCATAAGGATGAGATCAGGCTTACTCACTTCACTCAACATCCGCTCTACCCCTTCCCGCACCTTCATTCTCGCATCATCTGGTCCGCACTCTACCAAGTATGGCACCACCTTCACCTCATCTCCCTTCTCCCAGAGAAGGGAATGTGCTCCCCGGAGAAAGCCTTCAGGCGTAAAGACCCCCTGAAAAGAGGTACACCCGAAGAGAGGAATACCATACTTCTTGGAGACTTGTGTGAGCTCATCCTGAGACACCTCTACTGTGGTGTAACAGAGTGCTGCCTTCCCCCCTTCCAATGCCTCGGAGGAAGTGAGTGGTACATACTTCATAGAACCCCCCAAAACAGTAATGTTTCTATGACACAGTATAGAACACAGGAGGAAGGAAGTCAAAAAAACTCACATCTTCTCTTTCTTCTCTCTATTCTTTGAGACTGGAAGACGCAATGTATCTGATGTAGACATCCCTCTGCGGATAGGGGATCTCGATCCCATGGGCCTTGAAGGCCTCCCAGATCGCGAAGTTGATCCAGCTTCTGGCAGGGTACTTTTCGTCGACGTTCGAGATCCAGGTGTAGAGAGTGAAGGTAATGCCGGAATCGTCGAACGAGTTGAGATAGACCACCGGCGGCCTGGACTTCACCCTGTAGGGACAGCGTTCCCCCACCTCGATGAGCACCTTCTCCACCAACCGCACGTCGCTCTTGTACGAGACCTGCACAGGGTTCCGCAGGACCACCCTTCGATCGTAGTGCGAGAAGTTGTAGACCGCCTCCTGGACGATCTTGGAGTTGGGGAGGATGATGCTCTCGTTGAAGAGGGTGTTCACCACCGTGGTGAGCATGCGTATCTCGTGTACAGTGCCCTCTATGTCACCCACCAGGATCCGATCCCCCTCTTTGATGGGCCGGGTGGAGATGATGATGAGCCCTGCGAAGAAGTTGGCCACCACCGACTGGAGCCCGAATCCGATTCCAAGGCCGAGCACCCCGAGAAGTACCATCAGCGAGGAAAGGTTGATCCCTATGAACGAGAGCCCTATGAGAGAAGTGAGCACGATCGTGAGGTAACGGGCCAGGTTCACCAGCGTGAATCGCCGCGAGGGGTCCATCCCCTTCACGCGTTGAAGGATGGAGTGCTCGAGCAACCGGCGCACCAGGTTGCCGCTCACCGAAGCTGCATAGAACACGGGGATGAGGAGGATCAGGGTGATGAGCGAAATGCGGGTGTCCCCCGTACTGTAGAGGGGCTCATTGAGTACCTCGTAGATCTTCCCCAAGTACTCACCGAGCCTCGTACCGAAGAGACCGAAGAGGAGGAAGAAGGCGAGCAGTCCGAAGACCACCCGGAGCGACCGCCGAGTCCAGCGGAGGATACGCGTCTTCGTCTCCTCCTTGAAGCTGCTCCTCTGGAGAAGCCCGGCAAAGACGAGGGTGAGTACCCTGTAGAGGAGCACCGCACCAACCAAAGGGAGGAGGAAGGAAAGGACCACGTCTCCTACAGTGAAGGGGAAGTCGAGTCCCCCGATGCTCAGCGGCTTCGAAAGGAACGTGATCAAGGCCTTCCACATCTCGTCCATCAGGTCTCCTCTACGAAGGCGCGCATCCTCTCCTCTTCCCCTTCGGTGATGAGCCCCATGGCCCTGCACACCGGGAGAAACTCGCGGATGTGGGCATAGGCGTGGAGGCGGATGCCGGCCTCTTCCATCTCCTTGTGTCCCCGCGCCCCGCGTTCCAGGAGCACCACGAGGTCTTCAACCACAAGGCCCGCATCCCGGAGTACCGTGGCCGCCTCGATCTTCGATCCTCCCGTGGTGATGAGATCGTCCACCAGAAGGACACGCTCACCGGGACGCCACTCTCCTTCCACCCTGTTGCCCGTTCCGTAGCCTTTGGCGTCGAGCCTCGGATAGATGAGTGGCTTCCCCAGATGGAGCGCGAGCCCCGCGGCGATGGGAAGCCCGGCCGTGGGGATCCCTGCGATACGCTCGAATTCGAGCCTTCGTGCGAGCGAGGCGTAGGCGCTGATCACCTTGGGGAAGAGCTCGGGGAACGAGGGGACACGGCGGAGATCCACATAGAACGGAGACCGCTTCCCCGACTTGAGGACGAAGTCGCCCACCTTGAAGCACCCGGCCTCAACCAGCCCCTTCAGCACCCGCTCCTTCAGCCCCTCACCCATCCGCCCACGACCCGCCGCCTGCGCACCCCGTATCTCCTCCACCACCCCCTTCGCCGCTTCTCCCGGATCCTCGGCCCGGGCGATCCCCCGCGCCACCACCACCAGCACCCCCAACCCCTCCGCATCCATCCCCGCCCGCACCGCATCCCCCGCACTCCCCCCCTGCGCCCCCACCCCCGGGGCGAGGAACCAGACATCCGGGTGCCGTTCACGCAGGAGGGAAAGGGCCTCCGGGTTGTTCCCCGCCACCACGAGCCCCACCTCCCCATCCCACCGCACCGCCTCCTCGGCCACCCTGAGGAAGAGCGGCTCTCCCGTCACCTCCAGTTCCTGGAACCGCCCGGCGGAAGGGTTGCTCGTCCGGCAGAGCACGAACACCCCCTTCCCCTCATAGGCGAGGAACGGACGTGCCGCATCCTCACCCATGTAGGGCGCGAGGGTCACCGCATCCACCCCCAGCCACTCGAAGGCCGCACGCGCGTACGCCTCGGCCGTGGCACCGATGTCGCCACGCTTCACATCCAGCACCACCAGGGCACTGGTCCGCTCGTGGATGAGTTCCACCGTATCCTTGAGCGCCCGCATCCCCTCAGTCCCCCACGCCTCGTAGAAGGCACTGTTCGGCTTGTAGGCCACTGCATAGGGGGCAGTCGCCTCCACGATGCGGCGATTCTCCCTCATGATGGCCTCGTAGGGGTCCTGCGTTCCCTCCGGAAGACGAGGATCGAGCCCCACACAGAGGAGGGATCGTTTTTGCCTTGCCCGCTCGGAAAGTGCCTCGAAAAATCCCACGGACGCGCTCCTTTTCAGTATACTCACAGTGTAATGCTTATAACACGGAGAGCATACCTGGTGCAATGAGGAATCGTTGCAACCCCGCGTTCCGCCTCGTTCCGGCGATGCTTGTGCTCATCGCCCTACTCTCCTGCAGAGGAGGTCCTGCCGTGTCCACACATCCCACACCAGTACACCCGGATCAACACTTCATACAGGTGGGGGAGTTGACCATCTCCTACTTCGACCTCAACCCCACCGCGAAAGGACTCCCCCTCCTCTTCATCCACGGGTACAACGGGAGCGGGTACGAAGCCATCCCCCTTGCCGCCGAGCTCCGTGAACACCGGATCATCGCCCCCGACTGGCCGGGCTCCGGCTACTCCTCCAAACCCACCGACCCCTCGTTCTACCGGGTCTCTTCCTACACCCCACTCTTCATCGAACTCATGGAACGCCTCGACATCCCCCGCTACCTCGTGATAGGCCACTCCCTGGGAGGGAGGCTCGCCTCACATCTGGCCGCCTCGGCACCCGATCGCATCCCCGCCCTCGTGCTCATAGGGCCCTACGGCTTCGCGGTCCAGGACGACAACTTCCTCTTCCTCCTCACGAGACTCGGCCCCCTCGTGGACCTGGGCTTTTCCTTCAACAGCCCTGCGATCGCCCGCACGAGCATCAAGCAGAACGCCTTCACCTCTCCCGAGGCGGTCCCCGAGGACTACCTCGAGTACGTCCTCTCCTCGCTCTTCGAGCAGGGGGGAAACGAAGCCCTCAAACTGGTCACCAAACACCTCATCCACGACGGATACCTCGAGGACGTCCTCCCCAGGATCACGCAGCCGGTGCTCCTCCTGTGGGGACGGGACGATAGGGTGATGCGGATCCACCATGCCCCGGAGTTTACGAGACGCCTCGGCCTCTGCTATTTTTATTCCATACCACATATGGGACACATGCCGCACATGGAAGCGCCCCATACCGTAGCCCGCCATATCGAGGACTTCCTCGAGCGGGTGGTGATCCCTTCCCGGGAAGAGGTGAGCCATGGATCGGGACATGACTGAGACCCTCCTCGAACGAGCGGTAGCCTTGATCAAGGCATCCTCCTACACCGTGGCCTTCACCGGTGCCGGCATCTCACACGAGAGCGGCGTGCCTACGTTCAGAGGCCCCGACGGACTCTGGTCACGTTACGACCCGAGGGTACTGGAGATAGACTTCTTCTTCCGCCATCCGAAGGAGAGCTGGGCGGCCATACGGGAGATGTTCTTCTCGGCGGACCATCCACCGGAGCCCAATCCGGCCCACCTCCTCCTCGCCCGCATGGAGGCACAAGGACTGCTCCATGCGGTGATCACCATGAACATCGACAACCTCCACCACCGGGCCGGATCCCGCAATGTGATAGAATACCACGGCAACACCCGGGAGGCGGTCTGCACCCTCTGCAGGAGGCGGTACACAGCCCGGGAAGTACTCGGGATGGAGGCACCCCCCACCTGTTCGTGCGGCGGTCTCATCAAACCGGACTTCGTCTTCTTCGGCGAGGCGATCCCTGCCGAGGCCTACACCAGAAGCGTGGATGAAGCCCGCAGGGCCCAGTGCCTCCTCGTCGTGGGGACCGCCGGAGTGGTGTATCCCGCTGCATCCATTCCCCACATTGCCGAGCGGGCCGGCGCCCACATCATAGAGATCAACCCGGAACCTTCGTCCTACACCGAGAGCATCACCGAGGTGTACCTCCCCTTGAAGGCGGCCGAGGCTGCCATCCTTCTCGCCCGCCATCTGGAGATCGATCTGGACCTCTAGCGGAGAAGCCGAAGCCCCGCGAGATCGTGAGCGCACGATCCCCAGCGGAGCGCAGGATCGATTCAGTCCGCTCCCACGGAGGAGCGTCCCTCTTCCCCTGTCGTAACACCTCCTTCGGGGGGCTCCGGGTCCTTCGCCGCGGACCGCCTCCGGGTCCTCCTCCACAACCAGGCCCCCATCCCCACCGAACACACCCCCGAGAGGAGGGCCGCCGGGAACCCGAACGACGGATCTCTACCGGACATCGGCCCCCCCAAGGGCAGGAGGCCGTTTTCAAGGAGGACGATGGTCATGTTGTAGGAGAAGTGAAGCACCCCCGAGGAGAGGATGGAGCCGGTGGCCGCATAGACGAGCCCGAGGGCAAGCCCCACCGCGAAGAGGGAGACCACCCCGAGGAAACTCCGGTGGAACAGGGAGAACACACCCGCCGAGATGAGCACCGACGCCCACAGAGGCATCCTTCGCTGGAGGGTGTGCTGGAAGAACCCTCGGAAGAGGAACTCCTCGCAAAAGGCGGGAGTGAGCCCCACGCTCACCGTGACGAGCACCCATTCGAGGGGACTCCCGGCCCGGTAGAGTTCCCTCGAGGCCTCGAACAATTCCTCGAGCCCGGGAAAGAGCAAGAGATTCCACGAGCTCAGGACCGAGGAGAGAGGGACCAGGAGAGGCCCCCAGAGAAAGGCGCCCACGGTCACTCCGAGATCGGCCTTTCCGTTCAGGACGTACTCCCACACATGAGGGGTGTACCATCGACGCACGAGGAGGGAGGCGAGCCCAACGAAGACTCCCCACTCCACTACGAGGGTGAGGACGAGGGAGGGGACCTTCACGGCTCTGTAGAACTCCCTGAGGAGAGAGAGAAAGTCCTCGTCCAGGAGGGAAGGACTCTCCACCCTCTTCCCCACGAGGAAGAGGAAGAGTCCCACCACCTCGCCCACGAGCCCGCCTATCGCCAGGTACAGCCCCCCTGTGAGGAAGACGAGGATGAAGGCCCCCAACACCGGACTCTGCCCGGGACGTTCGAAGGTGCCGATAGGGGGTGCCCCTCTCTCGCTCACACGTCGCCCCCCTCGGGCGGCACGCCTGCCTCAGGTTCTACGACATCGGATGACGGGGCGTTCTTCCGCACCGAGAGATCCACGAAGAGGAGGGCGGTGAAGACAGGAGCGAGGATGTGGGAGCCGATGAGCTGGATCCCTTCCACCACCCAGACGCCCACCCACACCCAGGGGCTGCTGTAGAAGGAGAGCATCCTGGAGACGAGGTCCTCCAGGTTCGTCGGATCAGGTGAGAGGAGGATCCGAGAGAAGAGACTCAGGCTCAAGGGAGACTGTACGAGGAAACTCAGGAGAAGCCCCATGAAGCCCACGAGCAACCAGAAGAGGAGGAGATACCCGAAGACCCTCCACCACGACCCTGAGACGAGCTCGAGACTCCGACGTATACCGGCCCACGCGCCCCTGTCTTCGAAGATCACGGCATACGCCGCGAAGCTCACCGCCACCAAAAACCAGACGAGGAATACGTACCACGCCACCACGAGGAGGACGATGAGCACGGTGATGAGCACACTCCCCACCCTCCCATCGAGCAGAGAGGCGAGGAAACCACCCACGGCCCCCACGACGCCGAGACCGATGAGCGAGAGCAGTACCAACCCGGCCACGACGAGCCACTGGAGGAGGAGGCGTCCCAAGGCTCTGACCACCCCCTCGAGCGCACCCGGGAGGTTTCCCTCACCACGGTGGACGTGATCCCATGCGAGGAATCCCACCACGAGTGTACCCACCCACTGAACGAGCATCAACACCAGCTCCCAGACCCAGAGCCTCCCGAACCGGGCGAGGACCGCCTGCATGAGGTCGAGTCCCCGATTATAGTGTTGGGAGAGCTCCTCGCCCATGAAGACGAGAGTCCTCATGATCCCGGGAAGGACGCTCGCCGTACCCGCCAGGAACACCCCGGTGAAGCCCCAGAGGCATACCCATACCACCAGGAAGGGTCGCCACAACTCGCCTGTCACCCGGAACGTCGTACCGAGCATCTCGCCGAGACCGTACGTACGGACACGTTCTTCCATGGGTCACCTCCTTAAGCCCGTATACAAAGAGCGTAGGGAATCGAAGCGCTACTGTCAAGAAAAAGGGATACCGTTTGACTTTACCCCCCCGGTATCCAATACTGAATAGAAGGAGGAACCATGTCGCTGAGGATCGGATTCATCTCGTTCAGGATCTCAGGCACCGACGGGGTCTCACTCGAGACGAAAAAGTGGGCCGACGTGCTCACCCGCATGGGATTCGAGTGCTTCTTCATGGCGGGTCAGCTCGACACCCCCCCCGACCGCTCGTACGAAGTCCCCGAGGCACACTTCCAGACCCCCGATGCGAAGATGCTCTACTACCGGTGTTTCTACCAGCCGGTGAGAGATCCGGAGACCAGCCGGATAATCCACGAGAGGAGGGAAAGGCTCAAGGATCACCTCTACGAGTTCGTACGGAGGTTCTCCCTCGACCTCCTCATCCCCGAGAACGTGCTCGCCATACCCCTCAACATCCCCCTCGCCCTCGCCCTCACGGAGTTCATCGCCGAGACGGGGTTCAAGGTGCTCGCCCACCACCACGACTTCTACTGGGAACGCAAGCGGTTCCTCACCAACTGCGTGTGGGACTACATCAACTGGGCCTATCCCCCCCACCTCCCGAGCGTCCACCACGTGGTCATCAACAGCTCGGCCCAAAACCAGCTCGCCCTCCGCACCGGCATCTCCTCCACCCTCATCCCCAACGTGATGGAGTTCGAAGCCCCTCCCCCGCCTCTCGATGAGTGGGCGCAGGACGTGCGGGAGGCCCTTGGCATACGCGAGGACGAGCTCTTCATCCTCCAGCCCACGCGGGTGGTGCAGCGCAAGGGGATCGAGCACGCGATAGAGTTCACCGCCCGGCTCGGCCTGCCTGCAAAACTTGTGATCTCCCACGCCTCAGGGGACGAAGGCCACGAGTACGAACAGCGGGTGAGGGAATATGCCCAGCTCCTGGGCGTGAACGCGCTCTTCGTGAGCGACATCATAGGGGAGGAGCGCGGCTACACCCCCGACGGCAGGAAGATCTACTCACTCTACGACGTCTATCCCCACGCGGATCTGGTCACCTATCCTTCCATCTACGAGGGTTTCGGCAACGCCTTCCTCGAGGCCATCTACTTTAAAAAACCCATCCTCGTAAATAACTACTCAGTCTACAGTCACGACATACGGCCCAAGGGGTTCAAGTGCCTCGAGATGGACGAGTTCATCACCACCGACCTCATCGACACCGCTCGGGCACTGCTCAAGAGGCCCGACGTGATACAGGAATGGGTGGAGCACAACTACGAACTCGCGCGTCAGTACTACTCCTACAGCGTGCTCAAGACTAAGCTCATCTCGATCCTGGTGAGCCACTTCGGGTACAGCAACATCAGTCCCTGTCCCGATAGGGTGTGAGCCAGAGGACCTCGTAGCCGCCGAGCGAGATGGAGAAGCGGTCCTCGTCCTCTCGGTAGGGGACGAGGGTATCCCCGCTTGTGAGCTCGGTGAACAGGTGCACCTCCGGTGAGCTCGCAAATATCGACGAAGGGAAGACGCACTCCTGCTCGACGTGGCTCACATTGATGAGGCAAAGCACCTCCTCTGTTGCGTCATGGCTCCTCCTCATGAGGGCAAGCACGGTTTCGGGGGCATCCAGCACCTCCTGCGTCCCCCTGGGATCAAAGGCGCGACTCTTCCGTCGGGCGGCGAGCATATCGAGGTAGCCTTTGAAGACCATGCTCCTGAGGCTCTCGGGATCCTCGAGCTCGCGGAGTATCTCATCGTAGGAACACTTCTGTCGGTTGATGGTGCGGTTCATCCCGGTCTTCTCCACACCCTCACGCCAATTCTCCGACCCCAGGAGGCTGTGGACATAGATACCGGGCATCCCCACCAGGGAGAGCATCACGGCCTGACTCGCGAGGAACTTCCGGGCCCTGGTGGGGCGGTCGAGATGTGCCTCGCTTATGGCGCTCAGGTAGTTGATGTTGAGCTCGTAGGGCACCTCGCCCTCGGGTGTGCTCTTGTAGGAGATGAGGCCGCCTCTATCCTTCACCGCCTCGATCATCGAGTCGATGTGCTCGTCAGGGAGTATCCCCCGGGCGGGGAGCACCCCTATGCCGTCGTGCGAGGCGAGGAAGTTGAAGTAGCTCACCTTTCCGCCGTAGGTGTCGATGGTGCGGGCCCACTCCCTGAGGTAGGAGACATCCTTCCTGAGAAAGGCATCCAGGACGAGGGGAGGGAGGGCGAACTGATACACGAGATGGGCCTCGTCCATGTCCCCGAAGTAGGAGATGTTCTCCTCGTGGGGGACATTGGTCTCGGTGATGATGAGGACCCAGGGGCACACCTCCTCACAGATCGCCCTGAAGAGCTTCACCACGGCGTGGGTCTTGGGGTGGTGGATACAGGGGGTGCCGAGCTCCTTCCAGAGATAGGCGATAGCATCCAGGCGGATGATCTGGGCACCCTGAGAGACATAGAAGAGGAAGATGTCGATCATCTCGAGGAGGACCCGCGGGTTCGCATAGTTGAGGTCGACCTGATCCCGGCTGAAGGTGGTCCACACCAGTACCGGCCCCTTCGGACTCTCGAACTCGTGAACAAGGGGAAGGGCACGGGGTCTGAAGACCCCTGAGAGATCGGTGCCGGGCTCCACGGTGATGAAGAAGTCCTCGTACGCAGGATCGCCCTGGAGGAAGCGCCTGAACCACTCGCTCTTGGCAGAACAGTGGTTGAGTACGAGGTCCACCATGAGCCGGAACTCTCCGCTTATGCGGCGAACCTCCTCCCAGGTACCCCACTCGGGGTTCACCGTGCGGTAGTCGATCACCGAAAATCCGTCGTCCGAGGAATAGTGGAAGAAGGGGAGGATGTGGACTCCCTTCATCGTGCCGGAGAGGTACTCTCGAAGGAACTCTCCGAGGGTAGCGAGGGGGGCTTCCCCTTCTCTTCTGAACTGATCGCCATACGTGATGAGGACTGCATCGGTGTGATCGAGCGGAAGGCGGCCGGAGACATACTCCTCGTCAGGAGCGGGAAGACGGCTCCTCCACCTCTCGAGAAGGGCGCGAAGGTGCTCATAGGTGTCACGTCCCGTGTCAGGTCCATAGATGAACGAGAGGAGCTCTCTCATGCGATCGACAGGTTCCATAGATCCTCCTCATGCGCTTCTCTAATAAGAGACTTCTCTAATAAGAGACTATAGTAGGGTGAAACAGGTATCGCAAGTCGAACGGAATATGAAAATCTTCAATCTTTATAGATAAATGATTATTCATATACCCCTTTCTGCACTCTCACCTTCGTGATACAGGTTCGGGAGAGCCCTTCACGAGTGTCGATCTGGGAATAACGATGGCTTCTTGGATGTCTTTCTTGACAGACGCGGCCCAAAAAGGAGAGTATAGAGTATAAGAGTATACGAGAAAAGGAGCCGCTATGGCCACTGTGCAGAACATTTCACACGACGGTGTGGTGGTCGCTCGCGAAGAGAACCGCGTCCGCATCGTCATGCAACGCTCCACCCTCTGTTCCCACTGTGCGGCACGAGGCGCCTGCACCCTGGGAGATTCGCAGGAGCAGGAACTCCTCGTCACGACGGAGGAGCCGGTGGAGCCCGGCGAGCGGGTCCGCCTGGTCATAGAGGAGCGTCTGGGCTGGAAGGCCGTCCTTCTGGGCCTCGCCCTCCCTGCCCTCCTCCTTTTGGGAGGGATCTTCGTGTCCTTGGCTCTGGGGGCAACCGAGGTGGTCTCCGCGCTTGTGGGACTGGGGACCGTGGCTCTCTACTACGGGAGCCTCGCCCTCTTCCGCAGGAACCTCGAGCGAAGTTTCAGCGTGAGGGTGGAACGCATCTCTCATACCACACGATGAGGAGCATGCCGTGAGTATCATCGTCGCTTCTGTCGCCACGCTCGTGGTGATGGCCGCTGTGTTCGCACTGATCCTCTACTGGGCCTCACGGAGGTTCGCCGTGGAGGAGGACCCGCGCGTGGCTGCGGTGACCGAGCTGCTTCCGGGCATCAACTGCGGGGCCTGCGGTTTCCCCGGGTGTGCAGGCCTTGCCCAGGCCCTCGTGGAAGGCGCCGACCGGGGAGACACCTCGGGGCTCTTCTGCCCCCCCGGTGGAGAGGAGACCATGACGCGCATCGGCGCCTTCCTGGGCGTGGAGCTCGGAGGAAAGGATATCCCGGTGGCGGTGTTGCGCTGTGGGGGCTCATGCGAGGCGGCCCCTCCCAAGTTCATCTACGAGGGGACACGTACCTGCAGGATCGCCCACATGGCGTCCATGGGCGAAGGAGGCTGTCCGTACGGCTGCCTCCACTACGGGGACTGTGCAGAGGCGTGTCCCTTCGATGCCATCAGCATGGATCCCGTCACCGGCCTTCCGGTGGTGGACGAGGAGAAGTGTACGGCCTGCGGCGTGTGTGTGGAGGTGTGCCCCCGAAACCTCTTCGAGCTCACGCCGAGAGGCAAGCGTGGAAGACGGGTCTGGATCAACTGCCGGAACACGGAGAAGGGAGCCCTCGCACGGAAGAACTGTGCGGTCGCCTGCATCGGGTGCGGGAAGTGTGTGAAGGTGTGCGAGACGGTGACCCAGGCGATCACGCTCGAGCACAACCTCGCCTACATCGACCCCGTGAAGTGCATCGCCTGCGGAAAGTGTGTGGCCGAATGTCCTACAGGGGCCATCGCCGCCACCTTCACCCCGCCGGCGCTCAAGAAGAAACAGGAGGCCCTCCAGGACTCCTAGCACAATGCGCGGAAAGCGGGTGCACAGGGGTGCACCCACAACCTCTGGTCAAAGGGAGCTGCCGTGAAGTACGCAACGTTTCCGAAAGGGGGGATCCACCCCCATGAACACAAACAGACGGCCCACCTTCCCATCGAACACCTCCCCTTGCCCGAGCAGGTGGTGATCCCCCTGGGGCAGCACCTGGGCGCCCCGGCCCATCCTCTGGTGAAACGGGGTGACCGGGTAAAGGTCGGCACCCGCATCGGGGAGGCACAGGGCTTCATCTCGGCGCACGTACACTCGAGCGTCTCCGGGAAGGTGCTGAAGGTGGACGAGATCACCGACCTGAGCGGTTATCGGAGGCCTGCGGTCTTCATCCAGGTGGAAGGCGACGAGTGGGAAGAAGGGATCGACAGGTCGCCCGAGCTCGTGACCACCTGTGACCTCTCCCCGCAGGAGATCATCGAGCGTATCAAGGACGCCGGCATCGTGGGGATGGGAGGTGCGGGCTTCCCCACCCACGTGAAGCTCTCGATCCCCCCGGGGAAGGCGATCGATACCCTCATCATCAACGGGGTGGAGTGCGAACCCTACCTCACCGCCGACCACAGGCTCATGCTCGAGAAGACCGACGAGATCCTCGTGGGCATCGCGATCATCCGAAGAGCCCTGGGAGAACCGAGGGTCTTCATCGGGATAGAGGCCAACAAGCCGGATGCCATCAGGGTGATGAAGGAACGTGTAAAGGAGTGGGAGGGCCTGGAGGTCCGGCCCCTCAAGGTGAAGTATCCGCAGGGCGCCGAAAAGCAGCTGATCAAGGCACTCACCGGGAGGGAGGTGCCCTCCGGGAAGCTTCCCCTGGATGTGGGGTGCGTGGTGAGCAACGTAGGAACGGCCCACGCCGTATACCGGGCTGTCCAGAAGCAGATGCCGCTCGTGGAACGTGTGGTCACGGTGACCGGGAACGACATTTCCCGGCCGGGCAACTTCCTCGTACGGGTGGGGACCCAGGTGGAGTGGGTGCTCGACCAGGCAGGCGGCCTCCCCGAGGATGCGGGAAAGGTCGTGGCAGGCGGCCCCATGATGGGGAAGGCGCTCCCCAACCTCGAGGTGCCGGTGACCAAGACCACCTCCGGGATCCTCGTACTCCCGAGGAAGGATGTCGGGCCGCGCTCCGTGGAGCCGTGCATCCGGTGCGCGAAGTGCGTACAGGCCTGTCCCATGGGTCTCGAGCCCTACCTGCTCGAGCGCCTCTCGGCACGGGAACGCTGGGAAGAGGCCGAGGCACGGGGGATCGTCGACTGCGTGGAGTGCGGATCCTGCGCCTACATCTGTCCGGCATCGAGGCCGTTGCTCGACTACATCCGCTACGGCAAGACCACGGTGATGATGCTCAGAAAGAAGAGGAGTGCATGATGATGGAACAGAAACTCGTGGTTTCCCTCTCGCCACACGCGAAGGCGCCTTTTCGGATCCAGACGGTGATGCTCATCGTCATTCTCGCCCTCTTTCCCGCCCTCATCGCGAGTATCTACTTCTTCGGGATCAGGGCCCTCCTCGTGGAGCTCGTAGCCGTGGGCACGGCGGTGTTCACCGAGTGGTTCATTCAGAGAATCCTGCTCAAACGACCTTCACGCATACACGACCTCTCCGCGGTGGTGGCAGGACTCCTGCTCGCCTTCAACCTCCCCTCCAGCATCCCGCTCTGGCAGGTGGCTGCAGGGGCGATCTTCGCCGTGGGGATCGCCAAGATGGCCTTCGGTGGTCTCGGCACCAACCCCTTCAACCCTGCCCTCGCGGGAAGGGCCTTCATGCTCGTGAGCTTCCCCGTGGAGATGACCACCTGGCCCCAGCCCGTGGTCACGCGCACGCTCATGAGGCCCGATGCCCTCACCACCGCCACCCCCCTGGGTGTCATCAAGGAGGGGCTCAAGTCGGGCATCCCACTCGACCAGCTCGCGGACAAGCTCCCCACGTGGTGGGACCTCTTCCTGGGGAACGTGGGCGGATCCCTGGGGGAGACGAGCGCCCTCGCCCTCCTGGTGGGCGGGCTCTTCCTCATCCTCACCAGGGTGATCTCCTGGCGGATCCCCGTCTTCTACCTGGGCACCCTCGCCGCCTTCACCGGCGTCTTCCATCTCATCGACCCCTCGAGGTACGCCGATCCGCTCTTCCACATCCTCTCCGGTGGGGTGATGCTTGGCGCCTTCTTCATGGCCACCGATCTCGTGACCAGTCCCATGACCGCGCCGGGGCAGATCCTCTACGCCATCGGTGGAGGCCTGCTCGCAGGGCTTATACGACTGTTCGGGAGCTACCCGGAGGGGTGTTCCTACTCCATCCTCATCATGAACGCCTTTGTCCCGCTCATCGACCGGGCCTTCCCGCCCGTACGCTTCGGCGCCCGGCCGGTTCAGACCCAGGTGAAGGAGGCGCGCCATGGCTAAGACCGCCTCGACCCTCAAGAACATGGTACTCGTCCTCGGGGTCATCTCCCTGCTCTCTTCCCTCCTGCTCGCCCTCGTCTACCGCGGTACGGCTCCTCTGATAGCGCAAGTGCAGAAGGAAAAACAGGCCGCGGCCATCAGGGAGGTCCTCCCTCCTTTCGACAACGACCCGGTACAGGATGCCCTTAGCTTCGAGGATACACCCGAGCTCGTCTTCTTCCCCGCCGTGAAGGAAGGAGAGCTGGTGGGAGTCGCGGTCCGTACCTACACCGACAAGGGGTTCTCCGGACGGTTCTGGCTCATAGTGGGATTCCTCCCCGACGGCACCATCCACAACGTGGTGGTCCTCGACCACAAGGAGACCCCCGGCCTGGGGGCCAACATGACCACCGAGAAGTTCAGGGCCCAGTTCAGGGGAAAGAACCCCGCAGACTTCCCCCTGGCGGTCAAGAAGGACGGCGGTCCGGTGGACGCCCTCACCGCAGCCACCATAAGCTCGCGGGCCTTCTGCGACGCCCTGCAGCGGGCCTACGAGGCCCTCACGGCTCACCTTCCAGAGGTAGAGGCCGCAGTGACATCCAAGGAGGCGACTCGATGAACATGAAGCAGAACCTCCTCAAAGGTTTTTTCAAGGAAAACCCTGTCTTCGTCCTCCTGTTGGGGATGTGTCCCACCCTGGGGGTCACCAATTCGGCGATAAACGGCCTGGGGATGGGGCTCGCCACTGCCGCGGTGCTCATCGGGTCGAACACGGTGGTGAGCCTCATCCGCGACTTCATCCCGGACAAGGTACGTATTCCCTCCTTCATCGTGGTGATCGCCACCTTCGTGACCATCATCGACCTGGTGATGGCGGCCTTCGTGCCCGAGCTTCACGAGAGCCTGGGACTCTTCATCCCCCTCATCGTGGTCAACTGCATCATCCTGGGGCGAGCCGAGGCCTTCGCCTCCAAGCACGGGGTGGGCGCATCCTTCATCGACGGGCTGAGCATGGGACTCGGTTTCACCTTTGCGCTCACCATCCTTGGTTCGGTGAGGGAGATCCTCGGTTCCGGCTCGATCTTCGGCCTTTCCTTCGTGCCCGAGGGGGCGAGCACGGTGCTCCTCTTCGTGATGCCGCCGGGAGCCTTCATCGCGCTGGGACTCCTCATCCCCTCCATGAACGCCCTGCGGGACAAGCTCTCAAGGAAGGAGGCCTGAGGTATGGAATACATCGCCATCATCTTCGGCGCCATATTCGTGAACAACATCATCTTCGCCCAGTTTCTGGGGATCTGTCCGTTCCTCGGCGTGAGCTCCCGGCTCTCCACGGCAACCGGGATGGGGGCCGCAGTCCTCTTCGTGATGACCCTCTCGACACTCGTGACCTACCTCATCCACGATCTGGTCCTCATGCCCCTCGGACTCCACTTTCTCGTGACGGTGGCCTTCATCCTCGTCATCGCATCCCTCGTCCAGTTCGTGGAGATCGTGCTCAAGAAGATCGCCCCCCCACTCTATCAGGCCCTCGGGATATTCCTCCCTCTCATCACCACCAACTGCGCCATCCTTGGGGTGGCGCTCCTCGTACTCCAGAAGGGATTCTCGTTCACCGAGAGTGTGGTCTTCGCGGCCGCCACGGCCCTTGGGTTTACCCTGGCCCTCGTGCTCATGGCCGGCATCAGAGAGCGGCTCGAGCTGGCCGACGTGCCCAAGCGTATGCAGGGAGGTCCCATCACCCTCATCACCGCCGGGCTTCTCTCCCTCGCCTTCATGGGCTTCAGCGGGATGATGTGAGCCTCCCGCGGAGCCCTGCTCCGCTTCCCCATATACCCTGGAGGGCGCACCGCCCTCCTTTTTTGTGCACCACTTTCCTCCTCACGTGAAGCAGGAAGACACTACGCGCCGTCAGCATGTATGAGTCCATCTGGAGGCGCGTATGGAGGTACGGGAACTTCCCCCTCACGACAGACCGAGGGAGCGGCTCGTGGAACGGGGGCCGGGAGCCCTCTCGAGCGAGGAACTCATGAGCGTGATCCTGGGAAGCGGCATCAAAGGCAAGGGCGTCCGGAAACTCGCACGGGAGGTGCTCTCCTTCCTGGAGGCGCGGAACTTCTCCTGTTCGGTGAAGGAGCTCACCACCATCGAGGGGCTGGGGCAGGCAAAGGCCACGCTCATCCTCGCTGCCTTCGAGCTCGCGCGAAGGTATCTTGCACCCCCTTCCACCCCCATCACCACGCCGGAGATCGCCTACCAGTTCCTGAGGCCGTATGCCGACAAGAAGCAGGAGCACTTCCTCTGCCTCTCGCTCAACGGCGCCCAGGAGCTCATCGCCCTCAGGGTGGTGAGCGTGGGCCTGGTGAACCGGGCCCTCACCCACCCCCGCGAGGTCTTCGCCGATCCCATCGCCGACCGGGCCGCGAGCATCATCGTGGCCCACAACCACCCGAGCGGTTCCCTCACCCCGAGCGTGGAGGACCAAGAGGTCACCCGCAGACTCAAAGAGGCGGGCGAGATACTGGGCATCCCCCTCCTCGACCATATCGTCTTCTCACAGAAGGGATACCTCTCCCTCAAACAGGCAGGCTACCTGTAGACCGCATGCCTCCTCTTCGATATGCGGGGCCTCCGCCCGTCGGGTGAGAGGCCCCGTTTTTTCTCAGACAAGGCCACGCAGAGGGGACCGGGGGCTCCCCTGCGTGCAGGAGCCGTTGCTCACCCCTTAGAGGCCTCCAATGCCTGGTCGAGATCCTCCAGGATATCGTCGATGTGCTCGATACCGATGGAGAGTCGTACGAGCGAGGGGTCTATCCCGGCCGCCCGTTGCTGCTCCTCGGAAAGCTGGGAATGGGTGGTGCTCCCGGGGTGGATGGCGAGTGACTTCGCATCCCCCACGTTCGCCACATGGGAGAAGAGCTTGAGACTGTCGATGAACCGCTTGCCGGCCTCCTTCCCACCTTTGATCCCGAAGACCACCATGCCGCCGAACCCCTGCTTCAGATACTTGCGCGCATTGGGATACGAAGGATCTTCCGGAAGCCCTGGATACCTCACCCATTCCACCTGGGGATGGGCTTTCAGGTAGTCGGCCACCTTCGCCGCGTTCTCGCAATGCCGCTCCATGCGCAGATGGAGGGTCTCGAGTCCCTGGAGGAAGATCCAGGCGTTGTCCGGGGAGATGGCCCCACCGAGGTTTCTCAGGGGCACGACCCTCATGCGAATGATGTAGGCAATAGGATTGAGCTCTCCGAGATCATACGCAAACCTGAGCCCGTGGTAGCTCTCGTCGGGCTGGGTGAGCGTGGTGAAGCGCGGGTTGTCCCAGTTGAACCTCCCTGAATCCACCACGATCCCGCCTATGGCCGTACCGTGCCCCCCTATCCACTTGGTGAGGGAGTGCACCACGATATCCACCCCGTGCTCGATGGGTCGCAGGAGGTACGGCGTGGTGAAGGTGGAATCGGCGATGAGAGGGAGACCGTGGCGGTGCGCGATCTCAGCGATGGCCTCGAAGTCGGGGACATCGAGGGTGGGGTTGCCGATGGTCTCCACGAAGACCGCCCGGGTCTTCTCGTTGATGGCGGCCTCTACCTCTTCCAGATCATAGGGATCCACGAAGCGAACCTTGATACCGTAGTCGGGGAGGATGTTGTTGAACATGGTGAAGGTGCCGCCGTAGAGATACTTGCTGGAGACGATCTCCGTCCCTGCGGTGGCGAGATTGATGATCGAATAGAAGATCGCAGTAGTCCCCGAGGCCACCGCGAGAGCGGCCGCTCCGCCTTCGAGGGCCGCGACCCGCTGCTCGAGCACATCCTGCGTGGGGTTGTGGAGCCGGGTGTATATATAGCCGAGCTCTTTGAGGGCGAAGAGGTTGGCAGCATGATCTGCATCCCTGAACAGATAGGACGTCGTCCTGTGCACCGGATACGCCCTGCTCGGCGGATCAATGTCACGGGGCAGTCCTCCATGAATCGCCAATGTTTCCAATCTCATGGCTTCCTCCTGTCGCGTTCAAGTATATGCGAGGCACGGGGATTCCGTGCATCACGCCTCTTCTTCGAAGAGCCAGGTGCTCAGATACCGCTCCCCGGTATCAGGCACGATCACCACCACGCGCTTTCCGCGGTACTCCTCCCGCGAGGCCACCTGGAGGGCGGCCCACACGTTCGCACCGGCCGAAATCCCTGCGAAGATCCCCTCCTCCTTCGCGAGTCTCCGGGCGACGCCCCCCGCATCCTCGGCCTTCACGGTGATGATCTCGTCGATGAGGGAGCGATCGAGCACCTTCGGGATGAACCCCGCCCCTATCCCCTGGATGAGGTGCGGTCCGGGCTCCCCGCCCGACAGTACCGGCGAGTCGGAAGGCTCCACGGCCACGAGCTTCACCTCGGGGTTCCGCTCCTTGAGGTAGCGACCGGCTCCGGTGATGGTCCCTCCTGTCCCGACCCCGGCGACCAGCACGTCCACCTTCCCCTCGGTATCCCTCCAGATCTCAGGCCCCGTGGTCTCATAGTGGATCTTCGGGTTGGCGAGATTCTCGAACTGCCGTGCGAGGAAGGCGTTCGGGATGGTCCGGACCAGCTCCTCGGCCTTCTCCACCGCCCCCTTCATCCCTTTCTCCGCAGGGGTGAGGACAAGCTCGGCCCCGAGGGCCGCAAGGAGCCGTCTCCGTTCGATGCTCATGCTCTCCGGCATGGTGAGGATGACCCTGTACCCTTTCACCGCCCCCACATACGCGAGGGCAATCCCGGTGTTTCCACTCGTGGCCTCCACGATGACCGCCCCCGGGGTGAGAATGCCTTCTTTCTCGGCCTCCACTACCATGGAAAGACCTATCCTGTCCTTCACGCTCGAGAGAGGGTTGAAGAACTCGAGCTTCGCCACCACCTCGGCGGGAAGGCCATCGGCCACCTTGTTGAGTCGAACCAACGGGGTGTTACCCACCAGCTCGAGGATGTGCTTTGCAATAGCCATACATACCTCCACTATATCGTATAATCGAGGATTCCACGTCTCCGCTTGACGAGTCCTACGAGCTCCTCAAGGGAACGTTCCTCCATCCATACCTGGATGTGCTTCTCGAGATCGGCCCAGATGGGGGCGTCGGGGCCCTCGTCCGCCTCGTGTGAAAGGGGAAAGATCACATACGGCTCGAAGGCCGTCACGATCTCGCGCAAGGTGATCCTGTGGGGAGGCCTGCGAAGCGTGTAGCCCCCACCCTTCCCCTTGGTGCTGAGGACCAGGCCAGCCGCACGAAGGTGGGAGAAGACCCCCTCGAGGAACTTCTCGGAGATGCCGTACTGCTCGGCGATCTCCTTCACCGAGACCGGACCTGCGCCGTGGGAGAGGGCCAGGTGTACGAGCGCCTGTAGGCCATATCTCACTTTCGCCGGAACCTTCATACAATCTCCTACAGGTTTAATATGGTTTAAGTATAATAAAACTCGTCTTGAATGTAAAGTATTTTTGTCATAAAAAGGCGAACATTCCTCCCTTCCCTTTCCCCGAATCAGGGCCTATACTATACCAGCGAACCATACTCCAGGAGGTCGCACCATGATCGTTCGTATCATCACCATCCAGGTGGCCCCCGGCAAAGAGAAGGAATTCGAGGAGGTCACGAGACGGAACCACCGAGGCTCTGTCCAGGAACCGGGAGTACTCCGGTTCGACGTGCTCAGGAGCCTCGACACTCCGGGGAAGTACGTGCTCTACGAGGTCTACACGGACGAGGAGGCCACGAAGGCCCACAAGGAGACGGAGCACTACAAGGAATGGAAGGAGGCGGCGGAGACCCTCACCGCAGGACCCCGATCGGGAGAGGCCTTCGCGGTGATCGCACCGGAGGATCCGGAAAAGTGGCGGTCATGACGGGGCTCAATTCTCGAGGATCGTGATCTCCACCCGCCTGTTGCGGCTGCGTCCCTCTTCGGTGGTGTTGTCCGCGATGGGGCGGGTGGCACCGTATCCTCGTATGACGATCTGCTCAGGACGCCTCACCCCCAGCTTCATGAGGAAGTCGGCCACCGCCTTCGCCCGCTCGATGGAAAGAGCGAGACGGCCTTCGGGAGTCCCGGCGAGGGCGGTATGCCCCTCCACGAGGAGGTCCCTCTCCGGATAGCGGGAGAGGATCTGTGCGATCTTTCGGAGCTTCTCCTGTTCCTCGGGGAGCAGCAGCGCCGAATCGGGAGGAAACTGGATGTTCTCGAGGCGGATCGTCACCCCCTCCTCCGATGTCTCGACCTCCGCATCGGGGATCTGGAGGTCCTCTATCGCGGCTTCCACCTCTTCCCTCACCTTCTCCCTGTCGAGAGGCGAGGCCCACACCACCTCGGCGTCCGCGGTGCCGGTGAACTCGTAGACATCCCCCGTCTTGAGGGTGAGCACGAAGGCGAACTCCTCTTCGTAGTACACGAGCATCCCGCGCTCCGCATCCCAGTAGTGCCTCTGCCTCGAATAGCCATGGATACGGACGGGGGCCATCGGCGAGGGATCGGGTACGGAAGGCTCATGGAAGACCGGGTACTCCACTTTGAGGAGATGGAGGCGCCGCCCTTTCCAGTCCACTTCCCCCTCATAGGTGTACCGGACCAGTATGGGAAATCGGAACGGCCGGGTGAGGCCCAGTTCCTCGAAATCGTGCACCTCCTCGCCCTGCGCCACCCAGGAGTCACCCGGCTGTACGTCCTCCTCCGGAAAGAGGGGGACATCGCGCACCACGGGCATCACGTACTCGGGAGCGATCTCCACCTTCCCCGAAGGCGAGAGCCAGTACCGGCTTTCGTACTCGCGTTCCATGGAGTACACGTCCCAGCCGATACCCACCTGAGCCGCGGTGACGAAGCGGGCCTCACAGAAGACGCGTTCCCCTTCCCTCTTCGTCACCTCTATCGCGATCCTGTTGAGGAAGGTGTTGGCGTACTCGATCTGTCCGTAACGGACCTTCTCGGAAACCCGGGAGATCACCCGGTACGCTTCACCGGGTTCGAGTTTGTAACGGAACTCGAGACCCAGCAGGCTGCCTGCGATGATGCCGAGATACAGTGCCACCGTGAGACGTTGCACGCTCCCTCCCCTCCCTACTATCGGCAGGAAGGCCTTTCCCCCACACCCTCGAGATCACACCTCCTCGATGTCGAGCCTCGAGGGATCCTTCACGAATTCGGGGAAGACGTAGACGATCACCCCCGTCTTCTTCACCCTGAGTTCCGCGAACCCCTTCTCCACCAATGCATCGAGCGCGGCCCGAGCCTTCTCTATGGGGATGTCTGCCTCGAGGGCCACCTCCGCAGGGGAGGTGACCCCGTTCCCCGCCCGAGCGAGTCGCAGGATGGTCCGCTCGAGTCGCTCTCTCTTCCTGTCCGCAGGACGAGGGCCTCCAGTGGAGCCCATGGAATGCGAGAGTATGTCCTCGATCTGCCTCCGCCTGTTGGCTTCCTCGACCTGGTAGGGAAGAGTGAAGAAATCGTACACAGCCCCGATCGCGCCGAGACCGAAGGTACACATGTAGAGGATCCCCGTGCCGATCTTCCCGAGATAGATACGATGGAGTCCGAGAATCCCGAAACCGGATACGAACCAGAGCAGGTAAGCAATCGGCAAGGAATAGTACATATACTCACTCCTACATGAGGTATTCTTTCTGATCCCTCGAGAGGATCACTCGACCTTCTCTCACCAGTTGCCGCAACTCGCCCAGGAAGTCCTTGGTGACCTGTTCCACGTCCCGCCTCTTCACCGATCCGAGCCGGAGGTACTCGTCGGTCACCATCTGCCTGCGGCGCTCGGAGATGTTCCTCATGATCCTCGCCTTCACCTCCTCGGGTTTTCCCTTGAGGAGGAGAGCGATCTCCGTGTCGTCGAACTTCCTGAGGATCCCGGCGAGTTCCCTGTCAGGGATCTGCTCCAGGATATCGAGCGTGAGGAGCCGCTCTTCGAGTTTTCCCACCAGCTCCGGGGATCGGTCCTTGAGGGCCTTGAGGATCTTCTCTTCTTCCTCCAGAGGTGTATGCTTGAGGATCTCGGCAAGGACCTCCACCCCGTCCACCTCCGGGACCTCGGTATCCCCCAATTCGTGGAGACGCTTCCTGAGCGCCTCCTCCACCCGAAGGAGGATCTCCTTGTCGAGCTTCCTCGGCCGAGCCATGTACTTCACGACGGACACCCTCACCTCCGGGGGGAGGAGGGTGATCACCGCGGAGGCCTTCGCGGGCTCGAGATAGGAAAGGATGGCGCTGACGATCGCAGGGCCCTCCTTCTGGAGGAGGTACTTTATCTGCCTCGGAGTGAGGTCCTGCAGAAAGGAAAACGGGCGCCGCTCCGCCTCCTCGATGCGGGAGAGGATCCGCCCCGCCCGCTCCTCTCCGAAGGCGGCCTCGAGAATGGTCTTCGCCACGTCCTTCCCGCCCCGGGGAGACTTCACGACCTCCCTCACGCTTCTGAACTCTTCCAGGATGTCGTGCGCCTCTCTGGGAGAGATGGCGGGGATGTTCGCGATCCGGGCGGCAACGGCCTCCACGAGGGGGGGATCGAGGTGTTTCACCACCTCGGCCGCCTGTTCCTTGCCCACGAGGATGAGGAAACGCGCGATCTTGTCGAGTTTCTCCTGCGAGAGCTTCCCCGGCGCCTCCCTCCCCTCCGGCCTCCGCCCCCTGCGGGGAAAACCCGTCCCGGAGGAATCGGCCTCTCCGGGGTCGACGCCGGGCCGGGGTTCGACCTTCTGGATCCGTCTGTAGGCCTCTATCCCCCGTTTCCGTATCTCCATACCCTCCAATCCTACCCATACCGGGCGAAAGGGTCAACGTTCGAGGGAAGAGGGGATGTAGGGCGAGAAGCGCGCTGGAACAGGCACCCGCACCAGATGCACGTGCTGGCTCTCATAGTAGCGTACAAAAGAGGCGAACGGCGTCTCCCTTCCGCGCTCCATCACCACGATGTGGAACCTCCCCCCCTCGTCGAAAAAAGGAAAGAAGACCGCCACATGGTAGTGTTGCCAGAGCGTGGGATCCTCCCCCCACTCCCCGTTGACGGAACCGAAGTAGAAATACCCCGGCCTTCGCACCGCCTCCAGATAGAGCACGGCGGCAAGATCCTTCACCCGGAACCCCACGTCCTCCACATACCGGAAGCCGGGGACCTCCCGCACATCATGCGCCTCCGGATCAGCCGAACCGGAGCCGGTGAGGAGCGAGTGGAGCACCTCCGCGAGAGACCTGGTCCAATCCAGACCGAAATAGGGATCCCTCACCTCCTCGTAGATACGCCCCCAGCGGCTCCCCCGTAGGGATTCGTAGCGCCTTTTGAGCGTCTCGATGTCCAGGAGACGGCCGGTTTGGACGAAGGCGATGCTGTCTCCTATCCACTTCGCGAATCCGGAACAGTTGAAACCGGCCTCATCCACCGCTTCCCCGGTGGCGATCCGCACGAATACACCTGCGGCGTCGAGGGCGCCATCGTCCGCATCGGGGAGGAGGGGGAGTACAGTCCTGACGGCATCGACCATCCCCTCCACACGACGGTCATACTCGTCCGGGACATGGGAAAACACCTCCCACGGCACGCCCGCCGAAGGGAGCCACCGATCCTCCGGCATGACGAGGAGATCCTCGAAACGATAGGGGAGGCGGAGCCCCTGCACCCATGGGATGTCCATGACCGAGACATCCATCCTGGTCCATGTCTCCTCGGGGTAGAGCCGTATCGCGTTGCCGGGATCGCCGCCGAGGAAAATCTTGGCCTGGAGGAAGGAACCATCTCTCAGACTCCGCTTCACCACCCAGGTCCCCGGCCCCTCGAGGACGAAACGATCGTCCCGGGAGGGAATGAACACGAGGTACCCCGCTCCCTCCTTCCGCGCGGGAAGCACCTTCACACGGTACGGGGTGCCCCGCTGCGGGAGTATCCGCTCCTCCGCAGCGAGGAATTCGTAGAGTCCTCCGAGGAGGATGTCGCTGCAGGCTGCGCGGGCTTCCCAGGATGAGGGGAACGCCTCTCCCGGATCACTCCCCGTATCCAGGCTCACCACCTGCCCTGGAAGGAGTGACGGGATGAGGAACGCGACGAGACGAAGGACGAAGCGGAACCTGTATCCCCCCATGCTACCTCGATTCCCCCCTCTTCTCTCCATCGGCACCTCTCCCATCTTCCATGACATCCTCGAGCGTTTCCCGGATCCGCTGCACCTCCGAGAGACAATGGAGGAGGATGCTCCTCACGAGGGCGAGCTGGAGGTGGATCTCCTCGTGCGAGGCGATCTCCTCCTCGAGGGCCTTCCTGACTCCTTCGATGGTATAGCGTTTCTCGTGGGCGAGATAGCGGATCCTCGAGATCACCTGGAGATCCGCCGTGGTGTAGATCCTCCTCCCATAGGCATCCTTCTTGGGGGAGAGGAGGGGTATCTCCGACTCCCAATACCGGAGGACATGAGGCTTGATGTTGAAGAGCCTGCACACCTCTCCTATGGTGTACACCGGCATCCTATTCCCTCAGATCGATGAAGATGGGGATGTGAGAGAATCCGAACTCCTTCCTCACCCGGTTTTCCAGATACGAGAGATACGAGGACGGGAACCCTTCTCTCCGGTTGACGAACAGGAGGAAGCGTACCGGCATGGAACTCACCTGGGTCATGTAGCGGACCTTGTACCGGCGCCCCTTCCGGGAAGGTGGGGGCACTTCCTCCTTCCACCGGTTGAGGGCGCGGTTGAGGGGCCCTGTCTCCACCCGCTTCCCGAGTTCATCGCGGAGCATGAGGGCTGTATCCAGGAGCTTGTCTATTCCCTCACCCCGCCGCGCGGAGATCTTCACGATGGGCGCATAGTCCATGTGGGGGAAGAAGAAACGGATCCTCGCTTTCATGGCCTGAAACTGGTTGGGAACCGGGGTGAGGGCGTCCCACTTGTTGAGCACCAGGATCACCCCCCGTCCCCTCCTCTGGGCCACCGCCGCTATCTTCTTGTCCTGCTCGGTGAGCCCCTCCTGTGCATCGATGAGCAGGAAGACCACGTGGGCCTCTTCTATCACCTTGAGAGAGCGCCGCACGGAATAGAACTCCAGATCATCCTCTATCCTCGACCGGCGCCTGATCCCCGCGGTATCCACTATCCGGAACCACCTCCCTCTGTACTGAAAGCGCCCTTCGAGGAGGTCCCTCGTCGTACCGGGGGCATCGGACACCAGGGCCCGCTCCTCGCCCAGCAGCGTGTTCAGGAGAGTGGACTTGCCGGTGTTCGGTTTCCCCAGGATTGCCACGTCGATCTCAGGGGCGGAAGGTGCGTCTCCTCCCTCCTCGGGGAGGACGAGCCGCCGTTCGATCTCCTGCTCGAGCTCATCGATACCGCGTCCATGTTCCGCAGACGTGAAGCATACGGTATCGAACCCGAGAGAGAAGAAGTTCCACGCCATCTCTTCCCTCGCCTCATTGTCCACCTTGTTCACCACCAGGATGAGTCGCTCCTTGTAAGGCCGCAGGAGCTCGAGCAGTTCCTCATCCTCGGGAACCAGTTCCGTGACGTCCAGCACGAGAAGGAGCACATCCGCCCGATCCACCTCACGGAGCGCCCGTTCCCGGACGAGGGGTTCGAAGATCCCTCCCCGTTCGGAGGTGATCCCTCCTGTGTCCACGAGGAGGACCCGCCCCCCTCCCAGCTCCCAGGTTTCCTCCACCGCATCCCGCGTGACCCCGGGACGCGGGTGGGTGATCGCCTTGCGCCGTCCTATGAGACGGTTGAACAGGGTGGACTTGCCCACATTGGGACGTCCCACGATCACCACCCGGGGGAGACGGAACTCCACTCCCACGGTCCTCCGGCCTTCAGTTCGCTCCGACATGACCCAGCTCCTCCATTTTCTCCCTCACCACGCGTTCCACCTCCCGATGCGACTTGAGTTGCAGGATCGCGCCTACGAATTCCTCGCACTCCGCCACGGAGGTGGAACGGACCAACCGCTTCACCTCGGGGATGCTCGCCGGACTCATGCTCAACTCGTCCAGCCCGAGTCCGATGAGCACGAAGGTGGCGAGCGGATCACCCGCCATCTCTCCGCACATACCCACCGGGATACCCGCCTGGTGGGCGTGGTCCACCGTCATCTGGATGAGCCTGAGGACCGCCGGATGAAACGGCTGATACAGGTAGGCCACCCGCTCATTCCCCCGGTCGGTGGCGAGCGTGTATTGAATGAGATCGTTCGTCCCTATGGAGAAAAAATCCACCTTCTGGGCCAGGATATCGGCCGTGAGGGCCGCAGCAGGGACCTCTATCATGGCCCCCACCGGGATGTCCCGTTCAAAGGGGATACCTTCCCGCTCCAGCTCCTCTTTCACCTGATCGAGGATCTCGAGGCCCATCACCACCTCCTCCTGGGAGGAGATGAGGGGGAACATGATGCTCACCTTGCCGTAGATGGAAGCCCGTAGGATGGCGCGAAGCTGGATCTTGAAGATGTGGGGATTGGCGAGGCAGAAGCGGATCGCCCGCCATCCGAGGATGGGGTTGTGCTCGTCGTGGGCATCGTAGAGCCGGGGGATCACCTTCTCTCCACCCAGGTCGAGCGTACGGATGATCACCTCCCGGTCGCCCATCTGTTCGATCACCTCACGGTAGGCCGCATACTGTTCCTCTTCGGTGGGAAGGTGGCGGGAATGCATGAAGAGGAACTCGGTCCGGAAGAGGCCGATGCCATCCGCACCATGGGCGAGGACCGACTCCACCTCCTCCGGGACCTCTATATTGGCCCTGAGGAAGATCCTCTTCCCGTCCCTCGTCTCTCCGGGGACTTCGTTGAGACTGAGGAGCTGAATCGCCTGCTCCTCCACCTCCCTCATACGCTGCTGGTACTGCTCCATGACTTCCGGCGTGGGGTCCACGATGACCACGCCATCCCTGCCGTCCACGATGAGGGTCTGACCGGACTTCACCTGTCTGCTTATCTCGGAGAGCCCCAGGACCGAGGGTATCTCGAACGCGCGCGCGAGGATCGCCGTATGGGACGTACGCCCACCCGCATCCATGGCGATACCCTTCACCATCCGCTTGTTCATCTGGATGGCTTCGGAGGGCAGCAGGTCGTGACACACCAGTATCACTTCCTCCTGGAGATCCGAGAGGAGTATCCGTTCCCTGTAGAGGAGGTGGTTGAGGATCCTGTTGGCGATGTCGCGTATATCGTAGATACGCTCCCTGAGATAGTCGTCGTCCGCATCCTTGAGTCTCTCCACGTAGGACTCGGTGGTCTCGAGGAGTATCCACTCGACGTTCCGCTTGCTCTCGGCGACGTCCCGTTCCACGCTCCCGGTGAACTCCGGATCCCTGAGCATGAGGAGATGGGAATCGAGGATCTTCACGGTCTCGCCCTGTTGACCTTCCTTTATCCGTTCGATCTCCTCGACGGCCCGTTCCACCGCACCCCTGAACCGCTGGAGCTCCTCCTCGACATGGTGATCCTGCAGATAATAGCGAGGGATCGGAGGGAGTTCGGTGCTGTAGACGAACGCCGGGCCTATCGCGATGCCAGGGAAGACGGAAATCCCCTTAAATTTTTTCATGTGCATACTATAAGGAGTTTTCTCTCCGGTGTCAAATGCGGAGTCCCCCGGAAAGGAGAGAGGACAGGAGCCCCTCAAAGGAGCCCCTCATCTCTCCCCGGGATCCTGCCGATACACTCGGTGATGGCTCGGAAGAAGAAACAGCAGGGTTTCGGCGTGCTCTTCTGGATCGCCTCGATCCTCGTGGTGATCATCGTCTACCTCTGGAACCGGCCCACCATACTGAAGGTCATGGAGAATACCGGCTTCATAGAGGTCGTAAAGGAAAAGATCGCAAGTCCCACCCCCCCCACGTCCTCCCCCACCCCCACCCCCCCCGTGGCCGCCGGCCCCACCCACACGAGCCCGCCGACCCCGTCCCCTCCGCCCACACCATCCCCCACCCCTCACACGTCCCCGCCTCCCTCCCCCTCAGCCACCACGCGCAGCCGCACCTCGCTCCTCTATTTCGTGCAGGTCTTCGACGACGGTCGGGTGGAGCTCGTACCCGTGAAACGTCGGGTGACCTACACCGACGCGCCCCTCACCGCCACGCTCGACGCCCTCCTCCACGGCCCCACCGCGGGGGAACTCTCCGCCGGGGTCCGGAGCCTCATCCCACCCGAGACCAGGCTCCTGGGCGTCCGGGTGGAGAACGGAACTGCGTATATCAACATCAGCGAATCCTTCCGGTTCAACCCGCTCGGCCAGGAGGGACTCGTCCTCCAACTCAAGCAGATCATCTACACCGCCACCGAGTTCCCCACCGTGGAACAGGTGCAACTACTCATCGAAGGCAAGACCGTGCGCTACCTCGGTCCCGAGGGCATCCCCATAGATCACCCCCTCTCCCGATCGTCGCTGTAGAACCACGCCTCGAGGTCCCGGAACCCCGTCGCTTCCCCCTCTCCTGTGAGCAGCACGAGGAACTCCTGGTTCCCCTTCTTTCCCTTCACCGGCGAGGGGAAACACCTTCGCGGGACGAACCCTTGTCCTGCGCACGCCTCGAGGGTCTCCCTCACCACCCGATGGATCGCCTCCCGGTCCTTGAGCACGCCCCGGAAGCCCTCAGGAGTCCCCCCCCCTCTCACCACCTCGAACTGGGGCTTCACGAGAAATATCCCCCACCCCTCACGAGTCAGGGAGAGCACATGTCCCACAACCGGGACCAACGAACGAAAGGAGAGATCCACCACTGCCGCATCGGGCACCGGATCGAGCGAACGCACCTCCCGGATGTTGGTGCGCTCGTGCACGAACACCCGCTCGTCCACCCGGAGCTTGTAGGCGAGCTGGTTGTAGCCCACGTCCACCGTGTGGACGAAGGCCGCTCCATGGAGGAGCAGGCACTCGGTGAACCCCCCGGTGGAGGCCCCCACGTCCAAGAACCCCTTGCCTGCGATATCCAGGTTCCATGCATGGAGCGCAGCCTCGAGTTTATAGCCGCCTCGTGAGACATATCTCGGTATCCGCCGCTCTATGCGGACATCTTCCCGGACTTTCAGGTAGGGATCCTTCACACACACCCCGTCCACGAAGACCTCCCCACAGAGCACGTAGGCATAGAGCATGTCCCTGCGGGTGTCGGGGAAACGTGAGGCGAGCAAATCGAGGAGCACTACGCGGCGCATCGCATCTAGACCCCCAGGTAGTGCCGTATCCTCTCGATGGAACGTGCCTTCCCGGACCGCACATCCACCACGATCGCCACCCCGCAGATCGTGGCGGGACTGTCGACCACTTTGAGCTGGTGGGGCACCTGCGTGGTCACCCGCTCGCTCGCAAGGGAGGGATCGAAACCGATCACCGAGTCCACAGGCCCCGTGGAGCCAAGATCCGTGATATAGGCGGTGCCCCCCGGCAGGATCTTTTCGTCGGCGGTCTGGATGTGGGTATGCGTCCCCACCACGGCCGAGACCTTGCCGTCGAGGAAGAAGCCCATGGCCTCCTTCTCGGCCGGGGACTCGGCATGGAAATCCACCAGAATCACCGAGGCCTCTCTCCTCAACCGGCGGATCTCTTCCTGGGCCTTGCGGAAAGGACAGTCGGCCATCACGAGACGTTGCCGGCCGATGAGATTGAGGACCCCGACCGCGACGTCACCCTTCTCGAAGACAGTCGACCCCTTGCCCGGTGCGCCCGGCGGATAGTTCGCCGGCCGGATCACCCTCGCGGGATCCTGCTCCATGAGGGGGAAGACCGACTCGTCGTGCCAGATATGGTTTCCGGTGGTGATCACATCCACCCCCATGGCGAAGAGGCGTTCCGCGAGCTCACGGGAGAGGCCGAAACCATCGGCCGCATTCTCACCGTTGATCACCACCACATCCGCCCCCGTGGATCGAACCAGGGAGGTGAGTCCCGAAAAAAGGGTGCGCATCCCCGGGTGTCCGATGATATCTCCGAGCATCAATATCGTCATGTCCTGAGCCATCCTCTCTCTTCCATCATGTACTATGCATCACTCAAAAACGCAAGGCTGCCCATGTCGGGGGACACAGGCAGCCTCGGTATGAAACCCCATCCGCTAGCGGGCGTACTCGACCACCCGGGTCTCCCGGATGATGGTCACTTTGATCCGCCCGGGATACCGGAGATCCTCCTCGATCTTCCGGGCTATCTCCCGGGCGAGCTCCCGCGCCCCGGCGTCGTCGACCAGGTCGTTGTTGACCATGATCCTGATCTCCCTGCCCGCCTGGATCGCGAAGGCCTTGTCCACTCCGGAGAACCCTTCCGCGATCTTCTCGAGCTGCTCGAGGCGCTTGATGTAGTTCTCGAGCGACTCCCTTCTCGCCCCCGGTCTCGAGGCGGAGATGGCGTCGGCGATCTGGACGATCACTGACTCGGGACACGTGTGCGGCACATCACCGTGATGCGCGGCGATGCAGTTGATCACCCTGCTGTCCTCACCCATGCGCTTGGCGAGCTCTATCCCGAGCTCGATGTGCGTGCTGTCGTCATCGGACTCGATCGCCTTGCCGATGTCGTGGAGGAGCGCCCCCCGTTTGGCGATCATGGGGTCACCTCCCACCTCGGCGGCGATCATGCCGGCGAGTACGGCCACCTCTTTGGTATGGGCGAGGACGTTCTGGCCGTAGCTCGTACGATACTTGAGGCGTCCCAGGGCCTGGACCGCCTCAGGGGGAAAATCGTGTATCCCCAGCTCGAACAGCACCTTCTCTCCTTCCTCGTAGATGGTTTGGCTCAGCTCTTTGGTCACTTTGTGGACAACTTCCTCGATACGGGCGGGATGGATCCGTCCGTCCGCGATGAGGCGCTCCAGAGAGATGCGGGCGATCTCCTTTCTCACCGGGTCGAAGCACGAGAGCACCACCGCCTCGGGCGTATCGTCGATGATGATATCCACGCCCGTGAGGGTCTCGAGGGTCCGGATGTTCCGTCCCTCCCGGCCGATGATCCTCCCCTTCATCTCATCGTTGGGAAGGCTCACCGTGGTCACGGTGACCTCGGCCGTCACATCGGTGGCGATGCGTTGCATGGTGCTCACCAACACGTCACGCGCCTTGCGCTCCGCCGTGGCCCTGGCCTCCTCCTCGATCTTGTTCACGAGGATCTGGGCATCCCGCTTCGCCTCTTCCTCGAGCCGCGAGATGATGAGTGACCGGGCCTCTTCCCTGGTCAGTCCAGAAATCCGTTCCAGTTCGCTCTCGATCTCTTGTTCCCGTCGTCCAAGTTCCGTCTCTTTTTCCGCCAGCAACCTCTCTCGGTCCGCAAGGGCTTCGTTTCTCCGCTCCACCGCTGCCAGTTTTCGCTCGAGCGTCTCCTCCTTCTGCAGGAGACGCCGCTCAGTCCGCTGAAGCTCGGCCCGTCGTTCACGGAGTTCTTTCTCGAGCTGGAGCCGCTCCTTGTGGATCTGCTCCTGTGCCTCGAAAAGGATCTCTTTCTTCCGTGCCTCAGCCTCTTTTACCGCCTCATCTTTTATTCTCTCAGCCCTCTGCTCCGCAGAGGTAAGCTGAAATCTGGCATACAGCCATCGAGCTGTCCACCCCAACGCCAAACCAAGAAGAGGAAGGGCAACTGAAAGAAGAACATTCATCAGCTCCCTCCACTTTCTTGTCTAGACCCCTAGACTATGAATATATTACAGAAAAGTCAATTATTCCGTGTCATCGTGACACAGAACCGCTTTTCCGTCGCACCTTCTAAACCAGACGGCATCCCCGCCGGTTACACCACCACTTGCAGGATCCCCCGGGCGGACCTATACTCGCACACATGGCACCCCCACCTCCCATCCTCCTCGCCTCCCGATCCCCGCGCAGGGCCTCGCTCCTCAGCTCCGCGGGCATCCCCTTCGTCCAGTGGGCGCCGGAGTATCGCGAAACCCTCCCGCCGCAGGGAACACCCGAGGAACGCATCGCGGCCCTCGCCCGCGACAAACTCCGGCAGGCACTCCAGGCCGATCCCCCCACCCCCAGCGAGTGGGTCCTCACCGCCGACACCGCCGTGGTAGTCGACGAACGCATCCTGGGGAAACCCCGAAACGAGGCGGAAGCCCGCGCCATGCTCACCCTCCTCTCCGGCCGATCCCACACCATCCTCACAGCCCTCTCCCTCCACCACCGGGGCGGCCCCACGCTCACGCGTACCGCCCTCACCACGGTGTGGTGGGCGCCGCTCACCGAGGAGGAGATCGACCTTTATCTCGCCTCCCGCGAGTGGCAGGACGCCGCCGGCGCCTACCGCATACAGGAACGCGGCGGCCTCTTCATCACCCGCATCGAGGGCTCCTACTCCAACGTGGTGGGCTTGCCAATCCATCTCCTTTATGGCATGCTCAAGGAAAGCGGGTACCCCTACCCGCGCATCTTCCGCCCGTAGGGCGAGAAACAGAGAAGGAGACCCCACGGGGTCATCGAGGAGGTTCCCTTGGCAGTTGTGACCATGAAGAACCTGCTGGAATCCGGTGTGCACTTCGGGCACCAGAAACGCAGAATGAGATGACCGGCATTCTGAAAGGATTGGGCTTTATTTATAAAAGATATCTATGGCAGAGAGAGCCAGAAAAAAGAGGTGATACCATCAAAGTGAGGATAAGGAGGATGGAATGATGAAACTTACTATTATGGGTATTATGATAATAACAGTGGCGGGTTTACCACTATATTCACAAAGCATAACACTGGGTACCAGATATATACAAGGGATGGCTACAGACGTGGAGTTTAGAGATAATAATAAAGTGGCTTTTATTGATGTAGAAGGGAAAGAAGAAGTATACAGGTATGAAATTGAATATGTGCATAAGATTCCATTTATGCGAATATATAAAGGTAAAAAGGTAGAAGAATACCTTGTTTTGTATAATGAAGATATGATGATTTTGTACACAAAAGAAGAAAATTCTCCCTATGATATATGGATAAAAAGCTTTAAAACATGGAATCAGATGGGCTTTTTTCCACCATCAGACATTATTTTTGCAAGTAGTGAATTAAAAGAAGGGGATATTACCTATACAGTTAAGAATCTTAGAAGCATAGACCTTGAGACTCCTTGGGTAGAAGGTGCTAAGGGGAATGGAATAGGAGAGTCAATTACAATAAAAAATACAGTTTTAGATAGTCTTATACTATTTTCTGGCTATCTTTCGTATAAGAAGCCCTATTTATATACCCAGAATGCAAGACCCAAGAAGATACGAGTTGCTTGCAAGGAAATCGGATTTGAGAAGGTGTTTGATGTAGCAGATACGCCAAATCCCCAGGTGTTAGAATTTGGTAGACTGATTGATATGAAGGATATTACAATTACCATTATAGACGTATACCCAGGAACAAAATATGAGGACATGTGTATACATGCGATATGGGGAAGAATGGTAACAAAGTAACGAATGCACCTTAGAACAAGCAAAGTAGGCTGCCCCCCCTCCCGCCTGTTTGCCCTGTGGCCACTGCTGGTGCGTGGGGGTGCGCTGGCTTCCCTTTCT
Organism: Spirochaeta thermophila DSM 6192; assembly: GCF_000147075.1. NCBI lineage: Bacteria > Pseudomonadati > Spirochaetota > Spirochaetia > Winmispirales > Winmispiraceae > Winmispira > Winmispira thermophila. The sequence goes on from NC_014484.1 coordinate 1,419,256, forward strand.
GGCTCTAGCCTTTTAACATGACTTAAAAGAGGTAGTGCAGGTAGGGAACAGAAAAACTTTTTCTGTTTCCCCCAAACCCGGGAAAGAAGAAAAAGGAGGCCAGCAAGTACAGGGATGTACTGCTGGAAAGCCTGTACAGGGAAGTACAGGCTTAGTGGTTAAGGGGGCTTTTAAAAGCTAAGTTAGAGGCAAAAAGCCCTGTTTAAAGTGGCCAGGGTTTGGGGCGAGGCAAATTGGTTAAAGTAGGGGCACTTCGTAATAATGAGCGAATTATAGGAAGTGCCCCGATTGGTTTATAGAGGCAGAAAATAAGCTTTTTAAGCTGTAAGCCTGCAGCTGGTGGCTTTTATGGAAAATAGAGGCTTTAACCAATTTGCCCGCTACCTGCACAGGTTAAGGAGAAGGCCTTGGCTGGGTTAGCGGCGGTGCTGGTGGCCAGCAGGGTTATTTTTGGGGGGATTTTTTGTTAGTGCTTTTTTCAAGTTCTAATTGGTTTTTTCTAAGCATTTTATTTAACATACGATATAAATCTGCTCTATCATTTGCTGGTAGGGATAAAATATCTTTTAGTTTCTTTAAGCTTCTAGTATCAAATTTATAAATATCAATATCAGAGTTGGATTGGTTATTATTATCTTCTAATAAATCAGAGACTTTTACATTTAAAGCTTTGGCAATAATTTTTATTTTGTTTAATGGTGGTAGCCTCTGCTCCGCAGAGGTAAGCTGAAATCTGGCATACAGCCATCGAGCTGTCCACCCCAACGCCAAACCAAGAAGAGGAAGGGCAACTGAAAGAAGAACATTCATCAGCTCCCTCCACTTTCTTGTCTAGACCCCTAGACTATGAATATATTACAGAAAAGTCAATTATTCCGTGTCATCGTGACACAGAACCGCTTTTCCGTCGCACCTTCTAAACCAGACGGCATCCCCGCCGGTTACACCACCACTTGCAGGATCCCCCGGGCGGACCTATACTCGCACACATGGCACCCCCACCTCCCATCCTCCTCGCCTCCCGATCCCCGCGCAGGGCCTCGCTCCTCAGCTCCGCGGGCATCCCCTTCGTCCAGTGGGCGCCGGAGTATCGCGAAACCCTCCCGCCGCAGGGAACACCCGAGGAACGCATCGCGGCCCTCGCCCGCGACAAACTCCGGCAGGCACTCCAGGCCGATCCCCCCACCCCCAGCGAGTGGGTCCTCACCGCCGACACCGCCGTGGTAGTCGACGAACGCATCCTGGGGAAACCCCGAAACGAGGCGGAAGCCCGCGCCATGCTCACCCTCCTCTCCGGCCGATCCCACACCATCCTCACAGCCCTCTCCCTCCACCACCGGGGCGGCCCCACGCTCACGCGTACCGCCCTCACCACGGTGTGGTGGGCGCCGCTCACCGAGGAGGAGATCGACCTTTATCTCGCCTCCCGCGAGTGGCAGGACGCCGCCGGCGCCTACCGCATACAGGAACGCGGCGGCCTCTTCATCACCCGCATCGAGGGCTCCTACTCCAACGTGGTGGGCTTGCCAATCCATCTCCTTTATGGCATGCTCAAGGAAAGCGGGTACCCCTACCCGCACATCTTCCGCCCGTAGGGCGAGAAACAGAGAAGGAGACCCCACGGGGTCATCGAGGAGGTTCCCTTGGCAGTTGTGACCATGAAGAACCTGCTGGAATCCGGTGTGCACTTCGGGCACCAGAAACGCAGGTGGGATCCCCGTATGAAGAAGTACATCTTCGCCGAACGGAACGGGATCCACATCATTGACCTTCAGAAGACCATCCAGGCCATCAAAGAGGCCTACGAGGTGGTGCGGAAGACCGTACTGTCCGGCAAGAGCGTGCTCTTCGTGGGCACCAAACGCCAGGCGCAGGCGGCCATCCAACGCGAAGCCGAACGGTGCGGCATGTTCTACGTGAACCACCGGTGGCTCGGCGGCACCCTCACCAACTTCGAGACCATCAAGAAGTCCATCCTCAGGCTCAAGAAACTGGAGAAGATGGAGGTGGACGGCACCTTCGCCACCATGTCCAAGAAAGAGGTCTCCCGTCTCATGAAAGAGAAGGCCCGGCTTCAGCGGAATCTGGGCGGTATCAAGGAGATGAAGGAGCTCCCCGGCGTGGTCTTCATCATCGACACCAAGCACGAGGCCATCGCCGTGGCCGAGGCCAAGAAGCTCGGGATCCCCATCATCGGCGTGGTGGACACCAATTGTAACCCCGAGATCATCGATCATCCCATCCCCGGCAACGACGATGCCATTCGAGCCATCAACCTCTTCAGCAAGATCATCGCGGATGCGGTCATCGAGGCGGACAACGAGATGGGCCTCGAGGTCGTGGAATCCCTCCAGGAGGAAGAGCCCATCGACGAGAGCCAGATAGAGACCGGCAAGGAAGAAGAAATCGCCGAGCTCAAGGTCTCGGTGGGTGCCCGTCTCGGCAAGGAAGACGAGGAGGAGGAAGAGGGGGTTCTCGCAGGCGATTACTCCGAGTACTCCCCGGAAGAGGAAGAAGAGAAAGCCACCGAACAGATCACCGAACTCGAATCGGACAAGTTCATAGGCGACGAAGACAAATATTACGAGGAGTGACCCATGGCTATAAGTGCTGCTGACGTAAAGAAACTCAGAGACCGCACAGGCGCGGGCATCATGGACTGCAAACGCGCACTCCAGGAGGCGGGCGGCGATTTCGAGAAGGCGGAGCGCATCCTCAAGGAGATGGGCCTCGCCGCCGCAGCCAAGCGGAGCGACAGGGCCACGGAGGAAGGCCGCGTCTTCGTCCGTGTCACCGACACCAAGGCGGGCTTGCTCGAGATCCTCTGCGAGACCGACTTCGTGGCGCGCAACCAGGACTTCGTGACCACCGGAGAGGAGATCCTCGCCCTCATCATGGACAAGGGCCTCTCCATCGAGAGCCCCGAAGTCAAGGAGAAGGTGACCGAACTCGGCATGAAGGTGAAGGAGAACCTCAAGCTGAGGAGGGCGGACGTCCTCACCATAGGGCCCCAGGAGTACGTGAGCTCCTACGTGCACGGAGAGGGACGGATCGGCGTGCTCGTGAAGTTCTCGCTCGAGAAACCCGAGCTGAAGGAGGATCCGGCCTTCAAGGAGTTCTCCTTCGATTGCGCCCTCCACGCAGCGGCCTTCGCCCCGCTCTACCTCTCCCCGGAGACCGTACCGGCCGACTATCTCGAGGAACAGAAGGAGATCTTCACCAAGCAGGCCCAGAACCTCGGGAAGCCCGAGAAGGTCATACAGGGCATCGTCCAGGGCAAGATCAAGAAACACTTCGCCGAGATCTGTTTCACCGAGCAGGCCTTCGTAAAGGACGACAAGAAGAGCGTGAGACAGAAGATGGAAGAGCTCTCGAAACAACTCGGCGCGGGCATCTCCCTGGTGGATTACCGGTACTACAAAGTCGGTGAAGAGCTCTGAGCCCTTGCCATGATCCCTTGCGCACTGCTACTCTTGGAAGCAGTGCGCTTTCTTTTTTTAGGAGGAGAACATGGAACAGATCAAGATCGACGCAGAGACCAGGATGAAGAAATCGGTGCACGCGCTCAAGGATCAACTCGCCACGATACGCACGGGAAGGGCCACACCCGCCCTCTTCGAAAAGATCACGGTGAACTACTACGGCCAGCAGACACCCCTCAACCAGGTGGCCTCCATATCCGCGCCTGAACCCCGACTCGTGGTCATCCAACCATGGGACAAGAGCGTGCTCCAGGAGATCGAGAAGGCCATCCAGTCCTCAGACCTCTCCCTCAATCCCGTGAACGACGGCAAAGTCCTCCGCATCAACATCCCCCCCCTCACCGAGGAGAGGCGAAAGGAGTACATCAAGCTGGCGAAGAACGTCGCGGAACAGAGCAGGGTGGCCATCCGGAACATCCGGAGGGATGCGAACGAGGCTCTCAAGAAGGCGGAAAAAGAGGGCCAGCTGAGCGAGGACGAACGGAAACGAGGTGAGGAGGAGATCCAGAAGCTGACCCAGAAGTACATAGACGAGATCAACAATCTCCTCGAGGCCAAGGAAAAGGAGATCATGGAAGACTGATGGACACCGGTACCTCCCTCCCCCGACACATCGGCATCATCATGGACGGCAACGGCCGCTGGGCCACCAGGAGGGGACTTCCTCGCTACAAGGGTCACGAAGAGGGCCTCAAGGCCACCAAGAGGGTGGTGAAGGCCGCCGCCGAGCGAGGTATCCCCTATCTCTCTCTCTACACCTTCTCCACCGAAAACTGGAAACGGGCACAAGAAGAGGTCTCCTTCCTCATGGGCCTGGTGAGACGCTACCTCAAGAAGGAATTCGACTTCTACAGGGAGTATGGGATCAGGATCGTCCACAGCGGCAATCTCGAAGGGCTTCCACGCGAAATCCGCCGGGATCTCCTCGACGTGATGCGGGACACCGCATCCTTCACCGGACTCACCCTCAACATAGCCCTCAACTACGGGGGGAGGGATGAAATCCTGCGGGCGATGAAACGCTGGCTCGAAGAAGGAGGAGCCCCGGAGCTCACCGAGGAGTCCTTCCGTCGCTACCTGGACGTCCCCGAGCTCCCTGATCCCGATCTCGTCATACGGACGGCCGGAGAGCAGCGCCTGAGCAACTTCCTCATCTGGCAGGCTGCCTATGCGGAGTACTATTTCACCCCGGTCCTCTGGCCGGACTTCTCGGAACGCGATTTCGACGAGGCGCTCCAGGACTACGCGAGCCGCACTCGAAAGTTCGGAGGTACCGCGTGAGCAATCTTCTTCAACGAATCCTGCTCTTCTCCATAGGGCTCCCCGCCCTCCTCGCACTCGTGATCTTCCTCCCCTACTACAACGACATAGGGATAAACCTGGTGGCGATCATGGTGGGGGGAATGAGCGGCCTCGAGATGAGGCGGATGCTGAAGGAGGAAGGACCTCGATCCGCAACCTGGGCCTTCCTCTTGGGCGCGGGACTCCCTCTCGCAGCCTATCTGGGGCTCCTCTTCTCATTGGGATGGGCCCCCGTGATCCTCGTGATCACCCTCGTGCTCCTTGCCACCCTCTCCCGGGAGACATTCGTCTCCCGGGAGAGCGACGTCCCCCACATCACTCACAGAATGAGCGCCGCGGCCTTCATACTCCTCTATCCCGGGGCCTTCCTCATGTTCGTCCCCCACATCACGGCCTTTCCACGGGGGGCACTCCTCATGGCCGTCTTCATACTCGCGGTCTATCTCAACGACTCAATGGCCTACCTGACCGGCAAGCTCTGGGGCAGAGGCGGGGTACTCTTCATAAGTCCCAACAAGAGCATCGCAGGATTCATAGGCGGATTTTTCACCTCCCCACTCGTCCTCCTCGTCTCCCGCGCGCTCGTTCCCGACGTATTCCCCGGACCAGCGTGGAAGGCCCTCCTCTTCGGAAGCCTCGTCGGCATCGCTGCCATCCTGGGGGATCTCGCCGAGTCGGCCATCAAACGGGCGTGTAGGACCAAAGACTCCGGCGCCATCATCCCCGGACGGGGGGGCATCCTGGACTCGGTGGACTCCCCCGTGTTCGCAGCACCGGTCTTCTATTACCTCTACCTCATCCTCTTCACCTAGGTCGAGGGACGCTGCCTATGAAGAAACGGATCATCGTCCTCGGATGCACGGGAAGCATCGGAAGGAACGCCCTGGAAGTGGTGCGGGCCTATCCCGAGCGCCTCGAGGTGGTGGGTCTCTCGGCGCATACCAGGGATCGGGAGCTCCTCGCGGCCGCCCGGGAGTTCGGCGTGGAACGCCTGGCGCTCACAGGAAAACGAGGCGGAGGGGTCCCTTACGAGGGCGAGGAAGGTCTCCTCCACCTCATAGAGGAGACCGAAGCCGACATCGTGGTGAACGGTATCGCGGGGACGAGAGGCTTGATCCCCTCCCTCAAGGCCCTCGAGACCGGGAAGGACCTCGCCCTCGCCAACAAAGAGAGCCTCGTGGTGGCGGGAGAACTCCTCCTCGAGACGGCCACCAGGAACGGGCGGCACATCCTTCCCGTGGATTCCGAACACGCAGCCATCTTCTCTCTGCTCCGGAATGTTCCTCCGGATGCAGTGAAGGCCCTCTATCTCACCGCCTCCGGGGGAGCACTGCGGGATATCCCCCTCTCACGACTCGAGGAGATCACCCCCGAAGAGGCGCTCAGACATCCCACCTGGGAGATGGGCCCCAAGATCACCATCGACTCGGCCACCCTCGCGAACAAAGGACTCGAGGTGATCGAGGCCGCGGTCCTCTTCGGGGTGCCCCCCGAATCCGTACGGGTGGTCATCCACCCCCAGAGCGTGGTACACGGTCTCATCCTGCTCCGTGACGGGTCGTGGCACGCTCAGATGAGCACCCCGGACATGCGACTTCCCATCCAACAGGCCCTGTTCCATCCCGAGGTCCCACCCCAGGCCCCCGCTCCGCTTCTCCTGGAGGAGGGACTCGACCTCAGCTTCAGACCGGTGGACGGGCGGCGGTACCCCATGCTCGAGCTCGCCTACCAGGCTCTCGCTTCACAGGGGAAGCGCATCGCCTTCAATGCAGCAAACGAAGAGGCCGTCCGGGCCTTCCTCGAGGGCAGGATCTCCTTCCCCCGGATCGCCCAGGTGGTGGAATCCGTACTCGCCAGGGAATGGCCTTCCCCTCAGGGAGGGATCTCCCCTATACTGGCACTGGATGCCGAAGTGCGCAGGGTGACGGAAGGTATCCTGAAAGAGAGGAGTGGTCATGCTTCTTAAGATAGCCCTGGGACTCGTGGGACTCGGCGTCGTGGTCTTCTTCCACGAACTGGGACACTACCTCGCGGCCAGGATCGTGGGGATACACGTCGAGGCCTTTTCCATAGGATTCGGCCGCCCCCTGCTCCGATTCAACAGGAAAGACACCGTCTATCAACTGGGATGGATCCCCTTCGGAGGCTTCTGTCGTCTCAAGGGCGAACACGCCCTCCAGGAAGCCCTCGCCAAGGGACTCCCCGAGATCCCCAAGGAACCTCATTCATTCTTCGCGGCCCCGCCTCTCGCACGCATCTTCGTGAGCCTGGCAGGTCCCCTCGGAAACCTGGTCTTCGCCATCCTGGTGGTGGGGATGCTCTGGACCGTGGGCTTCCCGGTCCGCTCTCCAGGCACCACCATCGTCCTGGAATCCGACTATCCCCTCGTCACCGCAGAGGGCTACGCCTATCCCGCCACCGAAGCCGGCCTCAGGACAGGGGACACGATCCTCGCCGTCAACGGCTCCCGGATCCGCACCTTCAGCGAGCTCTCCGAGCTCATCCTCCTGGAGGGGAACGAACCCCTCGTCGTGGAAGTGGACCGGAACGGGACGAGACTCACCTTTACCGTCACTCCCGCGATCAACCCCGAGACGGGACTTCCCCGCATCGGAGTGTACGCATGGATCGACCCGGTGGTGGAACGCGTACAGGAGGGGAGCAGCGCCGCGATCGCCGGCATCAGGCCTGGAGACAGGATACTCGCCGTCGACGGCGTCCCCGTTCCCCACACCATCGCCCTCCACTCTTATCTCTCCACCCGGAATCCCCGGAAGGTCTCCCTCTCGGTGGCGAGGGGAGGCGCTCCCATCTCCGTGGACCTCATCCCCCACTACGAGAACGGGGCACCGGTCCTCGGGATACAGTTCGCGGTCCCGATGGTCACCCTCAAGGCCCCCCCTCTCGAGGCCCTCGTCCGCTCGTGGAACCAGATCACCCTGGTGGTGAGGGAGACTCTCCGGGGGCTCGTCGACATGGTGAGAGGGAGACCCGCAGGAGAGGTGATGGGGCCCTTGCGGATCAGCTACGCTGTAGGTGACGTGATCACCCAGGGCGTCTCCTCGGGAGGTGCGGCAGGCATCGTCCCGGCCGTCCAGTTCCTCGCCTTCATCAGCATCGCGCTCGCGGTCTTCAACCTCCTCCCCCTTCCCGTATTCGACGGAGGACACATCCTCATCTACTCGATAGAGTTCCTGAGCAGGAGGGCTCTCCCACCTCGAGTCCTCTACCGCTACCAGATGATAGGAGGGATGATCATCATGGCCCTCGCCGTGGTGATCCTCTTCATGGACATATTCTCGCTCGCCGGCTGGCACTAGAGACACGCTTCGAGGAGTACGGATATGAAACGCATCATGTACATCTTCTTCATCCTCGGATTCTGTGCACTCGCACTCCCCGGTTTCCAGTCCTCGGTGGTGGTCCAGACACCCCACAGTGATACCATCCTCGACATCGACGTCCATCCTTCGATGCCCCTCCTCTTTTCCGCCGGTGCAGACGGCTGCGTCCTGGTCTACGACACCGAGCGGAATCTCGTCATCCGCCGGCTCCAGGTCTCACCCTACTCGCTGGAAAGGATCGCCGTCCATCCCGACGGGGAGGAAATCGCGGTGCTCGTCCACACCGGAGACGACGCCTACCTGCTCGAGGGGTACGAGTGGCGTTCCGGCAAGCGATTGTTCTCCCGACGCCTCCAGGAGAGACCCCTCTCCCTCTCGTACTCCCCGAAGGGGACCTACATAGGACTCACCTTCCCGACCTGGCGGAGCTTCTCCCCCTACTCCTCGAAAGGCACCCCCATCTCCTTCTTCAGCCAGGGATTCGGTATCGTCTCGTTCTTCTTTTTCTCATCCACCGAGTCCACCCTGGTCACCTACACCCCCGCATCCTCCCTCCTCATCTACTGGGACACGAAGACGAGAAGGGAAAAAGCCCGCGTGAGCCTCCAGGAGAAGATCGAAGATCCTGTGCTCTACAGTCCCCGTCTCCTCGTGGGGAAGACGCAGGAGGGGCTCGTGGTGCTCGATATGGTGACCGGGAAGGTGTTCGCGGACGTCCCCCTCAGGGAGATCAGGCACATCCTGGTCGACCCGGGGAAAGAGATCGTGGTGGTACAGGGCTCCTCGTTCCCCTCCCTCATCCGGTACAGGTTCCAGGGACAGAGCCTCGTGGAGGAGGAGAGGATACCCCTCGCAGGAATCCTCTCCTCGGCGGTCTCCCTCGCACTGAAGGACGGTAGGCTCTACGCTGGCATGAACGACGGAAGCGTACGAAGCTTCTCGATGGCGACGAAGTCCGAGACCGCGATCACCACCCACCTCGAGACATCGATCACCGATCTGGCGGTTCATGCGGATCGGATCTTCTGCAGCACCAGGGATTTCGTGGTCGAGTGGGACACCGCTTCCATAGGGGGCCGTACCGAACAGCTCGTGACCTCCCGACGGCTGGCCCTCCCCTTCCAGAGGAACACCGCCCTCTCCATAGCGGGAGACACCCTCGCCGTGTGGACCACCGCCCCCCCCGATCCGCCCGTGGTCATGTTCTACGACCTCTCCTCCCGGTCGCTCAAGGGGCAGTACCGCGCCCTCTCCACCTACCCCTCCGGTGTGCTCCTCGACGAGGAACGCATCATCATACTCGAACGCAACACCTCCATCCGCGTCCTCGACCCTGTCACCCTCGGCGAGACCCTCCGGATACCCGGCAACGGCATACTCGACATGGCCCTCTCGGACGAACTCCTCTTCGCAGGGAGGACCCAGACGTCCCTTACCCCCTACTCCCTCCTCAAGATCGACCTGCTCTTCGGGGAGACCCTCCCGCTCGAGAACCGGATGTCGGTGATCTACCGGCTCGTACTGGATCCTTCCCGGAACGTGCTCTACGGGCTCGGCCTCACCCAGGATCACGTGACGGCCATCGAGCTCTTCCGCATCTCGGGGGAACGGATCTCCTCGTCCCGTGTGTACACGAGCACGATCTTCGATCCGGAAGGGGACATCACCTTCGATCCCGACACAGGCTCCCTCTACACCACCGCAGGATACACCACCCCCCTCCTCCTGTCGGGATCGAGGCGGCTCCTGTTCGAAGCCACCAGTCACCTTCCCCGAAGGCTCTTCCTCTCGAGGGGAATCCTCTACGCCATCAACAGGGACGGGAGCGTCTCCATCTGGGACGCGAACACCCGGGCGCACCTCTACGACGTGCTGCTCTTCACCGACGGGGAGTGGCTCATCGAGGGAAGAGACGGCCTGCTCCTCTCCTCTTCGGAGCGGGTGAAGGAGAGGTTCCTTCCCCTCAAGTGACTCACGAGTGACGCGTGAGGGATTCGAAACGGGTGTATTGAGGAAGGAAGGCCAGCTTCACCGTGCCGATCGGACCGTTACGCTGCTTCGCCACGATGAGCTCGGTCTCTATCTCGTGCGGATGCTCCTCGTCCGCACTCCTGTCCGTGGGTCGCTCCCTGTGGATGAAGATCACCACGTCGGCGTCCTGCTCGATGGAACCCGACTCTCGGATGTCCGCGAGCGTCGGACGCTTCCCCTCGGTCTCCCGCCTGAGCTGGGAGAGGGCCACCACCGGGATGTCGAGCTCGCGGGCCAGTGCCTTGAGCGAGCGGCTGATCTCGGCGATCTGTTCGTGCCGTGCGAGGGCCTGGTTCTCGGCCGTGATGAGGGTGAGGTAGTCGATGAAGATGATCTCCACCCCGAACTGAAGCCTCATCCGTCTGGCCTGCGCCCGGAGATCGAGGAGCCGCAGGTTGGGCACGTCCACGATGTAGAGGGGGGCCTCGTAGATCTCGCCCGCAGCCTCCATGATCTTCTGGAAATCCGCGGGCTTGAGGAGCCCGGTCCGGATATGATGGAAATTGATCCTCGCCTCGCTCGCCACGAGCCTGAGCATGAGGGCCATGTCCGCCATCTCCAGGGTGAAGAAGCCGACCGGCACCTTCTTGCGGATGGCGATGTTGGCGGCCATGGAGAGGGCCAGGGCGGTCTTTCCGACCGAGGGCCGTGCGCCGATCACGATGAACTCAGAACGCTGGAATCCGGTGAGGAGGTTGTCGAGATCGGAGAATCCAGTGGGAATGCCGGTGTAGGTGTCCTTCGTCTTGTACCAGCGCTCGATGATATTGATGGTCTCGGTGAGGAGCTCCCTCGTGTGCTTCACCGTGGAGGTGGTACCGAGCTCGGTGAGCTCGAATATCTGGCGCTCCGCCTCCTCTATGGTGAGCCGGATCTCCTTCCCCTCGTCGTAGGCGTCTGCCACCGCCTGCTGAGCCACCGTGATGAGCCGCCTGCGGATGCTCCTGTCCTGGACGATCCGGGCGTAGTACTCCACGTTTGCAGTGGTGGGCACCTCCGAGGTGAGAGAGGCGATGTACGCAGCCCCGCCGCTCTCCTTGAGGAGGTCCCTCGCCTTGAGTTCCTCGGTCACGGTGAGGATGTCGATGGCCTCACCTCGATCGAAGAGGTCCAGCACAGCCTGATAGATGTTTCTATGAGCCCGCCGGTAGAAGTCCTCCGGCCGGAGATAAGGGAGCACCACCGGGAGCGTCTCGGGATTGAGGAGGAGCGCCCCCAGCGTGGCCTTTTCCGCTGCTTCGTCGTGAGGAGGTACGAAACCCTTCCCTGTGGAGGGAAGGGCGCGATCTATGACAGGGTCACTGCTCATTCTGCCTGTGTGGAGACGGCTTCGTCCGAAGCCTCTGACGTCTCCTCTCCAGCAGTTTTCCCGTTCCCGCTTCCCTGCGCCTTCACCAGCACAGTGAGTGTGGCGCGCTGGTCCTCGTAGATGTGCACCGGGACCTTGTAGGTACCCACCATCTTGATCCCGTGACCGGGGACCTCGACCCTCTTCCGCTCGATCTGTATACCCTTCTTCTGGAGGGCCTCCACGATCACCGCAGCCGTCACCGAACCGAAGAGCTTGCCCTTCTCACCGGCGGGCATCACGAGTTCGAGGGGCTCGCTCTCGAGGCGCGCCTTCAGATCCATGGCCTTCTTCCGTTTCTCTTCCTTCCGCTTCTGGATCTGGTGTCGTCGGCTCTCGATGAGGGCGACGTTCGCCCTGTTCCAGAGAAGGGCGAGGCCCCGAGGAATGAGATAGTTCCGTGCATATCCAGGAGCGACGAGTTTCACGTCTCCTTCTTCTCCGAGGTTAGGCACGTCCTGAACGAGGATCACCTTCGTTGCTTTCATACTCACGACTCCTTCCGAGGTCTTAAGACTAACCAGTATTCGGCAATTCCGAGCCCGGGGAGCAGAACGCCCACCAGAAGGTTCATCCCGGGGATGAGCAATGATACCACACAGAGGCCTATGAGGGCAACACTCCCCCCACGGGGGAAGAGACGGCGCAGGTGGAAGGAGAGCACCCCCACACCTTGCACCCCGTAGATCACGAGCCCCATGGCGAACGCGTTCCGCACCGCGAAGGCGAGACCCAACGGGAGATCGACGAACCGCTCGAGGAGGAACCCTGCGAAGGACAGGAGGAACCACCAGAGGAACCATGCGGGCGCCCTGAAACCTGCGAGGAGCGACCTGCCCGGATGCGAGAGGAGCCAGCCGAAGTACCAGTTGCCGGCCAGGATCACCATGTACCACACGACGAGGGAAGACCCAAGCGCCTGGACGAGAAAGCTGAACGTCTCCATCCTCTCCTTCGAGGAGAGATCCTCCACGAAGACATCCCCTCCCAGGAGGGCGAGCACCCTGTCCCACATCGCATAGGCGAGCTCGGCGAGGTTCCCCCACGCGAGCCCCACGGCCACCACGAGACCCGTGACGACCGCGGCCGCAACGGTGATCACGATGAGCCGGGTGAACCGGGGGAACGGGAGCACATCCTCCACCAGGAACACGAGACCTCCCATCCAGAGGAACAGGAGCAGGAGGTTCATCCCGACCAGGACCCCCCACGCCGGGTCCCACCCTTCAAGGCCCCAGAGCAAGAGGTGAAGGGCGAGCAGACCTCCCCCCGCCGTCCCCAAGGCCGCATACCAGGAGACCCGCCTCTCCCGGTAGAAGAGGTAGACGAAGGGGACGAGGAAAAAGGGGAGGAGGAGTCCCGAAAGGTACGACACCATCGCGAGGACTCCTCCTCCCACGCCCATGAGCCAAAGACGCGATCTATTCTCCAGAGACTCCATCATCAACCCATAGGAAGGAGCGCCAGGATCCTGGCCTTCTTGATCTCCCGTACCAGCCTCCTCTGGTTCTTTGCCGAGGTCCCGGTGATCCTCCTCGGGAGGATCTTGCCGTTCTCCGTGAGGAACTGACGGAGCACCTCCGGCTTCTTGTAGTCGATCTCGAGCTTGTAGAGGGCTATCTTGTCGACCTTTTTCCGGAAATAGGGGCGCCGCGGCTGGTCCTGGGGCCCCCTCTGCGGCCGCTGTTCCCTTTGCTCCTCCCTGGAGCCATTCTCGTTCCTCTCTTCGGTTCTCACATCGTCGGACATCATTCCACTCCTCACTCTTTAGAAGGGTATATCGTCTTCGAAATCGGGCTCACCCGCAGCCGGTGGGGTGGACGCCCCACCGCCGGACGGAGCAGGTCTGTCCTGTCCACCGCCCGTCCCCCCGCCTCCCAGGAGACGGAGATTGTTGGCCACGATCTCCACCCTGCTCACCGTCTGGCCTTCGCGCTCCCATCGATCCTGTCTGAGCTCCCCCTGCACGGCGACCTGCTTTCCCTTCACCAGATACCGCGCCACCGCCTCACCGAGGCGTCCGAAAAGCACGATATCGAAGAAGTTGACCTCTTCCGACCAGGAATCGCCTTCACGCTTGTCACGATTGACAGCGAGGGAGAACTTGCACACAGGGGTCCCCGAGGGAGAGTATCTGAGCTCCGCATCTCTCACGACCCTTCCCACCAGGACCACACTGTTTATGTCTGCCATGGGAACACCTCACTTGGTGTCGACCCTGGTCACCAGGAAGCGCAACACCTCAGGGATGTACTTGAGATCGTGTTCGAGTTTCGAGATGATCTCCGGCTTTGCATTGAACACCCACACATAGTAGTGACCGCGCGTCTGTTTTTTGATTTGATAGGCGAGCTGTCGCTCACCCATGTCCTCTTCTTTTTGAATCTGCGCCTCGTGCTTGCTCAGGACCTCTACCGTCTTCTGTTTCCCTTGCGCATAGAGCTCCTGCTCGCTACGAAACACACACACGAGTTCATACGTCCGCACCGTCTTCCTCCTCTTCTCGGCCTGGCGAACCATCTTCAACGAGATGGCTAAAGAGGTCATGAGAATCTATCACAGGGGAAAGGGAATGGTCAAGAGGAACCCTGACGATTCCGATAGGTAAGTGATGGCCCGTATCACCACCTATGCCGAACACCTCTTCGCTCTCGAGACGCTCATGCAGGCACTGAGGGACATCCTCCGCCTCCCCCTCGAACCCGAAGTCTTCCTGGACCACCTCATCGAAGAAGTCTTTTTCTTCGACAGGAGCCTCAACCTCCTCCAGCGCCAGATCGAACGTCATGCCGAGCTCGCCGACTACAAGTCCCTTCTCCACAGCGCAGGAAGGGCGCGCATCCACTTCTCTCGTCTCATAGAAGACATCCTCAGGAAGGGATCCGCCCTCAATCTGACGGGCACCTCGGCGGAGAAGCGTCTCCGCGTGCTCCAGGAAGCCCAGGAGCGCGAGGTGGAACGGCTGAAGGGTCTCATCTCCTCCCAGGAAGGAGAGCGGGATGTGGTCTCACCCGAGGAGATAAGCAAACTCCTCTCCCCAGGGGAAGAGGATTGACCCCCCCTTGGACTTCGCCCTCCACATAGATACAATAAGATCGATATGGAACGGCAACTCGCTCTCCTTGAGAAGAAGGTGGGTGAGCTCTCACTCCTCTTCGAGGTGAGCCAGCTCCTCGCCCAGACCATCGACGTACGGGAAGTCCTCCAGCCGGTACTCAGGCTCATCGCCGAACAGTTGGGCATGAACCGAGGGACCATCACCCTCCTCAACCGCAACACGGGGGAGATCGTCATCGAGGAGGCCTACGGGCTCTCCGAGTCCCAGAAGATGAGGGGGCGCTACCGGATAGGAGAGGGGGTGACGGGAAAGGTGGTACAGAGCGGCAGACCCATCGTGATACCACGGATCTCGGAGAGCAGGGAGTTCCTGAACCGGACGGGGTCACGCCAGAAGCCGCAGAGCGGGGACCTTTCCTTCTTCTGCGTTCCCATAAAGGTGGGGAACGAAGTGGTGGGGACGTTGAGTGCGGACAGGGATTACGATCCCGATCTCAACCTCGACGACGAGGTACGCCTCCTCACCATCCTCGCATCCCTCATCGCCCAGGCGGTGAAGCTCAAACAGGAACTCGTGGAGGAACGGGAACGACTCATGGAGGAGAACGCGCGACTCCACGAGGAACTCAAGGAACACTTCCGTCCTGCGAACATCATCGGCACATCGAAGGCCATGCAGGACGTCTTCGACATGATCGCGCGGGTCTCGAGGAGTGAGGCGACCGTGCTCATCCGAGGGGAAAGCGGCACGGGCAAGGAACTCATCGCCCAGGCCATCCACTACAACAGCCTGCGGGCGGACAAGCCATTCGTACGGGTCAACTGCGCGGCCCTGCCCGAGACCCTCATAGAGAGCGAGCTCTTCGGACACGAGAAAGGGGCCTTCACCGGGGCCCTCACGAGGAGGAAGGGACGGTTCGAACTCGCCCACGAAGGGACCATCTTCCTGGACGAGATAGGAGACCTCTCCCCCCAGGTACAGGTGAAGCTCCTCCGGGTGCTCCAGGAGAAGGAATTCGAGCGGGTGGGGGGAAGCGAGACAATCCGGGTGAACGTACGCGTGCTCGCCGCCACCAACAGGAACCTGGAAGAGCTCATGGCCCAGGGGAAGTTCAGGGAAGACCTCTACTACCGGCTCAACGTCTTCCCGATCCACGTCCCTCCGCTCAGGGAGAGGCGGAGCGACATCCTCCTCCTCGCCGATCATTTCATAGAGAAATACGCGAAGCAGAACAACAAGCACATACATCGCATCTCGACCCCGGCCATCAATCTGCTCATGAGTTACCACTGGCCGGGGAACGTCAGGGAACTCGAGAACTGCATAGAGCGTGCCGTCCTTCTCAGCACCGACGGAGTGATCCACAGCTACCACCTCCCCCCCACCCTCCAGAGCGCCGAGTCCACGCAGACCGAGTTCAAGGGGACCCTCAAGGAGGCCCTGGAGAATCTGGAGCGAGAGCTCATCATCGACGCCCTCAAGACGTGCAGAGGGAACATGTCGAAGGCCGCCGAGATGCTGGGGATCACCGAGCGCATCATGGGACTCAGGGTGAGGAAGTACAGGATAAACCCCAAGGCCTTCAGGCCACGAACGAGAATTTCTACAAAAATGTAGGTTACAGCGATATTCTCTACAGAAATGTGAAAGATTCCGCCCCCTCGCAACGAGACCGTAAGACATCCGGCCCGTTCACCGGTAGGCTCAACTCTTTGTCCTCAGTGAGTTAGCACCTGCACTCATGCGGTCGTCACTCCTTGGCATGTTATTTGCATTTTCTTCTGCAACATCGCTTCACAGGAGGAACGTATGAGAAGAGCAGGCGTACTGATCCTGGTCCTCCTCCTCGCAGGAGGAACGATCTGGGCCCAGGAGGGGGTGGAAGAGACGCTCACCCTCCACGGGGCGGCCCTCGACATGATCTGGCTGGTGCTCACCGCAGCACTCGTCTTCCTCATGCAGGCCGGATTCGCCATGGTGGAGACGGGCCTCACCAGGGCGAAGAATGCGGCGAACATCCTCATGAAGAACCTCATGGACTTCTCGGTGGGAGCCCTCGCCTTCTGGGCCATAGGATGGGCCCTCATGTACGGCGCCCCTTCGCTGGGCGGTCTCATCGGGGGCAACGGGTTCTTCCTCTCCTATTCTCCCGAGGCGCTGGAGGCATACGGGGCCTCGTCCATGTACGACATCTTCCGTGACTGGATGTTCCAGGTAGTCTTCGCCGCCACCGCCGCCACCATTGTCTCAGGGGCCATGGCCGAACGTACCAAGTTCACCGCCTACCTTGCTTACTCAGTCTTCGTGAGCGCCCTCATCTATCCGATCTTCGGCCACTGGGTCTGGGGCGGCGGCTGGCTCTCGGAGCTCGGGTTCCACGATTTCGCGGGGAGCACGGTGGTCCACTCCATAGGCGGTTGGCTCGGACTCGCAGGGGCGATCGTCCTCGGCGCGAGGAAGGGCAAGTACGTCCGTGTGGGCAACGAGGTCACGGTAAAGGCCATCCCCGGTCACAACCTCCCGCTCGCCGCCCTGGGGGTGTTCCTCCTCTGGTTCGGATGGTACGGCTTCAACCCCGGATCGACGCTCTCGGGGAGCGATCTCTCCATAGGCCATGTGGCGGTCACCACCACCCTGGCTGCCGCCGCAGGAGCGGTCCTCTCCATGCTCACGTCCTGGGTACTGTACGGTAAGCCGGATCCCTCCATGTCGCTCAACGGAGCCCTCGCAGGACTCGTGGGCATCACCGCAGGCACCTGGGTCATCGGCCCTACAGGAGCGGTCATCGTGGGTGCGATCGCAGGGATCATCGTGGTCTTCAGCGTGGAGTTCCTCGACAAGGTGCTCCACATCGACGATCCCGTGGGTGCGGTATCGGTCCACGGCACCTGCGGCGCCTGGGGGACCCTCGCGGTGGGGCTCTTCGCCAACGGCGTGAACGATCCCAGTATCGTAGGGCTCTTCTATGGCGGGGGATGGCACCAGCTCGGCGTACAGGCGGTGGGCGTGCTCGCAGGGTTCGCCTGGGCCTTTGTGACGGGACTCATCCTGTTCAACCTCATCAAGGCCACCATCGGTCTCAGGGTGAGCGAAGAGGACGAACTCAAGGGTCTCGACCTGAGCGAACACGCGGTGGAGTCCTACACCGGATTCCAGATCTTCAGCAACATGTGAGGAGGAACCGATGAAACTCATCATCGCCTACATACAGCCACACAAGCTGAACGCAGTAAAAGAAGAACTCTACAAGAGGGAGATCTACAAGATGTCGGTCACCAATGCCCTGGGAGCCGGTCAGCAGAAGGGCTTCACCGAGCAGTACCGGGGCGTGATCACCGAGGTGAACCTTCTCAAGAAGGTGCGGCTCGAGATCGCGGTGAATGACGACTACGTGGAGCCCACCATAGAGGGGATCATCGCCGGCGCGCGGAGCGGGAAGATAGGGGACGGAAAGATCTTCGTCCTCCCCCTGGAAGAGTGCGTGAGGATACGCACAGGGGAACGGGGGAACGAGGCGATAGGTTAGACCGGGAAGGGTATAAAAGAGAGAGGGAGGGGGGCACCCTCCCTCTCTCTTTGCCGGCCTCCTGTTACATGGAGCCAAGCGACCCGAGTACCGACATCCCAAAGATGAGAGAGAAGAGAACGGCGAGCACTCCTTCTACAATGAGCGTAAAGAACCAGGCCACAAGCGTGGCACCCAGGGACTTGCCGTAGGTGGTCTTATACACCGCGCGCACCCCCAATGCCTGCAGCAAGACACCTATCACAAAGCCGATCGCCGATCCCACAAAGGGAAGGGAGAAGAAGATGAGGGAGAAGAAGATGAGGGAGAAGAAGATGAGGGAGAAGACGAACAACACCACCCATCCTACAAGGGTAGCGAGCACGGCCTTGCCGTAGCCCTGCTACTCGAGCTCACTTGCCTTTGCCCCTCATGAGAGGAACAACGCACCGAGAAGCACACCGATAATATCCAATCACAGGATGCTCACTACTACCATGTGAGACCTCCTCTAGTTGAGAGCACGCCCGACGTCTGACAGGATTTCGAACATTACCATATCGTGTGCGAGAGTATAAGCCACATGTTGACGTAGATGAGGAGTGCTTCCACTGGCCTCCCCCTTGCGTCCTCTTTTTTCTTGTGTTAACCTTGTTTGAAAATAAGTTAACAATACACCGGAGACGTCCATGAGGCATGAAGACCTCCTCGCAATCGATCGTGCGCATATCTGGCATCCCTACACCCAGATGAAAGACTACGAACAGGAGGATCACCTCCTCATCACACACGCAGAGGGACCCTACCTTTTCGATCACCTCGGCAACCGCTACTACGACGCGATAGGCTCATGGTGGACCACAGTATGGGGGCATCGATACCCGCCGCTCATCGAGGCCATCCGATCTCAGCTCGAGAGGCTTGACCACGTCCTCTTTGCAGGGTGTACGCATCCCCCTGCGATTCAGCTTGTGAATACCCTCTCACACACTCTCCACCCTTCTCTCTCTCGATTCTTCTTCTCCGATGATGGCTCTACCGCAGTGGAAGTGGCGCTCAAGATGGCCTACCAGTACTACAGAAATAGGGGAGAGAAAGGCAGGGAGCTCTTTATCCATCTTAAGGACTCCTACCATGGGGATACCAGCGGATGCATGAGTGTGGGAGGGATAGAGATCTACTTCTCCCACTACCGTGGCCTCATGGTGCAGAGCGTGGAGGTACTCCCACCTCTTAGAAAGTATGCATCATCTCCTCCACCTTTTACTGAAGATGGAGGAGACGAGCGCGTCCTCGAGGAGGGGCTTACCCGAATGGAAGAGGTGCTCCACCGCTTCCGAGATAAGGTCGCAGGGGTCATCGTGGAACCTATCCTCATGGGCGCGGCAGGGATGCAGGTGTATTCTCCTCGTTACCTCCGCCGCCTGCGAGAACTCACGAGTGAGTATCAGATCCTCCTCATCTTCGATGAGGTAGTGACAGGGTGTGGGAGAACAGGAGCGATGTGGGCCTACGAACAGGCAGGGGTGGTACCCGATATCCTGGTGGCCGCAAAAGGCCTGACAGGGGGTATGCTGCCGTTGGCCCTCACTGTGACCACCGATGAGATCTATTACGCCTTTTACGATGACTACCTGAAAGGAAAGACCTTCTTCCATGGGCATAGCTACACCGCAAACCCCATCGCCTGTGCCCTCGCCCACGCCAACGCAACATTGCTCAGAGAGTCAGGTATCCTCGAGACGAATAAGGAGACCTGGGAGATCTTCCATCGAGAGCTCCTCGGCTGGAGGGGTACTCCCTGGGTGGGTGATATCCGATTTATAGGATGCGTCGGGGCGGTTGATGTGGTGCGGCACAAACAGGATGAGAGGGAGATTCCGTTCCCTGCTGGACTGAGGATAGGTCGCCGGATTGCACAAAAGGGACGACAGCACGGACTCCTTCTCCGGCCACTTGGAGATACCATCTATTGGATATTTAGGCTCAATGCCACCCCTGATGAGGTCCGTGGGGTCCTCCATACCACCTATCAGGTGATAGAAGAGACGATCTGGGAGGTGAAGAACTCAGATGCTCTCTCATAAATGGGAAGAGATACGCGGTCAGCTATGCACTTCTTCTCGACTCCGCATGTGTACATCCCTCCACCGGGAAGGGAAACTCATTCATTGGAACGACCGACAACTTCTCCACCTCTCCTCAAACGATTACCTGGGGATAGGGAGCAACCTCATACTCCAACGCGAATTTCTCCACGGCATACTCACTCCTACCGACTCCTCAGGAGGATACCTCGGATCAGGGGGGAGCCGACTCCTCTGTGGGGATCTTCCTGCCATCCAGAAGGCCGAAGAGGCGTGGCGCAGGTGGGTGGAAAAGGAACAGGCACTCCTCTTTCCTACTGGCTACCAGGCCAACGTGGCCCTCTTCTCGATACTGGGAGAGCTAGGGGTTACGGTCTTCCTCGACGAGCAGTGCCATGCGAGCATGTGGGACGGGCTTAGAGTAGGAGGGACCCGGTTCTTCCGGTTCAGGCACAACGACATCGACCACCTTGCATCCATCCTCTCCCGCTATGGCAAGGGGTGCGCCCAGCCGGTGATCGCCACAGAGGGGGTGTTCTCCATGGAAGGGGACTCACCTCCACTCTCTGAGCTGTGTGCGCTTAAGGAAGACTACGATGCATTCCTGATTGTGGATGAGGCACATGCCCTTGGGGTTCTGGGATCAGAAGGGAAAGGTGCCTCCTATGAGGCAGGGATGCTCTCTCACATCGATGTGGTCATCGGTACAGGGGGAAAGGCCCTCGGCGCCTCTGGCGGGGTGATCGCAGGACCAAAGTGGTTGATCGAGGCCATAGTGAATCGAGGACGCCCTTTTATCTTCACCACAGGAATCCCCCCTCTCCTTGCGGAGTGGCACGCATGGATTATTCCACGAATACAGAAGATGGAGCAGGAACGAGCACATGTGAGACATCTCACCTCCCTTCTCATGAGGGAGCTCCAGAGCCTTTGTCTTCCGGTGAGAGGAGGACGAGGGTGCATCGTGAGTGTGGTAGCAGGAGCCGACAGAACGGCTGTGGAGTGGGCCTACGGTCTCCGTGAGGCGGGGTTCTTCGTGCACCCAATTCGTCCGCCTACGGTGCCCGAGGGAGATGCGAGGATCAGGATCTCTGTGACTGCCGAGATGACGACAGAAGATGTGCGTGCTCTCGCAGAGACATGTGTACAGGTGATGGCCCGAGGGAAGAGGAGGTCTGTATGAGAGTCCTCATAAGAGATCCGGAAAGGGAGGAGCTTATCGTATGCTTTCTCGGATGTGGGGTGAGTGAGGCATCCATAGCCCATCTTGAGGAGAGCACCTCAAAGGGAAGGGTTGTCCTCTACGACTATCGGGACCTCTCCCTTCCCTCAATTGTGCAAGAGGTCGTGCGTGGGAAGACGATATGGCTAGTAGCCTGGTCGATGGGGGTGTGGGTAGCTGCTCGGGTGTGGCCTCAGATAGGGATCAACCCTCAGAGGGCCATCGCCTTTATGGGTACTCCCTTCGGGATTCACGATGCCTACGGTATCCCTCCTGGATGGTTCCTCGCCACCCATCGATCGTGTAGTCCCGCAGTCCAGAAGGAGTTTCTCAGGCGTTCAGGGATGAGGAACCCCGAGGGAATGCGACCTGTTCAGGAATGGCAGGAAGAGCTCGCGGTACTCTGGCGGGAGAGGAAGGCGCCAGCACCGGAGAGGCCGCTGTTCTCCCTTGCCGTTGTAGGAAAAGAGGACCGAATCTTCCCCCCTGAGGCCCAGGAACGAGGGTGGTCGCGCAGAGGGGTACCGTATCTCGTCCTCCCCCTCCCCCACTACCCCTTCCACCATTTTGTCTCATGGGAGGAGGTGATACGTGTCGGCAGTCTCACATAGCCTCCCTCCCGAGCAGGTGGTCCTCCAACGGTTTCGAAAGGCCCTCGCCTCATACGACCACTACGCCCTAGTCCAGAGGGAATCGGCACGCTACCTCGCCCAGCTCATCCGCACCTATACTCCTCCCTCGCCTCACGTCCTGGAGATAGGGTGTGGCACAGGATACCTCACCCGACTCCTCCTCTCCTCCCTTCTCCCCACCCGCCTCATCGCCAACGATCTGATCCCTGAGGTACACAGCTATCTCCCGGATCACCCCTCGCTCGAGTTTCTCCCCGGAAACGCAGAGGAGCTCGACTATCCATCCCATCTCGACGTAGTGACCGGAGGAGGGGTCCTTCAGTGGATTCATAAGGTAGCCCGCGTCTGCAAGAAGGCCTACCATGCCCTTCGCCCTGGGGGTCTCATCGCGTTCTCCATATTCGGCCCCCTCACCATGCTCGAAGTCTCCCTGCTCACTGGGGTGAGTCTTCCCTTCCGCTCACTCTCTTGGTATGTACACACGCTCCGAAGGACCGGCTTTCTCCCCCTGTGGGCTGAAGAGAAGGTCTACAGGCTCCAGTTCTCAAACGCCCGTGAGGCACTCTACCACATCAAACACACCGGCACCCATGGGCTTGGGCACACCTGGAAGGGGAGCATCAGAGACCTCCTCGCACGGTACGAAGACATGTGGCGATCAGGAACTCACGTTCCCCTTACCTACCAGGTCTTTTGGGTGATAGGGAGGAAGAGGTGACCTATATGGAACGAGTGATTGCAATTACTGGCATCGATACCGGGATAGGGAAGACACTGGTAACAGGGTTGCTTGCTCGCTCACTCACCGAGGAGGGAAGGCGGGTCATCACGGCAAAAGCAGTACAGACAGGATGCGAGGCACCCATTGCCGAAGACATCGCCCTCCACAGACGGATCATGGGTATCCCCTTCCAGGAGGAGGACCTCACTGGGCTCACATGTCCCTACTGTTATAGACTTCCTGCCTCTCCCCACCTTGCTGCGCGAGAAGAAGGGGAGACGATCGATCCCCCTAAGATCGCCGCATCCCTCTCTACCCTTGCGGAACGGTGGGAGCTCGTCCTGGTCGAGGGTGCAGGAGGGGTGTGTGTCCCCCTCACCGATCGTTACACCTTTCTCTCGTTCTGCCAGGAGTACCGACTCTCTGTTATAGTGGTGACCTCCGCCCGGCTGGGGAGCATCAATCACACCTGCCTCACCATCGAGGCCCTTCAACGAGCCAACATAGAGATACTCGGGATGGTATACAATCTTTATCCCCCCACCCATCCCCGGATCACAGAGGACTCCTACGCCCTCTTTGCCTCCCTCTGGCCGGAGATCCCTCTCGTCCGCCTCCCTCAGATAGAGGGGGACGGCCCCCTTAAGAGCATGTCTCTGGACCCTCTCGTCGCGTGCCTGGGTTCTCTGGTGTAGCTACACCTCCCTCTGGAGTGAGATTCCCCTATTTACTATACTTTCTGTAAGCATCGAATGTGAGGAGCGTAGTGCACACCTATGCCTGATGATACCGTTGCCCTTCTCGTAGACGAACTCATGCCCTCCCACTATGCCGAGAGTTTCCCCCGCAAAGAACGGGAGGAACACGATCAGCTCATCCGCACCCTCTCCGAACAGCAGCCCTACGAGGTGAAGGTACATCCTGTCTCAGAGAAGATAGGCGAAGTCTGCATGATCAGTGTGGACGTTCCGGGTATCTTCTCTCTTTACTGCGGTCTCCTGGGCACCACTGGTTTCAACATCAGGGCGGGATCGGTCTTCACCGGGATACGGCCTCTCGAGCCTCCCGCAGCCTCACCCCGAAGACGATACTCGCTCTCTCGGCAGGATCGCATCCGTACCCGACGACTCATCATCGATAGATTCACTGGAGTACTTGAGGAGGGAAAGGACTTCTCCTCTTGGAAACAGGAGCTTGAACACAAACTCGCACGGACCTACCGTACGCTCATAGAAGCCCCCTCACTCGAAGAGGGGATCGCTCGAGCACGCGAGGAACTCGCCCTGGAGGTCGCCCGCTACCTCCATACCCATAGGGAGCTCCTTCCCCCCTACATGTATCCGGTGCTGGTGGTCCACGACGAGACGGTACAGGAGTACACACGGATCCGCGTCGCCTCCATCGATACCCCCTTCTTTCTCTACGCCCTTGGGACTGCCCTCCATCTCAACAATGTGTCGGTGGAGAACGTGCAGATCGCCACCGTGGGCACGCAGGTGGAGGACATCTTCGACTTCGTGGATAGCACAAGACGCCCCATCACCGACCCTCACCTCCTCAGACGCCTCAAGCTCTCGCTCATGCTCACCAAGCACTTTACCTACTTCATCGCGCAGGCCCCCGATCCCTCGCGGGCCCTCATCCGCTTTGAACACCTCCTCCAGGAAGTCCTCTCACGCCAGGAGAGCGCCCCTGAGCTCCTCCTCTCCGACCCTCGCCTCCTCGACGAACTCGCCGTGCTACTGGGAACCAGCGACTTCCTCTGGGAGGAGTTTGTCCGACTCCACTACGATCAGCTCCTCCCCTTCCTCAAAAACAGACCGGAGAAGGGGTTTAGCACACCTCCGGAGGAGCTCGGCACCGCTCTTCGAACCCTCCTCTCACAGGGCACGACGCTTGAAGAGAAGAAACGTCTCCTCAACGAGTGGAAGAACCGGGAACTCTACCTCATCGACCTCGATCACCTCCTCATGTGGGAGCAGGACTTCCGCATGCTCAGCGAGCGGCTCACACTCCTCGCCGAGGTGGTGGTACAGGCCGCCATGGAGCTCGCCTGGGAGGAGATGACGAATCGGTACGGGGTGCCCCGCACCGTGGCAGGCATGGAGGCCGAGTGGGCGGTCTTCGGACTGGGGAAACTGGGAGGGGCGGCCCTCGGCTATGCGTCGGATCTCGAACTCCTGTGTGTGTTCAGCGACCAGGGGCGGACGGACGGGCCCGAAGCGATCGATAACGCTGAATTCTTCGAACGCCTCTTCAGACAAGGAACTTCGCTCATCGAGGCGAAGAAGGAGGGGATCTTCCAGGTGGATCTGCGGCTGAGACCTCACGGCGACGCCGGACCACTCGCATGCAGTCTGGAATCCTTCGTGCGTTACTACGGAAAGGGCGGTGGGGCACACAGCGCGGAACGCCTCGCCCTGGTGCGGATGAGACGGGTGGCGGGGAGCACTGTCCTGGGAGATCGGGTGGAGCGGCTCAGGGACGAGCTCGTCTACGAGGCCCGGAGCATCGACATGGAGGAGATCCGCTCCCTCCGGGCGAAGCAGATCGCACACAAGACCCGGCCGGGCACCTACAACGTGAAGTTCAGCCCCGGAGGGCTCGTGGACATAGAGTATGCGGTCCAGATCCTCCAGATCCGGTACGGCGCCGAGATTCCGGAGGTACGGACACCGAGGATACACGTAGCTCTGGAGGTACTGCACAGGAGAGGGATACTGAAGGCAGAGGAAGCGGACCATATCGTCGAGGCTTACTACTTCCTCCGGAAAGTCATCAACGGCCTCAGGATGTTACGCGGCAACGCCCTCGATCTCGAACTCCCCGAGCGAGGCTCCCTGGAGTACGAACACCTCGCACGCAGGATCGGCTACCGGATGAAGGACCAGATATCCGCGGCCGACCAGCTCCGCTACGATATCGAAGCACACACCGCGTACGTGCGCACGTTCGTGGAACGCCATCTGGGGGACGAGGCCCTCCCTCCCACCCCTTCCGCGAGCATCGCAGACCTGGTGCTGGGTGCGCACCTCGCCCCCCCGAGGGTCGAGGGCATCCTCTCCAGGGCACATCTTGCCGACTCCGGGCGGGCCCTTCGGAACATCCACACACTCACCTCAGAGCACCCCACTCATGCGGCCTACGCCCTCCTCGTGGCATGGGACGTGCTCCGGGCACTCCCCGACCCCGACATGGCCCTCAACAACTGGGAACGATTCTACACGACCCTCCCTTCGGAGACATCCGAAGGCCTCTCCCGGAAGTCCCACTTCACCCAGATCCTCTCCCAGCCCGGACGCATCGACATCCTCCTCAAGACCTTCTCGGCGAGCCAATACCTCGCCGACACCCTCATAGGATCGCCGCACCTCTTCGAGTGGCTCACGGATCCCAAGACGATCCACACCACCCTCTCGGCGGACACCCTCCTCCCGGATCTCCAAGGGAGAGCCCCACTCTCCCTCGAAGAGGAGGACTTCTCCGAGGCCCTCAGACGTTTCAAACAACGGCACCTCCTCCGGATAGGGATCCGTGACATCTGTTTCCACTACCCCCTCGAGACGATCACCCGGGAACTCTCCCTCCTCGCCGAGGCCATACTGACCCATACCCTTGCCTATGCGCTCTCACGTACCGCCCCCTCCCTGGAGGGAAGATCCCCCCTCGCGCTCCTCGCCTTCGGCAAGCTGGGAGGGGGGGAGCTCAACTACAGCTCGGACATCGACCTCCTGCCACTCGTACATCCTGGAGAGGAAGCACACAGGGAACCACTCGCGGAGGCCTTGCGCCTCTTCACCCGCATCCTCACCGTCCACACGTCCACGGGGTTCCTCTACCGCGTGGACTACCGGCTTCGCCCCTTCGGGGAGAAGGGGCTCCTCATCCATGACTCGATGATGCTCCGCAGCTACTACGAGGAGGATGCCTCACCCTGGGAGTATCAGGCCGCCCTCAAGCTCAGAGGCGTGGCGGGCGACGAGCGCCTTTCAGAAGAGTTCCTCTCCTGGTTGAAGGAACACGTGCGATCCCGGATCCGATGGGACGAGGTGAGGGAGTGGAACCTCAGGCTTCGACACTCCGCACTTCAACAGTACGGCAGGGGGCTGAAGAAGGGAATCAACATCAAACAGCACGAGGGAGGGTTGCGCGACATCGAGTTCGGAGTCCAGGCGCTCCAGCTCAAACACCTCCCTGACGCTCCCGATCTCTGGTGCGGCAACACGCTCACCGCCCTCGACCTTCTCGTCCGCCACGGCATCCTCGGCGAGGAAGAGGGTCGTACACTGAGCCAGAACTACCGCACCCTCAGGGCCCTCGAACACGTGCTCCAGCTCATGGAAAACCGACAGACCCATACGCTTCCCTCGTCCGGCATCCTCCCCATCGTGAAGAGGCTCGATCCCTCGCTCGACGAGGAACGCTTCAAGACCATGCTCGATGAGATCATGCACTACAACCGGGACTTCTTCCGCCGCACCCTGGAGACCACCGCCTAGAGCACCCGCCGCACCCGCTCCCACTCCTCCCCGTAGCGCCTCCCCGCCTCCTCCCACCACGCCCGCCACCGCTCGTCCGGCACCACCTCCGCCTCGTACCGCACGAGCCCCTTCGCCGCCTCGGCAAGAGACCCGAACATCCCCGCTCCCTTCCACGCGCAGCACGCATCCCCCACCAGCTCCGCATCCCTCACCGCCGGCACCACCACCCGCACCCCCAGCATATCCGCCCGCACCTGCACCCACACCCCGTTCTTCGCCTGTCCCCCACACATCACCACCCGATCCGCCCCACACCCATACCTCCTCAACACCCCCCACGCATCCTGCACCGCCATCCCCAGGGCCTCCACCACCGCCGCCGCCATCTCCACCCGCCCATGCTCCACCCCGAACCCCCAGAACACCCCGTGCGTGAAGTCCCACACCTCACCCCGATGCCCGGCAGGAAAGAAGAACGGCCCCCTCCTTCCGAGCCACCCCTCCCCCTCACGCTCCCAGAACCCCCGGATCTCCTCCATCATCTCCACGTACCCCCTCCCCCCCTGCCCCGAGAGCCCCCTGAACCACTCGAACATCCTTCCGGAAAAACCGAAGACCACCCCCACGTTCCAGAGCCCCTCCACCACATGCGGAAGACACCGCACCCCCTCCCCCGCCACCGACTCCCTCACCGCCCAATTGAGCCCCTCCGACGTCCCCGCCCTGTCGCAGACCTCCCCCTCCGTCACCACCCCGCACCCCAGCAACGCCATGAAAAAATCCGTCCCCCCTGCGTACACCGGCACCCCCGAAGGAAGCCCCCACCGCGCCGCCACCTCCCCCCGCACCACCCCCCACCGCTCACCCGACCTCACGAACGGCGGGCACTTCTCCCACACGAGCCCCGCCCCACGCACCTCATCCTCCGACCACACCACCCCATCGAACGCCGCCGAAGGAGAGATCATCCCCACCCGGCCGGTAAGACACGCGCACAGGAACTCAGGCGCGCCCATGACCCACCGCGCCCTCCTGTACACCCCGGGGAACTCCCGGGCCAGGTACGCCATCCTCGAGACGTAGTAGCTCCCCTCCCCCCGCCCGGTCCGCGCCGACCACATGAGCGCAGGACCAAGCGGCGCGCACTCCTCGTCCACCAGGACCAGCGTCGGCCCATGCCCGCTCACCGCGATCCCCTCGATCGCATACCGCCCCGGCATCACCCGACCGACCCCCTCCTCCAACGCCCTCACCCACACCCCCGGCTCCTGCCACTCCGCCCCCCCATCGAGCCCCACCCTCGCATAGGCCAAGAGATCCCCCCCCCTCCCCCACCACCCCCACCTTGAGGGACGAGGTCCCGAGATCAACCGAGAGGACCGCCCTAGGCTTCCTCACCCTCCTCCCTCGCTTTCTTGCGCTCCTGCTTCTTGAGGAGCCACTGGATGATACTGCTGTTATCCAGGAGCGGACTCAGACTCTGACGGTGGTGGAGACGCGAAATCGTACGGGCGAAGAGATTGGACACGTTTGCAGAGATGTACCACTCCCTCGAGAGCAGATCATCCTCGTGATACACGGCATTGGTACCGATCACCCGGTGGAAGAGCCCCTCGCGATACGCCTGCTCGAAGTGCTCCACCGCATCCCCCGTGAAAAGGGGAAGACTCACCGCACAGATGATCCGCTCCGCCCCCTCCTCCTTGAGGAGCCGCATGGCCTTGATGAGCGTACCACCCGTACCCAACATATCGTCGGCCATGAACACCGTCTTGCCCTGCACATTACCCAGGAGCTTGAGGGAGGAGATGTTGCTGTTGGAGGCATCGGTCGAGACCTTCGAATAGTCCCGCTCCTTGTAGATCACCGCGAGCGGCTTCTTGAGCGACCCCGCATAGAACTTGTTCCTGCTCACCGAGCCCGTGTCCGGCGCCACCACCACCAGATCCTCGTGCTGAAGATCCACCAGGTCCGAGAGCTTGAGCAGGATCTGATACGAGGCATGCAGGTTCTCCAACCGCAAGGTGTTGAAACTGTTCTGGATCTCTGTGGAATGGATGTCGAGCGTGATGATCCTGCTCACACCCAGGAATTCGAAGATCTGTCCCACCCGGGCGGCGGTGAGCCCCTCCCTCCCCTTCTTCTTGTGCTGTCTCGCATACGGATACGAAGGGAGCACCAGGCTCACGCTCTTAGGACTCGACTGCAACACCGCATCGATCGTCACCAGGAGCATGATGAAGTTGTCGTTCACCGAGAGGGTGTACTCTTTACCGTCGGAGAAACGCTGGGGATACCGGTTCTCCACATCCTGGACGATGTAGACTTCCTTGTCCCTCACCGAGGAGAGGAGCTCGGTCTTGAGTTCCCCGTTCGCGAAACGCACGAACGCGGCAGGTATATGGAACTGGGGGGGAACATAGACCTCGGTGTTCTTCCCGTTGACCGAGGGGTGGACCAGATCCGAGAAAAGGGATATCTCGCGTATCGCATCCTCCCGGGAGATACCGTACTTCTCCGAAAGTCGTGCTACCCGCTTCTCGAAACGACGCCTGTAGATCTGCCTCAGGTGGGCCACGATCTCACGGGCGAACGCCTCACCACCCGGACACGCCACAATTCCCAGCGAGGAGGGATCATGTACTGTCATACGCCCTTACTGCTCCGATCGTCGTGAGGTGGGATGCTACACATTACCACACCGCGGAAAGCAGGGTCAAGGGAAAGGGGCACTGTCAAGGAGGAGTGTTGAAATTGAGCTGGAGCTGATAAGGGGTGCGTCTCCCACACTGCGTGTGTATCTGCATGCCCACCACGTAGAGGCCTACCGCCTCATCCGCATGGGCACGGCTCATATACCCAGGATACCGTCGAAGAAATGTCCTCATGTGCCGAAAGAGGTTCTCCACAAGGGCGTTCGTCCTCACCTTCTCCTTCCACTCATAGGGTAACTCCAGATAGGAGAAGAGCCGCTCCTTCCGCCACAGGAGTGCGGCACTCATCCGCGGCGCACGGGCTCCCCACTCCTTCCAGAACCCCTCAAGGGCCTTCTCCGCCTCCTCCTTCTCTCGTGCCGCCAAAAGCTTCCGGTAGGCATCCCGAAATGCCCGCCGCATCTCCTGTACGTGCCTCTTCTCCTTACCTCTCAGTTCATTGAGGAGCGTCCGCTCAAGGGTCCGCTCAAGGTGCCAGAGGCATACCTGCTTCTTCGCCTCAGGATACACCGTCTCCACGGCCTGCCAGATCCCCTCAGCCTCATCGGCCACCACCAGCTCCACCTCATGAAGCCCCCGCTCATAGAGCCTGGTAAGCAGTCGCTCGTAGCTCGCTCGGTCCTCCCGCTCCGCAACGACCCAGTCGAGGAGCTCATGAGATCCGTCCTCCTTCACCCCCACGGCACTCAAGACCACCAGCCCCCTCCTCCCTTTTCCCCTCAGCTTTCCCCACACCCCATCCAGCACGAGCGCCTTCACCCCTGTAAGCGGCCGCCTCCGCCACCGCTCCTTCTCCTCACGAAGACGTCTGATGAGCCGCAGGAGTGTCTGCGGGTGGGCCTCGCCTATCCCTCACTCCCGTAACAGGATGGCATATCTCCGCGCGCTCATCCCTCCCACATACCCAAGGAGGAGCTGCTCGGTGAGGGCCACGAGCCTCTGCTCATAGGCGACCAACTTCACCTCCTTCCCCCCGCCGGTGCGGATCCGGGGCACGCGTACCTCCTCGATCGGCCCCCATGGGGTCTGCACACTCTTCCACTTCCTGTAGCCGTACCGGTAGTACGGTGGCTTCTCAGCCTCCCCTCGTGCATATCGCGGTCGCCCTACTGCCTCCTCTCTCAGTGCCTCAAGGAGGTGCTCCAGGTACGTCTTGTAGGTGTGGCGTACCTCCTCCCGGAGTTGGGCCTCCACTTGCTTCATGAGGCCAGAGAGGGTATACTGTGTCTCAGTCAGTGCGCGTGTCTTGCCGCGCTTCATGGGGTATCTCCTCCTTGAAATAAAGGATTAGTGTGGTGGGAGATACCCCTTATCTTTTTTTCCCGCGTTTTTCAACACTCGATGTTACAGGCCCGGGAAAGGCCCTCGCCCCCGGACGACGCCTCAAGTTCATGCCGTCTCCCGCCTGGTCTCCACGAAGCTGCGGCCCTCCCAGCGCCTGGAGACCCAGCGTCCTATCATCACGAACCCCCGGAGCCACTCATCGAGCAACTTTCCCAGCCAGATACCCCCCATCCCCCACGAGAGGACTATCCCGAAGAACCATGCCCCGGTGACCGAGATCCCCCACATCATGAGGACTCCCACGATCACCGGGAACAGGGCATCACCGGCCCCCTTGAGGGCAGAGATCACCACCAGATTGATGGGCCTCCCGAACTCGAGGATCACCGCCCACAGGAGGAGCTCCGAGGTGATCCGCACGATCTCCTCGTCAGCGGTGAGGAGATGGATGACAGGCATCCGGAAGAGGGCGATCGTCCCCATCGCCAAGAGGCTGCTCACCATCGCCGCCGCCGTGGTGCGCAACACCTCCCGGAAGGCCCTGTCGTTCTCGCCCGCACCCACCCGGTGCCCCACCAGGATCTGCGAGGCGCGGCCCAGCGAGAGCGACACGATGAAGCTGAACCGGGAGATGTTCACAGTGTAGGTATAGCTCGCGATGGCCGCCGTCCCCATGGGAGTGATGAGGTAGAGGAGGGCCATCTGCGCGAGGTTGTAGGAGAGGTTCTCCCCTGCCGACGGCCCCCCTATCCGGAGGATGTTCCTCACGTGTCGCCAGTTCGCAGAGAAACCCCGAAGGAAGTCGAGATACGGCCGCCTGAGGACGACGATGAACAACGCCACCATACCGGCCGCCTGGGAGATCACGGTGGAAAGCGCAACCCCCTTCACCCCCAACACGGGGAAGCCCCCCGGGCCGAAGAGGACCAGATAGTTCCCTGCCACGTTGAGAAGATTGGCGCCGAACGTCACGTACATGGGGATGCTGCTGTACCCGTAACTCCGCACGAGGCTCGCGAGCAGGAGGCTCATCGCCTGGAACACCGAACAGCTGAAGTAGACGTAGAGGTAGTCCCTCGCGTACCCCCCTACCGTTGCATCCACCCCAAGGGAGGCGATGAGGGGATCCACGATCAGCCTGAGGCCGAGGCTGAGGAGAACCCCCACCACCAGGTTGTAGAACAAGGCGGTGCGGGCGATCTCCGCCGCGGTCCTCTCATCCCCGGCCCCCAGGTGTTGAGAGACGAGGATGCTCGCCCCCGTGGCCCCCATCATGTAGATGAGCATCACGAAGAAGACGAACTGCTGCACCATCCCCACCGCAGCGGCCGCCTCATCGGCATACCGCGCGAGCATGAAGGTGTCCACCGAGGTGAGGGTGGTCCTGAGCGCCGTCTCCACCATGATGGGCCAGGCGAGGCCTGAGAGCGTGAGACGTGGCTTCACCGTCGTGGTTTCCATGGAGCGCCCACCATACCATGAAACCGAAGCCCGCATAAAGGCCTTCCGGCCGGGGAGTATGGCATCTCCTTATGGTATGCGCTACACTTCCTTGAAGGGAGGCCACATGAGACGAAAGACCACACGCAAGCAGCCGGGAAGCCCGCCGGGGACCCTTGTCTACACCGGCCCACCCGTGGAGGAGTTCGAACTCACCGTGATCCAGTACGACGCCCACACCTACCGGGAGTTCTCTCTCGAGCGCGTCGAGGACCTCTCCTCGCGTCTCGATCCCTCCCTTACCACCTGGATCAACCTGGTGGGCCTCCACCACGTAGGGGCCATCGAGGCCCTCGGCTCGATGCTCCACCTCCACCCCCTCACCCTCGAGGACATCCTCAACGTCATCCAACGCCCCAAGCTGGAGGACTACGAGGACTACCTCTTCCTGGTCTTCCACATGCTCACCTACGACCACGCAGCCCGGACGGTCGAATCGGAACAGGTGAGCATGGTGCTGAAGGACCACATCCTCGTCACCTTCCAGGAGCGGAAAGGCGACGTCTTCGAGCCGGTGCGAGACCGCCTCCGGCGCAACAGGGGCATCATCAGGACCCACGGCACCGACTACCTCCTCTACGCCCTCGCCGACGTAATCGTGGACCACTACTTCCTCATCCTCGAACACCTGGAGGAAGAGACCGAACGGCTCGAAACACAGGTGGTGGAGGATCCCTCCCCACAGGTGGTAAGCCCCCTCCACACCGTCAAACGGAACCTCCTGACCCTCCGCAAGTCGGTGTGGCCCCTGCGCGAGGTACTCGCGGCCCTCACCCGCGAGCAGTCCTCCCTCGTCTCACGGGTAGGCCTCTACATGAGGGACGTCTATGACCACACCATACAGGTGATCGACATGGTGGAGACCCTCCGCGACATGGCGAGCGGCCTCCTCGACCTGTACCTCTCGAGCGTGAGCAACCGCATGAACGAGGTCATGAAGGTCCTCACCATCATCGCCACCCTCTTCATGCCCCTCACCTTCATCGCAGGGATCTACGGGATGAACTTCAGGTACATGCCGGAACTCGAATGGAGGTGGGGCTATCCCGCGGTCCTGGCCCTCATGCTCGCGCTCGGGATCGGGATGCTCTTCTACTTCAAAAGGAAGAAGTGGCTCTAGCGCGGCCTCTCAAGGCCCTCCAGCGCCTCCCTGAACCTCCTCCTCGCCTCCTTCACCTTCGCCACCACGGCCTCGAGCCGCTCCTGCGCAGGCTGCAGGTTGAGGTTGCCGGGGCTTCCGGGATACGTCCGCGCCTTGAGCGCCGCCTCCGGATCGCCCTCCGGCAGGTCCTCCAGCCGGGAGGCCACCTCCCTGTAGGCATCCCTGAAGCTCCGGCCCTCGCGCACGAGCCGGTACACCTCGTCCGTGGCGAATATCTCCCGGGAGAACCCCGCCCTCATGCGCTCGGGGAAGAGCCGGAGCCCCTCCACCACACGGCTGCTCATCACCACCGAGTCCACGGTGGTCTCCACCGCCCGCATGAACGGCCCCTTGGTCTCCTGGAAATCCCGGTTGTACCCGGAGGGAAGGCTCCTGATGATCCCCTTGATCTGCACCCCCCAGGCGCCCACCGAGGCCGCCTTGGCCCTGAGGAGCTCGAGGCTGTCGGGATTCTGCTTCTGCGGCATGATGCTCGAGCCGGTGCACAGCTCGGGCGGGAGCTTCATGTAGCCGAACTCGGGGAGCGAGAAGAGGATCACGTCCTGCGCCAGCTTGCTCAAGGTGAGCATCACCTGCTCGCAGGCGTCCACCACCATGGCCTCGCACGTGCCCCGCGAGTTGTTCGCATACAGGACATTGTTCTGCACCCGGGAGAACCCGAGGAGCCGGGTGGTGTAGGCCCTGTCGAGGGGGAGCGGCACCCCATAGCTCGCCGCCGCGCCGAGCGGGTTCTGATCGACCACCTCGTGCACGCTCACAAGAAGGGAGAGCACGTCCACGAGCTCCTCGGCGAACGAGGCAAACCACAGCCCGCACGAGGAGGGCATGGCGATCTGCATGTGGGTCCTCCCCGGCATGGGGATGTGCGCCGTCTCCTCAGCTCGCCGGAAGAGGAGGCGGACGAGTCCCTCGAGGACCTCCGCGAGGAGGTAGATCCTGTCCTTCATGTAGAGGCGGAGGGCCACGAGCACCTGATCGTTCCGCGACCTTCCGGTGTGCACCTTCTTCCCCACCTCGCCAAGCCGGGCCACGAGCCAGTTCTCTATCGCCGTGTGGCCGTCTTCGTCCTCAGGCCTGATCTCGAACCGCCCCTCCCTCACGAGGGAGAGCAGCTCCCTGAGGGCCTCCTCCAGGGCCCTCCCCTCCTCGCCGGAGAGGATCCCCACGTGCGCGAGCATCCTCACGTGGGCGATGCTCGCAAGACAGTCGAAGGGCAGGAGGCTCCTGTCGAGCAGGTAGTCCTCACCCACCGTGTAGCGCTCGATCACCTTGTCCGTCTCGTAGCCCTTGTCCCAGAGCTTCCCCATGGGTCCTCCTCGTCCCGGAATCGGGGCCATTATAGGGAGGCCGAAAGGAGGGTGCAAGATGGAGGGAGGTATGAGGGGGCCATCCGATCGAGTTGCCGCAAAGGCCCGGGAACTCGGCGTCGACCTGCGGCCGAACACCCGGGTGGTCGAAGAGGATACCGCCACCCGTGTAGTGACCGACGAGCACGGCGAACGGTATGCATATCGGGACCTCGTCTGGGCCGCGGACCTCAAGACCCTCTACCGCATCGCCCGTACCGACGGATTGCCGGAACGTCTCCGGAAGCGCATTGCCGCACGTACGGCTGAAGTACTCCCCACACGAGGTGCCGGGATATAGCCGGCGAGTGGAGCTTATTCAACAAAACCCTTGTTTCGTTTAATATTGTTGTGGGTTATTCAGCGATCGTTAAATACCGCGGAGGGAGCGCGTGAAACGAGGTTTGACGGGACACTACCAAACCACTACCGTGGGCGGCGAATCCGTTCGCGCGTTCATTCCTCATCCACTCCCACCCGAACCACCACTCGAGATGACACCATCGCGGCGTACGATCCTGGAACAGACGCCCTCGCGCTGGAACAGTTGAATGAGGGAGGGCGTCCGCCCTCCCTCACGGCGAGATTTGAGGTGTCTATGAAGAGGCTACTGCCTCTCCTACTTTCCGTGTGAAGACGAGCTGGCCGTGCTCGGCGGTCACGTACACGGTATCACCCTCTTTATACTTGCCTGCAATGAGCTCTTTTGCAAGGGGGTTGTAGATGAGGCGCTGTACGGTGCGCTTGAGCGGCCGTGCGCCGAACTCGGGGCTGAAGCCTTCCCTCACCAGGATATCCTTGGCCTTTTGATCCACCTCTATGGAGAGGTGCTGCTCCGAAAGCCGCTCGTTGAGGCGCTCTATTTCGAGGTCGAGGATCTTGTAGATGTGCTCCTGCGTGAGCCTGTGGAAGACGATCATCTCGTCGATCCGGTTGAGGAACTCGGGCTTGAAGCTCGCCCGCAGGAGGCTGTTGACCTGCGGTTTGACCTTCTCCAGGTCGTCGGCCTCAAGGATGAGGTCGCTCCCTATGTTACTGGTCATGATGACGATGGTGTTCTTGAAGTCGACCACGTGGCCCTGGCTGTCGGTGAGCCTTCCGTCGTCGAAGATCTGGAGCATGATGTTGAACACGTCGGGATGGGCCTTCTCCACCTCGTCGAAGAGCACCACGGAGTACGGCCGCCTCCGCACGGCCTCGGTGAGCTGTCCACCTTCCTCGTACCCCACGTAACCGGGAGGTGCCCCGATGAGCCTGGAGACCGCATGCCGCTCCATGTACTCGCTCATGTCGATGCGCACCATGGCCCGCTCGTCGTTGAAGAGGTAGTCGGCCAGGGTACGGGCGAGCTCCGTCTTCCCCACCCCGGTGGGACCGAGGAACAGGAAGACACCCATGGGCCGTCTCGGGTCGGAGAGGCCGCTCCTGTTCCTCCTTATGGCGTCGGCCACGGCCCTGATGGCCTCCTCCTGGCCGATCACCCGCCTGCCGAGCACCTCCTCGAGGTGGAGGAGCTTCTCCTTCTCCGAGGCCATCATCTTGGTCACCGGGATCCCGGTCCAGCTCGAGACCACGCGGGCGATGTCCTCCTCGGTCACTTCTTCCCTCAGGAGCGAACTCTCCTCGCCCTTAAGCCGCTCGAGCGCCCTGGTCTTCTCCTCGAGCTCACGTCGCTTCTGGGGAAGGAGGCCGTACTTTATCTCGGCGGCCTTGTCGAGGTTGCCCTGACGCTCGTACTGGGTCTCCCGAATGGTGAGATCCTCGATCTCGGCGTTGAGCTTCCGGATCTCGTCGATGATCTTCTTCTCGTTCTGCCACTTGAGGTAGAGCTTGTCGCGCTCTTCCTTGAGCTGGGAAAGCTGCTGTTCGATCTTCTTGAGCCGCTCCTGAGAGGCGGGGTCCTTCTCCTTGGAGAGGGCCTGCCGTTCTATGGTGAGCTGGAGGATCTTCCTGTCGAGCTGGTCGATCTCGGTGGGCATGCTCTCGATCTCCATCTTAAGCCGGCTGGCCGCCTCGTCGATGAGGTCGATGGCCTTGTCCGGGAGGAAGCGCGAGGTGATGTACCTGTCCGAGAGCACCGCCGCGGCCACGATGGCCTCGTCGGTGATGCGCACCCCGTGGTGTACCTCGTAGCGCTCCTTGAGCCCGCGGAGGATGGAGATGGTGTCCTCCACCGAGGGTTCTGCCACGGAGATGGGCTGGAATCGGCGCTCGAAGGCCGCGTCCTTCTCGATATGCTTGCGGTACTCGTCCACCGTGGTGGCACCGATGGTGCGCAGTTCACCGCGGGAGAGCGGGGGCTTGAGGAGGTTCGCGGCGTCGGTGGCACCCTCGGCCGCACCCGCACCGATGAGGGTGTGCAGCTCATCGATGAAGAGGATGATCTTTCCCTCAGAGGCAATCACCTCGTTGATCACGGCCTTGAGTCGTTCCTCGAACTCGCCGCGGTACTTGGCCCCTGCCACGAGTGCCCCGAGGTCGAGCGCCAGGATCCGCTTGTCCTTGAGGGAATCGGGCACGTCGCCTGCCACGATCCTTCGGGCCAGGCCCTCCACGATGGCCGTCTTACCCACGCCCGGGGGACCTATGAGCACCGGGTTGTTTTTGGTGCGCCTGAGGAGGACCTGGATCATCCGGCGTATCTCCTCGTCCCGGCCTATCACCGGGTCGAGCTTTTCCTGGCGGGCGAGGGCGGTGAGGTCGCGACAGTACTTCTCGAGGGCCTGATAGGTGCTCTCGGGGTCCTGGCTCGTCACCCGCCTCCCCTGGCGGATCCCCTGGATCGCGTGCGAGATCCCTTCGTACGTGAGCCCGTTGCGCTGGAACACCCGCGCCACCTCACCCGGCTCCTGGGCGAGGGCGAGGAGGATGTGTTCCACGCTCACGTACTCGTCCTGCATGCGCTTGGCCTCCACCTCGGCCTTGCTGAGGACCCGTGCCGCCTGGTTGGAGAGGCTCACCCCCGAGGTGGAAGCACCCTCTGCGTAGACCTTCGGCTTTTTCTCAAGAAGGGCCACGAGCTCGTGCTCGATCTGGGCGCGAGAGGCACCCAGCCGTTCCACGAGGGGCTTGATGATCCCATCCTCCTGCTGGACGATCGCAAGGGCGATGTGCTCCGGTTCGAGGAGGGTGTGATCGTACTGGTGCATGAGCTTGGCGGCGTTCTGGAGGGCCTCCTGGGCCTTCACCGTGAAACGTTCGAGATCCATATCGTTCTCCTTTTGGATCACATTTTGTACTGGCGTGTCGTTCCGGGTCTGTGTATAATAACCTACTCAAGGGGCTCAAGATCGTCAAACAAAGGAGTTACGATGGAACAGCGAGAACGGCTCGTCCTGCTCCACGGGTTTACCCATCAGGAGATCCAGAGACTCCTGCCTGCGATAAAGCAGGTGGTGGAGGATCCGCACAGCATCGCCTTTGCCATGACCACCCCCACCAACCTCGAGTGGACGGTGGCGGAGCTCATAAGAGAAGTCACCGAAGAACACAAGATGCTCACTGCCCGTAAGGAACCAGGCGGGCGAGAAGGTGAAAGAGGATCCTCCGCGTCTGAGTGAGGTAGCGGGAGAAGCCCTCACGGATGGTCTGCGGGTCCTGGACTGACGGGCCTCCGTCTGCGCACTCGTCGGCGCAGGCGGTAAGGAGGGCCTCGCCGGTCTCGGGGGTGCCTTCGAGGTGGAACTGGAGACCAAGGATGCGGTCCTCGTAGAGGAAGCCCTGGACCTCGGTGTGATGGTTGTAGAAGAGGTGGAGCGCGCCGGGCGGGAGGGTCACCTCCTCACCGTGCCAGTGAAAGGCCATGAGCGAGGGTGGAACCCCCTCCATCCACGGGTGTCCCGACGCCTCGGGTGTCACGTACACCGGGAACCAGCCGATCTCCCTCCCCCTGGCCTTCCGCACCTCGCCTCCCAGGACCTCTGCGAGGAGCTGGGCGCCCAGACACACACCGAGCAGCCGTATGCCCTCCTCGATCGACCGCCTGATGAAGGCCTTCTCCTCCCTCAACCAGGGGTACCGCTCCTCATCGTGCACGCTCATGGGCCCTCCCATGAGCACCACCACATCGGGAATCTCGTCGGGGAGGCGCTCCCCGGAGGAGAGGCAGACCGAGGCACAGCGTGCGCCCCGTTCACGGAGATACTCCTCGATCAAAAACGGCCGTTCAAAGGGGACGTGCTGGACGAAGAGGACCTGCATGAGACCTCCTTTGTGATACACGTTGGATTGAGTATACCAACTTCTTACGGGAGCTTCCATAGTTGAAGCAGTCATAGTTGAAGCAGTCTGCTCTATGGGGCATCTGAAACCAATTCAGGCCTCTTTGCCTGCTGAGCGATTACATGACGAGAGCGGTCCCTGTGGTTTTCTCTTGCGAGAATCAGCCATTACCAGTAAATTAAAGGTAGTGCTGTGAATGCGGAATTTCCTTGGGGGGCAAATGCAACTTTCCCTTGGTGAAGAAACAATGAAACGGCTCCTCAAGAGCTGGGTGATCCAATGTGAGAAAACACAGGGGAGCATCTCATGAACAGGATCCTCGATAGGAAGAGCATCCTCCACATGCTCGCCGCGCACCAGGAGGAGCTGAAAAAACTGGGGGTTACGTACTTGGCGCTATTCGGCTCTGTAGCGCGGAATGAAGCCATAGAGGGAAGTGATGTCGACTTCTTGGTGGAGTTCGAGGGACCAGCCTCTTTCGACACATACATGGAGCTCAAATTCTTCCTTGAGGACCTTCTGGGAACCCGGATAGATCTCGTCACCCGAAAGGCACTCAAACCACGCCTACGGCCCTACGTGGAGAAGGAGGCGATTCGTGTCACGTGACCCCCTCCTTTTTTTGAGGACCTGAGAGAAAGCTGCAGTCGAATCATCCGGTACGTCCGGGGGCTTTCCTTTGAGGCATTCCGCTCTGATGAGAAGACGGTGGATGCCGTGCTCCGCAATCTTGCCGTTATCGGAGAAGCCGTAAAACATCTCCCTCATGATCTCAAAGATCGCTATCCTCAGATGGACTGGCGTAAGATTGCTGGTTTAAGAGACATCATTGTCCATGAGTATTTCGGAATAGATGAAGATATCCTGTGGGATGTGGTGAAGAACAAGATCCCGAAACTTCTGGAATCTGTGGAGCAGATTCTCAGCGAACTCACCTCTCATGAGGGATAGCCTTCATCTCGGCCCTCGTGGACCCTCGTGAGGAGGACCTTTTTCTACCTGAGCACATCCCAACCACCAGGGTAGCTCCGATTGACCAGACTTCTCACTCAGCCTACTATGACTCTACCATACGGAAGAAAACGGAAGAAAGGAGTGTCCATGCGAGTCCGGCAGGTGGTACAGAGCCTCCCTACCTACACCGCCGGGGCCTCACGACCCGGTGCGATCAAGCTCTCCTCTAACGAGAATCCGCTCGGCCCCTCACCGCTCGCCCTAAAGGCGCTGAAGGAGGCGTCGGAGACCATCCACCTTTACCCCGACAAGGCATGCACCTCGCTCAAGGAGAAGCTCGCCGAGGTGCATGGGCTTACCCCCAAGTGGTTCGTGATAGGCAACGGATCGGACGAGGTGATGCTCTTCATCGCAGGGGCCTTCGTGGAACGGGGCATCTCGGTGGTCACCTCGGAGCACACCTTCTCCGAATACACCTTTGCCACACGGGTCTTCGAGGGAGAGGTGCGCTACGCCCCTATGAGGGAGGGGCGGTTCGCCCTCTCCGAACTCGCCGCCGGGATCGATTCATCCACCCGGGTGGTCTTCATCTGCAACCCCAACAACCCCACGGGCACCTACGTCTCCCATGAGGAGCTCGTCTCATTTCTCGAGACAGTCCCCGAGGAGGTGCTCGTGGTGGTGGATGAGGCCTACCGTGAGTACGTGGAGGCCCGCGACTTTCCCCGAACACTCGAGCTCGTAAAGAGACACCCCAACCTCATGGTCCTCCGCACCTTCTCCAAGATCTACGGCCTCGCAGGGCTCAGGGTGGGGTACGGCATAGCCCGGCCTGAGGTGATCCGGTACGTCGAACGGCTCAAGCCCCCCTTCAACGTGAACCTCCTCGGCCAGGTTGCAGCCCGTGCAGCCCTGGACGACACGGCCTTCGTGGAGCGGTCGCGGGCCCTCACGAGAGAGGGCAAGGCCTTCCTCTACCGGGAGCTCTCTCGGCTGGGGCTCTTCGCCTATCCCTCCGAGGCGAACTTCGTGTGCTTTCGCCTTGGAGGAAGCTCGCAGGAGGCCTTCGAGGCCCTCATGGAACGAGGCGTCATCATCCGGCCGCTCGACAGCTTCGGGCTTCCGGGATGGATGCGCGTCACCGTGGGAACGCCCGATCAGAACGAGGCCTTCATCGAAGCCCTCTCCTCCTATCTCGCATCAAGGGGCAGATAGCCGTGGAACCGGTGCTGTGGGGCCTCATCTGGCTCGGCGCCCTCCTCCTCTGCAGCCTCCCCGCCCTCCTCTCCCGCCTCCCCCTCCCCCACCTCCTCGCCCTCACCGTAGCCGGCATGGCAGCCGGCGCCCTCACCCTCTCCGCCACCTCCCTCCTCTCCCCCCTCACCTCCCCTTCCCTCGCCACCCTCCTCATCCCCCTCCTCGAAGAAGCGGTAAAGGCGGGCACCCTCACCCTCCTCCTCACCCGCCTCCCCCTCACCGCCCCCCGCCCCGCCGTCCTCCTCGTCCCCGCAGGCTTCGCCTCCTTCGAGACCGTGCTCTACGCCTTCCCTTCCCTCCCCTCCCTCCTCGCACGCACCCTCCTCTCCCTCCCCCTCCACCTCGCCTCCACCACCCTCTGGGCCCGCCCCTTCCTCGCCGCCCCTCCACCCCGCACCCTCCCGGCCCACCGCGGTCTCCTCCTCGCCTGGGCCCTCCACCTCTCCTACAACCTCCTCTCACGCAGCCGCCCTCTCCTCGGCCTCGCCATCCTTCCCCTCGCCCTCCTCATCATCACTTCCTTCCTCCTCCCCTCCCCCTCACGCCGCTGATCCACGAAAAAAGAGGCCGCAGACACCTGCGGCC
Source organism: Spirochaeta thermophila DSM 6192 (assembly GCF_000147075.1). NCBI lineage: Bacteria > Pseudomonadati > Spirochaetota > Spirochaetia > Winmispirales > Winmispiraceae > Winmispira > Winmispira thermophila. The sequence goes on from NC_014484.1 coordinate 1,461,492, forward strand.
TCCCATCCCAGCCATACCGGCCTCGCTCACCCCGTCCGACGCGCCCCCAAAAGACGCCCCACACCCCACGCAAGCCCGAACGAGAGCCCCACACCCACAAGCCCTGCGAGCACCGTTGAGACGAACGGATGCGCCACCCCCGGCACCGCATACTCGGCGAGCAGGGCAGCAAACGAGGGAGCCGCCTCCTTGATGCGGGCGTAGCGATCGAGCACCCACTCGAGCCCGTCGGGAAGCGGGCTCGCAAACGGGGCGAGCAGTACCAGCCCCACCAGGAGCCCGAACGCCGGCACGAGCCATCGGGTGGCCCGTCCCTCGGCCCCCATGCGGGAGAGGACCGGCACGAGCACCGCCGTCCCCACACCCTCGACGAGGGCGATGAGGGCGTGCACCCCCACCATGGCAGGCACCGCCTCACCCATCGGGAAGACCCCCATGAAGCCCAGCTCGAGCCCGCAGGCCAGCGCCGCGAGCACCACAGAGACCCAGCCCGCGAGCGCCCAGAGGAGCGGGGACCGACCCCTCATCCGCACCACCACGAGGGCCGGCAGCGCGGCAACGAAGGCCATGTTGATCACATTCCACCCGAGCGATGCGAGCCCCCCGTCGGCGAACACCAGGGCCTGGAGCGAGAGCACGAGCACCATGGAGAGCACACCGAACGGAAGCCCGAGCACCCCCACCGCGAGCACCGTACCGACCACGTGCCCCGAGGTACCGTGCTGGACCGGCACGTTGAGCATCTGCAGGGCGAAGATGAGCGCCGTCACGCTCGCGAAGAGCAGGCCGTCGGGCTTCCGCTCACTTCGGGCAGCCCACCAGGCCACCCCCACGGTGAGGAGACCTGCGACCCCTCCCCCTGCTCCAGCCGATCGTGCCTGCAAGACCACGTGTGAAGGAATATGCATACACCCCTCCTCGTTCTGGATCTGATCCACGTACGTCGTACACGGAGTAGTATAGAGACTCTGCTATATGACTACAAGCCCACCCCTCCCTCCCGACGGGTGCCCCCACACCGAATCCCGGGGCCTGTAACATCGAGTGTTGAAAAACGCGGGGAAAAAAGATAAGGGGTATCTCCCACCACAAACACCTATTAGATTAAGGAGGAGATACCCCATGAAGCGCGGCAAGACACGCGCACTGACTGAGACACAGTATACCCTCTCTGGCCTCATGAAGCAAGTAGAGGCCCAGCTCCGGGAGGAGGTACGCCACACCTACAAGACGTACCTGGAGCACCTCCTTGAGGCACTGAGAGAGGAGGCAGTAGGGCGACCGCGATATGCACGAGGGGAGGCTGAGAAGCCACCGTACTACCGGTACGGCTACAGGAAGTGGAAGAGTGTGCAGACCCCATGGGGGCCGATCGAGGAGGTACGCGTGCCCCGGATCCGCACCGGCGGGGGGAAGGAGGTGAAGTTGGTCGCCTATGAGCAGAGGCTCGTGGCCCTCACCGAGCAGCTCCTCCTTGGGTATGTGGGAGGGATGAGCGCGCGGAGATATGCCATCCTGTTACGGGAGTTAGGGATAGGCGAGGCCCACCCTCAGACGATCTTACGGATCATAAAGCGTCTTCGTGAGGAGAAGGAGCGGTGGCGGAGGCGGCCGCTTAGTGGGGTGAAGGCGCTCGTGCTGGATGGGGTGTGGGGAAAGCTGAGGGGAAAAGGGAGGAGGGGGCTGGTGGTCTTGAGTGCCGTGGGGGTGAAGGAGGACGGGTCTCATGAGCTCCTCGACTGGGTCGTTGCGGAGCGGGAGGAGCGAGCGAGCTACGAGCGACTGCTTACCAGGCTCTATGAGCGGGGGCTTCATGAGGTGGAGCTGGTGGTGGCCGATGAGGCTGAGGGGATCTGGCAGGCCGTGGAGACGGTGTATCCTGAGGCGAAGAAGCAGGTATGCCTCTGGCACCTTGAGCGGACCCTTGAGCGGACGCTCCTCAATGAACTGAGAGGTAAGGAGAAGAGGCACGTACAGGAGATGCGGCGGGCATTTCGGGATGCCTACCGGAAGCTTTTGGCGGCACGAGAGAAGGAGGAGGCGGAGAAGGCCCTTGAGGGGTTCTGGAAGGAGTGGGGAGCCCGTGCGCCGCGGATGAGTGCCGCACTCCTGTGGCGGAAGGAGCGGCTCTTCTCCTATCTGGAGTTACCCTATGAGTGGAAGGAGAAGGTGAGGACGAACGCCCTTGTGGAGAACCTCTTTCGGCACATGAGGACATTTCTTCGACGGTATCCTGGGTATATGAGCCGTGCCCATGCGGATGAGGCGGTAGGCCTCTACGTGGTGGGCATGCAGATACACACGCAGTGTGGGAGACGCACCCCTTATCAGCTCCAGCTCAATTTCAACACTCCTCCTTGACAGTGCCGAATCCCGGAAGGGGTTGACGCACTCTTCGGCTTTCTGTATATTTCTCTACACACAACACCGCAGGGTAGAGCAGTTGGCAGCTCGTCGGGCTCATAACCCGAAGGTCGGAGGTTCGAGTCCTCCCCCTGCTAGACGCCGGTGCATGCGCACCGGCGTTTTTCGTGGTTTCTTCCTCACCCCCGTTCCCTCACGATTGACCAAATCCTCCCTCTTCAGTATCGTACACACAGCCCACACCTTCGAAAGGCAGGTGGATCATGCGATCAGGTACCCGTACCCTTCTCATCGCACTCGGCATCGTCGTCGTCATTATCCTCTCCCTCTATGGATGCGTGGTGGGCACCTACAACAACCTCGTCCAGCTCGAAGAAGAGGTGAAGGCCCAGTGGGCCCAGGTGGAGAACGTATACCAGAGACGGGCCGACCTCATCCCCAACCTGGTGGCCACGGTGAAGGGATACGCGTCACACGAGCGCGAAACCCTCGAAGCAGTGGTACAGGCCCGCAGCAAGGTGGGATCCCTCACCCTCGACCCCTCGACGATCGAAGACCCGCAGAAGTTCGAGGCCTTCCAACAGGCCCAAGCTGAACTCGGCAACACCCTCTCCCGCCTCCTCGTGGTGGTGGAACGGTATCCTGAGCTCAAGGCGAACGAGAACTTCCTCGCCCTCCAGGCCCAGCTCGAAGGAACCGAGAACCGCATCGCCGTGGAACGACGCCGATACAACGAGGTGGCACAGCGATTCAACACCGCCATCCGACGTTTCCCCGCGGTCATCATCGCCAACATGTTCGGCTTCAAGGAAAAGGCCTATTTCGAGGCCCAGGAGGGAGCCGAGAAAGCCCCCGTGGTCGACTTCGAATGATCCGTCGGGGGACCATGGTGCACGTGCTGCGTACGACCATACCCATCGCCGCGCTCTCATCCCTTCTCCTGGGATTCACCCTCCCCGATACCCCCGCGGGCAGGGTGAACGACTTCGCCGACATACTCGCCACGGAGACCGAGCAGACCCTCGAGCAGCTCCTCGCCCGCTACGAAGAGGCCACCACCAACCAGCTCGTGGTGGTGACCGTCCCTTCCCTCGGAGGGGAGTCGATCGAATCCTACTCTATCAGCCTCGCAGAAAAGTGGAAGATCGGACAGAAGGACAAAGACAACGGCGTCATCCTCCTCGTCGCCCCCCGTGAACGCCTCGTCCGCATCGAGGTGGGCTACGGCCTCGAACCCGTGCTCACGGATGCCACCTCCGCCCTCATCATCCAGCGCACCATCCTTCCCGCCTTCAGGGAGGGAGCCTACGACGAGGGAGTACGGCTGGGTGTCGAGAAGATCATCGAAGCCACCACGGACGAGGAGACCCGCAGCCGCATCTTCTCGGGCTATACCCCTGCGGAACCGGACGCGCCCTCGCTCCTGGAAGACCGTGCGCTGTGGGGAGTCGTCCTCTTCCTCGGTGCACTCTTTCTCATCCTCTTCCTCGACCAGGCGAGAGGGTCTCACACGGTCGGGAGGCGGAGGCGGCGACGGATTCCCCTCTACTGGTGGTTTGGAGGAGGATCGGGGGGAGGATCCTGGGGGAGCGGAGGGGGAGGCTTCTCCGGTGGCGGCGGAGGCTTCGGTGGAGGAGGTGCGAGCGGTGGCTGGTAAAGAGAGACCCCTCGATCCCCGACGATTCCTCACCAAAGAAGAGCAACGAGAGATCCTCAGGGCCATAGAGGAGGTGGAGCGGCGTTCCACCTGCGAGATCAGGGTGCACATCACCCGCCGGGTGAAGGGCGACGTGATGGAAGAAGCCGTCAAGACATTCCGCAAGCTCGGCATGTACCGGACCATACACCGCACGGGTGTCCTCTTCTTCCTCGCGACGGAGAACCGAGCCTTCGCCGTGGTGGGAGATGAAGGCATCCATGCAAAGGCCGGAGAGGGGTTCTGGAAGGAAGCGGCGGGCAAGATAGAGGAGTACTTCAGAAGGGGGGAGTTCGGAAACGGCCTCATCGCCGGGATCCGAGAGGTGGGCCGGATTCTGGAGACCCACTTCCCCATCACTCCCGACGACGTGAACGAGCTACCCGACGACATCTCCTTCGAGTAAGTCCGGCTCGGCCCACATCGGAGCCAGTGTGCTCAGGCCTCCTCGTTCACCTCTTCTCCCACCCCCTCTTCCCGTACCACCTCCTTCGTCTCGGCACTTTCCTCGGGCCGAGGCTCCGGAGGGCCCTCCGGAATCTCGGGAACGATCGGCACTGCATCCACCGGACGGATCGGATCGGTCATGGCGGGCCTCCTGCCTTGGATGTGAGGGAACTCCTTCTCCCTGTATCAAATATCGGCAGAAGGCCCCGGAAAGACAAATTTCAGAGGAAGTCCTCACGCTGAGGAGAGAAGACGTCCAGGAGACGGGTGGGCTCGAGGGCCTCTGCGGAGTGGGGGACGTCGGCCGGGATGTAGAGGGAATCCCCTCTCCCCAGGACCACATCCTCCCCGTCGACCGTGAGTTTGACCCTCCCCTCGAGGACATAGGTGGCCTGCTCGTGAGGATGACTGTGAACCGCGGCCTTCGCCCCTCCTTCGAACCACACCTCGACCAGCATGAGCCCCCCGCCGTACGCGCGGACCGCCCTCTTCACCCCGGGAGAGACCTCCACCGGGGTCGTTCCTGCGCCGGGACAAAAGTTCATACACCCTCCCTCAGGAAGTGATAGATATTACATGATAGCGGGCCACGCAATCTATTTCAATACACCGGAAAAAAAACGAAAGCCGAAACGAAAGTGATTTATCGTTGACAGCGGGTAGTCACCAGTTTATGATATCGGTAGTCCATTCGAAAGGAGAGGGTATGAGACGACCGAACATCACGGTGACCAGCATCATCGTGCTCCTGGTGCTGGCCGGAGCGCTCCTCCTCGGGGGATGCGCGAAAAAGGAGAAACCGCAAGAGGCCACTGCCGAGGCACCACAACAGGTGGTCCTCCGCCTCGCCGAGACCCATCCCCCCGACTATCCCACCACCAAGGGTGACTACAAGTTCGCCGAACTCGTGAAGGAACGTACCGGAGGGAAGATCGTCATAGAGGTCTATCCGAGCTCACAGCTGGGTGAAGAGAAGGCGGTCATCGAACAGGTCCAATTTGGATCCATCGACCTCACCCGGGTGAGTGTCTCTCCCGTAAGCTCTTTTGTACCCATCCTCAATGCACTCCAACTCCCCTACCTCTATAGGAACTCCGATCACATGTGGAAGGTGCTCAAGGGAGATATCGGCAAGGAACTCCTCAAGGCCGTGGAAGATGCGGGATTCATCGGCTTCGGGTGGTTCGAGGCCGGGGCGAGGAGCTTCTACACCAAGAAGCCCGTGCGGACACCTGAGGATCTCAAGGGTATGAAGATCCGTGTACAGGAAAGCGACCTCATGGTGTCCATGATACAGGCCCTCGGTGGCGTGGCGACCCCGATGCCCTACGGCGAGGTCTACAGCGCCCTCCAGACCGGCGTGATCGACGGGGCCGAGAACAACTGGCCCAGCTACTACACGAGCGGACACTACGAGGTAGCCACGTACTACACCCTCGACGAGCACCTCAGGGTGCCCGAGATCATCATCGGCAGCAAGATCTCCCTCTCCCAGAAACTCACACCAGAGGAGATCGAGATCCTCAGACAGGCGGCCTGGGACGCCATAGAGTACCAGAGGGAACAGTGGGCGGCCTATGAAAAGGTCGCAGAGGAAAAGGTCCGGGCCGCGGGCAACACCATCATCCCGGTGGAGGACAAGAGCGCCTGGCAGGCACGGATGAAGGACCTCTATGCGAAGCAGTCTCCCGAGATCCAGGAGATCGTGCGCCGCATCCAGGAAGTAGAGTAATCTCCAAGGGAGGGCCCCTGGCGCCCTCCCCCTTTTTCGTGATCTTCATGGGGAACGTTCATGAAACAGATCGTCAGGATACTCAACCTGCTCTATATCGGTGCGCTCTTCCTCGCGAAGATCCTCTTCGCGCTCATGGTGCTCATCATCTTCACCAACGTGGTGCTCCGATATGTCTTCAACAGCGGTCTGAGGTGGTCGGAAGAGGTCTCCCTCGTCTTTCTCGTGTGGTTCGCCTTCATATCCATCGCCCTCGGAGTCAAGCAGGACCTCCATATCGGCCTCCACCTCGTGAACGAGGAGAGTCTTCCGCCCCTCGTGAACAGGATCCTGCACATCCTCGACTACGCGGTAAAGGGTGTGGTGGGGGTGATCATGATGGTATACGGCAGGATCCTCATCGCATTTACCCTCAGGTCCATCCTCCCCGCCACCCATTGGCCCGCAGGAGTCCTCTATCTCATCCTCCCGCTCGCCGGGTTCTTCATCACCGTGGAATCGTTGATGGGGCTCCTCGGCATCCCCACGGAACAGGAGGCCGTGGAGTCGGTCCTCGAAGGACGTATGACCATACGAGAGTACCTGCAAGGAGTCTTCCATGCCTGATACAGGGACCGCCACCCTTCTCCTTCTCGGCACCTTTCTCGTGCTCATCATCCTGAGAGTCTCCATCTCTTTCGCCCTTGCCATGGCGGCCATCGTGACGGGGATATATCTCAAGGTTCCCCTCATGGCGGTGGTACAGCAGATGGTGCACGGCATCAAGTCCTTCTCCCTCCTGGCCATCCCCTTCTTCATACTGGCCGGAGAACTCATGGGACAGGGGGGGATATCCAAGCGTCTCATCAAGTTCTCGAACCTGATCGTGGGCCGGCTCCCGGGAGGTCTCGCCCAGGTCAACATCCTCGCGAGCATGTTCTTCGGAGGCATCTCGGGGTCTGCAGTGGCCGACATCTCCTCCATAGGGACGATACTCATACCCATGATGAAAGAGAACAAGTATGACGAGGACTTCTCGGTGGCCATCACCGTGACCAGCGCATGCCAGGGGATCATCATTCCTCCGAGTCACAACATGATCATCTTCTCCCTGGCTGCAGGAGGCGTATCCATCGGACGGCTCTTCCTTGGAGGGTACCTGCCGGGCGTGATACTCGGACTCGCCCTCATGATCATCACCCATTTCATCTCGATCAAGCGGGGATATCCCAGAGAACGGTGGTACTCCTTTCGGGAGGCACTCGCCATCACAGGAGAGGCCTTCATGGGGCTCATGACGGCCGTCATCATCATCGTGGGCGTGGTGTCCGGGGTTTTCACCGCCACCGAATCGTCTGCCGTCGCCGTGGTGTGGGCCTTCGTGGTCACCTTCTTCGTCTATCGCGAGATTCCGCTCAAGAGATTCCCGAGGATTCTCTACAGCTCCCTGAAGACCCTTGCGATGGTGATGGCCCTCATCGCATCCGCGAGCGCCTTCGGCTGGTTCATGGCATACCTGAGGATACCAGCCAAGGCCACGGAACTCCTCTTGAGCATCACCACGAACAAGGTGCTCCTGCTCCTGCTCATCAATGTACTGCTGCTCATACTCGGCATGATCATGGATATGGCACCCCTCATCCTCATCACCACGCCCATCCTCTATCCGGTGGTGGTGGACACCCTGGGGATGTCGCCCATCCAGTTCGGCGTGATGCTGGTACTCAACCTCGCCATAGGACTCACCACTCCACCCGTGGGATCCGCCCTCTTCGTGGGGTGTGCGGTGGGCAAGATCCCCATCGAGAAGGTGGTGCGCACCATGTTCCCGTTGTGGCTGGTGATGGTGGCGGTACTCCTGCTGGTCACCTTCTTCCCACCGCTCACCACCACCCTCCCGGGGATCTTCATGCCATAGGAACGTTCATACCGGTTCATACCGAAGGGAAATACACACCGTTTCGTCGGCCTCGTCTCAGGGCGAGGCCGAATTGCTTCATGGCCTTACGCTGTGCCCCTGCCGCTCCGCATCCCCACCCGGCTCACTCCGGCCCACCGTACACGGTATCCCCCGATGCGACGAGGCTCGAGACGAACGCGCCGAGAGCGCGGGGAGTATGCGGGAGACGGTGGTACTCGGCCCCCCCCTTCCGCGCGAGTTCGGGCACCCTCCCCTCCCCCATCCCCGCATCCACGCACACCACCCGCACCCCCTTCCCCACCAGCGTCCGCACAATCCCCACCGCCTCGCTGAAGCTATCCGCCCCGTCCCGCAGGGGCACGTTGCTCTCGGCATCCGAGATGAGGACCACCGTGGCCCTCAACCCCGGCACGCGCATCCGCTCCGCCTCCACCATCCGCGCCGCCTCCATAAGCCCCGCCGGGAGCGGCGTCGCATCCCCCACCGGCATCCGGGCGAGCCGCACCTTCCCCAGCTCCCTGCTCACCGTGGGCGCCAGCACCACCTCCGCCCCCACGCCCCTGAACGCCACCACCCCCACCCTGCACCGCAGCAGGTAGGCCCGCTCGAGCAGCCAGAGCGCCGCCCCCTTCGCCACCCGCATCCGCTCCCCCCACCCCATCGAAGCCGAGGCATCCACCACCAGCACCACCAGGTCGAGCGCCCCCTCCGCCTCACCCACCGCCGCAGGTGCCCCCTCCCCACCCCCGGCACCAGCCTCCCACCCCTCCGCCGCACCCCCTCACACGCCGCCGCCGACAGACTCGCCCCCAGCGCCACATCCCTCACCACCTCCCCCTCCCGAAACCCGCGCACCCCTACCGCCCGGCCCCGCTCATGCGCCACCTCCCGCCGCCACACCCCACGCCCCACCTCCTGCACCCCCTCCTCGAACCCCACCCCCTCGAGCTCCACCTCTACCGGCTCGTGGACCACCTCGTCAGTTTTTTTTTAACGAACTCGAACATGAGCGAACCTGCCGCCGCAGCCCCCGGCACCACCGCATCCTCCGGCTCCACCATCTCCCCCTCCACCTCCCGCTCCCCCTCCCGCCCCTCCACCGCCGCATCGATCCTTCGGAGCACCGCATCCTCACGCTCGCCCGGCCCGATCCGAACCCTGTGCACGAGCGCATACCGCGCCACCGCCCGCACCAGCGCCGTATCCGCCTCATCCCGCTCGAGAAACGCCGCGAGCGCCCTCGCCGCCCGCACCATCACCAGCTCGGCCCGATGCCCCCGCGCCCCGAGCACGCCGGCGATCCGTACCGCCTCGGCATACACCTCCTCAGCCACCCCCACCCTCCTCAGCCGCTCCCGCGCCACCGCCACCTGGGAGGCGAGCGCATCCTCCTCCCGCCACGCACGCACAAACCCCTCGGGATCGGACTCGAAGGCGAGCCGCCGGCGCACCACCTCGGCCCGCAGGTCCGGATCCTCAAGATGCCGCACCGGCACCGCGAGACCGAAACGGTCGAGGAACTGCGGACGGAGATCCCCCTCCTCCGGATTCATCGAACCCACGAGGAGGAACCGGGCGGGATGCTCGTAGGAGATCCCCTCCCGCTCCACACGATTCACCCCCGTCGCCGCCACATCCAGGAGCAGGTCCACCAGGTGGTGCTCCAGCAGGTTCACCTCGTCCACATAGAGGATCCCCCCGTGCGCTGCAGCGAGGAGCCCCGGCTCGAACTGGCGCACCCCCTCGGAGAGGGCCTTCTCCACGTTGAGCGACCCCACCAGCCTGTCCTCGGTGGCATTGAGGGGAAGCTCCACCAGCGGCATCCCCGGCACGAGCGAGGCGAGGGCCCTCACCAACGTGGTCTTACCCGTCCCCTTCTCCCCGAAGAGGAGCACCCCCCCGATCCCCGGATCGATCACCCCCAGGAGGAGCGCCTGCTTCGCCTCTTCCTGCCCCACGATCGCGGAAAACGGGAAGATGGGACCCATCACCCCTCCAGCATCGCAGGATCCACGAAGAGATCGACCCACGGCCGTGTGAACGAGAAGAAGACGAAGAAGAAACCCGCCAGCACGAGCAACGCCGTCACCAGAAGCCGGGTACGTGCCTTCCAGGGAAGCCGCTCGAGGTCACGCTCGAGAAGCCCTGCACCAAGCCCCACGGCATAGGTCACCGCAAAGGCCCAGCCCAGCTCCACCGCGAGGCTCTCCACCTTGCCCGCGAGCCCCGGGAGCACGTACCACAGGAGCACCACCATCCAGGGGGCGAACACCACCGAGAGAAAGCGGGCGGGCCAGAACCCCGGCGTCTCCCGCCTCCTCAGGGACCCTACCGCCCCCGCCTCGACGAACGAGGCAAAGAGATACGCCCAGTAGGCCATCTTGAGGTGCTCGAACACCGACTCGTTCGTCCCGAAGACCGGGACCAGCCACTCCCACCCGGAAAGCTCGTACCCGAAATGGAGCACACCGTAGAGCCCCAGGAAGACGAGCGACTTGAGGAACAGATTCACACGCGCCTCCTCTCTTTTCCTCTCCCAAGTATACACCAGGCGGCACCCCCTGTGCCATATCCTTGACGCAAGGGGAGGGATTCCGCACCTTATATCCATGCCGTACCGGATATTCGTCGACCTCGACGGCGTGCTCGTAGACTTCGAAAAAGGCGTACTCGAGGCCACAGGCAAACGGGTGGACGAGCAGAGCCCCTCGGAGATGTGGGCCGTCCTCGCCCGCACCCCCGAGTTCTATGCCCGCCTCGACTGGCTCCCCGACGGACGGAAACTCTGGGAGTTCCTGAGGCCCTTCAAGCCTACCATCCTCACCGGCCTCCCACTTGGAAGGTGGGCAGCCCCCCAGAAGCGTACCTGGTGCCGGATCCACCTGGGACCGGAGGTGCCCGTCCTCACCTGCCTCTCCCGACACAAGGCCGCCACCGCCCTCGAGGTCCTCCGACCGGGCGAAGTCCCTCTCCTCATCGACGATAGGGAGAGTCTCCGCCCCTCATGGGAGGAGATAGGCGGCATCTTCATCCACCATACCTCGGCGGACGCCACCATCTCCTCCCTCACCTCCCTCCTTCGGGAGGTCTTAGAGGGACTTGATTGAACTCATCTCTGAGACATCCACACCCACCACAGGATCCCCTTTATACCTGAGCGAGCCTGCACCGGAGACCGAGCCGGTAAGGGTTTCGGTCACCCACAGGCGCACAGAGGCAGCACCTGAGATATCCACCTCTGCGTTGGCGACCTCGAGACCCGTAAGATCTACATCCCCTGCGCCAGAGACCGCAAGCTCGAGATACTCGAGATGTCCTCCCCTCCCTGTCACCTCCCCGGCACCCGAGAGTTCGATCCTGCCCCTCCCCCCCTCAAGCCCTACGAGAGAGAGGGAGACCGCGCCCGAGGCCTCCACCTCCTCAAGCCGAGGCAAGGTCACCGTGGCCTTGGGAGTAGGGAGGTTGTTCCAAAAGCTGATGTGCTGCTCCTTCCATCCGAGCTCAAGCACCTCTCCCCGGGTACGGGCACCGATGTAGTCAAAGAGCCCTTCGGGAGCCTCCACCTTTACCGACCACTCCTCGCCTACCATCACCTCCACCTCCCACACACCCGAGATCTCGATCCGGGAAAACCCGGAGAGATCAGCACGCCTGGTGGTGAGGTCACCCCACGATCTGGAGACAGGTCCCCCCATACAGGAAACCACCCCCGTGAAGATGGTGAAGGCGATGAGCACCATGCCTGCCCACACCCCCAACAGCACATTAGTGAGTCTTCTTCTCATCCTCTTCCTCCTTCCATGCGTGATAGTATGTCGCAAGCTCCTCGGGGTATATCCCCAGGGAGTCCATAGTGGCGAACACCTCGGGGAGCACCTCATTGAAGAAACGCTCCTTCTGGAGGCTCCGTACCTTCTCCCGTGCCCCCGGGCTCACGTAGAACCCCGTACCCCGTTGTTTGTGAATGATCCCATGCGCCTCCAGGTATCCATAACTCTTGAGTACCGTATTCGGATTCACCTCCATCTCCATGGAGAGATCACGCACCGAGGGGATACGTCCCCCTTCCTGGAAGGTCCCCTCAAGGATTCTCTCACAGATGAAGTCCGCGATCTGGAGATAGATCGGACGGGTCTCCTTAAACTCCACGGGCTTCCCTCTCCTTCATGCGTATAAACGAGAGCCCCCAGAAGACTAACGTGGTAAAAATCGAAATCCCTGTGGAAAAACCCTTACTGAGCGAGACGGCACCTTCGATCCACCCGAAGAACGAGAGCCCCTTCAGCCTGGTCCACACCCAGAGCCAACCTGCAGTCCACATTCCGAGGAGGAAAAAGCCAAGTATCGTAACGAGGATGGTCTTGGGTACAGGGTGGGAGGTGAAGTAGACCCCACCGAAGTAGAAGAGCGCATGACCGAGGCTATAGGTGAGCACGAGGTCCCCCACCTCCTTCGGATAGAGGGACACGAGAAAGAAGTGGTGAGAGGGATCGATGATCGCAAAGAGGATCACCGAGAGCATGCGGCCCACCCACACGAGAGGGAAAAAGACAAGAGGCCAGAGCACGAGGGAAGGGATCATCCGAAAGAGGGCCTTCTCCCATGTTGCCACAGGGAGGGTAAACCACTCGTGGTGTGCACCCTTCTGCTGGAGCTCCTTGTGGGCCGAGGCTGCGATGGCCCATCCGGTAAAGTAGAACATGATAAGGTACGTGGAAAACTCATCCGCGTTAGAACTCGTAAAAAACCCAAGTGACATAAACACGAAGGAGAGTGCGATCACCACAGGGAAAAGTGTGATAAGAGAGTCCCTCCGAAGGAGGGCATCCCTCTTCAGATAGAGGACGCCACGCTGTAGTGCCTTCATACCAGTTCCTCCTTTCTCCATATACGCGGGAGTTCGCTCTCCCGGCTCCTGGCCGCATCGAAGAGGAGCTCGAGGTCCACCTCGCCCTTCCCCCCTCCCGGGAGGATCGCACCGTAGCCGCCGGGCACCTTCTCCACGTAGAGGGCATCGGGAGGCGCCTCAGGAAGCACGACAAAGGAGAGGCGTTCCTGAAGCTCATCCATGGAGGCGTGGAGCACAATCCTCCCCTTGTGGAGGATGATCACGGGGTCGATGAGGTGTTCGAGGTCGCGGACCTGATGGGTGCTTATGAGGAAGGTCCGGCCTTCGGCGGCGTAGCGGGGGATGAGCCGCCGCACCTGACGCTTCGAGGGGATGTCGAGCCCGTTCGTCGGTTCATCCAGAAGCAGGAGGGGGACGCCGGTGGCAAGGGCAAAGGCCAGGAAGAACTTCTTCTGCTGGCCATAGGAGAGCCGTGTGAGCTTCTGCCGCACATCCACCTCGAGCTGGTCGCAGAGGTCGAGAAGCTCGTCGTGCCGATACCCTGGATAGAAGGCCCCGGTGCTGCAGGCGTAGTCCTCGGCGGGGATGGAATACGAGGGGAGTTCCTCGGGGAGGAACCAGAGACGCGCGAGGACAGAGGGATCCCGTCGCTCCGAGGGGATACCGAAGACCTCCCCCACACCCTCATCGGGAAAGAGCTCGCCTGCGATAAGCTTGAGGAGGGTGGTCTTCCCCGCCCCGTTCTCCCCCAGAAGGCCTGCCACCTCACCGGGGCGGAGCGAGAGCGAGAGCTCCTGGAAGAGGGGGGAGCGGCTCGTGTAGCCGAAGGTGAGCCCTTCGATGTGTACCACAGGCTCCATATGTGCTCCTTTGAAATAGTGTAATATATATGTATAACACTTTCGCCGATCTGTCAACCCCTTTGGTGAAAAAACCCTTCCCGGACGGTCGGACGGGATTGCCCTCCAGGATGAGGTGTGTTATATGTGGGACATGACCATCCATTTCCTCTATTTTGAAGGGTGCCCTCACAGCAAGGAGACGAGAGCACACCTCGAGGAGGCACTGACGCGCCTCGGGCTCGAGGACGTGCCAGTGCAGGAGGTGCGGATAGAGAACCAGGAGGATGCCGAGAGGTGGCGGTTCCCCGGCTCCCCCACCATCCTGGTGGACGGGAAGGATCTCGTCACGGGAAGAGAGCCGGAGGAGGTGGGCTTCACCTGCCGGGTCTACCACCTGGGAGGAAAGACCACGGGTGTGCTCCCCGTGGATGTCATCGTGGAGCGGCTTGCCTCCTTCCTCCCACGGTAAGGGCTCTGTGGGCGCACACCTCCACGGACGTGAGCCTCTGTAAGGCGCGAGGCGCAGGCACCACCGGGTAAGGAGGTACCATGAAAGGAGGGGGGTATGAAACGATGGATCGGCGCACTCGCAGGGATGCTCGTGTGTCTTGGCGGGGTTTGGGCTACGGACTGGAAGTCCATCACCACACCTCATTTCGAGATCATCTTCCCTGCAGAGCTGGAAAAAGATGCCCAGTACACTGCCAACCTCCTGGAGCACCACCTGGAGGATATCCTCGGGATACGGCCTGAAGGGCCTGCCCGCAGGTGGCCGGTAGTGCTCTGGAACACCACCATGACCGCGAACGGCTCGGTGGGCATCGCACCGGCGGTGAGCTACTGGTACGAGGTCCCGTATGTGTACGGCGGCCAGTTCGCAGGGGAGTGGTACTCGCTCCTCGCGGTCCACGAGGGACGGCACATGGCCCAGGTGGATGCGGCCCGGCAGGGGCCCTGGTGGCTCTACTACCTCCTCGGAGGGGAGGCCGGTGAGGCCCTCCACACAGGTCTTACCCTGCCCATGTGGTTCATGGAGGGCGATGCGGTCTGGGCCGAGACCGCCTACTCGGACAGGGGGAGGGGGAGGGTTCCCGGCTTCGCCTCGCAGTTCAGGGCGCTCACGCTCGAACATCCCCTCTCGTACCACAGGATGGTGAACCGGTCCTACAAGGTCTACACGCCCACCCACTACGTCCTCGGCTACCACCTGGTCTCCTATATACGAGAGACCTACGGCGAGGAGGCGATCCAGGAGGCCATCAGGTGGGGGAGCATACTCCCCTACGTGGGATTCGACATAGGGCTGCGTCGGGCCACAGGCAAAGGGGTGAAGGGGCTCTACAACGAGATGCTCTCCCACTACCGGGACCTCTGGAAAGAGGAACTCGCCACCATCCCCCAATTCCCCTCCAGGACCGTGGTCCCCGAGGAGGCGGACTTCACCTGGTATGCGGCGGTGCGGGCGAGGAGAGACGGCTCCCTCCTCCTCGCCCGGGCCACCCTGGAGGAGGGGATGCGCCTCGTGGTACGGAGCGCGGAGGGCGAGAAACGGACGGTGGGGGAGATCCCCTTCAGGGAACCAGTGGCACTCTCGGATACGAGTGCCTATTGGGTGGAGTACTCCCCGGGGCAGGGAGCATGGGAGGGTTGGGCCGATCTCTGGTACATGGACATAGCCACTGGCACGAAACGACGGCTCACCACGAGGGGCAGGTACTACGGGGTGGGGCTCTCTGACGATGGGACGGTACTCGTAGGCCTCTGGTTCTCCCGTTCGAGGGACGCTCAGCTCCAGGTCTTCCTCCTCGACCGGCCGGGAAGCCTCCCCCCCGCCCCTTTCTTCTCCTACACCTTCCCCCACGGCGAAGTCCCCTCGGAGGTTGCCGTCTCCCCGGACAAGGAGACCCTCGCCGTTGTGGTCCACTCACCCGCAGGCGTCTCCCTCCAGCTCCTCCACATCCCCACCGCCACCCGCACCACCCTCATCCCCCCACAGCCACTCCCCCTCACCTGCCCCCTCTACCGCGCCGAGGCCCTCTACTTCATCGCCCCCCTCCACGGCTATCCTGCCATTTACGCCGCCTTCCCCCAGCCTGACGGCCCGCCTCGCCTCTTCCTCACCGCCACCGCCCCCTACGACATCACCGCCCTCTCCATCGCTGGCGACACCCTCTACTACGCCGCCCACACCTCCTGGAGGGGCCACTCCATCCAGGCCGTCGCCCTCACCCCCTCCTCCCGCCTCCCTGCCGAAGAGGCGCCCCACATCCCCCTCGCCCCCACCCCCCAGGCACCCTCCACCCCCTTCGCCACCACCGCCCTCATCCACATGGAGCAGACCACCTACCCGGTTAAGGACTACTCCGTCCTCGGCCACCTCCTCAACATCCACTCCTGGCTCATCCTCCCCCTCGACCTCGCCCACCCCCACCCCGAGGAGACCCTTTTCAACACCGCCTCCCTCACCCTCTTCTCGACCGACCTCCTCGGCACCGCAGACCTCGCCCTCTCCGCCGCCTACACCTTCCCCACCCGCACCGCCCACGGGGTGTGGACCTTCGACACCACCTACCTCGGCCTTGCAGGCGAGTACCTCCTCGAGGGAGTACCGGGCACCCTCACCACCACCCACCTCGCCACCGCACGCCTCCCCATCCAGGGCGGCCACGGCACAGGCCTCAACGCCACCCGGTGGGTCCTCAGGCCGGCACTCACCGCCGGCATCACCACCTCCCCTGAAGAGGGGACACACTACCCCGTGGAGGAGACCCTCTCCTTCGTCTTCAGCCGTACAGGCGGCCCGAGGGACCCCATCCCCCTCTGGGGCCTCACCGCCGAACTCTCCCACCTCCATCACCCCCTCCAGGGCCAGGCCCCCTACCTCCTCTCAGAGACCCTCGAGCTCCGCACCCCCGGCCTGCTCCCCCACGCAGGCCTCACGATAGAGGCCCACGCCGCCCAGGGCACCCACGACCTCGACGGGGAACCCTTCGCCCTCGGCTACCGCCCGGACGAGGACACACAGGGCATCCTCAGCATCACCTCGACCTACACCGTCCCCTTCCTCTCCCCCGACCTCGCCCCCCTCGGCTCCCCCATCTACCTCAGGCGCATGAGACTCGCGGGCATCTACTCCGCAGGCTGGCAGGCCCCGGCCCCCCGACTCCCCGACCTCACCACCCCCCCGGCCCAATCCGCCGGATGCGGGCTCGTCACCGACATGGGCCTCTTCGACATCCCCTCGCTCGTCTTCAGCCTCACCACCGGCCTCTACTGGCCCTTCCCCCCCCACGGCGACGGACGGCCCCGCCTCTGGCTCGACGTCGATCTGGGCTTCCTCCTCATGTAGATGAGCCTCCCCTCAAGTCGCCCACAGGAGGACCGTCCCGCACACAACGAGGGGCTCCCGGATGGGAGCCCCTCGATACCCTACCCCAACGCCACGTCCAGGGTCATCATCACCGCAAACCCCGCGATCGCGCCGAGGGTCGAGACATCCGAGTTGCCCGAGAGCTGGGACTCGGGGATCACCTCCTCTATCACCACGAAGATCATGGCCCCGGCGGCAAAGGCGAGGGCATACGGGAGCACAGGCTGCATGGCGAGCACGAACGCCGCGCCGAGCACCGCGGCCACAGGCTCCACCACAGCGGAGAGCTGCCCCCAGAAGAAGCTCCTGGCCGGACTCATCCCCTCACGCCTGAGAGGCCCAGAGACCGCGAGCCCCTCCGGGAAGTTCTGGATCCCTATCCCCAGGGCGAGGGCCACCGCCCCGGCGAGGTCGGCAGAGGGGATACCCGCCCCCACCGCACCAAACGCCACCCCCACGGCGAGCCCCTCGGGGATGTTGTGGAGGGTGATGGCGAGCACCAGGAGGAGGGTCTTCTTCCAGGTCGTGTGGACCCCCTCCGCCCGCTCTATCGGCTCCCCGAGGTGGAGGTGGGGAAGGATCACGTCGATGAGCCGGATGAAGGCCGCCCCCAGGAGAAAGCCCACGAGCGGCGGCAACCAGGGAGGAAGACCCATCTGTTCCGAGAGGTCGATCGACGGGTTGAGGAGCGACCAGAAGCTCGCGGCGATCATCACACCCGCCGCGAACCCCAGCATGGCGTCCATCACCTTGCGCGAGGGATTGGGAAAGAGGAAGACCCCTCCCGCCCCGAGCGCCGTCATGCCCCAGGTGAACAGGGTGGCGAGAAAGGCCTGAAGGATCACGTGTGCATCCACGAACCACTGCATACCGCCTCCTCTGGTATCTACACGCGAGAATCACTATACTTTACAAAAGGAATAAGGGTATGGGAAAGTACCCTCGGTCCTCCACGCGCCCGCTCACGTGTCCGTTCTGCGGGCACACGCACACCCACCCTCTCCCCCCTTTCACGGAAAAGGAAGACGCCCTCAGGATCCCCTGTCCCTCCTGCCGACGCACCTTCCTGCTCATCCGGAAAAAGACCCTCTTCGGGATCCGCCTGGAAACCTATATCCTCTGAAACCCTCCCGCCCTCTATCAGCCGCCCCTCACCCTATCCCCAGGGCCGCACGCTGGGCCTCGTAGATGATACGGATCTCCCGTGCGGCCAGATCGAGCATGGCATCGAGCTCATCCCGGGTGAAGGATCCCTTCTCCCCGTTCCCCTGCACCTCAACCAGCCGATCGTCACACATCACCACATTCATGTCCACCTGGGCGGCAAGATCGTGCGCGAAATCCAGATCGGCCACGAGCCTCCCCTCCACCATCCCCACGCTCACCGCGGCCACCTGCCCTACCAGGAAGTAGTCCGGCCCCTCCACCCCCTGCATCTCGGCGAGCTTTCCGAGGGCCTGGTAGAGCGCCACCCATCCCCCGCTTATGGCCGCCGTCCTCGTCCCCCCATCCGCCTGGAGCACATCGCAATCCATCACTATGGTGTAAGGGCCGAGCCTCGTCCGGTCGACCGCGGCCCTGAGCGATCTCCCGATGAACCGCTGGATCTCCACCGCCCTGCTGTCCCGTTCCCTCCGCTTCCGCCCCTCGGGCACGCTCGCAGGGAGCATGGCGTACTCGGCCGTGAGCCACCCCTCGCCCTCCTGCTCGATGAACGGCGGCACCCCCTCCTCTATGGAGGCAGCACACAGCACCTTGGTGTTGCCGAACGAGACCAGACACGAACCTGCGGGATAGGCGAGGACCCCCGCTTCAAACGACACAGGTCTCATGGCCCCTATGCTAGAGGGACTCCCCGCCTCTGTCAAGGAAAGCACACCTCACAGCTCCGTGACCGTGCGGCTCTCCCGATAGAGCCCCTCGAAGAGGTGGAGCTCATCCTCCCTCACCACCAGCACATCCAGACTGAGAGGGATCCTTTCGCAGAAGAACAAGAAGTACGGCCTCATCCTTTCAAGGGGGTCATCGGGCCCCTCGCGTATCACGACAAGGAGATCCACGTCGCTCAGCCCTGTCTCTTCCCCCCGTGCCACAGACCCGAACACGCGCACCTCTACCACTTCAGGGAAACGAGCGCTACACTCCTCGATAGTCTCCCTGAGTCGTACCTTAAGCGTCTCTCTCTCCAGAAAGAACGCCTTCACAGAAGGCAAGGATTGTACGCGCCGCACGCAGGGCCTCCTCTGACTCCCGTCGGGTAAAATAATCGGCAGGTCGTCCGCTCGGGAACCCATTGGGATACCGTGGAGGAATATAGTAGAGATCAAGAATCCGCGCCGCATCCATCACGGCCGGGGGGATATGCACCCTTTCCGAGACCACCTGGAGAATCTCTCTCACGGAATGGCCCCAGACTTCAACACCCACACGTAATGCGAGGGCTTTCGTCACCTTCTCTGCAGCTTGTTGAGCGGTGAAACACGCCCACTCATGATAGCCCTCCTCCGCATCGAGGCACGCCTTCTCGAGATCCCGCACACCCTGGCTGTACCAATCTCTCCAACGGTTCATCCACGTACATCATCATAGAAAATCAAGAAAAAAGCAACCAAAGAAGTGGTCCACAGGTGCTCCTTGAGGAGGCTCTCCGCGTGGGCATCATTCTCGTAGCGCACCTGTAACTTCTTCCCCGCTCTATTGTTTTTTATGAAAAGTACCCGTATCATAGGTACGCGTGAACCCCCGGAAGGAGGACTCCGATGCGACCACACCTCCAGACGCTCGTTCCGTCTCTGGTTGCGCTCGCCGCTCCGGTGCTCCTCTATGTACGGGGTGACATCCTGAAGGTCCTCCAACCTCCCCTCACCCTCTACAACGCCTTCTCCCTCTTTCTCTACGGGGCCCTCCTGGTAGGGGGTGTGTGGGGGATCGTCCGCTCGTTCCTCGACAAGGGCGAGGCGGACGAGGACCGCTCAGACTCCTGAGCCGCACACGAGCGGCCGTGAATCTCATATAGGAAGGAGGAAGCCGTGATCGAAGTACAGCATCTCACCAAACGCTACGGCATCCACACGGCGGTCCACGACGTGAGTTTCAGCATCCAGAAAGGAGAGATCGTGGGGTTCCTCGGCCCCAACGGCGCGGGGAAGAGCACCACCATGAACATCCTCACCGGGTATCTCTCGGCCACCGAGGGCACCGTCGTCATCGACGGGGTGAAGCTCCTCGAAGAGCCGGAGGAGTGCAAGAAGAAGATCGGCTACCTGCCCGAGAACCCGCCCCTCTACGGCCACCTCACGGTGGACGAGTTCCTCAGGTTCGTCGCCGACCTCAAACACGTACCGAAGCGACGCCAGAAAGAACACCTCGAGTCGATCATGGAGAAGGTGGGGATCCTCCACGTGAGGGGACGCCTGGTGCGCAACCTCTCGAAGGGGTACAAGCAGCGCGTGGGGCTCGCACAGGCCCTCGTAGGGGATCCCGAGATCCTCATCCTGGACGAGCCCACTATAGGCCTCGACCCCAGACAGATCATCGACATCCGCACCCTCATCAAGGACCTCGGGAAGGACAGGACCGTGATCCTGAGCTCCCACATCCTCCCCGAGGTGAGCATGGTGTGCAAACGGGTGCTCATCATCAACAGCGGGGTCATCGTGGCCGACGACACCCCTGAGAACCTCGCCAAGCGGCTCATGGGTACCAACACCCTGCTCCTCCGTATCGAGGGCACGAGAGAGGAGGTGGAGAAGGCCCTCGCGCTCGTCAAAGAGGTGCAGGAGCTGGAGTTCCGCCCCTCCCAGGAAGAGGGCACGGTCGAGGTGGTCGCCAAGGCTCCCGAAGAGACCGACATCCGCAAGGCCGTCTTCACCGCCTGCGCCAGGGCCGACCTCCCCATACTCCAGATGCGATCGCTCGACATCTCGCTCGAGGACATCTTCCTCCAGCTCGTCACCCAGGAATCCCAGACCAAGGAGGCAATCGCATGAAGGCGATCTACAAGAAGGAACTGCTCACCTACTTCGTGAGTCCGCTGGGTTACGTCTTCATGGGGCTCTTCCTCCTCACCACGGGCTTCTTCTTCGCCACGGGGAATCTCTTCACGAGGAGCCCTGAATACGCGAGCTTCTTCTCCTCGGTCATCATGGTCTTCCTCTTCTCCGCCCCCATCCTCACCATGAGGCTCCTCTCGGAGGAGAAGAACCAGAAGACCGACCAGCTCCTCCTCACCGCCCCCGTGCCGGTATGGCAGATCGTCACAGGGAAGTTCCTCGCCGCCTTCACGGTCTTTGCGCTCACCCTCCTCGCCACCGTGGTGTATGCGGTGATCATCGAGATCCACGGCTCCCTTCCCTTCTGGGAGACGGTGGGAAGCTATGTGGGATTCCTCCTCCTGGGTGGGTGCTACATCGCAGTGGGCACCTTCATCTCGGCGGTCACCGAGAACCAGATCACCGCGGGCCTGGTGACCTTCTTCGCCATCCTCTTCTTCATCCTCATCGACAGCATTGCGAACGCACTCCCTGCGGACGCCACCGCCGGTGCCGTATTTGCCGTACTCCTGATAGGAGCCCTCGGATTCTATCTCTACAGCACCACCAGGAATCCCCTCCTCGCCGCAGCGGTACTCCTCGTCGGCATCCTCGCCATAGGTATCGGCTACGGTGTCGAGAAGAGCGTGTTCGAACGTCTCATACAGAAGGTGCTCGGCTGGTTTTCCATCAACAAGAGGTACCAGGAGTTCGGTCTCGGGATCTTCAACGTGAGTTCCCTCGTCTACTACCTCTCGTTCATCACCTTCTTCCTCTTCATCACCACCCACGCGCTCGAGAAGCGGCGCTGGTCGTAAGGAGGCCGGAATGAAAGAGATACTCAAGAAGACAGGAACGATCGCAAAAGACCTCATCTCATCCCTCAACAGGGATCCGGTACGGTACGGCGGGTATGCGGCCATCCTCACGGTGGGTATGGCCCTCCTCCTCGTATTGGTGAACATCTTGGTCCAGCAGCTCGATCTCAAGTTCGACCTCACCGAGGAGAAGCTCTTCTCCCTCTCTGAAGAGAGTGTGAACTTCCTCAAGGGGCTCGATGAGGACATCACCATCATCGCCCTCTACGAGGAAGGAAAGGCCCCCCGGGTAGTACAGGAGGTGCTCACCCTCTACGAGAAGGCATCCCCACGGGTACACGTGGAGTTCATGGACCTCGAGAAGAACCCCCAGCTCGCCACGGAGTACGAGAAGGAGGGAGAGCGCCTTCAGCAGGGTTCGATCATCGTGAAAGGAGAAAGGACCTACAGGATCATCAGGTCGTACGATCTCTATGACATCAACTACAACTCTCCCCAGGGACCCGAGATCACGGGGTTCTCTGCAGAGAAGCGCATCACCGCAGCGATTCACGCAGTGACCACCGGCGCGAGCCCCGTGCTCTACGAGCTGGTGGGCCACCGAGAGGAACGGCTCGCCCGTTACGCGATGAACGACTTCCTCGAACGGGAGAACCTCACCTCCAAGGAACTCAATCTCCTCCAGGCGGGCGAGGTCCCTGAGGACGCAGCCATGGTGCTCATCCTCGCGCCCAAGGAAGACCTCACCCCGGGTGAGGCAGAGGTCCTCAACACCTACCTCGCCGAGGGAGGACGTCTCTTCGTCGCAGCCGATGTACAGGCAGGAGAGCTTCCCGTGCTCAACGAGCTCCTCTCCAGGTACGGCGCGCGGTTCGACTATGGCTTCGTGATCGAGCAGGATAAGCAACACCACACGGGCAACCCCTACCAGGTGGTCCCCAACGTGGAGTACCACGACATCACCAAGACCATCACCCAGAACAAAGAGGCGCTCATCCTCCAGTGGACACAGGCCGTGAAGGAGGAAGAGATCAAGAGACGGAACGTGAATGTCACGGCCCTCCTCACCTCTTCGGGCAGCTCCTTTCTCAGGAAGGACCTGGAGCGAGAAGACCTCCAGAGAGGAGAGGGCGACGTCCCCGGCCCGCACACACTCGCGGCGGCCATAGAGGAACGCCTCGATGACAGGGGAGAGAAGAAGACGCGGATCGTCCTCGTAGGCGCCGGTACGCTCCTCGAGAACCTGTACCCCTTCAACGCCCAGATCCCCGGCAATCTCGACTTCTTCATGGGAGGTGTGCTCTGGTGCATCGAGAGGAAGGACATGCTCTCCATTCCCTCCAAGAGCCTGCTCAATCTTCCCCTCAGCCTTACCGCCACGCAGGTGCTCGTCTACAGCGTGGTGGTGGTGGCCGTGATTCCCCTCGCCTTCTTCATCACCGGGACCATCATCTGGCTCAGGAGGAGGCACCTGTGAACAAGCGTGCAAAGACTCTCGTCATACTCCTTTCCGCCACCGCCGTGGTGGCGGCCCTCATTCTCCTCCGCCCGCTCCTCCAGAAGGAGGAAGAGGCAGAGGAGAACACGATCCTCTACGTGAGGACCCTCGAACGACAGGACATCGTGAGGGTCACGGTGGAACCTTCGGGGCTCGTCTTCGTCCGCGAGAAGAAAGAAGGAGAGGAAGGGTTGGGAGAATGGAAGTTCGCAGGCGAGACCCCTTACGCGATCGACGACTCAGAGGTGACGAGTCGCTGCTACAGCCTCACCAACCTGCGGGCGGACAGACTTCTCGAGGAGAACACCCAGGACCCCGCCAAGTACGGGCTGGATACACCACGGGCGAGCGTGCTCCTGGAGGACAAGAACGGAAACACCGAACGGATCCTCCTCGGGAACTTGAGTCCGGCGGGAAACACCTACTATGCGATGAGAGAAGGGGATAGCGCGGTCTACACCATCCCCAAGTACATGGGAGACGCATTCCTCATCACCCTGGACGACATAAGGGACAAACACCTCGCCTCGATCGACAGCAGCAAGCTGAACTACCTCCTCCTCGAAAGGAAGGGAGCCACTCCCATCGAGATACAGCCGACCACCCAGGAGGACAGGATCTTCGCCCCTCTGAACACCTACAAGCTCACGAAGCCGCTCGCCTACTGGATCGCCATCGATCCCCAGAAGTTCGAGGACTTCATCCTCCCCATAAGCGGGATCATGATCCAGGAGTTCACGGATCGTGCGCCCGAAGAGGTGGATCTGGTCGATCCTCCCTATCACCTCCTGGTGGAGGACGAGGACGAGACGCTCGATCTCTACATAGGGAAGCAGCTCCCCGACGGCAGGTACTACGCCCGCAGGCCTGAGAGCAACGAGGTGTTCGTGATAAAGGACATCAGTCACGTGCTCGAGGCCTCTCCGTTCGATATCATCGACAATCTCATATTCCTGGTGAACATAGACAACGTGGAAGGCTTCTCCATCATGGCTTCGGATATCACCTATGAAGCGAAGATCGAGAGGGTAGCGAAGCCTGCACCCACACCCTCCCCCACCCCGGGAGCATCCCCTGCATCGAGTCCTACACCTACACCCACGCCTGAGATGGAAGAACACTTCTACCTCAACGGCAAGGAGATAGAGGAGAAGGCCTTCCGCCAGTTCTATCAGAAGTGCGTGGGCATCGCCGGCGATTCCCCGAATCCCGCCCCGAACATCACGGGGAAACCGGAGGTGGTGATCTCCTACCGGTTCGACGAGACCCTCGGACACAGGAGTGAGCAGATCGCCTTCATTCCCTATGACGAGGAGTTCTACGCCGCGCAACGACGGGGCAAGGCCTACTTCCTCGTCTCGCGCAGGCAGATAGAGGCCCTCCTCGAAGCGGCCGAGGAAACCCTCACCCACCAGGTGGTAAGGGCGGAGGAGGCGGGAAGCTAGGAGCGAAAGGCTCACAGAGAGAAAAGAGCGCGCCCGGTGGAGGGCGCGCTCTTTCTTTCCCAGCTGCTCATGTCATTTGAGGTAGAGCGGACGAGGGGTGTAGTGGGTGTGGAGGTACTTGTGGGCCTTCTCGCTGAGGGGCTTCTCGAGGAACTCCTCATACAGCTGCTTGATGGCAGGGTTCTGGTGCGAACACCGGTACACCGACCGCTCGTCGTCGGTGTAGATACCTGCAGCCCGCTTGGCCCTGATCTCGTCCGTGGCGCCGTAGGGCTGACCGCCGCCCCCCACGCACCCGCCGCGACACGCCATCACCTCGATGAAGTGATAGGGAGGCTCCTTGCCCTCTTTCAGGGCCTGCTTCACCCTATCGAGCACATACTGGACGTTGGAGATGGAGTGGGCCACCGCGATCCGCACCTGCGTACCATCGATATCCAGAGTGGCCTCCTTCACACCGTCGAGCCCTCTTATGGGAGTGTACTCCACCTTCTCCATCTCCTTGCCGGTGACGAAGTAGTAGGCGGTACGAACGGCTGCCTCCATCACACCGCCGGTGACGCCGAAGATGGTACCGGCACCGGTGTACATCCCCAACGGCTGATCTGCCTCCTCGTCCGGAAGGTTGTGGAAGTCGATACCCGCCGACTTGATCATACGGGCGAGCTCCCGGGTGGTGATGGAGGCGTCCTGATCCTTGTAGCCCGAGGAGTACATGTTCTCGTCGCGCTCGATCTCGTACTTCTTACTCGTACAGGGCATCACCGAGACCATGAAGATCTTCGACGGATCGATCCCCTTCTTCTGGGCATAGTAGGTCTTCACCATGGCCGCGAGCATCATCTGCGGCGACTTGGCCGAAGAGAAGTGGGGGATCATCTCCGGGTAGTACTTTTCGAGATAGTCCACCCACGAGGGACAACAGGTGGTGATGAGGGGAATGGGGCCCTTGCCGTGGGCGAACCGCTCCACGAACTCGCTCGCCTCCTCCATGATGGTGAGATCGGCTCCGAAATTGGTGTCGAAGATCGCATCAAAGCCGAGTCGCCTGAGGGCGGCATAGGTCTTCCCCGTGAGCAGGGTGCCGGGTTCGTAGCCGAAGGCCTCACCGATCGCCACGCGCACCGCAGGGGCGATCTGCACCACGGTGTGGATCTCGGGATCCATGATGGCCTCCCACACCCTGCGGGTGTCGTCCTTCTCGTAGATGGCCCCGACGGGACAGTGGGCCGAGCACTGGCCGCACTTGATGCACGGGCTGTCGTTGAGGGCGATGTCGCCCGCCGGCGCGATGCGGGTACCGTCGCCCCTTCCGAGAAACTCGAGGGCCCACACGTTCTGCATGCCCTGACAGACATTCACACACCTTCCGCACTTCACACACTTAGAGGGATCGAGCACAAGGGAGGGAGTGGAAGTGTCCTTGGGGAGCTCTACGATGTTCTTCTCGTAGGGCTGCTCCCGCACACCGAACTCGGCGGCAAGCCGCTGGAGCTCGCAGTTCTGATTCCTGGGACAGTAGAGACAGTCGTCGGGATGGGTGGAGAGGATGAGCTCGATCACGGTCTTTCGCACCTGGACGATCTCAGGATCGTGGGTGATCACCTCCATCCCATCCTCGAGCGGTGTGGCGCAGGCCCTGAGCATCTTGGGGCTTCCCGCCACCTTCACCACACAGATACCACACGCACCCCACGCGGGGAGATCGGGGTGGTGGCAGAGGGTGGGAATCTTCACCTGCATCTTCTTCGCCGCATCGAGAATGCTCGTCCCCTCGGGCACTTCCACCTTTATGCCGTTTATCGTAGCCGTTATCGTCTTCATCATGGCCCCCTTAGCGTTTCTCTATGGCGTTGAACTTACAGGCCTCGTAACAGGCACCGCACTTGATACACTTGTCCTGATCGATGACGTGGGGCTGTTTCCGTTCCCCGGTTATGGCGTTCACCGGACATCTCCGGGCGCACACGCCACAGCCTATACACTTGTCGGGAAGTATGGTGTAGGTGACCAGCTCCACACACTTGCCGGTGGGGCACCGCTTCTCCACGATGTGTGCCCGGTACTCATCCTCGAAGTAGTGGAGGGTGGAGAGTACGGGGTTGGGAGCGGTCTGTCCCAATCCGCAGAGCGAGGCACGCTTCATGGCGTGGGAGATTTCCTTGATCTTGTCTATGTCCTCGAGCGTGCCCTTGCCCTTCGAGATCCGGTCGAGGATGTTGTAGAGCTTCCTTCCGCCCACCCGACACGGGGCACACTTGCCGCACGACTCGTCCACCGTGAAGCCGAGGTAGAACTTGGCCACGTTCACCATACAGTCGTCTTCATCCATCACGATCATACCACCCGAACCCATGATGGAGCCGAGCTTCTGGAGGTTCTCGTAGTCGATGGGCGTGTCGAGGTACTCCTCGGGGATCACACCGCCCGAGGGACCACCGGTCTGCACGGCCTTGAACTTCTTGCCGTTGGGGATGCCGCCGCCTATGTTGAAGACGATGTCCCTCAGGGTGGTGCCCATGGGGACCTCCACGAGCCCCGAGTTGTTCACCTTGCCGGTGAGGGCGAAGACCTTGGTGCCTTTGGATGTCTCAGTACCGATCTTCGCGAACCAGTCGCCACCCCGCAGGATGATCACCGGGATGTTCGCGAGGGTCTCCACGTTGTTGATCACGGTGGGCTTTCCCCACAGCCCCTTCACCGCAGGGAAGGGCGGCCTGGGTCGGGGGGTACCCCTGGAACCCTCGATCGATGCGAGGAGGGCGGTCTCCTCGCCGCAGACGAAGGCACCTGCCCCGAGCCTGATCTCGATGTCGAACGAGAACCCGCTCCCCAGGATGTCCTCTCCAAGGAGTCCGAGCTCTCTCGCCTGCTCGATGGCGATGTTGAGCCTGCGGATGGCGAGGGGGTACTCGGCACGGACATAGATGTAGCCCTTGTGAGCCCCCACGGTCTTACCTGCGATGATCATCGCCTCGAGTACGGAGTGCGGGTCACCCTCGAGCACGCTTCTGTCCATGTAGGCGCCGGGGTCCCCCTCGTCCGCGTTACAGACCACGTACTTCATATCAGATTCCACCTGCTTGGTGAAGAGCCACTTCCGCCAGGTGGGGAACCCCGCTCCTCCACGTCCCCTGAGCCCGGACCTCTTGAGCTCTTCTATCACCTCATCGGGGCTCATCTCGAGGAGCACCTTCTCCAGGGCCGCATACCCATCGCGGGCGATGTACTCGTTGATATCCTCGGGGTTGATGAACCCACAGTTCCTCAGGACCACACGGAACTGTTTCTGATAGAAGTCGATATCGTCGACCCGCGCGAATTCCTTGCTCTGGTCCTTGTTGTAGAGGAGCCGGGTGACCGGCCGCCCCTTTATGAGGTGCTCCTTGACGATCTCCTCCGCATCCTCCGGCTTCACCTGGACGTAGAAGGACTCCTCGGGGAGCACCTTCACGATCGGCCCCTGCTCGCAGAACCCGAAGCATCCTGTCTTGACGACCTGGACATCGGACGAAATCCCCTCTTTCTCGAGGAGCCCGAGAAGGTTCCGGTACACCTGGTCGGACTTGTTCGACTCACACCCGGTACCGCCACATATGAGCACGTACTGCTTGTATGCCATGCGTCCCTCCTATTCCTCTTTGCTCACGATATCAGCCGCGGGTCTGTCGTAGACGTGATTCTCCACCAGTTTCCCGCCGAGGATGTGGTCCTCCACGATGCGTCGCGCCACATCAGGGGTGACCTTACCGTAGATCACACGCGGCATGCCGGGCATGATCACCTCCACGGTGGGCTCGGCATAATCGAGTCCGAAGCCCCCTACCTGACGAACCGCCACGTTGGTGAGCCCCTTCTCCTCGATGATCCTCAAGAAGGCATCGAGCGTCTCCTTGGCCCCTGCAGCGATTCCGCTGGTTCCCATACCGACCACGATGTGGATCTCCTTGTTGTCGGGATCCCGCATCTCAAGGAGCCGCTTCTTCTCTTCCCGAAGCTTCCTGAGCTGTTCCAGCGTCATCTTTCCCATAGACATCTCCTTCACGTGAAGCGTTGAGGCACGAGTCTTCGAGCTCGTGCACAAACCTGTCCAGGAGAAGGGCATGCGATGCATCCCAGAAGTCCCCGAGCTCTTCCAAGAGCTCCTTCCTCGAGAGGGTGTAGCCACCTCCCTCACCCCGTCTCTCCACCACCAGCTCGTAGTCCCCATCAAACGAGAGGGCCTGCCGCCACGTGGAGGCCAGGTCCCCCATCGGAGGCGTATCCACATGATCGAGCGGCATGGTGAAGCGCACCACCGTGCCCCTGCCCGGCTCACTCTCCAGGGAGAGCCCGCCTCCGACCAGGTCGACCGCCTGCTTGAGGAAGGCGAGCCCCAATCCCAGGCGCCTGGCGGGATGCTTCCGCCCATCGGTGAAGAAGGGGTCGAGGGCCCTCTCCTTCTCTTCAGGCGTCATGCCTTTCCCGTCGTCCCTCACCTCCACCGTACACCACCCTTCTCCAGTATGGAGTGAGACTTCTATCGTACGCGCTCCGGCCTCGAGAGCGTTCTGCACGAGCTCCAGAATGAAGTCGGAGAGCGTACGATGCATGGTGTTATCCCTGCTCCCTGTACTTGGCGAGGATACCCGGAAGATCGTCCTTCGTGACCTTGCCGTACACCTCGCCGTCCACCATCACAACCGGGGCGAGGCCGCAGCACCCGAGGCACCGGACCGCCTCGAACGAGAAGAGTCCATCCTCGGTCGCGGTGTTCGGCCCCACGCCCAAAAGGTCCTCCAGCTCCTTGAGGATGTCCTCGCCTCCCTTGAGGAAGCAGGCGGTCCCCATACACACCGAGATCCGGTGCTTCCCGGGCTTGCGGAGCTTGAAGAAGTGGTAGAACGTGATCACGCCGTAGATCTTCGCGAGTGGCACATCGATCACCTTGGCGAGCTCCATGGCGATCTCCCGGGGGATGTACCCGTAGATCTCCTGCGTTTTGTGGAGCACCATGATGAGATTTCCAGGCTTCTCCTTCCATTGCTCGATGAAGGCCATGAGTTCCGGATGGAGCGTCACCTCTGCTGTCTGAGCCATGCACCCTCCTAGCTATCGTGGGATACTGGATTATAGACAATAGGTGAATTAATATCAATAGTCTTTTCTTTATTTCTGAAATATGCTAGTATAAATTCCCGTGGAATCTTTTAACGAGAAGATGATCACAAAAAACACTATAACGAGAGCGTCGCGGTATCTCAGGGTTCTCAAGAACCTCAGGTCACTGGGGTTCGTGAGGGTCTATTCCCCGAATCTTGCCGATGCACTCGGCCTCACTCCCGCCGTGGTCCGCAAAGATTTCTCCCTCCTGGGAATGGAAGGGCGGAAGAAGGGTGGATACCTCATCGATGAACTCATAGAGCACCTGGAACACCTGCTGGGCGCTAATAACCCCTGCAAAACCGTGGTGGTAGGATGCGGAAGAATAGGTCGGGCACTCATCGAGTCTCAGGAGCTCCGCCGTGAGGGCATCCAGATAGTGGCTGGCTTCGACATAGCTCCCCCGCCCCCAGAAGAGCAGGGTGAGGTCCCCATCCTTCCCATGGATGAGTTTGAGTCCATCGTTGACAAAGAGGGAATAAGGGTGGGCATCCTGGCCGTGCCCTCGCACGCAGCGCTCGAGGTGTTCGAACGCATGCGAGCCGCGGGTATACGCGGCTTCCTCAACTTCACCACGGTGGAGCTCAAGTGCCAGGAACGTTGCCCCCACGGCTGTGAAAACCGGTGCGTCATCCACCAGGTGAATATCGGGCTCGAACTCGAAACCCTCTTCCACATGGTGCACATCACCGAGCAGCGACCGGAGTTGCTCAAGGAGTGAGAAAGGATATACTCCAGCATGAACCACACGAACGAGGAGGAAAGATGCTCCTTTCGGATATACTGAAGACCATCGACGGCTCGCACGTAGGGGGGCCTCCGCCGGAGAACATACTCTGTGAGGAGGTGGTGGCCAGCGATCTCATGAGCGACGTGCTCACCCATGACGGGGAAGGGTTTCTGCTCATCACTGCCCTTGCCTCCGAGCAGACCATTCGTACCGCCCACATCGTGGGAGCTCCCGCGGTGATCCTGGTATGCGGGAAATCCGTCCAGCCCCGGATGAAGGCCCTCGCCGACGAATACGGTATCTGCCTCGTCTCCACACCCCTGCCCACGTTCGAGACCTGTGCGCTCATCGCCCGCATCAAGGAAGGTGCTCATGGATCAGACCCCGCTGAGTGACATCCCCTCCCCCCGACTCCTCGAACTCATCTATACCCTCAAGGTGAGGGACGTGATGACGAGGGATCTCATCACCGCCACTCCCGATGAACCCCTGCGTTCCATCCAGCACAAGATGAAAGCGAATCGCATCACCGGAGTCCCGGTGATCCAGAAACACCGTCTGGTGGGCATCGTGAGCCTCGACGACATCATCACCGCCCTCGACAAGGGCTACATCGACGAACCGGCGGGCAGGCACATGACGAGAAACGTGGTGGTGCTGGAAGAGGACATGCCCCTCAGGTTCGCCATCTCCTATCTCGATAAGTACCACTACGGACGATTCCCGGTACTCGACAAGAAGGGAAGCCTCGTGGGCATCGTCACGAGCAGGGATATCATCACGAGCCTCCTTTTGCAGGCGAACCGTGCCCTCGAGCAGATGGAAGCAACCCTCTACAGGCGTTCGTACGAGGGACATCCCCCGGAGGCAGGCTCATACACCAGGGAGTTCTACATCAGGCAGTACGACTTCGAACACGCCGGTACCGCGTCCACCCAGATAAAACGGATCCTCACCGAGCGAGGGCTCCCCCCCAAGGTGGTGAGGCGGGCCTCCATCGCCGCCTATGAGCTCGAGATGAACATCGTGGTCCACTCCGTGGGAGGAGTGCTCAGGCTCGTACTCACCCCACGGAGGGTGGAGATCACGGCCGAGGACTCAGGGCCGGGTATCGAGGATATCGCCTTGGCCCTGCAGGAAGGCTACTCCACCGCAGCGGACTGGATACGCTCCCTCGGTTTCGGAGCAGGGATGGGGCTTCCCAACACCAAGCGCGTGGCGGACGAGTTCTCCATCCACTCCACCCCCGGAAAGGGGACCATTGTGAAGGTCGCAATATCCCTTCAAGGAGGAGAAGATGCTCACGATAAAGCAGATACCCCCTCTGGTTGAGGCGGAGGAGGTCCTCGTCCCCGATCCCGAGGTGGTGGTGAAGACCGGATACACCTCCGACCTCCTGAGCGATGTGATGGCCAATGCGCCGGAGGACTCCGTGCTCATCACCATCCAGGCGCACAAGAACACCATCGCGGTGGCCATCCTCACCGGCATCAGGGTGGTGCTCGTGTGCAACAACAGGCCCATCCCTGAGGACATGGTAGAGGCCGCCGCCCAGGAGGGGATCGCCATCCTTCGAACCAGCCGCAACCAGTTCGAGTGTTCCGGTATCCTCTACCAGGCCCTCGATGCCTCCTCATGAAGTGGTGGAAGGCCGACATTCACATCCATTCGTGTCTCTCGCCGTGTGGAGATCTCTCCATGGGGCCTCGCACCATCATCCGGAGGGCGAGAGAGGAGGGACTTGAGCTCATCGCCCTCACCGATCACAACACCGCCCGCAACACCCCTGCGCTCACCGCCCTCGGGAACACAGCAGGGATCACCGTGCTCCCTGGACTGGAACTCACCACCGCCGAGGAGCTCCACCTCGTCGCCCTCTTCCCCACCCTCGAAGAGGCCCTGGACTTCTCCTCGTGGTGGGAAGACTCCCTCATCAAGCTGCCCCACAATCCCGAACGATACGGCGATCAGCCGGTGGTGAACGAGGAGGAGGAGATCATCGACGAGCTGCCCTTCTCGCTCGCCTCGGCCAGCAGGGTGAGCCTCCACGAGACGGTGGAGGCCGTCCATGCACGAGGGGGGCTCGCCTTTCCCTCCCACATCGACAGGGGCGCCTTCTCCTGCTACAGCCAGCTCGGCTTTCTGCCGGACGAGCCGTTCGACGCCGTGGAGCTGTGGCACATACCCCCCCGGCTCGATACCCGCGGCTACCCTTCCCTCACCAACTCGGACGCCCACTTCCCCGAGCGCATCGGGGCCCGCTACTTCTTCTTCGAGGCGGAAAAACCTACGTTTCCCTGTTTGACCGAGGCCATCGCTCGGGGAAGAGTGAAGATCTGCAGTACATAGCGGACTAAGCCGTGATAATGAGGAGAGGGCCTCTGGGGCCCTCTCCCGGGAGTTCAAGGATATCAGCTATTCGCGCTCAGGCGCCACTCGGCGATGTAGTAGGGCTGCGTGGATCCTAGGGTAAAAATGGCGATCTGCGTGCTTCCCGCAATCTCAGAGGGGGTACCGAAGGCCGAGAGCGGAACCGTCACCTGCTGCCAGTCGGTGGTGGCGGTATCGAGGTACGGGAGGATGGAGATCTCCTTTTCGGAGCCTGCGAGCTTCATGTGAATGTCATGGCCCGAGGCCGGATCGAAGTCGGCAGGCAAGGCGAGGGTGAGCTTTATCGAGGTGTAGGTGGCAATGTCCGCCGGGAAGTCTGCCACCTTGGTACCATCGTAGATGTCGCCCATGAAGGCGAGCACCCCCCCAGAGATGCCCCATCCGGTGCCCGGGGTGACACTCCAGCAGTTCTTCCCGTTGTAGGTCGCCTGGGCATCATAGGTGGAACCGGAGCCCCACACGTCGGGCATCACCGCCCCCTGGGTGAGGGTGTTGGGATCCCAGTCCATCACCACGTCCACCAGGCCGGGATCTTCAGCGATGAGGTAGAACTCGGGATCTTCGGTTGCGGTCACCTGATCTATCTGAACGGGTTCCTGCCAGGCGATCTCATAGTCGCAGTCCCACTTCTCCTGGCCGTCGATGGAATCGGGGTTGGTATCCTCGTACACACGGATGTAGTCCACCTCCATCCTCTGCGGGAAGACCGTGGTGTCATCAGGCGCGCCTGGCCAGTTCCCACCTACCGCCACGTTGAGGATGAAGAAGAAGGGGTGATCGAAGACCCAGTCCGAACCGATCTCGTCCTTGTTCACCACGTGGTAGAGCTGATCGTCCACGTAGAACTCCACCTCGTCGGGATCCCACTCTATGGCGAAGACGTGGAAGTCGTCGGCGAATGTCCCACTCTCGAGGGTGTAGCCAGACCCCACCCCCGGCCCCTGACTCACCGGACCATGGACCGTGCCGTGCACCACGTTGGGCACGCTCCCTATAAGCTCCATGATGTCGATCTCGCCACAGGAAGGCCATCCGGTGGTATCGATGTCCGAACCGAGCATCCACAGGGCCGGCCAGATCCCCTGTCCGTAGGGAAGCTTTGCCCTAATCTCTACCCTTCCGTACTGGAACTCGTACTTACCTTTGGTCGTCATGCGGGCCGAGGTGTAGTCATAGGTGCCGTACTCGTCGCTCACCTGTTCTTCCCGCGCCTCTATCACGAGCACGCCGTTCTCTATGAAGGCGTTCTCCTGCTTATAGTACTGGAGCTCGTTGTTTCCCCATCCGGGGATGCCTTGCGCATGACCGTTCCCTATCTCGAAGTTCCAGATCGAGGTGTCGATGGAGGGGCCGTCGAATTCCTCCTGCCAGACGAGCTGCCACGATTCCACCTGATCCTCGTCGGCCTCGGTGAGGGTTCCCTCCGTGGGGAGCTCCTCCTGACCGGTCTTCACCAGGTAGATATCATCGAGCCAGTAGTCGCCGGTATCGAGGAACCACACCTCGAAGCGGGCGTTCTCATCGGTATCGAGCTCCATCGTGAAGTCGACCTCGTAGGTCTCCATGGTCGTGGTGAGGGTGAAGGTGTTCTGGTAATAGGCGGTCCAGCTCCTCTCCGCGGTACCTCCCACCTTGATCACCACCCTCATGCCGTCCGTTGAGGACCTTCCCGCAAAGCTGATGTGGTAGGTGCCACCCCGCTCCACCAACACAGGGGCCTGGAGGAGCTGCACAGCCCAATCCGTCGTGCCGGAGTCGGTAACGACCACGTGAAGCTCACCGCTCTCGATCTGGGCCGAGCCATTACCACCAGAGTTGAGATAGAAGGCCCAGCTTCCGCCCGTGTCCAGATTGCCGTTCCCATCCGGTTCGGCCGTGGAGAGGGGCTCGGAGAAGTCCCCGTTACCGGAGACAGGCTCTGGTGTGGGGGTCGGCTCAGCGCCGCCACCCGGTCCCGTAGGACTGGTACACGCGATCGCGCCAACCACTATCAGCCCACACACAAGGGTCCATACTGTCGTTGCGGCTCTCATAGTTCGCCTCCGTTATGGTAGCGTTAACATGTTATCGTTATCATTATACCACGCTCTCTCCACCTGTCAAGAAAAACCTCATCTCGACACCCCTAAAGGAGCATGTCCCCGGGGATCGTCACCTCCAATGCACGAATCGCTCCCCTCCGGGAGAAGACCGCCTGTGTGAGGGAGGGATCGAGCTCGCCGTTCTCCAGGGACTTCACCATGCCGTCCGCAAAGACAACCCTCACCTGCAGGTGATCGCCCAAGGTGTAGCACACGGGGATCTGACACAGGGTAAACCCCAGCTGGTGGGCAGAGAGCTTCACCTTGCCTCTCTTACCCGACACCTCATAGTACTCGAAGGTCCGGGGGGCTGAGAGGAATTCCGCTCGCCTCAAGAGAGCCGGTTCGAAGCAGAGCCTCCCCTCCTTCACCCGCACCCCCAGCTCCAGCCACCGGGCGAGGATCTCCTCTTTCACCTGGCCGGTCATACCGGGTTGCCTCGCCCCTGTGTGCCTCGGCGTGTGGGAGTAGGGATCGAGGGGGAAAGCGCCCTGCTCGGCAGGTGTCTTATTGAACCCGAGCCCTCCCCGAATCCGGTAGTAGTGCCGGGCAAGTGCCCGCGCTCCCTTAAGGTCGCCACGGTCCCAGGCCTCCCAGAAGAGCTCCCCCACGGCGAGGAGGAGCTTGGCCACCATGTGCCAGTAGATGCTCCCGAGCCCCTCGTACCCGAAGAAGGTGCCCGAGCGTCCGGTAAACGAGGCGTGATCGAAGACCTCTTCATAGAGGTCGCAGATCGCCTCCGCCTCTGCATCCACGAGCGCTGCATACTCAGGACCCTCCTTTAGCTCTGCAAGGCGCGCCTTGAGGACCTCCACGTTTCGGAAATCGGGATGGAAGTGGTAGTATCCCTCGTCGTCGATCCTGAAGAGCCGTTCGTCACCCCGCTCCTTCATCCTTGTCACGAGCCGGAAAGGGGCAAGGCGTTCGCCCGGGATCACGTTCCGATCGAGGAACCCCGGGAGGTCCCTGTCCGGATAGAGGAGGAACGAGTCCTGGTCTTCTCTATAGAGGGGACTCCTCCAGAGCGCATCGAGGAGCGAGCGCGCCTCCTCGCCCGAAAGGAGGCCGGAAGAGAGCACGGCCACCTGTCCCTCGAGCATGGGGTAGAGGTGACGGATGCGTATGCCGCCGTCCTCATCGAGGAGCATGAGGTTGTAGGAATGGTAGAGCCCATCGTCCCTCCGGTTCGCCCTGAGCGAGGCATCCACCACCTGCAGGGCACGCTCACAGAAGGAGAGGAGCTCCTCTTTCGAGAGGAGGACGCGCCTGCCGGGAAGACCGGTACCGTAGAGGTGCTCCCTGTAGGTCTCCCCTGCCCTCCCCATACGATCCAGGAAGGCGCGGCGGTCGCGTGGGGTCCACGCCTCCACCGAGGCGAACTCCACCAACACAACGTCCACATCGTGGAAGAGGCGGCCTATGGCCTCCGGGACATCCCTCTCCCCCTCCCACGCCGAGAAGAGGCCCCTGAGGAAGGCGAGGTGCCTGCGGAGGTAGGCGAGCGTGACCACAGAGAGACCGGGGCCGGCGAGGGCATTGTTGGCATCGTTCCACTCGGGCCGCTGGGTGTTCATCCAGATACCGCCTTCCGGTACGAGGGAGGTGAGCTTCACCAGCACGGGGAGGAGGAGCTTCTCGAGGAGCGTACCGAGGTACACACCGTCCCCCTCATGGACGAGCCGTCCATCGGAGCCTTCTCTCTCCACCCGGGCCATGATCCTGCGGTGCCAGTCGTGATCGAACTCGATGGTAGCCCGTGGATTCTCCAGCATCCTGTGGTACGGCCTCATCCTGTAGGGGATCTCCACATAGGTGAAGATCCTCTTTCTGGAGAGGGTCTCCAGTCGTTCGGGGTACATCTGTGCGAGCTTCTCGAGCAACCTCAGGAGGTAGACGATCTGGTGGTCGCCCCAATAGCCGATGTTGGCCCAGGGATTCTCGGGCTCGGGGACCTCCCACTCCACCCCATCACGCGAGATCCGATAGGGGTTGTGGCCGTCCTGGGAACTCGCGTTGAGGAACACCACCACCATGTGTTCCAGGAACTCAGGGAAGGAGACCGCGAGCGCCTCCCAGTTCTGGAAGATATCGCGCCAGTTGCCTTGGTAGTAGAGCCGGGGCCGGCCCTTCTCGTCCTTGAGCTCTATGGAGAACCGGTTCCACGGCCTCGAGGGATCCCCGTGCCGCCTACTGAAGTAGAGCGGCAGGTACTCGTAGGCGAGACGCACGAGGTGAGGATCGCCCCGCTTTTCCACCTCGGCCAGGAGGCTCTCGCGATCCATCTCCTGAGGAAGGGATGCGAGCCAGGAGGCATGGGCCTTAAAGAGAGGTCGGTTGCGCCTCCGAAGGAAATCCGAGAGATCCTCCCGGGATATGGTATAACCGGAGGGGAAGGTGCCCCCCCGCATCACATTGAAGAGCACGTTCGCATAGTGGTGGGCATCGTAGGCCTCCGAGGCGGTACATTGGAACCCATCGGCCGATCCCACGATACGCTCGAGCTCCTCCATGCCCGCCTCGATATCGCGTTCCAGGGTCGAACGCACCTCACCCCTGTCCTTTTCGAGCAGCGCCCTCAACCTGAGGACCTCGGTCTGGTCGTAGTCCACGTCGAGTACCACGTACCAGTCCCTGGAGGCTTCGTGGGAGCCCAGTCGCGTCTTGAGCCAGAAGGCCCCCCTCCGCCCCCTGGTGAGAGACTCGGTCTGCACCTCCTCTCCCCTTCTGAAGGCCTCCACCTGGGCATCCGAGAGCAGGACGGCCTCGGGCCCTTCCAGGGTGGTCCACGCCACCGTGGTCCGCAGGGCCTCGCTCGGCTCTGCCCTGTCGGTGAGTATGGAGCTGAGCCTGAAGAGTGCGATCGGTCCGGGAAGGAGCTCGTTCAGCTTGTAAGCATCGACGAGGCAGCTAAACTCATTCTGCACCCGCGATTCTACCCCCGAGGGGAGGATGTTCCGCACACCGGTGAGCACCTCTACAGGGTGGCCCCCCCTTTTTCGCTCGAGGCGTACGTACTGGACCAGGCCGAACCGAGGACTGGTGGTCCAGCCGTAGACGAGAGAGAGGCCGAGATCGAGGTTCTCCTCTTCGAAGTAGACCGCGGCACCGTTCAACCGCTTGTAGAGGGAGCGCACCACCTCCCACCTGCCCTCGGAGCGACAGGAAAAGGGCTCCCATACCACCACGCCCTCGGGCGTGAGGATCCGCACGATGAACGAGGCCCCGGTGACTTCCGCCATGTCGGCGAGCTTGTCCTCGGTGTAGTAGGGAAAGAGCGCATGGTCGGGGTTCTTCCTCCCTGCGGTAATACCCCCATTGGACGTGAGATAGAGCCACAGATCCGAGCCGCTCGCTACCGTGGTGAAGAACCAGGGGAGCCTGTCGAAGTGCCGGATTCGGTAGTACTTGCCTCCTCCCCATGAGATGACCTCACCCTGAGGGACTACACGCTGTTCCATCTCGCATATACTCCCTTCTTGTTATCGCTAACATAAGGATACTGTATTTCCCCCCTTTGTGCAAGAGTACATACGCTTACCGTCGAGGTGGAGCTACCGTTCCACCTTCTACGAGAGAGGTCTCAAACAACTCCCGCCTTGCAGGAAGTTCTGGGTGGGTGATCCTCTCGATTAGGAGTTCAGCGGCGCATTCCCCCATCTTCACGAGAGGCTGTTCCATGGTGGTGAGCGGTGGATGCACCACTCTCGCCTCCGGGATGTTATCAAAGCCTGTGAGAGAAAGTTCTCCCGGGATCTCCACCCCCCTCTCCCGAGCCCGCCGTATCACACCGATGGCCATCGAGTCCGTACCGCAGACGAGCGCGGTGGGGCGGTCATCCAGTGAAAGGAGCCTGTCCAGGGCCTCCGCCCCGCTCCCTTCGGAAAAATCTCCCCAGAAGACCCAGTCCTCGCGAAAGCGAAGGCCATACCGGGAGAGTGCTTCCTTGAAACCTTCGAATCGTTCGACAATGTGGTATGTGGCCACGGTAGAGTGAAGGAAGCCTATCTTCGAATGCCCGTGCGCCACCACATACTCCACGAGGCGTGCCACCCCTTCCCGATTCTTGGTATCCACCACGTCCACATGAGGACTTTCCGGCCGCTCCCCCACCACACAGGAGGGGATGTGATACCTCTCTATCTGCTCGAGGTGGGAATCTCCGAAACCCGCGTTCAGGAAGATGAGACCGTCGACTTTCCGCTCGAAGTAGAGCCTGAAGTAGGGGAATTCCTCCTGATCGTGACGGCGCTGGGAGGAGATGAGGAGATCGTAGCCCTGATGGATACACGCCCATTCTATACCCTGGAGCAGTCTCACAAAGTAGGGGTTGGATTCGAGACCGATGTTCTCAGGGAGGGGAGCCACTACACCAAGGCTTCCTATGTATCGTCGAGCGAGGCTCCGCGCCCCGCTGTGGGGGTGGTACCCCAGGTCCTCCATGGCCCGGAGCACACGTTCCCTGGTCTCGGGCCTCACGTTGGGGGACCCGTTGAGTACACGGGAGACCGTCATGATGGAGACTCCCGCACGCCGTGCCACATCCTTCTGGGTGATCATGGCGACATTGTAATCAAGAGGTGCGATTCCCACAATACACATTCCTTTTTTAACGAAAAAGGCAGGCAGGGATGCCCTGCCTGCCGCCACCACGATACCCAAGGGTACCGTATGAAGAAGCTTCTCACCTCTGGTACCACCTCACCCAGTCCACATACATGGTCACCGGGAACATGCTGTCGTCTATGGTGAAGCCCGGCCAATTGCCCCCGATCGCGACATTGAGGAGGATGAAGAACGGACGGTGGAACTCCTCGGTGCTGTTGATACTGTTCTCTATGTTCGCCTCGTGGTACTGCACTCCATCGACGAACCACTTGATGGACGAGGCATCCCATTCGATGGAGTACACGTGCCACTGGGTCACATCGACGGGGGAAATGTTACCGCCGTAGGAGGCATACCCGCCGGCGTCCCAGTGGATGGTTCCGTACACGACATCCTCGGTGTTGATGTGCTCCATGATATCGATCTCGCCGCAGGCGGGCCAGCCCACCTGTGAAAAGTTGTTTCCCAGCATCCAGAATGCGGGCCACAACCCCATTCCAGTGCGAGAGAGGCGGATACGGGCCTCGATCCTCCCGTAGGTGTGATACACCTTGTTTTCGGTCTTGAGCCTGGCGGAGGTGTAATTCATCCCGCCGTACGACTCCCTCCGGGCGATGATCTGAAGATACCCGCCGCTCACCTGTATGTTCTCGGGCCTGTCGGTATAGTATTCGAGCTCGTTGTTCCCCCAACCACTTCCCCCTATCTCCGGTGTCCAGTTGGAGGTATCCAAGGACGAGCCCTCGAATTCGTCGCTCCATATGAGCACCCAGTCACCAGAAGGAGGTGGTGTGGGCGTGGGTGTAGGCGTACTTCCGCCACTGCCCAGGTGGGTGAACCGGATCCAGTTGATGTTCCACCCTCCGGAGACCGCATAGATCCCAAAGGCATGGTTCCCCGCAGGAATCGTCACTGTGTGGGACACCGTGGTCCAGTTCTGCCACCCACCCGTCGAGGGGATGCTCACCGACCCAAGCACGATCGACCCCGCATCCAGATCGGCGCTCAGCTGGCCTCCCCCGTTGAGGCTCGCCACGCGGTACTCGACGAGGTACTCCCCTCCCTCGAAGTACCGGCTCGCATACGCCATCCAATCACCCGCATCGATCCAGCCCACGTTGAGCCCGCCCTCAACACACGACTCCGTCTGCACCCCGCTCATCGCCGC
This sequence comes from Spirochaeta thermophila DSM 6192, assembly GCF_000147075.1. Lineage (NCBI taxonomy): Bacteria > Pseudomonadati > Spirochaetota > Spirochaetia > Winmispirales > Winmispiraceae > Winmispira > Winmispira thermophila. The sequence continues at coordinate 1,502,601 of NC_014484.1, forward strand.
ATAGTCCTCGGCCTCGATCACAAACGTGGTGCTCCCCGCAGGCGTGGGCTGTGGGAGTGCTCCCACCCGCGGTGTGCGTGTAGGAGTACCACCCCGTATCCTGCGCACCCGCGTTGAACCCGATGGTGAACCAGTAGTCGATCACATCACCCTCGGAGAGCCCATTCACCTCGTACCAGAAGGAGGTGCCATCCCGGTTCATGCGGACGTTGAGCTGTCCTCCACCGTTCACCTTGTAATGGACGTCGGCCCATCCTGCATCCGCAGCATTGAGCCAGATCCGAGCAGTGTCGGCGTCCACATAGTCACACCCACTCTCAAAGGTGGCACGGGAGACCAGGTCTCCACTCAGGTTGACGATCCCCCCTTCACATGCTATAAGCAGCATAAGTACGAGCATGAGGGGGGCAAGGTACGGAAGATAACGTCTCATCTCCTTCCTCCTCCCATATTTAAGGTTGTGGACCTCCCCACGGGAGGCCATGTGCAAGAGAATCCGGGTGGCGGCCTAGATCCTCTCCTTTCGCCACGATTGTTAACGCTACCATAAAGATGATTCTACCATCCCTTTTCCCTCCCGTCAACGAAAACTTCCGATGAAAGCTTACGATCGAGGTCGGCTTCTATGGCTCCCCCTACTACCGTTCCTCCAGGGACTGCAGAGTCTCTCCCTCCAGGGGATACACCGGGAAGATGTGCGTCTCCCTGGGTGCGGCTGGATTACAGATGTGCTTGTAGAGGATCTCGGCGGCCTTCCTCCCCACGTCCACGAGCGGTTGTTCGTTCGAGGCGAGCGTGGGAGAGATGCCCAAGTCCTTCAGGAACCCGTCGAACCCCACCACCGAGACATCCTCCGGTACACGGAGTCCCAGCCGCCGAAGCGCGACAAGCGCACCCAAGGCCATCTCGTCGGTCGCACAGAAGAGGGCCGTGGGTCGCTCCCCCATCGATGAAAAGGCGCACTCTACCACCTGGGCTACCTCTTCCTGGTGGTATCCAGCCCTCCACACCCACTCGTCAGGCACCTCTTCTCCTGTGAGTTCCTTCATCGCCCGTCTGTACCCCTTCTCCCGATCGCGAATGTTCGCATTGTAGAACTCCTCCCTGAGCCCTACGAAACAGATCCGCCTATGTCCCCGCTTCCAGATCCGCATCACCGTATCGTATCCCGCGCGCTCGTTATCGGTATCCACCCAGGAAAACTCCTCATCCTCCGGTCGATCTCCTATCACCACACAGGGAATCCTCCGTCTGTTGATCTCCTCACGCACTTCTTGAGGCATCTTCTGTAACCCCACATAGATGAGCCCATCCACCTTCCGTTGCCTGTAGGGCCTTAAGTAATCAAACGAGGGGTCCTCGAGGGTGAGAGGCGAGAGGAGGATATCCTGCTGGTACTGTCTGCAGGCGAGGGATATCCCCCGTATCACCCTCATGAGATAGAGGCTCCCCATCGTGTCGTCGAAACGAGCAGGAGTCATGATGGCCACGGTGTCCGTGCGTCCCTGGTTGAGGGCCTTCCCCACGAAACTGGGGGAATACCCCAGCACCCGGATCGCCTCCTCCACCCGCCTGCGTGTCTCGGGTCGCACATTTCCCTTGTTGTTGATGACGCGCGAGACGGTCATGAAGGAGACCCCTGCAAGCCGGGCGACATCTTTCTGTGTGACCATACCCTCCTCTTCAGGCCTCCAGGATCACGGTCTGGATCGAATGAGGAGGACAGACATGCCGGAATTCTCCACGGTCCCCCTTCCTTCGAACCGAGTACATGATGGAGACATCACGCGAATTGTACAAGACCAACACGATCCTCCCCTCGGGATCCCGCACCCCCAATGCGAGATCCCGTTGTTCCCAGAAGCGACCACCGGCGGATGAATCCTCATCCCCTGCCTCGGGAACGGTGACCTCAATCCTCCTGCTCCCGGGACGACACCACCGTGAGAGGTGGCCTATGTAGTAGTACGAGGATTGGGGGAAGACCTCCTTCCCCTCGATATCCACGAGCACCGGTGCGTCGCAGAAGTTTCCTGCGTGATTCGGACCCCCTTCCGTGTCGAGCACCACATTCCAGTCGATCCACGCCTTGGCCCCGTGGAGGAGGTCTTGGATCATCTCGTAGCCGTACCGCTCCCCCACCCACCACTCACCCGGCCTCGCCCCTCCCTCGATGCATCCCTCGGTGAACACGAGGAGCTTGCCATCGATGCGAGAAGAGGTCTCCTCCACGTTATCATACTGCGGACCGGAGTACCAGTGATAAGCCACTCCGTCCACCACCTCCCTCACCCCTTCGAGTCCGAAGCTCTCCTCCACCCGTTCCGGAAGCCTGTCCCTGTTGTGGTCCCAGATGAGCACCTTTTTCCCTTCCAGGCCGGCCCCCCTGAACGTGGGCACCAGGTGATCCCTGACGAACCGTCCTTCCTCCTCACCGGTGTAGATACACGACTCCCATGTCTGCACCGCCTCGGGCTCGTTCTGGACCGTCACACCCCACACCTCGAGCCCTTCCCCTTGAAGAGCCCTGATGAAGGAGACAAAGTACCGCGCCCACACGGGGTAATATTCCGGAAGGAGCTTCCCCCCGTGGCACATCTCACGGTTGTCCTTCATCCAGGCCGGCGGGCTCCAGGGGGAGACGAGAAGACGAAGACCACCCGAGACCCTCCACGCATCCTTCACGAGCGGAAGCTGGTACCGTCGGGAAGGACCCAGGTCGAACGAAGAGAGTGAGGGGTCCTCCTTCTCCACCAAGGCCCAGTTCCCGAACGAGAAGTCACAGCTGTTCATGTGCGTCCTCGCAAAGGTATACCCGTGCCCCTCCCTTCGATCGAAGTACATCCGGATCACCCGTTCCCTCTCCTTGTCCGGTAACAGAGAAAGCACGTATCCTGATGCCTCGGTGAGCGCCCCACCGAAGCCGAGTATGCGCTGATACTCCCGAGAGGGATCGACCACCACCTCCCGCTCGATATACGGTGATCCTGACACGGACGCAGGACTGCGTTCTTCTGGACGCAGAGGGGTAAGACGCGTTCCCGTGACATACGAAGACTCGTAGAGCACTGCCTCGTTCAAGTCCATCCTCCTCACGTGAGTAGTAGATATATTCGACCAAAGGTGATTACTTGAACACCCCCGTATCGATGAGACGCTGCATGAACACCCTCTGGGCGAAGGCGAAGACCACCAACGGTATCACACTCGCGATGAGGGCCGCGGCCTGGATGAGGTGGTTCTGAGAGGTGTACATGTTGTTGAACACCGTGAGTCCTATGGAGATCGGATAGAGGTCCCCCTTCCCGGAGAGATAGATGAGCGGACCGAAGAAATCATTCCAGGCGAAGAAAAAGTGGAAGAGCGCCACCGCGATGATCGCGGGCGTGGCCTGAGGAGCGATGATCTGGAACAGGGTCCTCAGAGGCCCCGCACCATCGATACGTGCGGCCTCATCGAGTTCCCTCGGTATACCCATGAGGAACTGTCTGAGCAGGAAGACGTTGTACGCATTCGAGAAGAAGGCCGGCACCATGAGGGGGAGCCATGTCCCCACCCAACCGAGAAAGTAGAACATCGCATACGTGGGTATGGACGTCACCGCCGAGGGGAGGATGATGGTGGACATGAGGACCACGAACAGCACGTTCTTTCCCGGGAAGCTGAACCGGGCGAAGCCGTAGGCCACGAGGAGCGAGGAGAGCACGGTACCGAAGGTGGTGATCACTGCATAGAGCACGGTATTCTTGAGGAGCACGGGGAACTTCGTCGCCTTCCACGCCTCAGCGAAGTTGCTCCACTGGGGATCGACCTTCCACACACGATCGAGGGTCCTCCAGTTCCCCTCCCATACGATCTGCTCACCCGGTTGTTGCGGATCCATGAACACGGAAGATGTCCGTCCCCTCTTCATCATGGCGAGTATGCGGACCTCTCCATCCACGGGAACCTCATAGAGGTCGTACTGCCTCCCTTCGTATTCCCAGGTCCTGGGCGAAAGAGGAAGGATGGAAAGTTTCGCGGATGCGATCTGATCCCTCGTCTTGAGCGACATGGACAACCCGTACATCAGGGGAAGGAGATACACCGCCGCCAACACGGCAACACCGAGGGTGAAGACGACTCGTCTGAGCAAAAGGCGTTGTTCTCTCATGATTCCTCTCCTCCTCCTGCATAGAAGACCCAGTATCGCGATGTCCTGAACAATATCAAAGTGAAGAAAAGACCCAGGAAAAAGATGATCCATGCGATCACTGCGCCATAGCCCATATTGAGATAGGTGAAGGCCTGCCGGTAGAAGTAGATCATGGGGAAGTTGGTCATTCCATTCGGGAATCCACTGCCCATGTTGATCACATAGGGCGGCAGGAAGTACTGCATGAGACCTATCACCCCTATCACCACATTGTAGAACACCACCGGTGTGATGAGCGGAAGGGTGACGCTGAAGAACCGCTGCGCCGGTCCTGCTCCGTCGATCTGCGCCGCCTCGTAGAGCTCTATGGGAATCCCCTGGAGGCCGGCGAGGAAGATGATGATGGTGTTCCCCAGCCCCCACAATCCGATGAGGGTGTAGGTGAAGTAGATCAGTCTCGGATCGGCGAGCCACCTGATCCCGTCGGTACCGGTCACGTCGAGACCGGTGATCCCTTCGATCGCGAGGTTGATCCACCCTGTGTGCTCATTGAGCACCCCCTGCCATATGATCACGGCCGCCACGAAGGGCACGATGGAAGGGAGGTAGAAGAGCGTCCTGAAAGCCCGCGTCCCCAGCAGATACCTGCTGTGGAGGAGCAGGGCCACGGCGAGTGCGAAGAGCATGCCGATGGGAAGGGAGATGAGCGCGAAGAGGAGTATGCGTCCCACCGAAGCCAGGACCTCCGGATCCTCCACGAAGGCCCTGCGCCAGTTGACGAACCCGACGAACGTGGTGGCCCCAGGATCGGCGAGGGAAAAGTCGAGCAGCGAGAACACGAACGACGCGACCATGGGAAAGAGGTAGAAGATCAGGAAACCCAGGAGCCAGGGCGCGATGAAGGCGAGCCCCCACCTGTATTCCCACAGTCTCAAAGGATGTCTCTCCTTATGGCTCATAGTCTCAACTCCTTATATAAAAGCGAGTAATGGTGGAGGACGCGAGGTCCTCCACCACCGGATCGAGTCACTGCTGGGCAGCCCTGAAGATCTTGTCCAGATCCTCTTTCAGCCTCTGGATCTCCGCATCGACGTCCACATCGGGGTTGTTGAAGATGAGATCCGTGAACTGGTTGTACCGGGTATTCGCCTCCTGGAAGCTGGGCATCCAGCTCTCGTGGTTGGGATTGTCGGCGAACTGGATGCTGTCCTGGATCACCTTCAGATTGAACTCTTGACCAGGCCATCGTTTGGCGAAAAAGGTCTCGAGGAAGTCACCCTGAAGCTCTTTCTTCGCAGGCATGCCGCCGTAGACCGCACAGAGCTCGCCCGCCACGTCGTCCACCAGATAGGAGAGCACCTTGAAGGCTGCGTCGGGATTCTTCGACTGCTTCGTGATGAGGAAGGTATCGGCGTGCATCTTTGCAGTCGTCTTCCCCTTGTAGGCAGGCACGGGATAGACGTTCCACTTGAAGTTGATCTCGGCGAATCCCGCGTACCAGAGATGACAGTGGACCATGGCCACCCTGCCGGAGGAGAACCAGTCTCCGTTCTTCAGGAGGTCGCTCGACCCGTAGGGACCGTTGGGATAGAAGTGGCTCTTCCACATGCCGTCGTATACCCACTTCCACGCCTCAGCCCAGTGAGGAGGAATCTGCGCACCTCCATCGGGAGCCACGAAGGTGCCAGGGCCGAAGAGCGTACCGATGCCTCTCGCGTCGGTCCACTGGATGCCGAACCCCCACTGCACGATGTTCTGGGGATCGAAGTCGGGGCTCGAAGCGTCGTTTCCGTTCTGATCGACGGTGAGCTTCATGGCGATCCGCTTCACCGTGTCCATATCCCACGGCCAGCTCTTGCCGTTCTCGTCCACATACGGCTGTCCGTACTCAGTTGGTGGCAGCGGGATCCCCGCCTCTTCGAAGAGCTCCTCGTTCACGTAGAGGAACGAGGGATAGATGGCAAACGGAAGTCCGAGGAGTCCCTCGCCGGGATTCCGGTAGAAATCCACCATCGGCGCGTCAAAGATGGAAAGATCGAACTGGTACTTCTCCACGAGCGGCTGGAGGTCGATCCAGGCCCCCTTGAAACTGTCCCGTCCTCTGATGCCCACAGGGCCCACCACATCAGGGGCATTACCACCCGAGAGCTCGGTGGCCAGGGTCTGATACGCCTGGTTGTTGGGAACGATCTCGAGGACGAGCTCGATCTCATCCTGCGACTCGTTGTACCGCTTTACGATCTCTTCCTGGGCAGCGATAGTGGGTTCATCGGTGCCCGCACCCAGACCGACGAACCACCGGACCTGGGTCTTCTCAGCCTTCTGTGCTGGTCCCCCACACCCGGCAAGGACCAGTACGAGGGCTACGATGAGGAGCAGATACCGTCTCATGACTCCCTCCTTAGGGAAGATATGTCTCATTTCCCCTACGGGAAATGTGGTCATCACCTCTTCACACACACCTCACCGCACCACGACCGTGGCTGCAGCCCCGGAAGGCACAGGAAGCAAGCCCCATAACGAGCACTCCTTGGAGCAGAAAGATGGCAAGAGAGGCCGATGTTTTCGAAAACATTGATGCCGATAAATAAAAGTCCTTATAAAACAAAGATAAAATATTCTTTCTCATACAATGTTAGCCTTATCATGTTTTCGACAACATTCTACCCCCGGTTTCGGGATCTGTCAACAAAAAAAGATCCCCTTCCGGGGATCTTCTCTCCTCTCCGACACAGCAGGTCAACACTCCACTACAATCTCCACACCCTCCGGTGACCCCAGCTCCTGGGCCCGCCCTCCCGGGGAAGCCGGTCCCACATGGAAGCGGAGTCTGCCCTCGGGGAGCACCTTCCTCCCCTTCTCGTCTATGAAGGAAAGATCCTCGGGAGAGAGCACGAAGCGCACCTGTATCCGTTCCCCGGTGCCAAGGGACACCCTCGTGAACCCCTTGAGCGACCACAACGGCACACGGAACGGGGCGTCCTCCCACCTCACGTAGAGCTGGACCACCTCGTCGGCAGGGATCGACGAGGTGTTTTCGACCTCACACACGACCTCGAGTGTCTCCCTCTTGTCCCATCTCGAGGCCGAGGACTTGGGATCTCTGTACGAGAAGGTTGCGTAAGAGAGCCCGAACCCAAATGGGTAGAGAGGTTCTTCCTTCATGTAGCGGTAGGTGCGCCCCTCCATACTGTAGTCGGTGAAGGGAGGCAGCTGGTCCACGCCTTTTGGGAAGGTGATGGGGAGCCTCCCCGAGGGCGAGACCTCACCGAAGAGCACCCGCGCAATGGCGTTTCCTCCCTCTTCGCCGGGATACCACGCGTACACAATGGCGTCCGCCAGTTCCTCGAGTTCGGGAGAACACACAGGGGCTCCCGAGAGGAGGACCACCACGAGGGGTTTCCCTATCTCCTTTATTCGTCTCAGGTAATCGATCTGCTCACGGGAAAGGTTGAGATCGGATAGATCGCCGTAATTATCGGAAAAGATCGCATCCCCCTCTTCTCCTTCCACCGCGGAGTCACGTCCCATCACGGCGACGGTCACGTCCGCATACCGGGCCACCCCGCTCGCCCAATCGATGGGATTTATCTTGTTTCCTTGGAGTGGACACCCGATCTTGTACGTCACCGTGATTCCAGGGCCCGCATAACCGGTGATCCCTTCGAGCACCGTCACGAGCCGGGATGAGACGCCCGCATAGTTGCCCAGGAGGGCGACGGGATTCGCAGCGTTCGGGCCTGTCACATAGATGTACCGCAGCTTCCGCCTATCAAGAGGGAGGATCCCATTGTTCTTGAGGAGCACAACCGACTTCTCCGCCGCCTCTCGGGCAAGCGCTCGGTGCGCCTCCCAGTCTATGTCCGCGAGGGAGAGCCGTACGTAGGGGTGGTCATCGGTGAAAAGGCCAAGGCGGTCGAGGGTGGAGAGAAGTCGGGCCACCGATCGGTCCACAAGCTCCTCAGAGACCGCTCCGGCCTTCACCGCATCGAGGAGGTGCTCGTAGGTGTTCCCGCAGTTGAGGTCACACCCTGCCTCCAGGGCCATGGCGATCGACTCTATGGGATCCTTCGTCACCTTGTGGTGGAGATGGAAGTCGGCGATGGCCCAACAGTCGGAGACCACATGCCCTTTGAAACCCCACTTCTTTCTGAGGATCTCCTCGAGGAGCCGTTTACTCCCACAGGCAGGCTCCCCGTTCACGCGGTTATAGGCCCCCATCACCGCCTCCACCCCCGCCTTCACAAGGGCCTCGAAGGCGGGAAGATACGTCTCCCAGAGGTCCTTCTCGGAGACCCGCGCGTCGAAGACGTGCCGCAGTCCCTCCGGACCGGAGTGGACCGCGTAGTGCTTTGCACATGCCGCCACCCGCAGGTAGTAGGGATGATCTCCCTGCAGTCCCTTCACGAAGGCTACACCTATCTTGGAGGTGAGGAAGGGATCCTCGCCGTAGGTCTCCTGCCCCCTCCCCCAGCGCGGATCCCTGTAGATATTGATGTTGGGAGACCAGAAGGTGAGCCCTCTCTCGTATTCCGCGGCCCGTTCCTTGCCCACTGCGTTGAACTTCGCACGGGCCTCCCTGGAGATGGCATCCGCCACCCGCCGTACGAGATCGGGATCGAAGGTGGCCGCAAGCCCTATGGCCTGGGGGAAGACGGTGGCCTCTCCCGAGTTGGCCACTCCGTGAAGGGCCTCGTTCCACCAGTTGTAGTTGGGGATTCCCAGACGGGGAACCCCTTTCGCCCGATGCACCATGAGACCCGCCTTCTCCTCGATCGACATCCTGGAGAGCAGAGAGGTCATACGCTCATTTCCATTCATGGATTTTCCTCCTCAAGAAAAAGTAAAATCATGGAAGAGAACCTCCCGTCTATCGACAGTCAGTAGAGGGTTCTCCCCTCTTCGTCCGGTATGCCGGTTTTTCTATAGAAATAGGTGTTGATCACGTCACGCCATTCCACAGCGTTCTTCACTTGTCTGTCGAATCGTTCGAGTACCTCGCGGAACACACGAGGAGATACGTGCTTTCTCAGTTTGAGCCATTCCTCTCTGAGACGTTTCACCTCCTCGGCTCCCTCGAAGTGACTGTCATAGTAGTACTGGATGAGGGTTCTCCCGTCCTTCAGTGTATAGGTGTACGGCAACCTGTGGAAGAAGAGGATGAGCTCCTCCGGGCAGGTCGCAGGATCATCGTAGAGTTCACGCCACGGAGAACGATACTGGGTGGTGAACCCCGTTCCACGGGATGATCTGTCCACCCCTATGGCGCGGTTGTCGGCCCTGTGATAGGTTCCCCAGAATGAGTACTCATACCCTTCAGGGCTGGGGCCGTAGTGATGTCCCGGATTCACCATCCATCCGAGCCCGAGCGGAGTGGTATACTTCTCATAGACAGGCCACGAGGCGAGGAGGATATCCACCAACCGCTCTACGGCTTCTCCATCCCGGGTGAGGGTTCTCAGGCACCACTCCCTCGCGATCTCCTCCGGCGAAAGGTCGGGGTTCCATGTGAGACGCCCGTACCCATAAAGGTTGGCCTGGGCGAGCCAGTGCCCCGTCCAGTTGTAATCAGAGCCCACATTCGCGACACCTGCACATCCGCCGTGAGGACGTCCGAAGAGGGAACCGTCCACCACGCGTCTCACCGTGGACCCCTCACCTCTCGCATGCGTATCGAACTCGAGCACCTCCTTCCACATGGGCACGAGGTAGCACAGATCGATCTGCTGACCGGTGTACTCCTGGGTGATCTGGAACTCCACCATCTGGTTCGTACGTTCCATGCCGCCGAAAAGGGGCGAGACCGGTTCTCTCACCTGGAAATCCATGGGCCCGTTTTTTATCTGAAGGAGCACATTGTCGGCAAACCGGCCATCGAGGGGAGAGAAGATGTCGTAGGCCGCCCTCGCCCGATCGGTCTTCCTGTCCCGCCAGTCCTGGATGTTGTAGACAAAGGCCCGCCAAATGAGGAGACCGCCGTGAGGCGCGAGGGCCTCGGCCAGCAGGTTGGCGCCATCGGCCTGGGACCTCCCATAGCTGTGCGGCCCGGGATTGAACTCGGAATCCGCCTTCACCAGAAAACCGCCGAAGTCGGGAACGTACTCGTAGATGCGTGCGACGACCTCGGCCCACCACTTCTTCACAGAAGGGTCAAAGGGGTCGGCGGAGGGAAGCCCCCCGACGTATACGGGGCTCATGAAGTTCACGCTCAAGTATACCCGTATCCCGTAGTCGCGGAAGACATCGGCTATCCTCCTCACGGAGGGCAGGTACTCCTCGGTGATGAGTCTGAGGGCCTTGTTCCGTACGTTCACGTTGTTGAGCACCACCCCGTTTATGCCCACAGAAGCAAGGAGGCGGGCATAATCCCTTATGCGATGGAGCCCCTTCACCACCTTGTTCCTGTGAAAGAAAATCGACTTGCCTGCGTATCCTCGCTCTATCGTGCCGTCGAGGTTGTCCCAGTGATTGATGATCCTCAAGGGGAACGCCGGTTCCTCGTGGAGAGAGATCCCCTCCAGGGGGATGCCTCTCTGCAACATGGAAACGAGATAGAAAACCCCGTACACGAGACCCCGCCGTGTCTTCGAGGTGAGCACGAGGGAGGAGCCTCCCTTTCTTTCTCTCACCTCCTTCAGGAGGAATCCCTCATCACCGAGCTTCTCCAGCTCCCCAGCAGGAATCCGGTCCGCCACAGGCGCCTGGTCAGAGGTTCCGACGTAGAGGGTTCCAGCGTCTCCCGTCGATCCCTCCCCTGGGACATGATGAAAGAGCCGGGAGAGTGCATCACGGATCTCGAATCCGACTACATCCTCGCCCGGTTGGATCCACAGGGTGCGGATACGGTCGACGACAGCGTCCTTGTACGCACGGTCGTCACACGGCCGGTACTCCAGCCAGCAGAGAGCGTATCGAGGCATAGCAACTCCTTCCATCCCAGAAATGTATATCAAGTGGGAGCCTCGAATTCCAGCAAGACCCCACACCGAGATGCAGTTTCCCACAACCGGCGTTCTTCTCTCTATCCGGCCGGAAGTGGCCCGGCAGGAGACACCCGCAGGGAGGAATGATCATTCCTCGAGAGGCCTCGGAATCCGGAAGCCGAGATGGTAAAAAGAAAAGTCCCGTCGTCACTCTCAGAACGCCCTCCATGGGATTCCAGGCTTCACTCCCGACAAAAACGGGAGGGGTCCCGGCAACATCCGGAACCCCTGTACCGTAAAGAACTTTTTGCTACTTCACCTGAGATATGGTGACATCATCGACATAGTAGGAGAGGGAACTGCTCTCCGCCTCCACATAGAAGACGAGTTCTTCCACCTTTGCCGACTGAACCTGGTACTCTCCCTTGAGCTCCACCCAGGTATTCGGCGCCACCGAGACCTCGGCGATACGGTCCCATCCCTTCTCCCCGTTGTAGATGCGCTCCATGGTGATGATGAGCTTCTTGGCAGACGCGGAGGTGTGGTACACCCACACGGAGAAGCTGTACTTCTTACCGGGCTGGAGCTTCTTGAGAAGGTCGATCTGCGTGCCGTGCCAGTTGGCGCTCCGGTTGGAGACATAGAGGCTGTACTTCCCGGAGTGGGCCGCAGCGTCCGAGATCGCTATCCTGGTCCCATCTCCTCGCGCCATCCAGTCTCCGGGTTTCTGGTCCTCGAAATCGTTCGAGACGATCACCATCTGTTGGGGGGAGGCCGGTGTCTCAGCCATCGTCACCTGCTGAGAAGCGCACCCTCCGAGAAGGAGCACGATAAGGAGCCAGCGGAATCCCATGAAACGTTTCATGTGGTACCTCCTCACAGAGCATCTTCCGGGGACAGCCCCGGCTTCGGGCGGGGGGTTGCATAGCAAAAACCGATATACAAAGATCCTTCAAAAGCCTGTCCCCACAACCCATCCTCTCGATTATACCACACCATGTTCATGTGTCAAGGGAAATAGCATCCTGACTAAAAATTTTTCTTTACATGTTTCGAAAGTCAATTTATAATTTCTCTGCAGAGTCGATCTGCAGCATACCCCATACCATGAGGAGGTTTCTATGAACAGTAAAAGACTATGGTTAGTGCTGCTCCTCGTAGCGCTGGCCACCCCGCTGACCGCTGGCGACTACAAGATCACCGCCACCATGGACCTGGGATTCGGAGTGGGGATTCCCGGCATCGCAAAGGATGGCTCCTCCACCGCAAAGCTCGACTGGTCGATCGTGAAGCTCGACGGTACTATCGACGAGTACAATTCGTATTCCCTCACGCTGGAGTACGACGACTGGTACGACACCGAGATCACCGCCACTTCGTTTCCATTCGACCTGGGCATCTCGGAGTTCTTCCTCACCACCGATATCCTGGGGCCTTTCGGGCTTTCCGATCTCCCCTTCACGCTCACACTCGTGAGCGGGTACGGTCCTCTGGCGGTGAGCGATCGCTACAGCAACCTCACCGGATGGAGCACCGGCCGCTGGAGCGGCTACGGGGTCGGTCACCTCTACAGCCGCTGGGACCGCTTCGGCGTACTCGACCTGAGGGTGGGACTCATGGGTGGTAAACTCACTCTCCGCTACGGGCTGTCGCCCATGATCAACCGGGTGGGGCCCGACGGTGAGGAGAAACGCATCCCCATGCTCGCCGAGATCACCTTCGGGGAGTTCGCCCTGGGGCTCGTCTCCCTCAAGGGCGATGTGAACTTCCGGGGTGAGGGATACCTCATGGCCGGAGGAGGAAGGCTCAACCTCAAGATGATGCTGGGTCCGGTGACGCTCGCGGGATTCCTGGGTGAGGACTACAAGACCAACACCGACACCAAAGAGGCGGACAACGCACTCTTCGTGGGCATCAAGCCCTCCCTCTACCTCTCAGGTCTCGGCACCGCGTATCTGGGCGCCTGGTACGGGCTTGCCACCACCATGCCCGCCGAGGGGGATACCACCAACGTGCACAAGCTCGCGGTCGATGGGGGGCTGAGCATCAGCGCCACCAAGACCACCATCTACGGCGGTGTGCGCTACGACGACCTCCTCGACACCGAGGACAACGGCGGCCAGTACGAGAGACAGATGTCCTATGAGTATGGCGTGAAGCAGGAGTTCGGTGCGGTTGCCATGTACCTGGGCTACAACTACACCCAGAACGGACAGGACATGTACGCGGCCCAGGGCACGGTGGGTGTGTTCACCAACGACGAGGGCGACAAGGTGGGCAACCTGTACATGAGGATAAAGTTCTACTGGTGAGAAAAAGGAACACACCAATAAGAGAGGGGAGGCGGGAGCCTCCCCTCTTCTTTCATACCCATTCTTTCATACCCATCATCAGGGACTTACTGAGTCACGGGAGAGATGTCGATTTCGTCCACGTAGAAGGTGATGGAAGGAGTAACGGATTCAATATACAAATCGGTGGGTTGTCCCTTCGTGGCACTCTCGAGCGAGAAATCCGCTTCGAGGAGTGTCCAGGCTCCGGAAGGCACCGTCTGCTGATAGAAGACCGAGTTATAAAACTCATTCGAACCATCAGAGGACTTCAACGTGAGGGTAAACTGTTGGTCGGATCCTGTCTCCTGATAGACCCACACTGCGTAGTGGTAGGACTGATCAGCCTGGATATAGTTCTCGATGTCATAGTACCACGCAGTCTTCCATCCTGCATCTCCGGTCGTAATTTTCAGGGAATAGGTGGTTCCCCCAGCTGCCTGCTCAGTGGATGCTTCCACGGTAGCACCACCATTCCCTTGCCATCCCTGAGTAGTGCCATCCTCAAAGTCCCATGAAATACCGGACAGTGGAGTAGGCGTGGGCGTGGGCTCAGCCCCTCCTCCTGCACCTGCTTCCTCACAGCCTGCGAGGAAGAGGACCACCATGACGCCCAGGATGATCCCGAGCACGCTCAACGCACGTTTCATGTCGTACCTCCCATGGGAAAGTTTTGTCTCAGTTCTTCGTGGAAGGGCAACGCCCAGATGTCACGAAGAACGGCCTGCACCTGTTCGAACGACCTGGTGCGGGGATCCCTCACCAGGATCTCCTCGAAGACACGGATGTCCCGGGAGAGGTAGGCCTCGAGGGCCCACTCCATGCGGAGGATGCGCGGCCAGAGGTACATCTTCTTGATGCGCGGGGTGAGGTCGGGCTCGATCCTCTCGGGGTGGAGTCCTTCTCCATCCACGCGTGCAGGTAGTTCCACCACCACATCGTCCGGAATACCCTCTATGACACCCCTGTTGGGCATGTTGAGCACGAGCCGCTGGGGCGTGCCGCACTCGAGGGCCTGGACGAAGGGTATCTGCTGTTCGCCGCTCCTCCTCTCCCTGGAGAAAAGGCGGGGCCACCGCTCGGTGAGCCGGATGGAGGGGTCGGCGGCCACCTCGGCCGCAAGCTCAAGCATCTTGCGCTTCCCCTCCCTCAGCTGCTCGTGGAACTTGGGCCGCTCCACCTCGTTGTCTATGCCCCCGAACCTCCCGTACCAGCGTTTCTTGGTGGCGAGGTCGTAGTTGTACTTCCAGGAGCCGTTCCGGCAGGTGTCCCCTATGGGGAGCATGCCGTAGAACCGGTACATGTCCATCACCGCAGGGCTCATCTGCACGTCCCAGGGGCTCCGCGACTCCCACGAGGGGCCCTTCTCCTCTATCCATCGATCCAACAGAGGATAGGCATCCTCCCCCCGGTGGCGCAGCCTGTTGAGCCATATCCCGTGGTTCACCCCCGCCACCTGCCAGTCCACCTCCTCGTACGGCAGCCCCAGCTGCTCGCACACCTCGTGGACCCCGCCGTGGCCGTGGCAGAACCCTACGGTCTTCACCGGCGTCTCGCGCGTGAGGAGCTGGGTGATCTCGAAGACCGGGTTTCCGGTCTGGAGGATCCAGCCCTCGGGGGCGTACTTCTCCATGGTCCGGGCCACGTTGAGGGCCAATGTGAGATCGTAGTAACTGCAGAAGACGTACGTATACGTGGAGACGAAGTTGAACTCCTGTGCGTCGATCCCCCGGTAGTAGCCGTGTCGCTCGGAGATCTCCACCACCTTCTCGTAGGCGGCGAACCCATCGGCCCCCTCGGGACGGGGATAGGCGAGGGCCGTGTTGATCACATAGTCCGCGCCTTCCACCGCCGCTTCGAGCGAAGTGGTGGCCTCGATCTTCACCGGGACCTCAAGCTCTTCCATGTACCTGCGGGCGAGGATCTCGGTGGCCTTGAGCCGTTCCTCGTTTATGTCCATGAGGCTCACCACAGGACCCTTTTTCGAAAGCTCCTCGGTCTTCGCCAGATCTCCTACAAGCTGGAGCGCATACCGAACGCTTCCTGCACCGACGATCGTAAGCTTCACACCATCTCCTTTCCCCGAAAACCATATGCGTGATACGATAGGTCATCCTATCGAGGGGACGACTTGTCAACAGATCGTCCTTCTCATTCGATTATACCATGCCCTTCTACGCTGTCAAGAAAAATAAACCCTCTTTAAAAATATCATTGGCTATTCGCCCACACGGCGGGTCCCGTTCCCTTCCCGCCATATTTGAACTATAACTATAGTATGGAAAAAGATGTCCTCATCCGTCTCCTCGAGCGTGAAGGAATACACGACCGGAGGATCCTCGACGCCATCGACAAGGTCCCACGAGAGGAGTTCGTGCCCCCTGCGCAACGACAGTACGCCTACGAGAACATCCCCCTCGAGATAGGCTGGGGACAGACGATAAGTCAGCCCTACACCGTTGCCTTCATGATCCAGCTCCTCGAGCTTCGACCCGGACTCAAAGTCCTGGAGGTAGGGGGAGGCTCGGGCTACAACGCCGCTGTCATGTGGGAGGTGATGGACCGCACGGGAGACCTGTACTCGATGGAGATCCACCCCGAGGTGTACCGGATGGGAAAGGCCAACCTCGAACGGACGGGGTACACCGAGATCAACTTCATGCTCGGTGACGGCTCGAAGGGGCTCCCGGAAGAGGCGCCCTTCGACCGCATCGTCGTGACAGCCGCAGCCGAGGAGACGCCTTCCACCCTGCTCTCGCAGCTCGGAGAGGGGGGAATCCTCGTCATCCCTGTACACGTGGGCGGGGGCACGTCGGTCATGACCCGCATCCTCCGCGAGGGCGGCGCGTTCCACACATCCACCCACGGCTACTTCAGGTTCGTGCCGCTCGTGACGCGGTGAGGCGGCCGACCGGGTTTACATTCCGCGCACATCGGCTATACTTGAGCCCCATGGTGCACGTCGATGACCGTTACAGGAGGGCACTCATCCTCTACCTCTCGCGGTGGGTGACGCCGAGGAGGTTCCGCAGGATGCAGGAGGTGGTGAAAGAGCGGACCCGATACGTAACCGTCGCCCTCGAAAACATCTACCATCCGCACAATGCCAATGCGGTCTTAAGGAGCGCAGAGGCCATGGGTCTACAGGATGTGCACATCGTGGAGGATGCCGTCCCCTTCACTCCGTCGAAAGGGGTGTCCATGGGCACCGCCCGGTGGCTCTCGCTCCATCGATACCGGGATCCTCGAATGGCGGTCAGCCGCCTCAGGGAGGAAGGCTACCGCATCATCGCCACCACCCCGCACCGCACCCCCACTCCCGTAGACGAGTTCGATGTCACACGGGGAAAGTGCGCGTTCTTCTTCGGAGGCGAGCTTCCGGGTCTCAGTGACGCCGTGCTCGAAGCGGCAGACGAATACCTCACCATCCCCATGTACGGGTTCGTGGAGAGCCTCAACATCTCGGTGACGGCAGGAATCGTGCTCCATAACGTGGTCCAGCGGCTCAGGAAGACCGATATCCCGTGGAAGCTCACGTCCTCCGAGCAGGAGGCCCTCCTCCTCTCGTGGTTGAGGAGACGGATCCCTCACCACAAGGAGCTCGAGGAAGTCTTCTGGAAAGACCCCTCCCCCTATCTGGAGGCACTCGCCTCTTCCGACGTCCTCGGGGACTCGACGCCGGAGGAAGCCTCGTCCTCCTGAAACGCGACCCGGGAGAGGATCGTGTAGCACCAGTAGAGCAGGGCGAGGGCCTCGGCCCGTCCTTCGGGGACGGGTGCCTCCTTCACGAGGTCTGCGAGTCTCCCGAGCACCGGGGTAAGCCGGGAGGTAGGCACCCCCGCGAGCACCTGCGACGTCCACGCACCGAGATCGGCGAACCTCCCCTCCTCCCACAAGGTGCGCAGATCCTTGCGTGCCTTCAAGAAGACATCGAGGTGACGCGCCTCGTCCAGAAGCAGGGAAAGTCCCGCCCCTTTCCTCCGGTTCTCCCTCTGATAGACAAGGGACAGAGGGGGTTCACCGTCCAACAAGTCGGCCAGGAGGGAGTGGTACGTCTGGAGAAACCCCTGCGACCGCCCCGACGGGATCTGGAAGAAGAGATCGAACTCTCGGGGCCCCATGAGGATCCAGGCGATGACATAGTTGAGGAGGCTCACCGGGTCCATGAACTCACGCTGTTCCCTCAAACGGTACTCCACCAGGGGGAGGAGCCCCTTCTCCCCGATCCGGGCGAGCGACTTGGCCGCGACCGAGGCGGGCCGCAGGTGATCGTTCCTGCAGACCTCCTCGAGGAGCTTTCGGGTCTCCTCTCCCGGATAGGCCCCCAGGGCGAAGAGGGCCTCCTCCCTCACGTAGGAATCGGGGTCGGCGGCTTCCTTGAGGATGTACGGCAAGAGCGAGGGCCGGGGATGCTCGAAGAGGGCGAGGAGGATCTGCTTCTTCTCGGGAGAGAAGGGAGAGAGGAGGAGGTCCCTGAGGGTCCTGTCCGCAAGCGGGCCGGGATCCTGGGTGATCCTGAAGAGGAGCACCTGCTTCTGCTGGGGGTCCTTCTCCTCCACGAGGGCATGGCTCGCGAGGAATACCCTGAGGTTGCGGGTGGAGAAGAGGATGGAAAGGACGTCCCGCACGCTCATCCCTCCTCCCTCCTCGAGTCCGGCCGCGAGGAAGACGAGGGTGAAAAGCCCCGCACCCATGGCGAGGAACACGAGGTCGAACCCGTCGGTCCCGGGCACGGTCCCGGAGAGGTCGGAAAGCACTCCCGCGAGGAAGCCGCTGCCCAGGGCGGTGAGCGCGGTGGAGGCCGTCATGAACGAGGAGAATCCTGCGGTGTTCCCGTCGGGGATCATCTGGATGCTGATCTTGCTCACGAAAAGCCCCACCACGCCCACGAAAAACTGAAACGCCATGCCGACGAGGAAAAACGCCCACACCGGTGCCGAGAGCGGCATGAACACGAAGAGGAGTACACACACCGCCGCCCCGGACGTACCGAGGATGAGGAGGGGACGAGCCCCCATCCTGTCGACGAACGGGATCATCAGCATCCCCGCGAGGGCCGAAACCACGAAGGAGGCAAGGGAATAGAGGAAGACCGTACCCTGCGAGAAGAGGAGGACCTTCCTCAGGAAAGGAACGATCATTCCCTGCAGGGTGAAGACGATGGAGGCCACCCATCTGATACTCGTCCTCCTCCGTACCTCCCTGCTGAATGCGTAGCGAGCGGCCTCCCACAACCCGGAGGTACCGGGAGGACGCTGGATCCGATCCCGGGAGGGGACCTGCCAGTAGTAGTACGCTGCGAGGGAGTTCATCACCACCCCGAGGCTGAGGAGGAAGAGGAGCTCATACGGGTGCGGGAACGGGAGGTAGGTGACGGCCACGAAACTGATGACCTGTGAGAGGGCCCCGGTGATCTGGAAACGGATATTGAGGGAGGAGATGAACTCACCCAGCTCGTGACTCGGAGCCACCCTCTTCTGGACCGTCTCCTGCATCGCGATCCCGACTATCCGGGCGACGCAGAAGAGGGTATAGAGCACGAGGATGAGGAGGACCGCCCCCCTTCCGGAAGTGAGGAGGAGGAACCAGTACCCGAGACCGGTGGCCCCCCGAATCCACCACGCCACCGCCCACACCTTCCCCATGGGAAGTCCCTCGAGAAGACGGGGGACGAAGAGGAGCGCGAGCCCCGCCACGTTGATCACGGAGGAGAGGTACCCGAGCTCCAGGTTGGTGGCGCCATAGGAGATGGCGAGCAACGAGATGACGGTGGACCCCAGGAAGGAGAAACCGAGACCGTTGAAGAGGGAGCCCTGCAGGTAGGCCCATCTCCCCTTCCTTCGTTCCTGGGGGGTGAGATACTGCGTCCTCATAGCTCAGCACTATACATCATTCGAATCACGTATACAATTGCAGGTGTGATCTGGTCTTGTACAAGAGACCGATTTATACGTATGCTGTACTCCCAGCCATGCGAAGACCGACAGGTGAAGGAGCGTGAGCGTGTCGATCTACAGGGTGCACATCCAGTGGAAGGACAAGGAGCTGGTGATAGAGGCCAGGAGTCTCGACCTCACCCACCCCTACTTCGTCTCGATCAAGGACATCCTCCTTCCCGAAGAGAGTTCCCTCATCATCAACCCTCAGGCCGACGAGGTGCGTAAACTCATCGGTGACGCCCACCACCTCATGTTCCCTTTCCAGAAGGTGACCCTCATCGAGGAACTCGACGAGAAGAAGACCCGCGGGCCTAAGATCAAGGCCTTCCCGGTCACGGGCGAGGGTGTGGACGAGGAGGACGGAGGACCGGGTGAAGGTCCCAAGGACGGCTGATCACGCACGCAACGAGAGGAGCCTCCTGATCCGCTCCTCGGTGGGCGGGTGTGAGAGGAAGAGCGAGTGCTCCCGCTCGAGTCGTCTGAGACTGCGGCCGAAGGGGAAGAGGGCCCCAAGGATGTCGTAGCGAGGGCTCGTGATGCGGTAGAGGGCCATCGCAAGCCCCTGGGGGTCTCCGGTGAGCTCCGCGGCGGTGAGGTCGGCCTGGAACTCGCGGGTGCGCTGGAGCGCGAGGGCGAGGAGCAGGCTCAGGATGGGCGAGGCCACCATGAAGAGGAAGAAACTCAAGGGTTGCACCTGACGGGCGAAGAGGAGGAAGGGGAAGAAGAAGAAGACGAGGAGGACCCATCCGGCCTGGGAGACCATCTCGGTGAACTGTCGAACGATCTCGACCATCCTGAAGAGGGTGAGGTCTCCGTTGCGGATGTGCGCGATCTCGTGCGCGAGTACGCCGGCGAGTTCGCGTGGGGGAAGTGAAGAGAGCAGGGTGTCGGTGACTACGATGACGGGCCGCTCCGCAGGGCCTGTGGTGAGGGCGTTCATGAGAGGCGAAGGGACGAGGTAGAGCTGAGGGACCTGGGGGATGCCCGCCCGTTCGGAGAGGAGGTCGAGGAGGCGATAGACCTCGGGGGCCTCCCAGCGGGAGAGCGGCCGCGCATTCGCCGGGATGAAGTAGGCGTCTCCCGACAGGCGTACCATGAGGTAGATGAGCCCTCCGATGAGGAAGAGTCCGAGTCCGGAGAGCCCCAAGATGGTGCGGGCCGAGAGGTAGAGGAGGACGGCGAGGAGGGCGAGGAGACCTGCACTCTTGAAAAAGAGGAGCATCTTTTCTCTTGCGACCATGTCCCTGGGCATCGTACGTCCTCCACTAGAGAAGATACCCATGGACCGTCCCATCGAACACCCCTTGCAGAGAAAAGGAACGGTCGGCACCATATCGAACAGATCCCTGTACGGAGGAGGACATGGAGATAGAGGTGAAGAGGCTCACAGAAGAGGAGATAGAACGGCGGGGGATCCGCTCGTGGCCTGTGTGGACCTGCGGGGTGGAGCGGTTCCCCTGGACGTACGAGAAGGACGAGGAGTGCCTCATCCTCGAAGGCCGGGTCATTGTGGAGACGTCCGATGGGAAGAAGGTGGAGATCAAGGCGGGCGACTTCGTGAAGTTTCCCAGAGGGCTCTCATGCGTGTGGGACGTAACGCATCCCATCAGGAAGCACTACTCCCTTGGATGATCAAGGCCGGGCTCCGGGCCCGGCCGTACGAGGTCAGCGCTTCTCCTGCTCCATGCGTCGCTTGATGCGCTCCCACTCGTCCTTGAGGGTGACGGTGCGGTTGAAGACGAGATGCCCGGGAGCGGAGTACCTGGAGTCGAGACAGAAGTACCCCTTCCTGAGAAACTGGTAGTGTTCTCCCGCCTTCGCGTCTTCGAGTGAGGGCTCGAGCACCGCATCTTCCAGTATCACGAGGGAATCGGGGTTGATGTAGTCCAGGAAGGTCTTCCCCTCCTCCACATCGGTGGGGTCCTCTTTGGTGAAGAGCCTGTCGTAGAGGCGGACCTGGGCCCTGAACCCATGGCGAGCCGAGACCCAGTGGAGGGTGGCTTTCACCTTCCGGTCGCTTCTCCGTCCTCCGCTCCTGGTCTCGGGATCATACGTACAGCGTATCTCTACGATGTTGCCCTGCTCGTCCTTCACCACCTCCTCGCACTTCACGATGTAGGCGTGCTTGAGCCGCACCTCCCTCCCGGGGGCGAGGCGGTAGTATTTCGGTGGCGGATCCTCCATGAAGTCCTCGCGCTCGATGTAGAGCTCACGACAGAAGGGAACGAGTCTGGTACCGGCGGAAGGATCCTCGGGGTTGTTCTCGGCCTCGAGCCATTCCACCTCGTCTTCCGGATAGTTGGTGATCACCAGCTTCACCGGCTCGAGCACGGCCATGCGTCGGGGCGCGGTCTTGTTGAGCTCCTCTCGGATCACGGCCTCGAGGAAGGCCATGTCCACCACGCTTTCGACCTTCGACACCCCTATGCGGTAGCAGAAGGTGCGGATGCTCGAAGGGGTGAACCCTCGACGCCTCAAGCCCGCGATGGTGGGGAGGCGGGGATCGTCCCACCCGTCGACGTAGCCTTCCTGCACGAGCTGGGTGAGGAGGCGTTTGCTCATCACGGTGTGGGTGAGGTTGAGACGGGCGAACTCTATCTGTTTGGGATGCGGGATGTCCGGGAGCTGGTCGAGGAACCAGTCGTAGAGCGGCCTGTGCACCTCGAACTCGAGGGTACAGATGGAGTGAGTGATGCCCTCGAAGGCGTCCTCGAGCCCGTGCGCCCAGTCGTAGGTGGGATAGATGCACCATCTGTCGCCCTGACGGTAGTGGGAGACCTTCTTGATACGGTACATCACAGGGTCACGAAGGTGCATGTTGGGAGAGGACATGTCGATCTTGGCCCGCAGGACGCATTCCCCCTCCTCGAACTCGCCCCTGCGCATCTTCTCGAAGAGCTCGAGGTTCTCCTCCACGCTCCGGTCGCGATACGGGCTCGGGATACCAGGTTCGGTGGGCACCCCTCGCATCCTGCTTATCTCCTCAGGGGTCGAATGATCCACGTAGGCCTTGCCCACTTTGATGAGCCGGACCGCGAGCTCGTACATGCGGTCGAAGTAGTCGGAGGCGAAGTAGAGCCTGTCCCCCCAGTCGAAGCCGAGCCAACGGACGTCCTCCATGATGGCCCGCACGTACTCCTCGGTCTCCTTCTCGGGATTGGTGTCGTCGAACCTGAGGTTGCAGGTGCCCCCGTACTTCTCGGCGAGGGAGAAGTTGAGGACGATGGACTTCGCATGGCCTATGTGGAGATAGCCGTTCGGCTCGGGGGGGAAGCGAGTACGGACCGTGGCACACCACCCGGTCTCCAGGTCCTTTCGGATGATGTCGTCTATGAAGTTGTCGGGGATGGTCTCTCGTCCGGGTTCTCGCGACATACCGGCTCCTTTGGGTGTGTGGTCTACGCACGCAAGACTAGCCCGAAGGTGAAGATATGGCAAGGGGAAGAGCGGCGTTGGTGGTAAACGAAAGAGATACCACTCGAGCGTACGGTATGGTATACTGTGCCGTTCTTCTTTACTGAGGAGGGGCTCATGTCAGAGATAGGGGGAGCGCGTACGCTCATCACGGGGGCGGCCTCCGGGTTCGGACGTCTCTTCGCAGTGAGGGTGGCGAGAGAAGGCGGACACCTGGTGCTCCTGGACAGGGACGCGGCGGGGCTCGAGGAGGCTGCGGCTTCGTGCAGGGGGTACGGGGTGAGGGTCTTTCCCTACGTGGTGGATCTCTCCTCTCGGGATGAGATCTTCCGTACGGCCGAGCGTATCAAGGCCGAGGCCGGGGCGGTGGACATCCTGGTGAACAACGCAGGGGTCGTGACGGGCACCTCGTTCCGGGAGGCGCCGGTGGAGAAGATCGAGGCCACGTTCGCGGTGAACACCCTGGCGCACTTCTGGCTGGTGAAGGCCTTTCTGGAGGAGATGATCGCCCGGAACCGGGGGCACATCGTGACGATCTCCTCTGCTGCGGGTATCATCGGGGTGCGGAGGCTCGCCGACTACTGCGCCTCGAAGTTCGCGGTGTTCGGATTCACCGAGGCCCTCCGTATGGAGTTCAAGAAGGAGGGGCTTCGCATCAAGACCACGATCGTGGCGCCCTACTATGCGAAGACCGGGATGTTCGAGGGCGTGAAGACCCGTGTCCCGTGGATGCTTCCCCTCCTCGAGCCCGAGTACGTGGTGGCACGGATCTTCAAGGCCATCAAGAAGAACAGGCCCCTCGTGGTACTGCCTCCGGTGGTGCGGAGTGTGTGGTTCTTCAGGCTCCTCGGGGTGCGGGTGCTCGATGCGATGGCCGATGTGCTCGGGGTGCATACCAGCATGGATACGTTCGTGGGAAGGAGGACCTCGTGAACAGGACGTACACGGTGTCCCGTGATCCGTATACCGGGGAGGAGTTGGGGAGGTTTCCGGTGCACACGAGCGAGGAGGTGCGCGAGGCGATCGCGCGGGCGCGGGAGGCCTCGCGGGTGTGGAGGTCGGTGCCGCCCCGGGAGCGGGCGCGGAGGCTCCTCAGGGTGCGGGAGGTGCTGGTGGAGGAGGGGGAGGCGATCGCCCTGGCGATAAGCCGCGAGAACGGGAAGGTGCCGACCGATGCGATGGCGACGGAGGTGTTTCCGGCGGCGGTGGCCCTCACCTACTACTGCAGGATGGCCCCGCGTTGGCTCAAGGACGAGCGGCCGGGGGGCGCGTCGGTGATCCTGGCGCACAAGCGGGTGCGGATCACCAGGGAGCCGTGGGGTGTGGTGGGGGTGATCTCTCCGTGGAACTACCCGTTCGCGATCCCGTTCTCCGAGGTGGTGTGCGCCCTCCTTGCGGGTAACGGGGTGGTGCTCAAGACGGCTTCGATAAGCCAGCTCGTGGCGCACAGGCTCGCCGGGTGCTTCGAGCGTGCGGATCTGCCGGAAGGGCTCTTCTCGCTGGTGAATGTGCCGGGGAGGGTGGCGGAGGAGTGCTTCCTGGGGCAGGGGGGTGTGGACAAGTTGTGCTTCACGGGGTCGGTGGCGGTGGGGAGGCGGCTGGCCGAGCGGGCAGGGGCGAGGCTCGTGCCGGTGGTGCTCGAGCTGGGGGGGAACGATCCGGCCCTGGTGCTCGAGGATGCGGACCTGGATCGTGCGGCGTGGGGGATCGCGTGGGCGGGGTTCCAGAACGCGGGGCAGTCGTGCGGCGGGGTGGAGCGTGTGTACGTGCAGGAGGGGGTGTACGAGGCCTTCCTGGAGCGGCTCGCGGGGGTGCTGGAGGGGCTGCGCTACGGGCTGGACGGGAGGGTGGAGAACGATCTCGCGGGGCTGAGCACGGAGGAGCAGGCGCGGGTGGTGAGGGAGCACGTGGAGGATGCGCTCGCGAGGGGGGCGCGGGTGTACTACCGGAAGGGGATCCCCGAGCCCTGGGCCGGGCATCCTCTTTCCGTGCCGCCTACGGTGCTGGTGGAGGTGGATCACTCGATGCGGGTGATGCGCGAGGAGACGTTCGGGCCGGTGGTGGGGGTGATGCGGGTGGGGAGCGTGGAGGAGGGGGTGCGGCTGGCGAACGAGGGGGGTATGGGGCTCACGGCGTCGGTGTGGAGCAGGGACAGGCGGAAGGCGCTGCGCATCGCCCGGATGCTGGAGGCGGGTGTGGTGACGGTGAACGATCACCTGATGAGTCACGGCCTGCCGCAGGCGCCGTGGGGTGGGTGGAAGGATTCGGGGCTGGGGTGGACGCATGGGAGGCGGGGGTTCGAGGAGATGGTGCGCCTCAAGGTGCTGGTGGACGATGTGCTCTCCCGCCTGCCGAAGCAGGTGTGGTGGCATCCGTACGGCGAGGGGAGCTTCGGGACGCTGGGGGCCGGGCTGCGGGCGCTGTACGGGAGGGGGGTGTGGGAGCGGGTGAAGGGGTGGGTGCGGCTGGTGCGGGGGGTGGTGGGGAAGGTGCGGGAGGGGAGAGGGGGCCGGGGAGAGGGCTAGAAGAGGGTGTACTGGCGGGGGCCGCGGTCGGGGAGGGGTGCGGGGCGCCAGGGGAGGTGGGCGAGGAAGGGGGAGGGGACGCCGGAGAGGGACCGCCCCTTCAGGGTGCGCCGCCTCGCCATGGTGAGGACCACCTCGCGTTTCGCGCGGGTGAGGGCCACGTAGAGGAGCCGACGCTCCTCTTCCTCGTCCGAGCCCTCGGTGGGAAACAGGGAGAAGGGGACCAGGCCCGCCTCACAGGCGGGGATGAAGACCACGTCGAACTCCAGGCCCTTGGCGGCGTGCATGGAGAGGAGGGAGACCTCCCCCTTCCTCCCCTCCACCCCCTCCATCCCCCCCGCCAGGCAGTCCGCCACCAGTTCCCGCACCGGAAGGTGCGGGAACCTCCCCACCAGCTCCTCCCACACCCGCAGATCCTCGCCCTCCAGCCCCCACTCCCGCGCCACTCCTCCCCCCACCTCCCCTGCAGCCTGCTCCCACACACCCCCCTCACCCATCACCCGCGCCAGGCGCTCCCGCGCCCCCCTCGACAACCGCACCCCCTCCCCCACCCGCCGGTATGGGATCCCATGGTTCCTGAACGCCTCCTCCAGGACATCCATCACCAGGTGGGTGCGGCACAGCACCCCTATCTCCTCCGGCGCCACCCCACCCTCATCCTCCACCACCTCGCTGTCGAACGAGAAGAACGTCGTCCCCCCCAACCGCTGCTCGATCTGCCTCGCGATGAACTCCGCCTCGCTCTCCGGGCTCGCACACTCCCACGCACTCACCCTCCCCCCCCCTCCCCTCGCCCGCATCCTCCGCCCCACCCCCTCACCCAGCACCCCCTCCGCCACCTCCAACACCTCCGCCGGGCAGCGGAAACTCTCTTCCAGCCGCACCACCCGCGCCCCATACTCCTCCACGAACCGCCCCATCCACCCGGCCGAGGCCCCGCGGAACCCGTAGATCGCCTGCGCAGGATCCCCTATCATACACACCACCCCCTCCCCCGTGGGCGCCATCCGCACGAGGAGCCCGTACTGCGCCGCATTGAGATCCTGCGCCTCATCCACCAGGACCCACCGGCACTGCCCCCTCACCCACTCCCGTACCCCCTCCACCCCCTCGATGAGCCGGGCCGCCTGCAGGAGAAGATCATCCACATCGCAGGCCCCCCGCTCCGCCAGCAACCCCTCGTACACCCGCCACACCTCCCCCACCACTCCCTCCACCTCCTCCGGCCGCCTCCCCTCCCGCTTGAGCCGCTCCACCCTCCCCAGCCCCACCCTCCCCGCACCCACCCGCCTGCACGCCTCCTCCCACACCACCCTCCGCTCATCCCCCTCCAGCACCACAGGCGGCGCCCCGTACCCCGCCTCCCGGTGGAACCGCACGAGACACTCGTAGGCCCATGCGTGGAACGTCCCCACCCACACCCCCTCACCCCCCGCCACCCCGCGAAGCCGCTCCCGTATCTCCTCGGCCGCCTTCCGCGTGAAGGCGAGCACCGTGATCCCCCCCTCCCCCTGCTCCACCAACCGGGCCACACGCCCCACCAGCACCCTCGTCTTCCCCGCCCCCGGCCCCGCCACCACACACAACTGCTCCCTCCCCGCCTCCACCACCTCCCTCTGCGCCCCGGTCAACCCTCCCCCCCTCACCTCCGCACCCCCCGACTCACCCTTCACCCGCGAGAGCATCCCGGGATCGAACCCGAGGAACGGCCGCACCGGCACCTCCGGCACCTCATCCCCGCCGAAGAGCCCTCCTTCAGGCCTCCACCCCTCGGGGAACACCCGCACCACCCCGTACTGCCCATCGAACCCCTCCCTCACCCACACCCGCCGCTCCCGCATCCCCGCCACCCCCTCGGCCACCCAGCCGTCCACCCGGGCGATCTCCTCCACCGGCACCTCGAGCAACACCTGCAGCTCACCCCCCAACCTCCGCACCACCTCCAGATACCGACCCCTCACCGCCTTGGACTGCACCCCCTTCCCCTCGATCTCCGCCACGATCTCATCGAGCGGCACGAGCGAGTAGAACGGCGGAAACCGCTCCGGCTCGATCCTGTCCCGGTCCGCCAGCTGCACCACCCGATTCATCACCCCCACTGTGAGCGGCCTCCCGCACACAGGACACCGTCCCCCCCTCTCCAGCGTTTCCACCGGAGTGAGGCACACCCCGCACTTGCGGTGTCCGTCCAGGTGGTACTTCCCCTCCTCGGGGAAGAACTCCACCGTCCCCAGGAACCCCCTTCGCGTCTCGAGAGCCTCACGGATACCCGTGAACGAGAGCTCGGTGTCAAAGAGATTCGCCTCCCTCCCCAAATTCCCCGCCGAATGGGCATCCGAGTTGGAAACCAGGGTGAACCTGTCGAGGAACGAGCAGAGCCAGTTCATGGGAGGATCGGACGAGAGCCCGGTCTCCACCGCGAAGATCTCCGACACAAGATCGCGATAGCACTCCTCGATCGAATCGAACCCCGACTTGGAACCGAGCACCGAAAACCACGGGGTCCAGATGTGCGCCGGCACAAAGATCACCTCGGGACAGGCCTCGAGGGCCATCTCCAGGAGGTCCCGACTGTCCACCCCGAGGATGGGCCTCCCATCGGAGGCCAGGTTCCCCCTCCGCTCCAGGGCCCGTGCGAACCGCTCCACCGCCTCCAACGAAGGAAAGAGCACCACGTGGTGCACCTTCCGCACCCGCCGTCCGTCCGAGCCCTCGGCACTGTAGATGGTGCTGATCTCACCCGAGAGCACGAAACGCGTAGGAGGACGTTCCAGGGCAAAGGCGAGCTCCCCCGCCTCGGCCGGCGAGGGGAGCACCTCACGCCTCAGCACGAAGAGCCCCTCTTCCGCAGGCTCGAGCACCTCGGCAAGCTCCTTCCGCCATGCCGGGTGGGTGCAGTCCCCCGTCCCCACCACCGCGATCCCCTTCACCCGCGCCCACACATCGAGGAGCTGGGCCGTGAGGAACTTGCTCGTCCCCCGAGAGAAGCGCGAGTGGGTGTGAAGATCGGCGATGAACCTCATTCCTCCTCCTCTATCACATCCTCGAACAGGAGGGAAAACCTCCGCGGCATCATCACCTCCATGGCACTCCTGAGGGCAAACTCGTCGGTCATCCCCGCGATATAGTCGAAGACCACCCAGTCCTCCTCCCCCCGCTCCACATAGACAGCACGCATCTTGCCCACGTAGTCGCCGAACTGTCGTGCGAGCCGATTGTGTTCCCGTGCGTAATGGTCGAGCTCCCATCCGTACCGGGAGAAGAGTTCGCCCAGGTAGTCGTGGAGGGTCCTGAGGATACGCTCGAAGTACTCGTGAAAAGAAGTGAGCCGTGGGCTCCGGTAGATGGAGCGGTAGTTGAACTCCAGGAGGACCATGAATGCCTCGTAGACCGGCTCGGAGAACCCGACCACCCCGTGGTCCATGGAGTAGGCGATGAGATCCCTCACCAGGGTGTTGATGATCTCGCTGTTGGTGCTCCCCAGCACCCTCCGCGCCTCAGCCGGTACCTCATCCCGCCGTATAAGTCTGAGCTGGAGAGCATCCTCCAGATCCCTCCCCACATAGGCGATCCTGTCGGACATCCGCACCACACACCCCTCCCAGGTCGAAGGGTACCCCTCCACATCTTCGAGCGACTCGAGGACGCGCTCTCTCTGCTCAGGCCGGATCTCTCGCTCGAACCGTTCCCCGCAGTGGAGGACGATGCCGTCCCGCACCGCATAGGTGAGGTTGAGCCCCTGCCCGTACCCGGCCAGCAGATCCACCACCCGGAGGCTGTAGAGCTCGTGGTGGAAGGTCCGACCCCGCGGCATGTAGGAGGCGAGGATCTCCTCACCCAGGTGTCCGAAGGGCGCATGACCGAGGTCGTGCCCCACCCCTATAGCCCAAGCGAGGTCGCTGTCGAGCCCCAGTGCCCTGCAGATAGTGGCGGCGATGGTCGCCACGTGCATCACATGCTCGATCCTGGTGCAGATGTGGTCGTTCTCGGGGATGAAGAAGACCTGGGTCTTGTGCTTGAGCCTCCGGAAGGGATAGGAGTGGATGATCGCCGTGGCGTCCCTGAAGTAGGCCCCGCGGGGATCGGTCCCCTCCTCGGGTCGGGGCCGTCTCCTCCGCCGGTAGACCCCATCGTCGAGAGGATTGACGAAGAAGAGGTTGCCCATCGTCCCTACTGTACGGCCAGGCCCGGCGAAAGGCAAGGGGGCCTCTCACCGATCACGGGACTCCCCTTCCAGAGATTGCGCCTCCAAGGTACGGAACTTTTCTTCCATCTGCACTATACTTTGAGGAGGATGGAAGGGGATCACGGATGGGAGCGCACCGATACAACGTAGCTGACATGGAAAGGAACAAAAGCGATGTCTTCCACTTCCCTCCAGAGGACCATATTCAGAACTGTACTCCTCGTCGTCATAGGATGGGTGACCATCTACGGATCCCTCACCGCCTCGATCCTCTTCTCCAGAGGGATCACGCTCGCCCGTCAGCTGGTGGCCCAGCGCAACCTCGCCGCGGCCTACTACCTCAAGGCCTACTTCACCCCCGTGAGGAGCACCGCCGAGTTTCTGAGTTCCCAGGACATGGTGAGGAACCTCCCCCACCTCGATCCGAAGGAGAGAGAGGAAGTCCTCGGGCTCTATCTCGCCCTCGAGGCCGCAAATCCTGACATCCACTACGTCTACTCGGGCTATGAGGACGGCAGCCTCGTTATCAACAACTACGATCCTCCCCCGGGATTCGACCCGAGGGTCCGCCCCTGGTACACAGCCGCCCTCGATTCGGCCCCCGACCTCTCTCCCGGCATCCCCTACCGGGAGATAAAAACCAGAGAATGGCTCGTCTCCATCAGCAAGGTACTGATCGACGACGAAGGGAACAGGGTGGGAGTGGTATCCATCGACGCCTCCATGGAGCGGGCGGCCGAATTCCTGAGAGAGACCATCACCCCCTACACCACGGGCTACAGCTACGTGGTGACCCCCGGAGGGATCATACTCATCCATCACCGGGAGGAACTCCTCGGCAAGCATCTCTCGCAGGTCATCCGGCCGCCGGTGGCCTTCACGGAGGCCTCCTCCCCATTCGAGTACCGCTTCGAGGGGGTGGAGAAGTTCGCCCACTACACCGTGCTCCCCGATCTGGGTTGGGTCGTCATATCCGTACTCGACAAGTCGGAGATCCTCGTCCCGCTCATCCGTCAGATCGCCGCGGGATTCCTCCTCGTGGCCCTCTTGGCCGCCGGTTCCGGGTGGGCCGCCAGCCGGTTCCTCACCGGGCACATCATCACACCACTCACCACCCTCCGGGCAGACCTCGAGCGGGTGATCTCCGGCGATCCGGGAGTACCCCTCGCGGACTATCCGGACAACGAAGTGGGGGAGATCGCGAAGGGAATCGAACAGATCACCCGAACCGAACTCTACAGGAAGAACCAGACGCTCAAGGCCCTCAACACGCGCCTCGAGATCCTCTCCATCACCGATCCCCTCACCTCGCTCTTCAACCGGAGGAAACTCCAGGAGGAACTCACGAGGGAATATCAGCGGGCCCTCAGGTACGGTTCCCCCTTTTCGCTCATCCTCATCGATCTGGATCATTTCAAGGCCATCAACGACACCTTCGGCCACGGCAAAGGGGACGAAGTACTCAAATGGATCGCAGAGGCCCTCCGAACCCAGCTGAGGAGCACCGACATCGTCGGTCGCTGGGGCGGCGAAGAGTTTCTCGTGCTCTGTCCGGAGACCCGTCTCTCCGAAGCGGGACTCATCGCCACAAAGCTGGGGAATGAGATCGCCCGTACCTCTCCCCTCCCCTCGTATCGCGTCACCATCAGCGCCGGCGTGGCCTCCTTCTCCACCGGGAAATCCCTCGAGGACCTGCTGAAAGAGGCCGACAAAAAGCTCTACCGTGCAAAGGAAAGCGGGAGGAACACCATCATCACCTAGTTCCCTTGTTACGCATCTTCCATTTCCCTATAATGGTACCATCACATCCTGCAGGAGCGACTCGATGTACAGGAACCTTCCGCACCTCTTGAAAGTCCAGGCAGAAACCCATCCTGAGAGCATCGCTCAGTACGTGAGGCAGCCCGAAGGCGGGTTCACCCCCATCACCTACCGCCAGCTCCTCGAGGACGTCCTCACCTGCGCTGCAGGATTCGCGGCGCTCGGCATCGGGAAGGGAGATCTCGTGGCCCTCATCTCGGAGAACAGGAGGGAGTGGCTCCTTGTGGACATGGGGCTCCTCTTCCTCGGCGCCGCCGACGTGCCACGGGGATGCGACGTCACCGAGAAGGAACTCGAACACATCCTCCTCACCGCCGAGTGCTCGATCGGGGTGTTCGAAAACCTCGTCCAACTCAAGAAGGCCCTCGCTTCAGAGAGGATCCGCCACCGGTTGAAGACAGCCGTACTCTTCGACATGCCACCCCGGATCGAAGGGGAGAGAGAGGGCCTCACCGTCCTCTCCTTCCACCAACTCATGGAAAGGGGAGCGCAGGCCCTCCCCGGGATGAGGGATCACATACTCGCCGCCGCCGAGGAGCTCCCGGCCAGTACCCTCGCCACCGTGATCTTCACGAGCGGCACCACGGGGCTTCCCAAAGGGGTCATGCTCTCACACGGCAACTTCCTGCACCAGGTGAAGGGGGTGCCCATCCTCCTCAAGGTGGGACCCGGCGACATCTGGCTCTCGGTGCTCCCCGTGTGGCACTCCTTCGAGCGCATGATGCAGTACGTGGCGTTGAGCAGCGCCTCGGCCATAGCCTACTCCAAACCGATCGGAAGGATCATGCTCCAGGACATGGCGACCCTCAAACCCACCTGGATGGCCTCGGTCCCCCGCATCTGGGAGGGGATACGGAAGGGCATCCTCCAGACGATCAAGAAGGAGCCCCCCCTGGTCCAGGCGATCTTTCAGGCATCCCTCGTCGTGGGGAGGGCGTATGCGTTCTTCGCACATATGGTCAAGGGAGAACTTCCCCGCTTCAGATGGCGCCCCCGTA
Source organism: Spirochaeta thermophila DSM 6192 (assembly GCF_000147075.1). Taxonomy (NCBI): domain Bacteria; kingdom Pseudomonadati; phylum Spirochaetota; class Spirochaetia; order Winmispirales; family Winmispiraceae; genus Winmispira; species Winmispira thermophila. Next base: position 1,534,872 of record NC_014484.1, read on the forward strand.
TCCTCGACAGGATGGCCGGCCTGATCCCCTTTCTCCTCCTCTGGCCGTTCAAACAGCTCGCCCATCTCCTGGTATTCAGGAAGCTCCACCGGAAACTGGGAGGACGCTTCGTGGCAGGCATCTCGGGGGGAGGGGCCCTTCCGCCCGAGGTCGATGGGTTCTTCGACGCCATAGGCATCACGGTCCTCGAAGGGTACGGCCTCACCGAGGCAGCACCTGTGCTCGCAGTACGCTCCTACTATCACCCCGTCCCCCATACCGTGGGTCCAGTCTTTCCCGACACAGAGATCCAGATACGGGACGAAGAGGGGAACGTCCTCCCGCCGGGAAGGCAGGGCACGGTCTTCGCACGAGGGGGCCAGGTGATGCTCGGCTACCTCAAGGCACCGGAGGAGACCCGGAAGGTGCTCGACGAAGAGGGCTGGCTCAACACCGGGGATCTCGGGATGCTCACCTGGGACAACGAGCTCGCCATCACCGGACGGGCCAAGGACACCATCGTCCTGAGGGGAGGGGAGAACGTGGAACCGGCACCCCTCGAACAGGCCCTCAAGGAACACCCCCTGGTGGCCCACGCCATGGTCGTAGGACAGGACGAGAAGTACCTGGGGGCTCTCATATTCGTGGATCAGGAGGGCCTCAAGGAGTGGTGCACGGACCATGGACTGGAGATCACGGAGGACATCCACCGACACCCCAGGCTGATGGAGGAATTCTCCGACTTCATCTCGCACAGGATCCACCCACGTCACGGCTTCAAGCCCTTCGAGAGGATCTACCGGTTCACACTCCTTCCCAACACACTTACCGTGGGGGAAGAGCTCTCCGCAAAGCAGGAGATCAAGCGCCACGTGGTCTACAGGAAGTACGCAGACGAGATCAGGGCCCTGTATCGATGAGTACTCCTTGGCATGACCTCCCCACTCTGGTAGCCTGACTCCATGCCGTCGCACATCACCCACGCCCTCGTCGCATGGAAAGCCTGGGCCCTCGCCACGGGCCGATCGGTCCCCCGAGAAGGGCCGCTCCCCTCTGAGCTGCGTGCCCTCACCTTCGGGGCCCAGGGGCCGGACATCTTCTTTCACAACAGGCGGCGGAAACCTTCCGGTCTGTCCCTCGGCGCCCTCGCTCACCGGCGCGCCTACGGTCCCCTCACCTCCGCCATGCAGGAAACCCTCGCCGAGGACGACGCCCTCGGCCTCGCCTACCTCGCAGGGTGGATCACCCATGCGATAACCGACCGCATCCTCCATCCCTACGTGATCTACCGGAGCGGCTGGTTCAGCCCCGAGCTGCCTCATACCAAACGATACATCCGATGCCACACCCTCCTGGAGCGACTCATCGACCTCCACCTGCTCGCCGGGGAGACCGCGCTCGAGATAGAGGAGCTGGACTTCAGACACTACGTGGATCTGGGGGAAGAGGCCCCCGCCTGGTTCGTACGGATGCTGAAGACGGGCTTCCGCTCCACCTACCAGGAGGCGCGCAAGGACAAGAAACTCGTCCTCAGGATCAGGAACGCCTATGCGGATGCGCGGGACTTCTATGCCGCCATACATCCTGTGACCCACACCCTCGTCCTCCGGCGCATGGAGGAAAGGCCCTCACGGGAGGCGAGGCTCAAAGGCCTCACCCTCCTCCACCCGCTCCTCCCCCCGTCCTTCGACATCGCCAACACCCGACGGAGTCTCTGGTACGAACCGACTCCACCCCCCACCCCCAGGCGGGAAGGCATCGCCGAACTCTTCCAGAAGGCCGTGGACCTCTCCGCCGACACCATCGCCCCCCTCTACTCCCCCCGCGTATCGAAAGCCCCCCTCGAGGCCTTCCTGAGAGACCGCACCAACCTCTCCGACGGGAGGCACGAAGGGAGGTCGCACGTACGCTACAGCAACCCCCTGCCCCTCCCCTCATACCTCGAGGATCTCCTCCTCCACTACGAAGCGCGGTTTCCCCTCACTGCCCCGGCGGCCGGTGCAGGGCCTTCACGTACTGGATGAACTCCTCCTCCCTGAGAGGCTCCTTGTAGAAGAATCCCTGGAAGACCTGGCAGTTGAAGGTCCGGAGGAGGAGGGCCTGCTGCTCGTTCTCCACTCCCTCGGCGATCACCGCAAGGCCGAGCCCGTCGGCGAGCGTGAGGATGGCCTGTATGATGGCCACGTCCTCCCCCCTCGCAGGCAGACCCTGGACGAACGACTTGTCGATCTTTATGGCCTTCACCGGGTACTGCTTGATGTACTGGAACGTGGAATAGCCCGTCCCGAAATCATCCAGGGCGATTCCTATCCCCATCTCCTCGAGGCGGGAAAAGAACTCCCTGCTCCCCATGTGCTCGAGGAACGTGCGCTCCGTGATCTCGAGCGTGAGGTATCCGGGAGGTATTCCGTGCTGAGAGAGCGTCTCTCTCAGGTGATCCACCAGCTGCCTGTCCCTTATCTGCTGGGGGGAGAGATTCACCGAGATGGTGAGCGAGGAAAGCCCCTCCCTCCTCCACCTTCCCCATGCCTCCGCAGCCCTGCTTATCACCCAGCGTCCGAGCGGAAGGATGAGACCGGTATCCTCTGCGATAGGAACGAACTCGGAGGGGAGGATCAGCCCCTCTCTCGGATGACGCCACCGGAGGAGGGCTTCGGCCCCTACCACCACCCCCTCGCTGCTCACCAGAGGCTGGTAGTAGAGTTCGAGCTCCTCTTCCCGAAGGGCCCGTTGAAGGTCGCGCATGCGCCTCAGCCTCGTGGCGGCCCCCTGGAGCATGCTCTGGGAATAGAACCTGAACCCGCTCCTCTCCCTCCGTGCATGGTGGAGTGCAGCCTCGGCGTGCTGCAGGAGGACCTCGGCCGACCCCCCGTTCTCGGGATAGAGGGCGATACCCACCACGCCCGAGAGATACACCGGGGTGCCTCGGACGAAGAACGGCCGGGCGAAGGTGTCCAGTATCCGTTGCGCGAAGAGGGCCACGTCCCCTGAAGAGGAGGCCCCCTCGAGCGTGAAGACGAAGGTCTGGTCCTCGATGTGGAAGAGGAGATCCCCCCTCCGCTTCACCAGGAGGAACCTGTCGGCGATCTCCTTTATGATCAGGTCCCTCGCCTCGTGGCCGTAGAGGTCCGTCACCTCGGAGAGATCCTCGGGGCTCGCCACGAGAAGGGCGAGCTTCCCTTCCGTCCCTCTCCCGACCCTCGCCCCCACTCTCTCATAGAACCGCGGAGCGGTCTCGAGTCCCGAGATCCGATGCCGATGGGTGAGCTCATCGAGCCTCTCCTCCAGCTCACGGGTCTGTGTGACATCCTCCATGAAACCGATGAACACCGGGTGGCGCCGCCCGTTCTCCGCGATGTAGACGAGCCCGTATACCTTTACCGTGAGAAACCCGCCCGAGGCCCTCCTCACCCTGCACTCGAAGGAAAACCGCTGTCCTTCTGCCCAGTGTCTGCTCACGAAGATCTCCTCAACCCGTTCCCTGTCCATGGGATGGATGTTCTCGAAGAACACCCTCGCAGGATAGGGGACGAAGGGAGAAAGCTCGGGGGCGAAGTGTTCGCAGTACCTCTTGCTGAAAACGAACTCCCCCCGCCACGGGGTGTAGCGGAAGAAGCCTTCCTCAGCAGTATCGAGGGCGAAAAGAAATTCCTTGGACCGCTCCCGTACCTCCTTCCTGAGGTACCGTATCACCTCCAGGAGCGCACCTCCCATAAGGAGGAAGAGGTCTCCCATGTATCGGGCCGGCACATCCTGGAGATAGAGGCCCCGAGCCCCCGAAGCCGCGAACTCAGTCACGCCCACCAACAGCAGGGCCGTGACCACGGTGACCCTGCGGACACCCAGGAAGTATGCCAAAGAGAGAGGAAGGAGTCCCGCGAGGACCGCATAGACCCCTGTGAGGGACGATCCCATCAGTATGAAGATCACATATCCCAGGAAGGAAATACCGAGACACACGCCGAGTATCGAAAAGCGAGTCCAGGGTCCCGTCTTCACGAGATGTACCATAGCATGAGAAATTTCGGCCCGCAACTCGATTTTTTATTTTTTTAGAGATTTTTGATATTTTGTAGATTTTTGGGAAAGCCGGGCTACCTCAAGGCGATGAGAATCCGCTCGAGGACCTTCTCCCTGTTGAGGGGTTTCACGATGAAGTTCTTCGCCCCCTCGAGGAGGGCCGTCTTCACGAGGTCGTCCCGTCCGAGGGCGCTTATGATCACCACACGGGCATCGGCGTCGAATTCCATGATCTTCTTCAGAGCAGTGATACCATCCATCCTCGGCATGGTGATGTCGAGCGTCACCAGGTCCACACCGGGGTGGAGGCTTTTGTAGAGCTCCACCGCCTCATCCCCGGTGTTGGCCTCGCCGATCACCTCGAACCCCGCCGAGGAGAGGATCTGCCTCAGCTGTTTCGTCACGAATATGGAATCATCTGCGATCAGTATCTTATAGGGGGTACCATCCGGTTTACGCCCCTCGAACTTGCCGGCTTGATCCCCGACGGGGAGATCACCTTTCAGTTTCATGCCTCACTCCTCATGTACACTCGTCTGTTCCCACGATCCTATCGAAAAACACCACGACAGACAAGCGTGTCAGAATCTCTCACCGTACTTTCGCTGGTAGTACGCAACCCTCTCCTCGAGAGACTTCCCCCTGAGAGGGGGCCGGGAGGAGACGATCTCCTCCCTCTTCACCCGTCTCTCCCCTCCCTTGCCCTGCGCCCCTTCCGCACGTCTTCCCCTGGGAGGACGGCGCCTCCTTTCCCTCTTCCTGCCGGATCCGCCTCTCTGGCGTCTCTCCCGGGCACGCAGGGAGCCGTCCAGGAGTTCGTCCAACGGGAAAGAGGGGAAGTGCCTTTCCATGTCGAGTTCCGTCTCCAGGTAGTCGTAGGCGTCCGCCTCCGAGACCAGGGAAACGCAGAGGGGGCCGGCCCCCTCCTCGAGAAATCGAATCCGGTAGAGATAGGAGTCGCCGGAGACGGGCATCTGATAGTTCACGACCATCGAGAAGGCGGGCACGTGAAGGTTCCGGGAAGTGGACTCGGAGGTCACGACCACCACCCGACCGGACGCCCCGAGAGGTTCACCGAGGAGGAATCCCCTGTGTCGGGGCATATCGCCGGTGACGCAGTAGTTCTTGATGCCGCCGATGAGGAGGGCCCCGGCGACCTGCTGACTCACCTCGTCGCCGCCGGTGAAGACGATGGTGTCGTGGGCGGGGAAGCGCCTGAGGAGGGCTTCGAGGGCCTTCAGTTTCCTGTGCCCTGCGAGATGGTAGACCCTCTCCTCCACACCCGAGAGGATGGAGCTGGAGGGCCTGGGCCTCACCTCCTCGGGATGATCGGCGTACTTCCACACGAGATTCCGCATCTCCAGGGAAAGGGCGGAAGAGAAGAAATAGGTGAGACGCTCCGATCGATGAGGCCGAAGGAGATCGAGGACCTCGTAGAGGTTGTCGTCGAGGAGCATCCTGTGCGTCTCATCGACCACGAGGCAGGTGAGGGAAGCGGGATCGATCTGCCCCCGCTCCATCATGGAGCGCACGGTCCGGGGAACACCCACCAGGAGCTGATACCGCTCCGGAGCCCGTGTCACCTCGCTCCGTCCGGCGATCCCGCACCTGTACTCCAGGTAACGACCGATCACCCCCGCCTCATGATGGACCAGGTTCTCGAGTTCGTGGATGGGTACCAGGATGAGCGCCTTTTTGTCCGTATGCTCTAGGAGGCTCTGATAGGCCATGCTCACATAGGCTGCCACACGGGCGTGGAGATACTGGGCGTCGAAGAGGGCATCCCGCCTCTCACGATACCGTTCCATGAGATGGATGAGGGCCGGCCAAGGCTCGAGATACCCGGATTGAGAGAGCGGTCGTGCGATGTACTGATGTAGTCCCAGTTCCTCGTACTGCATACCTGCTCCTTCTCTCTAAAGGTGTACAGCGAGCACTCAGAACGTCCTATCACGGTAGATATAGTATCGCAAAAAGGCAAAAGGGGAAAGAAGAATGCACCTCCACTCTAGGAGTGCTGGGGGGAGAGGCTGCGTTCCACGTATTCCTTCGTCCGCACGAAGCCCTGTTTGAGACGGGGGAAGAGCTGCTTGCACCGGGAGAGATCACCCTCCTTCGCCGCCGCCTCCATCTCGGCCGCGAGGTCGCCCAACAACTTCATGGAGAGATTCCAGCTCCCCCCTTTGATCCCGTGGGCCTCGGTGCGCACCGTCTCGATATCCTGGCTCGAGAGGGCCTCCTCTATCCGGCCGAACTGCTGGGGAAGTCGCTCGAAAAACCGATCTATCACGTTCGAGAGCACGTCCAGGTCATCCATGAAGGCCTCTCTCGCCCCGCTGAGGTCGAAGAGATCATCTCCTCCCACTTCCGCGGCAGGGGCAGTCCTGGTAGAAGCCGACTCAGGGGCGGGCCGATCCTTCCCGGTATCCGACAGCCACTTCTGGAGCACAGGGAGCAGATCCTTCTTCTTGAACGGTTTGGGAAGGAAATCGCTCATACCGGCCGCGAGGGCACGTTCCCTGTCCTCCCTGAAGGCGCTCGCCGTCACCGCGATCACCGGTCCCTCATATCCTTTCTCCCTCAGGACCCGGGCGGCATCATACCCGTTCATCTCGGGCATCTGCACGTCCATGAAGATGAGGTCGGGTTTGAGCGCGAGCCCCTTCTCCACTGCCTCCTTCCCGTTGCCCGCAAGCTCGACCCTGTAACCGAGTCGGGAGAGGATGGTGAGAAAGAGCTCCTGGTTCACGATGTGGTCCTCCGCCACGAGGATGAGATAGTTTCCTGCATCCGCGGGCGTTTCCTCTCCCCCTTCGGTCCCTTCCGCTTCCTCCACCGCTTCGAGTTCCATCTCCTCGTTCACCACCTTGGCGACAGTTCGATAGAGATCGTCTTTCCTCACCGGCTTGGCAAGGTAGGCGTCGAACCACTTGAGGAGCTTCATCTTCGCCTCTGCACCCTCCCCCATGGGGCTCATGAGGACCATCCTCGTGTCGTTGATGCTCCTGTCGGCGTTCACCTCGCTCGCGAACTGCCATCCGTCCATGCCGGGAAGGGTGAGATCGACCAGCACGAGGTCGTATATCTCCCCCCGTTCGGCCCGTTCCCTCATCTTCCTGAGTGCCTCCGCCCCTGTCGACGCTTCGTCGATACGGGGGAAATACCGCTGCAGGTATCGGTGGAGCACCTTCCTGGTGAGGGGATAGTCCTCCACGAGGAGGAGGCTTCCCACCTCTCCGAGCGAGACGGGAGGTTCGTAGGATTCCACGATCGGCAGGGGGAGCAGGAACCAGAAAGAGCTCCCCTCCCCTTCCTTGCTTCTCACCCCTATCTCACCCTTCATCATCTCCACGAGACTCTTCGAAATCGCGAGTCCGAGCCCCGTACCGCCGAAACGCCTGGTGGTGGACTCGTCGATCTGGCTGAAGACCCGGAAGAGTCTATGCTTCTTGTTCTCGGGTATGCCTATACCGGTATCCTCCACCGTGAACGCCACCCACGCCACTCCCTTCCTCTCCTGCACGAGCTGTACCCGGCAGAAGACATGCCCCTTCTCCGTGAACTTCACCGCATTGTTGGCCAGATTGACCAGGATCTGGCGTATGCGGAGGGGATCGCCTTTCACCTTGCGGGGCACCTCCTCACCGATATCCACCACCACTTCGAGGTGTTTCTTGTGGGCCTGGAGCGAGACCATACCCACGGCCTGCTCCACCACCTCGTAGAGGTCGAACTCGATGATCTCCATGGGGAGCTTTCCGGCCTCTATCTTCGAGTAATCCAGGATATCGTTGATGAGGGCGAGAAGGGCCTCCCCCGAGAACCTGATCTGCTGCACGTAGTCCCGCTGCTCCTCGTCGAGGCGTGTGTCTTCGAGCAGTTCCGTCATACCGAGGATCGTGTGGAGCGGAGTGCGTATCTCGTGACTCATGTTGGCGAGGAACCGGGACTTGGACTGCACCGACCTTATCGCCTCCTCCCGCTCCTTCCGAAGGTGTTCCTCGGTGACCTTCTGATCCGTGATGTCGAAGGCCCCGAGGAGGACCTCCCCTCCCCTCGAGAATCCCCAGAGTCGCCACCAGGCGATGCTCCCATCCTTACGGGCCGCCCGGACCAGGATACTCGCCTGATCCACCTCTCCGCGGGCGAGGCGCTCGATGAACGAGCTCACCACAGGTTCGTCCGATGAATAGATGATCTGGGGAAACCTCACCCCGTCCAGCTCCTCCTCGGTCCAGTCCACCATGTCGAAGAACCGGCCGTTCGCAGCCAGGATGTCCCCCTCGGGGGAGAGCAGGATCATCCCCACCGGGACGTGTTCCAGAACCTCGAGGAGCATGGGCGAAGAAAAGCTGGATATCCGCTGCAACGGGAGCCTCCTAGAGTGAGATGAGGACCTCCACCGCCTTCCTGCGGAGGAGCTCCGGCTTGAGGGGTTTCACGACATAGCTCTTCACCCCGTATTCTACCGCTTTGAGCACGGTCTCCCGCCTCGAGAGGGCGGAGAGGACGATGATGGGAAACGAGGCACCCATGGACTTGAGGGCCTGCATGGTGGCGAATCCGTCCATCTGGGGCATGAGGAGGTCGAGGAAAAGGAGCGTGCACCGGGAGACGCCTTCGTTGTCCATGACGAATTCGCGTCCGTTGTTGTAGGCCTTCACCGTGATCCCCACATCGGAGAAGGCCTTCTTCACGAGCTCCTGGATCACGAGGTCGTCGTCGACCACGCAGAAGAGTGCATCGCGGGGAAGGGCCCCGAGGAGGGTGCCGGGGGCGGGTCGTGCCCCTCGCTCCTCCACCTTCTCCGCACCGAACCGCAGATGGAACTTTTCCTCCCGCGCGGCGTCGGGCCTCTGGGAGGAGAGGATGTGTTCCGCAGGCTGTCCTGACCCTTCGGCCTTCTCTCCCAGGAGGGCGTCCATCACCTTCTCGAGGGAGTCGGCCACCTCTATCTTCTGGAACTCCTCGTGGTGGGCGAGATAGTCCCTCACGAACTCGCTGGTGGTGAGCACCTTGACGAGGCGCGGTCTCGTCTTCGTCTCCTCGAGCACGATGTGGAAGAGGGCGGCAAGCTTGAGGGAATCCTCCTTGGTGATCTCGAGGCTGCTCATGATCACCAGCACCCGAGGGACCTTGAGCTTGTAGAGCTCCATGAGTTCCGCGAGCTTGTAGCGGAGTAGCTCGATCTTCTCCTTGTTGAGCCCCTGCGCCACCTCTATGAAGACGATCTCCTCGTTCACATGGGCCTCGATGATACACGGCGTATCATCGAGCGTGACAGGGACACCCAGCAGTTCCGAGATCCCTTTGAGGAGTACGTCGATCTTGAGGGGCTTGGTGAGGATCTTCCGGATCCCCTTCTGGGCGAGCCTGAGGAGGGTCTGTTTGTCCATCGCCCCGGCGGTGAGGATGAGGGGAATACCCTTCGTGTTGGGGTGCTTCGACTTCTCGTCGAGCACCTCCTCCACGCTTCCTCTCGAGAGGAAGGAGTCGAGGATCACGAGATCGGGGACCTCGTTACGCATCTTCACCAGCCCGTCGAGGGCACTGGGACTCGAGATCACTTCGAATCCGTATTCGGGAAGCTTCTGGGTGAGGTAGTCCCTCAGATGCGAGGACTCATCGATGACGAGTATCTTCTTCATGTGTCCCCTTCCACGAGCGGATCTTACATCCTCTAATATAGTGGATAGAGAGGCGGATTGTCAAAATACTCCTCTCCGGATGCCCGAAAAACCTGCGAGTGATTCTCATGTTTCACGGAGGAGGAGCAGACCCATTGCCGCCGAGGAAGAATGAGAGTATATTCGTATCTGACTGATAGTCAGGTAATATATATCAGTCATATACAAACGATCGGTCGGAGGTTTCATGGGTACGGCGGAACGCAGGGCACGGGAAAAAGAGGCCCGTCGGAAGGCCATCCTGAAGGCCGCCCGGAAACTCTTCCTCTACCGGGGGTTTCTCGAGACGAGTATGGACCAGATCGCCGAAGAGTGCGAACTCAGCAAGGGCACCCTCTACCTCTACTTCAAGAACAAGGAGGAGCTCGCCCTCGCCATCGTCAACCAGACATTCGACGAGCTTCTCGCACGGATCAAGGAGGCCACTGAGAAGGCCCGCACCGGCCTGGAGGCCCTCAAGAAGGTGGTGGAGGCCTACCGGCGGTTCTACGAGGAGCACGTGAAGGAGTTCTCCTTCGCCGCCTCGCTCGAGTTCCTCGCCCAGAAGATCGGTGTGAAGAAGGAGAGCATCAAGGCCTCCTATACAAGGGTGGACGCCATCCTCGCCCTCATCATCGATATCCTCAAAAAGGGGATACAGGACGGGTCCATCCGCAAGGACATAGAGCCGGAGAAGGCCGCCTTCGCCGTGGCGAACGTGATCAAGAGTTTCCTCCAGCGCATGGCCGTCGGCGCGAACCTCCTCCTGCTGGGGACGAACTTCTCCGAGCAGGAGATCATCGACTACACCCTCTCGCTCTTCCTCGACGCACTCTCACCGGAAAGGAGCAGCACATGAAGGTACGCGTCTCCCTTCTCTACCGGCATCCCTGGCTCACCATAGGGATCATCCTGGGCATCACCCTGTTCTTCGCCTTTCAGATCCCCCGTATAGAACTCGACAACGATCCCTTCCACTTCATCCCCGAGGACCATCCGGAACGGATCGCCTTCCAGGAGACCGAGGACCAGTTCGGCGAGGCCCTGGGGATCGTGGTGGGGATAGAGACCGAGGTGGGCACCATCTTCTCGCCCGAGGTCCTCTCCTTCGTGGACGCCCTCACCCGCGAGATAGAGGCACTCGAAGAGGTGGAGGACGTGACCTCCCTCACCAACACCGACTACATCGCCCCCACCCCTGAGGGCATGGAGGTGGTGCCGATCATCGAGGATCCCACCGATCCGTCCCAGATCGCCCGTCTGAAGGAGCGGCTCCTCTCATGGGAGATGTACGAGGGGGTGCTCTACTCCCCCGACTTCAGGGCCACGCAGATCATCGTCCCCATCAGGAGCTCCACCACCGAGGACGAGCGTCAGCACGTCTACTTCGCCATAAAGGAGTTCATCGAGCGGACCCCGCACCCCCACATGCGTACCTACATCGCCGGTACCCCGGCGGTGACGGTGCTCATCTCGAGCAACATGCAGAAGGACCTGGTGCTCCTCATCCCATTGGTGATCGGTGTCCTGGTGTTGGTCCTCGCCCTCTCCTTCCGCAAGCCGGGTGGGGTGATCCTCCCCCTCACCACGGTGATCATCAGCACCATCTGGACCGTGGGGCTCATGGCCCTGCTCGGGATCAAGCTCTCACTCATAGGAACGGTCCTCCCCGTGGTGATGATGGCGGTGGGGAGCGCCTACGGGATCCACATCATAAGCCACTACTACGACCTCATCAGGGAGCGGGGCGGCCAGGTGAGTGAGGAGGAGCACGAGGAGATCGTGGCCTCCATCGTGCGACACATAGGGAAGTCGGTGTTCCTCGCCGCGCTCACCACCATGGTGGGATTCGGCTCACTCGCCTCGAGTCAGGTGCGGCCCATCCAGGAGTTCGGGATCTTCAGCGCCTTCGGCGTCCTGGTGGCCCTCGTGGTGGCCGTGACCTTCATACCCGCGCTCCTCATAGCCCGTCACCGTGCCCTCCAGGTCCGGCTCAACAACAGGAAGGTGGAGAAGGAAGACCTCGCCGACAGGTTCATGCTCTTCCTCTACACCCTCTTCTCGCAGAAGAAGGGGAGCATCCTCCTCTTCGCCCTGGTGGTGGTGATCGTCGGTATCTACGGCACCACGCTGCTCGACAAGGACAACGTACTCATCGACTACTTCCGTCCGGGCACCGAGATACGCGAGGCGGACAGGTTCTTCAGAGAGCGGTTCGTAGGGACCAAGACCTTCGAGATCGTGGTCGAGGGCACGGAGAAGGGGGCGCTCACCAATCCGGAGGTGCTCAAGGCCATGGAGGATCTCACCCTGTACCTCAAGGACAAGTTCCCCGAGGTGAAGAAGGTGGTCTCCTTCACCGACTTCCTCAAGCGGATCAACCAGGTGCTCAACGCACCGCCTGAAATGGAGACCCCCGTGGCCGTCGGGCCTGTGTCCACCGTCTCGAGCGCTCCGGAGGAGTCTTCCGGCCTCCCCTTCAGCTTCTTCGAGGAGGAGAAAGCCGAGGAGGGTCTCTTCTTCTTCGAGGAAGAGGGGACCGCCGAAGGGGCTGCGTCAGAGCAAGCCTCCCCACCCCCTGCCGAGAGGGCCCCTGCGCCCCAGGGGGTGACCACCCTCTCGCGGGAGGAGTTCCTCACCATCCTCAATCAGGCCTACGCCCTCGCCCCCAGGGCCGACATCTCGGCGGCCGAGCTCGTGCGGCTCATCAACCGGGCCCTCAACTGGAGAGGCGCCGCCTACTACGAGATCCCGTACGATCCTGCGAAGTACCCGGTGGAGACCAGGGAGGAGCTTTCCAACCTCATCTCCCAGTACCTTCTCCTCTACTCGGGGAGCCTCTCGGCCTGGATAGACGATGCCATCGAGCCCTCCAAGGCCAAGATGACCGTGCAGCTCGCCACCTCGAGCTCCATACGGGCCTACGAGATCGCGCGGGAGGCCGAGGAGTATGCCCGTGCCCACTTCCCGGAGGGGTACACCATACGGACGAGCGGACAGGCCAAGGTGGAGTACGCCCTCACCGACCTCATCGTCAAGTCGCAGACCATAAGCATCGCGGTCTCGCTCGGGCTCGTGTTCCTCATACTGGTGGTCACCTTCAGGTCCATCGCCGCCGGGATCTACGGGCTCATCCCGCTGGGGATCACGGTGCTCATCAACTTCGGGGTGATGGGGCTCGCAGGTATCAGGCTCGACATCCCCACCTCCATGGTGGCCTCGCTCGCCATCGGTATCGGGATCGACTACGCCATCCACTTCATGAACTACTACCACCGCGAGCGGATCAGCACGGGTGACAGGGAGAAGGCCACGCGCAACAGCATGAAGGGCGTGGGCAAGGCCATCCTCTTCAATGCGGTCTCGGTGGCTGCTGGGTTTCTGGTGCTCCTGCTCTCGCAGTTCGTGCCCATCGCCTACATGGGACTGCTCATCGCCCTCACCATGGCCACCTCGAGCGCGGCCTCCATCACCCTGCTGCCTGCGATCTTCGCCATAAAGGAAGCGGCCTTCCTGAGAAAGGCCGACACCACACACGAGACGGGAGGAACCACATGAGACGAGTGTTCACCGCATTGCTCTTTCTGCCCCTCCTCGTCACCGGGGCCTTTGCCCTGGACGGAAGGGAGATCATGGAAAAGGCTCGCGACGCCGTGAAGGTGGACGCGAGCCACGCCCTGGTGCGTATGCTCCTCATAGAGAAGGATGGGAGCACCTCGGAGCGTATCCTCGAGATGTTCGGGAAAAAGGGGAGCGATGGGCTTACCCGATCGCTCATCGTGTTCCACCGACCTGCCTCGGTGAAGGACACCAGGTTCCTCGTCCTCGAACAGAAGGGCAGACCCGACGACAAGTTCATCTACCTTCCGGCACTTCGGCGGGTGCGGAGGATCGCGGCCGAAGAGGGGAGGCAGTCGTTCATGGGCTCGGACTTCACCTACGACGACATGTCGAGCAGGGAGGTGGACGAGGATGTCCACACCCTTCTCCGGGAGGAGCAGCTCGACGGCGTGGCCTGCTACGTGGTGAAGTCGGTGCCGAAGGACCCCTCGCAGAGCCAGTACCACCACAGGATAAGCTGGGTGAGGAAGGACAACTTCATCCCCATGAGGGTGGAGATGTACGAGGACGAGGAGACCCTCCTCAAGGTGCTCACCATCGAGAAGCTCGAGAAGGTGGAGGGGGTCTGGACGCCCATGATGACCGTGATGAAGAACGTGAAGACCGGCCACGCCACGAGGCTCGAGATCCAGAAGATCAAGTACAACGAGGAGCTTCCGGACGCGCTCTTCAGCCAGAGGTTCCTCGAAACAGGAAGACTGTGAGGGAGGTACGCCATGAAGCGGATAGGGATCATAGCGATGTTCAGTGTGTGTCTCCTGTGGGCGGGTGCCCAGGAGCTCTCGTTCTTCGAGGAGGGGGCGGCCGGCCCTGTGGAGGTCTCGGGGAAGGTGGAGAGCCAGGTGCGCCTCTTCACCGATCCCGACAGGGAACCAGGTGACCAGACGGTCTCTCCCTTCGCCACGGTGGAGCTCGGCCTCGCCTACGAGGGCGAGCGGTCGCGGGCAGTGGCCCGGCTGCACTACAGCCAGTGGTACGACTACACCACCCAGGAGGGGGTGTACCGGTCGCTCGAGGACCTCATCGACGAGGCGTACGTGCAGGTCTTCCTCCCCTGGGCCACGCTCGATGTGGGCTACCTCAAGCTCGTGTGGGGCAAGGGCGACAAGGTGCACGTCTTCGACACCATCAACCCGATGGACTACTCGGACTTCATCAACCCCGACTACCTGGAGCGCAAGAAGGCCGAGAAGATGGTGAGGCTCGGCGTGCCGGTGGGCACGATGGGGAGTTGGGAGCTGGTGTACGTGCCGGTCTTCACGCCCGATGTCTTCCCCACGGAGGGGATGTGGGTGCAGCGGGAGCTTGCGGAGCTTGAGAACGCGGTGGAGGAGGTGATCGACCAGGCGGCGACACAGATGGCACAGGCCCTCGCCACACAGTACATCACGGGAAGCATGAACGCCACGGCAGCCCAAGATCTGGCCTCACTCATGGCGGCCGCCTGGGCGGAGGAGGCGGCCTCGTCGGCCGTCCGGTACGAGCTTCCCGATTCGCTCGAGGACTTCGTGGCCGCCACGAGGTTCACCTACTCTGCCGGCGGGGTGGACCTGGGGCTCTCCTACCAGTACACCTTCGACCGGCTCCCGGTGATCGATACCTCGCGGCTCGCCACCGACTACCGGGTGACGATCTCCTACGACAGGGTCCACCTCTTCGGTCTCGAGGCAGGGGCTGCGCCGGGAGGGTTCAACCTCAAGGGTGAGCTCGCCTACTTCCTCACCGAGGATACCGCGGGCGACGACCCGCTCGTCCGCAACAACCGGATCGCCTACCTGGCGGGGGTGGACAAGGATCTGCCGTTCGGTACCCTCAACGTGAACCTCCAGGTGGTGGGTACGGTGATCCTCGGGACCTCGGGGCTCAAGGCGGGCGACATCGAGTACGATGAGGATGAGACCTACACCACCACGATCGTGAACGCGGGGATCACCGAGCGGCTCCTGCACGATACGCTCACGATCGAGCTCGCGGGGGCCTACGTGGTGGAGGACGGTGACTACATGATCCGCCCGAGGCTCGAGTACAACGTGGCCGACGACCTCTTCCTCACCGCCTCCTCTACCTGGTTCGGCGGGGATGAGGAGGGGTACTTCGGTCAGTTCAACGGGAACAGCTTCTTCCAGCTGGGGGCGAGGATGGCGTTCTGAGGCCGGGATGCTACGGGAGGAGGCGCCGCACGTGCGGCGCCTTTTTTCCATGAGGCGGTCTTGTCTCTTTTCGGTTTTTCGTTTTAGATGAGCTGCTGTGAAGGGGGTCCCCCTTCGTGAACGAGAGAATGCCACAAAGAGGAAGGGTGATGGCGGTAGATCGGCTCCACCTGATGAGCGCGCTCGAGGGGTACATCCTCTCGGTTTCCGGATGGCGAAAGGTGTTCGCGGCCTCGGGGGATGAGCAGGATGCCTCCCCCCGGATCACCGAGGCGGACAGGGTGCTGGCGGTGTGCGCAGGCAGGGTGATCGGTCGGTTCTTCAGGGAGCGGGGAGAGGGGGCCGGGGTGTTGCTCGCGCGTGATTCCCGGCCCACCGGGGAGGCGATCTGCAGGGCGATCGCGGCGGGGCTGTGCATGGAGGGGGTGGGGGTGCGGTATGCGGGGATCGCGGCGGCGCCGGAGGTGATGGCCTTCTCTGCGGCAGACCCGGAGCCGGCCGGGTTCGTGTACGTGTCTGCGAGCCACAACCCGGTGGGGCACAATGGGATTAAGGTGGGCTCGAGGGGAGGGGTGCTGGGAGCAAGGGAGGCGGGGGAGCTCATCCGGCGGTTCAGGGAGGAGGTACGAGGGCTCGGCGAGACGGAGGCAGCGGGGCTCCTCGGGGCAGAGGCGCCTCCGGGGGTGTGGGAGGAGGAGGCGAGGTGGAAGGAAGGGGCGCTCAGGGCGTACGGGGGGTTCGTGCGCCGGGTGATCACGGGAGGGGAGGCGGAGGAGGTGGTCCGGAGGTGGGCGGAGCTCGGGGAGGGGGTGCGCAGGAGAGGGGCGGTGATAGTGGGGGAGCTGAACGGGAGCGCCCGGGGGGCAAGCGTGGACAGGGATGTGCTCGAGGACCTAGGGTGCGAGGTGCGTCTCTTCAACGCAGCGCCCGGAGGGTTCGTCCACGAGATCCTGCCCGAGGGGGAGTCGCTGGAGATGTGCGCGGACCTGGTGAGGGGGGTGGTGGAGGAGCGGGGGTGCGAGGCGCTGGGCTACGTGCCGGACTGCGACGGCGACAGGGGGAACCTGGTGTACGGGGCGCCGGGGGTGGGGGTGAGGGTGCCGGGGGCGCAGGAGGTGTTCGCGCTGGCGGTGCTGGGGGAGCTGGCCTGGCTGGATGCGGTGCTGCCGGGCGGGGTGCGGGGGCACAGGGTGGCGGTGGTGGCGAACGGGCCGACGTCGCTGCGGGTGGAGGAGGTGGCGGGGGCGTTCGGGGCGCAGGTGGTGCGGACGGAGGTGGGGGAGGCGCACGTGGTGGGGAAGGCGGAGGAGCTGCGGCGCGAGGGGTGGGTGGTGCGGGTGATGGGGGAAGGGTCGAACGGGGGGAGCATCGTCTGGCCGGCACGGGTACGCGATCCCCTCGCCACGCTCGGCTCGGTGCTCAAGCTGCTCGCCTTGCGCGATGAGCCCTATGCCCTCTTCAGACGATGGTGCACGCTCCGTGGCATCCCCTACGAGCCCTCCTTCACCCTCGCCGACGTGCTCGCCTCGCTTCCCTCCTATCGCACCACCGGAACGGGGGAGGAGGCGGCCCGGCTCACCATCCGGTCAAGCGATCAGGCGGCCTTCAAGGCCTCCTATGAGCGCCTCTTCCTCTCGGACTGGGAGGGCCGTGCTCAGGAGCTCCGGCGCCGCTTCGGCATCACCGGCTTCGAGGAACACAACCACGAGGGTACCGTGACGAGGGTGGGCTTCGGCCCCGCGTTCCGCACCGGCGCGCAGAAAGGGGGCCTGAGGATCCTCTTCAAAAACGAAAAAGGAGAGCCGTGCGCCTTCATGTGGATGCGCAAATCGGGCACCGAGCCGCTCTTCCGCGTGCTGATCGACGCGAGAGCCGATATCCCCGGACTCTACGACTACCTCCTGGAGTGGCAGCACGGCCTCATCCGACGCGCGGACGAGGAGGCCGCCGCCGGCCTTAGCCCCGGTTCAACACGAAGATGCTCGCATTGAGCACGGTGGCATAGCTCACCCACACCAGGTACGGGATGAGGAGATAGCCTGCCCACCGCTCGATCCGCACACTCATCACGATGAGGGCGAGGATGGCCACCCAGAGGAGCACGATGTCGACCAGCGCAAGACCGGGGCTCTGCCGCGCAAAGAAGAAGAACGACCAGAGGACATTGAGGACGAGCTGCACCACAAAGAGGAGTACCACGAGGCGGACCTGGTACGAGAGGCCCGTGCGGATCACGAGATAGGCGGAGATTCCCATGAGGATGAAGAGGACCGTCCAGACAGGGGCGAACAACCAGTTGGGAGGGGTGAACGAGGGCTTCTGGATGGTGCTGTACCAGCCCTCGATGGCGGGCATGGTAAAGGAAGAACCCAAGAAGCCCGCTCCCAGACATACCCCCACGGCGAGTACCAGCAGGATGATCTCCTTGAGCAGACTCATTACCTCACCTCCTTGAACACTTCTCCTTCAACTATAGTACCTCGCCCCCTCCCCTTCAACCCTCACGGCACGTACACCCTCTCCCCCTCCCTCACCACCAGCCCCTCCCGCTCCAGCGCCTCCACCACCCCTTCCACCACCTCCCTCTCCCTCCCCACCTCCCGCGCCAGATCCCCCACCCCGCAGCCCCCCTTCCCCACCAGCACCCGCAACACCGCCCCCCGCACCTGCCGCACCGACCCCTCGAACCGCCCCTGGCGCCGGTAGTGCGCGCTCCTGCGCCCCGCATTCCCCCTCCGCGCCTTGATCGCCGCCCCCAGATCCATCAAGGCGTAGTACCACGTGCGGACATCATCCCGGTAGAGGGTCTCCTCAACCAGCGGGAGGATCTCCGCATCCCTCACCCCCTCCCTCCCCGGGAAGAACCGATCGAGGAACACCGTACGGATATTCGTCTCCACAAACACACAGGGCCGCCCGTAGGCGAACGTCGCCACGGCCCGCGCCGTGTACGGCCCCACCATGGGAAGCCCCTCCAGCACCCCTGGCTCATCCGGCAGCCTCCCGCCCCACCGCTCCACCACAATCCGGGCGCTCTCCCACACCCCCCTCGCCCGCCTGTTGTACCCCAACCCCTGCCACACCTCCAGCACCTCCCCCAGCCTCGCCCCGGCGAGCACCTCCCACGAGGGAAACCGCGCCAGGAACTCACCGTACTTGCCCACCACCCGGGAGGTCTGTGTCTGCTGGAGCATCATCTCCGAGACGAAGATCGCGTACGGATCACGCGTCCGCCGCCACGGGAAATCACGCCCCTCGCGCCGGTGGAACCCCAGCACCTCCTCCTGGAACCCCCTCACCACCGCCGACCCCAGCCTCATCCTACCTCCCCACCCCCACCCCACACCCCAGCCACTCCCACACCCGCTCCGCGGAAAACTCCCCCATCCCCCCTTCGAACAACACATCCGCCTGGTAGAACACCTCCGGGTAGCGATCCTTCACCAGCGTGGGGATCGCCACGCACACCATCCCCGCATCCAACCCCGCCCGCACCCCCGGCTCCGAGTCCTCGAAGACCACACACCCACCCGGCTCCACCCCAAGCCTCCCCGCCGCCTCGAGGAACACATCCGGCGCCGGCTTGGGACGCGCCACCTCGTCCGCCGACACCACCACCCGGAAGAACCCCGCGAGCCCCGTCTCTTCGAGCAGCACCTCGATAATCCCACGGGGCGACCCCGACGCCAGGGCACACGGCATCCCCGCCTCCTCAAGGAGCCCCAACAACCTCCGCATCTCGGGGAACACCTGCACCCTGCCCCGCGCATGTGCGAGAAACACCTCCATCTTCTCCCTTGCCAGCTCCTCATCGGACCTGGGGATCTCCTTCTGCGTACGCATCCACTCGATGAACCCCTTCGTCCCCCTCCCGATCATGTACTCGCGCAGGGCATCATCGTGGGGGATCCCGTACCGATCGAGAAAGGCGCAGTCCGCATCCCAATACACATCCTCGGAATTGACGAGCGTCCCATCCATATCGAAGATCGCCGCCCGGATCCCAGGCGGCGCGCACTCACGCCTCTTACGCATCCGTACCCCCCTTCTCCTGCCTCTTTCTCCGCCGCTCCGCACCCCGGCTTATCCTGTTCCACACCCCGGCGAGCCCCATCGCCTTCCTCACCTCGATGAGGGTCTTCCTCCCCTCCTCCCGCATCCGCATGGTCCCCTCGTAGAGGATCTCGTCCACCAGACCCGTCTGCTGGCGGAAGTACTCACGCCGCTCTCGGATGGGATCCAGGAAGGCATTGAGCGCCCTCGCGAGCTTCTCCTTCACCTCCACGTCCCCCACCTTCCCCTCCCGGTACCGACGCTTGAGATCCTCCACCTCCTCCTTGTTGGAATTGAAGATATCGTGATAGATGAACACTGGGTTCCCCTCGACCCTCCCCGGTATATCCGCGCGCACCCGGTTCGGATCCGTATACATCTTGAATACCTTCTTCTCTACGGTCTTAGGATCGTCGGAGAGGAGGATGGCGTTCCCGAGCGACTTGGACATCTTCGCCGCACCATCGATCCCCACCAGGGTGGGAACTTCGCCCACCAGCGGGTCGGGCACGGGAAAGACCTCTCCGTAGAGGAAATTGAATCTGCGCGCGATCTCCCGGGTGAGCTCCACGTGCGGCACATTGTCCTTCCCCACCGGCACCACGTGGGCCCGGGGGAGGAGGATGTCGGCGGCCTGGAGCACCGGATACCCGAGGAGCCCCAGAGGCATCTCCTCCAGGTGCGCCGCCTGCGCCATCTCCTTGAGCGTCGGGATACGCTGGAGACGAGGGACCGTCACAAGCATCTCGAAGAAGAGGTTGAGCTCATACACCTCGGGAACGGCGGACTGCAGGTAGATCACCGACTTCGCAGGATCGATCCCGCACGCCAGGTAGTCGAGCACCATCTCCCTCGCATTGTCCGCGATCGCCTCGACGTCCTTTTTCTCCGGCTTCGTGGTGAGCATGTGCAGGTCGGCGATGATAAAGAAACACTCGTACTCGTCTTGGAGCTTCACCCTGTTTGCGAGCGAACCCACATAGTGTCCCAGGTGCAGCTTCCCCGTCGGTCTGTCACCCGTGAGAATGCGCTTTCGTTCCATGAGCCCCTCTCCTTACCCTGAGATACGGCCATACTATAGACAGGAACCCCTCTCCTTGCAAGGGCGCTGGCACGATCCAGGAAACGTGATATACTGGGAGGCGATGCGGAACCGTCTCATGCATGCGGCATTTCTCCTCCTCACCTGCGCGCTCCTGCCGGCCCATCCCCTCTCGGGCCTCTACACCTACCACACCACGGCAGGAGACCGCTCGTGGGAAGTCCGTTACCGCGTCGTGGAGGACGGCGGCCGCCTCGACATCGAGGTGGAAAGCACCGAATCCCGGTGGGAAGCCGTGCATGCGGGGACCTCCACCCTCCTGTGGAGGTACGAGGCCGGGGATCTCCGCATCACCACCCAATGGGACCCAAAGAGGCGCGTCCTCCACTACCTCAGGGAGCAGGATACCGAGAGGGAAGAGAAGACCCATACCCTGAAGAAAGACCTCCCCTTCATCCAGGTCTTCGAGTTCGGCCTCATCCCCTTCATCACTGCATCCTCACAGGAGAGGTTCACCTTCTATGCCCTGCGTCCCGCCACCGGTGAGGTCTACGAGATGGAGGCCCGGAAACAAGGGGAGGAGACGCTCACCGTGATGGGAAAAGAGGTCCGCGCCTTGAAGGTCACCATCCGGCTCGCCGGGCTGCTCTCCGCCTTCTGGAAGAGCACCTACTGGTTCGACCCTGCAACCGGGGTGATGCTACGATTCGAAGGAACCTTGAGCGCAGGCGGACCCTTCCTCACACGGCACCTCACCGGAATGGCGCCCGTGTCCCTCACTCCGGAAGGATAGGATGCGTGCACTCTTCCACGACCCCGTGTCCGATACCTGGCTCCTCTTCCGTCGTCCCCTCGGCGTCCTGGTGGTAGGCCCCGAAGCCCTCGCCTCGATCCCGCAGGTGCTCGAAGAGGCCGATTACGAGATACAACGCTCACATCGGTACGCTGCGGGCTGGCTCGCGTACGAGGCCGCCCCGGCCTTCGACCCAGCCTTCAGGATCCACCCTCCTCGTGGACCGCTCCTCTGCGTGGGAATATTCGACCCTCCGGAGCATGTCCCGCTTCCCCCTCCGCGACGGATCGAGCCCCCCTCCCTCACCCCGGAACTCGACGAGAAGACCTATCTCTTCCACCTTTCGAGGATAAAAGAAGCCCTCGAGGCAGGCATCACGTACCAGGTGAACTACACCTTCAGACTCGAAGGCCGGTCTCTTTCGGATCCCCTCTCCCTCTTTCTTTCCCTGGTGAACAGAAGCGCGCCTTCCTACAGCGCCTATGTGGAAGCCGGGGATCACGCGGTACTCTCGTTCTCGCCCGAGCTCTTCTTCCGGAAACACAGAGACCTCGTCGAGTGCGAACCCATGAAAGGCACCTCCCGTCGAGGGACGAACCCGGACGAAGACGCCCACCTCGTCCACCGACTCCACACGAGCGAGAAGAACCGGGCCGAAAATCTCATGATCGTGGACATGATCCGCAACGATCTCGGGAAGATCGCCGCCATCGGCACGGTGGAGGTTCCGCACCTCTTCTCCATCAGGACCATTCCCTATGCCCACCAGATGGTGAGCACCGTGAGGGCGCGGACATCTGCCTCGATCCCCCGGATCCTCGAGGCACTCTTCCCCTGCGCATCCATCACCGGAGCCCCCAAGGCGAGCACCATGAGTATCATCGCACGCGAGGAACATTCCCCCCGTGGGGTGTACACCGGTACCGTGGGATTCTGGAGCAGGGAGACGGCCCTCTTCAACGTGGCGATCCGTACCCTCGTGAAGGACGGGCCGCGCTGGTACTACGGTACAGGCGGAGGCATCGTGTGGGACTCGGATCCGGGCGAAGAATACCTCGAGGCCCTCCTGAAGGTGGGAGCCCTGGGGAGGCCTCTCGCCTCCCCCTGTAGGCCCCCTTCGTGCCCCCAAAGGTGATACCACTGTTTCCGGAATTCCGCAAATTCCACGTGCACTAAACCCAATATCAATTCCCCGGCGATCCTCACGGCACCATGCGTACCACACCGCTGCCTGCGTCCTTCACCCCTGGTGCAAGACGCCCGCCGGTGCTACGATATCCCGTACCGGAGTAGCCCATGCCGACTCATCCAGAGGGACACACGCCCCCGTCGGAGGAATGCTCGTCTCTCCAGGAGCATCCTCCCCTCCTCGAGAGCCTGAGGTGGACGCCCGGGGGAGGGCTGTGGCTTCTCGAAGAGCACCTCGCACGGCTCGAACGGAGCGCCCGGATCCTCCGATACCCCTTCTGCCTCTCCCTGACACGAAAGGCCCTCGAGGACTACACCTCCACGCTCGCGCACCCTGCAAAGGTGCGCCTCCTCCTCCACCCCGACGGCAGGCTCGAGACCGGTCATGAGCCGCTTTCCGCCGGCGCTCCCCCACTCCCCGTCCCCCTCGTCCTCTCGCCCGAGCCCGTGGATCCCTCCTGGTGGTGGCTCCGGCACAAGACCACCTTCCGCCCCTTCTATACCCGTATGGAGGAACACGCGGGGAGTCGCTATCTCCTCTACTGGAACACCCGAGGCTTCGTCACCGAGACCGGCTTCGCGAACATCCTTCTGGAGGTGGGAGGCGTACTCTTCACCCCTCCCGAGGAGGACGGTCTCCTCCCCGGTGTCTACCGTGCGCACCTCCTCGCAAGGGGAAAGATCAGGGTGCGCCCGCTCAGAGTGGAAGACCTTGCGCAAGGGAGGATCCATCTGATCAACAGCGTCCGCGGATTCATGCCCGCCCGTCTCGTGAACGGTCCCGTCTCGAGGCCGTCCCCATGAGGATGCTCACGGCCTTCAGCTGGGGGATGTTCTCACACACGATCTTCACGATCACGGTGAGGGGTACGGCGATGAACATCCCCGCCACCCCCCAGAGCCAGCCCCAGAAGAGGAGCGAGAAGAGGACCACCACCGGACTCAAGTTGAGCTGCTCACCCGCGAGCTTCGGTTCGAGGAGGTTCCCCATCACCATCTGGATGAACATCATGCTCCCGGACACGAGGAGAGGGTGCTGCCAGTCCGGATAGAACTGGATCACGGCGAAGAGGGAGGAGAGGCCCCACACGACCGCCGACCCGATATTGGGGATGAAGTTGAAGAGAAAGGCGAGAAGCCCCCATATGAAGGCGAAGTCGAGACCGATGAGCGAATAGGCCGCCCAGACCAGCAATCCGGTGGCGAGACTGATCAAGAATTTCACCGCGAGGTAACGGGAGATCTGCTCCGAGATGTGCTCAAGGATACGGGCGATCCGGGCGGTGAGCCCCCTCCTGAGGGCCCTCAGCATCTTCCGGGGGAGGTGCCGCCACTCCAGAAGGAGGAAGAGGAGGAAGAGGAGCACCAGGACGGTGTAGGTCACCAATTCCACCAGGCGGCCGGAAAGGCCTACGAGGTAACTCCCTATGGTCCGCACCCACGAGAGGTCGTTGAAGAGCCACTCCCTCAGGTGGAAACGATCCACCAGGGTGTTGTAGAGACCGATGAACCTCGTCTGGTAGCGGGGATACTCACGTATGAGCGAGTAGAGGCTGGACGACAGCAGCGTGCCGAGCCCTGCGATGATGAGCACGAGAAGGAGCATCACCACGGTGATCCCGAGGAAATAGGGGATACGCGCACGATGCATGCGTACGACGAGCGGTGCAAGGATGAACGAGAGCAGAGCCGCGATCACGAGGGGGAGCACCACCTGTTGGGTGATGTGGAGCACCCCCCCTATCGCAACGAGAGAGAGGAGGGCCAGGAAGATGACCTGCAGGCGTACCAGGCGTTCCACGACGCCAGGGTACCAGAAAGGCCCCTCACATAGAAGAGGCCGTCGTCTCCGGAGAAGGCTCGGGAGTAGGCGTCTCTTCTGCCTCTTCGGCGAGCTCCTGCGAGAGTTCGTCGAGTTTCACCTGGAGCGAATCCACGAGATCCGCCGAGACCGGCTCGGCCTGGGATTCCTGAGCGAGCTCCAGGATCTTCTGATACCGTTCTTCGGGCGGGAGGTCCTCATCCCGCAGGATGAGGAAGTAGCGTGCCGTGAGCCTGAGGTCCACGTCCCTGTCCGAGAACCCCTCCATGACCCACGCCTCCCTCACCACATTGCGGGAAGTCTCGAAGAAGTAGATCTGCTGTCTTCCCTCCTCCTTCTTTTCACCGATTCCGATGAGGGTGAAGGGCTCGAGCTGCCCCGAGGGTAGAAGGGTGGTGGGTCTCTGGTAGTAGTCCACCTTCTTGGTGATCACCCCCAATGTCGCCCTGAGTGCGAGGTATCCGGTGTACGCCCAGCCCTGGGTACCGTCGGAGAGGCGTACGAGGGCGTACTCCAGCTTGTTGCCGCTGGAGGAAACTCCCTCCTTGATCTCCCCCAGGAAGGTGAGCCGCTCACCCACGGTGGCCGTAGCGAGGGATTTCTTGCCCTTGTCGAGACTGTCCCAGATACTCACGGCCTCCAAGACCACGGCGGGCGCCTCCTCCCGCGGGATGTCCCTCGAGGGCACGCCTTCCGCCTGGGCGCTCGCCACGGGCTCTCCACCGGTGGCCGCAGGCTCCTCGCTCCTCCGTTCGAGCCTCTCGCATCCCGAGAAAAGAAGAAGCAGGAGCAGCCCTCCTGCCAGCATGGAACGTCTCATCTCGTCACCTCCTCGTACCATATCACTCTCTACATTAAACATGGAAGCCGGAACGCATGTCAACACCGAAAGTCCGAACGGGGCCTTGCTGTTCGAACAAAACATGATTATTTTAGTAATAAATACGGAATCAGGAGGAATCCTATGAGCTTCACACTCCCCTCACTTCCCTATCCCTACGATGCACTCGAGCCTCACATAGACGCCCGGACCATGGAGATACACCACACCAAGCACCATGCCGGGTACGTGAACAACCTCAATGCCGCGCTCGAAAAGGCGCCCTTTGCAAAGGACAAAGACCTGGTCTTTCTTCTCAGGAATCTCAAGAGCCTTCCCGAGGAGGTGCAGACCGCGGTCCGCAACAACGGCGGCGGGCATGCGAACCACAGCCTCTTCTGGACCGTCCTCTCGCCCGAAGGCGGAGGCACGCCCCAGGGTGCGGTCGGCAAGGCCATCGTCTCAACCTTCGGTTCGTTCGACGCCTTCAAGGAAGCCTTCACCAAGGCGGCCGCCACCAGATTCGGGAGCGGCTGGGCCTGGCTCGTGGTGAACGCGTATGGTACGCTCCAGGTGTACTCCACCCCCAACCAGGACAGCCCCTACCTGGACGGCTTCATCCCCATCCTGGGCCTGGACGTCTGGGAACACGCCTACTATCTTTCGTATCAGAACAGGAGGCCCGACTACATCGCCGCCTTCTGGAACGTGGTGAACTGGGAGGAAGTCGAACGACGCTACAACGAGACTCTCGAGGCCCTGTGAGCGACCTCTCGGTATCACACAGGGGAACGCCTCACGTTCCCCTGTTTTTTTTTTTTTGTATAGAAAATTATTCAGTCTTTTCTTTTTCCCCTGTTCAGCATATAATAAACGTCATAAATTTCACTCGACCCGTGTGGAGGAAAGCGTGAAGCGACACAAGCTGCTCAATGTACCGAGTATCCGGAGGCTTCCATCGTACCTTCAAGTGGTGAAAGGAGCGGCGGAGGAAGGCAGGGAATACATCTCCGGAACCTACATCGCACAGGAACTCGAGCTCGAGGCCATACAGGTGCGAAAGGACCTGGCCCTCACAGGTATCATGGGGAAACCCAGGCTCGGGTACCCTGTCCAGGAACTCATCCACGCCATAGAGCGATTCCTCCGATGGGACATCGACCAGTTCGCCTGTCTCGTGGGAGCGGGTAATCTGGGACAGGCCCTCCTGGGATACCAGGAGCTCAAGAGGCACAAGTTGCACATCGCCGCGGCCTTCGATGTGGATCCTTCGAAGATCGGCAAGGTGGTGCACGGCACGAGGATCCACCCCCTCTCGGAGTTCGCAGCGGTAAAGGAAAAGGAGGACTTCGAGATGGCCATCCTCACCGTGCCGCCCGAGGTTGCACAGGAAGTGGCCGAAATCATCGTGGACCACGGCATCAAGGGGATCTGGAACTTCACCAACGTGAAGCTCAAACTGCCCTCCCACGTGGTGGTTCAGCAGGAGGACCTCTCCTCGGGGTACGCGGTGCTCTCGCTCAAGATGGCGAAGTTCGCCCGCTAGTACGGGACTCCTCAATCGAGGCGAGGGCACGCCGTATCCCGCGCTCGAGGGGGAGGAGGCGCGGATCCGTCATCTCCTCCACTCCGTGAGGGGCCGGATGATCGAGGATGGCCAAGACACGGGTCGGATTTCCCCCCAGTATGAGCACGTGGTCTGCAAGAAGGAGGGGCTCCTCGAGCCTGTGGCTCACCAGCACGGTGGTACGGGGCTGTTCCTTCCACAGTCGGTGGAAGACCCGCAGCGTCTTCGAGAGGAGCACGAGGTCCAGCGAGAGGAAGGGCTCGTCCATGAGGAGGAGCGGCGAGGGAAAGGCGAGGGCGCGGGCGAGGCCCACGCGTTGTTTGAGTCCTCCGCTGAGCTGGTGGGGATAGGCGCCCGCATAGGGGGCAAGGCCCAGTTCCTCCATGAGATGCTCGACCATCGTTCCCTCCCCCTCGTGTGGTGGAAGCACGAGAGCGATGTTCTCCCTCACCGTGGCCCAGGGAAGGAGCCTCGGCTCCTGGAAGACCATACTCACAGGGCCGGCGGGGAGTCCGGTGCACCGACCCGCCTGGGGCGCGAGGAGTCCTGCGAGGACCCTGAGGAGGGTGGTCTTGCCGCAGGCTGAGGGTCCCATGAGACAGGTGATCTTCCCCTCGGGAATCGTGAGGCTGAAGTCGTCGAACACGAGCCTTCCTGGAAAGGCCACGCGTATGCCTTCGAGCCTGATCCCACTCACCGCATCCCTCCCCAGAAGACCCTCCTGGAGACGAGGCCGAGCAGCAGGTGGGAGAGCCCGCTCAAGACCACCCCGATCGAGGTCCAGGCGAAGACCCCGGGGGTATCGATGAAGAGCTTGGCGGTGTAGAGGGCCGTCCCCACCCCCGAGGAGGGGAAGGCGATCACCTCTGCAGCGATGACCGCCTTCCAGACGAGGCTCAGCGCCGAGCGCGCCCCGGCCAGGACGAAAGGTATCAGCGAGGGAATATAGATCCTGGTGATCTGAACCCTGCGGGAAAGCCCGAAGGCCCTCGCCATCTCCAGCAGATCCACCGGGGCCGCCTCCATTCCCTCCAGCGTGGTGATCAGGATGATGGGGAATGCCATGGCGAGTCCCACCCAGAAAGGTGTGAGGGCGCTCCCCACCCAGATGAGGAGGATGAGGATCACCGAGACCACGGGCACCGACTGGAGCACCACCGCAGCAGCCCTGAGGGGCAGACCGAGACCGCCGGAGATCCCCCCGAGCACTCCGAGCCCCACACCTACGGCCAGGGCACACGCGAACCCTCCCAGGGCCCTGAGAGTGGTCACGGCCACGTGGGAAAGAAAGTGGGGATCCCGGAGGATCCCCACCACCTTCAGCGCCACCTCTTCGGGAGAAGGGACGATCAACGGGCTTCCCGCGACGAGGGACACCACCTTCCAGAGAAGGAACGCCCCGGCCACGACGAACACGAAGCCTCGTCCCCTCCCCCATCTTCCTCCATTCATCTCACCACGACCCTGAAATATCGCTTCTTGCCCGCCCGGAGGAGGAGCTCCCCCGCCTCGGGCACATCCTGCAACCTCACCACCTGCTCCAGATCCTTCACTTGTTCGCCCTCGATGTAGGCGCCGCCCTGGGAGATGAGACGGCGGGCCTCGCTCTTGGAAGCGCAGAGATCGGTCTTCACGAAAAGCTCCACCACACCGATACCGTGCTCGAGCTCTTCCCGTGGGATCTCCACGAAGGGGATGGAGGAACGATCCTGCCCCCCCTTCCCGAATGCCGCCCGGGAGGCCTCGAGTGCCTTGTCGGCCTCTTCCCTGCCGTGGATGAGCGCGGTGAGCTCGTAGGCGAGCCGCTCCTTGGCCAGGTTGATCCGCTCGTCCGTGTGGGCCGTGAGGCTCGCTATCTCGTCGATCGGAAGGAAGGTATAGTACTTGAGGAACGTAGCCACGTCCTGATCCGGCACGTTCCTCCAATACTGGAAGAACTCGTAGGGGCTCACCATGGAGGGATCGAGGAACAGGGCTCCCTTCTCGGTCTTCCCCATCTTCTTCCCGTCCGAGCGGGTGACCAGGGGCATGGTCAGGCCATAGGCCTCCTCTCCCCTCACCCTCCGTATGAGGTCGATCCCGGCCACGATGTTGCCCCACTGGTCGTCCCCGCCTATCTGGAGGGTGCAACCGTAGCGCTCGTTGAGCACCAGGAAATCGTAGGCCTGGAGGAGCTGGTAGTTGAACTCGATGAACGAGAGGCCGGTCTCGAGGCGCGCCTTGTAGGTTTCGAAACTGAGCATCCGGTTCACCGAGAAGTGTCGTCCGATCTCCCGGAGGAAGTCGATGTAGTTGAGCTCGGCGAGCCACTCGGCGTTGTTCAGCATGAGGGCCCGCTTCCCGTCCACGGGAAAGAAACGCTCTATCTGGGCCTGGATGGCCCGGGCGTTGCGATCTATCTCCTCCACGGAGAGGATCCTGCGCATCTCGGTCTTGCCCGAGGGATCCCCTATGCGGGCCGTGCCCCCGCCTATGAGGATGATGGCACGGTGCCCCGCGTTCACCAGGTGCGTGGCAGCGAAGAGGGGGACGAGGTGTCCCGCGTGGAGGCTCGGACCCGTGGGATCGATCCCCAGGTAGAAGGTGACGGGGCCCTCCTGCATACGGGCCCCGAGCCCTTCGAGGTCGGTGCACTGCTTCACCAGGCCGCGTTCGGCAAGAAGCGGGAGGGCGTCGCTCATGTGCCGACCCTCCTGTACTCCCTGATGGCCTGCTGAACAGCCGACACGATCTCGTTCCTGTGAATCCGCACCTGCTCCATCGAATCCCGATACCGAAGGGTGACGGTGTCGTCCTTAAGGGTCTGGTAGTCTACGGTGATGCAGTAGGGAGTCCCCACCTCGTCCTGCCTCCTGTACCTGCGGCCTATGGCCCCGCTCTCGTCGTAGAAGGTGTTGAAGTGGTCCCTCAGCTCCTCCTCGAGGTTCTGGGCATAGGTATCGAGCCCATCACGCCTCATGAGCGGGAACACCGCCACGGTGATCGGGGCGATGAGAGGATGGAACCTGAGCACCGTACGTTTCTCCCCGTTCTCGAGTTCCTCTTCATCGTAGGCATCGGAGAGCACCATGAGCACGCTGCGGGTGAGTCCCGCCGAAGTCTCGATGATGTAGGGGATGTATCGCTCCCTCGTCTCGTCGTCGAAGTACGAGAGGTCCTTCCCCGAGAACTGTGAGTGTCGGCTCAGGTCGTAGTCCGTGCGGTTGTGAACCCCCTCCAGCTCCCTCCATCCGAACGGGAACTCGTACTGGATGTCGACCGCCTCCTTGGCATAGTGGGCGAGCTCGTCCGGTCCATGCTGGTGGAACCTGAGCTTCTCAGGCCGAACCCCCATCTTCCTGTAGTACTCCATGCGCTCCGCTTTCCAGTAGTCGAACCACTTCTTGTCCTCGGAGGGGTGCACGAAGAACTGCATCTCCATCTGCTCGAACTCGCACGTGCGGAAGATGAAGTTCTTGGTCACGATCTCGTTCCTGAAGGCCTTGCCCACCTGGGCGATCCCGAAGGGAACCTTGAGCCTGCTCGACTGCAGGCAGTTCTTGTAGTTCACGTAGATACCCTGGGCGGTCTCGGGCCGCAGGTAGACCACCGTACTCTCGTCCTCGACCGGCCCCAGGTGGGTCTTGAACATGAGGTTGAACTGGCGCGGCTCGGTGAAGGAGTCCTTCGCGCCGCACTCCGGACAGGGGGCCGAGAGATCTATCTGGTCGGCCCTGAACCTGGCCTTGCACTCCTTGCAATCCACGAGAGGGTCATGGAAGTTCTCCACATGGCCCGAGGCCTCCCACACCTTGGGGTGCATGAGGATGGCGGCATCGAGTCCCACGATGTTCCGGCGTTTCCGGACCATCTCGTTCCACCAGAAGCGTTCGATGTTGTTCTTGAGCTCCACACCAAGTGGACCATAGTCCCATGCCGACGAGAGTCCACCGTAGACCTCGCTCGACTGAAACACGAATCCGCGGCGCTTACAGAGCGACACGATGGTATCGAGGGTCACCTGTGCCATGTCTACTCTCCTTCCGTGAGCGATGAAAGTTTTTCAAGTGCGCGGTCGATCCTCTGCAACGTCTCCTCCGCTCCCAGGAGCCGTATGGACTCGAGGAGGGGTGGAGAGACCGTGGAGCCGGTGACGGCCACCCTGAGGGGCATGAGGAGCTGTCCCAGCTTGATCCCCATCCGTTCCGCGAGGGCCCGCATCCTCTGTTCGTTCTCCTCGTCGGTACGCGTCCAGTAGCCTGAAAGCTCCTCCTTGAGGGCGGTGAGGATCCTCATCGTAGCAGGCGGGTCGAGCTTCTTCGGCACCAGGAGAGCCGGCTCGTACTCGGGGACCTCGTGGAAGAGGAACCAGAGGAGGTCCTTCACGTCGCGGAGCACCTTGAGGCGCTCCTTGACGATGGGCACCGCGAGCCTGAGCTTCTCCTTCTCCTCATCGGTGGGAGGGCTCGGGAGGAGCCCCGTCTCCTCTGCGACGGGGAGGAGGAGGGCGAACAGTTCCTCATCGGTCTTCGCACGGATGTAGACGCCGTTGAACCACTCGAGCTTCTTGTAGTCGAAGACCGCAGGGGACTTGTTGAGCTTCTCCAGGGTGAAGACCCGCTCGAGCTCCTCCCGCGTGAAGAGCTCCCTGGAGTCGTCGTAGGCCCACCCCAGGAGGGAGACGTAGTTGACGACGGCCTCCGGAAGGTACCCCATCCTCCGGAACTCCTGCACGCTCGTGGCGCCATGACGCTTCGAGAGCTTCTGGCCGTCGGGACCGAGGACCATGGGAAGGTGACAGTAGACAGGATGTTCCCACCCGAAGGCCCGGTACAGGAGGACATGGAGCGGTGTCGAGGGGATCCATTCCTGGGCCCTCAGGATGTGCGTGATGCGCATGAGGTGGTCGTCCACCACGTTGGCCAGATGGTAGGTGGGAAACCCGTCGGACTTGAGGAGCACCGGATCGGGGTTGACGTCCGCGTTGGGGTATTCCACCCTCCCCAGCAGGTAGTCCTCGAAGACCGTGCTCCCCTCGACGGGCACCTTGAACCGGATGACGTGGGGCCTCCCTTCGGCGAGGAGCCGCTCCACCTCATCGGGGGGGAGCTTCCTGCAGTGCCGGTCATAGCCGGTGGCACGTCCCTTTCCCCGTTCCTTTCTCAGCTGTTCCAGGCGCTCCGGAGTGCAGAAGCAGCGGTACGCATGTCCCTGTTCGACGAGGAGACGGGCGTGCTCCTGATAGAGTTCCTTCCGCTCCGACTGGAAGTACGGACCATATGGTCCGCCCTTGCCCGGTCCCTCGTCCCAGGTGATACCGAGCCACTCGAAGGTCTCGAACAGGTCCTGGAGGGCCCGCTCGTCGTAGCGCTCCCTGTCGGTATCCTCTATCCGGAGGATGAAGGTACCCCCCTGCGAGCGGGCGAAGAAGTAGTTGAACAGGGCCGTG
The DNA here is from genome assembly GCF_000147075.1 of Spirochaeta thermophila DSM 6192. Taxonomy (NCBI): domain Bacteria; kingdom Pseudomonadati; phylum Spirochaetota; class Spirochaetia; order Winmispirales; family Winmispiraceae; genus Winmispira; species Winmispira thermophila. The sequence continues at coordinate 1,567,021 of NC_014484.1, forward strand.
CGGAGCCCCCCTATGTGCTGAAGCCCGGTGGGCGAGGGCGCATACCGTACTCGGACGCTCATGGACACTCCAGAAGTCGAAGATGTGTAAGGGATTATAAGTGAGCCTCGAACGAGGGTCAAGGCGAGGGAACGCACCGGGAAGCCGGGCAGGTGGTGCCGTCCTCCGGGCGTGTGAGCGTCTAGGCCACCCCCGCCCCGTTCTGGCGGTAATCCGCGAGGAAATCGGCCAGGCGCCCGATGGCGTCCCGAAGCGTGTCCTTGTCGGGAAGGAACACGATCCTGAAGTGGTCGGGGTGCGGCCAGTTGAACCCCGTGCCCTGCACCACCTGGACCTTCTTCTCCCTCAGGAAATCGAGCACGAACAGCTCGTCGCTCTCGATGCCGAAGCGCTCGGCATCGAGCTTCGGGAAGCAGTAGAGGGCACCCTTCGGCTTGCGACACGAGACCCCCGGAATCTGGTTGAGGAGCTCGTAGCAGAGGTTCCGCTGCTCGTAGAGCCTGCCGCCCGGTCTCACGAGGTCGTCTATGCTCTGATACCCGCCGAGGGCGGTCTGGATCCCGAACTGGGCGGTCATGTTGCTGCACAGGCGCATACTCGAGAGGAGCGAGATCCCCTCGATGTAGTCCTTGGCGAGCGGCCGCTTCTTGCCGCTGATCATGAGCCACCCCGCACGGAGTCCGGCGGCCCGGTAGGCCTTCGAGAGGCCGTTGAAGGTGAGACACAGGGCATCCTCGGCGATGAGCGACATGGGGGAATATGCGGCCCTCGCATCCTCGTCATAGATGATCTTCTCGTAGATCTCGTCCGAGAAGATCACCAGGTTGTGTTCACAGGCGATCTCGTAGATCTTCTCCAGCACCTCCCGAGGATAGACCGCACCCGTGGGGTTGTTGGGGTTGATGACCACGATGCCCTTCGTGCGCGAAGTGATCTTCCGCCGTATGTCCTCTATGTCGGGTATCCAGTCACTCTCCTCGTCGCAGATGTAGTGTACCGGTCTGCCACCCGCCAGACGGGTGACCGCAGTCCACAAGGGATAGTCCGGAGCGGGGATGAGCACCTCGTCCTCGGGATTGAGGAGGGCCTGGAGGCTTATGGAGATGAGCTCGCTCACGCCGTTGCCTATGAAGATATAGTCGGTGTCGGCGTCGAACACCCCCTTGGCCTGGTAGTACTGCATCACCGCCTTCCGGGCGGGAAAGATACCCTTGCTGTCTCCGTACCCCTGCGCGTTCGGCAGATTGATGATGATGTCGTGGAGGATCTCGTCCGGGGTGTTGAATCCGAACGGCGCAGGGTTCCCGATGTTGAGCTTGAGGATCTGGAATCCCTCCTCCTCCATCCGTCTCGCCTCGTCCATGACAGGCCCGCGGATCTCGTAACACACGTCGTCGAGCTTGTGCGACTTCTGGAACAGTTGTTTCATACGTACACCCGTTCTACCGCATCGGCTATGAGTTTGTTCATGATAAGTACCACAAGCTCCTCCCTGTGTCCATCGAGGTAACGTCTCAGGGCGGACCTGGGTACGGCACGGAGAAAGGCTTCCCTCTTCTCTTCGAGGAGCGTCCGTCGCTCCTCGTCCTTGGGGAAGAACTCGCTGAGGGCATGGAACGAGAGCAGACGGACGGCGGGGTTCCTTCCCCCGTCGAGGAGAGAGAGGAACACCCGTTCCGCCTCTTCGTACTCGTTGCAGAGGATGAGTCCGTAGCCGTGGAACCACTGTGACCACTCCCTGTCGGCGCCTTTGAGTCGCCCGACAGCGTTCGCATAGTGATCCCGTATCGCCTCGCCTTCGTTCGAGAGTATCAGGGGAAGTCCGAGTTCGAGGAGAAACGTCCGGTGTACCGCGGGATTCACCTCTTCGAGAAAGACATCGAGCCTCCGAATGGCCTCCCAGTCCCCCCTCATGGCAGCGAGCGTGAGATAGAGTTGCACGTCCCCCCGGGAGACCCGCCTCAGCTTGAAGATCCGGTTCGAGAGGAGCTCGTAGAGGGCATCCCACTGTTCTTCCTCTAGATAGGAAAAGAACAGACGGTTCCTCGTATAGAACACCACAAGGAGCACGAGGAGGAGGAGAAACCCCGCGAGCAGGTACCAGTACGAGGACCAGAAGGACACGGCATACTCCCAGCCGAGCATCCAGAAGGGGAGCAACACGAGGAGGAGGGATGCGAGGACCACCACGCCGACGAAGGCAAGAAAAAGGACCTTAAATTTCACCGTGTTTTCTCCTATAATGAAAGAGAGTGTAACGTATACCCCATGGGGCGGTCAACAGAAGATGAAACAGATCCCGGTGAAAGATCTCAAACCCGATAGCTACTGTTCGGACGACCTGTACCTGGACGAGGAATACATCCTCCTCCCTCCTGAGGTGCCTATCTCATCGGAGCTCATCAACCGTCTCCTGCGATGGGGATTTCTCACCGTGTGGAGCAACGGCAGTCTCTCGGACAGTCCACCAGGGGGGATACACCCTGCAGAGGAAGGAGAAGGGGGAACCAGACAGGAGGCACCATCCCTCGTGGTCGACGCCACCGAGCAGAAGACGCTGCAGGCGGTGCGGGAGTTTTTCTCGGATCTCGTGACCTTCTGCGAGAAGACCTATTCCGCGTTTCTCAACAACCAGCGACTCAACCCCGGCACGGTTGCCGACAAGGCTAAGGAGGTGATCACCGCCGTCCGCGTCCACCAGCCGTTCATCTTCAGGATCCAAGAGATGGACGATCCCCGGCGCAACTACCTCATCGTCCACTCCGCCAAGACAGCCATCCTCGCGGCGGGACTCGGGCTGCGCCTCCAGATCCCCCAGTTCAAACTGGTCGACCTCGTGACCGCCGCCCTGCTCCACGAGATAGGGATGATCCGGCTTCCGCCCCAGCTCTACCTCTCGAACAGGGTGCTCACCCCGGAGGAGAAACGCGCGATCACCGCCCATCCGGTGATCGCCTACAAGACATTGCGTTCGTTCGGGTTCCCGATTCCCGTCTGCCTTGCCGTGCTCGAGCATCACGAGCACATGGATGGCTCGGGCTATCCCCGCGGCCTCAAGGGCGATCAGATCTCCGTGGCCGCCCGGATCATAGGGATATGCTCCACTTACGCCGCGCTCACCGCGGAGCGTCCTTATCGTCCACCGGCCGAAGGACACACGAGTCTCCTCGATATGATGAAACGCGCCGGCAAGTGGTACGACGAAATGCTCCTCAGGTCGCTCATCTTCATGCTCTCGCTCTACCCCATCGGCTCGTACGTGATGCTCCAGTCCGGCGCCAAGGGCCTGGTGGTGGAGTCGAACCCTGAGAACCCCCGATGTCCTGTGGTGAAGATACTCTTCGACGACCGGGGCCACCGGCTCAAGGATCCCATCCTGGTGCGCACCGACGAAGGCATCAACACCATCCGTCGCGCCCTCACGCAGAAAGAGGTAGAGGAACTGCTGGGATGAGGAGCCGGAGGGATCAGGAATAACGATCCGCGCTCGTTTCGTTTCTCCGAATCGAGCTGGACCCTCGGCTGACCCTGGTGGTGGTCCTGATCTTCGCCCTGAATCTCCTGCTCTTTTTCCTGCGGAAGATGGAGCCCATAGGAGGGAAGGGAACCTTCGCGCCGTTTCTCATGAGCGGTTTCGAATACGGCATGTTCGCCTTCGGGGTCTTCAGCGTGGCCTACGGGGAGGAGCACATCCCTCTCATCGCAGTGACGAATCTGGGCCACGAGCTCTTCATCTGGTTCATCTTCGTCCCTGCACTCATCGGCACAGCGGGTGGAAGAAGAGGACTCGGCAGGACCACCGTCTCGTTCATGACATCCCCTGTGATCATCGGGATAGTGCTTGGCCTCACGGCGAACCTCCTGGGGCTTCGGATTCCACTGGAAGGAGCACCCGTCTCGGCCGGCATCATCCGCATGCTGGAGATGATCTCGGGCATGACCGGACCTCTCATCCTGCTGGTATTGGGGCAGGACTCGAATTCTCTCCACTCGGGTTCCATCTGGCATTCAGAACCCTCGCGGTCCGCTTCCCGACAGTCCTCATCCTGTTCTTTGCACTCAGCCGGTTCGTCTTCAAAAGATGGCTGGATCTACCATCCGGTTACAGCACGGCCCTCTTCGTCCTCCTCCCTCCCCCCTATGTTCCCCATCTTCATGGGAGAGGGACACGAAGAAGAGCAGGGCAGGATCAACACCACCCTCACATTGTATACGCTGGTGTCCCTTGGCGCATTCCTGGTGTACTTCGGACTCTTCCCCACGATCGAAACATGAGACGGCCCGGCCGGCCGGAACCGGGATGCGCTACGTCTTCATCGGGTGAGGTGGAGACGGGGGCGGGCACGCCCTTCCGATACGAATCCCGGTCCAGTATCCGGAGAGCCGGTAGTGGGAAGGGGCTCCTCCATACACACATGCATTCATGCAAACGCTTGCATTAATGTGGAGGTCGGGGTATACTGGCCCTATACCATCGAGGAGGATGTAATGAGCGACCGATCACTACCGCGTGTGGCGTACTTCTCCATGGAGTACGGCCTCTCATCGGAGTTCAAGATCTACGCCGGCGGGCTCGGCATCCTGGCCGGTGACTACCTGAAGGGCGCGAAGGATCACGGCTACCCCATCGTGGGGATCGGGATCCTCTGGAAGCAGGGCTACACCGATCAGCTCATCGACGAGGACGGCAGACCCTACGATGCCTACAAGAACTATCGCTACGACTTCCTCAAGGATACGGGCGTGAAGGTGAAGGTGAGGATCCGCCGGAGGGATGTGTGGTGCAAGGTCTGGCTCGTGGACTGCTTCGGGAACGCGCCCCTCTACCTGCTCGACACGGATCTCCCCGAGAACGAGGACAGGTGGATCACGGGCCAGCTCTACGGGTGGTTCGGCGAGGAACGGATCGCCCAGGAGATGGTGCTGGGTATAGGGGGCGTGAGGGCCCTGCGCGCCCTCGGGATGGAGGTGGACGTGTACCACTTCAACGAAGGACATGCGGTCTTCGCGGCGTTCGAGCTTATCCGCGAGAAGATGGAAAAGGGCATGGGCTTCGAGGAGGCGGTGCAGGCGACGCGCGAGGAGGTGGTCTTCACCACCCACACCCCGGTGAAGGAGGGGAACGAGACCCACTACCTCGACCGGCTCCTGTACATGGGTGCCAACCACGGCCTCACCCTGGAGCAGCTCGTGCGACTGGGTGGAGCTCCCTTCAACATGACGGTTGCCGCCCTGCGGCTCTCTCGGATCTCCAATGCGGTGGCCCAGCTCCACGCCGAGACCGCGAACAGGATGTGGGAAGGTGTGGAGGGGAGGTCGCAGATCATCGGGATCACCAATGCCATACACCTGCCCACCTGGGTGGACGAGCGGATACTAAGGGCGGCCGAGGGTGCGGGTGACCTGTGGGAGACGCACATGGACAACAAGCGGGCCCTCATCGCCTTCGTGAAGGAACGGACCGGCGTGGAGCTCGATCCCGATGCACTGCTCATCGGTTTCTCACGGCGCGCAGCCCCCTACAAGCGGAGCGACCTCATCTTCAGCGACCCCAAGGTAATCGATCCGCTCCTCAAGGCACGGAAGATCCAGATCGTCTTCTCGGGCAAGGCCCACCCGCTCGACGACACGGGCAAGGGGATCGTCGCCAATCTGGTGAAGATGGCGAGGACCTATCCCCACGCGGTGGTGTTCCTGGAAAACTACGACATGACCATAGGTCGGATGCTCACCCGTGGTGCGGATGTGTGGCTCAACAATCCACGCAGGCCGCTCGAGGCGAGCGGCACCTCGGGGATGAAGGCGGCCATGAACGGTGTGCTCAACCTGAGCACGCTCGACGGTTGGTGGCCCGAGGCCTGCCAGCACGGGGTGAACGGGTGGCAGTTCGGTGACGGTTTCACGAGCCCCGATGTGGAGGCACACGACAGGCACGACACCGAGGCCCTCTACCGGGTACTCACCGGAGAGGTGATCCCCACCTACTACGAACAGAGGGGGAAGTGGGTGGAGATGATGCGGCAGAGCATCCTCACCACCAAGGACCGCTTCAACGTGAAGCGGATGCTCGAGGAGTACTACGAGCGGATGTATCGACAAAAGTAACACAAAAAGTAATACAAACGCCCCGCACCCTCTGGTGCGGGGCACCCTGCAATGGGGAGTGAGGGAGGGAATCCGCCGTGAAGTACATGAGGAAAGATGCAGGCGGGTCAGGAGCTCGGCTATGAGAAAGGAGGAACCCAGGTCTTCTGATGCATAGAGGTCACCGCCGTGAACCTCGAGGCCGTCAACACCTAAGGAAGGGAAAGGGAGGCAACCTCCCCAGGGAAGCGGGATTTGAGAGATCCAGCATGGCGATGCGCTCTCTGTCCGAGAGGGAAAGGGAGGAGGCCGAATCGACCACGGATGAGACCGTGTTGGTACCGTCGTTCACATCCACTTTCGTAACCTGATAGTGAGAGGAGGGATCGGTGTCGTTCACGACCACGAGGGCATTTCCATCCCTACCCACCCCACCCATGAGGGTGAGCTCAGTGGCGGTGATGCCAGAGACCTGGGCCGCACCTACTGGTTGGGAGGGAGTACTCTCATTCACGACGAGAAGCTCGTCGTCCCGTCTGCGAGGGAGACGTAGTCTCCCTCTTTCACCACGGTGCGGGCATTGCCGACGCTGTCGAGGGTCCCTGTCATGGTGAGGGTTGAGGGGCTGCTCACGTCTACTATCCCAAGGCCGGCAAGACCCCAGGCGACGTAGGCATAGACCCCTTCGACCATCACATCTTGTGGCCACTCTTTGAGAAGCGTGATGCATCCTTCCACGACAGGCTCATCCTTGTCACTCGCGTGCAGCATGTCACCAGGAAAGGATTTATTCGAGATCCGTACAGGGTTGGGTAGATCAGCCACATCCACGATTCGAAGGGGGAGTAATCTACGTGGTGAGGGAGGCATAGTGCCCTCAACAGGAACGTCCACCCCGTTCCCGACGCCAAGATCCCTCCACCACTGAAAAGCCGGGGGGACCGGATCCGCATCTCCCACCGGAGAGCTACATCCTGCGAGGGAGAGGAAGGTGATGGCCAGAAAAACGGGTACGTGTTTCATGGCACATTCCTTTACGATCGCATAAGTTTAAGCATATCTAATAGTTACGACATTAAAAATGTAAATAATGGAAAGCAACTTTGTGAAAAATCATATTAAATAGGCATGGCGGCCATTCCCTCTTCTCCTGCAGTAGTGATACCGATATGGAGAGGGGCGAAGGGCTCGCTTCTCTCCCATACCATGGCTTCTCCACCCGATTGACATTTACGTGCACGCGTGTTAACCGAATACTTGTTATGGTTAACCCAAAACGGTTCATCCTCTCCAGGCTCAGAGAAGGCGGGGTGGTCTCCGGACAGGAGCTCGCCCGGGAGCTCGGGATCTCGCGGGTGGCGGTGTGGAAGCACGTCCAGGCCCTGGTGGAGCGCGGGTACGGGATCGTGAGTACGGGGAGTGGGTACGTGCTGGAGGAGGACGGGGATTTCCTCTACCCGTGGGAGTTCTCCCGTCCGGAACTGGTCCTCTGGGAGGAGGAGACGGGGAGCACCATGGATCTCGCGCGGGGGTGTGCGGCCTCGGGGGCGCCCGAGGGTACGGTGGTGGTGGCGGAGCGGCAACGGGCGGGGCGAGGCCGGTACGGGAGGGTGTGGGAGACCCCGCCCGGGGCGATCGCGGCCACGGTGGTGTGGCGTCCCGAGGGGGGGCTCGACCGGGCGTGGGAGGTGCTCTTCGCGGCGGGGGTGGCGCTCGCGGAGGTGCTGCGGGAGCAGGGGGTGCCGGCCGTGCTCCACTGGCCGAACGATGTGTACGTGGAGGGGAAGAAGGTGGCGGGACTCCTCCTCGAGGTGCTCGCCGAGCACACGCGCCTGGTGTGGGCGAGCCTGGGGATGGGGGTGAATGTGCACGCGCGGCCGGGGGTGGAGGGGGCAGGGGCGCTGGACGAGTGGACCGCCGGAAGGATACGGCGCGCGGCGCTCCTGGAAGGGGTGCTCACCAGGATGCGGGGGCTCCTGGCCGAGGGGCCCGAGGCGATACGGGCGAGGTGGCGGAGGGTGTGCGGGCTGTGGGGGAGGCGTGTGGTGGTTGAGGAACAGGGGAGGGTGGTGAGGGGGGTGGCCGAGGATCTGGGGAGGCAGGGCGAGCTGGTGGTCCGGACCCCGGAGGGGGGGCGGGTGAGGGTGGTGAGCGGGGTGTGCACGCTGGAGGGGTGAGGATGTCTCGAGGTGTGTGCGGTCCGCCGGCGTGGCCGGCGGTTCATCCTACTATACGAAAGGATGTATACGATGGATCAGAAGGTGGTACGGTATGCGGTGGTGTGCGCCCTCTTTGCGGCGCTCATCGTGGTGGGTTCGTATCTTTCCATCCCCATAGGGCCGGTGCCCATCGTGCTCCAGAACCTGTTCGTGCTCCTCGCCGGGCTTCTCCTGGGTCCGTGGCTCGGGGCGGCGAGCGTGGGGCTGTTCCTTCTCGCAGGGGCGGTGGGTCTTCCCGTGTTCGCCGGGGGAACGGGAGGGCTCGCCCACCTCGTGGGTCCCACAGGGGGCTACCTCTTCGGCTACCTCGTGGCGGTGGTGCTCGCGGGTCTCGTGGCAGGACGTCGGGGTGAGGTGGTACGGATGATCATCGCAGTGGTGGCAGGCTCGCTGGTGATCTACGCGATAGGGGTGCCCTGGCTCAAGGTGTCGCTCGGTATGGACTGGGGCAAGGCCCTGGCCGCAGGGATGCTGCCGTTCCTCATAGGGGATGCGCTCAAGGCGGCGGCGGCCGTGGCGATCGCCCGTGGGCTGCGGCCGCTCCTCATCTCGCAGGGGTTCATGCAGGCTTCATGAGTATCGTGGTGGAGGGGCTTTCCCACCGCTTCCCCGATGGGTCGTGGGGGCTCAAGGATGTGTGGCTCACGATCCACGAGGGGGAACGGGTGCTGCTGGTGGGAAGGAATGGGTCGGGCAAGACGTTGCTCATGAGACACCTGGTGGGGCTCGCGCAGCCCACGGAGGGAAGGGTCCTGGTGGATGGTCGTGATGTCCGCCGGGACCCGTTCTTCGCGCGGCGGCGGGTGGGCCTGGTCTTCCAGAGTGCCGAGGCACAGCTGGTGCGGCACACGGTGCGGGACGAGGTGGCGCTGGGGCCGGAGAACCTGGGGCTGCCGGGAGACGAGGTGGCGCGTCGCGTGGAGGGGGTGATGGGGAGGCTGGGGATCTCCCACCTGGCGGCCCGTCATCCGCGGACGCTCTCGGGAGGGGAGAAGCGGAGGGTGGCAATCGCAGGGGTGCTGGTGATGGAGCCCGCCTACCTGGTGCTCGACGAGCCGTTCGCAAACCTGGATCTGCCGGGGATAAGGAGCGTCCTGGAGGCGCTCGAGGTGCTGGAGCGTGAGGGACGTGGATGGGTGGTGATCTCGCACGAGGTGTGGTGGCTCAAGGACAGGGTGGACAGGGTGGTGGCGATGGAGGGGGGGCGGGTGGTGCTGGAAGGAAGGCCGGAGGAGGTGGGGGGGAGGCTGGAGACCCTGGGGATCTGGGAAGGGGGGAGGGTGTGAGGGATACGCTCCTCTTCTTCTACCAGCCCGGTGCGGGGGTGCTCCACAGGGTGGATGTGAGGAGCAAGGCGCTGGGGTTCGTGTGGGCGTGTGTGGCTACCATGGCGTCGGGGAGGTGGGGGCTGGGGTTGTTGGGGGTGCTGGGGGTGGGGTTGTGTGTGGGGGGCGGGGTGCGGGGGGTGTGGCGGAGCGTGAGGGGGGTGCTGGTGCTGGGGGCGCTGGTGCTGGTGGGGAGGGCGCTGAGCACGGAGGGGGTGGTGGTGTGGGAGGGGTGGGGGCTGAGGGCGACGGCGGAAGGGCTCGTGCGGGGGGCGGTGGGGGCGGGGAAGCTGGGCCTGCTGGTGGTGTGGGCCCACCTCTTCCTCGCCTCCACCCCCCTCTCCTCCTTCGAGGCCGCCCTCGCCTGGCTCCTCTCACCCATCCCCGGCCTGCGCCGCCTCCGCGGCCTCATCGCCGGCACCCTCTCCCTCATGCTCTCCTTCCTCCCCCTCATCGCCCACCAGGCCGCCCTCATCCGGGACGCCCTCAGCGCCCGCCTCCTCTCACCCTCACGCCGCCCCATCCACTCCCTCACCCTCCTCTCCTCCACCCTCATCCAGAACCTCTTCCTCCTCGCCCAGGAGACCGCCGACGCCCTCACCGCCCGCTCCTACACCTTCACCCCTCCTCCCCTCCCCCCGGGCCCCTCACTCCTCCCACCCCTCCCCTTCCTCGCCGTCCTCACCCCCCTCACCGTCCTCCTCGCACTCCTTCCCGCCTGAGCCCCCATCCGAACGCCCTCACCGCATTGAGCACCGCAAGGAGCGTGGTCCCCACATCGCCGATCACCGCCTCCCACATCCCCGCGAGCCCCGCCACACCGGCCACCATGAGCCCCAGCTTGAGCCCCAGGATGAGGACCACATTCTCCCACAACACCACCCTCGCCTTCCGAGCGAGCCGCACCGCCTCCACCACCCCGTGGAGCGAATCCTCCATGAGCACCACATCCGCGCTCTCGCTCGCCGCCTGCGTCCCCCCCGCCCCCATGGCGATCCCCACATCGGCCCGCGCGAGCACCGCCGCATCGTTGACCCCGTCGCCCACGAAGACCACCCCCTCAGCCTGCTCCACCAGACGCGCCACCTCCCTCACCTTGTCCTCGGGGAAGAGCCCCGCCTTCCACTCCCGTATACACAGATCCCCCGCCACCTCCTGCACCGCCTCCTCCGTGTCGCCCGTGAGCACCACCACGCGCCGCACCCCCAACCTGCCAAGCGCCGCGAGCACCCCCTTCGCATCCTCCCTCACCGCATCCTCCACGCGCACCCGCCCCACATACCGACCGTCCACCGCCACCTCCACCACCCCCCCATCCCGCACGCACCGCTCGTGGGGAATCCCCTCATCGTGCAGGAGCCTGTCGCTCCCCGCCACCACACGCCGGCCCAGCACCTCCGCCACCACCCCCCGGCCCGGCACCTCCCGCCACCGGCCATCCAGCCCCTCGAGCCGCCCCCCACGCTCCCTGTAGGCACTTCGTACCGCCTCGGCCACGGGGTGGGCCGCGTGAGCCTCGGCCCTCGCCGCCCATTCCAACACCTCATCCCCCCTCACCCCCTCGGCGGGCTCCACCTCCTTCAGGGCGAACACCCCCCGGGTGAGCGTTCCCGTCTTGTCGAACACCACGGTGGACACTCGCGCGAGCGCATCCATGACCGCTCCACCCTTGAAGAGCACCCCCCGCGCAGCCGCCACCCCCATGGCGTTCATGTAGACCAGGGGAATCCCCACCACCAAGGCGCACGGACACGAGATCACCAGGAGCACCAGGGCGCGGTAGCCCCACCGTGCGAGCGACCCCAGGCCGAGAAGCGGCGGCACCAAGGCCACCACGGCCGCGATCGAGACCACCAGAGGCGTGTACACCCTCGCGAACCGGGTGAAGAACCGCTCCACCCTCCCCTTCCGCTCCCTCGCCTCCTCCACCAGTCGCCGGATCCGCACGATCGACGACTCCGCATACGGATGCACCGCCTCCACCTCGACGACTCCCGTGAGGTTGAGGGCCCCCGCCTGCACCTCATCGCCCTCCTCCACGGCCACGGGAAGCGACTCACCGGTGAGCACCGCGAGGGAGAGGTCGGTCCTCCCCTTTCTCACCACCCCGTCCACGGGTATCCTCTCTCCGGGGCGGACGAGCACCACCTGGCCCGGCCTCACCTCCTCGGGCCGCACCTCCCGCACCGATCCTCCCTCCACAAGATGGGCCCGATCCGGCATCACCGAGAGCAGGGCGGTGATCGAGTCCCTCGCCCGGCGGACCGCCCTGTCCTGAAGGGCCTCGCCGAGCTGATAGAAGACCGCCACCGCCGCGGCCTCTGCAAAGGCCCCCAGGAGCAGAGCCCCCAGGGTCGCCACACTCATGAGGACGAACTCGTCCAGCACCCCACCGCGCACCAGACTCCGCACCGCACTCCGCCAGAGGGGGAGACCGGCCCAGAGATAGAGACCGAGAAAACCCGCATCCCGGAGCAGGGAAGGCATTCCGGGAAGGACCTCGCCGAGCACGATGAGGATAAGGAGCCCTCCTGCGGCTGCAAGATGAGGCCAGAGCGGGGCCTCTTTCTCCGGAGGGGAGGCCTGTATCGTGCGACAGGAGGTGCAGCACGCATCCCCGGTGCCGCACCCCTGGGCCGGAGCGCGTTCGTCTACCGATGGTATGTATCGCTTTTCCATCCTGTGCTCCTCACATCTCCTCGAGGTGCTCGCGTGCGAGCTCGTACACCTTCTGGACGTGCTCGTCCGCAAGCCGGTAGTACACGTGTCTCCCCTCGCGCCTCGACCGGACGAGCCTCGCGTGCTTGAGGAGCGCGAGCTGGTGTGAGACCGCCGAGTGCGTCATCTCCAGCCGTTCGGCAAGGGTATGCACGCAGAGCTCCTCGTCGAAGAGGAGGGAGAGGATCCGGATACGGGTGGGATCCCCCATCATGCGGAAGAACGAGGCCATCTCCTCGATGAGGACCTCCTGTGTTTCGGAAAACCCCGACATAGACACCTTCTTAAAAATGAAAATATGAACAACTATTCATATATTAGCACGGACTGTTCCTTTGTTCAACCCCTCGCCCCACTACCGCCCCATCCACACCTCAGCTCCCCTACTCCACTCGCCTCCCCACGCGCACCGGAGCCTCCATGATCTTTGCCTTCACAAACCGTCCCGACTCGGTGAGCTGCTCATCGGGCCAGGGCCCTGTGGTGCTTGCCCCGAAGACCAGGGCCGAGGCGCTCTCACGCTTGTCGTTCATGGCCCAGTTGGCCCAGCTTATCATGTGCTCGTCGAGAAAGGCGAGCCAGCGTTCCGATTCCTCGATATCGATCGGCCCGTCGCCCGAGGCCTCGCAGGTTCCCCACTCGGTCACGAACAAGGGGAGCCCCTTGGAGAGGGCATACCGGGCCTTTTCCCTCAGATCCTCCCGGTGCGTCCCTGCGTAGAAGTGGAGGGTATAGGCGATGTTCTCGTACCCTGTAATCGGATCGTCGGCCGCCACATCCACGTCCTGCGACCAGTGCGGCGTGCCCACAATGATGAGGTTCTTCGCCCCCTTCGAGCGTATGGTCTCGATGATGCGCACCGCATAGGCCTTGATCTCGTCCCACGTCTCGGTGTCGGGCTCGTTGTAGATCTCGAAGATCACGTTGGGCACATTGCCGTAGCGCTCGGCCATCTCGGCAAAGAAGGCCTCGGCCTGCGGGAGGTAGATGTTGTGTGAGTGCCAGTCGATGATCACGTAGATGCCCTCCTCTATGGCGGCATCCACCACCTTCATGAGGAGGTTTTTGTGGTACTTGTTGCTCGTGAGGTAGGCGTTCTCCACTCCCATGGCCGCCCTGATGAGGGAGACCTTCCAGGTACGGGCGAGGTTTCTCACCAGCTCCGGATTCCAGAACGGCGCCGACCACTGGCTCCAGAAGAGGCTCATCCCGCGAAGCTGAATCTGCCGCCCATGGGCGTCGCAGATCGCACTCCCCCTCACCTGGAGCATCCCGTGCCGATCCACCACCGACCCGCCGGTGGCGAGGCGGAGCCCCACCCCCACGCCCGCCGCGAGCACCACCCCCGCCGCGAGCACGATGATCCACTTCCGCTTCATGAGACCACCTCCTCTGCCCTAAGTATAGAGCACGCCCTCCAGTTGGTCGAGATGTCCGCCCTACTCCACCCTCAGCGAGAACGGCATGGCGGGAAGTCCCGACTCGTCGAAGAGGTTCACCTGGGGGGTGTTGCGCCACGCGTACCGTACCTCCCGCACCTCCTCGGGGTGCTCCACCTGCAGCAGCACGGACTGCCCCTCGATGAGGGCCGGGGCCGACACCACCTCTCCCGAGGAGCGCACCACGGAGAACTCGCGGGGTGGATTCCCGTCGTGTGTCACGAGCCTCTCCGCATGGGCGAAGACCACCCGTATCCCCGAGGGTTCCCGCACCACCCGCACCGCAGTGGGGGGGAAGGGGTCGATATCATCCCGCCCGTAGACATCGCGGAGTGCGAGGAGGGCGAGGCGGTCTCCCACCTCACGCTTGCGGCGGGGATGGATGTCGTCCGGATCGCCCACATCCACCGTGGGCGCCATACCCGTGTGCGGCACCTCGAGCACCGCTACCTGGGCCTCCCAGAACCTCGGGAGGAGCCCCTCGGTTCCATAGTCCCACGGAGCGATCTGGGCGAAGAAAAACGGAAGCGCCGGGTCACCGAAGAGGCGCCTCAGTCCCTGGATGAGGGCCCGCATCTTCACCGTATAGAGCGGTCCATCGCCCACGTCGCTCTCCCCCTGATACCAGATCACACCCTTGAGGGCGAGGGGCACGAGCGGAGCGACCATCGCGTTGTAAATCGTAGCAGGCTTGAGCTTGTCGTAGTCGGTGATCCCCTCCCAGGGGTGACGTGCAGCGGGATCACGCCTCAGGGCCTCCTCGTACTCCGCGCGGGCCTCCTCTATCATCTCGGCATAGCGTGCCAGCTCCGGGAAGGCCCGAAGCTCTTCCTCGGGGATCCAGGCGTGGATGGGGCTTCCTCCATAGGCGGCCTGGATGAGGCCTATGGGCACGCCCAGCTCCTTGTGGAGCTTCCTCCCGAACGTGTAGGCCACCGCGGAAAACCCGAACCACCCTCCGGTCACGAGGTACTCGCGCTCGGAGGGGAACCACGCGCCCGGAACATCCCTTTCCGGGAAGGGACCGGTCGACTTGGGGATGAGGTAGAGGCGGATGTGCGGGTAGTCGATGTCCTCGAGCTCCCGGTCGCGATCGGCGATGGCGGCCATGCCCATCTCCATGTTGGACTGCCCGGCACAGAGCCACACGTCACCGACCAGCACGCCCCGGAGCACCCGGACCTCGGGCTCCCCTGCGATCCTCCTCCGGTCACGCTCCGAGAGCACATAGGAGATGGTCATCTCCTCGTCCCGGGTGGACGCCTCCATGGGATCGAGCCAGACCATCCACCTGCCCTCCTCGTCCACCACGCTCCGCTTCACCTGATCTCTGAATCGCACCTCCACCGTGAGGCCCGGATGTCCGGTTCCCCACACGGGAACCGGCACCTCACGCTGAAGGACCATGTTGTTGAGGAAGAGTCTCGAGGTCTTCAAAGGGACCAGGGGTTCCGCTGTCTTCTCCATGGTCATACACCCCACGAGCAAGAGGATACTGCTCATCAGTGCAAGCAGGCGATATCCACGGCCTCCTCTCATCGTACACCTCCTTGCACCCATCCTAGCAGGATCGGAGGAGTCTGACAAGAGAAAACGGTTTCTCACCGGGATGCACGGATCCCCCCGTCCGGGAACATCCCCCTCCACCCTGCATCGAGATTGACAGGGCCTGCCTCCTGCCGTATCGTGGAGCTATGAAGATCATCATCCACGGTGCGGGGAGGGTGGGGTTCCAGCTCGCCCGGACCCTCATCCAGGAAGGACACGCGATCACCATCATCGAACAGGATCCCGCCCTGGCACGACACGCGGCCAACCTCCTCGACTGCTTCGTGCTCAACGAGCCGGGAAACCAGATCGAGACCCTCCGAAAGGCGGAGGTGGACAAGGCCGACTACTTCGTGAGCGTCACCGACTCCGACGAGATCAACATCATATCGTGCGGGCTCGCCAAGAGCGTGTTCCACACCCCCAAGACCATCGCCAGGGTGAGGAAGTTCGACTACAGCGCGAGCGAGGTGCTCGAGACCCCCCTCTTCGGCATCGACATCATCATCAACCCGGAGATAGAGACCGCCCGGATGGTGGTGCGCGCCATCCAGAGCGGGGCCATGAGCCCCATCAGCCTGTTCGAGACCTCGCACTTCCAGCTCCAGGTGATAAAGGTGCCTCCCTCCTCGCCTTTCATCAAGAAACCCATACAGCACCTCCGCGCCGTCGTAGGTCTCCTTTTCCTCGTCCCCCTCATCCAGCGGAGGGAGGCCTACCAGGTCCCCTCGGGCCACAGTCCCATCGAGGAAGGCGACCACCTCTACATCCTCGCCCGCCCCGAAGACTTCCCCACGCTCTACAAGGCCATAGGCATCACCCCCGAGGAGATAAAGAAGATCGTCCTGGTGGGCGGCGGCGAGTTGGGCTGCTACATCCTCGACATGCTCAATGCACGAAGGGAGGAGGGCGGCTTCTTCCGCCACCTCTTCAGGCGTATCTTCACCCCCCACCGCTACCAGTTCCACATCATCGACCAGGACTACGACCGCTGCAAATACCTCGCCCACCGGTACCCCGACGCCACGGTGAGCAACGTGGACATCTCCCAGGAAGGCTTCATGGAGGAGGGGAACCTCGAGGGGTACGACGTCGTGATCACCGCCACCCAGAGTCAGGAGCTCAACCTGCTCACCGCCCTCTACGCCAAGAAGGTGGGGGTGCGCAAGTCCATCGCCGTGGTCCACCGCATCCCCTTCATGCACCTGGGGGAACAGCTCGGCCTGGACGTGACCGTGAGCCTCAACCACGCCGTGCTCACCACCATCCTCAAGGCCATCTACCAGGAGAAGGTGCACACCATCTACCCCATCTCGGGGAGTCCGTACGAGCTGGTGGAGACCGTGATCCTCCCCACCTCCCCGTTCATCGGGAAGAAGATAAAGGAGCTCGGGCTCCCGGGGGAGACGCTCATCCTCCTCATCACCCGTAAGGAGGAGCAGATCATCCCCACAGGGGACACGGAGCTGAGGGAGGGCGACAAGCTGGTACTCATCTTCAACCAGACACACCGGCAGAAGGTGGAGGAGTTCTTCGCGTGATCCACCTGAAGGGAATCGCCCGCCTCCTGGGGTTCCTCCTCTTCCTGCTCGCAGGGTTCCTCCTCATTCCCCTGGGCATCGCCCTCTTCGAGGGGCCACGCACGTGGCAGGCCTTTCTCTTCACCATGATCATCATGGCAGTCTCGGGCCTCGTCCTGCTCCTCGTGTCCACGGGGGAGCGCTTCATCAAGCTTCAGGTCCGCCACGCCTTCCTCTTCGTCACCTTGAGCTGGATCTCGGCAGCCGGATTCGGGGCCCTTCCCTTCACCCTCTCGGGGAGCATCCCCTCTTACACCGACGCCTTTTTCGAGACCATGTCGGGGTTCACCACCACAGGGGCCTCCATACTCACCGAGATCGAGGGGCTGCCCCGTTCGATCCTCTTCTGGCGCTCGCTCACCCACTGGCTCGGCGGTATGGGAATCGTGGTGCTCACCGTGGCACTCCTCCCGCTCCTCGGGGTCGCGGGGGCCCAGCTCTTCAAGGCCGAGTCACCCGGCCCCACCCTCGAGAAGGTGACTCCCACCATCGCCCAGACCGCGAAGGTGCTCTGGAAGATCTACGTGGGGTTCACGGCGGCCGAGACCGTGCTCCTCATGCTGGGCGGGATGGACCTCTTCGACGCACTCACCCACACCTTCGGCACCCTGGCCACCGGCGGGTTCTCCCCCCGGAATCAGAGCGTGGGGGCCTACCGCTCGGCCTATGTCGACGTGGTGATCACGGTCTTCATGCTCATGGCGGGATTCAACTTCGGTCTCTATCACAGGGTGTGGTCGGGAAAGGGCCGGGATATCCTGAGGAACACCGAGGCCAGGGCATACGCCGGCATATTCGCAGTGTCGACTCTCGCCGTGGCCTTCGCGGTGCGGCCTCTCTATGGATCCCTCCTCAACGCCCTGCGATACGCCGGCTTCCAGGTGGCTTCCCTCCTCACCACGACCGGGTTCGCCACGACCGATTTCGATGCCTGGCCTGCCTTTGCAAAGGGCGTGCTCTTCTTCCTCATGTTCGTGGGGGGATGCTCGGGATCCACGGGAGGCGGGATCAAGGTGATAAGGCTCGTCACCCTGGCCAAGCAGGCGGTGGTGGAGTTGAAATACCTCCTCTTTCCCTACGGTGTCTTCAGGCCCCGCGTCAACGGAGAGCCGGTGAGGAAGGATTTCCTCATGAGCATCTCGGGGTTCTTCTTCCTTTATATAGCGATTCTTCTCGCCGTGACGCTGGTGGTGACCTCGGGAGGATACGACCTCACCACCTCGTTCTCCTCGGCGCTCGTCACCCTGGGGAACATAGGACCGGGATTTGCAAAGATAGGACCGACTCAGAACTACGCCTTTCTCCCCGCCTACATCAAGTGGGTGCTCTCCGTCGCCATGCTCCTGGGAAGGCTCGAGCTCTACACGGTACTGGTGGTGTTCCATCCCAGGTTCTGGCGGTAGGACGTTATTGACGTGAGTGGCGAATACTCTTTAGAGTAACGACATACCCGAGAGGAGGCCGAGCCATGGCGCAGACACCGAAGATCCCCTTGAGGAGCAGCATCACCACGAGCGGAAGGCTCATGGCGGGCGCCCGGAGTCTCTGGCGGGCGGCCGGCATGAAGGAGGAGATGATCGGCAAGCCGGTGATCGCCATCGCCAACTCGTTCACCCAGTTCGTGCCGGGACACACCCACCTTCACGAGATAGGCCAGTACGTCAAAAAAATCATCGAGAGCCGCGGTTTCTTCGCGGCCGAGTTCAACACCATCGCCATCGACGACGGGATCGCCATGGGGCACGATGGGATGCTCTATTCCCTCCCCTCGCGCGATCTCATCGCCGACAGTGTGGAGTACATGGTGAACGCCCACAAGGCGGACGCCCTGGTCTGCATCAGCAACTGCGACAAAATCACGCCCGGCATGCTCATCGCGGCCATGCGTCTCAACATACCCACCATCTTCGTGAGCGGCGGTCCCATGGAGGCGGGCACCCTCGACGGGAAGAAGTACGACCTCGTGGACGCCATGGTGCTGGCGGCCGACGAGGAGGTCTCCGACGAGGAGATCTCCACCATAGAGCGGATCGCCTGTCCCACGTGCGGCTCGTGCTCGGGTATGTTCACCGCCAATTCCATGAACTGTCTCAACGAGGCGCTGGGTCTCGCCCTCCCGGGTAACGGCACGGTGGTGGCCACCCACAAGAACAGGATCAGGCTCTTCGAGCAGGCCGCCCATCGCATCTGCGATCTGGTGGAGGAATACTACTACGAGGGCGACGACAGGCACCTTCCCCGGTCGATCGCCACCCGCGAGGCCTTCATGAACGCCATGGCCCTCGACATCGCCATGGGAGGATCCACCAACACGGTGCTCCACATCCTCGCGATCGCCCGTGAGGCGGGGGTGGCGTTCACCCTCGAGGACATCGACGGGCTCTCCAGGCGGATCCCCTGTATCTGCAAGGTGGCACCCAGCTCGGAGTACCACGTGGAGGACGTGAACCGCGCCGGGGGCATACTCGGGATCATGGGCGAGCTCGAACGGGCGGGACTCCTCCACACCGAGGTGTACCGGGTCGACGGCCTCACCCTCGGGGAGGCCATCGCGCGCTACGACATAAGGCGTCCCACGGCCACCGAGGAGGCGCGCCGCCTCTATGCGAGCGCCCCCGCGGGGAGGCCGAGCCTCACCATGGGCTCGCAGGAGAGCTACTTCAAGGAGCTCGACCTCGACAGGGAGAAGGGCTGCATCCGCGACGTGGAACACGCCTACTATCCCGACGGCGGGCTTGCGGTCCTCTACGGGAACATCGCCAGACGCGGGTGCGTGGTGAAAACCGCAGGCGTGGATCCGAGCATCTTCCACTTCAAAGGACCTGCGAAGGTCTTCGAGTCGCAGGAGGAGGCCTGCGAGGGCATCCTCGACCCCGAACGTGTGAAGGCGGGAGACGTGGTGGTCATCCGCTACGAGGGGCCGAAGGGGGGACCGGGGATGCAGGAGATGCTCTACCCCACCTCCTACCTCAAGGCCCGCCACCTGGGCAAGGAGTGCGCCCTCATCACCGACGGCCGGTTCAGCGGCGGCACCTCGGGACTCTCCATCGGGCACGTCTCCCCCGAGGCGGCCGAAGGGGGTGAGATCGCCCTCCTACGGGACGGCGACGTCATAGAGATCGATATCCCCAACCGGCGGATCAACGTGCTGCTCTCCGACGAGGAGCTCGCCCAGCGAAGGAAGGAAGAAGAGGCCCGAGAACGGCCCTACACCCCCAGGACGAGAAACCGGCCCGTCTCCAAGGCCCTCAGGGCCTACGCCCTGCTCGCCACCTCGGCGGATACCGGTGCGGCACGGAAGCTGCCTGACGAGGAATAGGGAAGAGACCCGTCCTCCTTGGAAGGGGCTCCACCGGAAGGAAGGGGAAGGGGGCCGATCCCCCGCTGAGAGGGAATCTCTCAACACCACCGGAAGGGCAGGAGCTCCTTCAGGGCCACCACCCGATCCCGGGCCACCACTACGGCGGTCCGTTCGTTCTCGTCGTCGATCTGCAGCATGAACTCCCTGCATCTCCCACAGGGGGGAATGATGTGTCCCCCTTCCGTGATCGCTGCCACCATCTCGATACGTGTCTCCCGATGCTTCAGCATCTCAGCGATAGCAGCATGCTCGGCACAGAAACCGATACCGCAGGAAACATCGATACTGATCCCGGTGTAGATCCTTCCTGATGCAGTACGTATCGCCGCAGCCACACCCCCCGCCGACATCCACTCCCTGGACAATCTGAATGCCCCGAGGTACTTTCTCGCTTCCTCTATGAGCGATGCCACCTCATCCATCTTCCCGATCCCTCCCTCCCGCGGCATCATCGGTCGGGATACTGAACGGGCGAGGATCGAAGCGCTCGCTCCCCAGCCAGAGGTCTATCTTCGTGCCCTCCTCCGTCCGGGATACAGTGGCGTGCTTCACCTGCCACCCTATCATCTCGAGGCGCGAGGTACCGCGTTGAAAGCCCCGCCCACCACCCACACATATGCCGCCGAGGCAAAGCCCAAGAGCCCCATGTTCATAAGGCTTCCCCCAGGCGCCACCATCGTCACGAAGTCGGAGGGAAGTCTGCCCGGGATGCTTTGGATCGACCGAAGCTCCCTGAACCCCCCGCCGCGGGAGAAGATGAGTCCTGCGAGGACCAGGGTGAGAGAGAGGAGAGGGACGAGCAGAACCATCGCAAGGGGAGGATCTTCGAGGAGACGGACCCCCAACGGGAGGAGACTGTCGGCCGAATCGAGGATCGAGGCGATGAAGAGCCCCAGGAAACCGGCGGTGAACCCGATGTTGTAGAGGTTGTATCCCTGATGCAGGTGGAGGAGTGCCACCCCCACGGGGGGATGAGCATACCCACCAGAATGGAGGCCCCCACCCCGAGGACGGCTGAAAGAGGCAACGGGAGTCCAAGCTCGAAGATGAGATACGTCGTGAGGGGACCGAGGGCCGTACCGAAGAGGGCGAAGAGGATGTAGGATTTGAACGGCTTTCTCATGAGGAGGGAAGAGAAGTACACTCCGAGTATGATCGGAGCGATGTTCAGTATGGTCTTTCCGAAGAGCGCGAATCCCATCAGCGTGAAAACCGCGGCCATGGTGGGACCTGCGAGAAGCACGCCGCTCCATCGAATGAGGAGCAGGCCGAAGATTCCCACGAGGACAGCGTTCAGGAACGCTCCCCCCACCCCACCCCATGAGGCGAAGTCGTTCAACAACCTCGCAGGAGAGGTCTGCAATCTCACGAATCCTCTCAAGGCCTGGATCAGTCCATCCTCAGCAAGGCCGAGACCAAGGAATTCCAGGAGCACGATCCCCATCACCACATAGAGAAATCGTTCATTCCGTTCCACGGCTGGCTCCCACCGGAAGATCCGCGATATTCTAACACACATCTAGGATTTGTCAAATGAAATATATCAGATCTCAGAAAGGACCGGTGAAGACCTGCCAGGAGGGCGCCCCTCCCAAGAGAGGCACCCAGTGGAAGAGAGAGACATGTCTCCACACATAGTCATTCACCGTTGAGGCATTTCGAGACAGAGGGAAAAGGACGCAAGGCCACACGGAGGCAGGACCTCCTCCGTGCCTTCAGTCTTCGCTTTTCTGTGCTCCACCACACAGGGCGATGATGGGCGAGATGATGAGTCCCAGTCCCAGCCCGGCGAGGATGCACCCCACAAAGGCAAACACCGATGCCTGGAGGAAGAAGAATCCCACCCCCAACCCGATCATCAGCCCGCCAGCTATCGCGAGCTCACTCTTGTCCTCGTGCTTCTTCTGTTTCTGTTGTTCTTTCATTGGTACGACACTATCATGCGGGGGGAGAAGAGACAACCCATTATGACTCCAAACAGAGGGACGGGGTTTCATCCCGTCCCTCCCGCACGTGTGACTCACGATCTCTCAAGATGAAAGCGACTCGCTGCACCTCTTGATGATGTCTGTGAGCATCTCTTCGGTGAAGGCACCTCCGCTGAAGTTCACCAGATCCCTCAAGGGGAGGTACCTGATGATCGCCTGTGCCATGTTCGGGCTCCGCTTCATGATCCCCTCCATCGGGCCGCCAGGCCGGGTGAGCCCTGCCACCACCTCTTCGCCGATGGACCTGGTGGCAGGATGGGCAAGGAGATCCCCCAGGAGGGTGTTCCGACCCACCTCGAAGGGCACACGATCGTTCGACCGCAGGGTCACCCGCTCCGAGAGCCGGATATCCCGCGAGGAGGCACCCACCAGGATCTCGAACTCACCTTCCTCCACCACCCAGTCCTGCACCTCGGGCTCGTAGTAGGCAAAGGCCCGCCTATCGAGGGTGAAGCGCACGGTCTTCTCCTCTCCCGGTTCGAGAAAGACCTTCTCGAAGCCCTTGAGCTCCTTCTCAGGCCGCACCACCGAGCTCTCCACGTCCCGCACGTAGAGCTGCACCACCTCTTTCCCGGCCCGCTTCCCCACATTCTTCACCGAGACCTCCACCACCAGCTGATCGTCGGCCGATACTTCCCCGGCGCTCACCTTCATCCCGGTATAGGCGAACTCGGTGTAGCTGAGCCCGAACCCAAAGGGGAAGAGCACCTCCTTCCCCACCGTGTCGTAGTAGCGGTAGCCCACGAAGATACCCTCCCGGTACTCGACCCTGTCCCGTTCGCCCGGGAACCAGAGGTAGCAGGGAGTATCCTCCAGGCGCTGCGGGAATGTCTCCGCGAGCTTCCCGCTGGGAGAGACCACCCCCGCCAGGATGTCCGCCACCGCGCCGCCCACTCCCTGGCCGCCCAGGTAGGCCTCCAGCACCGCCTTCACCCTTCCCAGCCACGGCATGCGCACCGGCGCGCCGTTGTGGAGCACCACCACCGTGTGGGGCTGCACCGCTGCCACGGCCTCCACCAGCCGGTTGTGGCTCTCGGGCAGCTCCAGGTGCTCCCTGTCGTATCCCTCCGACTCCCACTCCTCCGGAAGCCCCACACACACCACCGCCACCTCCGCAGCCTTCGCCGCCTCGCACGCCTCCTGGATGAGCCGCTCGTCCACCTTCCCCTCCTCCCCCGGCACATAGCCCGGCACATAGGAGATCTCCGCTCCCTCGAGGACCTTCGGCAGCTCCGCGTAGAGGCTCTCCACCTTGAAGGCGTTGATGTGGGAGCTCCCGCCCCCCTGGAAGCGGGGATGCCGGGCAAAGGCGCCCACCAGCGCCACCCTCCTCACCCCTTCGAGAGGGAGGATCCCCTCCTCGTTCTTGAGGAGCACCATGCACTCCCGCGCCGTCTCCCTCGCGAGACGGTGGTGCGCCTCCTTGTCGTAGGTACCCGAATGGGCCTCCCCGGCCCGCGCGAGCACACCCAGTATCCGCTCCACGGCCCTGTCGAGCACCTCCTCGGAGAGCCGCCCCTCCTTCACCGCCTTCACCAGCTTGCCCGGCCCCACCCCGAAGCTGCTCGGCATCTCCAGATCCATCCCGGCCTTGAGCGCCTCCACAATCTCGTCCACCGCCCCCCAGTCGGACATCACGAACCCGTCGAACCCCCACTCCTCCCTGAGCACCCGGGTGAGGAGAAACGAGCTCTCCGTGCAGTACGCCCCGTTCACCCGGTTGTAGGCGGCCATCACGGTCCACGGACGGCCCCCCTTCACCGCCCTCTCGAACGCCGCCAGGTAGATCTCGCGCAGGGCGCGCTCGTCGATCACCGCATCCGCACTCATCCTGCGGTGTTCCTGGTTGTTCGCCACATAGTGCTTGACCGAGGTCCCCACCCCCTGCTCCTGCACCCCCCGGATGTAGGCCGCCGCGAGCTCGCCCGCGAGGTACGGATCCTCGGAATAGTACTCGAAGTTCCTCCCGCAGAGGGGCGAGCGCTTTATATTGATCGCAGGACCCAGGAGCACGTCGATCCCCTCGGCCCTCGCCTCCTCGCCGAGCACCCGACCCAGCCGATGGAGCAACTCCCTGTCCCAGGAACTCGCGAGCGCCACCCCCGAGGGGAAACACACGGCCGGCACCGTCATCTCCTCGGCATCCACCTCCGTCCCCTCCTTCATCTTCCTGAGCCCATGCGGCCCATCGGAGAGGAGCATGGACCGCACCCCCAGCTCCGGAATATCCACCGTGAACCAGAAGTCCTTCCCGCTACACAAGGCAGCCTTCTGTTCGAGCGAAAGTCGTGCAACAATATCCTTCACCTGCATACCGTATCCTCCATACATTTGATCTCCCGTATCGATCACACCTGGAGGCCCACGCCCCCGCTTCTATCGCTTCCGGTGTGAGAGAAGCCACTGGTAGATGTCCTCACCTGCATACACCCGCACCCACACATCGTGTCCCATATCCTGTTCCGTGGTGAACCGGTAATCCCTGTGCCCCAGCTCCTCCAGACGGATGAAGGCGGGGAAGAACAGACTCGTAGGCACCACCGGATCCCTTCCGCCGGAAAAGCACCAGATGGGCATCCTCGCCTCTGCGAGCGGCTCCATCATCTCCGGGTAACCGAATCCCACCACCGGGGCGATGGCCGCGAAACGCTCGGGATACCGTGAGGCGATGATCCAGGTTCCGATCCCCCCCATGGAGACGCCGGACAGGTAGACCCTCGACTCGTCCACCCGATACCGGCCGGCCACCAGATCGAGGAGCACAGGCATGTCCTCCGCTACGCGGTCCCATCCCGGTGGAAGGGCCTCGATCGGAGGAAGCACCTCGGCAGGCACCGCCCCGGTGTACGGCACATCCCACTCCATCGGCCTGATCCGGGGAGGCACGCCCTCCTCGAGCCTGCGGGGAATCTGGTCACGGGACCGTCCGGTGATGTAGGGAGGGGCATCCGGCCCCTCATCCCTCCCCCACATCGGCATCTGAGGCGCCACGATGATGAACGGGAGATCCCGCTTCTGAATCCACGCCTCGTAGAGCGGACCGTAGGAGAGCACGTAGTGGAGGTCCTCCTTGCCGTCGCCCCGCTCACCGTCGCCGTGGCCGTGAAGGAAGAGCAGGAGAGGCCACGGGTCTTCCGTGTCCTCGTAGCCTGCGGGCACGTAGACGAAGGCGTCCCGCTCCTTCCCGTCGTCCACACTCACATAGGAGACGCGCTCAAGTCGCGCTTCGCTGTCTTTCATCGATCGACCCTCCTTGAGACTTGCACATGAGACCAGCACTCCCACGAGTGCACAGCCGAGCATCAACCGCACCTTCATTCTAAGACCTCCTGGGGAAAAAAGCTAGTTTCACTATTCCACATACCATCCTCTCCCGCTACCCTTTTCTTGTACACAATGCGCGCCCCTTCTTTACCCGCCACAGGAGCCCCTCACGTCCTCCATTCCACAGAACGGATCCACGGGGTTTCTCCCCCGGAACTCCCTCCTCCCCATGAGGAGATCGACCAGCACCTTGAGGCCCACCTCAGCCGGGGAATACACGTTCACATACGTCCCCACCGTGGGCGCCTCGAAGAGGAAATAC
This sequence comes from Spirochaeta thermophila DSM 6192, assembly GCF_000147075.1. Lineage (NCBI taxonomy): Bacteria > Pseudomonadati > Spirochaetota > Spirochaetia > Winmispirales > Winmispiraceae > Winmispira > Winmispira thermophila. Next base: position 1,592,869 of record NC_014484.1, read on the forward strand.
GGACTGCTCAGGGAAATCATCACCGTGGGGATGTCGTCCCAGAAGCGCCACATCGATCGGAATGCTCCCCCATGCAACTCCGCCCAGGGGATCGAAGCCCGCCCTTCACTCATGAAGGTGTAGTGATCGAGCAGGTAGATGGCCAGATCGTAGAGATCAGGATCGGGGAGCACATCCGCCTCCATCCTGGTCACCCAGAACCCCTCCTGCTCGAGATAGTCCTTGAAGGGGGTGAACCCCGAAGGCCCGAAGACCTCGGGAGGCCGGCTCTCCAGCAGGAGCACCCGACGGTACCGCTGCGGCGAGATGGGCAGGATATCGTTCTCGTGCTTCACCAGCGTGATGGACGAGGCGAAACACTCCTCGGCCCACCGGGCGTGTTCCTCCCTCGACGCCCTCGCCTCTTCCATGAGCCCTCTCACGTGCGAGGACCAGTCCTCAACGCGGTGAAGGCCGAGCGCCGCCTTCCAGGCGAGGATACGCAACACCGCCTCGTCCAACCGCTCGGGAGCCACCCGCCCCGACTTCACTGCATCGAGGACGATCTGGACATCTTCCTCAGGATCCTCGGAAAAGAGTATGATATCGCATCCCGCATCGAGGGCCCGGGGCAGGAGATCCTCCCTCTTCCCCTGTGAGGCGAAACCCGCCATGGGGGTGGCATCCGAAATCACCACGCCATTGAAACCCAGGCGCTCCCGAAGGAATGTGATCGTGAGATCCCCCGAGAGAGAGGCCGGCACGAAACGATCGGGACCGTCCACGAGCGCAGGGGCGCAGATGTGGGCGCTCATGATGCTCTGCACTCCGGCCTGTATCACCCCTCGGTAGACCTCACCGTAGCTCGCCTCCCACACATCGCGGGAAAGGCTGTTGCACGACGTCACCAGGTGCTGATCGCGATCGTCCACCCCGTCTCCCGGCCAGTGCTTCGCACAGGCCCCCATCCCCTCTTCCTGGAGCACCCTGACGTAGACCTCGGAGAGACGCCTCACCATGTCGGCATCGCTCCCGAAGGTCCTCGTTCCGGTGATGGTACTCCTGAAGTTGTAGTTTATATCCACCACGGGGGAGAAGGTCACATTGTAGCCCAGGGCCCGCCCCTCCCTGGCAGCGATACGGGCCATCCTCTCCACATCCCTGAGGGGATCGGACGATGCGGCCACCCCCATCTGTGTCTGGAATTCGCTCCCCTCATCACCGATCTTGACCGCAAAGAAGGAAAACTCGAGGTCGCCGGTGAGGAGGAGGGGGACGCGTGAGTGTTCCTGGAGGAACACGGCCGAGGAAGCGAGCGTCTCCCACGAGACTCCGTTCGGGAATCTATGGATCCCTCCGGGCTTGAGTCCCAGGACGTACTGCATCTTCTCCTCGGAGAGCTCGTCGCACAGCAGGACGAAGACCTGACCGACCTTCTCTTCGAGAGAGAGGGATCGGAACGTCTCCTCCACCCAACGCCGGTCCTGAGGAGAAAGAGAAAACGGTGCTCGGCTCATCCACTCCATCATGGTATCTCTCCTTGAAAAATTATCTTAATCGGTCCTCTTCGGAGGACACATACCGCTCGAGAAGACGAAACGCCTTCTTCCTGGACAGGGGGTTGTACACAGAGTGAGGCGGGGGGGCCAGTCGCTCCATGGTACTGGAACGCCACGCAGAGGGGGTCGATCCATAGAACTTCCTGAACGACGTCTCATACGCCTTCACACTGGGAAACCCATAGTCCATCGCGATCTCCGTGATGGTGCGGGAACTCGTGATGAGATCCCGCAACGATTTCTGCAGACGTACCATCTGCAGGTAATCTTTGAAGGCAAGCCCTACCTTCTCGTGGAAAAACCTGGAAAGGTAGCTGGGATGCACCCCTTCCCGCTCGGCGAGTTCGGAAAGGGAGATACGATCCATGTAGTGGGTGTCCAAGTATTTGAGTATGCGCGCCACTCTCGAGAAGTATCTCATGCTCTCCTCGATCTGCGACCTGTCCACCCGCATCTCCCTCTCCCCCACCCTGAACTCCGAGACGAGGAGCGAGAGGATGCGAAACACCCTTTCCATCATCCTGAGGCGTGCACCCTCCTCTGTCTTCCGGGACATGGCCATGAGGGAGGCGAGTTCCGTCCTCAACCTTCGATACTTCTCTTGGTCCTTCCCCTCTCTCGAGAGCGTGGAGTTACAGAGGAATCGCATCTGCGAGAACCCGGGTTCCCACTGATCGGCGTAGAGCACATCCATCTGGAACACGAGGACGATATTCTGATCACCCATGGAATGGGTGAAGTGGAGCTCCTCGCCATGCACCAGTACCACGTCGTCGATCCCGCATACGTACTGGTTTCCCTCCACCTGCACCAGGATACTCCCGTCCAGCACGAAAAGCATCTCCAACTCCTTGTGGAGATGGAACCCGCACTCCCTCACGTTGTGGAGGAACACCTTGAACGGAAGGTGCTCCTTGTACTCCACGTTCTCTATGTAGAAAAGACCTTCCATAGCGCTCCCATTATATAACCATATGGGAGAACCCATATGAGTTCTACCACACAGAGCACCCCACAGCACATATCATAACTCACCGGGTACTCAGGGAAAGAAAGTATACAAGTCCTTCCCCGCCCCTGTCTCTCCTCTTTTTTACATGCTATCAAGGCGTTCCTTTACCGGAGCCGTGACCGGCGACGAGACGAAATGCGTCGGCCGTTCATCAACGCTCCATCATTGACAACAAAAAACGACTAGGCTATATGCTCTTTCTCCTTTATAACCCTGTAAGCATACCCAATGCGGAGGTAGCACGAGTGAAGCACCAGATCCGATCGTCCCTCGGAGGTCCACTTTTTCTGAGCGCCATGGCGGTCCAGTTCCTCATATCCACCAGCACCTTCATGCTGTTCACCGCGCTCCCGCTCTACTTCCAGACCCAAGGGGCACCCAAGACAGTGGCCGGGCTCTCCACCACGCTCTTCGCGATCGCCGCGCTCCTCGCCCGTCCCCTGGGAGGCGTACTCTTCGATCGGTACGATCGGACGCTCGTATTCCATCTCGGAGTGGGAACCCTGATAGGCGCCACATCCCTCATGGCCCTGCCCGCCGGGATCCCCTACCTCCTCACCTGCCGGCTCTTGCAGGGAGTGGGATTTTCCCTGTTCACCACCGGGATGGGAGTCCTCCTCCCCGACTTCGTGCCCCAGGGCCGCGTGCTCCAGGCCATAGCCATTCAGGGCCTCGTCGCGTCCCTGGGCCCTGCCCTCGGAGGACCGCTCGCCGTACAACTCCTGCCCGCCGGATTCGAGCTGGTGGTCGTGACCTCCACGCTCATCGGCATCGCGGGAATGGCTCTGGCCGTCCCCACCTTCCCCCGCACACCATCCTCACGCGATGGAGAAGGAAGCGCATCCTCCCAGGATCTTCCCCACAGACTCTGGTCCCGCCTATTCCACAAGGAGGCTCTCGCCCCTTCCGCCTTCGCCCTGCTCCTGGGCCTGAGCTACGGCGCGGCCCTCACCTTCATTCCCGGCTATGCACTCACCAGGGGCATACCCAACGGCGGCCTCTTCTTCACCAGCTTCACCCTGGCCGTCGTACTCACCCGACTCTTCTTCGGAAAGGTACAGGGCGACCTCTCTCTCCTCACGTCGGGATCCTTCATCGTGAGCGGCATCTCGTTTCTCCTCCTCATCCCACTTTCCGGTTACCTGCACCTTCTCGTCTCGGGGTTCCTCTACGGTGCAGGGTATGGCGTGGCCTTTCCCATCCTCAACACAGGGGCGCTCATGAGCGCAGCACACCATCGGAGGGGTGCCGCCGCCTCCACCTTCTTCACCGCCATGGACGCGGGCGTAGCCACAGGGTCACTCGCCGCAGGCGGAATCGCACAGATGTGCGGATTCCCCGCCGTGTACCTCACCCTGGGGATAGGGCTCCTGGGAGGAGGCGCTGCACTCCTCCTCCCGGAGGTACGGGGGGCGAGATTTCTCCGCACCCTCGACTAGCTGTTACTCGAGACTCCACTCGGCCATGAGCCTGGGAACATCAGCGAGAAGGCTCTTCGTGTACTCGTGTCGGGGGGCCTCTATCACCCGTTTCGCATCACCTTCCTCGCATATCTTTCCCCTGTGCATGATGGCGATCCGATCGCTCACATAGTAGGCAAGCCCCAGGTCATGCGTGATGAACACGATCGTCGTACCCCGTTCCTTCCTGAGGGAAAGCAACATGTCGAGTATCGTCGAGCGGGAACAGGCGTCTATCATGGACGTGGGCTCATCGGCGATGAGTACCCTCGGTTTGATGATGAACACCCGGGCGATCATGAGACGCTGCATCTGCCCGCCCGAGAGCTCGAATGGATACTTGTTGTAGATCTCGTGATAGGGGAGGTTTACGAAGGAGCACGCCTCCTCCTTGATCCTGCGCGCCTCTTGTTCCGAGGCCTGAATACCCGCCACCTTGAGACAGTCCTGGAGGAACCTGTCGACCCTGAAGAACTGATTGAAGGACGCGAAAGGGTCCTGGAAGATGGCCTGGACCTCGCTCCAGTAGGCCCTCCTCTCCCGCTGGCCTCGCAACCGCAACACCTCTCCCCTGTAGCGCACCTCACCGGAGCTCGGCCTGAGGAGCCCCAGGAATATCTTGGCCAGGGTGGTCTTACCGCTCCCGCTCTCCCCCACTATGGAGACGATCTCCCCTTCACGGAACCCTATGTTCACGTGGTCCACGGCGGCGAACCTTCGCCGCCCTATACCGAAATAGCGGGTGAGATCCACCCCTTCGAGCACGTATTCATTCCCCATGTGCATACCTCTCCTTGAGATCTTCTACATCGATGAGACATCTGTACATCCTCTTTCCTACGGGCCGCTCCGCCACCGCATGTTCCCTGCACGCGTCAAAGGCGTATGGGCACCTGTCGGCGAACCGGCATCCCCTTATCTCCTCCTTGAGGTTCGGCGGAGCACCCGGAATCGTTCGAATCGTGCGGGAGGAACTCATGAACTCCTCGTCCGGCACCAGGATGGAACCCATGAGGGCGTGGGAATAGGGATGAAGGGGATCGAATATCACCTCCCGGGCCGTCCCCTTCTCCACCAGCTGCCCGGCGTACATCACGGCGATGTCGTCCGCCACATGGTAGAGGAGTGGAAGCTCATGGGTGATGAAGATCATGGCCTTGATCACGCGCTCTCTCATGAGCAGCCTGAGCATCCGGATGACCGCCTTCTGGGAAGAGACGTCGAGTGCAGAGGAACACCACATGTTCCTGGAAACACAGCCATTCTCCTGCCTCCTTCCTCAGCCGTCTTCCCTTTTGTTAACAAATATGTTGGATGGTTTTTTACCTCGACATGAGGATCTCGTCGTGAGCAGGTACATTTCCGAAAATATGATAAATATCCGGTCTAAACTGTAGCAGGTTGTCACGGAGCAAAATAAAGAGTATAATAAAAGATCATGGAGAGAAGTGAAAAATTCTTACTCATCAACAGTTACGAAGATGCCCGCATCCTCAAGGCGCTTTCTTCGGAGATACGGATCAACATCCTCAACCTGCTGACCACCGAAACCCTGAATGTGAATCAGATCGCCGAGCGTCTCAAGCTCCCACAATCCACCGTGGCGACCAATATCGCCATCCTGGAAAAGGCGGGGCTCATCGAAACCGAGATAGTGAACGGCAAGAAGGGGAATCAGAAGCTCTGCCGCACCCGCTATGAGGAAATCATGGTCCAGTTCATCACGGAAAAGAAGCCTGAAGAGGACAACACCATAGAAGTGGAAATGCCCATAGGCCTCTATACCAATTTCCACGTGACGCCACCGTGCGGCCTGTGCTCCTCGGAAAGCATCATCGGCTATCTCGATGTGCCGGACTCGTTCCTCCTTCCCGAGAGAGCGAAAGCCGCCCTCCTGTGGTTCGAGACCGGATGGGTGGAATATCAATTTCCGAACAACAGCCTCTACCGGAAAGAGCCGCTCCAGAGCCTCGAAGTGAGTATGGAACTCTCCTCCGAGATACCCGGCACGAACAAACAGTGGCCCTCAGACATCACGGTATGGATCAACAACGAAGAGATAGGAACCTGGGAATGTCCGGGGGACTTCGGCGACAAGCGGGGGAAATATACCCCCGAATGGTGGAAGCTGGAGGGATCCCAGTACGGCCTGCTCAAGAACTGGAGCATCACCGAATCGGGAGCCTATATCGACGGGGTGAAGGTCTCCGACATAACCCTCAGCGATCTCGATATTTCGAAACACCACTCCATCAGGGTGAAGGTGGGAGTCAAGGAAGAAGCCTCCCATCCCGGAGGGGTGAACATCTTCGGACGGGGCTTCGGTAACTACGACCAGGGAGTCGTCTTGAGGCTCTATTTCAAGAATTCCAGAGGATAGGGAAACCACCGCAGATGGTTTTCTCTCTACTCGAAAAGAGCACTCACCATGAGTACCATGCCGCACACCTTTTTCCTTCCCAGGTACGTGCACCTCACCTCAGGATGTATGGCACGACCCCACAGGACCGTGATAGAGAAGGTGATTCCCTACCAGGAGAAGGTACTCAGAGACGAGGTGCCCGATGCCCCGAGCCACGCGATAGAGAACTTCAGGATCGCCGCAGGAGAATCGTCGGGGGAATTCCAGGGGATGGTCTTCCAGGACAGCGACGTGGCGAAGTGGCTGGAGGCGACCGCCTATTCTCTCATGGTCCGGCCGGATCCCGATCTTGAGAGGCGGGCCGACGAGGTGATCTCCCTCATAGGAAAGGCCCAACTGCCTGACGGGTACCTCAACACCTATTTCATCCTCACGGACATCGAAAAACGGTGGACCAACCTCGCGGAGTGCCACGAGCTCTACTGTGCAGGCCACATGCTCGAGGCGGCCATCGCCTACTTTCAGGCCACGGGAAAGAGGGAGCTCCTCGACATCATGCTCCGGTTCGTGGATCACATCGACTCCCGGTTCGGTCCAGAAGAAGGAAAACTGAAGGGATACCCAGGACATCAGGAGATAGAGCTCGCCCTCCTCAAGCTGTACGAACTCACAGGAGAAAAGCGGCATCTCGACCTCGCTTCGTTCTTCATCGAGGAGCGGGGTAGGCAACCGCATTACTTCGAGTGGGAATGGGAAAAGCGTGGGAGGACGTCCTTCTGGCCCAGATTCAGAGAGCTCGGTCATGAATACTCGCAATCCCATATCCCCGTGAGAGAACAAAGGGAGGCGGTCGGGCATGCGGTGAGAGCGATGTACATGTACACAGCCCTCGCGGATCTCGCACGCATCACAGGAGATACCCTGCTATGGGAAACAGCGCAGGCACTCTGGAAGGATGTCACCCGCAGGAAGATGTACCTCACCGGAGGGATAGGCGCCTCGGCTTTCGGGGAATCCTTCAGCATCGCCTATGACCTCCCCAACGATCGCGCGTACAACGAGACGTGTGCATCCATCGGGCTCTTCTTCTGGGCCTCGAGGATGTTGCGGAAGGAAATCGATGCCGAGTATTCGGATGTGATGGAGCTCGCGCTCTACAATGGAATCCTCTCCGGGATGTCACTCGACGGATCGAGATTCTTCTATGTGAACCCCCTCGAAGTGTGGCCAGAAGCATGCAGACACCGGGAGGATCTGAGACACGTCATGACCACACGTCAGAAATGGTTCGGCTGTGCCTGCTGCCCACCGAACCTCGCACGTCTTCTCGCCTCCATCGGGGGGTATTACTACTCAAGATCCGGCTCCTCGCTCTTCGTGCACTTCTACGGATCCAGCAATCTCACCATCGAGGACTGGGGAGTCACAGTGGAGCAGGAGACGGAGTATCCCTGGGACGGGGAGGTGAAGCTTTCCGTGATCGCTCGGGAGCCGAGGGAGTTCACGCTTTCCCTCCGCATACCCGGATGGTGCAATGACTTCTCGTTGGAGATGAACGGAGAAGCCTATACGTCGACACCCGAAAGAGGTTATGTAGCGATCCGGCGCACATGGAACGGCCGCGATACGGTGAGGCTCCGCCTCTCCATGCCGGTGATGAAGATCTACGCTTCTCCGGCCGTTCGTGAGAACGTGGGAAAGATCGCGTTGAAACGGGGGCCTGTGATCTATTGCCTCGAGGAAGTGGACAATGGGAAGGATCTCCAGGCCCTTGCAATCAAGAGGGACTCCTCCCCTGTCGCCCGCTACGAATCCTCGCTCCTGGGTGGGCTCACCACCATCACGGCCGAGGGAGTCCGGCTCACGGCGGACGACTCAGCCGCCCCGTATCACACGACTCCTCCCACGCGGTCTCCCGCATACCTCGTCTTCATCCCCTACTATGCCTGGAACAACAGAGGAGAGGGTGAAATGCGTGTGTGGATACGAGAAGAATAGGCATTCAGCAGGACGTGCAGCCATGAGATGAGGCCGCCCACTGGGGCGGCCTCTTTTTCAAACATCAAGGAAAGGTATCCTGTGTGTCAGGGCAAGAGGTACTTCACCGCCCAGACGGACTCGTTTCCGTCGGAGAGCGCCGAGATGGAGAGGGTGTCGTTCCCCGCCTCGTCCCGGGTATGAATGAGGAGCCCTCCACAGCGTACGCCACCCAATTGTAGATGAACAAAACCCGTGTCCGGCTCGTATGACCAGCTTCCCACATCCCTTCCCCTCCCGTCTCTCACGCGCCCCGAAGGAGTAAAGAGGTGCTCCTCCGCTCTCTTTATCACCGAGCTTATATCGGTTCCATGATTGATGAGCCAGTAGTACCCCGCCACCTCTTCTCTGCTCAGCCCCCTGGCGATCTCCTCTGAACCGTTATAGGCAAAAGGAGAGGCCACGAGCCACCCATCTCCGGTTCTGAACATGCGACGGACCCTCAGTTCGTGATACTCCGTACCATCATCGAAGCGTGTGTGATGTACGAGGAAGATCTTTCCATCTTCGTCGATCATGGCGGAGTTGTGTCCGGGAGCCATATAGGCTATCTCGAAGGAAGGGAAAGAGTAGTTCCCCATCAGCTTGACTCCGTATGGATAGTGGAAGCTCTTGCTCCTGTCCAGCGTGTCGCCCCGCTTGTCGGTATAGGGGCCGTCCGGGTACTTCGAGCGAAAGAGACGGATCTGGTACCCACCGTTGCTCTGAAGACTCCCATAGGAGACGAAGAGGTAGTAGTATCCCGTTTCCTCGTCAAAGAGTACATACGACCCCTCCACGGAGTTGTGGTAGCCTCCCGCAAGGTGCCTCCCGAAATAAGGATCGATTCCCTTTGCGGGATCTTCCCCGGGATGTATGGGATACCCCGTCCTCTTGTCCAGTTCCAGAATGAAGATACCGCCCGACCATGAGCCATAGACCATCCAGAGGCGTCCTTCCGCGTCGTAGAAGAGCGAGGGATCTATCGCATTGGGCCAGAGGTGATTGTTGTACTTGTTGAGATGAAAGTATCGCGCCACACCTTTTTCATCCACGAAGTCTCGCACGTTGGTTTCCGCAATGGTATCCGGAGTGAATCCGGAATAGATGATGGTATCCTGATATGTATAAGGCCCTTCCACCTCGTCCGCTGTGGCGAAACAGATATTCGACTTGATGTAGGTGGAAGTGGTACAGAAATACATCATCCACTTACCCATGACAGGATTGTAGATCACATCCGGAGCCCATACGGAATACCCACCCTGACTGTTACGCCCCACATACGTGAAGGCACGCATTTCACTGTCGAAAAGATTCGAGAAAAGGCGATTGTATTTCGACACACCTTGTGTCAAAAGTTCCCACCGGATGAGATCGGAGGAAACCGCGGAGACCATGTGAGAGCCAAAGACATAGTACTTACCCTCCGCCTTGACGATAGAAGGATCATGGACCGACACCCCCACCCGTAACGCGGATCTTCGGAGGGAGGAAAGGTTCGGTCGATCGGGTACACTGCTACAGGATGCCGTCATACCCAACACCCCAACGGTGATAACGACGAGGGAAACAAATCCAACACCTGTATGCCTCCATTTCATCAGGACGCCTCCTCCAGATTGTTATGCCTTTTATATCATAAAATCAAAACAAAAACCCCATAACCATCATCCATGTTAAAACACATGTCCATAATCTGTCAATCTCGAAACACCAGCACGTACGAATTTCGCACATCGAAGAATAGCAAACTATAAATAAAGACTTATTTTATTATTTTATAAAAAACTAAAATAATAATCCATACAAAACAAAATAATAGATCACACGACGGAAAAATTTGACAAGTCCGAAATCTCGAGTTACAATCATAAATATCAATATAAATCAAATATTACGGTTAGGAGGTCGGACATGAAAGGAGTGATGAAAAGCGCGTTCATTCCTGTCATCGCGACCATGATACTGGCCTGCGGTGAGCCAACCATCGGGAGGGAAGAGGTGGAAGCCTCTCAAGACAATCCAGTCACAACCACGCCTCTCAATCTCACCAATTCCACAGCACTGGTGGTACTACAATTCGAGAACACTCTCGAGGATGATTCTGGAAACAGTAACGATGCCACCATAGGTGGAACATCTCCTTCCTCATACTCCTTCATCACAGGCTATAGAAACACATCCCTCTATCTGGAGAACCCCGACAACACCCTGGGCTATGTGTATCTCACTCTCCCCGACAACCTGGTAGGCAATACCTTCACCATTTCCTACTGGGCCAAGGTGATCACCTGGAATACGAGCTGGGGAGCCATCGCTCACATGATATTCAAAGATAGCGGGGGCACGTGGGAAGGCTTTGTGAGTCATGGCAGCAACTCTGATACGAGTTTCTACGCCCGAAACCGCAGCGATCTGGCTAACGACTGGGGTGACATTTTCACGACCCTCCCATCGGCCGGGGAATGGTTCCATGTCACGGAGACCATGGATTCTTCTGGTGTAGCAACACTCTACATCAACGGTGAAGAGCAAGGCACCTACGATACCGCATATGAGGATTTCACCGCCGCCACTGTATCCATCATGTTCGGACAGGATACCTGGCAGGCTCAGGGGGTGATCCTCGATGACGTAGTGATCTACGACAGGGCCCTCAGCGCCTCGGAGGTGAGCGACCTCTGTGCAGGAATCCTTCCCTGACAAAAAACAAACCAACAGGAGGACACCATGATGAAGAGATTACGTGTATGTGCACTGGGACTCATCGTGGCATGTGTAGGAGGCATCCTGGCAGCTCAGCAGGTGACGTTTCACGGGTATGCAGACTATTCCAACTACCTCCTCACCACCTATGCCACACAGACCGGTAGTAAAGACTGGGAACAGTTCGAGTACGGAGCCGGGTTCGGTTCGTGGTACGGGGGCCGTACCGAAGTGAACATGTTCATGGACTCTCAGAACATCCATTTCGTCCTCGGGATACGTCTCGGCAACGATCTCGACACCTGGTACGATCTCTATGGCGATGACGTTCCCTTCTATCAGGCCAACGTCCGGATAAATCTTCTCAACAATCAGCTCGACATCCTCACCGGTAAGTTCGAGGAACAGAACTTCGGCTACGTCACCAATGACCTCGCATGGGGATTCATCTACGCGCACAACGTGGCCGATCGGGACGTAGGCCCCTACTTCACCGGGCTGGAGATCAAGCCCTACATGCTCGACGGGTTTTCGCTTCTCGTTGGCATACCGATACGAGCCTGGAGCACCAACGACGGCTGGGGATCCATGCCGGCCAACAACTACTGGCAGAACCTGGTAGATCAGTTCAAGATCAACATGAGGTACAGCCTCCCCATGGGTATCACGCTAAAAGCCGGGTATTACCACGGACTGTGGTACTCCGCTTCCGATTACAAGGGAGACGACGACGTGGTGAGAGAGGCCTATCTGAGCGCTGAGGGATTCAACTTCCTCGGATCGGGTTTCGATCTCGCCGCAGGCTACGACTTCCAGTACCGAACGGCTACAGAAGGAACGAAGCACAATATCAATGTCTCCGGAGCATACCGACCGGTTTCCTCTCTCCGCATTGCCCTCGGCAACAGATTCGCCTACGCGACCGAGTTCCACGACAATGCAAAAGAGATCTTCCTCGACAGAGTCGTACTCGACGCGCTCTACGACCTGCCACTGCCTGGGGTCCAGGTAGGACTCAGAGGGAACTTCACCTACATGTCGGACTCTTCCGGTCAGGTGGGCAACGTGATGAGCGGCGACAGCGACGACCTCGGATTCTCCACCAACATCGATGCCGCATACGTGCCCGCCAATCCCGCGGATGGAACCTCCGGAATGGCCATGGGCGGTGGGGTCTTCCCGTTCTTAAAGAAGAATTTCTCCAACGGGTACGTACAACTGGGGTATCAGATGCACATCAATTATTACGAATCCAAGACCTCGGTGAAGGCCATCTCCCACTACGTACCACTCAATATCGCCTTTTGGTTCTGAACAGACAAAGGTGTCCCCTGTTCTCCTGAACAGGGGACACACCATAAGAAATGGAACATTGGAATATCTGGGGAGGAAACATGAACAGTACGAGCGTCATCAAACCGATGGGGACGCTGCTCGTCCTCATCCTCGCGCTTGTGGGATGCGCCTCGATGGAAGAGAAAGGAGCACCCCTTACGGTGGACTTCGACCTCCATGCGAGGGCTGTCTACACCATGGAGCATATAGAGGGAAACACCCTGAAAGACGATTCAGGGAACGGACTGGATGCGATCATCAGGGGTAACCCGGCGACCACCGAAGGGAAGTTCGGGAAAGCACTCGTATTCGATGGGACCCAGACGTATATCGAACTCAAACCCGAGGTCCTGGAGGGTAAAGAGTGGTCATTCCTCGCCTGGGTGAATGCCGAGGCATGGCCCCCATGGGCCAGGATATTCGATTTCGGTGACGGCGCCACCGCCGACATGTGGTTCGGATTCAGCGGCGTGGAAGGTGTGATGAGGTGTGACATCTTTCATCCATCTGGTAGCGTGAAACTGCTCGGACCTGCCTTTCCCACGGGCGAATGGGTACATCTGGCCATCACAGTGAACGGGAGAGAGATGGTCATGTACGTCGACGGTAAGCGCATGGCATCCGGTTACACGGGACTCCTTCCTTCTCATGTAGAAAAGAAGAGACTCTACATAGGGGCGAGCAACTGGCCCGATCCGCTCTTCGTGGGAAAGATGGATGAGATCCTCATCGCCGACGCGGCATACACGGACCAACAGATCAAGGCCATCATGCAGTCGGGTATCCCTGTACGATAAGTTCCCTCCTCACACCCTGCCCCACCCCGGGGCAGGGGTTTTTCCTCAACGAACTGCAATGGGGCGTACTTTATGGGAAAGCACACCTTTTTTCTGACGTCATGGTCTCTCATCCTTCTCCTCTCATGCCGAGTGGGAAGTGAATACGCACCCACGGACACCCCTGTGGATGTCGGAGAAGATCCTGCAATCACAGAAAAGTACACACGTTCGATCGACATCTACGATCCCACGACGTGGGGACCTTTGAACGTCCACGATCCCGAACTATTCCAGGACGATGACGGCACCTTCTATGTGTTCTCCACCGATGCAAGCATTGGAAACACCTGGCAAGGAGGCGTCCAGGTCCGTCGATCGAAGGACCTCGTACACTGGGAATGTCTGCCTGAGCCGGCCCTCGGCATGTGGGACGAGGAGATGAAGGAGTGGCTCGGATTTCCCTCTGATGCAGAGGCCTATACCTGGGCTCCCTCGGTGGTGAAACTCAACGGCCGGTACTACATGTATCACGGCGTCATCGTGGAGGTCCCCGACAATGACAACCGCCCCCGCGCCTGGATCGGTCTTGCCATAGCCGACACGCCTACCGGCCCGTATCTCCCGGCCGACGAGTATGATCCCTCTACCTATTCCTGTTCCACAGTAGTCCGCTACACCTTCACGAGGACCCCCGGAACGATCGACGAGGATTGCCTCAACGAGAGCGGAGGAGACTGGTCGAAAGGGTTCGGAGCCATTGACCCCGAGGTGGTCTTCGATGTGGAAGGGAACATGTGGCTCACCTATGGCTCATGGAAAGGGGGGATCGCTATACTCCAACTCGATCCCACTACCGGCATGCCGATCAACGGTTATCCTGCGGATACCATAGAAAACGGATACGGGACCCTGATCGCGGGTGGGAATGGAATAGCAATCGAAGGAGCGTGCATCTTTCCATATGGAGACTACTACTATCTCTTCTACTCCCTGGGAGACCTCCTCTATGACTACAGTATACGGGTGGGCCGTCGTCCGATCTCCGAAGGCATCGCAGGACCATATTACGATTCCGAAGGAAGAGACCTCACTACACTCACGTGGGAGGAATCCCATAGGTACGGCAACAAGATCCTTGGTGCTCATCAGTTTGAAGGTCACTACGGGTGGAGGAATCCAGGGGGACAATCGCTCCTCATCACCCAGGATGGCAAGATTCTCATGGCCCACCATACGAGGACCACATTCAGAGAGAGCTGGTACTTCTATCTCCAGGTGAGGCAAATCTACTTCACTGAAGACGGATGGCCGGTGGCCAATCCCAACGAATACGCCGGGGAAACCTTGAGAGAGGTGAGCCCTACGGAATTCGCGGGGACCTACAAAGTCATCCACACGAAAAGAGGAACCAGTTGGGGATTCGTTTCAACCTATGAAGGTACCCAGAGCTCCGACGAAGTGAATCTGGAAGATGCGATCGAGACGGTATCCGAGAATGTGACCTTTCATTCGGAGGGGACGATTTCAGGAGCCTACCAAGGCACCTGGTCGATCTCGAACCACTACCACATCACCATCCAGCTCGAGGACAACCAAGGGACTCCCATTGGGACCTACAAGGGTATCGTGAGCGATGCCCTGGACTGGTCACGAACAGGTGATGTGGAGAGGCACACTCTCACCTTCACTACATTCTGCCCGGAAACGGGAGAATATTTCTTCGGCAACAAGGAGTAAGCCTATGAGAAACGCTCAGCATCACCTGCCTGCTGTCCTGGTGATCCTCTCGATTCTTCTTTTCTCCTATTCCACAGGGTGTCGCCTCCTCCCGGAAGGCGAGGTGGACCCTACCCCCTGGGACAACCCCATCATACGAGACATCTATTCAGCGGATCCTGCAGCACTTGTCCATGGAGATACGCTTTATCTTTATGTAGGACATGATGAGGCCCCAGAAGATGCAACCACGTATGCGATGAACGACTGGTACTGTTACTCCACGAAAGACATGATCCACTGGACCAACCACGGGCCGGTGCTCTCCGTTAGGGATTTCTCGTGGGCAGATGGTAACGTCTGGGCGGGACAGGTGGTATATCGGAACGGCACGTTCTACTACTATGTGAGTGTGTCCCAGAGTTCCACAGGGGGTATGGCGATAGGGGTAGCGGTTTCGGACAGTCCGACCGGTCCCTTCAAGGACGCCCTGGGAAGGGCACTCATTACCTCCAACATGACGAAGTTTTCCGGGCAACCGAGATGGAGCTGGGACGATATCGACCCCACTGTGCTCATCGATGACGACGGTCAGGCGTATCTGTACTTCGGCAACACCTACCCCAAGTATGTAAAACTCAATGAAGACATGATCAGCTTCGACGAAGAGACCGGTATCCAGCCTCTCCTCCTTCCCTTCGTAGCGGGACTTCCCTTTACAGAAGCCCTGTGGATTCACAAATACAAAGGAACGTACTACCTCTCGTGGGCTGCCGGATGGGAGGAACAGCTGGTGTACGCCACGAGTGACTATCCGACCGGCCCATGGAAACCCGGAGGAAAACTGATGACCCATGCGGAAAATTGCAATACGAGTCATCATGCGATCGTCGAGTTCAAGGGGAAGGGATACATCTTCTATCACAACGGTACGCTTCCAGGCGGAGGATCCTATCGGAGATCAGTGTGCGCCGAATATCTCACCTACGACGAGGAGGGGAACATACCTCTTATCTCCCCCTCACCTTGAAGAAGTCTCTCATAAATTTAAGGAAAGAGTAGTCTCATAACCTTAAAGAAGGACGTCCCAGGGGGGACGTCCTTCTGATTTTCGCGTGAGGTCGTCCTATGCATCACAAGTGCTCTTTCCTACTTTTCCCCCAGGTGGGATACCACATAGTCGGCCATGTCATCGATGAGGTCCATCTCTCGTGCCATCTGCAATATGGTGTACCTATGAGGCCGCAACTCACTCGCATGACGGATACTGTCATGGAGGAGGTTTCCATCGATGCCCAATCGGCCCGGCCTTATCTTCAATCCCGAGGAGACGAGCAAGGTATGCACCTCCGAAGGGGAAGGCGGAACAAGGCCCAGATCCGAGACCAGATCTGGAAGGCGCGCGTTCATGAAGGCATAGCAGTGGGCGATACACAGCGTGGCGACGCCTACGGCGGATCCATGGAAAAAGGGAGGCTCCACCCCCGCATCGAGGAGTCTGTACTCCCAGTAGTGCACGAGGTGATGTTCCGAGCCGGAGGCGGGACGGGAACTGCCCACGTATTCCATCGCAAGGCCGGAAAGGACAAGCCCCTCCATGAGGGCAGTAACGTCCACGGCTGTCGTCCCATCTCCGGATCGAAGGGAGTCGAGCGCCGCATCCACCGCCTGCTCCATGAGGGATGCTACTTCTGGACAGTAGTATTCCCCCCTCCTCCCGTGGGAGAGCCGCCAGTCCGTGAGGGCGGTCTTCTTTCCTATCATGTCTCCCACTCCGGCCCGGATCAATTCCGACGGTGCATCCTGGAGCACCCTCCGTGACGCAAAGACACCGAGCGGCACATGAGCGGGAAAGGTCTGCTTCTTTCCATCCACAAGGAGAGGGCTCACGGAAGATGCATAGCCGTCCATCGAGGGAGCAGTCGCCACCACCACATATGGGATGCCCAGCACGAACGAGACGAATCGGCATATATCGTTGAGAGTCCCGGAGCCCACGGCCACGATCATGCCCACCCCGGAATGTGCGGAAATCGTGAGCGATCCCACGGCGTGTTCATCAGGATGAAGTCTCTTCCGACCCGGAAAGACAAACGATCGAACGGATCGCCCCACGCGCCCCCTGAGCACCCGGTATAGCTCCTTCCCCTGTACCTCCCATGTGTACTCATCCGCCACGCACAACACATCCCCTTCCAGCTGGAAACCCTTCAAAAAGGAAAGGAGTCCCTCCTCACAGGAGGCTTCACAGATACGCACGCTTTGCACCTTGCTCTCATGCACCCTTCCACAGGCACAGACCCCCTCTCCCATCGACCCAGTCCTGGCCACCGGCCCCCCCGTTCCCACGTCACCCCCCCTTTTCCTCGGATGAGAAGCTCAAGGCCACGACGGATCTGGGAGGAAGGGCCGTCCGCACCACCCCTTCCTTCGAGACAACTCCTCCATCGAAGGGCCGGGGCATGACCCTGTCCGGATCTTCGAATGTATTGTGAGCATCGATCGTCTCCGCACTGAGGATACGTCCTCCCTGATAGGTGACGGCGGTGCCCATGAACTCGCAGGTGAGTTCCACCTGTTTCTCGTGATGGAGATTGCACAGGGTGAGGTGGATCCTCCCGCTTTTTCTCGATGCGGACGCGCTCACGAGAGGAATCGTCTCCTTTCCCATACGGTACTCGTCTCCCTCGTAACGGAGGGGAAGATGCTCCCCCTCCTGGTGGGGGGCATAGAGATCGAAGACATGGTACGTGGGGGTCAGGACAGTACGCTCACCTTCGGTGAGGAAGAGGGCCTGGAGCACGTTGACGAGCTGGGCGAGATTCGCCATCCTCACCCTGTAGGCGTGACGGTTGAAGATGTTGAGGTGGATCCCCGCCACCAGGGCATCCCTGATGGTGTTCTGCTGATAGAGGAACGCGGGATGGGTCCCCTCTTCCACCCGGTACCAGGTGCCCCACTCGTCCACGATGAGCCCCACCCTTCGTTCCGGATCGTACCGGTCCATGATCGTGCCGTGCCGCACAACGAGCGTCTCCATGAAGAGCGCCTTCTTGAGGGTCTCGAACCACTCCTCCTCGCCAAAACCCGTCGCAGCCCCTTTTTCCTCCCAGGTGCCCGGCACGGTGTAGTAGTGGAGGCTGAGCCCGTCCATGAGGTGGGCCGCCTCTCTCATGAGTACCTCGGTCCACCGGTAGTCGTCCACGTTCGCACCCGAGGCGATCTTGTAGATGGGCTCCTCTCCGTAATCACGGACATAGGTGCGGTACCGCCTGTAGAGATCGGCGTAGAACTCGGGACGCATGGTGCCCCCACACCCCCACGTCTCGTTCCCGATACCGAGAAACTTGAGCCGCCAGGGGGCCTCCCGGCCGTTCTTCCTCCTCCACTCCGCCATCTCGGAGTCACCGGAAAAGGTCATGTACTCTATCCATTCCGCCATCTCCTGCACGGTCCCGCTCCCCACGTTGGCAGCCACGTAGGGCTCACACCCCAAAAGCTCACAGAAGTCGAGGAACTCATGCGTACCGAAGTGGTTCGTCTCGATCACCCTTCCCCAGTGGGTGTTGACCCTTTTGGGCCGGCTCTCCCTCGGTCCCACCCCATCCTTCCAGTGATACTCATCGGCAAAGCATCCCCCGGGCCAGCGAAGCACGGGAATCCTTATCCTTCGCAGGGCCTCCACCACATCCTTTCGGTACCCTCTGATGTTGGGTATGGGGGAATCCTCCCCCACCCATATCCCTTCGTAGATACACCGCCCGAGATGTTCTGCGAAGTGACCGTAGATCTCTCGTGGAATCTTCCACGAGGGCTCCGGATACACTATGACTCTATTCATCACGCTTCCTCCTGAACCTGAGCACGTTCCACGACAGTCTGGGGAGAGCAACCGAAAAGACATCCGTTTTCATCGGTTCCACACGTTTCTCCCGACGGGGGTGCACCTTGTCCGGCTCCTCGAAGGTGTTGATCGCGTGGAGATCGGGGCCATCCAAGACGATATGCTCCACAAAGGAAACCCCATCGAAAGAACGGAAATCCAGCTCCACCTCCACGGGAACCTCCTGGGAGGTATTGAGCACGAACACCGTGATGTCACCCGAGGCCTCATCGTAGGTGGCGGCAGGATAGACTAAGGGCACCTCCTCATAGGTCCTCGTTCCATAGGTGGGCGCCTTCACGATGGGTTTGAGGGCCTCACCTCTTCCATACGCGGCAGCGAGCTGGAAAGGATGGTAGATGGTCTGTTTGATGGCCCTCCCCCCCCGTTCAGTATAGATGGGTGCGATCACGTTCACAAGCTGAGCCAGACACGCCATCTTGACCCGATCCGCATTGTTTATCAATGTAGCGATCAGCCCCCCGACCACCAGCGCATCGAGCAACGAATATCTGTCCTCGAGGATGGGAGGTGCCGTCTCCCAGGGCATGAGTTTCAGCTTCTTCTGATACCACACATTCCATTCGTCGAACGAGAGCATGAGCGACTTGGCGCTCCTCTTCTTGGCCTTCACGAAATCCGCCGTGGCAACCACCGCACGGATGAACCGATCCATATCGATGAAAGACGCCAGGAAATCGCCCACATCTCCCTCGTTCTCGTAGTAGCGATGGAGGGAGATGTAATCCACATGGTCGTAGAGGTATTCGAGAATCATCCTGTCCCATTCCGGGAAGGTGGGCATGAAGGAGGTGGAGCTCCCGCTCGCCACCAACTTGATCTCCGGATCGACCCACTTCATGATCTTCGCCGTCTCAAGGGCCTTCTTGCCGTAATCGTCTGCCTCGAGATGGCAGATCTGCCAAGGACCATCCATCTCGTTTCCCAGGCACCATACCTTGATCGAATGAGGATCCTTGTGTCCGTACTCGATCCTGAGATCGCTCCAGTACGTACCAGACGGGTGATTGCAGTACTCGATGAAGTACCCCGCCTCCTGAGGGGTACCGGTCCCGAGGTTGACAGCAGCCATCACATCCACACCCGCCTTGCGGGCCCAGTCCACGAACTCGTCTATGCCCACCTCGTTCGTCTCGATGGAATGCCAGGCGAGCTCGAGCCTCCGTGGGCGACGTTCTTTCGGCCCTATTCCGTCGGTCCAGTTGTAGCCGGAGACGAAATTCCCCCCGGGATACCTCACGATGGTGACTCCCAGATCCTTCACCAGCTGAAGGACATCCTTCCTGAATCCCTGCTCATCGGCATCCGGGTGCCCCGGTTCATAGATCCCGGAATAGACCGCTCGACCGAGGTGTTCGATGAACGAACCGTAGAGATACCGATCCACCTCTCCGATCACGAAATCACGATCGAGAATGATCTTCGCCTGTTGCATGATGCCTCCGAAATCAAAAGTATCTTATAGTGTGGAGCCTCACGAGATGCACACCATCCCCTCGTACCTACAATAGGGATTTCCTCCCGTCAGTTACGAAGGAGAGACGCACCCCAGGTGCCCGCTCGGACCCGTTTCCGTACGCTCCGGGCGCACGGTCATCGCAGTGCACGTGTGAGATCGACGCCTCGGAACCTCCTCTTTGGGAAGGATCGGGATTGCCTCATACACCTCTTCTCCTTGTCTCAACATCACCGCACGGAGGAAAAGGCTCCGTGTCCGGATTTTATCTGTTTTAATGTTCAATATCAATCTATTGGATACATTAGCCATATTATTATACCACCCCAGGGTCCGTGTCAAGGATATTTCACTCAGTATCAACTTTTTCGTAGAACACAGACACGCACACCTTGTCATCCCTGAACGAGATCACTATTGTATGCGCATGAGCAAGAGCACATCGCCGGACGCACTTCCACGTCTCCCCCTCCTCCCCACCACCATCCTCCTCCCACGCGAGGACATCGACCTCCATCGCTGGGCCGTGATCGCCTGCGATCAGTTCACCTCCCAGCCCGAGTACTGGCGCGAGGTGGAGCGCATCGTCGGGGAGGCCCCCTCCACCCTCCACCTCATCCTCCCCGAAGTCCACCTGGACGAACCCGACCTCGAGGCGCGCATCGCCCGTATCCACCACACCATGCGCACCTATCTGGACTCCCGCCTCCTCCGCCCCCTCCCCCCCGGCGCCGTCCTCACCCGCCGCACCACCCCCTACGGCCGCACCAGAACCGGCCTCCTCCTCTCCGTGGACCTGGAGGCCTACTCCTACCAGGACCCCGCCTCCGCCTCTATCATCCCCACCGAAGCCACTGTCCCCGAGCGCATCCCCCCCCGCCTCCGCATCCGCCGCGGCGCCCCCCTCGAACTCCCCCACACCCTCCTCCTCGTCGACGACCGCCGTGCCCCCCTCATCGCCCCCCTCACCCCCCGCCGCACCCTCTACCACACCCCCCTCATGCTCGGAGGCGGCACCGTGACCGGCGCCTTCATCCCCGAGGAAGAGATCCTTCCCCACCTGGAACGCACCCTCCCCCTCCTCGCCGAGCAGGGCATCATCGCCGCCGTAGGAGACGGCAATCACTCCCTCGCCACGGCCAAAACCCTGTGGGAAGAACACCTACGTGCAGGCGCCCCACCCACCCACCCCGCCCGGTACAGCCTCGTGGAAGTGGTGAGCATCCACGACCCCGGCCTCGCCATAGAACCCATACACCGCATCCTCTTCGCCGCCCCCCTCCCCGCCCTTCTCGACCACCTCGCCCCCCACGCGACCACCCATCGCCCCATCTCACCCGACGACATCCCCACCCTTCTCCACACCCATCCCTCCTCCGCCGTCCTCTTCGACGGAACCCGGGCTCACCACCTCCTCCTCCCCACCCCCACCCTCCCCGTGGAGACCCTTCAACCCCTCCTCGACACCTTCCTCGAAGGGCACCCCGGGGTTCACATCGACTACACCCACGGCCTCACCCACACCATGGACCTCGCACCCCAAGGCACCGCCATCCTCCTCCCTCCCATCCCCCGGGAAACCATCTTCGAGGCACTCTCCCGCCGCACCGTACTCCCGAGAAAAAGCTTTTCACTCGGAGAACCAGAAGAGAAACGCTACTACCTCGAGGCCCGCTGCATCCTGTGAACCCCGTACGAAGCCCCCTCCCTCCTCCTCCGCTCGCCCGCCGGCACCACGAACCACGACAGCAGGAACACCAGCAACCCCACACTCACGGCCACCCCCCTGAGGAGGGGACGCACATCCCTCTCGGCACCCTGGAAGAAGATCACCGCCCCCGGACTCACCGGATCCTGCGGTACAGGAAGCCCCAGCACATCGATCACCCCCTCCCCCTCACCCACCAGGAGGAGCCGGCGGGCCTCCTTGCGCACCTCCTCCCTGGAAGAGAGGAGCCGCACCTGTTCCTGGAGCCTGTTCTGGATGAAAGAAAGCTCGCGGAGGTTCTCCTCCATCGCCCCCACCGCACGGGACACCCGGGCGTACGCCAGGAGCCCCTGGTTCCCGAAGAAGAGCGAGAGCGACAGATAGAGCACCACCGATACCCATACGGAGACCCACACGCGCCACATCATCACTTATCTTACGGTAGAAACCCGCAGAGACTTAATCTCGGAGCCGCATCCTGTGTTCCGCATTGACATTGCACACGCAGTGGCATACCATTATACTTAAATGGAGAGACCCTCATGCCGAAGATGAAAAAAACAGCCCCAGCACGGGAGAGTACATGACCGATCGGGACCGAGAAGATCTTCAACCCTCAGAAGACAACCTCGAAGAATACGGGGTCTGGGTGAAAGCCGGACCCGAGGACATCCCCGAAGACGCCTTCGACGAAGAGGAACTCGTCCTCCCCGAAGAGAGCGGCCTCACCGAGGAAGAAGAGGCCATCCTCTCCGAACTCGAGAACAGAGGCATAGAAGAAGGCACCGAATATCCCGAAATCGAAGGACTCTCCCTCGAAGGTGGAGCCCCCGGGGAAGAGACCTCGATCGAGGACCTCGAACCCCCCTTCGAAGAGCCCTCCGGCGAAGAGCCCTCTAGCGCCTCCCTCTCCGAACCCACGCTCGACGAAGACCTCCAGGCCTTTCCCTTCGAGGAGGAGGCAGGGGAGACCACCCTGGAGGCCTTCCCCTCCGGAGAGACGGAAGAGCCACTCTTCGAAGAGGAAACGACCCGGGAAACATCCGCGCTGGAAAAACCCTTGGAGGAACCCTCCGTCGAGGAGGCCCCCGAACCCTCTCTCGAAGAAGAAACCGGGGAAGAAGCCACACCGCACGTGGACCTCGAAGAATTCGAGATAGAAGAACTCGAGCCCGAAGAACCGTCCTCCTACGAAGAGCAGACCTTCTCCGGCGATCTCGAAGCCGGAGACTTCCTCGAGATCGATCTGGGAGAGGAAGAGGGCACCCCTCCGGAAGAGATCCGCGACGAAGCGGCCGTGGAGGAAATCCCCGTTTCCGACCTCCTCGCCGAAGAAGCCCTTCCCCCGGAGGAACCCCCGCAGCAAGAAGAGACCCCACCCTCACCGGAGGAGCAACCCTTCGGAGAACTCTCGGAGGAATCGCTCTCCCTCGAGGAGATCCCCTCCCCTGAAGAGGAGACACCCACACCTCCCCTCGAACCGGCCTCCGAATCCCTCCAGAGCGAGGAGCCCTCTGAAACCACCCTCTCCCTCGAAGAAATTCCGTCCGACTCATGGGGAGAGGAGCCTGCAGAAATCGAAGGGGGAACCCGGGCTGTGGAAGAGGAGGACCTCTCCTCACTCGAGCTCGAATCCGACCTGGACCTCTCGGAACTCCAGAAGGAAGCCGTCGAAGCATCGCCCTCCTCTCTCGAGGAACCCGGTGAGGGAGCACACCCCGAGGAAGCCCCCTCCATGGAGGAACCGTCCATCCCCCTCGAGGAATCTCCCGTGGCGGAAGAGACCTACGAGGAGTTCGAACCCATCCTCCCGCCTGAAGAAGCCGCACCCGAGGAACCCATCGTGGGCTCCGAACCCTTCGAATCCGCGGAACTTCCCGAGCTCCCCCCCGAAGAGGAGTTCAGCGACATCGCCGCGGTAGCCGAGGCCATGAGCGCCCCGCTGAGCGAGGAAGAGACACGGGAGACACCGGCGGAGCCCCACACCATGGCCCCGCCTGAAGTCTCTCCCGAAGAGAACCTCCTGAGCAGGATCGAGGAAGAACTCGCCGCCATAAAACAGGAACTCGCATCCCTCAAGGCGGAACTCTCCACCCTGAGGAGCACCTCGACGCCCGTCGCACCTCCGGAAGAAGAACCCTTCCCGGCCGTGGAAGAACCACAGGCAGGAGAGGAACCCTCCTCCATGGAGGAGACCGGCGCATTCCAGGAGATGGAAACCCCTTCCCGGGAGGAGGAAGCCGCCCTCCCCTCCGGAGGCGGATTCTTCGACGAAGAAGAGGAGGACGAGACCATCGCCCTCACCGGGGAAGAGCTCGAGAACATCCTCAACACCGCGGAAATCGAAGAGAAGGAAGAAGAGGGCCTCACCGGAGAAGAAGTGGAAGAACCTCTCTCCATGGACGAGGAAACACCGGAAACCGAGGACATCATAGAGGCGTACAACAAGGAACTCGAGGAATTCAGCACCGAAGAAATCCCCGAGGTGGAAGAGGAGATCCCACTCCCCTCCGAGGAGGAACTCGAAGAGATCTCCCTCGAGGAACTCGAGATGGAACCCTCCGAGGAAACAGAGGAAACGGAGGAACAGGCCCTGGAAGAAGAGGGCCCCTCCGAGACGGCCATCCCGCCCGCCGTGGAGGAGATCTCACTCGAGGAACTCGAGGCCGCCCCCATGGAGGAGGTGGCGCAAGAGGAGAGCGCGATAGAAGGACTCGAGGCGATCCCCGAAGAAGAGATGGAGCTCGAGATCACAGAGGAACCCGAAGAAGCGGAGGCCTACGGGGCCTATGAGGGAATCACCCCGGAAGAGGAGCCCGAAACCCCGCCCGAGGAGGAACTCGAACTCAGCATCGCACCTCGAGAAGAGACGGAAGAACCCGTCGAGGAACCCGAGGAGCTCCAGCCCGAAGAGGACCTCCTCCAGACTGCCGAACCCGTAGAGATGGAGCCATCCCTTCCGGAAGAAGTGGACATGGAAGAAGTCTCCCGGGTGGCGGAGGAGGCCTTCCAGAAGGAAGAGAGCGAGCGGGGCGCGGGGGGAGAGGGAACCGGACTCCCCGACACCTTGAAGGAGGAACTGAGGGCCGTCCTCTCCTACATGGACCAACTCCTCGAGGCCCTTCCCGAGGAAAAGATCCAGGAATTCGCCCGATCCCCCTATTTCGACACCTACAAGCGACTCTTCGAAGAGCTCGGTCTGGAGTCGTAACCGATGGGACTGCTCCACAAAGTGCAGACACTCAAAGAGCAACAGGGAGGTGGTGGACTCTACTCGAAGGCACGAGCCTATAGGGAAGGGGCCGCACGGCTCTCACCCCCCTCCCAAGACGAAAAAAAAAAGACGCCGCAGGCAGCCGCTCCGGGCCCCGGGGAATCGTCACCCCCAGGATTCCAGGACCAGCTGGAATACCTCATCCATACCCTCACCACCACCCCTGCATGCCTCCTCTACATTCATGAGACATTCCGTGCGCTCCTGCGTATCCTCAATCCCGAGAAGGCTGTGTGGTACGCTCCGGACCTCGCGGGGACGCGGTACCTCCCCTGGATCGTCCGGGGAGGGGAAGAACCTCCCGAGCTCTCACGGGACGAGGTGGTGGACCTCCTCACCTCCACCGATCCCTCGGAGGGACGTCCCGTACAGGAAAAGATCTTCCCGAAGACCAGCCCCTCCCGCATCCTTCTGCTCCCTTTCACGGAGCAACGGCTCTTCCTCCCCTTGAGTCTCGTGGTAATCGAGGGACCGAACAGGCCCCCTTCCCCTTCCGAGATCGGGACCCTCACGACCATACTCAGGGAACTGGGCACGCCACACATCCGGGACGTGCAACACCTCTTCCAGATCCTGGAGGAAGACCCACCTCTCGCCCTCCGAAAGGAAGACTGCGAGGAGCGGATCGCATCGATACTCGAAGAAGACCACGGCCCGCTCTCCCTCGCCACCCTCTCCCTCACCCCCCTCCAACAGAAACTGGACCTGAGCGTCCAGGACCTCTTCTACAGGAGAACCACAGGGTGCATCACGGCACTCGTGAACCGGCTCCTCAAGGACAAAGGGAACATCCTCGCCATCCATCGTGAGCACCTCCTCCTGGAAATCACAGGCGAGGACGTGGACGTGGAACTCGTGCTCCACCAGATATGGCACAGGCTCTGCCTCCAGATAGGAGGCGGACAGTGCACGGTGGCCCTCCAGGCACGTTGGACATCCCCCGCCGAAGGGGAGGCCCCCCCCGAGGCACTCTATACCCGACTCTTTTCATGAACGTCCATGGCTGAGAGACCCCGCCTCCACTCCGCCTATGATCCACGCAGGGAAGCACTCCGATTCATAGAGGCGCAGGAACCCCTCAGGAAGACACATCCCTCGTGCATACTCCTCCTCGGTGCAGGAGAGGGACATGTCTTCAATGCCATCAAGGAACGTTTCCCCGACATCCCGGTGATCCGTATATTCTACGATCCGGAGCCCGCCTCACAGGCCGAGGGGGCCGAACCGTTTTGGTATCCCGGCACTTCAGAGACAGTGGAGGGATTCCTCTCCCGGCACATTCACGACACCCTCGTCCCCGGCCTCGTGGTGCTGGAATGGCCCCCCTCCGCCAGGATATGGCCGGATACCTCCCGCACGATCAGGGACCTGGTAGCACAGTTCGTCAGGGAGAGGACAGGCACCATCCTCACTTCCCTCCATTCGGGGAGGCGGTGGCTCAGAAACCTGGTGCGGAACACCCTCATCTTCGACACCTACTATCTTCCCGAAACTCCCCCACCCGAGCTCCTCATTGCAGCATCGGGCCCCTCCCTCACCCCCCTCCTCCCCTCCCTCGCCCACACCCCCTACCACCTCTGGGCCCTCCCCTCCTCCCTCGCCGCCCTCTCCGCCCACCGCATCCGCCCCCACGCCGCCGTCGCCACCGACGGCTCCCCCTACGCCCGCCTCCACCTCTCCCACCTCCCACCCGACACCCCCTCTTCGCCCCCCTCACCGCCGCCCTCACCCCACACGCCAGACTCATCCCCCTCTCCCTCCACAGCCCACTCGAACAGACCCTCCTCTCCCTCCTCCCCCTCCCCCACATCCGCCTCAGCCCCCACGGCACCGTCGCCGGCACCGCCCTCCTCCTCGCTCTCTCCCTCGGCGCCACACGCATCCTCACGGCCGGACTCGACCTCGCCATCCTCCCCCCCTGGCAACACGTACGCCCCCACACCTTCGACCCCCTCGTGGAGACCGTAGCCACCCGCACCACCCCCCTCCTCCACCTCCGCCACACCCCCATCCTCCTCCACACCCGCCCCATCCCCGGAACCCCCTGGCACACCAGCGAATCCCTCACCACCTACGCCGGCTGGTTTGCCTCCCACCCCCCATCCCCCACCCACACCCTCATCCGCATCACCCCATCCCCCCACCACTTCCCCGGCTGGCAGGAAACCCCCACCCTCCCCGAGCCCACCACCGCACCCCACCCCCTCCACCTCACCCCACACCCCGCCCCACCCCTCACCACCCGCAGGCGGATCCTCCGAGACCTCCTCCACCTCCTCGAAGAACGCACCCTCCTCTCCCCCGACGACCCCCGCTTCACGGAACTCGGCTTCCTCCTGGGAGGCCCTCCCTTCAGGCACCTCCTCACCCCGCCCGTCACCCTTGAGAAAACCCGCACCTTCCGCGAGGAGGTCCGCACCTTCTTCCACATCCTCCGCCACACCTACGGACTCGAGACATGAACACCACGCTCGCCCGCAACCTCCAGGCCCTCGGCGCCAAAGACCCCTCCCTCGCCCGGCTCATCGCCCACACCCCACCACACCCCGGACTCACCCTCACCCGCACCCCGCACGGCGAGGCCGTCCCCACCCTTCCCACCCCCACAGGCATCCGGACCCTCCACTCACGCATCGACCCACACCGGGAAGCACGGCGCCTCATCGAAGCCCACCACCCCAGAGGCTGCTGCATCGTCCTCGGACTCGGCGCAGGCTACCACCTCACCGTCCTCCTCGACACCCCCGGGGTGCACCACATCCTCGTCCTCGAGCACGACCCCTCCCTCCTCGCCGCCCTCCTCTCCCTCATCGACCTCTCCCCGATCCTCGCCCACCCCCGCATCCACCTCCTCCTCGACCCCTCCCCGGACCTCCTCTCCCGGACCATAAGCCGCCTCTTCATCCCCTCGCTCGACCTCACCTACACCGTCATCCCCCTCCGATCCAGGACCCTCCTCCACCCGGACGCATTCGACCACCTCCTCACCACCACCCTCACCACGCTCGAGGCCATGCACACCGACTACGCCACCCAGGCACGCTTCGGCACCACCTGGATGCGCAACACCCTCCTCAACCTCCCCCACCTCACCCGAAACACCCCCCTCCCCCCTCTCCCTCCCCGCCTCGCCATCACCGGCGCAGGCCCCTCCCTCCTCCGCACCCTCCCCTCCCTCGCCCACCTCCCCACCCTCGCCTCCGACACCAGCCTCCCCCTCCTCCACCACCACGGCCTCACCCCCCTCCTCGCCGCGAGCATCGACTGCCAACCCTACACCCTCCTCCACTACACAGGCCTCCCAACCCCCACCTTCCCCGTGCTCCTCGACCTCGCCGCCCCCCCCTCCCTCGTCCGCACCCTCCCCTCTCCTCTCCTCGCCGCAGGCCCCCACCCCCTCCACCGATACCTCGCCGCACACCTCCCCCTCCCCTCCATCCCCTCCCACACCGGCAACGTGGCCGCCACCCTCACCCTCTTCGCCCTCTCCCACGGCGCCCGCGAGATCCTCCTGGCCGGCACCGACTTCGCCTACCCCCACCTCCTCCCCTACCCCCCCGGCACCTTCCTCTGGCCCTACCTCCTCTCACAGGGCACCCGCACCACCCCCCTCCTCACCGGCCTCCTCGGCCTCACCCTCACCCGCATCCACGGCACCGACGACCCACCAACCAGCCCCCTCCTCACCCACTACCGCACCACACTCCTCGCCTCCCTCGCCGAGGCAGGCTGCACGGTGGAAGCGACAGCCCCGGGCACCTTCCGCATCACCGCCCCCGCCTCCCCCACCCACCCCCTCCCCCCACCGCCTGCACCACAGGCCATCTCCCAGACCATCACCACCTACAGGGCCTCGCTCGACGACCTCCCACCCCTCTTCTCGCGCCTCCAGTTCGACACCCTCCCGGACGAGGCACGCACCCTCTGGACCACCCTCCTCCCCCTTCTCGCCTCGATAGAGCGCCGTACCCCCGGACTTCCCCTCGAGGAAGCGAGCCGCCAGACCCTCACCACCGCCATCCACCTCCTGGATCACCTCCCCTTCCCCCCACGCTGACATACCCACCTCTTCATGATATAACCTCCCTCACACCCTCACGATCAGGAGACCTCATGGACCTCATCGCCACGACGACCTTCGTGCTCATAACCAGCCTCACCCCGGGACCGAACAACATAAGCAGTGCATCCATGGCACTCTCGCACGGGTACCGGAACACCCTGCCCTATCTCTTGGGTATCAGCACAGGATTCTTCATCTTACTCACGATCGCCTCCCTCCTCTCCACCCTCATCCTGCAGCACCTCTCCTGGATCGAGGTCCCCATCTCCCTCCTCGGCGGGCTCTACATCCTGTGGCTCGCCGTTCACATCCTGAAGGCCCAGTACGACGTGGAAACCAAACCCCACCCCCCGCTCGGATTCCCCTCCGGACTCCTCCTCCAGTTCGTAAACCCCAAAGGCCTCATCTACGCCCTTGCCCTCCACACCACCTTCCTGAGAAACCTCCCAAAGACCATCCCCTGGCCCCTCACCTCATCCCTCCTCCTCGCCTTCATCACCTTCCTCTCAGTCTCCCTGTGGGCGTTGGGAGGAAGCGCCATCCGCACCCGCATGAGCAACGAGCGGGCGAGACTCGCCCTCAACATCACCCTCGCCGTACTCCTCGCCTCCACCGCCCTCTCCCTCTGGATTCACGCCCTGCGATGAGGGGCCCGGACCCTCACCCCAGGGGGATGAAGAGTCCAGGTGCCCTCTCAGCGTGGCTCCGAAGTATCCCTGCTCTTTCCTCACCCTGAGGTAGTTCTCATAGGCGGCCCTCTCGGTCACATGCGTCCCCTTCTTCGTATGCTCACTCACCGCCCCGGTCTTCATCCTTGCCCGGCAGGCGAGGTTGTTCACCAGCGTCGACTTCCCGACCCCGGACGAGCCGAGCATGCAGTACGTCTTGGTCCTCTTCAGGAGTCGCATCAGGTCCCCATACCCCCGACGTGTGGTGTTGCTTATCGCCACGAGGGGGATCTCCCCGAGACGCCGCCGTACCTGCCCCGTGACCTCTTCCACCCGCATCCCGGATACCGTATCCACCTTGCTCAACACGACGATCGGTTCCACCCCGGCGGAGCGGCAGACGGCGAGGTACCGCTCGAGTCTGTTGGGATTGAAATCCCGGATCACGCCACGAAATGCGCCGAGGTAGTGGGCACCGCCGCCAGACTCGCAGCAGAACTTCTCCTGGAAGAAGAGGGCTCGGCGTGAAGAAATACTTTGACATCTCATCAAAACCGGAGTAAAATGAAGTCGAACAAGGAGTAAGGAGGAGTATACCAAATATGTCAAGGCGTCAGTCTTCCCTCCCGGAGGGGAGAGGAAAGAGTCCGGCTTTATTCGGTTACCGTGGGTGAGGGGATGAAAGACTCACGCGAATCTCCCCGCATCCTCGTGGTGGAAGACGAACTCCTCGTGGGCCTCGCGATCAAGGAGATGCTCAAAGAGGCAGGCTATCACGCGGAAGGCCCGGTCGCCGCTCCCGATGAGGTACGGTCCCTCGTGGCAGCCCTCACACCCCACGTGGTCATCATGGACCTCAACCTGGGCGGTCACTTCGAGGGGATCGACCTGGGCAGGGAGCTCATCCAGCAGGGGATCCCCGTCATCTTCATCACAGGGTATGCGAACGAGCCCATCCTCCAGAAGGTGAAGGCCCTCAATCCCCGGGCACTCCTCATAAAGCCCCTCACCCCCCAGCAGGTCCTTCACGCGGTAGAGGTGGTCAAAGCCGGGTAGGCACACGTTTCCCTTGCCCCGCACCCACACGATCTGATAGACTCACACACTATGCGAGATACCCATCCCTCATCTGAGACCGGCACGGAGGGGCGGACGAGGCCCCTCTTCTTCTCCGTCATCATCCCGGCCTACAACGAGGAACGATACATCGCGAAGACCCTCACCCATCTTTCCCGGGAAGACTACCCACAGGAGTGCCTCGAGGTCATCATCGTGGAAAACGGCTCATCGGATCGCACGAGGGAGGTGGTGGAAGAGACCGCCCTCCCCCACTGGCGCATCCTCCACGTGGCACAGCACGGGGTCTCCCGGGCCAAGAACGCTGGGATCGCGGCATGCGCGCCCCAGGCGGACTGGGTCATCTTCCTCGATGCGGACACCTACCCGCTCCCCGGCTTCCTTCGGGAACTCAACGAGTTCCTCCTCTCACACCGCACCGACAACCCGGCCTGCGGCATGGTGCGGCTGCGACCCTGGCCCGAGACGCCCAAGGCACGGGCCTGGTACGCCTTCTACAACTTCGCCAACAGGGTCACGCGCACCACGCGTTCCATCCAGATCGTGCGGCGCGACATCCTCCGCGAGGTGCGGTTCGACGAGGCACTCGCCTTCGGCGAGGACACCAGGCTCCTGGCGGCCTGCAAGAAGCGGGGCAGGTACTTCTACCTCCCCACGGACCAGGTCTTCTCCTCCACCCGACGGTTCGAGAAGCGGGGCTGGGTGAGGCAGCTCTTCACGTGGATCTACCTCCACTTCCTTCCCTACGAGCTCAAGAAACGCGCCTCCTACCCGGCCCTTCGCTAGAGGAACCTGAGGGCAAGGGCCATGAGGACGCCCGAGACCACAGAGACGCTGAAATTATCGTCCACCTGGCCGGGAAGGGCCTCGACCACCGCGGCGCTCAGGGCCCCCACCACGAGCACGTGCAGGGGCAGGGCCCCGCTTACCCAAAGGAAGAATCCCACGCCCAGCGCCGCTGCGAGGAAGCCGAGCGTGCCCTCGAGGGTCTTCGAGGAACGCCTGAAGAGCACCAGCCTGCCGAAGTTGATCCCCACGATCTTGCCGAACATGTCCCCAAGGGCCACGAAACCCACCGCGGCGTAGGCCACGTACCGGTCGAAGAGCAGGAAGCACAGGAGGATCCCGAACAGGAAGGTGGTGATGGAAGAGATGCGGCCCTCCTCCTTCTTCTTGAAGATCTTAAGGTCCGTGGCGATCTCCATCTGGAGCCGCTCTTCCATCACGGGGAGGAGGAGCCTGAGGAGGTCGAGGACGAAGAAGAGGCCCAGCACGAGCCCGAGGAGCAGGTAGACGAGCCAGCGGCCCACGAAGAGATCGATGGGGATGAAGACGAGGGCGAGGGGACGGGCGAGCACACGCCAGGAGGTGCTCTTCTCGGGATAGAGGGCGATCCCGTCACGGCCGAGGTTCTTCGCCGCCTCGTACGAGATCATGCCCAACAGCACCCAGACCACGGCGAGTGAGAGCAGGTCCTCCACATGGAGGGCGAGCCAGAGGCCTGTCATGGGGAGGATGGTGACCGCGAAGAGGTCGCCGCTCCCATGGGTGGCGAGCAGGAAGATGAGGGCGTAGAGCCCCGCAAAGGCGAAGAAGGCCACGCTCTCCATCGGTGGGACACCGGTCACCAGGAGCATGGCAAAGAGGAAGAGGAAGAGCCCCACCGTGGCGGCGATGCCTCGTCCGCCCTTGAACCCCAGGTAGAAGGGATACTTGTGGCCCAGGATGGCGCAGAAGCCCGCCAGATACGCGAGCGGAAGGGGGAGGCGGAAGAGGCTGTAGGCTGCGTAGAGGGCGATGAGGGGCTTGGTGACATCGTAGAGTGCGGTCACGATCCCGTAGGCGAGCCCCATGCTTCGGGCCGCGTTCACCACTCCCGGATTGCCGTCGCCCACGGTGCGGATGTCCGTGCCCCTGAACCCGAGCGAGAGGAAGTAGGCCGGGAGGAACGAACCGAGGAGGTAGCCCGTGAGGAGGGAGAGGAAGATACGGCCGGAGTAGAGAAGATCCATGGCAGACTCCTTGTGCGGTCTCTCCACAAGTGGTACCCCACATCGTGCGATCTGTCAAGAAAAAACCCTCCCCACCGGGGAGGGCACAAGATGTCCGAACGGGTACCAGGCTAGACGTGGATGGCCCAGCCCTGGGCCATGCGGGCCGCCTCCATGACCCCCTCCGAGAGGGAGGGATGGGCATGGACCATGTGGGAGATGTCGTCGAGGAGGAGCTCGCTCCGCTTCGCGAGGAGGAGCTCGTGGACGAGCTCGGTCGCCTCAGGTCCCACGATGAAGGCACCCAGGATCTCCTCGGTCTCAGGATCGTAGAGGAGCTTCACGAACCCGTCCGCCTCTCCCACGGCCACCGCCTTGCCCACTCCCCTGAAGGGGAAGACCGCGGTCTTGTAGGAGAGACCCTTCTCCTTCGCCTCCTTCTCGGTGAGGCCAAACCCGGCCACCTGCGGCTCGGTGTACACCGCGGAGGGAATCTCCTCCTGGGGCAACACCTTCTCCTTGGGCCTGCCCGCCATGTGGAGCACCGCGATCTCGCCCTCCTTGGAGGCCACGTGGGCAAGCTGCGGCGTAGGCAGGATGTCGCCGATGGCGTACACCCCTTCCACCGCCGTCTGGTAGTAGTCGCCCACCTTCACGAAGCCCCGCTCATCGAGCTGCACGCCTATCTCCTCGAGGCCGATGCCCCTGGTGTTGGGGGCGCGGCCTATGGAGACGAGGAGCTTCTCCGCTGCAAGCTCCCGGCTCCCCTCGGGGCCCTCCACCGTGAGGGTCACCCCCGCGTCGGTCTTCTTGAGGGCGGTGGCCTTCGTGGAGGTGAGGATGGTGATCCCCCGCTTCGCAAACTCCTTCACGAGCACCTCGACCACCTCGTGGTCCATGAAGGGCAGGACCTGATCGAGCATCTCCACCACCGTCACCTCTACCCCGAAGCTGTTGAAGATATAGGCGAACTCCATCCCCACCGCTCCGCCGCCCAGGATGATGATGCGCGGGGGCAGGTCCTTGAGCATGAGGGCACCCGTGGACGAGAGCACCACCTCCTCGTCGATCTCGAAGCCGGGGATGCTCCGGGGCGAGGAGCCCGTGGCCACGAGGATGTATTTTCCGGTGTAGCGGGCATCACCCACACGCACGGTGTGGGGATCCTCCAGCACCCCTTCCCCTGTGATCACATCCACCTTGTTCTTCTTGAGGAGGAATTGCACCCCCTTGCTGAGCCTGTCCGCCACCTGTCGCGAGTAGGAGAAGACCTTCTCGTAGTCGAACCCGGAGGTATCCACCTTCACCCCGGTGCGGGAGAGGGTCTCCTGCGCCTGGCGGTAGAGGGTGGCCATGTGGATGAGGGCCTTCGAGGGGATGCATCCTATGTTGAGGCAGACGCCGCCGAGCTTGTCCTTCTCCACCACCGCGGTCTTGAGGCCGAGCTGGGACGCCCGTATGGCAGCCACGTACCCCCCGGGACCGCTTCCCAGGACCACGAGATCATATTGATAGGACATAGAACCTCCTGTCTCGGTGTTTGTGTAAAGGTACTCCGTTACGTCCCAAGGGACAAGCAGTCGCCCCTCGCCTCCTTCTTCGACCAGGAAGAACTAGAGGTACGCCCCCAGGGCGAGGAGTCCGTGGAGGAGCGCGAGGAGGAGGGTGAGCTTCCCCATCCGCATGTGCCACGTGAGGGGGATCTTCCGTCTCCGCGCCGCATAGGCGAATCCCACGGTGATGATGAGGGAGAGGATACTCACCACGCCCAGCCAGAAGATGAGGGGTTTACCCAGAATGGGGTAGTAGGCGATCGAGAGGAACATCAGCGCGTCTCCTCTTCCTTGAGGTAGCCTACCAGGTAGGTCTCCAGGAGGGCCCGCGCCCTCTCGGAGTGGGGCGTGCCCGAGCCCATGGGTCTGGTCTCGAAGAGCTCGGTGGCATCCGTGCCGCAGCCTTCGAGTATGGCCTTGCCTCCCGGATGCCGGGCCACGAACTCGGTGAGGTCGTAGACCTTGCCGTGGATCACCATCCAGCACTCACCGGCCTCGGCGCGCCGGGCCACCTCCTCCATGGTGTAAAAGGGAAGGTCTGCCGGCGAGGGGGAGGCCGCCTCGGGCCGGGGGCTCGGCTCCGCACCCTCTCTTGCGCCGAGGGCCGTGAGTAGGGCCCCTCCGGAGAGGATGACAAGTCCAAAGAGGATGAGCACTATCGGTACCCGTCTCATGAACGCTCCTTCATACGAGGATTCACTAGTAAAATATATCCTTTCTGCAAAAAATATCCAGTATTTCAGTAAGATTTACGGACCATAGTTCCACGGCATCCGATCACGCGATCTCGTGAGGGGATTCACACGCTGGAAGAATTCCTCTACTGTGGAGCAGTCGGACACGCCATAGGAGGGGACCATGACCGGCAACGGGTACTTCGACGAAGTGGCCTCTCAGTGGGATGCCATGGAAGACGAAACCTGCTGCGCGGCCTGCGGGTGCGGGAGCGCCTCGGTGAGCATCTTCGCGGCCTACGGCGTGAAGTGAGGCCCTCGGTGCTCCCCGTGCCTCGGTTCCCCCTCTCAACGGGGGATGGAGGAGAGTACACCTGTGGGCGACCCTTGTCTGCCCCCAGGCCACTCCCGGCCGATCAACGCCTCACCCTGAGGAAGCTCGCATTGACGGCCACGATCACCGTACTCAGCGACATGAGGGCCGCCCCCACGGCAGGTGAGAGGAGGAGGCCGGTGAGAGGATACAGGACCCCTGCAGCAAGGGGAATCGCCACCACGTTGTAGCCTGTTGCCCAGAGGAGGTTCTGCACCATCTTCCGATAGGTGGCCCGTCCGAACTCTATGAGGGCCGCCACGTCCGCCGGGCTGTCGTGTACCAGGATGATATCGGCAGTCTCTGCAGCTATGTCCGTGCCGGAACCGATCGCGATCCCCACATCCGCTTGGGCGAGCGCCGGGGCGTCGTTGATCCCGTCTCCGGTCATGGCGACGAACTCGCCCTTGGCCTGGAGTTCCTTCACCTTCTCCTGCTTCTCATGGGGAAGGACCTCGGCGAACACCCCATCGAGACCCAGTTCCTTCGCCACCGCCTCCGCCACCTTTCTGTTGTCGCCGGTGAGCATCCAGCACCGTATCCCCTTCTTCTGGAGTGTGCGTACCGCCTCACGAGACTCCGGCCGTATCCTGTCGGCGAGCACAACGGCCCCTCGCACCTTCCCCTCCTCCACCACGTAGACCAGCGTGCCTATGTGGGAACCCTCGGTCTCGGGAACCGTGTACCCCCCCTCCTCGAGGGCGCGACGGCTGAGGAGGGCGATCCTCCTCCCGTTCACCACGCCCTCAACCCCCTCGCCCTTCCTCACGGAGAAGTCCTCCACAGGGAGAGGCGCAAGGCCCCTCTTCTCGGCCTCCTCCACTATCCCCCGCGCCACCGGGTGCTCGGAATTGCGCTCGAGCGAGGCCGCCAGGGTGAGCAGCTCCTCTTCGGATCCCACAAAGGCCGCCGCCCCTGCCACACCGAACCTCCCCTCGGTGAGGGTGCCGGTCTTGTCGAAGACCACGGTGGAGATCTTCCTCGCGTTCTCAAATGCCGTGCGGTTCCGTATGAGAAGCCCGTTGCGGGCCGAAAGTGAAGTAGAGACCGCCACCACCAGGGGTACGGCGAGCCCCAGGGCGTGGGGGCAGGTGATGACCATCACCGTGACCATCCGCTCGATGGCAGCAGCGAGATCCCCTGTGAAGACCATCCAGAGCACAAAGGTGAGGGATCCCGCCCCTATGGCGATGAAGGTGAGCCACTGCGCCGCCCTATCGGCGAGCCGCTGGGTCTTCGACTTGGTCCGCTGCGCCTCTTCGACGAGGTGGATCACCTTTTGGAGATAGGAGTCCTCGCCCGTACCGGTGATGCGCACCGTGAGCACGCCATCTCCGTTCACCGAACCACCTATCACCCCATCCCCAGGTCCCTTCTTCACCGGCACGGACTCCCCTGTGAGCATGGACTCGTTCACATAGCTGGTCCCCTTCACCACTTCACCATCCGCAGGGATCTTCTCCCCCGCCTTCACGAGTACCAGATCACCAGCGGCAAGCTCGGAGGTACGCACGTCCACCACCTCCTCCCCCTCCACCTTGTGGGCGGTGTCAGGCAGGAGTTGGGCGAGCTTCTCCAGCGCACGTGAGGCCCCGAGTACGGAGGCCATCTCGATCCAATGGCCCAGGAGCATCACGTCGATGAGGGTGGCGAGCTCCCAGAAAAAGAACTTTCCGGAAAGCCCAAAGACCACCGCGGTGCTGTACACATAGGCCACCGAGATGGCGAGGGCGATGAGGGTCATCATCCCGGGTTGTCTGCGCTGAATCTCGTCTCGTCCCCCTACAAGGAAGGGCCACCCGCCGTAGAAGAAGACAAGGCTCGAGAGGGCCCACAGGAGGTACTCCTGAACGGGAAGGTCGAAAGAGAAACCGAAGACCTCCTGAATGAGGGGCGAGAGGGCCAGTATGGGAAGGGTGAGGAGAAGCGAGACGAAGAACCTCCTCCTGAAGTCGCGGATCATGGCCTTGTGATGTTCCGCATGATCGTGCCCCCCGTGGTGCTCATGTCCATGGTGGGCGTGCCCGGCCTCTCCGGAGTGCCCTGTATGGTGCTCATGGTGTGCGTGCCCGGTCTCTCCGGTGACCCCCCCGTGGTGCTCATGGTCCTCGTGCCCCTCATGGTGGGGAGGGTGATTGCCATGGGGGGAGTGCGTCGGGGCCGATCCGTGATCGTGCCGATGGGACGCGGGAGCATCCTCGTGAAGGGAGCCCATTCCGCCCCTCGAATGGGGAGATTCCTCAGGAGCCGGTACGAGGGGCGTCCCGTCCATAGGACACACCCCTTCCTGCTCGAAGGTCATACCACAGGTAGGACATCGATAACGGGTCATACGTTCCTCCCTTCATGATAGATAGGCCTCCTTCAAGGGAGAGCGCACACAAAGCGTCTGAAGACATCAACAAGGCCGAGGATCTCGTCTCTCTCGAGCGCGAGTCCTGCCTTCAGGATGTTGCCCCTGGTATCCCTGTTCACGTTGAATCCAAAGAGGCTCCTCGTGAGAGGATTGTGGAGGTGCTCCCAGAATGCGATGAGGGGGTGTCTGCTGAGCACATGCTCGAGGAAGATGAGCCTCCCCCCTGGCTTGAGCACCCGGACAGCCTCTCTCAGGGCCCTCACCGGGTCCGGGATGGAACAGAGGACGAACGTCCCCACCACAAAATCGAAGGTAGCAGGGGGAAACGAGAGCTCCTGTGCGTCCATCTCGAGCAGGGTGACCTCACGGGACAGTTTTTCGGCACGGGCCTTTGCGCGTTCGAGCATCTTCGGGCTGAGATCGATCCCCACGAGCTCCACCCCCTCGGGATAGTAGGGGAGGTTCTTTCCCGTGCCCACCCCTATCTCCAGCACCTTCCCCGAGACCTGTGAGAGGGTCTCGCGCCGCCAGGGGGCGAAGAGCCGTTCCTCCACCCACGCCTCCACCCTGTCGTAGAACCGGGCGAACCTGTCGTACCTGCGTCGCGTACGCGCGGTAGCCCTATCCGACATGCTCGATCACCCGCGCGAGCTTCTCCTCCACCTGGGATGCCACCTCGAGGAGGCGTGGGTTCCCCACTACCTCCATGGCCCTGGTGGGCCGTATGGCCGCCACCACGGTGTGACCTTCCTTTCGATACACCACCACATTGCAGGGGAGCATGAGCCCGATGTCCTCTTCCAGCGAGAGGGCCTCGTGGGCGAGAGGCGGGTTGCACGCCCCGAGAATCACGTAGGGCTCCACCTCTTTTCCGAGCTTGGCCCTGAGCGTGGCCTGCACGTCGATCTCACAGAGGATGCCGAACCCTTCGCGGGAGAGGGCCTCCTTCACCGCCTCACAGGCCTCGTGGACCCCACTCGCAACCGTCTTCTTCATGGCATAGGGAGTATCCATGGAACAAGTATACTGCACGCAATGACGGCTGTCAAAATTACTGCTGGTCCCGAGGCGCTATCCTAAAGAAAATTTGTAACTTTCGCCTTCTTACATGTTTTTAGAAACAAAGTATTTTGATCATATTAGGAGGTTCCACATGGCCCCCCACACCCATTCCTCTCCTTCCCATCCACACCGTCATCCCTGGTGGATGATGGCGCTCTGTGTGCTTCCCATGGCGCTTCTGGGAGGGGTCTTTCTCCTCGCTCCCTCATCCCTCGATCGGGGATGGCTGCTCACGCTCTTCCTTCTCCTCTGTCCCCTCCTCCACCTCGGCATGATCCCCCTTATGGTGCGTCACAACGAGGAGGAAGGGGCCCGCACGGACACTCCTCAAAAAGAGGAGAAGCCCCTGCTCCTCGAATACCATGGAGGATCTCATGACGAGTAA
This sequence comes from Spirochaeta thermophila DSM 6192, assembly GCF_000147075.1. Taxonomy (NCBI): domain Bacteria; kingdom Pseudomonadati; phylum Spirochaetota; class Spirochaetia; order Winmispirales; family Winmispiraceae; genus Winmispira; species Winmispira thermophila. The sequence continues at coordinate 1,632,340 of NC_014484.1, forward strand.
GGGGAAGGGCCTGCTTCTCGGACTCCTCGGGACGTGGGGGCTCCTCGTCCTGTACGGCCTCACGCTGCTCCTGCTGGAGGGGCCCGAGGCCGCCCTCCAACTCTTCCTCGCCCGCTGGTGGTGGATACTCCTCATCTCCATCACCTTTGGGGTTCAGGTGGGCCTCATAGGATACATGCGCGCCTATGTGAGGAACACGAAAACCCCCTTCACCGGAGGAGTGGCAGCCTCGGGAACCATCTCCACAGGGAGCATGCTCGCCTGCTGTGCCCACCACCTCACGGATCTTCTCCCCTTTCTGGGCATCTCGGGGGTCTCCGTGTTTCTCACCCGCTACCAGGTGCCGCTCCTCCTCGTGGCCCTTATCGCCAATATCTTCGGAATCGTCCACATGTTGAGTGTCATCCAGCAGGCACGGCTCTACGATGAAGGCGGAGTGCTCCAGCGGATCTTCCGCTGGCGGATGAGGCCTCTTCGAAACGCGATCCTTGCGGTCTCCCTCATCCTTCTCCCGTTAGGATTTCTCTTCGGGGCGGAGGAGAGGCCGGATCTCCCCTTCACCGCTGAACGGAAGATCGTACTCGAACCACAGACAAAGGAGTTGAGCGGGGTCGCCATCACCGTGAAACCCCTCCCCTTCATCTGGGAGGATGACCTCTCATTCGAGGTCTCCTTCGACACCCACGTAGGTTCCCTCGACTTCGACCCCCGGGAGATCGCCGTGCTTCAGGATGAAGGCGGGAGAAGGTATCGCGCCCATACCTGGGAAGGGAGTCCTCCGGGAGGACACCATAGACGAGGGAGGCTCATCTTCCCACGACTGAGCACACCAAGCGCGCATCTGGAGCTCACCATCACCGATGTGTATGGAGATCCACTCCTCACGTTCCTGTGGGAGATAGAAGGAAGCCAGGAGACACCTTGAGTGATCATGCCTCCATTCCCACCCATCATTTCACCAAGGAGCACTCGATGACAACTGTGAAGAAGTCCATGGCACGTCTTTTCTCGATAAGCCTTACCGTCCTCATGACCGAAGTACTCTACACGCGTGTATTCTCCTTCTTCTTTGCCCCCAACTATGTCTACGTGATCGTGTCTCTCGCCATCTCAGGACTGGGTATCGGCGCCTATCTCTCCTTCAAGGCGCACGCGCTGGTGGAACACGTAAAGGCATGGACCAGTCTCGCATGGCCCCTTCTCCTGGGATTGTTCCTCCTCCTCTCCTATCTCTTCCAGTCGGCCCCTCTCCTCCTCGCAGTGGCTCTCCTCCAGTTCATCCTCTTAGGCTCGGCGTCCGCCAGGATCTATCGTCTCGCTCCCGGTCGCTACGGCCTCCTCTATGCAGCCGACCTGCTAGGTGCGGGGGTTGGGGCACTCGGAGCTACTGCCTCCATGGAAGCCCTGGGGATCATGACAAGTGTGGGACTCCTCCCCATCCTGGGGGCGATAGGCCTCCTCGAGACCCGGCGTCCACCCGTTCTCCTCGCAGGAGGGATCCTGGGTATCGGACTCCTCGCCCTGTCCACAGTACTCCCCCCACCCGGGCTCCACGACAGGGTAAAGTCTATGAGTGTCTTCCTCACGGAGCGCGGCTACCAGCTCGAGGCGACGAGGTGGAAGTCCTTCGGAAGGGTGGATGTCCTCAAGGCACCGGATGGGAGCAGGGCCATGTTCATAGACGGCAACTCGGGGACCCTCATGGTGAGGTATCCAGAACGTATGGGAGAGCACTCGGCCCTGGAGACCATGAGAAAGGTGAATCCCGGGGTGACGTGGCCCCTTTCCGTACTCCCAGATCTAGAGAAGGATCATGCCCTCGTGATAGGGAGCGGAGGGGGCGTGGATGTGACCTCACTTCTCTCCCTCGGATTCTCCCGCGTGACCGCGGTGGAGATGAATCCTCTCTTCATCGCATTCACAAAGGAGTACAGCGCGTTCAACGGGGCTCTCTACACCTCTCATCCCCAGGTGAGACTCGTTCAGGATGAGGCACGTCATTTTCTTCTCACGTCTGACGAGAAGTACGACGTGATCGTGATCTCCATGGCCCTCATCAATTCACTCAGGGGAATGCACACCATCGCGATGGCAGAAGACTATCTCTTCACAAAGGAGGCCTTCGACACCTACCTGCGGCGCCTGAAGCCGGGTGGGTTCCTCCTCATCGTGGGACACAACGCGGTAGAGCTCATGAGGATACTCGTCACCTCCCTTGAGTCCCTGAGACAACACGCGGGAAGCGTGGAAGCTGCGATGCAACAGGTAGCGGTGCTCTCCCTTGGTGGTCATCACCCTATCCTTCTCATCAGACAGGGAAGGCTCACCAGAGAAGAGACACTGAGCCTGGAGCGGCTCGTCCATGTATTCTCCCCCCAGGGGGCGCCTCCAGGATTGAGCTACCTGCCCGACCGCTCCATGACGCACCCCGTCGTCACCCCTGAGGGGAAGACGCTCCTCGTGCCCATGTACACCCCCGGGCTCCAGCACCTCGCTCACGGCCACGTAGCCCTGAGGCAGTTGGTGGAGGCCTCTCCCTCCAGGATCGATCCGGTCACCGACGACCGTCCCTTTCTCTACTATTTCGATCAAGGTGTTCGACCTGAAATGCTCATACCTCTTCTCCTGGGAGTGGCCCTCCTCGTCCGCTTCTCGTGGAGGCTCCCTGCGGGGCGCGGGACAGGTTTTGCGCCATTCCCCCTCATTGGCCTCTCCTTCCTCGTAGTGGAGATGTTCTTCATACAGCGCGTGGGATTCCTCTTCGGCCAGGGTTCCCTCGTCCTCTCGCTCATCCTCACAGGAATCCTCTTCTCCACCGGGTTGGGAAGCCTCCTCACAAGGACATGGAGATGCCGCACGCGGATCCTCACAGGCAGCCTGGGGACCCTCACAGGTCTTCTCGCCATCATCGTCCTCGACGATCTTCTCTTTGGAGCTGTCCGGGGCACACTCACCACCGTGCTGGTCTCCCTCCTCACCATAGCCCAGTTCGGCTTCATGGGGATGCTCTTCCCCGCCTTGCTCGACCGTGTAGGATCACGCCTCGCGCCTGAGGCCATCGCCCTCAACAGTGCGGGGAGCATGATCGCAGGGGGGGTAGGCCTCCTGTTCGCAGTACAGTGGGGATTCAGCTCCCTTCTCTTCCTCGCCGCCGGGGGATACCTGGGTGCAGCGCTTTTTGGGTTATCAAGTAAGGATTTGAGAAAAGATGCTTCATGAAATCTGACAATTTTTGTATGCAAGCGTGTAACATTTTATGGCTTTCCTTGTTTTCTATTGTAGATTTTAGTATCATATATCCATGGAGGACGTATGAAACGATGGCTTTTGATAGGGGTGGTGCTCTTCTCCCCCCTTCTGGGGATGGCGGCCGATGAGGAGGGGCACGAGGGCCTCAGTGTGGAGGCGGTGCTCCAGGAGATCATGGCCTCCCAGGGGGTAGAGCGGATTCAGGACGTGGATCCCGACAGGGTGGCGCCTGAGCTCCTCGAGGAGCTGGGCGATGCGGTGATGGAAGAGGCACACCCCGGCGAGGCGCACGAGATCATGGATGCCATGATGGGGGGCGAGGGTTCGGAGAGCCTCGCCGTCATCCACAGGGCCATGGGCTACCGCTACCTGGTGGCACTGGTGAACGGCAGGGAGGATGTCTGGGGCTGGGGCATGATGGGCCCTGGCATGATGGGGGCCGGTATGGGCCCCTGGATGATGTACGGATGGGCCGGGGGCCAGCCCGGCACCTTCTGGTACAGATACGGAGGTATCATCATGATGATCTTTGGATTTCTCATCCTTGCGGGCATTATCGCCGCACTCATCGTGCTCGTCCAGCAGAATCGGGGTATCTTCCGATCGCTGGGAGGGCAGGAGGATCCTCTCTCGGTGCTCAAGGCTCGTCTCGCGAGGGGCGAGATCACCGAGGAGGAGTACGAACGTCTGAAGAGCCGCATCCTCTCCTCCTAAAGACATCCTCTCCTCGCTAAAGAGAGGGGCGGCGCTCTCCGGAGGAGGCGCGTATGGCAGGACTTTTTTCGTCACTCAAAGAGGGCCTACGGCGCTGGATCGACTCCCTCGCGAGGGAGAATACCCGGACCTTCGGGACTGCCGGTACCCTGGACTGCTGCAACCTCCCCGGCAAGCAGCCGGGCTCCTCTTCTGCGGCAAAGAAGAGGAGGCTCCCTACGGAGGAGGCGGCAGTCCCTGCAGGTGAGTACGACGAGTACCTGCAGGCATACCAATCCATTACCACGGGAGGTTCCGGGATGGCGACGACCATACGCCTCATGATCGAAGGCATGACGTGTGACCACTGCGTCATGTCGGTGAAGAGTGCCCTCGTGAAGCAGGAGGGCGTGAAGGATGCGAAGGTAAGGATAGGAAGTGCAGAGGTGGAGGTAGAGGGGCAGGTGGATCCACAGGCCCTGGTGAAGGCGGTGGAAGAGGCGGGTTACACGGCGAAGATCGCCTCGTGAGTGAAGGGGCGCGCTCGCGCCCCTTTTTCGATGAGAGAGGCCCTCCCGGGTGACGGGAGGGAGTTGTCTGTGTATCTTTGTCTGTATCTTACTTGAATATCATGTGAAGGAGTGGTCATGGCCGAACGAACGAGAGAGATGAGAGGGGTGCGGCCCCTTGTGCTCGATATAGAGGGGATGAGTTGCACCTCGTGCGCCCAGCGGGTGAAGAAGGCGCTCTTCTCCCGCGAGGGCGTGCGGGAGGCCGAGGTGGACTTTCCGTCCCACAGGGCCAAGGTGGTGGTGGAAGGGGCGGTTGCCATGGAGGAGCTCCTCAAGGCGGTGGAGGAGGCAGGCTACCGCGCCCGGCTCGCAGAGGTGGGAGAGGTGGCGGTGAAGACCTACCGGGTGGAGGGGATGAGCTGCACCTCGTGCGCCCAGCGGGTGAAGCGGGCCCTCGAGAAGGTGGAGGGTGTGCAGGAGGCCGAGGTCTCCTTTGCCTCGGGCGAGGCGCGGGTGGTGCTGGAGGAGGAGGTACCGGACGAGGTGCTCGCCCACGCGGTGGAGGAGGCGGGCTACAGGCTCCTGTGGGAAGAGGAGGAGGATGCCGAGGAGCGGTACCTCAGGCAGGAACGGCGCAGGCTTCTCGCGGCATGGCTGCTCACCGGTCCTGTGGCCGTGCTCATGGTGATGAGGATGTTCTTTGGGCTCTCACTTCTGCCCGGGGAGCTCACCTCCTGGCTGGAGCTGGGGATCGGAGGGGTGGTGGTGCTCGGTCTGGGGTGGCCTATCCTCAGGTCCACGTGGTACGCCTTCAGACACCTCTCGTTCACCATGGATTCGCTCATCGGTATAGGGGCCCTCGCCTCGCTCGCCACAGGTGTGCTCCGCAAGGCGGGGGTGGAGATAGAGGACTTCTCCCTGGTGGGGGCTATGATCCTCTCCATCCACCTCATCGGCAACTACCTCAAGCTGGTGGCCACCGGGAGGGCTTCACAGGCGATACGGCGTCTCCTCGAGCTGGGGGCCAAGGTGGCCCACCGGATCCGGGAGGACGGGCAGATCGAGGACGTGCCGGTACAGGCCCTCAGGAAGGGAGACCTGGTGCTCGTACGGCCGGGCGAGAAGATCCCCTCCGACGGGGTGATCGTGGAGGGGCATACCGCGGTGGACGAGTCGATCGCCACCGGTGAGTCGGTGCCGGTGGACAGGGGACCGGGGGATCAGGTGATAGGGGCCACGGTGAACCAGCAGGGGGCGATCACGGTGCGTATCGAGAAGGTGGGCAAGGAGACCTTCCTCTCGCAGGTGGCCCGGATGGTGCAGGAGGCGCAGGCGAGCAAGGTGCCCATCCAGGAGTTCGCCGACAGGGTGACGGCGGTGTTCGTGCCGGTGGTGCTCTCGATCTCTGCCGCCACCTTCGTGGTGTGGCTCCTCTTCCCCGAGGCGCTCGGCGAGGTGGTGCGCTGGGCGGCGGGCTTCCTCCCATGGGTGGATCCCTCGCGGGGAGTGGTGTCCATGGCCCTCTTCGCCGCCATCGCCACCCTGGTGATCGCATGTCCGTGCGCCCTGGGACTCGCCACGCCCACGGCCCTCATGGTGGGTATGGGGCTGGGGGCCGAGCACGGGATCCTGATACGAAGCGGCAAGGCCATCCAGATCGCCCAGAGCGTGCAGGATGTGGTCTTCGACAAGACCGGGACACTCACCGAGGGGAAGCCCCGGGTGGTGGGCGTGTGGGCGCCGGGGGGCGAGGAGGAGCTCGCGCGGCTCCTGTCGGCGGTGGAGTCGGCTTCGGAGCACCCGCTCGCGCGCGCGGTGTGCGCGTGGGCGGAGGAGCGCGGGGCCGGGGGTGCGCAGGCGCAGGGGGTGGAGGCGGTGCCGGGCAAGGGGGTGCGCGGCGTGGTGGGGGGGAGCGTGGTCCTGGCCGGGAGGCAGGAGTGGCTGGAGGAGGAGGGGGTGGCGACGGAGGGCTTCGCGGGGGAGGCGGAGGCGGCCTACGGTAGGGGCGAGACCGTGGTGTGGGTGGCGCAGGACGGGAGCCTCGTGGGGCTCGTGAGCCTGGCGGATACGCTCAAGCCCTCCTCGAAGGAGGCGGTGGAGGCCCTGAAGGAGCTCGGGATCCGCTGCATCATGCTCACCGGCGACAACGAGCGGGCGGCCCGGGCCATCGCCTCCCAGGTGGGGATCGACGAGGTGCGCGCCCGGCTCCTGCCCCAGGACAAGATCAGGGTCATCAGGGAGCTTCAGGCTCAGGGCCGGGTGGTGGCCATGGTGGGAGACGGGATCAACGATGCCCCCGCCCTCACCCAGGCGGATGTGGGGATCGCCATCGGCACGGGTACCGACATCGCCATAGAGTCGGCGGACATCACCCTGGTCTCGGAGAACATGCTGGGAGTGCCGCGGGCCATCGGGCTCTCGCGCGCCACGTTCCGCAAGATCCGGCAGAACCTCTTCTGGGCCTTCTTCTACAACGTGATCGCCATACCCATCGCGGTACTGGGGCTGCTCCACCCCGTGATCGCAGAGATCGCCATGGCGATAAGCTCGGTGAACGTGGTCACCAACTCGCTGCGACTGAGACGGGTGCGGCTGTAACGGGAAAACGCCTCCAGGAAAGAGAGGGGCACAGCGCCCCTCTCTTTTTTACGTGCATGGGAGGCTAGATCCTGTAGATGCGCGCCTCGTAGGGCCGGAGCCTTCCGGTCTCCGCATCCCCCAGGGAGGAGAGGACGAGGGCAGCATCCCCTTCTTCCCATTCCTGTTCCTCAGGGGTGAGGTTGAGCACGATCCTGAATCCACCGTGCCCTGCCGTCCGGTCGTAGACCCACAGGTGGTCCGAGTCGAGATCGTGCATCAGGAGGTCGCCGTAGACCAGGACGTCGACGTGTTCCTTCCTCATGCGGATGAGCCGCCTGTAGTAGGAGAGCAGGGAGTCGGGGTCGCGCTCCTGCTGAGCCACGTTGATGGTTCGATAGTTGGGGTTAAGCGGTATCCAGGGTTCGCCCGTGGTGAATCCCGCCTGTGTCTCCGCCGACCACTGCATGGGAGTCCGTGCGTTGTCCCTGCTCCTCGCCATGATCTCGGCCATCACCTCCCCCTCGTCCCTCCCCTCCTCCATGGCCCGACGGTAGTAGTTGAGGGTTTCCACATCCCGGTAGTCAGTGATGGAGGTGAAGTGGGCATTGGTCATCCCTATCTCATCCCCCTGGTAGAGATAGATGGTACCCGGCATGGTGAGCAGCAGGGTGGCGAGCATCTTGCCCGAGGCGAGCCAGTGTTCTCCGTCGCAGCCGAAGCGCGAGATACAACGGGGGAAGTCGTGGTTTCCCAGGTAGAAGCTCATCCAGCCGGCACGGGAGAAGGCCTTGTACCACGTGTACACGATCCGTTTGAACTGCGACCACCGCCAGGGATAGGGGTACGGGTTGCCGAACCGGTAGCCGTCGGGCCCAAGGTCGAGGAACATGTGATCCATGAAGAAGATGCTCTTGAGGGCCTTGTCGTCGCCGACCAGGTGGGGAAGGTCGTCCGGGTGGACACCCGCACACTCCCCCACGGTGAGGAGATCCCTTCCATGGAAACAGCGCCGGTAGAGCTCCTCGAGATACTCCCCGAGGTGCGGGCCGTTCATGAAGTACGGCGTCCCCGGGGCAAGCCCATCGGGCCCCACCTCATCGCCGTCGGGGAAATCGGGGTGCTTCGAGATCACACTTATCGCGTCGAGCCTGAATCCGTCTATCCCCTTGTCGAGCCACCAGTTGACCATGCGATAGAGTTCCTCCCTGAGCGGCGGGTACGCCCAGTTGAGATCGGGCTGTTCCCTGGCGAAGACGTGGAGGTAGTACTCCCCCGTGGCCTCGTCGTACTCCCAGGCCGGCCCCTCGAAGAGCGATCGCCAGTTGTTCGGTCGATCACGCCATATGTAGTAGTGCCGGTAGGGGTTGTCCCTCAAGGCACGGGAGGCGATGAACCACGGGTGCTGATCCGACGTGTGGTTGAGCACCAGGTCCATGACCAGACGGATGCCCCTCGCATGGAGGGCATGGAGAAGCTCCTCCCAGTCCTCCATGGTGCCGAGTTCCTCCATGATGGAGAAGAAGTCGCTTATGTCGTAGCCGTTGTCCACATTGGGAGAACGGTACACCGGGTTGAGCCACACGGCGTCCACCCCCAGGGAGGCGAGGTGGTCGATCCTCTGAATGATCCCCCTGAGATCCCCGATCCCGTCGCCGTTGCTGTCCATGAAACTGCGCGGATAGATCTGATAGACGATCGCCTCTTTCCACCACTGTCGGGACATACTCCTTCCTTTCTTCTCACCTTCGAGAATAGAATCCGTGGGAATCACATGAGTCCCGGGCTTCAACCCTTTATGGATCCCTCCATGAGACCACGCACGAAGTACTTCTGCAACCCGAGGAAGACGATCACCGGGAGCAGCATCGTGACGAAGGCACCCGACGTGAGCAGGTGCCAGTTCTGTCCCCGGGTACCCACCATGTTGAGGAGACGCTGAGTGAGCACCTCCATGTTTTGACCCACGCCGCTCAAGAACACCAGGGCCACCAGGAGGTCGTTCCAGACCCAGAGGAACTGGAAGATGGCGAAACTCGCGAGCGCCGGAGCCGAGAGCGGTACGATGAGCCTGGTGAAGATCTGGAAGTGATCGGCGCCGTCGATGAGCGAGCTCTCGATGATGCTCCTGGGGATGGTGGAGATGTAGTTGAAGAGCAGGTACGTGGCAAGGGGAAGTCCGAACCCGGTGTGGGCCAACCAGATACCCAGGAAGGTGCCGTTGAGGCCTATCTTCTGGTAGTCCCTGAGGATGGGAATGAGGGCCACCTGGAGCGGCACCACGAGGAGCGAGACGATGAGAGTGAAGAGGAGCTTCCTTCCGGGGAACTCGAGCCAAGCGAAGCCGTAGGCCGCGAGGGCGGCGAGGAAGATGGGGATGATCACCGAGGGGACGGTCACCGCGAGGCTGTTGAGAAAGGCAGAGGCCATGTTGTCACCCCGTACGGTCACCTTCCTGCCGTCGCGGGTGGTGTAGGAGTAGTCGGCCCCTGCGAGCACCTGGCGGTAGTTCTCCAAGGTGAGCTCGCCTGGAGAAGAGAAGACCGTCCACCATCCCGATCTCGTGGCCTCCTCCCTGGGCCGCAAGGAGGTGATGAAGAGCCCCAAGGTGGGTATGGTCCAGACCGTGCAGAGCACTGCGAGGACGAGTCCCATGCCCACCCGTCGCACCGTGGACATCTCTCTCATTTGAAGACCTCCCTTCTCCCGAACTGTCTGAGGTTGTACCAGATGATGGGGATCACGGCCAGGAATATGACCACCGCGATCGCCGATCCCCTCCCGTAGTGGAGGAACTTGAACATCTGCTTGTACTGCTGGCTCGCGAGCACCTCGCTCCCGTAGAGCCCGTTCGTCATGGTGTAGACGATATCGAAGATCTTGAGCGTCACCAGTATGATGGTGGTGGATACCGAGACGATGGTCCCCTTGATGCAGGGGATGAGTATCTTCACGGTGGTGACGAATTCTCCCGCCCCGTCGATGTGGGCCGCCTCCCTGAGCTCCTTGGGGATACCCTTGAGCGCGGCCGAGAAGATCACCATGGCGAATCCGGTGTAGAGCCATACGAGTATCACGATGAGGAAGAAGGTGTTCCACGGCCTCAGTACGATCCAGTTCTGCGGCTCACCTCCCAGGGCCACCACGAGGGCGTTGAGCACGCCGTACTGGGGTGAGCCGGGGGGCTGGTAGGCATAGACGAATCGCCATATCACCCCCGCCCCGACGAACGATATGGACATGGGGAGGAAGATGAGCGTCTTCGCCGTGCGCTCGAACGGCATCCTGTCGGCCAGGAGGGCCACCACCAGGCCGAAGAAGACCACCAGACCCGTCCCCACCACGAGCCATATGAGGTTGTTGGCGAAGGCGATGCGCATCGTCCTGTCGGTGAAGATGTAGAGGTAGTTGGAAAGCCCCACGAATCCGGAGCCCATCCGGTCGAAGAAACTCAGGTAGAACGTGCGCACGATGGGAAGGAAGAGGTACCAACCCATCACCAGGACCGCCGGACCCACGAACACGAAGGGGACGATCCTCCTCTGCCAGGCCATGGGAAGGCTGCGCACCAGGGAGCGGGCCGAGAGGAAGAGACCGAGGAGGACCCCGCATCCCCACACGATGGCGAGCAGTGTCATGAGGAGTCTCGCCTCACGCATCACCTTGAGGAGGGAGAACCCTGCGGAGAACCACAAGACCGTCACCACGAGGAGGATGATCCCGCCTGCCATCCTCGACGCCAGGACCCCCGTATTGCGAATATCATGAGAACCCTGCATACTTTCCTCCATGAAGGAAGGGGGCCGAAGCCCAAGGGGCTTCGGCCTCGGCATACGGAGCTGGCTCGGGTCTCACCTGGGCCAGCTTGCTTCTATCTGGTCGAGCACGGTCTCCAGAGGCACACCGGAGACCAGGTCGGCCATTCCGGTCCAGAAGGTTCCGGCACCCACTTCGGCGGGCATGAGGTCGGAGGCATCGAACCTGAAGACGTCGGCGTTCACGAGGATCTCCGCCATCTTCCGCTCGAGCTGGGAGCTGTAGTCGTCGAGGTCCTGGTTCTTGTAGGGGAAGAGCGCCCCGCCGGCCTGAGCCCAGATCTTTGCGGAGTCCCACGTGGTGAGGAACTCGAGGAATGCACGGACCTCGGGGGTGTCCCTGAACATCACGAACTGGTCGCCGCCGCCCAGCACGGGGGTTCCCCAACGTGGATCGATGGACGGAAGGGCGAAGACTCCCACCTCCTCGTCGAGGTTGGCCTGGATCTCCTCGGGCATGAAGCCGGTCACGAAGTTCCCCTGCCGGTGCAGGACGGCCCTGGGAGGATTCTCGAACAGCGGGAGCACGGCATCCTGGAACCTGGTGGTGAGGATGTTCTGCGGTCCTCCAAGCACGTAGCGTTCGTTGCCCCATATCTGCATCATGATCTCACCGGCGCGTCTCACCGCCGGGTGGTTGAACGGGATCTCGTGGTTCACCCACTTGTCGTACACCTCGGGTCCCCCAGTGCGCAGCATGATGTCCTCCATCCAGTCGGTGGCGACCCACCCCGTGGCCGTCCCACTCTCCATGCCGATGGACCAGGGCGCGTATCCCTCTGCGGCTATCTGCTCGGTGAGGGCCATGAGCTCGTCCCACGTGGCGGGGATCTTCCATCCCTTCGACTCGAAGAACTTCTTGGGATACCAGACGAGGCTCTTGATGTTCACCCGGTGGAAGACACCGTACACCTTGCCCTCGTACGAACCGAGCTCCTTCCACACGGGCTTGTAGTTCTGGTCTATCTTCGCCACCACCTCGGCGGGGAGGGGGATGATCTGGCCTTTGCCCGCAAACCGCTTCATGAGTCCCGGCTGCGGAAGGGCTGCGATGTCGGGCGGGGTTCCCGCCTCCACCTGGACGAAGATCTGGGTCTCGAACTCGGGCGATCCCTCGTAGACCACATCGATCCCGGTCCGATCCTCGAAGGGCCGTATGGCCTCCTCGAAGCGGGCGGCTTCTTCACCTCGGAACGCGCCGAACACGCGCACCACACGGCCGCCTGTCTGCTGCTGCTCCTGCGTGCCGGTGGCAAGGAGCAGGCTGCAGGCCGAGGAGATCACCAGGAGAAACAGTGCGACACGTCTCATTACTACACTCCTCTTTGAGAGATATGCAGGATCAACGATCCCGTATCGTCAGGTGGTGGATCGCTCCACCACCGAGAGCTCGAGAAACACCTTCTGGGCCGGCAGCTCAGAGTTCTCGAGATGGGAGAGGAGGATACGCGCGGCGATCATCCCCGACTGGTCGAGCGCCTGGGAGATGGTGGAAAGCCCCAGGTAGCCGGCCATGTCGAGGTCGTCGAATCCCAGTATGGCGAGCTCGCCCGGAACGCCGATACCCCTGTTGCGGGCGGCCGAGAGGAGACGGGCGGCCACGATGTCCGAGCTGGCGAAGACCGCTTCCCCCACCGCGTGGTGGGCCACGAACTCCTCCACCTGGTCCTGGATCGTGTGCTCTTCGAACTCACACATGGCCACACGGACCGAGGTCCGGGGGATCCCCTCTTCCTCCAGCCTGGAGAGGAACCCCTCGAGACGCTGCTCGGTGGCATCCAAGGTGAAGCGTTGCCTGGAGAACTCTCCTATGAAGGAGAACCGACGGTATCCCTTCGAGAGCAGGTAGGAGGCGGCGAGCCTCCCTCCCTCCCTATTGTCGATGAGCACGGACGAACAGCCGGGCAGGGCGCTCTCCACCGATACCACAGGAACGCGGAGATCGATGAGGCGTTCGAGGAGGGGCCCTTCCATCATGAGGCTGAGGGAGACGAGGGCGTCCACACGCCCCCCCATGGAGAGCAACTCGAGATACTCCTCGAGGTGGGTCTCGCTCTTCACGGTATAGATGATCACCTCGAAGTTCTCGGGGCCGAGTACGTCGGAGACACCGCGTATACGCTGGACGAACGAGGCCTCCGTGAAGAAGGGGGTGAGGACCCCTACCCTCCGGAGGTGTTTCCGCGCTCGTGCGGCTGCATCGGCTGCGGGTTCGAAACCCAGCTCCGCAATGGCGGCTCTGACCTTCTCCCTGGTCGAGGGCCGCACCCGTGAGGGAGAGTTGACCACCCGCGAGACCGTCGAGATGCTCACCCCGGCCTTTCTGGCCACGTCGTATATGGTAGGACGCCTGGACATGCCTCACCTGTATGAAAGTGCTTTCATGAATACTCTTTCATTATACCACAGACGCACCGGCTGTCAAGCACGAATCGTCATATCCGGCACAAAAGAAACAGGCCCCCAGAAACGGGGGCCTGTCCGGAGGGAACCGCGATCAGCCTACGGTGAGGCCTGCCTCTGCATACTCCCTGAGGGCCTTCTTGAGAGTATCATGGTTGAGTGCATAGAGGGCGACGAGGATCTCGCCTACCCTGAGATGCTCCTGGCCCTTTTCCATCCGCTCCCGCTGAATCATGAGGGCCACGTCCACCTGGGTTTCGGTGACATACCCCTTGGACACCAGGAACTCTCCGAATTTCATAGGGGGCCTCCTGGAGGGATCTCCTTATCAGTATAGTGCAGTCCTTCCTGGAATGCAAAGGAAAAGTGGAAGATGTGGCCTTTTTTTCGAAATATCGTTATGTTTATGGTACAATACATTATAACAGGCACTCTATATTAGGGAGGCGACATGAAGAGTTTCACGTTCTGGAACTATACGAGGGTGGTGTTCGGTCTCGAGGCCGAGAAGGAACTTCCCTCCTACATTCCTCTCCTGGGCCGGAAGGTACTCCTGCACTACGGGGGAGGGAGCATCAAAAAGATCGGGCTCTACGACGTGGTGGTGAAGGCCTTGAAGGATGCAGGGGTGGAGTGGGTCGAACTCGGCGGGGTGAAGCCCAATCCACGCCTCAGCCTGGTCCATGAGGGCATCGAGCTGTGCAGGAAGGAGGGGGTGACCGGGATCCTCGCGGTGGGCGGCGGGAGTGTGATCGACTCGGCCAAGGCGATCGCGGCCGGGGTGAAGTACGAGGGCGATGTGTGGGACTTCTATGCGGGGAAGGCCCAGCCAAAGGAGACCCTCCCGGTGGGCGTGGTGCTCACCATCCCTGCGGCGGGAAGCGAGACGAGCGGGAGCTCGGTCGTCACCAAGGAGGATGGCCAGCTCAAGCGCGGGATCACTTACGACATCCTCAGGCCGCAGTTCGCCATACTCAACCCCAAGTGGACGCTCTCCCTCCCGTGGTATCAGACGGCGTGCGGCATAAGCGACATGCTCGCCCACGTGATGGAGCGCTACTTCACCACGGTACCCCATGTGGAGTTGACCGACCGCATGGCCGAGGGGGTGATGCGCACCATCATCCACCAGGCCTATCGGCTCAAGGAGGATCCCAACGACATCAATGCCCGGAGCGAGATCATGTGGGCGGGTACGGTGGCACACAACGACCTGCTCGGCACAGGTCGTGAGGGTGATTGGACGAGCCATGGGATCGAGCACGAGATAAGCGGTATCTACGACCTGGCCCACGGCGCGGGGCTCAGTATCGTGTTCCCCGCATGGCTCAAGTACGTGCTCCCGAAGCGCACCGAGAAGATCGCCCAGTTCGCCCACAGGGTGTTCGGGATGGACTACTACTTCGACAATCCGGAGGAGACGGCACGCGAGGGTGTCCGTCGGCTCGAGCAGTTCTACCGGGACATGGGGCTGCCGGTGCGGCTCAAGGAGGCGGGTATCGACGGCTCCCGCATCAGGGAGATGGCCGAGAAGACGCGGGACGGGAAGCGGCCTGTGGGGAGTTTCGTGCAGCTCTCCACGGACGACATAGAGAAGATCCTCACGCTCGCCCTCGAGTAGGCGTGAGGTGACGGCGTGCGGGCCGCCCGGAGGGGCGGCCTTTTCTCGTTAGGAGGGTGGAGACTTGAAGATGCGGCATGTTCTGCCGATACCTCAAAGCGATGAGGGGCGTGTGCGTCCTTTTCCTGTGTGCGGGGATCCTCGCCGCCCAGTCCTGGTACGAGGAGGGGGTGGCCTCGTGGTACGGGCCCGGGTTCGCGGGCAAGGCCACGGCCTCGGGCGAGGTCTACGATCCCGAGGAGATGACGGCGGCGCACAGGAGCCTGCCGTTCGGCGCCCTGGTGCGGGTGTGGTGCCGGGAGACGGGGCACGCGGTGGTGGTGCGGATCACCGACAGGGGGCCGTTCGTGGAGGGAAGGGTGATCGATCTCTCGCGCCGCGCAGCCGAGATGTTGGGGTTCCTCGAGGAGGGGACGGCCCACGTGAAGGTGGAACTCCTCGCGAGGCAGGGGTTCCCCCAGGGTGGTGAGGGAGAGAGGCCGGTGTACCTGCAGGTGGGGGCCTTCCGGAAGGAGGCGAACGCCCTCCGGCTGGGGGTCCGGCTCGCCCGGGAGGGGTTCTGGCCGGAGGTGCACCGAGGGGAGGAGGGGGTCTACCGGGTGGTGGTGGCCGTGCAGGAGGTGGAGGAGGCGCGGAGGCGGCTTGGGGGGATGGGGTTGGGGGCGGTGAGGTGGGAGGGGCGGTAGGAGGGGCCTCAAAGAAGAAGGGCGATCTTTCGATCGCCCTTCCCGAGGAGGGTATGAGACGTAAAGGGCGTCACTGCTCCACGAGGGCGTCAATCCCCACGGTACTGGACCAGCTTCCCTTCTTCCACTCAGGTTCGAGGCTCCACACCAGGGTCTTTCCGTCCCTGAGCGAGAGCCTGTAGAGGTTCACCACAGGGGTCTCACCCGAGAGTTCGGTGACAATCCGCACGAAGGCACCACGCGAGAGACGCACGGGGTAGGAGTGACGTCCGTCCTTCAGGGTGATCTCGGCCGTATCCTTGATGGTCTCCTGGTCGTCCGAGACCTCTATCTTCACCTTCACCTCATCCCCTTCCCTCACGCGGGCGTTCGCCTCGAGGGATGAGATCGCGGCGGAGAGAGGCCGCCACTCGGTGGTGTGCATGCCACTCGCCGAGATCTTGAACTCGTGTGTCTCGGCAAGCTCCTCTATCTCACCCGGGCTCAGGATCCTGGGGATGATACGCAGGTCGTCTATGAGACCCACGAGCGGTCCATGGTCGGGGAAGTAGGTGGGATCGGCGTCCGCTCCCAGCACGAGCTGCGAGAGCGTACCGCTCTTCCCCGGTGTCACATCCTTCGAGGCCACATCCTCTCCGTTGATGTAGACCTTCATGGGAATCGTCCCTGCATTGAACCCACCGGTGACCGCGATGTGGTACCACTTCCCCTTCTCCAAGGGGTATTCCACATCCATCTGGAAGTCCGCATCGGTCTCGTCCTCGTAGTACCACGCGAGTCCCGCAGGACTCGTGAAGAGGGCGAAGTAGATGGGGTTGAGGGATGCGTCGAAGATCGATCGGAGGCCCTCTTCATCCGTGGTGGGCTTGTACCACAGGGAGATGGTGAACACCCCCTCAGAGGGTATCACGAGCCGCTGTGCGCCTCCGGTGCCCTGATAGAGAGGATCCTCGAGCACGATGCGGGAGGAGCCGTCGAACACCACGGCCTTCCCAGCAACCCCTTCGTCGAAGGTGAGGGAGCCATCGGGCACGGCCTTCACACCCGAATCCGAGAGGTTCGTAAGATCACCGTCGAAGTTGAACCAGACCGGCGGTTTCCTCAAGACGAGACCTCCTTTGAGCTCAATCCGGATGGGCTCGAGCCCGCCGATCTTCACCTCGTGCACCCCGCTCTCCTCAAAGGTGTATCTGAAGGTCACCACTTCCGCCTTCCGCGGGGGGAGGGAGATCGTCTTCTTCTCCACCACCTTCCCGTCCACCACGAACTCCACGGTGCGTTCCTCGGGCGTTCGGGTGGTGTTCTGCTCTTCCACCTTGAACTGGTAGAGTCCGCCCATGCGGTTCACGGCGAGGAGCCGCTCTGCGGTCATCGCCATGCGATAGGCGGTGAGCACCTCTTTCATGGCGTAGTAGGCGGGCTTGGGCCGGTACTGCTCGTCGAAGATGAGGGCAGCCCCCTCTCCGGGGAAGTGCGAGGGGATCCAGGAATACTTGTCGGTGAATCCCCAGATCTGGATCGCCTCCACCGCAGGCTGCATGAGGCACTCCCGCACCACATTCCGGTAGATGTCGGCCTGTTTCTCGAGGTGTTCCCTCGTGTACGGCATGGGAAGCCGCACGTCCATCTCGGTGATGTAGAGCTTGAGCCCCAGGTCGGCGAACCGCTGCATGTTGCGCCTGAAGCTGAGGACGTCGAGGCCTCCCACGGTGAGATGCATCTGGAACCCTATCCCGTGGATCGGCACCCCTCGGTCGAGGAAGTCCTTTACCATGGCGTAGACCGCATCGGATTTCTGGTTTATCGTCTCTATGTTGTAGTCGTTGTAGATGAGGATGGCATCCGGATCCGCCTCATGCGCCCACCTGAAGGCCTTCTCGAGGTAGTCGGGCCCGATCACACTGTACCAGATACTCGTCCTCGGCTGACCGTTCTCCTCGAAGGCCTCGTTCACCACGTCCCAGATCTTCACCTCGCCCTTGTAGCGCTTCATCACCGTGTTGATGTGGTCACGGAGGAGCCGCTCGAGCTCTTCCTTGGTCCAGCTCCCGAGCGTGAGCCACTTGGGAAGCTGGCTGTGCCAGACCAGTGTGTGGCCGTGCACCACCATCCCGTGGTCGAGGGCGAACCGGATCGTGGTGTCCGCAGCCTCGAAGTTGTACTCCTCCTTCGAGGGCCTGAGCCAATCCCACTTCATCACATTCCCGGGCGTGAGGATGTTGAACTCCCGGGCGGCCACCGCCATGTACGTCTCTGCATCGGGCAGGTTCCAGAAGCCTTCTCTCACCCCCACACCGATCTTTATCCCCAGGGCATCCGCATCCTCGCGGAGCGGGGGCGGGGTGAGCACCATGGTCATCTGCGAGGGTGCTATCCTGTCGGTCTCCACCCGCTCGGGAGCACCTCCCGCCTCCATGGACGTGCATCCTGCAAGAAGAGCGAACACGATCCCGGCCGTAACCAGGCTCAGCGGTCGAGTCCACATGGCGTACCTCCTCAACTGTGCCATCATCCCAACAAATAAAAACAAAATTTTTTAAAAAGTCCTTTATTATTTTAGGGGCGTTTCTTCCATATGTCAAGGATTTTGTCTCTTGACTTTTTCCATGAATTCGCTATAATTAGAACTATAGTAATTTATCTATATTAGAATAATATCATTTATGGAGGCACCATGAAATACCTCATCGTAGGCGGCGTGGCAGGGGGGGCCACCACGGCAGCGAGACTCCGCAGGCTCGACGAGCAGGCCGAGATCGTCATATTCGAGCGGGGACGGTACATCTCCTATGCGAACTGCGGACTCCCCTACTACGTCGGCGGGGTGATCCCGGAACGGGAGCGGCTCTTCGTCCAGACACCCGAGACATTCAGGGCCATGTTCAACGTGGACGTGAGGGTGCGCAGCGAGGTGATCACGATAGACCGGGCCAGGAAAGAGGTCACGGTCCGCAACCTGGAGACCGGGGAAGAGTACCGCGAGTCCTATGACAAACTGGTCCTCTCGCCGGGCGCAGAACCGATCCGCCCGCCCATTCCCGGTATCGGGGACGAGCGTATCTTCACCCTGCGATCGGTGGACGACACCGACGCCATCGTGCGTTTCATAGAAGAGAAGAAGCCCCGCAGGGTGGTGATCGTGGGGGCCGGGTTCATCGGGCTCGAGATGGCCGAGAACTTCCACTCCCGGGAGCTCAAGGTGACCATCGTGGAGCTCGCCCCCCAGGTGATGAACGTGCTCGACTTCGAGATGGCCGCCGAGGTCCACCAGCACCTCAAGACCAAGAACGTGGCCTTCTTCCTCGGCGATGCGGTGAGCGCCTTCGAACGCACCGGCGACGAGCTCCGCGTACGGCTCAAGAGCGGTCGTACCCTGGTGTGCGACTTCGTCCTCCTCTCCATCGGTGTGCGGCCCGACAGCCGGCTCGCCAAGGAGGCAGGGCTCGAGCTCGGGCCGAGAGGCGGCATCAAGGTGAACGAGTATCTCCAGACCTCCGATCCCGACATCTACGCCGTGGGCGATGCCATCGAGTTCCCCAACCCCATCACCGGCAAGTCGATGCCCACCTACCTGGCCGGTCCCGCCAACAAGCAGGGTCGTATCGTGGCCAACAACATCGTGGAGGGCAACAAGTACACCTACAAGGGGTCCATCGGCACGGCCATCGCAAAGGTCTTCGACCTCACCGTGGCCTCCACGGGCATGCCCGAGAAGGTCCTCAAGGAGGAGGGGATCCCCCACAAGGCGGTGATCGTGCATCCGGGATCCCATGCGGGCTACTATCCCGGCGCCCAGCCCATGACCATCAAGCTCATCTTCTCGCCCGATGACGGACGGGTGCTCGGCGCCCAGATCGTGGGGTACGAGGGCGTGGACAAACGGATCGACCTGCTCGCCTCGGTGATCCAGCGGAAGGGTACCGTGACGGAGCTCACCGAGATAGAGCACGCCTACGCCCCGCCCTACTCCTCGGCAAAGGATCCGGTGAACATCGTGGGGTTCGTGGCCGAGAACGTGCTCCTGGGGAAGAGCAGGCACATACACTGGTACGACATCCTCAATGCACCGCAGGACGAGTACTTCCTGGTGGACGTGCGCACGCCCGAAGAGTACGCCCTGGGCACCATCGAGGGAGCGGTGAACATCCCGGTGCAGCAGCTCCGCGCCCGTATCGCGGAGATCCCCAGGGACCGGAAGGTGGCGGTCTTCTGCGGCGTGGGCTTCCGCGCCTATGTGGCGGAGCGGATCCTCAGGCAGCACGGGTACACCGAGGTCTACAACCTCTCGGGCGGGTACAAGACCTACCAGCACGTCACACAGAAGCAGGGCAACGAGGACATCTTCGAGGGGGACGTGATAGAGAAGGACGACATCCTCTACCAGCGTGGCACGGGCCGGCAGGGTGTGCTCGAGGTGCGCAGACTCGAGGTGGATGCGTGCGGCCTCCAGTGCCCCGGGCCCATCATGCGGCTCAAGCAGGCCATCGACGAGGCCTCCCCGGGCGACCGCATCGTGCTCAAGGCCACCGATCCGGGATTCGCGCGCGACGTGGAGGCCTGGTGCTCCATGACGGGACACACGCTGGTGAGCCTGGAGCAGGAACGGGGGGTCATCACCGCAGTGGTGGAGAAGGCCGGCCCCCACGGTGCGCAGGAACAGCCTGCACCCCAGGGCGAGGGTGCCACCATCATCTGCTTCTCCGACAACCTGGACAGGGCCCTCGCCGCCTTCGTCCTCGCGCAAGGGGCTGCGAGCGCAGGCAAGAAGACCACCATGTTCTTCACCTTCTGGGGACTCAACATCATCAAGAAGCGCAAGAAACCGCGGGTGAGGAAGGACCTCATGGGGAGGCTCTTCTCCTGGATGCTCCCCTCGCACTCAGGCAAGCTCGGGCTCTCCAAGATGAACTTCGGCGGCATAGGGGCCCGGATGATGCGCGGAAGGATGAAGGCCAAGAAGATCGCCTCGCTCGAGGAGATGAGAGAGGCGGCGCTCAAGGCCGGCGTCCGGATCGTGGCGTGTCAGATGTCCATGGACGTGATGGGCGTCACCAAGGAAGAGCTCATCGACGGCATCGAGATAGGAGGGGTCGCCACCTACATGGAGGCGGCATCCAGGAGCACCATCAACCTCTTCATCTAGAGGCCTCCTGCTCCTTATACCGGGCCGGCTTCCCCCGGGAGCCGGCCTTTCTTTGGCTTCGCGGGAAGAAGGGCGATCGAGACACTCACGATCACCACCGCACCTCCCACCCACTTGAGGGGTGAGAGGGCCTCCCCGAGGACCACCATGGCCGTGAGCACGGTGACGAAGGGGATGAGGTTGATGAAGACATTGGCCACCGCCACTCCCAACCGATGGAGGGCCACCTGGTACGTCCAGTAGGCCAGGGCCGAACACCCCACCCCCAGGAAGAGGAGGTGACCGATCACCCCGAGATGCACGGCCTCCAGGTTCTGGGCCTCTCCAGGAAGAAAAGGGAGGAAGGCCGCCGTCCCGGCCACGAAGTGCCAGAAAACCACCACCAGGCGGTCGTTCGCCTCGAGCACGGGGCGGGAGAGAAAGCCGTAGGCCACCCAGCTCGCCGCAGCGCCGGCCATGAGGAGGTAGCCCACAGGCCGGCCGGTGAGCCTGAGGCCCTCGCGTACGATGAGGTACACCCCGGCGAAGGAAAGCAGGGCCCCCACCACCTCCCTCACCCCCATCCCCCGCCGAAAGACCACGGCCTCGACGAGCAGAGAGACGATGGGTATGCTCGCAACGATGAGCGAGGCATCCGAGGCCGGCAGGTGGAGCAGCCCGGTGTTCTCGAAGTAGAAGTAGAGCGTCACCCCTATCACCCCTCCGGCGATCAGCAAGGCACCCTGCCCCCGCCGGACGCTCAGGGACTTCCGCTGGAGGCGGAGGAGGAGCGCGAGCACCACCACACCCACGGCGAACCGTATGAAGGCGAGCATCATGGGGCCGAAGGCGGCAAGGACTATCTTCGTGGAGACGAAGGAGATGCCCCACACCACCACGGAGAAGAGCATGGCCGCCACGCCGACGAGCTTGTCCCTATCCATGGCGTGATACTAGAAAAAAGGCCCTCCAATTGCTAGTATGGAGGCGGCCGTTCCCATCACGTGTCACGGTTGGAAAGACCCATCCCATCCCAATAGCGAGAAGGAGGCAGGCGATGCGTACCTGTACCATCGATAAGAACAAGGCCCGGTGTAACTGCACCTACCCGTGTTCGAGGAAAGGCATCTGCTGCGAGTGCCTCGCCTACCACAGAAGCATGGGCGAGCTTCCTGCCTGCTACTTCCCTCCTGAAGCGGAGAAGACCTACAACCGCTCCATCGAGTACTACCTCAAGGTCACGGGCCGGGCATAAGAAGGCCTAGAACGAGAGGCGGAGCCCCACCTCCCCGGGAACCACACGGCCTTCGAGCCGCCGGGAGAGGGACGAGGCCGCCTCCTCTCCGGTGCAGTGGCACGGGACCACGGTTCGTACGCCCAGCCGTGCGAGGTGCTCGACGGTGTAGGCACGGCGGGCCCGGGATGCGTGCATGAGGTGGAACCCTCCGATCACCGCCCTGAGATCCTGTACCCCTGCTTCCCGAAGCACATACTCGAGCGTCGAGATGAGACCTGCATGGGCGCATCCCGAGATCACCACCACACCTTCCTCTGTCTCCATCCACAGGGCCTGATCGTCGGGCAGAGGATCGGGGAAACGTCCCTCCTCATCGAGAAAGTACGGCCCTCCGGTATCTTCGTGGGAAGTCCGCGGAATCGGCCCCGTGACCCACACGCCCTTCACCACCTGGGTCGGTCTCGTGATCCACACGAGACGCTCGGGAGGAAGGCTGTTCACCCACGCACGCACCTCATCGCGCATCCCAACGGACCTCGCATCCCCACCCCTCACACTGTACCGAGACTGGACCGCATAGGGGGAAAGATGGATCCTGGGAGGACCACCTCCCTCCCACCACGTGAGCCCTCCTGTGTGGTCGTAGTGACCATGAGAGAGGACCACCGCCTGGATCTCTTCCCTCCGCACCCCCAGACGCCGGGCATTATGGGAGAGGGCCCTGCCCGCACCCGTATCGAAGAGCACCGCACCGTTCCCCGTACGCACGAGCGCAGAGAACCCGTGCTCCCCCTGCAGCCCCGAGGGCGCCCGATTGTCCACGAGGATGATGATCTCCATACTCAGTCCGAGTGGTGATGGTGGTGATGATGATCGTGGTGATGACCAACACAGGACTCATCCGTTTCCGGCAGACGTCCCCCCAGATACGCCCTCACCACCGCCCGGGGCTCCTCGGAAGGGGCGCACGTCCTCACTTCCACACCCAGCCTCCGGAGCATCCCGAGGGCCCTCGTGCCGATCCCACCGGTGATCACCACCTCCACGCCCAAGCCTGAAAGCCAACGTGGAAAGGCACCGGGCTCGTGAGGAGGGGGTACGAGTTCCTCGTACGACCTTTCGTTCCCCTCCTCGTCCACCTCGATGATGCAGAACCGTTCGGATCCACCGAAGTGTGACGCAACCTTTCCTCTCTCGAGCGGTATCGCGATACGCATGAACACCTCCTATCCAAGACCTATGTGCGAGAGAACCCTCTCCGCAACATCTCTCACATCGTTCCGATCGGGCGGGGAGAGGGGGTCTCCCCGCCTCCTCAGGCTTCCTCGGATCCCTTGGAGAGCTCGTCCAGCCGCTTCTTCAGGGCCTCCATCTCCCGTTCCAGGGCCGCCGCCCTGCTCTCGAGGATCTTCCGCTCCTCCTCGGGAGAGGGAGGCGTCCACCATCCAGGGGCCACCGGGGCCGTCCAGCCCCTGGCCCAGCCCGGAAGCCCTGTGAGGTGGTACCAGTAGCGGTGGCACCGGCCACGGCCCCATCCGCCTCCACCCCACGGGTTCGCATAGCCGGGCATGCCAAACCCTGCACAGTATCCGGCCGCCCGACCGGTCCTGGGTCCGGCTCCCGCCGGTCCTGTTCGATCCCCGAAAGGCATATCAGCCTCCTCTCTTCTCGAAATATGCGCAGGCCCCTACAGGGCCGCTCAATGCCACATCCGTCTGCGCCGTCTGCACCCTCTCCCCCGCCTGCACCCCGGCATCGTGAACCCCCCTGCCCCCAGCTCGCCACGCTTCCACGCCTCCCACACCTCCTCCACCCCACCCCGCACGAAACTCACCACCCTCACCCCCGAGCCCTCGAGCATGGCCTCGAGGGGCCGCCAGATCGCCCCACAGATGAGCACGTCCACCCCCCATCCCAGAAGGTCGTACACCTTTGCACTTGGGAGGGAACTCGAGAATTCCCTCGCCTCCCCGTCTCCGCTCCCTTCGTCGAAGATCCGCACCCTCTGTGAGGTATCGAACACCGGGGCCACCACTCCGTTCCACTCGGAAATCGCAACGCGCATCGTACGACTCCTCATCTTGGATAGCAAGTTTCGTGCCACGCGAGAGTAAGCGGCTTTTTCCGGTTATAAAATGACTTACATCCCCTACGACCCTTCTTTCGTACGCCCTGTGTCGCACTCATGCGACACCTCTGTCTCCTCCTGTCGCATACCCGCAACAGATCCTTCACCTCTCCTGCCGAATCCCCAGCCGCTGCATCTTCCGGTAGAGCGTACTCCGGTGCACACCGAGGAGCCGCGCCGCATCTTTCACCGATCCCCCGGAGGCCGCAATCGCCTCGAGGATGCGTCGTCTCTCCACACGCTCCCGCTCCGTCCGAAGGCCCCCGCCCTCCCCCTTCTCCCCCACACCCGCCTCCCTCACGAGCTCCTCAGGCAGGTGCTCCAGCCGGATGAACTCCTCGTGGCACACGATCACCGCACGTTCCACCACGTGCTCGAGCTGCCTCACGTTCCCCGGCCAGGAATACCGGAGAAACACCTCCACCACCTCGGGACTGAAGCCCCTGATGTCCCGTCCGTAGACCCCGGTGAACCGGGCGAGAAAGGCCTCGGCCAGGAGGAGGATGTCCTCCCTCCGCTCCCGCAGCGGGGGGAGGTGGATCCTCACCACGTTGAGCCTGTAGTAGAGGTCCTCCCTGAACCTCCCGGCCTTCACTTCCTCCTCGAGATCCCGGTGGGTGGCCGCGAGGATCCTCGCATCCAGCTTCTCGGGCCTCAGCCCACCCACCGGCTCGTACATCCTGTCCTGGAGCACCCGGAGAAGTTTCACCTGCAGGTGGAGAGGAAGTTCCCCTATCTCGTCGAGAAAGAGCGTACCGCCCCGCGCGAGGGCGAAACGGCCCGGCTTGTCACGATCGGCCCCGGTGAAGGCCCCTCGCTTGTAGCCGAAAAGCTCTGCCTCCAGGAGCGACTCCGGCAACCCTGCACAATGGACGGGCACGAACGGCCCCTCCCGTCGAGGACTGAGCCGATGGATGGCCTTCGCCACCACCTCCTTGCCCGTACCCGTCTCTCCCGTGATGAGTACCACCGCCTCCGTACGGGCAACCTCGGGGAGGAGCTCCACCACCGGCTTCATCGCAGGACTCCTGGTGAGAAGCTCGTCCCCCGCCGGGTCGGCACCGTCTGTCCCACCTTCCCCCACCGGACGGAAGAGCTCCACACCCCACCTCATGCCCCCCTCACTGTGGAGCACCACCTGGGAAGAGACCACCACCGGGATACGCTCCCCTTCTGCGCTCACGATGTATCCGCTTCTCTCCCGTACAGGAGCCCCTCTCCTCATGGCCTCTCGGAGGGGACATCCCCCCTCACACATGCTCGATCTGAAGACCTCCCAGCAGGGCCTCCCCTCTGCCTCTTCGCGGGACACACCGGTGATCTCGGCGGCCGTCTCATTGAAATACACGATCCGCCACGCCTCATCCACGACGAAAAGACCGTCAGGGAGTGTATTGAGGAGATCGAGCGTTTCGAACGTGAACCCCTCCCTCCGACCTTCGTAGTGGGATCGCCCATCGGACGTGGATCGTCCCATCCTCACCCCCTCTCCGGCGAATGCTCTCCCGGGTCTCCGGTTCCTCACGAGGAGGAGAGCTCCACGAACTCCTCGTGGCCGCAGCCTCGGGCCTTCACCGACTCGGGTGCGAGCGAGCCCTCCCACTGGTGGCCGCACTTCCTGCATCGAAAGTGGAGCGGCGCGGGGTAGTCCACCGGTCCCGCCTCCACCCTGAGCGCCTTGCCGGTCACCAGGGCCTCGGCCACCTTCCGGCGCGCAGTCCGCACGATGGAAGAGACGGTCTGCCGAGAGACCCCCATGAGCCGGGCCGCATCCTCCTGGGAGAGATCCTCCAGGTCCACGAGCCTGAGCGCCTCACACTCGTCCAGCGAGAGCCCTACCACCGCCAACTCCGCCAAAGGCACCCCTGCCGGCTTGTACACCAGATGCCGGGGAAGAGACATCACGCGTCTTGGTCGTGCAGGTCGTGGCATACCGTGCTCCGTTCATCCGGATCTGTGTTCAACATACGGAGGCTTCGGGTTTTTGTCAAATGCTCATTACTCGCTTGTCCCTGAGCCCATCTTTCGGCTATCATCACAGCATGTACTTCCTCAGACGCACGCTCCTCCCGGTGGTGTTCCTCTTCGGTAGTCTTCACGCAACGGCGCACCCACACATGCTCATTATCACCCGTCTCACCTTCGAGTTCGAAGGTGCCCGGTGTCCGGGCTTCTGGGTGGACTGGGACTTCGATCGCTTCTTCTCGGCATCGATCATCCACGACTTCGACCGCGACCGCGACGGCACCTTCAACGAACAGGAGATTCGACTCATCCACGACAATGCATTCATCAACCTGGAACACTACGGCTTCTTTGTCTTCCTCAGACAAGGAGAGACCAGGACCAACCCTCGCAAGGTCCTCCACTTCACTGCCTCACAGAAGGACAACAACGTACACTACCGTTTCTACGTTCCGCTCCCAGAGGGCTTCACCGGGGAATTCTACGTCTCCATATTCGACCCCTCGTACTTCTGTGCAGTGAAGTACCAGGAAGAAGAGCCGGTGGTGGTGGTACAGAAACGGGAAGGGGCTCCTCTCCCCCGGTGGAACATCCAGGAAAACAAGAACTATCCCATATACTACGATCCCTACGGCCCTGTGACCGACACCACCATCCACACCAAATGGCGTCCCGGGCTTGAGACAGCCTACCCTGAAGAAGTCCACCTCGTCTTCCCCGGGGGGCAATAAGCCATGCGACACATCATCCTGTGGTTCCTCCTTCTCTCCCCTTCCCTCCTCTACGGCCAGGCCAACCCTTTCGTGGGATCCGATACCCCCCATACCATCACCACGCTCCCCTCGGGGGGGTGGATGCCCCGCCGGCTCCTCGAGGCACAACTCGATTTCCGGGAGAAGATCGGTGATCTCATCGCCAGGCTTCGGGAAGAAGGCCGACCGGGCGTCTTCTGGATGTTCATCCTCGTGAGCTTTCTCTACGGATTCCTGCACGCCCTGGGGCCCGGGCACCGAAAGACCATCATCTTCAGCACCTTCGTCTCCCACCCTGCCCGGCCGTGGGATCCACTCGCCCTCGGCTCCCTCTCGGCCCTCCTCCATGCAGGCACCGCGGTGATCCTCATCCTGCTCTACCGTCTCCTCACCGCAGGAACCTCACTCTTCATCGTCTCCCAACGTGCGGGCCTCTACCTCGAGGGAATCACCTTCCTCTTGCTCGCCGTGCTCGCCATGGTATTCCTGATCCACACATTCCTCCACCATCACCCATCCCCTCATGACGCAGCCGTCCCCCCTGACAGGAGATCACTCTACCTCCTCATCATCACCGCGAGCCTCATCCCCTGCCCGGGGGCCACCATGCTCCTCATCTTCGCCATCACCCAGCAGGCCGAGGGCCTCGGCCTCGCAGGCGTACTCGCCATGTCCGCAGGCATGGCCGTGGTCATCTCCGCCTTCGGGTATCTCGGCTACGCGGGACGGACCGGCGCGTTTTCCGCCATCTCACGCATGGGAAAGAGGAGCCGGCCGGTCGTGAAGATCATCGAGGCAGCAGGCTACGGAGTGATCTTCCTCTTCTCCCTCTGGATGGCCTCTCCATTCATCGTATCGCTGCTCCGCTTGTGAGCACCCGGAGGCTCCATGATCCACACCCTCACCTACACCACAGGCTATCCCACCAAGCTCCCCGGCATTCGGCGCAGACCCCTCACCTTCTCTCCGGGCCTCACCGTGCTCTACGGGCCCAACGGCAGCGGCAAGACCACCATCATCCGCACCCTCGCCCACGCCGCCGGGCTCATCACCGACCCCCTCCCCTTCACCTACCACGCCGAACGGGATACCGCTCCCGTCCTCCTCTTCAGCCCTGAGGACCTCGTGCGCTCCGACCTCTTCCTCGCCCATCCCGAACTCCGCTCAGACGGCGAGATCCGGGCCGGCGCGATCAACACCTTCATCGACGCCATCCTCTCCCGCTTCCCCCTCTACCGCCTCTCCCCCGACCTCCGCCCCGCCCTCCTTCTGGACGAGCCGGACCACCACGTGGGCTTCGGCGCCCAGTTCATCCTCTGGCGACACATCCTCCCCGCCCTCGCCCGCCACTTCCAGGTCATCGTCTCGAGCCACAGCATCTTCCCCGTGCTCCTCGCAAAAAAGACCCTGCTCCGTCACGACCACCTCATCGAGCTCTACCCCGGGTACATCGATTTTTGCATCGACGCCCTCGCCGAGGCAATCGACCTCTACAACGAACACCACACCCCAGCCGGTGACGGCCCGGTGTGAGCCTCCAAGCCCCTACACGCCCCACCTCCCCCTGGAACAATCCCCCCTCTTTGTGCACAATACCCCCAAAGGAGGTGATGATGGCCCACGCTCCCGGCTCACCCGCATCGTCTCCCGCCCCCAGCCCCACACACACCTTCCCCCTCACCGCCCTGAGGATGCGCCTCACCTGCGCCCCGGAGACCCCGGTGCACCTGGAAGGCCTCAGAGCCGGAACCCTGCTCCGCGGCGCCCTCCTCTCGGTGATGCTCCGCACCACCTGTGCGCTCACAGGCGTGCCCTACGAACGCCGGAAGGAAGTGGACTCCGAACACGTCGCCACCTGCCCCGTGTGCTGGCTCATCCAGGCCAACGAACAGCCCGGCAACGAACGCCGCGGCTACCTCATCACCCCTCCCCTCCCCCCGGCCGAGACCTACCTCCCCGGACAGCCCTTCACCTTCCACATCACCCTCCTCGGAAAGGCCGTCACCTACATCCCCTACTTCATCATCTCCTCCCACGAGATGGGCAGAACCGGCGTGGGCAAGGGCCGAGGCCGACCTGCGGCATGCGCAGCACTCCCTCGAAGCGGGCGACTACGAGTGGGCGTGCTTTGCGGCCCATCAGGCGGCCGAAAAGGCGCTGAAGGCAGTCTACGACCACCGCCTTGAGCCGGTATGGGGCCATACTCTCACGTATATGCTCCAACATCTCAAAGAAGAAGGAATAGACATCTCCCCTTCTCTGATCGAGGCTGCACGCGTCCTCGACAAACACTATATCCCTACCAGATACCCCAATGGTCTTCCGGAAGGGGCTCCCACCGAGTTCTACACGCGAAAGGAGGCAGAGGATGCCCTCCGCTATTCAGAGGAGATCCTTCGGTTCGCTCGTCATCTACTCGGTTGATCGCACCCTCATCCAACGCGCACTGGATGACTACGTGAAGAAGCTCCAACAGCGGCCCGAGGTGGAGACAGTGGTGCTGTTCGGCTCGTTCAACACCGATCGGTTCGGCGTGGGAAGCGATGTGGACCTGCTCGTGGTGGTGAGGGACACCCCGGTGCCGTTCCTCGACCGTTCGGCACACTACCGACCGGAGGAGTTCCCTGTAGACATCGATGTGTTCGTCTACACCGTCGAAGAGGTTCGACGGGGACAGCCCTTCGCTCGCACGGCGCTCGAGGGTGGTACCGTCCTGTGGGCGCGGGAGGGGATGGACGTGAAGGCCCTCATCGCGGGGTGAGTACCGCCGTATTAAGCGGCGGGTACAAGGCCGCATCGCCGGCCGCCGGGGAGCGTCTACCTTCCGGGAGGCCTTGATCCATTTGGGTAAAAAGTTATATATTTCCTCCATCTTCATTACGACAAGGATCCGGATGGCACTTCTTTCGATCCGTCACCTCTCCCTCACAAAAGAGGGAAAGCCCATCCTCGACGACCTCTCGCTCGATATCGAGGCGGGGTATGTCTACGCAGTGGTGGGCCCCAACGGCGCCGGCAAGAGCAGCCTCGCCGCCGTGATCATGGGGCTTCCGGGGTATCGGGAGATAGAGGGCGAGATCCTCTTTAAGGGACAGCCCTTCACCCCGCTCTCGATCGACGAGCGGGCACGCCTCGGCATCACGCTCGCATGGCAGGAGCCTGCCCGCTTCGACGGTCTCTCGGTACGTGAGTACCTCAGGCTGTCGGCCCGGGGACACACCGAGGAAGAGGCCGCAGAGGCCCTCTCGCTCGTGGGGCTCGACCCGGCTCGCTACCTCGACCGCAAGGTGGACCAGAGCCTCTCCGGCGGAGAGCGCAAGCGGGTGGAGCTGGCCGCCGTGGTGGCCATGAGGCCCACGCTGGCCCTGCTCGACGAGCCCGACTCCGGGGTGGACATCGACGCGGTGGAACGCATCTTCGGCCTCATCGGCTACCTGAAGGACCGGGGGACCACGGTGGTCCTGGTGACCCACAGCGCCCAGGTGCTCAGGCAGGCCGATCGCGGGTTCCTCCTGTGTAATGGTACGCTCCTCAGGGAGGGTACCGTGGAGGAGATCCTCCCCTACTTCTCCTCACGGTGCTACCCCTGCAACCATCCCAACAATCCTGTTCCCGGTGAGGTAGGCAGCGCATGAGCACCAACGACGACAAGGCCCTGCTCGAGGCCCTCCTTGCCTCTCTGCGGATGGCACACTATGCCCCCGACCAGGCCCACCTTGCGATTCATGGCGGAAGGGTGGTGAGCCAGGGCGCGGTGGAGGGGCTCGAGGTCCGAACCTCTCCGCTGCAGGTCGAAGGGGGAGATGGGATCCGGGTGGAAGTGGTGGTGAAGGAGGGGGCGCGCATAAAGAAGCCGGTGCATCTGTGCTTCGGGATGACCGGAGAGCGAGGGATCCAGAAGATCGATATGCACGTAGTCCTCGAGGCCGGTTCCTCGGTGGCCTTTCAGGCCCACTGCACCTTCCCCAATGCCAGGGAGATCCGGCACCTCATGGATGCCCGCATCGTAGTAGGCGAAGGTGCGAGGTACCGGTACGTGGAGAAACACATCCATGGGCCTGAAGGCGGGGTGGTGGTGATCCCCAAGACGAGGGTGAAGGTGAAGGAAGGGGGACGCTTCTTCAGCGAGTTCTACCTGGTGGAGGGGTGCGCGGGGGTGGTGGACCTCGACTACGAGGTGGAGGCAGAGGCGAGAAGCAGCGTGGACCTGCGTACGTACGTGTACGGCAAGCGCCGCGACACGATAAAGGTGCGCGAGGCGGCATCGCTCAACGGCGTGGATGCGACCGCCGTCCTCATGACGCACATCGCGGTGAAGGACGAGGCCCGGGCCGAGGTGATCAACGAGCTTACCGCCCGGGCGCCCGGGGCGAGGGGGCACGTGGACTGCAAGGAGATCGTCCAGGACAGGGCCGTCGCCAGGGCCGTGCCCCTCATTCAGGTGGAGGACCCGGCGGCGCACATCACGCACGAGGCTGCCATCGGTTCGGTCGACTCAAAACAGCTGCAGACCCTCATGGCCCGGGGGCTCACCGAGGAGGAGGCCACCGACGTGATCATACGGGCCCTCTTCGCAGAAGGGTAGGCGCTGCACCCGACGCCTCCTTGCAAAAGGACGCCGGGAGCTCTCCCGGCGTCCACAGGAGGGATACAGGCATGTCGGCTACTCTCCGAAGACCTCGAGCTCGCCGATCTGGCCGGCCGTGGCCTCGGTGTTGGCGGTGAACACCAGCTTGAGGTACCTTCCCTGCCCTTCCACCGGTATGGTGACGGTGTTCTTGTTCTGGACCGGGTGGAAGGCGTAGTCGGCCGATGGTGCGAGCACGGTGAAGTTCTCTCCGTCGTCGCTTATGAGAATCTCAAAGGTCTGCTTTCTCGGCTGCCAGATACGGGCAGGATTGAGCTTGATGCGGATGGCCTTTATGGTGTGTACGGCACCCAGGTCCACCACCACCTCGTTGGGATACTTGTTCGGCCCGCCTTCCCAGTAGGTGAGTACATCGCCATCCACGGCCTTGTCGGCGGTGAACTGGTAGATGTGGTTGTTGGCCTTGATGGGGCTTCCGAGTGCGAGGTTCTTGTACCCTGCGTAGGGATCGGTCTCGGCTTCAGAAGGGCCTGCTGCGGCTGAAGGCTGGGCGCCTTCCTTCACGGCACCGCTGGTCACCGCACATCCTGCAAGCACCAAGGCAACGAGCAGGCCAAAGGCAAGGCGACGCGTCCATCCTTTCATACGATCCTCCCTAGAATGTGATCTCGGCATAGACATAGGCGGAACCCAGTCCGGGTCCTTCCTCTTCGTCGAGGAGGTTCCTCGACTCCCAGGTGAGCCCCAGAGTGGTGTTCCGGATGACGTTCTCTAGCTTCACGCCCACGTCGGACTTGAGGTTGTGATCCACCTCGCCACCGGGGGAGAGGGTGTCCCAGAAAAGCTTCACCCACGGCCTGAGCATACCCTCGGCGGAAACCGGCGTGAGGTAGTCGGTATAGAGGGAGATGAGGATCTTGCTGTCCGGATTGGTGAAGTCCATCCACTCGGCCACCAGCTCCATGCCCACGTCGTAGAGGATGCCCTCGTCGCCCGGATCCTCGAAGAGGGTCACGAGGAGGCTCTGCACCGGCTCGTCGGAGGAAGAGAGATCCTCCTGGTAGAGCTTGTACGCAATACTCATACCGGGCTGCGTGACACCGGTGCGGTCGGCGAGGTAGTCGTAGGCCCAGCCCGACGTGCCCGGCCAATGGAAGGTGACTCCCACACCCATCTCGTGGGACCAGAGGGGATCTCCCGTCTCAGGGATCTGGGCGGCGATGTCGTAGCCAAGGTACGGCTCCACCGAGAGCCCGCCGAAGCCGCTCGCCACCTCGATGGGTATGTCGTAGGAGACCTTGGTGCCCAGCACGATGGGATCGGGATCGGCATCGGTACCGTACTGGTACTTGCCCACGATGCTCCCTATGGTCCTGAATCCGGGGAGTGCCGCCGGCGTGATCGCATAGTCGAAACCTGCGGCCAGGCCGTTGCTGTTCTCCTCGGTGATCTGGGGGGCGGTCCAGGGGAACTCCGTGGCGAACTTGAGCATGCCCACGAACTCCTCGCCGGTGTACTGAACCCCTATCATGGAACCGCCGTAAGCTGCGGCAAGCTGATCCATGGGGCTGTTCTGATCCGAGAAGGTCCAGTAGTAGGTCTCACCCATGGTCGGCATGTTGGGTACGATGTCCCTGCGGTACTGCACCCGGGTGTCCATGTAGGCCCAGCTTGCGAGAACGCGCTCGTTCGCGTACGCCAGGCTCCGGTTCCACGGCTTCCAGAACTCGTCGTCCCCGCCTGCCGCGAGCTGGAGGATCCAGTTGTTCCAGGCGATCCCCGCCCGCATGTTCTCGAGATAAATCGGGGCGAAGTAGCCGGTGGCGGTGGAGGGATCGTTCCATCCCCACCCTATGATCTCGCCAGGATTGTTGTCGTCTGGATACTGTCCATTGGTGAACCGGATCTCCATGAGGTGGAGCGACACCTCGACGAATCCCACAGGATCAGGGCTCTTCACCAGATTGGTGAGGGGCTGCCAGGGCGAGAGCCGGTAGTAGAGGCCCAGCCGGGGGAACTCGGTGAGGAGCCCGAACTTGTAAGGCTCGTCGAGATCCACGCCGAAGGAAGTGCGGGTGGTGATGACGAGCTGGGCCGATTGCTCCATCTGCACTTCCTTGGCAGGAAGAATTGGGGCGAGTATCAGGAAGATACTCAAGAAGGTAATGGTAGAAACCAATCGCTTGCCCATGTGGTACCTCCAAAAGAAGTGGACGGGAACGAACACGTTCCCGTCCTGTTCAGTCAGGTATTACTGCTCCTGGACGTCGTCGAAATCAAAGAGCACGAGATCCTCCAACACCCCATCCTCATCGTAGAGACGGATATTATCGATGTAGAAGGTGATGGGGGTATCCTCAGCTTCCCCCGCTTCGCTGTCACCCAGATTGAGAATCGGATTGATGTTGAGCTGCGTCACTACGGTGTCTGGATTGGAGAAGAAATCATAGATCGTCGCATCCACATTGCTTCCGCTCGTCGCCCAGCCGGGATCCGTGAAATCGGCAAAGGCGAACTGGACGGTCTGCCAGGTATCCGGAGTACCTCCGTAGTACACGTAGTTCTCATACTTCCAGTGTTGCTGCTCACCCACACTCGTATTGTCCCCTCTTACGATGACACAGAAGTTTTCTGAATAATCGATCTTGATATCGAAGGCCACCCCTTCGTACCCGCTGTAGTCATCGTCGGGAATGGGTGCGTAGAGCTCGGTCATGGCCCATGGATTGGAAGAGAACGTCACCTTCATGCAGCCTGTTCCGCCACCATTCGGATTCACGTTGTCGACATCAGGTGCAACCGAGTAGTTTTCAGCAGATTGGTCTTCGTTTCCGGATCCCGGAGCAATGGTCCACATGGACACCTGCTCGGAAACGAGGGTGGTCCCGGAGTCTTTCTTCTCCTCGCTCCCTGCGGGATTCGAGCATGCTCCCAGGAGCAGGAGGCCCACTCCCACCACCAGAATGAAGAATCGTTTAAGGTTCATTGCTGCCCTCCTCAATAATCACGAGGTTGTGGTATGCCGTACCGGCAACGCCGGATCAAAGCCCAAGCTCTTGTGCGAGGCTCCTGGCCGTCTCCACCTGGCCTGCGAACACCGCGGAGACGAGCTGGTCGATGCGTGGATCGGTGTTCCCCTGCTTCCTCAGTGTGAAGACCCCAAGTGGGATGCGAAGATCGGCTTTGGAGAAGGGGAAGCCCGCTTCCACCGATTTCCGCCACTCCTGGAGGTACTCCAGGTCGCGGTAGCCATACTCCTCGGTGGGCTCTATCACGGTGCCCTCGCCGTAGTCGTTCCACGTGGCGATCTGAACGATGTCGGGCACTGCTCTCACGGCCGCGATGAAGGTCACGTGGAAGGTGCCTCCTGCGAGGTCCGCGAGGTACCCATAGCTCGGCCCCACACCCGCCTCGCGGTAGATGTCATGGAATCTCGGGAAGGCGGTGGCAATGAGGTGCTCCTTCTGGTTGGTCTTGGCGTAGAAACCGTTGAGGTAGTCGACCACATTGAGGATGCTCAGTTCTCCCCCACCCGAGAGGTACATGGGAGGCCAGGGGTAGAGGGTATCGGCGGCGTTCTCCAGGTGTGCATCCAGGGTCACGAGATAGGGCCTGACGGCAAGGCCCGAGAATATCGCGTCCCACTCGGAGGCCGAGGTGAAGTACTGGGGGCCGAAGACCATCACGACCGGCCTTCCCTCTATCTTCACGTAGGAAGGGCTCTGGAACCAGTTGGCCTCGAGCCAGGAGAAGACCTCCTTCCCATGGTCCACCGCCTCTGTGGACTTGATGTAGTCGGTGTCGATCATATGGCGGATGGTCTGATCCTCGTAACAGACCACAAACTTGAGCCCCGCCTCTTCGATCTTCTGGAAAAGGGCCTGGGTGGCCTCGTGGATGAACCCGTAGTCGAGGGCGTCTTTGATGCCGTACCAGTCCACGATCACGCCATCTATCCCCGCCATCTTCATGAGCAGGAGCTGGTACTCGATGAGATCCGGATCACGTGAGTCGTACGGCCCGGTGAGGGGATAGTAGTGCGAGGCGATCTCCCGCTTGCCGTCGGGACCAACGGTGTACGGATCAAAGAAGCCCATGTGCCAGTGCCAGCCGAAGTACTCGTTCTCGGGATGATCGGGATCAACCACAGCCTCGTACCAGGGCATGTAGTGCGCGAGCACGAGAGGCCGCGTCACGTTCCTGTTAGGAGGCGTCTCTATGCGTATCCTCCCGAGGGCCTCCTCAACGAGTTTCTGATCTGCCTCCGGGCTGTAGACGGTCTTGCACCCGAGCATCGAAACGAGGACAACGGTTCCAAGGAAAAGAAGGACAACGGGTAGGATCATCGAACGTACAATCCCCTTTCTGGATTCCATGGCATGCTCCCATACGACGGTTTCATGTAAGATGTAACGTTAAACTAAAAAGGTTTAACGTTACACTTGGCGTCACCATTGTAGGCCCCCTCTGGCGAGCTGTCAAGTTTTTTCTCTTCCGAGCTCCCTTCGGATGCTCCCCCCGGGGGAAGGCACTCGGCGAGTGACCGCACGACCCAGTCGGCTTCTGCGAGTACCTCAGGATCGCCCACTCCTACTGCCTTCATCCCTCCCCGTCGTGCCGCCTCGATCCCGGCCACCGCATCCTCGAACACCACACACTCCCTTGGATCCACGTCCATGAGGCCGGCCCCCTTGAGAAAGACCTCCGGATCGGGCTTGGCCTTCTCCACCATGGTACCGTCCACCACCGCATCGAAGAGCCCGGTTATACCGAGCCGGTCGAGGATGAGGGGCGCATTCTTGCTCGCAGAACCGAGGGCGATCTTCACCCCCCGGTCCCGCAACCACGTGAGAAACTCGCGGGCGCCGGGGAGAAGCGCATCGGGGGTGAGGGCGGAGATGTACTCCACGTACCAGCGGTTCTTTTTCTCCGCGAGCTGCTGCTTCTCCTCGGGACTCACGGAGATACCTCCCACCTCGAGGAGTATCTCGAGCGAGCGCATCCTGCTCACTCCCTTGAGCCGCTCGTTGTGTTCAGGAGTGAACTCGAAGCCGAGTTCCTCGGCCAGTCTCCTCCACGCGAGATAGTGGTACCGTGCGGTGTCCACGATGACACCATCGAGATCGAAGATGGCTCCTTTGCACCACGGGAGGAGATCCCTCTCCGGTTCGAAACCTTCTATGCGCGACATGTCGTTCCCTCCGGTGTTACTCGATATGTCCGCGGCGTACCGCCTTCATACACGGTGAACTCAAGGGCCTTCCACTCTTGCGGGAGTCGGGGTGTGAGCACTCCATCGCCCTGGTACCCACCAAACCCCCGGACTGCGAGGATCCAGCTTCCCCCGCAGGCACCGAGGTGCGCCCCGCCTATGTAGATGAGCCCGGCGAACTGCTTCGAGGACCCTGTAATGTCGATGGTCGCACTCTTCATGAAGAAGGGATACGCCCGCTCCGGCATATCCAGATGACAGGCCACGAGGCCATAGACGTAGTGGCTCAGACTCGACCCGTGTTCGGTGCGGGGCTCGTAGTATTCCCAATTGGCCCTCATCACCTCCCGGGAATACTCATGGGGAAAGAGGGCGAGGAGGAGGACCACGTCGGCCTGTTTGATGATCTGGGTGTGGGTGGCGACGCCGAGGTCACCGCCCCAGTATTCCCGGGGATCGAGGAGCCTGGATCTCACTTCCTCGAGCGGACAATCCTCGAGCTTGAAGTATCCCGAGAACTGCTCCATCACTCCTGTCTCGGGATCGGGATCAGGCACGTAAAGGCGGGCCGTCACGTCTTCCATCAGCCTCGCCTCCCGTTCCCACCCGAGGCGCTCCTTCAGTTCGGCCCACGCGTCGGGGTACGCCTCCCCAAGCCGGTCTTCCACCCATCGGGCGGTCTCCAGGGTGTACTTCACCATCCGGTTGGTGTAGGCATTGTTGTGCACCCGCTCGTGGTACTCGTCGGGACCCGTCACATCGAGGATCTCGTAACGTTCCAGGTGGGGACGGTAGTACAGGTACGAGAGGTAGAAGCGGGCACATTCTAGAATCACCTCGGCCCCACCCTCTATCAGCACTCCCTCATCGCCCGTACGTTCCACATAGTCGCGGAAGGCCTTCACTATGGCGGCGTTTACGTGAATCTGCTTGTCCCTGAAATAGGTACGAAGGGGACGTCCCGTGAACACGTCCACCACATTGAAGTGCGAACACGCATCGTCGCCTGTTTCCTGGCTCTCCCATGCATAGAAAGCCCCAGCGTAGCCGTACTCCCGGGCCTTCCGCCTCGCCCCCTCGAGGGTGTGTATGCGGTAGCCGAGGAGGTTGCGGGCGATCTCCGGCTGCGTGGCGAGAAAAAAGGGAAACATGAACATCTCCGTGTCCCAGAATACCGCCCCCTTGTAGGTCTGACTCGAGAGCCCCCGGGCCGGGATGGAAAGCCGATCGGTGTGCCGGGGCGCACAGCTCAAGAGCTGGTAGATACTGTACCTGAGGGCCTTCTGGGCCTCAGGATCGCCCTCGATCTTCACGTCGGAGGTCTTCCACAGACGGTCCCACACCCTCTTGTGGGCCTTGAGGAGGGCATCGTACCCTGTGTGCGCTGCCCGGCCCACCGCATCCAGGGCGAGACGGAAGGCATCCTCCTCGCCGTCCCTTCCGTGATAGACCACTGCGAACTTCCAAAAGGTGTACTCGGTCTGCGGTTCGGCCTCGAAGACGAAGTCCCGGTAGATGCCCTCCTCGGTGGTGACGATGCGCTCCTCTGCGGAGAAATCCCGTTTGCAGATCTCGGCCACCACCACCGGAACGTGGAGCTCCTGCGTGAGGGAGGCGAGGTAGATCGCGTCCCCCTTCACTCCCCGATCGTAGATGTGGAGGTGGGGACCGTTCAGGTCCCACACACGGCCATCTATCCCGGTCCGGACGGAGATCCTGCCCCCCGCTCCCACCTTCACCGTATAGGACATGGCGAGCAGGTGCACGTCGTCCATGCTCGCGAAACGCTCCACGTGCACGGTGACGGCCTGCCCTCCCGCCTTCCACGAGGTCTTCCTCCGGTGGAGGCCGTAGCGGAAGTCGAGCTTCTGGCAGTGGAACGCCGGTTCCCGATCCACCACCGAATAGGGCTCGTCGTCCACCGAAACGGTGACGTAGAACGGATTGGGCGCGTTCACCGATTCCCGCCACTTCTCCCCCACCCGGTCGTACACCCCATTCAGGTTGCACGCCACGAACTGGTCGGCCGTGTACTCCTCGAGCGTCCCCCGGTAGCCCATGTACCCGTTCGCCACGGCATAGGTGACACCGAGCTGGAGGATCCGTTCCCGGTCGGACGGCACCTCGTTGTGCTCAAGATACCAGCCCATGCGGCCTCCCCTTTTCAGGAAACGGGCGGACAAGCCCCTCATCGGTGAGCACCGCCGGTTCTCCGTAGAGGTCGAGTTCCACGCGTTCTCCTTCGAGGAGCCGGAGCCTCACCCCTTCCCTTTCCACCTCCACCCCGATCCGCGCATCCCGCCATCCGAACGAGAAGGAGTAGCCCTTCCAGGCAGACGGGAGCATGGGCGCGAGCGCGGGCCGGTCGCCATCGGTGCGGAGCCCGCCGAACCCGTAGACGATGTTGAGCCACGCAGCCGCCATACTGGTGAGGTGGAGTCCCTCGTGGGTGTTCCTGTTGTAGTTGTCGAGGTCGAGCCTGGTGGCGAACCCGAAGAGACGGTAGGCCTCATCCTCGCGCCCGAGCTCGGCGGCGAGGATGGAGTGGATCGCCGGCGAGAGTGAGGACTCGTGCACCGTGCGTGGATCGTAGTAGTCGTAGTTGGCCCTCTTGCACTCGAGAGAGAACTCGCGGTTATAGAGGAAGAGGAACATGAGGACGTCCGGCTGCTTGATCATGTCGTACCGGTAGATGCGATCGTACGACCAGTGGCTGTAGAGCGGGAAGTCGGTGACCGGAATCGAGTCGATGTCGATGTGAGGGAGGTCGAAGAACCCCTCGTGTTGCTCGAACACCCCTGTCTTCTCGTCGTAGGGGATGATCATCTTTTCGGCACAGGTGACGAACTGCCTTCGTTCCTCATCGGAAAGGCCCAACCGTTCCACCAGGTGTTGATGACGTTCGGGCTGATCCTTCGCCATCCGGTCGAGGGCCCAGAGGGTGAACTCGAAGGTCTTCTTCGCCATGAAGTTGGTGTAGCAGTTGTTGTTCACCATCATGTGGAACTCGTCGGGCCCCATGACACCGTAAAAACCGAACAGTCCGCTTCGCTGGCTGAAGTCGCCACGCGACACCAGAAACCGGCTTATCTCCACGAGCATCTCCACTCCGTAGTCGTAGAGAAAGTCGAGATCACCGGTGACCTTGAGATAGTGCCATATCGCATAGGCGACACCCGTGCCGGGCTGGAGCTGGAGGTTCGAGTGCTGCCAGAGGGTACAGGCCTCATCACCGTTGAGCGTAGCCACGGGATAGCAGGCCCCGCGGCAGTCCACCTCAACCGCGCGTCTCCGTGCCTGGGGCAGGGTCCGATAGCGGAATTCGAGGAGATTCCGCGCCGCCTTCACGTTGGTGAGAAGGTAGAAGGGGAGGCAGTAGGTCTCGGTATCCCAGAAGGCATGGCCGTTGTAGGCCTCGCCGGTGAGCCCCTTTGCTCCGATGTTGTGCGAGGGATCCTGTCCCTGGTACGTCTGGAGCAGGTGGAAGATGCAGAAACGGACCCCCTGCTGGGTGAGCGGATCCCCCTCTATCCTCACATCGTAGCGCTCCCACACACGCGCCCAGTAGGCCTCCACCGCCTCCAACGCCTCCCCGAACCCCTCCTCCCGCTGCGCCCCGAGCCCCGCCATCCCCCGCCGCCACACCTCCGTGTCCTCCACCTCCTGGTCCTTCTCCACCAGGTTGTACACGAACCGCCTCACACGGAGCGCCCCACCCTCGCGAACCCTCCCCTCCACCGTGAACCCCACCCTCATATCCTCCACCACCGGGGAGGCCCCGCCCCCCTCCACCTCCACCACACTCCCCGTGAACACCCGCTGCCCCGTCCCCGTCGTCCGCACCAGGAGCCCCACCACCCCATCCCCCCCACCACTCCGCACCCCCTCCCAGTAGCACTTCTTCCTGCTGTAGTGCATCACCTCCCCGTTGTGCCCCGCCCACAGCCTCACCGCGGCCTCGCCCCTCACACCCCGCACCTCCAGCAGGTGATAGGCCCGCTGCGGCACCTCGCGGTGGAGGAACCGGACGGACCGCACCTCCAGGACCGCCCCCGAACCCGTCTCCCACACCAGCGAACGCTCGAGCACACCGCGATCCAGGTGGAGCACCCGCCGGAAAGAGGTAACGTTACACTTCGCCACATCGAGCACCTCCCCATCCGCCTCCACGCGCACATCCAGCCAGTCCGGACCATTCACCATGAAATGCGTGGTCGTCACGATCCCCTTGTACCCCGTCTCCCCCTCCTTCTCCACCTCGTACACACCGTTGAAGTAGCTCCCCCGCATCGAC
The DNA here is from genome assembly GCF_000147075.1 of Spirochaeta thermophila DSM 6192. Classification (NCBI taxonomy): domain Bacteria; kingdom Pseudomonadati; phylum Spirochaetota; class Spirochaetia; order Winmispirales; family Winmispiraceae; genus Winmispira; species Winmispira thermophila. The sequence goes on from NC_014484.1 coordinate 1,673,194, forward strand.
GCGCACGACGCCCCCTCCTCGAGGTACCCCCGCACCCCCATGTACTCGTTCGCGAGCGAGAAGAGCGACTCGCTCACCATACTCCGTTCAGGATGGAACCCCTCCTCGATCACCTTCCAGGGATCCACCACCAGATACCTGTCAGCAACCTTGGCCATACAACCTCCTCACAGAGAAGACATCTACACACACCTCTACAGACAGTACATACCCTCCCCGGCACACCATACCGAGGCACCCCTCTTTCGAGCACACACCTTATCCCTTTATACCCGAATGAGCCGCCATCTCGGTGATCTGCTTCTGGAACAGGACGAAGAGCACCACCGGCGGAATCACCGCGAACACGATGGCCCTGAGGATATCCACCTCGGTGGTGTAGCTCCCCCTGAACTGGAAGAGCCGCACCATCACCGTCTCGAGCCCCGAATTGGTGAGCACCAGGTACGGCAGGAGGAAATCCGACCAGGCCGCATTCACGGCATAGATCACCACCACCATCACGATCGGCCTGCTCAGCGGCAGCACCACCCTCCGGAAGATCTGGAACTCATTGCACCCGTCCAGCCTCGAAGCCTCGACGAGCGACTGCGGGATGGTATCGAAGAAGTTCTTGAAGAGGATCACGTAGAAGGCATTCGCCCCGAACGAGAACCAGATGGGAAAGAACGTACCGACCATCCCCAAACGCACGATGTTCATGAACAGCGGCACGATGCTCGTGGTAGGCGGTATGAGGAGGCTCCAGAGCACTAAAGTGAAGACGAGCTTCGACCCCCGCGGCCTCACCTTCGAGAGGGCGTACGCGAGCAGACCGTTGAAGAAGACCGCAGAGATCACACACCCCGTCACCGAAATGAGCGAATTCCGGTAGTACCGCACGAACTTGAGATCGTTCCACGTCTTCACGAACCTGCTGAAATCGAACGACCGAGGGAGGAAGGTCGGCTCCCTCACGAACTCCCGGATATCCTTGAAACTCGCGAAGAAGAGCCAGAGAATGGGAGCGAACGCCACCACCACGAAGAAGACACACAGCAGGATGAGCCCTATGTAGCCCATGAGCACCACGGGCGAACGCAGGTCGTGGTCTCGGATGATGCCGTACTGCTTCTGAATGAACATGCTAGGCCCCCTGGGTGTCCTGTTCCTTCACCAGCTTGAAATACAACCAGGTGAGGAACACGAGGATGAGCGAGATGATGACCGACACCGCCCCGGCCTTGGGATAGTCGTACTTCTCGAACGCATACCTGAAGACCAGGAGCATGAGGGACACCGATGCGTTGTTGGGCCCCCCGTTCGTCATCACGAGCGGTTCGTAGAGGATCTGGAAGACGAAGATGATCTGCAGGATGAGCAAGGTACGTGCGAGGTTGAAGATCTGGGGAATGGTGATGTGGCGGACCCTCGCCCATATCCCCGCCCCGTCTATAATCGAAGCCTCGTAGAGCTCCGAGGGAATTCCCTGCAACCCCGCGATGTAGATGAGCGTGGTCGCCCCTGCGCTCTTCCAGGTGAGCGTCGCTACGATGAGGGGGATCGTCCACTGGGGATTGCTGAGCCAGGGCTGAGGAGGATATCCAAGCTTCCCCAGGAGGATGTTGAGCGCACCCGTCTCTCCGGGCCTGAAGAGAAAGGCCCACAGCAGCACCGTGGCCATCCCCGGCACCACGTTGGGGAGGTATACCCCTATCTTGTAGAACGACCTGAATGCGAACATCTCGTTGATGGAGACAGCCATCACTATCGGCACCATGAACCCGATCACCAGCGACCAGAAGGTGTAGAGGAAGGTGTTGCGGACCGCTGCCCAGAAGTCTGGATGCCGCACCACATCCACGTAATTCTTGAACCCCACGAACTCCTGGAGACGCACCCCCTTCGCCGAATAGAGGGAAAGTCGAATACTCTCCAGAAGGGGCTCCCACACGAAGAAGGCGAAGAGCACCACCGTGGGAAGCATGAGGAGCCACCCTGCCGCATCCCAGGGAGAAACCCTCCCCCTTCCTGTGCCTGAAATCCCTCGCTGTAACGTACCCATGAATACTCCTTGCGGTTGAGAGATCCGGAAGAGGGGCGTGCCCGTAGGCACGCCCCGAGGCATACTACTTGTTGTTCACCTGCGCATCGAGGAGCGACTGGAAGTTCTTCTGGGCCCTCGCGAGCAGGGTATCGATGTCGGCGTTCTCGTCGGTGAGCACCGCCTGGAGCAACTTGGTGAGCTCGGCGTAGAGGTCCTGCGCGAGCATGGGCTCCTCCGGCCTGAGGACACCGGGCTTCTTGATCACGTCATAGTAGTCCTGGTAGAGCCTCATGTCCACGTTGCGGTACTCGGCGAGGATCTCGTCCTGCACCTTGAGGTACTCAGGATCGGTCCATGCGGGGAAGGTGGGGATCACGGGCACACCGTTGGCCTTGCGGTTGGCCGCATCGGCCCTGAGCCCCTCGATCACGTCGTCGGTGAGCACGGGGGCCTTACCCATGATCTCGAGATATCCGAGCGCCGCCAGGACCTCGTCCTTCGTGGCGTTCGCGGCGAACATGTACGGCGTACCACCCATGAGCGAATACTGTCCCCCCGGACCGGCAGGCACCGGCACCAGCGCCAGATCCTCGACAGGAAGCCCGTACGTCATGGTGGGCTGGTTCACGGCGTCCTGGGCCGCGAGATACATGGCAGCAGTCCCGGTACCGATCCCCCTGAACCCGGTACCCCAGTCCTCGCTCGTGGGATCGGGAGTGAGCACATCATACTTCCACTTGAGATCGCGCACGAACTGGAGGGCGGCCTTCACCTCCGGGGTATCGATCTGGGCGATCCACTTGCCGTCCTTCTGGACCTCGAAGCGCGCACCGAAGCTCCACGCGATGTTCGTGAAGTGCCAGCCGCCCGCGTTGTCCTTGGCGAGGATGACCATACCGGCCTGGCCGGTCTTCTCCTTGATGATCTTCGCGGTCTCGGCGAGCTCCTGCCACGTCTTCGGATACTTGGGAAGACCGTTCGCATCGACAAGCCCCGCCTCGCGGAAGAGCGCCACGTTCAGCATGAGCCCGAGGGCATAGGCATCACGCGGCACGCCGTACACCCGACCGTTCTCATCCGAGAGAAGCTGGCGGACCGAGGGGTTCATCTTGTCGATCCAGCCGAGCTGGACGAGCTCATCGGTGACATCCTTCACGAAGCCGCCGGCGATGAGCTTCTGGGGCTCGGTGAACCACGTCTCGAAGATCGTGGGAAGCTGGCCCGACTCGGCGAGCGGGACGAAGGTATCCACGCTGTACTTGTAGTGCTGGGGCACCACCTTCACATTGGGATACTTCTGCTGGAACCGCTTCACGTACTCCTTGTGGAGTTCGATGTCGCCGGTCATGGTCTCCTCGGGCCAGATGCCCAGCTTGAGGACCACCATCTCCTTCTGGGCCGACTGCTCGCCCGCACCGCCGGCACTCAGGGTGCCTACGAGAAGGAGCAGCAGGGCCACCAGGGAAACAACTCGTTTCATCAAACCCTCCTCACAATACACAGGGTCTTTTCGCCCCGAGGGCGAAACCTGCACCGCAGGTTTAACGTTAAACTATTCTAACCCCGGTTACTCCACCTGTCAAGCTTTTCTTTGCTCTTCGTGCACTCCCGGCTCCGTCGGAGCCTAGTACTGTATGACCTCTTCGGATATCGAGAAATACCCCATCTCCCGTTCCAGGACCTCCCCCGCCCTGTTGAGCCGTTCCGCGGTGAGGGCCGTCTCGTCGGCCACCCTGGTGAGCTCTTCCGATTCGCCGGCGATCCTGTGCATCGCCTCTCGCACCCCCGCGGCCACCCGCCGAAGCCGCTCGCTCCCCTCACGCACCACGTCGCGTTGCCCGCTCAGAACCTGTGACGACTCCTTGATCAACCCCGACGCGGTCCGCAGCTCCTCCACGGCCTCCAGGATCTCCCGGCTCCCCGCGGCACTCTCCCTGATCCGCTCGTGCATCTCGTGAAACGAGGCCGACACCTCCCCGATGTGTCCTTCCATCACCCCGAACGCGGCGAGCATCCTCCCGCTCCCCTCCTGGATCTGCCGCAGCTCATCCATCATCTCCAGCACCCCCCGGTGTATCCCCTCGGCCTCCCTCGTGGCGGTCTCGGCCAGCTTCCGTATCTCCTGGGCCACCACAGAGAAGCCCCTCCCCGCCTCACCCGCCCGCGCCGCCTCTATGGCCGCGTTCATGGCCAGGATGTTCGTCCTGTCGCCCACGTCCTTTATCACATCCACCATGCGCTGTACCCTGTCCATCCACTGACCGAGTTGCTCTATACGCTCGCCCACCGCGAAGACCACCTCCCGGGCCTCCCGCGTCTCCCCTTCCAGCCTCAGGGCCACCGCGTTGTCCCTTTCGGCGAGCGAAGCCACGCCCCGGAGACTCGCGATGATTTCCTCGATCGCGCTCGAGGACTGCTCCACCATCGCCGTCTGGGACCGCACCTGTTCCTCCAGCCGATCGATCTGCTGGGAGATCCCACGGGCGGCATCCGACGTGGCCCCCGCCACCCGTTCCAGCTCTTCCACCTCCCCGAGCACCGTCGAGAGCTCCTCACCTATCCTCTTCACCCTCGCATCCGCGATCTGGGTGCCGTGGAACAGCAGATCCCCCGCCTCCCGGTTCAGCCTCACCGTCTCCCTGAGCGAGGCGATCACCCGGGAAAGGGCACCGACGAAACGGTTCATGCCCTCCATCACCTGCTGGAACTCGTCCTTCACCTTCTCCACCTTGAACCGCACCGAGAGATCACCCGTGCCCAGGGTCGAGAGCCCGGCGACCACCCGTTCCGTGGCACGCGAAAGGCCCCGCCCCGTCCGCAACGAGAGCAAGAACGCAACGAAGAAGAGGAGCACGAGAAACCCGCCGGTCACGAGCAAGGCACGCTGCTCCGTGCGGTCGAGCGCCTCATTGATGAAGGCCTTCTGCTCCTCGAATACGGCGAGCGAAGAGTCCAGGCTGGAGGAGAGGGTCTCCCCCACGGTGTAGAAGAGCTCGAGGGTCTTGAGAGCCTCTGCGTAACGCTCCTCCTTCCCCCGCAGGATGGCGGTGTCGCTATAGAACCTGCGGGGGATCACCGGAGACGGATTGCCGTACACCTCGGCCGCATACTCGTAGAGCGACTCGTAGAGCCGGCGGAACCCCGTGAGATTGCGATCGTTGAGCTCCTGGAGCTCCTCTATGGTGGCGAGGGCATCGGAGAGAGCCGCCCCCCGCCTCCGGATCTCCCGGATGCCGGCGACCTCTGCGAACTCGCGCGAGAGCACATCCATAGCCCCCCGGAGGAGTTCACGGCCACGGTTGAACGCGAGGGTATCGAGGCGGTTCACCACGTAGCGCAGATTCCTCAAGGAGGTCTCGGCCCGAACGAGCACCTCCTGCTCCCGACGCATGACCTGGAACGGCGCCAGGAGGAAGAAATAGAGGGCCACCGTCGAGACGAAGAGTACGATCACACTGTTCACGAGCAGGAGGAGACGCGTTCTGATCTTCATGTGAGCATCCTGTCACGGTAAGGATGACGGGAACTCCATTCCGGCGGTTTAACGTTAAACACGATTACATAGTACCCCCCTCTTTCCACTCCGTCAAGGATTTCCGCACCGGCGCCAGAGGCGCATGCACTCCCGCTTCAGGACCGCCTCTCGGCCACACTGGAACGTTCAACCAGGCGCACCGAGAAGACCACCTCCCTCTGCGGGATGGGCTTTCCCTCGAGAAAGTCGATGAGGAGGTTGGCCGCCATCACCCCCTTCTCCTCCACATCCTGATGTATGGTGGTGAGAGGCGGATGGGTGAACCGGCTCATCGGGAGGTCGTCGAAGCCCACGATCGAGAGATCCTCGGGCACCCGCCTTCCCAGATCCTGCGTCCCCAGCAGGATACCCGCCGCGAGGCTGTCGGCCGTTGCGAATACCGCCGTGATACCGGCATCCCGCGAGAGTTTGTAGGCCAGCTTTTTCCCCTCCTCCACGGTGATGTCCTGGATGAACACGTCTTCCTCCCTGAACGGAAGTCCCGCCTCCTCGAGAGCGTCGCGATACCCGCGGAAGCGCTCGGCGACCACCCCACCGTCCAGGATCTCCGGCCCTGCGAACGCGATGCGAGTATGTCCCTTCTGGATGAGGTACTTGGTGGCGAGATAACCTCCCTTGTAGTCTTCGAGCCCCACCTTGAAGACCCTGTCGCTCTCCACGTCGATGTAGCTGTCGATCAGCACGAGGGGTGTACCCGAGGAGAGGAGGAGGTCGAAGAACTCGTCCTTGAAGAGCCCCACCACTATCACGCCGTCCATGTTCCAGTGCTTGAGGAGCGAGTACAACTCCCTGGTGTCGTCCACCGTCCGCAGCATGAGGAAGTAGTCGCGCCCCCTGAGCGTACGCTCTATACCCCCGACGAAGGTCCCGTGGAAGAGATCCTGGAGGAAGCTTCCATGCTGACTGGGAATGAGGTGGTTGATCACCCCGATGATGCGTGATTGCTGCTTCACGAGCGACCGCGCGAACATGTTGGGGGTGTAGTTGTACTTGCGGATGATGCTCCTCACCTTCTCCACCGTGGCGGGCGAGACCCTGTGGTACCGTCCATGGATCACATTCGACACCGTGGTCACACTCACATTGGCCTCGCGGGCGATATCCTTTATGGTGACGCTGTCAGGCTGGGGCTTCCGCCCCCTCCGGTCGCCGGTCCGTGCCATAGACGCTCCTTATGAAACCTTCTTTACCATAATTCCCCCTCCGCGTCACGGGGTTCGTTCGATCATCCACTACATATATCGACAGGGTATCAAGGATAAGGGACGGAAGTACTCGGCGGTGCAGTTCATGAGGATCCCGTCCACGATCCCCACCCGGGTCTTGCGGAGGGTGCGCACCACGGGAAGTTCGTTGAAGGCTGCAACCGCGGCCTCCAGGGCCCGGAAGGCCGCCCGCACCCCCACTCGAGGCCGCCCGCCACGCGGTCGAGCCAGGTCAGAACAGGGAGTCGGCCGTCCTCGGATCGTCGAGAAAGGGCCGGGTCCGCCGGTCGGTGATCAGTGCGATACCCCACGCCACCATCTCGAAGCTCCGGATTCCTACTCACCTATACGCATCACCACGAGGCCGCCGTCATAATCTGCGGGAGAGCCATCCGCCACATAGACATAACGGCCCTCCACCGCCACTCCCCTCGCCCAGCTATCCGTATCCTCACGTCCCCTCACCTCAGGAACGGCGGGATCACTCACATCCACCACAACGAGTCCCTCATTCTCGGCCGCGACACAGACGTAAGGTCCGATCAGAGCCACATCCTGCGCATTTCCATCCGTACTCACCCGTCCCTTCACCGCAGGCGAAACAGGATCGCTCACATCCACCACCACAAGACCCTCGGGACCGGCGGCCACATAGACATGGTCTTCATCCGCTGCAAGAGCAGCTATGGGCAGATTCTCAAGTATCTCCACCTTTTTAGGGGGCGCAGGAGAGAGGGGATCACTCACATCCACCACAAGGAGTTCGTTCCCATCACCCACGTAAACATACCTTCCAGTCCCGGTCACTCCTCTCGCTCCTTTTTTCGCAGGAATCAGGGCCTTCACCTCGGGATGAGCAGGGTCACCGACATCGACCACGAGGGCCCCGGTAGCCCAATCCGCCACATAGACATACTCCCCAACCACCGCAACCCCCTCCGCATAGCAGGAAAGTCGTCCCCTCACCTCAGGTGCAGTCGGGATTGTCATATCCACCACGACGAGTCCCTCCGGACCGTCCGCAATGTACGCATACCCCCCATGGAGAGCCACCCCATAGCCCCGGCCGTCTGTATCCACCTGAGCCACCAGCCGGGGATGAGAGCGATCGCTCACATCCACCACGAGAAGACGACCGGCATCATCGACCACACAGGCATACCCTTCCGCCACGTCGACGCCTGTGGGACTCCCCACTGTATCCACCTTCCCGACCACCTGAGGCACACCGGGGCTCCCCACATCCACCACGAAAAGGCCGGTAGACCACTCTGCCGCGTAGAGATACCCCTCTGAGACGACAAGTCCCTCCACTCGATATCCTCCTGCTTCCACTTCTCCCACCACCTCAGGGGCGGCAGGATCACTCACATCCACCACGAGGATATTCCCGCTGCTATAGCCATAGACATACTGTCCGGCCAGTCCCACCGCGCGGATACCTCTCAATTGATCCATCCGTGCTTCAACCTGTGGGTTCCCGGGATCACTCACATCGACCACGAGAAGACCCGCGGACCAATCCGCCACGTAGAGATGCGTGTCCCCTGCGGCGAGTCCTTCCACATCTCCACTCGCCTCCAATGTTCCCTTTACTTGGAGCTCTGAAGGGTCACTCACATCCACCACGAATACAGTGGACTCATACCCAGTGTGTACATAGGCGTAGTCGCCGGCCACCACTACTCCACTCCCACGGCCGACGTTCTCCACCCGTGAGACCACCCGAGGGGCAGCAGGATCACCCACGTCCACCACCACGAACCCTTCGGAACCAGCCGTCACATAGGCGTACCCCCCGCTCACGTCCACCCCTGTCATATAACCGGTTGTCTCCACATGCCCCACCGGCCGAGGGGACACAGGATCGGTCACATCCACCACCAGAAGCCCGCCCTCACCAGCCGCCACATAGGCGTATCCCCCACTCACGTCCACCTCGTTCGCAAAGCCTCCTGTACCTAGATGTCCTACCACCTGGGGAGTGGTAGGGTCGCTCACATCCACGACCATGAACCCAGCCGATCCAGCCGCCACATAGGCATAGGCTTCCTCTACTGCAACCCCGTACGGACGAGCACCTGTAGAGACCCATCCCATCTTTTCCACCGGCACCGGCGGCATGGGAGTCTCGGCATCCTCGGAGAACGAACAGCCGAGAGAAAGTCCCACGAAGAGAAGGCCCAGGCCTACCACCAGAAACCTCTTCACCGCGACACACTTCCCGGCGAAGAGTACTCCTTCTACCATAACAGTAACAATATACCCCTGTGGCCTCACCTCATCCAGAGACACGGTCACATCATGACAGTCACTCGATGATCAGGTCATGAACATGCGCGAGCCCACCTGCAGGTGCGTAGGATCCAGCGGAGGAAGAGGAATACGTGCGACAACAGAAGCTCGCACAGGTCGAAGCGCGGAACCGACCCGAAGTCCTTGTGGGACACAGAGAACCGCACTATACTGTATGGGGGCTTGAGAGGCATCACAGTCCGGCACCCTGGACCATCGGAATCTCGTGCTCCGGCCAAGGAGAGAACGGGAATGCGGTCACCATGGACGAGGAAAGGTGCCTCCGGCGGAAAAGGAGCAGAAAGGGGGAGGATACGATGAAACATCTCCCCAACGTCCTCCTGGCAAGCATAGTGGTGGGCTGTTCGTTGTGTATCACCTGTATCACCGGTCCCCATGGCGAAGAGGAGTGGGTGGTGGAACGGGTGGAGTATTCCACACAATACGACAGGTTGGAAATCATACTCGCAAACGTCGAGGACATAAGTTCGTACGACTACTTCGAAGACGCGGGAGCGGCCAACCGATTCGATTTCTACGATGCCTTCTCATTCAGCGACGGTAAGTTGCGGATACAGGGCCCTCCGGACTTATACGCTGACCGCCTCGTATTTTTCGACATAGATCCTCCTCTGGATCAGACGACCGACGAAGGAATCAGTCTCATCTTCCATTCCGAGGTCACGTTCTACAAAGCAGAAGTATACGAATTCCACATCGACATGGCAGCCGAATGTCACTTCAAGGACCAGGCGGTACCCATAACGTTCGTCCCCTGATCCAGGCCTCGTGAGAACCGAGTCCTCCATATCCGAGGCCCATGTGAAAGGTCACGTCTTCACTGCATCTCGTACAGCGCTACTCTAGTAATGAACCGATAACACCTCCTCTTCTGTGTACCGAGAGGTCTGAACGCGATGCCATCTCATGATGAGATCCTATCGAGCGACTTGACAGGACGGGAAAACAGTGATACAATATTTTTGATTGACTAGTAAATCAAAAAAGGAAGTCACATGTCACCACGAGATCGGGAAGAAAATACAAGGATCCGGGATGAGCGAAGGGAACAGATACTCTCCGGCGCACTGGAGGTCTTCATCCAAAAGGGCTACACGGCGACAAAGATCCATGAGATCGCTGCAGTCGCCGGTATCAGCCACGGACTGGTCTACCACTACTTCAGATCGAAAGAAGAGATCTATGCAGAACTGGTCGGCCGTCTCGTGAGGAGCACGGAAGCAACCGCCCGAGTCGCACACGAATCCGGGGATCCGCGGTCCACGCTCCTTCGTGTACTGGATCTCATGCTTCAGGGGATGGAGAAGGAACCGGCCTACTACATCCTGGCCGCTCAGATCATGCTGATGGCGGAGGCCCTCCCCTCCCAAGCAAATGACATATTCAGGAGCGGCATGGAGAGCGCCCGTGCCGTTGCCGCGGTGATCGCCGAAGGTCAGAGAACAGGCTGTTTCCGCGAAGGAGACCCCCTCCAGCACTTCGTCCTTCTCTATTCGGCGATCACCGGGCTCGCCATTACCCGGAACACGAGCCTCAAGATGGGAGGGGAACCGGTGACGGTGGACGCGGCCACCCTCCTGAGACTCATCGAATCCCGTCGGAGTACGGAGGAGCCACGCACCGAGCGTTCCTTGGAGCAGACTCCCGAGTGAGTATCTTCTCCAGGAATCGTCACATCACACGAGAAAGAAAGGAGTGTGCTATGCCCACCTACCTTCTCGGCATCCTCTCGGCACTCGCAGCAGGAGTCGCTTTCAATCTCGGCCTCGTCCTCCAGAAGGTGGCCGTGGCCCGCGTGCCCAAGGAGACCCCCCACCTCATGCGTCACGTGGTACAAAGCCCTCTCTGGCTCGTGGGATTCGGTCTCCAGTTCCTCTTCGGCACCCCTCTCAACATGCTCGCCCTGGGGCACCTCGGACCTGCCATCGTACCGGGGCTGATGAGCATGGGACTCATCGTCCTGGCCCTGGCAGGCATGCTCATCGCCCGGGAATCCGTCCGGCTCGAAGATGTAGCGGGGATCATCCTGGTGATGATCGCGGTCACCCTCTTCGGTCTCAGCGGACTCACGGTGGACATGAAGGGGGTCGACCTGCGCGATCCGGTTCTGTTCATGAGATTCATCATCTTCACCACGGCGGTCGCATCCCTTTCCATACTCTGTCACACGCTCAAAGGGAGTATGAAGAGGCACGAAGGGATCCTGCACATTCTCAATGCCGGGCTCCTCTATGTGCAATCGAACCTCTGGCTCGCCTTCCTCATGGGACATCTCATGCGGTGGAGTTCGGGTAGCCTCAGCCATTCCGAGCTCACCTTCATGGGACTGGCCTCTCTGGTGATCTTCACGGCAAGCATCTTCGGGATCGCCGAAACCCAGCGGGCTTTCCGATCAGGGGATGCGGTAAGGCTGGTTCCGATCCAGAATCTTCCCCAGCAGGTCCTCCCTCTTGTGAGCTACTTTACAGTGTTCGCCCTTTCACCGCCGAGGCCGTCGTCCCTCCCCCTTGGGGGTACGGGAGCCCTTCTCATCATCGTGGGATCGGGTCTCCTCGCACGAAGACAGATGGAACTTCAATCGATCGAAGGAGGAACGACATGAGAGACACCGATGTCATCGTGATCGGGGCCGGTATCGGGGGGCTCACCACGGCCGCCTATCTCGCCCGAGCCGGTATGGACGTACATGTCTTCGAACAGCACACCGTTCCCGGAGGATACGTCTCCTCGTTTCAAAGGAAGGGGTTCACCTTCCCTGGGGGGACCACTTCCCTCTGTTCGAGCGGGATCGTCCTTCCCATCCTGGAGGATCTCGGGCTGCATGACCGACTCCGATTCATCAGGGCGGACTACCAGTTGAGCTGGGAAACCTACGATATCCCCCTGCACTCCTCCACACAGGTGTGCGAGGCGTTCTCCCGTGTATTTCCTCACGAGCGCCGACACCTCAAACGCTACTTCTCATGGGTGAAGGCGGGAGAGGCGGCATTCAAAGCCATGCACGAGAGCAACGTGATGTTCGGGGGTGGAAAGGGTGCCCTCCGCACCATGTGTCGCCTGATACTCAAGAATCCCCGCGCCCCATGGGCCATGGCGAAGGCCCATAAGCAGACCAATCACGATCTCCTCACCAGGTATTTCGCCGATCCAACGCTGAGGAGGCTCCTCGGCATTCTCGGTTACCCCGTGATGGATGGCCTCGTGACCCTGGGCATGTGGTACTCCTTCTTCCACGACTACCACATGCCCATCGGAGGGATGCAGGTAATCCCCGAGGCATTCGTCTCGTACATCACGGGCCACGGCGGGACGATCCATCTCGGGAAGGGGGTGAGTCGCATCCTGGTAAAGGACAGGAGGGTCACAGGGGTCCGGCTGGAAGACGGAAGCGAAGTGAGCGCCCGATACGTGGTAACCGCCGCAGATATGCGCACTTCCCTCCTGGGATTGCTCGGGGAAGAGCACCTCCCGACGCCTTTCCTCGAGGCGCTGAAGAAGGGTTCCCCTTCGGAGTCGATGTTCGTGGTATATCTGGGTATCGATCATGACGAAGAGCTCGCATCGAGTCTGAATCGATTCCATGCGAACCATGTCACCTTCGATCCTGGCGAGAGGGAACCGTTTCACGTGGTATAGCTCGACAGGGACGACCCCTCCGTGGTTCCAGAAGGATGCCATGCCCTGTGGCTGGGATATTCCAGTCCCTACGAACGGTGGAAAGGGATGAGCCGTGAAGCCTATAGAGAGCAAAAGCAGAAGGAAGCCTGGAGGCTCATCAAAGAGGTGGAGGAATTCATACCCGGGCTCAGTGCGCACATAAGGGTGATGGAGAGCGCCACCCCTCTCACGTTCGAACGGTATACCGGGAACTGGCGCGGGGCCACCGCGGGATGGAACTGGGATCCATCCCGTAATCCCCGCCTTCACCCTTCCAGGGATCTGGGCATAAGAGGGCTCTACTTCGCAGGTCACTGGGCACACTCCCCCGGAGGGGTGCCCACCGCCATGATCACGGCATGGTACGTCGCTCAGGGGCTTCTGCAAAGGAATACGGGCAAGGGGTACGACACCGCGCCGTGACAAGGAGGGCCTCGCTTCGGGGAGAGACTCCTGCTCACGCGTCCTTCACCTGCAAGATCACACGCCAGCTCAGCCGGGCCGGCGTGTCTTGCACGAGGCTCTCACCTCCTGAGCGATGGAACGGGCAACAGTCCACGTGTACGGCCGAGAAGGGGGAATCGATGGCACATCACTCCTTCACCCCAGTGAGGAATATCCTGTTGAAGCGCAGACGGACCATACCATCCTCTTCAGCCTGCCTCTCGAAAACCCCCTTCACTATCTCAACGAAGCGCTCGATGTACTCCTGAGTCAGCGCGATATCGTAGTAGGCCTCGTTCAGATACCCTGCTATCGCCCCGGATGAGAATATCCTGAACACCTCTTGGGGGGTATGCAATGTCACGATGCTCCTGAGCTCCACAAAGGTCACCTTGAATCCACAATCCTCGAAAAAGGATCTGTACTCTTCAGCCGTTTCGAGGAAGAACCACGGGTTCCTGAAGCGGGAGAAGATCCTCTTGGTTCGATCGTCTCTCATCACCATTTCGATCGCCTGGAGGAAATTAGGGCAATAGACGTTCCTCGCCGGAGCCTGGATGCCGATCCTGCCGTCCCTTCTCAGCGCCCGATGACAGTTCCGTATCGCCTTTTCGGGGTCCTCGAACCACTGGAACGAGGAATTGGCGAAGATCACATCGAATTCCTCCTGGTACTCCATCTCCTCCGCGCCCCTGAGTTCGAAACTCACATCGAGTCCCTCGACCCCTTTCCTGGCCTCCTCTATCATCCCCGGAGAGGGATCGATCCCCACGACCTTACCGCGCGTCAACCCCCTGATCCTCTTCGTGATGCCTCCTGTACCGCACCCCACATCCAGGACATCCTCACTGCCCTTTATCCCCAACAGATCCAGCAGGACATCCGAAGCTGCACGCTGAACAGAAGCCGCCCGTTCATATGTTCCTGAGATCCGGGAGAAATCCATTACCCCCTCCGCCGCTCGAGAAGAGGGGAGTCCGCCTCACGCTTCAGCCAAACGCACACGGCGGTCCTCCTCCGAGAACCTGAAGAAGGTCATACCGATGACACAGAGCCCCACGCTCTTCACCCCCATCGAAAGGAGGAATACTATCGTGAGCTCCATCGGGAATACGTACATCGTGGCGATCTTGGAAGCCATGCCCACTACCATGGAGACGATGATCGCAATACTCGCCCTGAAACCCATCCCATCTCCGATCCTGTGAAAGAAGAGGGCCATCTGGGAGGATATGATCACGCCCGCTGTTATCCCTGCGAAAAGAGCAGAGATTCCCAGGAGCATACCAGACACCTCCGGGCTCAGAACATGATCGGCCCCCTTGTTCATGGAAAGGGCGAAATTGATATCGGAAAAGGCCCAGAAGCATCTTTCCACGGCGTAGAGCACAAAGGAGGCGGACAGGAACCGTGCCGGCTTCTCCCCGAACCTTTCCCACGCTCCGGTGAATCAGATGCCCACAAAGAGTATCGAGACGATCAGAACGGGCTCCCCCACGCTTCCTATCACCAGATAGATGTCGGAAGGGACGACGAGTCTGCCCTGATACAGGCTCACAAAGCCATGCAGATCCGCCACGAACTGGGCGAACACACCGAGGATAATGCAGCCCATTCCACCAATCCGGGATTTTGCATCGGTACTCATTCCCGCATCCTCCACGCCGTCACGCGGCATTCAAGATGCCGAGACTGGACAACACTCCCATTACACTCATCAACAGGATAAAGGCGACAAGCACAATAGAGAGCACGGCCCAGAGCCTCCGGGGTCTTCTGTACCACGCACAGAGGAGATAGGAAAAGCCGAAGGAGTATACGACTGCCTCCGGTATTGCAAGAAGATGGTACGGGATGGGGAATTTCGTGTAGATGAACCCTTCAAACGATCCCACGGTAGGACCTATCGTCGAGACGAACGAGAGTCCCAGCACGAGAAGCCACAATGTGAGCCAGCCGTATGAGGCCTCGAGGAAGACCTTCCTGAATGGATAGAGGATGCAGGCAAGGAGTATCCCCCTGAAGACCTGCAACGCAGGACCAGCTGCCACCCAGGGGGAGTCCACCGGCCTCATGAATACGGAGAGCATCTCCCCGGCAAAGAGTTCCTTGTAGTTCATGAATACAAGCGCAAGTATTCCCGCAATGAAATATACGATGGTATGAATGGACACCACTCGCCACAAAAAAGTGCGAAAGGTATGCTCTTCCATATAAAAACCTCCTTCTATACTATTCTTTTCATATCTTCTGAAACAGGTTTCTGCAGCTCGAAGGTGCGGGATAGCCGATAGAAATCATCATACCACATCACTCGAAAAGATGCAAAGAAATCGGAGTTCGGGCACTGTCAAGGAGGAGTGTTGAAATTGAGCTGGAGCTGATAAGGGGTGCGTCTCCCACACTGCGTGTGTATCTGCATGCCCACCACGTAGAGGCCTACCGCCTCATCCGCATGGGCACGGCTCATATACCCAGGATACCGTCGAAGAAATGTCCTCATGTGCCGAAAGAGGTTCTCCACAAGGGCGTTCGTCCTCACCTTCTCCTTCCACTCATAGGGTAACTCCAGATAGGAGAAGAGCCGCTCCTTCCGCCACAGGAGTGCGGCACTCATCCGCGGCGCACGGGCTCCCCACTCCTTCCAGAACCCCTCAAGGGCCTTCTCCGCCTCCTCCTTCTCTCGTGCCGCCAAAAGCTTCCGGTAGGCATCCCGAAATGCCCGCCGCATCTCCTGTACGTGCCTCTTCTCCTTACCTCTCAGTTCATTGAGGAGCGTCCGCTCAAGGGTCCGCTCAAGGTGCCAGAGGCATACCTGCTTCTTCGCCTCAGGATACACCGTCTCCACGGCCTGCCAGATCCCCTCAGCCTCATCGGCCACCACCAGCTCCACCTCATGAAGCCCCCGCTCATAGAGCCTGGTAAGCAGTCGCTCGTAGCTCGCTCGCTCCTCCCGCTCCGCAACGACCCAGTCGAGGAGCTCATGAGACCCGTCCTCCTTCACCCCCACGGCACTCAAGACCACCAGCCCCCTCCTCCCTTTTCCCCTCAGCTTTCCCCACACCCCATCCAGCACGAGCGCCTTCACCCCACTAAGCGGCCGCCTCCGCCACCGCTCCTTCTCCTCACGAAGACGCTTTATGATCCGTAAGATCGTCTGAGGGTGGGCCTCGCCTATCCCTAACTCCCGTAACAGGATGGCATATCTCCGCGCGCTCATCCCTCCCACATACCCAAGGAGGAGCTGCTCGGTGAGGGCCACGAGCCTCTGCTCATAGGCGACCAACTTCACCTCCTTCCCCCCGCCGGTGCGGATCCGGGGCACGCGTACCTCCTCGATCGGCCCCCATGGGGTCTGCACACTCTTCCACTTCCTGTAGCCGTACCGGTAGTACGGTGGCTTCTCAGCCTCCCCTCGTGCA
Organism: Spirochaeta thermophila DSM 6192; assembly: GCF_000147075.1. Classification (NCBI taxonomy): domain Bacteria; kingdom Pseudomonadati; phylum Spirochaetota; class Spirochaetia; order Winmispirales; family Winmispiraceae; genus Winmispira; species Winmispira thermophila. The sequence continues at coordinate 1,689,799 of NC_014484.1, forward strand.
TATCGCGGTCGCCCTACTGCCTCCTCTCTCAGTGCCTCAAGGAGGTGCTCCAGGTACGTCTTGTAGGTGTGGCGTACCTCCTCCCGGAGCTGGGCCTCTACTTGCTTCATGAGGCCAGAGAGGGTATACTGTGTCTCAGTCAGTGCGCGTGTCTTGCCGCGCTTCATGGGGTATCTCCTCCTTAATCTAATAGGTGTTTGTGGTGGGAGATACCCCTTATCTTTTTTCCCCGCGTTTTTCAACACTCGATGTTACAGGCCCGGAGTTCGAATACGCAGAAGCGATGTTACGATCCAAGAACCGGGAGTGAATTGCTCCTGATCGACCAGATGAGAGACACCGGCTTCTTCCGCATCATCCTCATTGCTTGATCAGCCCTCTGACAAGGGGGAGTCACCCACGTGCACCACCCAAGGGGGGATCAGGTATGGAGAAGCCGTCGTGCGTCCACAGATCCGAACCCTCCTGAGAATCTACTCCACCACCGGTTCCGGCGGACCGCACCTGGGACAGGGGAGCCGCTCCAGCTCCCTCGCGTTCATGATGAGCATCTGAAGGCGGTTCTCTATGTTGGCAAAGCTCACGTCAGGGTCGTAGTCGAGGGAGAGGATCTGTATGTGCGGGTAGCGCTCGCGGACGGGCTTGATCATCCCGCGGCCGGTGATGTGGTTGGGCATGCACGCAAAGGGGTTGAGGATGACGAACGAGCGCACCCCTTGCTCGGCCATCATCATGATCTCGCCGGGAAGGAGCCATCCCTCGCCGATGAGGTAGGAGAGGTCGATCAGCTCCTTCACCTTCTGCGCAATATTACGAATGGTGTAGAGGGGGTCTTTCCACGTGAACCGCTCGAGGGCCGCGTGCAGGCGACGTATAACCCGATCGAAGGCCCAGTCCTTTATCCCGGTAAAAAGCCCGAGGATGAGGGGGGAGGGATGGAGCTCCCTCCGGCTCATCTCCTCTTCCACCACGTTCTTTCGCCTGAAGAAGTCCACTATCCCGGGGATGAGCGGCTCCATGCCGTGACGCTCGAGGTACTCGGCGATGCGCCGGTTGGCCCCGGGGTGGTAATTCATGAGGATCTCGCCCACGATCCCCACCCGGGGCTTGCGGAGCGTGCGCACCACAGGAAGGTCGTTGAAGGCCTCAACCGCGGCCTCCAGGGCCCGGAAGGCTGCCCGCCACCCCCGCTCGAGGGCGCTCGCCACGCGGTCGAGCCAGGTCCAGAACAGGGAGTCGGCCATACGCGGATCGTCGAGATAGGGGCGGGTCCGCTGGAGCATGTACTCCAGGCCGTCCGAGGCGGCGATCCCCACAAGCATGTTGAGGTGGAACGCAGGGGAGAGGAGGAAGCCGGGGTGCATCCCTTTGTCGTCCTTCCCCGTAGTGACGATGGGGAGGTCGGTGTAGCCGGCATCGTCGAAGGCCTTGCGGGCAAGCATGGCGTACTGGCCTGCCCGGCAGGCGATGCAGTTGCGGGCAAAGCTCGCCACCACCTGCTCGGGCCGGTAGGGACCCCGCTCGAGGAAGGCGAGGTGTTCGCCGATGTTCACCTGGGCCGGGAAGCAGATGTCGTTGTGCACGTACTTCTTGCCGAGCTCGATGGCCCGCTCGTCGGCCACGGGGAGGGGCTCTGCCTTGTAGCCGAGCATCCGGAGGATGCGGGCGCTCATGTAGGTGAAGCTCTCGGAGAGGTTGGGGATGAGCACCACCCGCTCCCTGTCCCTGCGGGTGTAGGGCCGCGGGAAGGGTCTGCCCAGCGGCCGGCTGACCCTCCCCATGCCCCGCGTCCGGCGCTGCCGCACGCTCTCCACGAACGACTTCACCCTGATGGAGAGCGGGCCGGGGTTGTCGCCCTCGTCGAGTTTGACGATGAGCATCTCCTTGTCCGAGGTTTCGTGGAGGATACGCTGCATCTCATCGCTTATGATGGCGTCGTGCCCGCAGCCGAAGCTCACGATCTGTACGAGCTCGATCTGGGGGTGCTTTCCCGCCCAGAGCGCGCTCGCGAGCATGCGTGTGTGGAACGGGTTGTAGCTGTCCATCCGCGCCCGCTCCACCTCCTGCTCCTCCAGCTCCTCCACCGCATCCGGCGTGAGCACCGGCACCCCCTCCCGTACGAACAGCCTACCAAGCCCGTGGTTCACCAGGCCGTCCGCGTGGTAGGGCCGCGACGCCACCAGCACCGCCCACCGCCGCTCGTCCTCCCTAAGCCACGCGAGCACCCGCCTCCCCTCCTCCCGCATCCGCGCCCTGAACGCCCCCAACATCTCCTCGCCCCTCCGCACCGCCTCCCGCGCCGCCGCCTCGTCCACCCCCCACTCCTCCACCAGGAACCGCACCGTTTGCCGGGCCCGGAGCCGCTCGTTGAAGAAGTGGAACGCCGGGTGATCGAAGGCCACCCCGTACCGCCGCCCCGTATCCTCGTGCTTCGCCACCACCATGGGGTAGCCCTGCACCACGGGACACACCTCCGAACCCTGTGCCCGGCGGTTCTCCTTCGGGACCCGTATCATCATGGGCATGAAGATGCGCTCAGCCCCCTGCGCCACCAGATCCAGCACGTGCCCGTGCGCCAGCTTGGCCGGGAAGCACACCGTATCCGACGGCACCCCCGCAAGCCCGCGCTCGAACAGGGCGTAGGAGCTCGGCCGCGAGACCACCACCCTGAACCCCAGCGCCCCGAACACCCCCACCCAGTACGGCAGGCTGTTCCAGAACTCCAGGACCCGCGGGATCCCCACCACCATCGCCCGCCCCCTCACCCCCACCCCCGGCGCAGACCCGTCCCACACCACCGGCCCCTCGTACGGCCGGGCCAGGAGCGCGGCGTGCAGCTCCAGCGTGTTCGGCACCCCCCGCTCCCTGCGGGAGGCCTCCCGCACCCTGCTCCGCACCACCGGATCCTCCGGGTCGCCCAGCACCGCACCCCGCTCGCACCGGTTGCCGGTCACGAAGTACTCCCCGTTCGAGAACCGCACCACCGTCCGCCTGCAGCTGTTGGCGCAGAACGGACACACGAGCCCCGGCTCCTTCTCGAACGAGAACTCCTCCAGCCGGTCCAGATCCCAGAACCCGCTCACAAAGCTCCCCTCCTCCCGCTCCCGCCGCTCCACGTACTCCTTGACAAGCAGGGCAATCCCCCACGCCCCCATCTCCCCCGCGAGCGCCGGCCTGCGGGGGATCTTCCCGGTGTAGAGCTCGAAGGCCCGCAGCACCGCATCGTTCTTGAACGTCCCCCCCTGCACGAGCACGTGATCCCCGAGCAGGTCGAAGTTGCGCACCCGCACCACCTTGGTGAACACGTTTTCGATGATCGACATGCATAGCCCTGCGAGGATATCGTCCACTCCCTTGCCGTTCTTCTGCTCGGTGATGATGGAGCTATTCATGAACACCGTGCACCGCGAGCCGAGCCGAGACGGCCTGCGCGCCCTGAAAGCCAGAGGCGCGATCATGTCGAGGGGGATCCCCAGCGACCGGGCATACGTCTCGAGGAACGAGCCGCACCCCGCCGAGCAGGCCTCGTTCAGGGTGATGGCCGAGATGACCCCATCGTGGAGCCAGATGGCCTTCATGTCCTGCCCGCCTATGTCGAGGATGAACGAGACCTCGGGATCCACCTCGCGGGCCGCCCGCGCGTGCGCCACGGTCTCCACGGTGTGGTAGTCGGCGCCGAAGGCCTTTGCAAAGAGCAACTCGCCGTACCCGGTGGTCCCCGCCCCCTTCACCCTGAGGTTCACCCCCTCCTTCCGGTAGGTCTCGCGCATGCGGATGAGGGCATCGCGAAGGATGAGGAGCGGATCCCCACGGTTAGGGGCATAGAACAGGTTCACCACCCTCCCCTCGGTGTCGAGGAGCACGAACTTGGTGGTGGTGGACCCCGCATCGATCCCCAGGTACACCTCGAGCTCGGTGCCAGGCGCGACCACAGGAGGCCGGAACTCCTCCCGTCTGTGGCGGGCGAAGAAGGCCTCCTCCTCTTCGGGCGAGGCGAAGAAGACCCTCCCCTCACCTGCAGAGGCCCCACCTTCCGCCACCCGCTCCGCGAGCCGCTCGAGCGACCTGCCGCGCTCGTACCGACTCTCCTCCTCGCCGAAGAGCGCCACCCCTGCGAGCGCAGCCCCCATGGCCACGAAGACCTCAGGCCGGGAGGGCACCACCACCTCATCGGACCCCAGCCCCAGCCGCTCCGCGAAGACTCGCACGAGCGTGGGATTGAAGGTGCACGGTCCCCCCTCGAAGATGACCGGCCCGCGTATCTCCATCCCCTGGGCCAACCCCCCTATGGTCTGCTTGGCGATCGCATGGAAGGTGGAGAAGGCGATGTCCTCACGGGAGACCCCCTGGTTGAGAAGGGGCTGGATGTCGGTCTTGGCAAACACCCCACACCTGCCCGAGATATCGTAGACCGTGCGGCCCGCCGCTGCATAGCGCTCGAACTCCTCTATGGAGATCCCGAGGAGCTCGGCCACCTGGTCGATGAAGGCACCCGTGCCCCCCGCACAGCTCCCGTTCATCCGCATGTCCGAGGCCACGAGCTGACCCGTGCGCTCGTCCCGGGTGAAGAAGATCACCTTGGCGTCCTGCCCCCCCAGCTCTATCGCCACCCGCACGTGGGAGTACCAGATACGCACCGCCACCGCGTTGGCCACCACCTCCTGCACGAAGAAGGCCCCCAACGCCCGGGCGATCCCCTCCCCTCCCGATCCGCACACGCTCACCCTCAAGGACACGCCGGGAAACCGCGCCTCCACCTCTTCGAGCAGCTCGAGACTGCACCTCCCCTGCTCTGCCTGGTGCCGCCTGTAGCGGGCGTGCAGCACCTCGTGCGAATCGGGATCGAGCACCACGGCCTTCACCGTGGTCGACCCCACATCCAGCCCCACCAGCAGCTCGCGATCCATAGAAACACCCCTTTCCTTCATCCTATACAAAAGGCACGAAAGAGGGAAGAGCGTAGCAGAGCCCTCCTGAGATGACATGTTGACGAGACGGCCTTCTTCCCCGCTATTGCCGGAACCCACCGGATACACTCCTCGATGTTCAGATTGACAGAGCCGCCCGGATCACAGAGAATGTAGTTAGAGAAGACTAGAGAAGGGCTGGAACACATGAGACCTCGAGAGATCCTTCATGCGAAAAAATCACTTATCCTTCGGATCTGTGAATCCTACGGGGTTTCCAACGTCCGGGTATTCGGCTCAGTCGCCCGCGGGGAGGCCACTGAGGCCAGCGATATCGATCTCCTTGTGGAATTCACACAGCCCGTCTCGCTCCTCGATCACGCCCAACTTGTGCGGGACCTGGAAAGGATCACAGGATGCAAGGTCGATGTGGTAAGCGATAAGGGGATAAAACCTCGCATCCGCGAAAGGATTCTCAAAGAGGCCAGACCCTTATGAGGGACTCCCGAGAGTACCTTCGTGATATGTTGGATGCCATATCCAAGATAGAGCGACATAGGGGAAAAGGATATGAGGCATTTAAAGAAAACGAGCTCATTCAGGTATGGATGCTCTATCACCTGCAAATCATTGGAGAGGCCGCTGCACGGGTGGACAAAGACCTCCGGGCACGCACCCCTTTTATCCCATGGGAGAAGATAGTGGGCATGAGGAACCTCCTCGTACACGAATATTTTGGAATAGATCTCGACGAAGTATGGTACACGGTGGAGCATGATATCCCCTCGTTGAAGGCATCCCTCGAGAGACTTCTGGACGAACGGTAAGACAGAGAGTCTCCCCATCTCCACTCGCCGGATCGTTCACCAGACCGTAAGGAGGCAGCATGAACCTGTGGGCCACCATGATCACCCTTCTTCTCATCATGGATCCGTTCGGCAACATCCCTGCCTTTCTCGCCGTGCTCAAAAACTACACATCCGAACAGCGGAGACGCATCATCATCCGAGAAATGTTCATCGCCCTGGCGGTGCTCCTCATCTTCCTCCTCTCGGGCAACCTCATCCTCGACGCCATGCAGATAAAAAAGCCCGCCCTCGGGATCGCAGGCGGGGTGGTGCTCTTCTTCATCGCCATCCGCATGATCTTCCCCGGCACCGGCTCCTATACCGAGGAGGAGTCGGAACCGCTCATCGTGCCCCTCGCCGTGCCCTTCATCGCAGGACCGTCGGCCATCGCCATGATCACCCTGCTCTCCACCCGCTACCCGGCCCACAGGCTCGAGCTCGGCCTGGCCCTCGGGGGAGCGTGGCTGGTGAGCGTGCTCGTGCTCCTCGGCTCGGAGCTCTTCCAGCGCCTCCTGGGAAAGAACGGACTGGAGGCCGTCGAGCGCCTCATGGGCATGCTCCTCACCGCCATGGCGGCCCAGATGCTCCTCGACGGGATCCGCGACTACCTCGCCCTCGCGGGATAGGGGGCGGCTACCCGGCTTCATCCAGGAGCCGCACCGCCTCCTCCACAAGGGAGGCAAGACGCCCTCACGAATACTCCAACAAAGGTCGCACGTTCCAAGGGCTTCACACCATACTCATTCACATGGGGGAAAGGTCGCCCCCCGTTCATCCACTCCTTACGTGGAGAGTTCCCGGGTAAGAACGTGTAAAGAAGAAAAGTGATTACCCCTCTCGAGGGAGCCCTCCAGTAACCAGTAAGGAGGAGTACACAAGGATCACCTATGCGCTTATTCATCTCATATGCTACACCACCCTCACTCCTCCCTCTATCATTCTCTCCACCACGTCGTTCACCTGCTCGTATTCGCTTCGTGCATAGACGTGGGGTTCCAGGCCTCTGAGGGGGATACTCCTCTTCACCAGTGTGTACGCATCTTGCCGAGGGGGGTCTTGGTAGACCACGAGAAGATCGATATCGCTGAAAGCAGTATTCGTCCCCTTTGCGTAGGACCCAAAGAGCACTACGGATAGCACCGGCAGCGCCTCTCTCAATAGAGGGAGGGATGCTCGTATGTGGTGGAGCACCTCCTCTCTACTGTACCGAGGATAAAAGACCTTTACAGTACTCGAAGATTTCCTGGGCATAGGTGATCATCCTTTCGGCTTCCAGCCTCGAGTATCGGGTCCTGGGAGAACCAGAGGGGAGGGCATCGGGATACCGTGTGGGGATGTAGGCCTTGTCGAGCTCGAGTGCCATCTCGATGAGCCTCTCAGGCACTTCATAGGAGCCACTCAGTTCCTCCAATAAATCGAACACCGAATGGCCCCACGCTTCGGCTCCTATCTTCTGAAACACTGCCTTCACGGCCTTCTCAGCAGCCTGCTGAGAGGAAAAACAGGCCCAGTTGTAGAACCCTTTCTCCAGATCATGACGCGCGTGTTCGAGATCTCCTTCTGCTGCGTCAATCCAGTCTTGGCTCCGTTCCACAGCCTGCACGCTCCTTTGACATTACTTTACATCATTTTCCCTTGAGATGCAAAGCCTTCATCCCTCTCGGGCACCCTCAAGGTGGGGCGTTGAAAGTGAACTAGAGCTCGGAGGGGCAGGTCTCCCATCCCTGTGGGTGTATGGGTACGCCCACCACAATGAGGCCTCCCGACTCATCCACATGGGCACCTCTCGATGCTCAGGATACCGATGAAGAAACGCCCTCAAGTGACGAAAGAGGTTCTCCACAAAGGTATCTGTTCCTTACCTCTTCCACTCATAGGGTAGCTCCGGATGTAGAAGAAGCGTCACTCCTTCCGCCACAGAAGCGCGGCGGGCATCCGAGGCGCAGGGGGCGTGTGCCCCGCGGGGCTCACCTTCCCGAGAAGGCGCGGTAGAGCCTGAGGAGGAGCGGCTCCTTGAGCTCGATGGCCTCGTGGGGACAGTTCTCGTGACAGCAGTAGCAGTAGATGCACCGGCTGTAGTCCCACACCGGCAGGCCGTCCATGGTGATGCACGAGACAGGGCAGACGCGAGCGCAGTAGCCGCACCGCCTGCACCGGTCTTCGATCACCCGGGGGCGGGAGCGCACCCAGCGGCTCGCGGCCATGCCGAGCCAGCCGGCAGGGCTGGAGCCGGGGAAGCGCATGGGGGCCTCGAGCAGGGGCGCGGCCTCTTCAGGGGCCTCGCCGGGGAGGGGGCCCACCAGACCCCGCTCCTGCGCGAACCGCAGGTGGAGGACCGACGAGGGGTCGAGGCCCACCGCCCTGCAGCAGGCGAGGTCGAGGGCGGGGGCGTCGGGGGAGAAGGCGAGAAAGGCGGTGCGGCGCGGGGTGCCGGTGGGGCCGGGGCCGGAGCCCTCCAGGGAGACCACCGCGTCCATGAGGGAGAAGAGGAGTTTGGGGGCGAGCGCGCTGTACAGGTCGAGGAGGAGGTGGGCGAAGGCGGAGGGGGTGGGGGCCTGGGCGTGGTACTGCTGCTTGATCCCGCCCGGCACACAGCCGTAGAGGTTTTTCACCGCACCGGTGTACCGCGTGAGCTGGTGGGCCTTGAGCTTGGGGAGGTTCACCACCCAGTCCACCTCCTCGATGAGCCCCGACACACGCACCCTCTCGAGCACCCTCCCCTGTGGCACCGGAAGATCCACCGCAGGCACATCCTCCAGGGGAAGCACCTTCACCGGATACCGGTGTGCGAGCTCACTCATCCCCGCCGCCTCGAGCGCCCGCGCCGTCCCCCTGTGGACCGGCATACCGCTCGAATCCCCCACCCACACCCGGCACCCCATATCGAGAAGCACCCGCACCACCGCCTCCACCACCGCGGGGTTGGTGGTCACATGCCTCTCAGGAGGATACGCCCCCAGCACATTCGGCTTGAGCAACACCCGCTCCCCTCCCCTCACCCACCCCCCTACCCACCCCCGCACCACCCCCTCGATCGCCTCTATATCATAGTCGGTGACACGGACAACCACTACATCACTCATACGATCCTCTCTTAGAGGGTCCCCTTTCACCATTTTTTATAGTGTATAAGGGAAAATCCAACAAATCTCCATCCGCAGACAGCCCGCTTCGTATTGGAACCCCATGGAAAGTTGATCGGGAAAATCCCATACTCCTCGCAGGGGATCACAATTGGAGCTCAAGAATCTTATGGGCGGGCTTCCGCTTTTCCTTAGGAGGCAGCTTCCAATAATTTCCGTACATTTTCTCTAGATACAGATCCCACTCTTTTATCGCAAAGAATTTGCCGTCTTCAAACGAGATCTCTTCTACCTCGAAAAAGATGCGCATAGGAAAGGGGGGCCTCCTGAAGAGCGGAATCTCAGCGTAGTCCGCATAGGTATACCCCTCTCGTCCTCCCGAATTATGACGTATCCGGACGTAGGTGTCCATCTTATTGATTCTGTACAAACCCAGGAGCCGAGCCAAAGGAAACAAAAGGAGCCTGAACATCCTTGCATATCTTCGAGAAGGAGCACAACAACTTTCCAGCGTATAAGACCGCCTCAATGCATGCAATATTCGCTTGGCGATATTATCCATCACCATGACACTGAAACGGGAAGCCGCTCTATCGACTGGGAAGATATCGATATAGACACCTTTCGTGATGGGCAACTCACTCATTCCAAGCTCTACAAGAAAGGTGGTACTATCTACAAGCTTTGTGAAATATCCCACCGAGTAGGGCTCAGTACGATAGTTCTGGATTACCACGTGCGGAGACAGATGGGCGGGAGCTTCCCTCAGAAATCGCTCGTATTCCTCTCTCACCATCATCACATCGATATCGTCGTCCCACGGTATGTATCCTCTATGGCGAACGGCTCCGAGAAGGGTTCCGGAACTCAAACTGTAAGGGATACCCAGGATCCTGCATACCCTATCGAATTCTTTGAGCAGTTCGAGCTGTTTCCTCTTGAGGGTGGAAAGCACCTCCTCTGTGGGCTCCTTCACCTTCCGGAAGGAAACCAGCGCTCTCGGCAACCTTACTCTAATCAAAATGGAGCCTCCCGACGCTCAGCGCACTACGGACTCTATCCGAATCTCAACACCTTAACATTATTCTAACAAAAAAGAAAGTCTCATTCTTCCCAATACCACATGAACACCGATCCGAACCAAAGAAATTCGAGAAGGAAATCCACAACCGGGGCCTCAAAGCCCCTCATCAGTTATTCATGTCACTCCCGAATGCTGCTCCATCGGATTGAAGAGAGGCTACAGAAAGCATCCGTCATCCGCCGGTCAAGATCATTCACATTTCAGATTCTCCTCGGACTCATCGAGTGAGAGGAGGTACTCACCGAGGATCTCTACGAATCGTTGCATCTCCTCAGGTTGTATATCTCCAATATTCGCAATACGGAACGTTTGTGCATTACTCAATTTCCCCGGGTATATCGTGAATCCTCTCTTGCGCGCATATGCATGAAGATCTTCAAAGCTATATCCTGGGCGAGATGGTTCCACGATCGCTGTGATCAAATGGGACTGATACTCCCGCGGAACCAAGGCTTCCAACCCCAGTCGTGCAATCCCATCCATCAGAATTTCCCAACATGCCGTGTACCGTGCATAACGCGCCTCCACGGTCTCAACTTTCGTCTCCAAGATGGCCTGACGTAATGCATAAAGCGTCTGTACTGGGGGGGTAAACCGGGTCTGTTTTGTTTTCTCAAAGAAAACATGTTGGTCATAGAGATTAAGATAATAACTTCTCATTGGGATACTTCTGGTCGCTTCCAGACTCTCGCGATTGCATATTACGAACGCCACTCCGGCCATACCTTGGAGATTCTTATTCGAACTGGCAGCCATGAAATGGACATTGAGTTTCTCCAGGTCCATAGGTATTCCCGCATACGCACTCACCGCGTCCACAAGGGTGACAATACCTAGACGCTTGCATATTTCTCCGATTGAAGGCAGATCGGTCAACAGCCCGGTAGTCGTTTCGTGATACACCACTGCGAGATGGGTGAATTTTCCCTTCTTCAGGGTATGTTCCATAACGTCCAAATCCACGGGTCCGGTAGGAGAACTTTCGAAGACTTCGTAGTTCAATTTATAGACCGATGCCATACGAGCCATTCGCTCCCCATAAACTCCGTTGTCGATCACCAGGAGTCGTCCATCCTCAGGTACCACAGAACAGATCATGGCTTCATCCGCCGCAGTTCCCGACCCCCCGAACAAGACCGTGGTATAGTGCGACCAGTCTGCAACGAAAGAAGTCAAATCTCTACGAATCTGATCCATCAGATCACCGAATTCTTTTTCTCTAGGACAAATGTCAGGGACCACCTGGGCGTATTTCACAGAATCCGTAGTCGTTGCAGGCCCAGGATTGAGCAATACCTCGCGGCGGACCTTCCGAAGCTCTTCAGCTTCTTGTATAGCAGGCCAGATATCCTTTACGGCCATCGAGAGGTGTTGTTCGTTATCGATCTCCCTCCACAAATAGTGTTCGATTTTACGCACTCCGATCGGGACGCCATTGGTCGAAACAGCAACGAGAGCCCTCTCATAGTCCAGCAAGGGCTGATCGGCGAACACACCCTCGGCATATTCACACATCTTTGCGAGCGCATGGGGAGAGAGTTTTGTTATTCCCACGAGTTCTCCATATACTGAAGACACGTCTGCAAGATCCTTTGACAGATTTCTGAGACATCCTCGTTCATCGACTTCAACGTACACCTCGTCTCCAGAATTGGTCTTTCCGCTGACAAGAACCACGTTTTCTCTGGGATCATTCGCCAAGACGAACAGTCCTGCGGGATCGTACACGAGATCCGATTCGAGGAGGAAAAAATCCGAGGAAACCAGCTCCCTCAACTCGTACAGAGTCCTCATGCTACCGGTTGTAGCATAGTGAGGATTCCTCAATGTCTCTATCACCGGATACTTCCGGGCCAAAGCTTCGTAATATTCCGCGCAGTACCCTGTACCGATGATGATGCGCTCTACACCGGCTTCTATAAGATTTCTCACCGAATGCTCTACAATAGGCATCCCCCCCACTACCAAAAATCCCTTCGGCATCGACGCAGTTCTTTCCTTCAAGCGGGATCCCAATCCCGCCCCGAGAATAACCGCCTCTCGTATCATATGCTCTCTCTCTTTTCAATAAAGTGAGCGATCCTCTTCGCTACCTCGAAAGGTTTTACCTTCGGCCGCCCCAGATCCGGCAGAGTCCCCTGCCTTATTCTCACGTGAACGAAGGCAAGCCCTCCCTGACTTTCCCACTCATTCACCACACGCTTAAGTTCTTCAGGGGTCTGTACTGCATAGACCTCCGGATATCCGAATCCCCTTGCGAGATTCTCCCAATCAACAGTTGGAGACACTGTAGATTGTCCCCCGGTGGATTCATGGGCTTCGTTGTTGAAAAGTATATGCAACAACTTCTGCGGTCGATATGCTGCGACCACAGCCATAGCTCCCGTCCTCATCAAAAGAGAACCATCTCCATCCAGAGCTATTATCCCATGAGAGGGACGCACAAGGTTGAGACCAAGAGCAAATGAAGAAAGGCACCCTAACGACCCTACCATATAAAAATTACGTTCCTCATCGCCCAAGGTATAGAGCTCTCTACTCGTAAATCCTGTAGTAGCAAGTAGAAGAGTGTCTTCAGAGCGGGCCTCCCTGACGGCCTGTAGCATGCTCACCCGATCAGGCAAAGAAGAATCCTGAGCTTTTTGTCTTTCTGATTTAAGGGGCACGGGGGAAAAAGTGCCCTTCTTCACGATAAAGAAAAAAGACTCCCCCCGCGAAAGGCATTCCTCCGCTCTGTCGAGCTGCGAAACGGCCTCATCAACAGCATCAGAGAGATACTCCCAGGGGATTTTCATCGTGGAGAGCATCTCATCTGTGATCGTACCCATGAGCTCATGCTGAGGTTCGTCCCCCAATCCGGGCTCTCCTCTAAGGCTCACAAATCCCAACACAGGAATCCGGAAAATGGAGGTGAGAGACGTAAGAGGAGAAACCGCGTTCCCTAACCCCGAGTTCTGCATGAGTACTACAGCCTTACGCCCTCCCAGTCGAGCGCCTGCGCAGATCGCTACGGCATCCCCCTCGTTGGCTGCCATCACATACTCGCACTCATTGATGGCATAATTAATAAGAGATTTTAGAAACGAGCACGGTACACCGGAGTAGAAATCGAACCCCCTTCTCTGGAGTTCCTTCCCAAAGACTTCTGTGTCTAACATCACAACTCTCCTGCTCTCTGAAGATCAACCAGCATGTTCACATCCACCCATGAGCCAAGGATATATTTCACCCCCACTCTCACACGGGAGGCCAGACGGGTAAACATTTCGTCGATCCGCACACATTCGATAATTCCTTCATCTGCGAGTTCCTGCAGAAGGGCGGTAAGGGCCTCGGCCCCTTCCTTTGTGACTTTGAAAAGGCCTATAAATTCCCCATGTGCTTCATCAGGGGAGAGGGTATGACTCATGGTCCTCAATGCCACAGGGGTATTGAACAACGTTCGGGAATATGCCCGATCACATACCACGTAATCCCGCCATGAATCATCCTTTTGAATCTCCGCATCCACGATGATTGTCACAGGAGCATCATCGTTCAGCAATTCATTGAGGATCCAGCTTTTGAATACGATATCCCCGAAGGATATGACCGTGTTTTCTTTGATTCTATCCCTCGCAAGATAGAGAGAGTACACTTCAGAAGTCTCCGCATAACGATCATTATCTACTGTTGTTGTATTGGGCATCTGTATCTTCTCTTTCGCAAAACCGCGCACCACTGTGATATCTTTGACACCTACTCTATTGAGCTTCTCTACAATAAGCCCCAAGATAGGCTTACCGTGCACCTTCAACATCGCCTTGGGAGTTGTTGAGGTGAGATCCCCCAATTTCTCCCCTTGGGCCGCAGCAAGGATCACAGCATTCACCTTTTTCCCTGCTGTGGGAAGGTACTTCTCCTCCGCAGCTTCAAGCTCAGACGCTCCCTGGAGCCTGAACACCTCCGAGAGTGGGGCTATCTGATCTTCCACCACCATGAGTGTCTCGCTCTTGAAAATGGCGGCACTCACATGCTGCATAGCAGAAATAGCAGCCCGTAAGTTATGGTTCGCCCAGATTACCAGCCTCACCCCTGCGGATCGAAACACATCGGTAGGAGTCGAATAATACTTGGTAGGCACGATCACCACAGGCAAACGATTCCCCCACTCCCGCATGAAGGCTTCAATTTCTCTAAAATCAGAACGTTTGGAGTGTATGAGAACAGCATCTGCTCCTGCTTGGCGATACGCTTCGGCCCTCCGCAAGGCTTCTTCAAGCCCCCACCCGGCGATAAAGGCCTCCACCCTCGCGACCACCACGAAATCAGGATCTTCCTGGATATCCTTCATGGCCTTTATCTTGCCACAAAACTCCTCAGTATTAGCCAGCGGTTGGGTCTCTCCGGATATGAAAGAGTTGGTCTTGGGGAACAACTTGTCTTCGATACAAACACCCGCAACTCCGCGTTGCTCCAATTTCCTTACAAGCCGCCTCGCGTTGTTGAAATTTCCATACCCTGTATCGCCATCCAGCAGGATCGGTATGTTCGTAGCATCACTCATGAACTCCACCACCTCCAGGACCTGGGTCCATGATGCCTCATTGTTGTCCCTGACCCCTAGGGAGGCCGAGATAGTAAGACCGGAAGCCCAGATCCCTTTGAACCCCGCTTCCTCTACGATTTTCGCCGAGATTCCATTATGTGCTTCCATGAGGAATTCAACGTCATCAGAGAGTAAAAGTCGTTTCAGTTGAGTGGTCTTTTTCATTGTAAGTACTCACCTTGGAATAGGACTCCCAACAGGTTCATCAGAGATGTAAGCATAATCATATCTCACATGCTCCATAGATATCAAGAGATGCAAAACTCGTACTCCACGACCACACAAGCCCATCAGGATCCCAGATATCAGTCTCCGCCCCCTGCCCGCTGATTCGATCAAAGAGAGGGGATAGAGAGGCGCTTCTTCTCCTCAGGTTGACTTCCGATAGTGACGGGGACGAGGACGCATAGATCATAGATATACAGACACCATATCATCAGAACTACAACCTCACCTCGAATCCAAGTCCTTCCTCATCATTCGGGATCGGAGTATTCCAATTCCAAAGGAGAAACCCTTTCTTATTTCATGCACATATAGCACACCTAGCACCCCGATCCCGACCCCTGCGGCAGCCATCCCCCACAGGGAAGGGAGAAAAGTATTCACAAATGCTACACTCATAAGGAGAATAACTCCGACAGTGATTCTAACCATCCCGTAGTCCACAGGGAACAATCGTCGGGAGACAATCGTCCTCATATAGAAAAATACGATATAAGAACCCCCCGTAGCGATGGCTGCCCCCTTGGCTCCGAAACGAGGTACAAGAAGATAATTACCCACCAAGTTCACCACCACAGAAATACCCGAGACGACGATGTGCCAATGGGTCTGCTTCTTGAAGTTTATTCCCACCATTGTCACTTCAGAAAGCGTGTACATTGTGGGAACGAAAACCAAAAAGGGCATGACGCTCGCCGCTCCTCTATACTCTCCCGCGAGCAGGAGTACCACGAGGTCCTTTGCCAGAATCACTCCCATGGCCAAGAGGAAAAGGAGACCAGTCATTATGCGCGCAACCTTCCCAAAAAATCTTGCATCCCCGTCATCTTCGTACTTCTGGTACGCAACAGGGACCCAGAACATACTAAAACTCGTCCGCAATAGAAGAAGGGCTGAGAGCAATTTATTCGCTGCCGTATAAAGTCCAATTTCGGAAAAGGAAGAGAAGCTCCGGAGCGCGATCTTATCCATGGAATTAAGCACCCAGGTGAGAAGTTCGGCCGGTACAAGCGGGAGCCCGTAGAGGAATCCCTCTTTCATGAGAGAAGCGTTCAAAGTCACTCGTTTCCTGAAAAAACCGATCCATAACGTCCGTTCCACCAGGAGACTCGCCGCCAGAAAAGTGAGGGAGAGCCCCCCCAGACGTCCCCAGAGCATTGCATTGAAATCTTTTCTCACCAGGAGACTATAGCCGATGATGAAACCCGCATTGGCCAGGGAATTCAGCAACGTGAGAAGCGAGAACAATACTCCTTTCTGTTGCATTCTTACTATCAGAAGGGCAAACCTCTGCAAGACTCCCACCAGAAGCAGAAGTCCCAAGAACAACATCATACTCCCGGCATTATCCGAAGTCCCAGTCAATAAGAAAGAGATTTCCTCTTTGAAGAGTCCTAGAAACAAAGAAAAGAGAAACACCGTCGTAAGAGGTGTAACGAGAAAGGTAAGGAGAAGGGAGGAAGCCCGCTCCCTTGAATCATTGTACTGATGGAAATACCGTACATACGCGCCATCGAAACCGAGCAGGACCATGGTAATGAGCAATCCATATGCGGTAAGGAAAAGAGAGCCTCTCCCGAACTCCTCAGGCGAAAGCAACCACGTGATGAGAGGCGTAGTGACAAACGCGACAAGAGCACTGAGCCATGGTCCGATCGAGAAAGAAAGAAAGCCCTTCACTAAGGATCTTCTTGATGACATATACTCTCACAAAAACTGATACAGGTTATAACAATCAAAGACTGCACGCAACATCACATCATTGAAGCCCTGGGCCACGTTTCGCTCTCTCAAGGCACTCCTCTGGGAGAGTGATTCCTTGATTATGGGAAAGGAATAGGAATTCGAAAGTAACAATCGCTTTTTTGTCCCCTTGAGCAAGGCCATGGCATTGAACCATATATCATCACCCGAAGGGCATAGTTCCCGTATCCGGGACACATTGAATACCTCCTCGGCAAGAGAACCAGGGGGATAGAGCACGCCTCCTACCCCAGTAAAGAACAACCTTGAAGAGGGAGTCTTTGAAGAAGCATCATTCCACGTGTGATAGGGAGCCATTCTCCCTCTAGGATCCGTTTCCATCTCCCATGCCCTATAAAAGCATATCTCCTCTGGATTATACGCACGAACCATCTTCTCCAGAAACCATGGAGGATAGAGAATATCATCATCACATGTTACGATTATTCCTCTTGGATAGCGCTTTAGAGCAGGCAGTAATTTGTTATAGGACCTCAGGTTTTCCTCTATGAGGGCGAATTCTATCCCGCTTCGTACAAAAAACTCAAATTCCGGGATCTGTTTCGAAAGATCTAAACCCTCTACCTCTTCCTCCGCAAGCCAGACGATCAATCGGTGAGGACGTACTCGTTGATAGAGTAGACTTTTGAGACACCCCCCCAATACACCGAATCGTGCCGGAAAGGAGGTGAGGCTGATGATCACCTCATCATTAGACGAGGAATCGAGAGCAAGATGTACATCCTTTCTGACAAGGATCTCTTTTTTCAATCGCAACAGGTAAAACAGATATTGGATCCTCTTTTTTGTCCCCCTTCTTATTCTATGATACAGCTTCGTGAGAATTCGCATCTTACTCATCTCCCGGTATAAAAACGAGATTCTCTCTTCATGTTGGGGAGGGTTTTAGTAATCTTCTCCCACACAAACGAGGGGGTGATCAATCTCCAGCTCACAATTGGGATACCCGATCTGATAAAACGAAACCAGGTGGATAAGAAATATGTAACACCTATCCTTCTTGCAGCATTCAGCAATCCGAGACTCCGCTTGAAGGCTCGACTAAGAAATACGTATCGTGCATCCTTCCCCGGAAGATGCGACTTGAGAAATTGGACATATCGTATATGAGTATCTATCCTGGCCTCGATCACCTCTCTCGACTTGCGCATGACCAAGCTTCCATGCCTCAACATCACACAATAGATGGTCTCGGGAGAAACCTGGAATCTCTTCATGTGATAGCCGAGTTTTGTCGCAAACATCACATCGTTGGAGGCGAGAACCTCATCGAAACGAAGCCCATGCATCTCTATGAAGTCCCGCCGTATGAGTTTCGACCACGGTGCTGCAATGTAGTACCGGACCAGGAGCTCCGACTTGTGGTCCCGTTCCTTTAGATAGCGCAAGAGAATACCCGCATCCGCCTCGTGCCGGAAGCCAGGCTCTCCGGAATCGGAATATCTGCTGGTGGGAACGAAAAAGATCACATCCTCTTCAGCGGTGAAGTACTTCGCCACAATGGAATAGAATCCCGGGAGGAAGATATCGTCGGCATCCGCAAATATCACCCACCTGCCCTTCGCGTGCTCGAGGCCTATATTCCTGCAGGTACCCGCACCCTTTTTCCCCGAAGTATTCTCATAATACACGACATGGGGAAACCTGGAGAGCCTAGAGGGATCCGGCTTCTTCTCACTGTTGTCGTCCACGACGATCACCTCCACCCCTGGATGCGGGGGAATGGTGGAGAGAAGCCTATAAAGCAGCTCAGGGCAATCGAAATGAGGGATGATGACAGAGAGATCGAGTGAAGACTCCATCGATCCGCCCTATAGCGATTCCCGCTCTGCTTCCCGGAGTTTCTCTCTGAACCTGTTCCAGAACTCGAGGAAGAATACCAGAAAGAGTCCGCCAAGAATCCCTGCAACCAGACCTATACCTGCAATAAGTTTTCGGGTGGGCCAGCTTCGTTTCTCAGGGACCCTGGCATACTCCAACACGGGCACCACATAGACCTCGTTCATTTCCTCCAGCTTGGCCTGCTCGTATTGAGTGATGAGGAATGTATATACCGCTTCCTTCACTTCCACTTCCCGCATGAGGTCGGCCAACACCCCACTCAACCCTGCGATACGTTTCAATTCTTCCTGATATCGCTTTATCGCGTCATCATAGGCGGCTATCCTGCTTCGCTGGATACTGTCTCCAGGGCCGCTCCCACCCAGAAGTTTCTGCTCGGTGTTGAGGCTCAGCAACAGACGTTCCTTTTCAACTGAAAGTTCGGTCACCTCTTCTATGAGCTTCGAAGCCTGCTCTTCCACATCCCACAAGAGGTACGTCTCTTGGAACTCCTTGAGTTTTCTCTGAGCATCATCCAGTTCCTGTTTCACCTTCACCAGCTTGTCTTCCAGGTAAGCTAGCTTTCTGCGCGCCGGACTGGCTTGCACTTGTGCCACCAGTTTTTCGAGGGCTTCCACAAAGGCGTTCACGATGTCCGCGGAAAGCTGAGGATCAGGGGTGGTGGCCTCGATGATCACTCTTCTGTTATAGGAATCGGCATGGATTCTCACCCTGTCACGAAGGGCCTTTATCCTGTCCTCCGTGGTCTCTCCTTTGAATAATTCGTAGTGGGAAAGAGCGAGCTTCTCGTATACATAGAGTGCCGCCGTGTCACTCTCTAGGACATTAGGATAGAGAATTACTTCCAAAGGAGCCGTACCCCCACTCAATCCCAAAGAGGAGAGCTGGTCCATAACCGAACTGGAGATACTGCTCGTAGAGCTGGAGACGCTCTGGGTGAGCACTACGGCCTGTGCAGTATAGAGATGCCTCGCGAGTAGAGCATAAGCGATCGCTACGATAATGCTCAGAAAAAAGACGAGCCAGAACAACTTGATTCTCGCACGGAAAATCTGTATCAGGGTGATCAAAGAAAGATCCTGCTCTCTCTGCATAGTCCCTTCCAGATGCTGGCAGTAGGAGTACTATATCAGAATCCCCATCCCGCTGCAATCCAGTAAGGTATGTCCCTGATACCTTGACATTCCCGTCTCTGTCTTTGAAGCTCCACTTTGTATGATACGACTCTTGTTCGATGTGACCCGACTGGGAAACGTGTGGACCGATTATCTTCCCCGGGGGAAGAGAGGCATCTTCAGGGTGATAGAAGAACTCGTGAAGCATCTGGGCCCACACAGTGAGGTCTCTCTCACCCTCACTTCTCTTGCGGGAAAGGGATTGTGCGGTGCCTCATACTTCTATACGAAAAGGCTGCCGGCTGAACGCCAGATACCATTTGCCTTCCCCTCTTCCAAGCTCCCGGCGTACGCTTCTGCCCTCATATTGAAGATGGGGCGTCCCTTCCACGACATCTACAAACGCTTCACTCGGAAATCGTGGGGAACCTTTTCTTCCATCATGGAGATCCCTCCATCGTTCTTTACACCTTACGACATACTCCACCTTCCTTCTTTCATCGGTCCGAGTATACCTTCCCTTCCCATTCCTATGGTCATCACCGTGCACGATCTCATACCTTTGTTCCTCCCCTCAGGAGAAGACCCGCTTTTCAGGAACTTTCTCATCCGGAAGCTCGGTGAACTGCATCCTGAAGTCTGGATCCACTGCATCTCCGAGGCCACGAAAAAGGATCTTCTCACCTACGCACCGCACCTCGATCCGGGCCATGTTTTCGTGGTTCCCAACGGGATTTCCTCCCGTTTCTTCCGGGAAACAGAGACGTCGGCCATAGAGAAAACACTCGCATACTATGGGCTCGAACCGGGCACGCCCTATATCGTCTCCCTCAGCACCCTTCAGGAGAGGAAAAACCTCCTCACTGCACTCAGGGCGTTCGCTGCCGCAAAAAAAGAAATTCCCGAATTGAGGTATGTGCTCATCGGCTACACCCCCAGAGAGGAAAGGGAAAAGATCCTCACGGTGCTCAACGAACTCAGTATCGCTTCACACGTCATCATTACAGGATTTCTTCCGGACGACAGGGTGAGAGCCCTTTACTCCGCGGCAAAGGCCTTCGTCTTTCCCTCCCTCTATGAAGGATTCGGCCTTCCTCCACTCGAAGCCATGGCCTGCGGCCTTCCCGTCATCTGCAGCAACACCTCATCGCTCCCCGAAGTGGTAGGAGATGCGGGGATCCTCCTCGATCCATATGATATCCATGGCTTCTCGGAAGCGATATGTAGAATCGTGACTGATTCCGAACTTCGGCAACGGCTCTCACAGAAGGGGTTGGAGCGAAGCGCCTCTTTCACGTGGAGGCACACCACAGACAAACTGGTGGAAATGTACAAGTATATCCTCGAACACGATTAACTATTCGAACCCACCTGTTCGTATACCTTAAGCGTCTCACGGGCGGCTTTCTCCCAAGAGAACTCCTTGGCCCGCGCATAGCCTTTTTCCCTCAAGAGGGCATGCAACCCCGCATCCGTGGCAAGCACGTACATCTTCCGGGCGATATCCTCGGGATCATATGGAGAGACGGTGAGACACGCGTCGCCTCCCACCTCCGGCATGGAAGAGACATTCGAGGTGATCACCGGTACTCCTGCCTCCATCGCCTCAAGAATGGGAATGCCGAAGCCCTCGTAGAAAGAAGGCAGGAGAAACCCATACGCATGCCGGTAGAGCACAGGAAGATGCTCATCGGGAATGAATCCTGTGAATACCACGTCGTCTCGCCCCCACTTCAGTCGAGTCATCCTCGCCCTGTAAGAAGGATGGACCTTCCCGGTGATCACAAGGTGGAACGGATCTCGACACATTTGCCTGAAGCGTTCGAAGGCCTCGATCACACCTTCTATATTCTTGTGCGGGCGGTGCTCACCGAGGAAAAGGAAATACGGTCTCTTCACCCCGTATGTTTCGAGGATACGGTCTCCCTGTTCAGGGACATTCGAAGAGGCTGAAAAGAGACCTCCCGCCTCGTGGATGACCACGATACGATCAGGATCGGGGATGGAGAAGAGGTCGACGATGTCCCTTTTCGTGGCATGGGAGACAGCGATCACCTTTGCGCATCGCTTGGCTGCACTCTTGAATACCAGCTCGAGGTAGCGAGTCTTGAGCCACCACGCGTTTCCCATGAAACGAGGATACTTTAGATATTTCAGATCGTGGATGGTCACCACTCCCCTCGGATAATGGAACCCAAGGGGATAATTCGAGTTCAAACAGTGATACACATCGAAATCCAACCCAGCGAGAGCTCTATACCTTATATCCCTCTTCGGTCCAACCGGAGGAATATCCGCCTTCATCAGGGAAAAGTTGGCACAGCCCTCAAGTCTCCGTATCAGGGGGTGATCTGGAGACAAAGAAGAAGGCACCAGGACCCTGTACGAATTCTTCTCATCCACACGGGCCAGATGGGTAAGAAGCTGAAACGCATACCGTGAGACTCCAGTCATGTGCTCCACTACCGCGAGGGCGTCGACGAGGATCTTCATATCCATGCCTCAGTTTCTTCTCTCTTCTTCCAGGACCTGCTGATAAAGTTCGAGCGTCTCTTTCAGCATCCTCTCGAAAGTGAAATGGGTTTCGTACCGTGCCCTTCCGGCCCTGCCCATGGAAGCTCTCAACCGGGGATCAGCGATCAACCGCTCGAGTCTCTGGGCGAGCGCATCCACATCCCTCCTGTCCACCACATATCCTGTAACGCCATCTTCCACCGCTTCTTCCACCCCCCCCACACGCGATGCCACCACAGGAAGCCCAGCCCTCATGGCCTCAAGGATGCTTCTTGGGAGGCCCTCCCAGTGAGAGATGAGCACATAGATCTGGGATTGGGCGAGGACTGCTTCTATATCACCTCGGAATCCGGGGAAAGATATCCTCTCCTCCAGTCCGAGCCTGTAGGCGAGTTTCTTAGTCTCCTCGAGAAGCGGACCGTCTCCCACACACTCCATGTGCCATTCCATATGTCGCAGTTTCGAGAGCGCGAGGAAGAGCGTCTTGTGATCTTTCTGAGGCTCAAACCGTGCGAGCATCACCATTCGGGGAGGCTGGAGTTCGGGTTTCGCATGATGCTCGACAGACACATCCGGCATCCCGTTGTGGATGGCAATCAATTGGGAAGACCTTCCCACCTTTCCCTTGAGGGCGATCTCTCTATCGAACTCGGACACCGTGATGATCTTTCGAGCACAGGGGGCCACGATACGTTCCAGCAGGCGATAGATCCACCGGGAAGCAGCAGGCACTCCTTCCGTGAAGGCCCAGCCGTGGGCGGTAAAGACCACGGGGATGCCGAGGGAACGCGCCGCCAATCTCCCGAGGACACCGGCCTTCGACGTATGGGTGGAGACGAGATCCGGACGGAGATCCTTCAACACCTTCCTGATCTTCAAGACCGCCTCGAGATCCTTGAACGGGGAGATGCTTCTCTTCAATGAAGGTATTACCACGTAAGGGATACCACATTCGGCAAGTTCATCAAGGAAGATGCCTCTCCCACCCATAAGCACGGTACACCGATGCCCCAGAGCCATGAGCGCCCTGCAGAGATCACGGACATGGACCTGCACTCCGCCCCTGGTGTCGGACCTGGTAAGGACATACACTATGTGCATTCCGGTTCCCTCTCTTTCTCCTCCTTATCCGTTCCCACCCCTACTATCGTGAAAAAGATCAGCATCCAGTGCCATATGGGACTCCTGAAACGAACCGCAGTACCCAAGTTCTGATAAGAGACAATGGCGTACGCCCCTCCCCAGATGGTGATCACCACCAGAGCCAGAAAGAAGAGCCTTCGTTCCTCTTTCGTCATTCTCTTGAGCCTTCCCAAGGAAAAAAGGAAATACGCGAGAAGACCGGTATTCACCAGGGCCGCATAGGCGGCAAACATATTGTGCGCATCCCACAGGAGAGGCCTGAAGAGAGCCGTGAACCACATCCAGGGATACCACCTCACGAGATCCCCCCACGAAGTGATGGACGCCGTCTGGGCCGCCCCCCCATGAGCCCACGCCTGCGACCACTTCACCACAAAGAGGAGAAGACCATCCAGGCTGCTTATTCCGAACAAACTGAGGACGCCCCACATCCCTCCCAGAGCTACCACACCACCCAGCACCGCACCCACCACCCGTTTCCTTCCACGCGCATACACCACCCAGAGCACATAGAGCACCGCGCCGTAGATGGCCACGTACCAGAAACGGAAATACATGAAAGGTACCAGAGAGAGCAAGATCCACACGGCGTTCTTTACGCTGGGTTCCCGCGAGAATCGATAGAGCAGGAGGGAAGTGATAATGGAAAACACATAGATAAGAGGGTCCTTTCCGTAGTGGCTCGACCACAAGAGAAACATGGGCTCAAAGAACAGGAGCACTTCGAGAAAAGACTTTCGCAGACCCTCCTTTACTTCCTTGAGGAGCACTCTATCGAACACTATACTTGCCCACCAACTGAGCGTACCGAATATCACGATGACCAATCGATAGGAGGGTCCGAGAATTCCATGGATCCAGGAAACTACCGTATACATACTCTGTGTGGCATTGCCGAGTGCAAGGAAAGGTCGGAATCGCCAGACCCCTTCTGAGTAGAAAACAAACGCGTCGAACGCCTCGAAATATGTCGATTCATAGAAAGGAAAGAACAAGAGGATAATGATCATCCTCCAGAGATAGCCCATCACATAGAGGCTTTTATACCAGTCCAAATAGTACAAGAGCATCAAAGATACGACGAAGAGAATACCCGACCAAATGAGGGGATACACGAACTCCCAGAAGAGATCCATACCCAGGTACTTATATCGCCAGAACTCCCAGTAGAACACACCGGCGGCTTTGAAGATGACAGGAAGCGCTATCCCTATCAGTACAAGAGAAACCAGTACGATACCCATTTCCTGTATTCGCTCTCTCTTCCCACCCCACGACTTATTCATACCGGCTCTCCGTCAACTCCTTGTAGAGATCGAGTAACAACTCCATCATATGATCAAAGGTGAAATGGGCCAGAAACCGTTCACGACCCGCCCGACCCATCCTCTCCCGCTTGCCGGGATCGAGAATAAGCTCGCGCAATCGCTCGGCAAGAACCATGTGATCGCCCCGAGGTACGAGGTAGCCCGTCTCCCCTTCAACCACAGCTTCCCTGCACCCCCCCACATCAGAAGCTACTACCGGAAGCCCGGCGCGCATGGCCTCCAGGATACTGATGGGGAACCCCTCCCATCTGGAAGCGAGCACAAAGATCTGAGAAGAGGCGAGTACTCCCTCCACGTCCTCACAGAAACCGAGGAATTCCACCCTGTCTCCAATCCCCAAGGCCTTCGCCTCTTCCTTCATCGATTCAAGGAGAGGGCCATCACCCACGCAGACGAGGCTCCACTCGAGGTCACGCAGCAACGAAAGGGCTTTGAAAAGAGTAGGGTGATCCTTCTGATATTCAAAACGAGCTACCATTACGAGGCCAGGAGGATTCTTCCAGATTCTTCTACCAGAAGAGGCATTGCCCACCGGGATACCGTTATGGATGGTAACTATCTTCTTCGAATCTGCCACACGTTGTTGAAGCGCAAGAGTACGATCGTACTCTGAAACGGTAATTATCTTGCGCGCAAAGAGAGACGCTATCCGCTCCACCAAGACATAAAAACTCCGCATTCTGGAGGTGATCCCTTCTGTGAAGGCCCATCCATGCACTGTAAAAGTAGCAGGGATTCCCAACAACCAGGCGGCACATCTTCCCAGAACCCCAGCCTTTGAGGTGTGTGTACATACGAGATCAGGTTTCAGTTGCCGGAATAAACGAATGAGATGCCATAGCGCAAAGAGATCATGAAAAGGAGAAATCTCACGGTGGAGGAAAGATACGACTTTGTATGGGATATTCTCCTTCTCAAGTTCTTCCAGGAAAGGTCCAGAACCTCCGACCAACACGGTAACTTTATGTCCTTCACGCAACATGAAAGAAGCGATATCCCTTACGTGAACCTGAACACCCCCTCTTGTATCGGACCTGGTGAGGACATGAACTACATGCATCTCGATCTACTCTCCATGTGTGTTTCAACTCTACAGATATTTATGTATCGATGCAAGAATCAGGGGAGGAGCATCTCGAATCTGCTCTTCTTCATTCTTTTAATACACTTTACGAGAAAACCGGGAAGGATTCGCTGAATCCCGCCCTTGACCAATTGGAGAGCAAAACTCAGATACGCTTTCCATCGTGGCTTCCCATGGGCAATAGCTATGCTCATAAATTCTTCATTAGCACCAATCGAATCGCTGATGCCTCCTCCTCTCACCTTCCCTATCACACGTTTCGCATATACCGGGAGGAATCCCCTCTCTATGATCCGAAGCGCCATGTCATGATCGGCCGCAATCGTGTATCTTGTATCAAAAAGGCCCGTTTTTTTGTACACTGATCTTCTGAAAAATGCTCCTATGTGGGGATACGGCATCTCTTGATATATCCTCTTTGAGGAAAGAGGAAAGATAGGCTTCATAAGGATCTTCTGATCCATATGGATCACCTCTCCTATGCTGTAATCGACACCTGAAGAGAGAATGGCTCCCACGCTCTCTTCTACAGCATGGGGGAAATATTCGTCATCTGCATTCAAGATCCCTATGATCTCGCCCCTGGCGAGCAGGAGCCCCTTGTTGAAGGCATGATAAATCCCTTCATCAGGCTCACTCACCCAGTAATCAAGAGAAGGTGAATACTCTTCGAGGATACGGAGAGTACCATCGGTAGAGCCCCCATCGATCACGATATATTCAACATTAGGATACGTCTGAGAGAGCACGCTCTCTATCGCATCGCGGAGATGTCTCTCAGCGTTATACGAGACGGTGATAACCGTGACAAGAGGAAGCATACCCTCAAAGGGAGAGACGATCCTTCCTCCCACTGGAAAAAGAAGCACACCATTTTCCACTGCCCACCATTTCCCATCTTCCTGGCGGAAGGAGTACTTATAGAGACCGTTTTTTCTGAGACCATCTTCTCTTTTCCGAGAAGGATGGGGGGGAAGGGAAAGAAGAGTAGAAAAGGCTTCTTCCGTCGAAGGAATATCGACCTGTGGAATGTGTCGGATGAGATAACGAGTAGTGCTCAAGCTACCAAGAGAGAGAACCTGCC
The DNA here is from genome assembly GCF_000147075.1 of Spirochaeta thermophila DSM 6192. NCBI lineage: Bacteria > Pseudomonadati > Spirochaetota > Spirochaetia > Winmispirales > Winmispiraceae > Winmispira > Winmispira thermophila. Next base: position 1,716,408 of record NC_014484.1, read on the forward strand.
GTGATTTCATGACACCAGATCCTCCAAGAGAGCGAGATAACGAGGGAGGACCTTCTCGAAAGAGAAGTGTTCGACCACCTTTCTCCTTGCGTTGCGCGAGAGTCTCTCATAATCAGATTCGTAAAGCACCCACTCTATCCCGCGCGCGAGATCCTCTGGATCATAGGGGCGGGCGAGGTAGCCATTGTGTTGATGATCGATTATGTCGAGAAGCCCCGTAGCACCAAAAGCGACGACCGGCGTCCCGCAAGCGAGAGATTCTTCAGCCACTAGGCCGAAAGCTTCCTGCCGACTGGGAACCACGACCACATCAACCGCAGTATACAAAGCTACAAGACTTGTATCATCGTTCACATGTCCCATATAATAAACAGGAAACCCATAGATAGTAGTTCCTCCACCTGAACTACCAAGAACCACAAGCAAAATATCATCCACTTTCCTAGGGAAATGGCGTAATTTCTCTAAAGCGCCTAACAGTTGATGAAATCCTTTATTGGGATCCACAGTCGCAGATATTGCTCCAAAAAGGATTAATTTTTTATTTTTCGGCAAATTCCACAACTCTCTTGCGAATGATTTTTCTACGGGTTTGAATACCGCTGTATCGATGAGATTGGGCAGTATACCTACAGCACAATTCTTTAAAAGCGCACTTCTTGATATACAATCTGCTAACCAATGGCTCGGGCTGATGATATGTATTTTGTGAGCGACATCTCTAAATGTGCGCTGTTTTCTCGAAAACACTGAATTACTCAGATCCTTCTCTCTCCCACTCTCAAGCACAGGGCACTTCCCACATACAGCCTCATATGCTCGGCACTCTCCGGTGAGATGGCAACCTCCGCTGAAGGGCCACATATCGTGCATGGTCCATACAACCGGTTTATTTATTTTTTTGAGATCCTCGATCCGGAGGAAACCACCTGTGATCCAGTGCAGATGCACCACATCGGGATCCAGTTCATCTATAATCTCAAACACATAGCGCGGCGAAGGCACCCACGAGGGACTGAAAAGAGTAGTCGATTTATTCTTGTATCTTCTTACTGGTAACTGATCGATAAAGGGGCGAAGCAAAGACACTCCCTTCTCCCACCTCGTTCTCGGCCCCAGGACGGATAGGTCATCCCCCATCTTCCGCTGCACCAGCATCCAGCTCTCCACCCCTACTTTTTGGAGCCCCTTATGCAACCTGTACGCAGCACGAGCTGCCCCTCCGAAGATGTCATTGGTGTTTATGTGAAGAATCCTCATCTGTCTTTTATCTCCCCATATGCCCATCTTATTTTTCTAACTATCCGCTGAAGAAGGGTCCCTCGGCTTTGCCGGTAGAATCTCTTGATCCGAGTTACCGCAAGTGAATTTTCTTCAGTTATCGACGGAAAGTTTATTCCTTTCTTCATGTTTAAAGAAGTATCAAACCAATGAGTGCGTCCGCAATGCATCCCCGAACCATCAAGTCCAATATTTTTTACATATGAGATAGAAGGATTAAGACATAATCCCTGATGTTGGAAAATTGTAGCATACCAGAAAATTGCCCATGTATCCAACTTTCCATGAAAATTATCCAGGACCTGTCTCCAGAAATTCTCAACTCCATCCAGATTAAATTTGCGGATATCCTCCTTAGAGAAAAGGGTTATTAGTTGTTGTGGATCTTTTTTATAATAAGCCCAACGATCAGCCCAGGTAGCCCATCCCCAACAATTCATTACTCTCCAAAGAAAGGCATCCCCCAATCCTGTAGCATCTATAGGATAATTCCATCCGCTTATGTGCCATACTTTAGGGTCGTGTTCATACCGTTCAAGTGCGGCTTTCATAAAAGAAAGAAAATAAGGGCTCGTCACTAAGTCATCTTCAAGGACAACAACTCTCCCATGCTCGGTAATCACAGAGGTGACACCGTCAATAATATTGCGCGCAAGACCCCAATTTTCCTCTCTTTTGATTATTATTATATCTTTAAAACCTTTTGCTTTTTTGAGGAGTTCTCTTACTTTATTCACCTTAACCTCATCCTTGGCAGTCCGAGGACCATCAGAGAAAATATATAAGACACTTCTTTCAATTCCTTCATTCTGACAGATTGAGAAAAGTGTCTGCTGGGTATGGTACGGACGATCATATACAAACATCACTACAGGTGTGATTCTTTTCATGAATAAATTCCTCCAGTTTTATTCGATATGTAACTAATAAATTCAGAGAGTGGAAATTTTTCTTTCAATCTTTTTATGCGCTCGTGAAGAGAAGTTACCAATTCTTTTCTGGAATGTGGGCTATAATAAAGGCATTTTACTCTATTTAAAATCTGCTCGCATATTCCTGGTACAGTAATATCAAAAGCAAAATTTCCAATACCAAGTAATTCAAAAAGATCCTCATACTTATGAGCCCATCCCGTAGCAATACTTGGGATATGATTTCTCAATGAGACTACGAGTCCATGATATCTGCCACTTACTACTACAGCACCATACGATTTGATTATCGTTTCAATCTCATTAGGAGTCAAATCCTTATCAAATGGAAAGAGAAAGCGATTGTGATCCGAGAATTCAGCCTTTAGCCGTAGGAATATTGGAGCATCATCTAAACTATGCATGAGCAGTATCGTAGGAATTTCAAGAGCGATCAACCCTTTTAATAATGACTTATAAAAAGAGTCCACTATTTCCGATGGATAGTAATCATACAGTCTCATATTGGGAATGACGATGACACTTTTATTCTGAGGGAAATAGCAGCGCGAAAGGGAAATTACATCATCTTTTGATTTAAAAGAATATAATAAACAAATATCAGGCCAGAAAATAGCCTCTATACCTAACGATCTCAGCGTTTCTAAAGATGTGGTCTCCCGTGCAAAAACCACACTCCTTGATAGGTGTTTTTGTATTTGCTTTACAATTGGATTCTCTCCTCTCACGTCAAAAGGCCCAAAAGACTGTGGAAAAAAAACATACGTACTTTTTTTGAACAACTTACCAAAGCTCAGTTGAATAAAATTCATAATATCGTGGTCGTTTCCTTTGATCTTATAACCATATCCGGAGATATCTATAACTAAGACAACTTCTTTCTTTACCCGCAAAAGGTAAAAGATATTTTTAATGTCAAGTATTAATCTGAGCGCCACAATTCTTTTCATAAAAAACTTTATACTTCTGATTAGTATCTTTATTTTTATATCTCGACTTATATCTGAGTCAAACAATATGCAACAAAAGTTATAAATATAGGGAATCTGTAAAACTCGATGTTTCCCATAGGACTTTCTTACTCGGATGGGAAAAGAATCTACAATATACTTTTCCATATAAGGATAATAGCAAGACAAGAGATCAAGGGTGGTGTCCAGAAGAAGTTGGGCTCCTTTATTCACAAAGTTACCACCTATTATGACTATACTCCCCTCCTGATATCTGATTCTCCCCTTCGTTCTCTCTTTACGAATCATTTTATCTCCAGAATTTCATCTATCGTTTTTCTAATCGAAAGAGCAATACGAGAGTCCATCTCTCTATATCCCACAGCAATACTTGTTACCACGGTTTCATATGGCTTCAAAGCTAAGAGAGTCTCAACCCTCCGACTGAGCTTATAATCACGAGGCCAGTTCATAAAACATGAATCAACGCCTTGTTCATGCAGAGCTAACACAAAAGCCAAAGAGGCTAGAGCACTATCCACATATACTTCATGGAATGATCTTGTTGTAGGAAAAGCACTATAATCCCCAATTACAAAAACAACAACGGGTGCATCAAATGCCTTTTTTCCTCCACCTGGAGGTAATGCCGCTACCTTTCTGAGCAGCTCTTTATCATTTTTTATGATAACAAATCTGTAAGGTTGTCTGTTACAGCCAGAAGGGGCTTGAAGAGCGCATCTTATTGCATATTTGAGAACTTCATCAGTTGGGACTTCTTTAGAGAACACACGAACACTACTCCTACTACAGAGAAAAGAGAAGAAAGAGGAGTCACCATTCGCACATTTCTCTTCTTCTGGGATCTCCTCAACACTATGACCCGCTTTCAATTCATTAAAAATCTCCATTGCTCTAATATATCTCTCATCATCACTGTGTGTTCTAAAGAAATATTCTTCAAGCACCTGCAAGGAATATTTAAAGAAAGAGGGATTCTTTTTATGAAGGTATGGAGCGAGATTTTTTAGTGTCATTACTGTCTCAAGAATATACGAAAGTGCAAATTCGGAACGAAATGCCTTTTGGGTCAACCCTTTTTCAATTCCATGAAGATGTCGTCGTAAAGAATACTCATTTCTACTTAATCTTTCTAATCTATTATACCTGTGCAAACCTCTTAGATATCTCACATACTCCCATATTAATTGTTTATCTAATATGAGGAATAATACTAGAACTAATTTGCTTTTTGACGCCAATAGTATACTTTTTCTCAAAATAGTTATCCTTAGTTTTCTATAAATTCTTTTTAATAGACTAATTGCACCCACTCTTCTTGCCTCCACTGAGTTTTTTAAACAGGAACAAAGGAAATAGTAAAGACCTAAAAAACATTGAATTAAGATGACCATACTTCGTGTAGATAATAGGGATCAGAAAGAATGACAGAAGTCTACTTAATAAAGTAGCCCATGCAGCCCCTACGAATCCGACCGTTTTTATAAATGAATAATTTAGAAATACATTTGCACACATACCAATCAGTGTAGAAACCATTATTACATGTGTAGATCTATCAGCAATCCAATAACGTCCTCTCACATAAGAAAGTCCCACCAAGACTCCTACCCAGACGTACAAGCTCAAAACCTTTGCGGATTGGATGTATTCTGATCCGAGAAGAAACGAAACAATCTCCTCAGATGTTATAGAGAACACAACACAAATGCTTATACCAAACCAGAAGAGTAAATCATGCAAATATTGCAACCTTTGCTTCGAAACAGACTCACTATTTTTTTTCGCTGTTATCATCGCTGGGAATAAAGAATTGACTATAGTTACAGGTACAAAATACCAAGATTCAGCCACTCTCACTGCTGCAGAATATAATCCAACAGCCTCTACATTGAGCATTGATCTAATCATAAGTTGATCTATTCTCATATAGACAATTACTGAAAAAGACGAAAAGAGTAAAGGCCAACTCTCAGCAATAAGTCTTTTCCCTATTTTCCAGGAGAAATCCTGAAGCGACATGGGCTTATCAGATGTAAGCACAAAAAAGAGAAAAAGGAAAATTCCTTTGACTACCATTTCTATTGCAACCACGATAGCGAAATAGAATAAAGAACCATTAAGGAGTATGAACAAAACTTTGAGAGCTGAACTCAAGAGGAGTGCAACCATCCCAGCAATACCTGAGTATATACCTTTCAATTTTGCCCTGAAGAAAGCATCAAATGTTTCGAAACTTGAGCAAAAGAGACTTATTCCTACAAGTATCACCGCTACTTTTTCAATGAATGCCAAATCAAGAATCAGCACAAGCAACACCAAGATCAAGAAGGCAACCGCTCCCGCTATTGTACGGATAACCATCGAGGTGCTTATAATAGTGGTTGTAAGTGGAGGATTCTCTACAACCTCTCTGACAACGATATCATCCAATCCCAGCTTGGCAACTACACCCAAAAGAGCCACTAAACTAAGAGCAAAACTCAGAATCCCATAGTTCTCTGGTCCAAGATATCTGGCTACCCATACCCCAACAAGAAAACCAAGGAATAATCTTAATACTTTATCAAAAAGTAACCAAGAAGTATTATGAAAATACTTTATCGCTCCACTATGATCTTTCAGTTTCAGAACTTTCTCGCGCATCCTATTCCCTTTTCTATCCCCTCAACCGTACATCTCTGGAGACATACCACTCATACAATCTCTCCACCCCTTCTTTCAACTCCACCGAGTGCCGCCAGCCGAGGGAGTGGAGTCTTGAAACATCGGTTCGCTTCACCGGTGTGCCCTCGGGTTTCTCGGGATTAAACACTATACCACCCTTAAATCCTACCACCTCTTTTATAAGCTCGGCCAACTCTTTAATCCTAATGTCTTCGCCTGTTCCGATATTGATGTGGGTGTTTCTAATTTCTTTTCGACCAGCTAAGAAATTTTTTACTATATCATCGAAATCTATCCGTTCCATAAGGAACACGCATGCATCAGCGAGGTCTTCTACCCAGAGGAACTCTCTTCTTGGAGTACCAGTCCCCCATATTTCCACCTCCACTCCGTGGGGTGTCCTTCGTACTCCGTACTTTTCTAATAGGTCGAGAATTTTCTTTTCTGATGCATCACCGTTTGTTCCCTCTAAAGGGCGATGGGAGAGATCACTCTTAATAACGGACCAATTATCTTCTTCGAGAGCCCTTGCAAGGTGGAACTTTCGAAGGAGGGCAGGAAGCACATGCGAGGTCTCTAGATCAAAGTTATCATTGGGACCATAAAGATTTGTAGGCATTACAGCAATGAAATTAGTCCCATACTGCAGATTATAGCTCTCGCACATCCTCATGCCAGCAATCTTTGCTACCGCGTACGGTTCGTTGGTATACTCGAGTTCGCCGGTAAGAAGGTACTCTTCTTTCATCGGCTGGGGGGCAAGACGTGGATAAATACATGTAGATCCAAGAAAAAGAAGTTTCTTCACCCCATGGAGATAGCTGTAGTGAATGACGTTGCTCTGAATCATGAGGTTCTGATAGATAAACTCTGCTCGATAGACATTATTGGCCCAGATTCCCCCCACCTTTGCTGCGGCAAGGAAGACATACTCTGGCTTCTCATTCTCAAAGAAACGAGAGACTGCCTCCTGATCAGTGAGGTCGAGTTCGCTATGGGGTTTGGTGAGGATATTCGTATATCCTTTCTTCCTCAACACCTGCACGAGCGCTGCTCCAACAAGCCCGGTGTGTCCTGCTACATATATCTTGCTCTTTTTTTCCATAGGTCTTCCTCGAGACTTACCCCATGGTAAGGGTGTTTTGAGTCCACAAGATATCGTGCTCCTTCAAGATTTTCAGACCCTCACCCGGAGATGTCAATCCCACACGCTCCATGTCTGCATCTACCATAATTCTTACCAGCTGGGTGAAAGTGACCCGAGGCTTCCAACCCAACCTTTTTTCAGCCTTGGTAGCATCGGCTAGAAGTACATCCACCTCTGTAGGCCGGAAGTATCTCGGATCTATCTCTACCACCACATCTCCTGGGGATATTTTATCTGACCATTCCTCCCTCACTGATTTTACTATCCCTTTTGTTTCGATTCCTTTTCCTCTCCATTCGAGCTCCACGCCTGCATAAGTGAATGCCTCCTCGACAAACTCTCTCACGCTGTGGGTCTCCCCCGTGCCTATCACATAGTCGTCAGGTTCCTCTTGCTGGAGCATGAGCCACTGACACGTCACATACTCGGGAGCAAAACCCCAGTCCCTCTGTGCATCAAGATTACCAAGGTAGAGCTTCTTCTCTTTACCTGCAAGGATATGAGAGAGTCCTCGGGTGATTTTACGAGTCACGAAGGTTTCACCTCGCCTAGGAGATTCATGGTTGAAGAGAATGCCATTGCAGGCGAAGAGCCCGTAGGCTTCCCGGTAGTTTATCGTCATCCAGTAGGCGTACACCTTGGCAGCAGCATAGGGACTCCGGGGATAAAAGGGAGTTGATTCGTTCTGAGGGGGTGGTGCAGCCCCAAACATTTCGGAGGACGAGGCCTGATAGAATTTGGTTTTCACCCCGCTACGGCGTATGGCCTCAAGAAGACGAGTGGTTCCGAGCCCAGTAACATCACCTGTATATTCCGGCATATCGAAACTCACACGGACATGACTCTGAGCACCCAGATGGTATACTTCATGTGGCTGTACTTCATAGATGAGGTTGGTGAGTCGACCGGAATCTGATAGCTCTCCATAATGTAGAAAAAAGCGAACTCCTGGGTTGTGAGGGTCAGTGTAGAGGTGATCTATACGATGAGTATTGAAGGTGCTTGCTCTTCTAATGAGTCCATGTACCTCATAACCTTTAGAAAGGAGAAATTCAGCGAGGTATGATCCATCCTGTCCTGTGATGCCGGTGATGAGTGCACGTAGAGCCACGGTCAGCCTCCCTCCGGGGTAAGAATGAGCTCAGCGAGCGTCTCCCACTTCGGGTACTCTCCCTTTTCCATGAACCGCACGACGTTCTCTCTTTTCTCTTTGAGCATGTCCCTATTATGGAACACCGTGAGGATACAACTCAAGAGCGCATAATCGTTCGCGGCTTCCACCACGAACCCAAGCCTTCCGAATTGTACCTGCTCAGGCAATCCCCCCGTGGCGGTCACCAGTACAGGTTTTCGGTAATGAAAAGCGATAGGGACAACCCCCGACTGAGTGGCATGAGTATAAGGAAGCACAACGAGATCGCACTGTTTCATGAGTGAGCAGATATCGTCTTCTGAAAGCCACCTGTTGACAAGCGAGAAAGAAGGAGAATCATTATATTTCTTGATAAGTCGCCTTGAGACTCTATCGAGACGCCCCGTTCCTGCGAGTGTGAGATGGACTCTCTTACGGACCTCCGATGGAAGAAGATCGAATGCACGAAGGAGATAGGGAATCCCTTTGTATTTGTCGAATCGTCCCAGGAAAAGAAGCTTGAGCGCTTTCTCTTCAGCCGGAGGTGCAGCAAGTTCCATTGAACAGGAAGAGACCCCCAGCGGAAGCAAGGGATGAGGATGACACGCGATGTTTTTCCATCCTTTTCGCAGAAGATAGTACTTGAAGTTCTCGCTCAAGACGATACGTCTGTCGTATCTCTTCATCTCCAGAAGCTGAAGCAACCGTACCCACACGCGTTCCCCACGATGAGGGATGGGGTCATGGATGATCCCCGTAACCAAAGGCTGATGGATGCTGCGTCGTTTTAATTGTGAAATGATGTACCAGTTCAACGGATGGGTCATCGTGAACAACACGATCTCAGGTGCGAAATCGAGCACTGCGTTGGCAATCGTTTTCGCCCTTGAGAAGAGAAGGAAGAGATCATTAAAAGGTTTGCCCGATGAAAACACCTGGAACGTCTCCACCGACAAACCGGTCCACGAGGCAAGCCCTTCCATGTTCTCAGCTACGTAACAACGCAGATCGGCACGCTCATGAAGCCGTTTCGCAAGTTCCAGGCTGAATATCGGTCCTGCTCCTTTTCTACCGAGATATACGAGACCAACTTTCATAGCCACACGCTGAACCCCTGATTTATACAGTAGAAACTCCTCACCCCTCCCTCCATCACTTTTTCCAGCACGCGCCTTCCAGCCCCGAATATCGTGTTGATATGGAGGCCTGTGCCATGTGGATGAGCCTCTCCCTTCACTGCCTTCCCGGGGGCCTGCCGAGAGGAAAACTGGCCCAGTTGTAGAACCCTTTCTCGAGATCATCACGGGCGTGATCGAGATCTGCTTCTGTTTCGGCAATTCGGTCCTGGTTCCGCTCCATGAATTACCCTACCTTCCGATGATAGGCCGCTGACACGGCAAAGAACAGAATCATGCCTCCTACACCACCTGCAAGGGCCAGGAACATTCCGAGAAAGCCTCCCTCGAGCCGCCAGTAAAGGGAAATCGCCCCCATCAGTGAGGAATAGGAAACGAGGGTAAGGAGCACCTTCCTGGAGGAAAGTCCCAAGGCGAGGAGTTTGTGATGGATGTGTTCGTTGTCGGGCTCTCCTATGGAAATCCGCTTCCTCGTCCGCCTCAGGATGGCGGCGATGGTATCGAAAATCGGCACACTCAAAAGCAGGATCACAGGGATGAGGGAAAGGGTGGTGATAGAAGGACCGTCGAAGAGAAAGGGTGCGACTGCGAGGCTCATACCGAGGAAGTGGCTTCCCCCATCTCCCATGAAAATCTTCGCAGGAGGAAAGTTGAAGACGAGGAATCCTCCTATGGCGCCAAGGAGTACAAAGAGGAAGGCCGCAAGTGTCATGTCTCCTTCCAGGATACTCACTACCGCGAGGACCAGGGTTGCCATTCCCACCACACTCCCTGCAAGGCCGTCCATTCCATCGATGAGATTCACGGCATTCACGATCGAGACGATCCAGAATATCGAGAGGAGATAGCCCGCCATTCCAAACGGCACAGGGATGTTCCAGAAAGGCACGATGAAGGCCTCGATAGAGTATCCGCCCATGAGGACAACTACAGAGGCAACGAAGATCTGAAGGAGGAGCTTCACCCGGGCTCTCAGAAAAAAGAGATCATCGAGGAGTCCTACCACCCACATGAGGAGGATCCCCACTACCCCAGGGAGGACTGACGGATCGAGAAGCCATAATCGTACCTCCTCTGCCCCCATCCCGAGGAACACGAGGCCGAGGACTAAAGCCCCTGCCATACCCACCCCACCCAAGCGGGAGATCTCCCGGGTGTGGATCTTCCTCTGATCCTTGGGGTCGAAGAGCTTGTGTCTTCGAGAAAACCTGATGACCTGCGGCATCAGGGCGATGCTCGTTATCAGCGAGATGAGTGCTCCCGGTACGATGATCAAAGCAGATCCTCCTTCACCGAGCATCTATACGGTCCTCTTCCTCAGGAAGCTCGCTACCACCTCACCTCCCTCTTCCACGAGATCCCCGCGAACCAGCGCCACTCGGCGCCCGCCACCATGCGGGCCCAGAGGCTGAACTCTCGCCACGAGGCCTGGAGGGTGAGGATGTGGTAGACCTGGTCGGGACCGGGAGAAAGGGCTGAGGGATCGACCTCGGTCGTATCGGTACTCCGCACGCTCTCAGGCCAGCCGTCCCAGAACCACTTCCACCGCACCTCGTCCCCATCCTTCACCGTTCCCTTTATTAACACATTATACTCCAGGCCGCAAGCAATTTCTGCACGATTGAAGGAGCCTCCCACCGAGGCCATGTGGGCATCGGGGCCATAGATGAATCCCAGGGGGTAGTCCACCAGTATCCTGCTCGGGCTGGTGTAGTTGTCGATGTAGAAGTGACGGACGTTCACGTGGAGGTAGGGAAGATAGCTGGTGACGTACATCCACTCGCTGGTGTAGTCGTACTCGGCCCACACCTGCCATCCGGGCCGGGTCCACTCGAGGCCGAGGTTGAAGCCGTAGGCGCCGGGCTTGTAGTCCACCCCGGATTCGGTGAGGGGTACGTCGGCGTCATCGAACGAGGCCTCGCCGTAGAGGGTGAGGGAGTCCCACAGGGTGAGGTCCCCATCGAGGACGAAGACCACGTTGGAGTATCCTTCGCCGTAGGTGTTGTGATAGTACATGAGGGGGCTCACATCGAGGAGATCGGGTGCCTTGCCTCCTATGACGTTGAGCTCGCCTATCCCGAGGCGCCAGAAGGGCCCCAGGAGATCGAGCCTGTGGGCCGCGATGGTCTTGTAGGGTTCGGAGAAGGTTCGTCCCTCCGAGAGGTAGTCGTGGCAATAGGTCTGAATCTCCTTCTCTTCGTTCCCCAGAAGCGGAGAGGAGGAGATGACGTGGAAGGTGTACTGGAAGGAGGGGGTCCGCCACCGTGCGGTGAGGTTGTCCTGGTAGGTGGTGGGGGAGATGGTGAGGGGATACCGGGCCCTGCCCCATTTGAGGGGGAACCTGCCTGCGGCGAGAAAGAAGGGCTCCGAGGCGTAGTAGAGGTAGGCGGTGTGGGGAAAGGTCATGTCGAAGGAGTAGCGGGTGATGTCGAAGATTCCTGTGAGCGAGTCGGTAAGGTAGTTGGTGGAAGGATAGGTGGCACGGGAGAGGTATTCCTTCTGGACGGGGATCTCAATGTAGAGCCCGAAGGGGCCTGCGTGTCCTGAAACCCGAAGCAGGAGGAAGGGGGGGATGTGTTCGGAGAGGTAGAAGAGGTGCTCGGCGGGGTTTACGGGTACGCCTGCGGCCCAGTAATCGCCTCGGACCAGGTCCACCGGCCAGTCGCCCACTCCCACGAAGGGCTGGAACCGAAGGAGAAGGCCGGCCGTACGGGGGAGTCCCGCCCACTCCACCGGGACGGGCGAGGCGAAGGGATGGTCTGCAAGCTGAGCATGGATCGGAAGGGAGACGAGGAGGCTGGAGGCGAGGCACAGGGAAGGGAGAAACGAGCGCATGTTGGTCTCCTCCTGCAACTATAGCAAAGGCCGGAAAGAAAATACAGCATCATAAAACACCTCAATCAAGGTGGGGGCCACTGTGCCCCTCCTTCGAACCGGGGCTCATAGGAACGAGTCAAGGATCAGTCTGATCTGCTCCTTGCTGTGTAATAGTCTTCCATACGAGATGATAATCCACCCCAAAATAGGCATGAATCAGTTTATCCCGCATTCCCGCCATCTCTTTCCAGGGGATATGGGGATATCTCTCTCGAAGCTCAAGAGGTATTTGTTTCGCAGCTTCTCCTATTACCTCGAGTTTTCGAAGAACAGCGCTCGATGTCTTATCGTCAGTCATAAACTCATTGATATCCATTCCTTCGATGAAGGATTCTATACTCTCTATGGCAGCAGAGATATCCTTCATGTAGAGGGTATAATCTCTCATACAAAAACAACGTCCTTACGCACGCTTTCTTGGAGGTTCTCCCTGAGGGCTCTAGAGGATACAAGATCGACAGGACGGTGGAGGTGCCTTTCAAGATACTGTGAAGCCCCCACAAGATCAAAGAGATCTGCCTCTTCCTCGAACTCCACGAGCAAATCAATATCACTCGATTGGCTCTGCTCATCCCTGGCAAAAGATCCGAACAATGCGATGCTCCGGATTCGATAGCGGTCTTCGAGCACAGGTTTAAGGGTTCTCAAGAGACTGATGAGTTCCTGTCGGTTCATCTTCTCATTCTTCATAGGCACGAGTTCCCCCCCCTTGTGCTGTTTCTTCTTCGATCCTTCTTTAAGCATACACCACCTGTCATCCTCTTCGCCACTCTACCCCTCCCCTCTCGCATCCTGTACGGCCGCGTGTCGCACGCAGCGTCGCCTCCGCCGCTTCCGCCGCCTCTTGCGCAGCACCCGCCTGAGGGCCGCATCCACGTCGCGGTTGGGGGGAGTGAAGGGCCTGAGGAACTCCTTGAAGGCCCGGTAGAGCTCCTTGAAGGGGAGCTCCCTCATCCCGTCGCGCTCCACGAAGAGCCTCGCAAAGGGCACGATGAGGGCGTCGCGGTCCACTTCCCCTTCCCGCACCAGCCTGTCGAGCCGTTCGAATTCCTCGCGCCACCGCTCGTGGGGTATCCCCGGCCCGGCAGCACCCAGTACCTCATGCACGTGAGGCAGGAGGTGGTCGAACAGATGGAACCTCTGCAGGGCGTCCCACACCGACGACGCCTCGCCGCAAGCCAGGATTTTGTAGATCTCCTCGGTGAGCCGCGAGGCCGAGACCTCTTCGAGCCGCCAGGCATCGTCCCGTATCTTCCGCACGAGCTCTTTGGGCATCTCGAGCTCCATCCGGGCGTGATACTTCACGGCCCTGAGCATCCGCACCGGATCCTCCTCGAAGATCCGATCGAGCGGGATGATGGGGACGAGCCTTCGTTCCCTCACGTGGGTGAACCCGTCGACGAAATCGAGGATCTCCTCGGAGAAGGGATCGTAGTAGAGGGCGTTCACCGTGAAGTCCCTGCGGAAGGCATCTTCCTCGATGCTGCCGTACGCGTTGGGGTCGTCGGCTCGGGCCGATCGAAACGTGGTCACCTCCACGTACTCCTCCTTCGTCACGTACACGTGGACCAGCCTGAATCTGCGCCCTATCACCCGCGCATAGGGGAAGAGTCGTTTGATCCTCCCCGGGGTGGCGCACGTGACGATGTCGAAGTCCTTCGGGTGTTTTCCCAGGAGGAGATCCCTCACCGCGCCGCCCACCACGTAGGCGGCGTGCCCCGCCTTCCTCAGTCGGCGTATCACCATGAGGGCATGGTGGTCGATCGCCTCTCGCCGTATGCCATGCTCCTCGACCCCGTACACCCTGGCAAACGGGACCGGTGTCCCATCCTCGGTCATTCGATAACGTATCCGCACGTTGCCCAAGCCTTCCCTTTATTCACACAGAAATATATGATACACAAGAGTATCTTCCACATTCTATACGAAAAGATGGGAAAAACACAAGGAGAGGGGATTCATGATACAACCTCGTGTTCTCAAAGGATTTAGAGACTTCCTCCCCGATCTCGAGGCGAGGAAGAAGTCCATCGTCCGCACCCTCGAGGAGGTGTTCACTTCGTTCGGCTACCTTCCCATCGATACCCCGGTACTCGAATACGCGGAGATCCTCCTGGGGAAGTCGGGTGGCGAGACAGAGAAACAGGTGTACCGGTTCACCGACCACGGAGGGAGGGACGTGGCGCTCAGGTTCGATCTGACGGTGCCCTTCGCCCGCTTCATGGCCCAACACATGGCCGAGCTCTACCTCCCCTTCAGGAGGTACCACATCGCCAAGGTGTTCCGTGGAGAGAATACCCAGCGGGGCCGCTACCGGGAGTTCATGCAGTGTGACTTCGACATCGTGGGGCCTGACAGCACGTCGGCCGACCTCGAGGTGCTCCTCATCATGCAGAAGGCCCTCGCTTCGCTGGGGATGGAGCGGTTCACCATCCACCTCTCCCACCGCGGGGTGCTCCAGGACTTCCTCGCCCGGCTCGGGGTGTCTGAACCGGTGGAGGTGTTGCGCACCGTGGACAAGATCCGCAAGATCGGCCGGGAGAAGGTGCGGGAGACGCTCGCACAGCTTTCCGACGAGGAACGGGCCGGCCGTATCCTCGACTTCATCGCCCCAGGTTCGGAGCCGGAGGAGGCGCTCTCCCGCATGGAGGAGGGGGTGGGTGCCGACAACCCACACCTCGCGAGGCTCAAGGAGATCTGGGCGGTCATAGGGGAGTTGGGGCTCGCCGGGTTCTTCACCATCGATCCCTCCATCACCAGGGGGCTCGACTACTACACGGGGGTGGTGTTCGAAACCTTTCTTTCGGATCTGCCCGACATAGGTTCGGTGTGCTCCGGCGGACGGTACGACAACCTGGTGGGGCTCTACAGCACGCAGAGCATGAGCGGGGTGGGGGCGTCTATCGGGCTCGACCGGCTCATGGCGGCCATGCAAGAGCTGGGCATGCTCGAGGCGATCCCCACCATGGCGCCCGAGGTGCTGGTGGTGTGCATGGAGGAACGGTTCCTCGCCCACTACCACGGGGTGGCCGCAGCCCTGCGGGCCCGCGGTGTACGGACCGAGGTATACCCACAGGCACGCAAGCTGGGTCAGCAGTTCTCGTATGCCGAGAAGAAGGGGATACCGTTCGCCCTCATCATGGGTGAAGACGAGATCGCCGCCGGCACCATGGCACTGAAGGATCTCGTCGCCCGCACCCAGCGCGTGGTACAGGGCCTCGAGGAGGTGGTGGACGCGGTGGAGTACCGACGTGAGGGTGTGCATCCGTCCTGAATATGTGTATGTTTGTCACAAGAATTTTCGATCATGGAGTAACATGTGTCTATGGATCCCAAAAAGCTGCCGGTATATCAGCAAAAGGACAAGATTCTCGAAGCACTGCAGACGCACCAGGTGATCGTGGTCGAGAGCCCGACGGGTTCTGGAAAGACGACGCAGCTTCCCATCATCCTCCATGAGGCGGGGTACACCCACGAGGGGATGGTGGGTATCACGCAACCTCGACGGATCGCCGCCGTATCGGTGAGCGACTTCATCGCCAAGGAGCTCGGCACGAGTGTCCCCGGCCTGGTGGGCTACAAGATGCGGTTCGAGGACATGACCACCCCGTCCACACGCATCAAGGTGATGACCGACGGTATCCTGCTCCAGGAGCTCAAAGGGGACTACGAGCTCTCACAGTATTCGGTCCTCATCGTGGACGAGGCCCATGAGCGGAGTCTCAACATAGACTTCATCCTGGGACTCCTCAAACAGATCGTGCAGGTACGGCCCGAGTTCAGGGTCATCATCTCCTCGGCCACCCTCAACACCCGGATCTTCTCCGAATACTTCTGGGACTGCCCCATCATCTCCATAGATACCCGCACCTATCCGGTGGAGGTCGTCTACGATCCCCCCGATCCCAACCTGGGCGAAGATGCGGTGTACGACAAGATCGTAGAGATCGTGGAAAAGGTGGTGGTGAAAGAGGAGCGGGAAGGGGATATCCTCATCTTCCAGCCGGGGGAGGCCGACATAAAGGCGACCATCGGGGCACTCCTCTCCACCCCTTTCGCCCACAGGCTCTACGTCCTCCCTCTCTATGCGCGACTCAGCAAGGAGGAACAGGAGGCGGTCTTCCCTCCCGCCCCTCCGGGCAGGACGAAGGTGGTGGTGGCCACCAATATCGCGGAGACGAGCGTGACCATCGACGGGATCACCACGGTGATCGATCCGGGTACGGCCAAGATCAACTACTACAACCCCAAGACCTTCACCTCCTCCCTGATACAGATGCCCATCTCCAAGGCGTCGGCCGAGCAGCGACGCGGGAGGGCCGGGCGTACACGGCCGGGGGTGTGCTACCGCCTCTATACGGAGGAGGACTTCCAGAACCGGCCCGCCTTCACCGTGGAGGAGATCTACCGCACCGACCTCTCCGAGGTGGTGCTCCGCATGGCCGACCTGGGGATACGCGACTTCGCCTCGTTCGACTTCATCTCCCCGCCGGAGCGCGCCGGCATCATCTCTGCAGTGGAGACCCTCCACCTCCTCGACGCCCTCGACGAGGGGAACAACCTCACCCCCATCGGCCAGATGATGGTGGAGTTTCCCCTCCTGCCACGGCACTCGCGCATGATCCTGGAGGCGGCCTACCGGTATCCCGAGGTGATGCGTGAGGTGCTCATCGCCGCGTCGTTCCTCACCACCAAGAATCCCTTCCTCCTCCCCCAGGACGAGGAACTGGAGGCCCGGAGCGCCCACCACAGCTTCAGGGACAAGCTGGGTGACTTCGTCTCGTATCTCAAGCTCTTCCGCGCCTACCAGGCGGCGCGGGACAAGGAGCGGTTCTGCCGGCGCTACTACCTCGACGAGCGGGTGATGGACGAGATCCTCAACATAGAGGGTCAGCTCGAGCAGATCGTGGTGGACCTGGGGCTCCCCCTTCAGGAAGGAGGCCCCCTCAAGCACTACCTGTGCGCCGTGGCGCGTGGTCACATCCAATTCGTGTGCATCCGTTCGGGGAAGAACACGTACCGCACGCTCACCGCCGACAAGATAGAGATACACCCCGGGTCGGTCATGTACCGGGAGCGGCCGGACTACATCGTAGCCGGCGAGATCGTGCGGACGAGCAAGACCTTTGCCCGGTCGGTCTCCCCCCTCAAGGAGGAGTGGCTCGACGAGATCGCCCTGGGACTCGCCCAGAAGCTCGCCGAAAAGGCGAAGAAGAAGGCACTGAAAACCGAGAAGGGAAGGAGGAGAAAGGCCGAGCAGGAGATCACCCTGGGACGCCATACCTTTCCCCTCGCCACGTCCAAGAGCAAGAAGAAGATGGTGATCCTCCCCTGGAAAGAACTCAGGGAGGCCGTGGTTCGGGAGGGGGCCGTGCTCCCGCACTTCTATCGTGATCTCAAGGGCAAGATCCTCTACCAGAACTACGAGATCATGTCGGGTGAAAAGCTGGAAGAGCTCGTGGAGGTCGCGCGGCTCGTGCGCCTCCCACACGATTTCACCGAGCGCTGGCCCCGGGGGAAGAACTTCTCCGTGCCCCGTATGCTGAACGACCTGGTGAAGCACCTTCCCCTCGTGCTCAAGGTGGCGCCGGTGAAGAAGCAGGGCAAGCGCCTCGGCTTCCTCGCCCTCAGGACCGACGGGATAGGGACCTTCTGGTTCTCTGCGATGCGGAACTACCTCATGGCGGCAGAAGAAAGCCTCGCAGCCCTGGAGTACCTCATCGACCAGCTCGCCTCGGTAGAGGACCCGGCGATACACGAGACCGTGAACAGGATATACCGCAAGCTCTCGAAGGCCGTACTCCTGGAAGAGGAACCGGTGGAGGGGGAGGAGGAGTAGTCACTCCACGAACTGCTTCACCACGTCTGTGAGGAGGGTCTCCTCCGGGTCCACCAGGAGGGTGTCTCCCATTCCACGCTGGACCACACACCGGATCTTCCCTCGCTGCTTCTTCTTGTCCATGCGCATGGCCTCGAGAAGAGCGGGAGGGGAGATCCCTCCGCCCACAGTGGAGGGATACCCATAGGCATCGAGGAGGGCCGTGATCCTCTCCGCATAGGCCGCATCGGTGAGGCCGAGCCTCCTCCCCAGATCCAGGGCACAGCGGATACCCCAGGCCACCGCCTCGCCGTGCGTGAAACGGGAGAAACCGGTGACCGACTCGAGGGCATGTCCAAAGGTGTGCCCAAGGTTGAGGAATGCCCGCATCCCCCCTTCTCTGAAGTCCGCCTCCACCACCCTGGCCTTCACCCTCAGGGCCCGCTCCACCATCTCCTGCACGAGCGTCTTCTCCCGAAGGAGTATCCGATCCCGCTCCTCCTCCAGGAGGCCGAAGAGCCGTTCGTCGCCCAGCATGGCGCTCTTTATCACCTCTGCGAGTCCGCTCCGGTACTCCCGCTCGGGCAGACTCGCCACGAAGGGCACCGCAAGGCGCACTTCCCGCGCGGGATAGAAGGTGCCCACCATGTTCTTGTAGGAAAGGAAATCTATGCCTGTCTTCCCGCCGAGAGCCGCATCCACCATGGCGAGCAAGGTGGTGGGGACGAGGACCACCTCTATCCCTCGCATGTAGAGCGAAGCGGCAAAGGCGGTCACGTCGGTGACCGCACCTCCCCCCACCCCGAGGAAGGCCGCATCCCTGCCGAAGCCTCGGGAGAATCCTTCCTCGAGGATGCGCTCCACGCTCTCCCAACGCTTCCCCTGCTCCCCGGGGGGAAGGATCACCTGCGGATACCTGAGGGTGGGAGGGAGGAGCGCCGCCACATGCTCGTCGGTCACGAGGAGCACGTCCTTGTCTTCGAACCCCGAAAAGACCTCATCGAGTGAGCTCCGTACCACCGTGGTGGTGAACTCCCCAAGCCGAACCGAGAATAGCCGTTCCATGGCCTCGAGTATACCAGGAGGGGAGATTCCTCTCAATGACGGCTGTGACATAGAGATATAAAAAAGTGCAGGCTGGAGATCCAACCTGCACCTGTGGGCAAGGCCGATCGCGGTTACTCCGCCTGCCAGAGGGCAGGGGCATTGGGCGGCTCCCAGCCGGGGAGCGAGGTGTGTGCCTGGAGGCACCGGTACACCACCCCACCGTAGCTCACCCTGTCTCCCACCGCATACGCGGTGTACGCCTGCCACTCGGCCGGCCCTCCGCTCGGCGTGGGAGTCGGCGAGGCCGTCGGCGTGGGCGTCATGGTCGACGTGGGAGTGGGTGTCGCAGTGGGCGTGGGTGTCGGTGTGGGCGTGGGCGTGGGACTCGGCGTCGCCCCCTCAGCTGGACCCAGGTCCTTCCACACACCCCACTCACCAGTCGTCCCGGGCTCCTCCCCTTTCGTCCACCACCGCGCCTCCCAGTTATGGCCGTTCCAGTACACCCTGTCACCGCCCACGTACACCTGGGACGGATCCCACACCGGATACGCGGTCCCCGTAGGTGTCGGGGTGGGCGTCACGGTCGGCGTGGGAGTGGGACTCGGTGTAGAGGTAGGAGTGGACGTAGGTGTAGGCGTCGGTGTCGGGCTAGGTGTCGCCGTAGGAGTGGGTGAGGGCGTGGGTGTAGTGCTAGGCGTAGGCGTGGGGGATGGAACACTATCACCACCAAACAGCTCATAAATAGCCTTGGTAAGCTCCGCTCCCTTTTCTCCATTTGCTACATTCGGATAGTCACCCGTAATATCCCAGATAAGGAATCCTCCATACCCATTCTGCTTCAGATAGTTGGCCTTAATGGTGATGCTCTCAAGATCTTCGAATGTCCACATATACCCTGTAGAGGGGTTGTAAAGCCATGGAACCTTCGCCGTATCATCCCAGTAGCGGATAAATCCATCTGCCCCCTGTCCCCACGCTCGAGTCTGATAGTAAGGAGCGGTATGGCCATCCCATGCCCCTGTATCAGCCGCACCCTGAGCCTGAGCAAAAAGACCATTGATCCCGGTATTTGGATCTACTCCTTTCCATCCACGAGAATAATAGGGGAGCCCTACCACTAACTTCTCTTTAGGCACACTGTACTGCCCACTGAAGTACTTCACCACCCAATCTATGTTATAGGTGTCACGATACTCTGAAGGATCATTGGGATTAGGATAGAGGGGAGACTGATGATTCGTCACGTTCTCCCATCCACCATGGAAGTCATATGTCATAAGTCCAATGTAGTCGACATACTGGTGGTACACATTCGGTTCTGTCATATCGATCTTGTCTTTTCCGGCACCC
Source organism: Spirochaeta thermophila DSM 6192 (assembly GCF_000147075.1). Classification (NCBI taxonomy): domain Bacteria; kingdom Pseudomonadati; phylum Spirochaetota; class Spirochaetia; order Winmispirales; family Winmispiraceae; genus Winmispira; species Winmispira thermophila. The sequence continues at coordinate 1,736,766 of NC_014484.1, forward strand.
ACTGCCACAGTGAGGAGATAATGCTTACCATCCTGCTGACCAGCCTGATCCAAGGCAGCTCGGAGTTCCTTCAGGAGAAGAGTGAAGTTCCGCTTATCTTCCTCAGGAGTACCATAGACTGGATTGCCTTGATCTCCGGGAGGACTATTAGAAGGCGCTCTGTAGACACCAGGCCATTCCCAGTCGATATCGATGCCATCATAGCCATACGTCCTCAAGTACTCGATACAGCTCTGGATAAAACTCGCTCGACCTTCTGGGGTGTAGGCCATCTCAGAGAAATAACCGCTTCTAGACCATCCACCCACTGAGAACAGGAGCTTCACGTTCGGATTTCGAAGATCTCGCTGGTACTTGAGCTCCCTTATGTTCCCCATCCGTTCGGTCTGATCCCACGTACCATACGCCTTCTGAAGACTTGCCCATGAATCAATAATACCCAACTGGAACTGGTTAGTACCCACCTTCTTTATTTCGAGAAAGGCGTAGTTGAGGTGGGTGATGTACTCGAACGGCACGTGCTCCGGATAGTAGTAGTTGTGCCCCGCATAGATACCCCACTCGGGGAAGTACACCACGATGTGGTAGGGGAGTCCTCCGGCCGCGGCGCGAGCCGACTCTCCTCCTTCCCTTTCCGAAGGCCCCAGTGGAACGAGGCAGCCCCCGATCAAGAGAAGCCCCCCTGCGAGGAGGACGCACAAGAACGATCTTTTCATGGCATCACCTCCATGGTAACGATATACAGACAGCATACCACAGAGTATTTACTTAGTCAAATTTTTTTATTTTAATTTAATTATTGCTATATTATAAGATATAGAGAAAAAGTAAGTTTTATGAATTAACTAATTGCCATGACTGTGTGTTTCTTCAATACGATTCCACTCCATGCCGGTACGACATCACCCCGGCACCCATCCCGGAAAGCACCTCTCAGCATGCAACCCTTGGAAAATGTCAGGATATTTCACACATCCGCTTGACATTCGTCGCCCGAAGGGATATCTTACACGTGAGTAACAGGAATGGCAGAACGTCAGGCTCACAAGAACCTTTCTCTCTGAATCCTTCCCGATGCTCCTCTATCGTAGATAGAGTTACTGTTCACTCCCTTCGGGGAAAGAGGATTTTTTTGTATGTCTTTCAAGATTTACGCGGGTAATCTCAATTACCAGACCACAGAGGACACGCTCCGCCAGCTCTTCGAGCAGTACGGAGAGGTCGAGTCGGTGAAGATCATCACCGATCGTGATTCGGGCTTTTCCAAAGGCTTCGGTTTTGTGGAAATGGCGAGCGAAGAGGCGGGCGAAGCTGCTATCAGCGCGCTCAACCAGCATGAGGTCGATGGCAGACAGCTGAGGGTCAACAAGGCCCATGAGCGAGGAGGCCGATCCTCATTCGGAGGCGATCGCTCACGTGGCTCTTCATATCGTTACTACTAATAAAGAAAACGACGATCCAGAGCACAGGAGACCGGGTCATCCCGGTCTCTTTTTTTCGTTCCCCATTCCCGGATGCCAGGGAGTACCGGTTGACCCCCTGCGGACGCTCTGCTAGGATGCCTGCATGAAGAAAACCCTGTTTTTTCTTGCAGTACTGGTGGTTGCAGGAAACATCACCCTTTCCGGACTCGACAAAGAAGAGATCGCGCAGAAGATACAGCACATACCCGACTATGAACCCGTGCCGGGTGATGTCTATACCCTCACCCTGGGCCTGGGGGGGCTCATCAACGGTGGAGAGGTGAAAACCATCCAGATCCCCCTCCAGCAGGACTACACCATGGAAGTGCCCTTCCTGGGGACCATCAACGCCCGTGGGAGGACCTTCCAGGATCTCCGGAAGGCGGTGCTTCAAGGAATAAAAAACCGAGTCTCACTCCAGTACGTGGACTTCACCCTCACCGTGCCTGCGGTCTTCGATCTGGTCGTATACGGTGCGGTGCAGACTCCCGGCAAGACGACGGCATACTCCCTCATGACCCTCTACGAGGCCCTCGGAGCAGCGGGGGGCCCCAGGGAGGAAGCGAGCCTGAGGCATGTGCAGCTCGAACGAAAGGGTACCGTGACCTCATACGACCTTCTCGCCTTTCTCGCCTTCGGGGACGAGACCCAGAACCCCCGTCTCAAGCCCGGGGACAAGATCCACGTGCCGGTGGCGGAACAGGGAGTAAAGATACAGGGCGCGGTCCTCAATCCCGGCTCGTTTGAGCTCGTGGAGGGGGATACGCTCGCGACCATGCTCTCCTTTGCAGGGGGTGTACTTCCCACTGCCTCACCCGATGTCATGGTGCTCAGACTCGACGAGGGAGGCCAGTACCGCACCCTCACGACATCCCTCGATGAGGCGGACCGCTTCGTGCTTCAGAACGGTGACATCATATCGATCTCCTCCCGGCTCGAACAGGCGGGTTCCGTCGTGGTGGAAGGGGCATTCTTTGGAACGAGCGCGGAAAAACCCGAGGCGCGTGCCATCCCCGAGACCCCCGTCAGGGTGAGTATCCCCTATCACGAGGGCATGAGTGTCTTGGAGGTCCTCAAACTGGTAGGAGGACCCACGCCGTACGCCGCCGCCGAGAAGGCGCGTATCATCAGGAAAGACGGATCCAGCCTCGTCCTGCCCCACCTCTCCGCACTCTGGGAGACCGGTGATACGGGCATGGATGTGCCTCTCAAGCCGGGGGACTACTTCGTGGTGCCCATGAAGCCGCTCAAGGTCTTCGTGGGGGGCAACGTGAACAGCCCCGGGTCCTTCCCCTTCGCGGCGGGGTACACGGTGGGAGAGTACCTCGCTCTCGCCCACGGCCTCGACCCAAAGACCGGGAGTCCTGATGCCCTCTACTTCGTCTCCGCCGACGGTACGGCCACCAAGGTGGACCTCACCACGGTGGTGGAGGAACCGGGCACGGTGATCTACGCAGGCAACAATGCCTGGAAGTACGCCACGGACACCATGGCGGATGTCTCGGTGGTGGTGGGCTTCTTCAACACCCTGGTGAACTTCGGGATAAACGTACTCAATCTGATCGAAAGGTTCTAAACAGATAAAGCCGATGTGAGAGGGCCCTCTTCTTGGAGAAGAGAGGGCCTTCCTCATCTACTCCTGTTCGTCGAGTCCCCCAACACCCCTCAGCCGCGGGAGGTCATGGAGATGTCTCCCTCTCTCGACTCAGGATGAGGGAGAGGAGTTCCTTCACAAAAGGGTCGACCAGTGAATAGGTACGTTTGTTGCCTTTCACATCGGCCCGGACTATGCCGTGTTCCTTCAGCACCGCCAGATGCTGCGACACCACCGGCTGAGGTTGCTCGAGACAAGTCCACAGATCGGAGACACAGGGTTCCTCCCCTGTGGCGATGAGGCACAACAACTTGAGGCGTACGGGATGCCCGCAGGCCTTCAACTTCCTCGCGTACTGTTCCACGAGCTCTTCCTTGAAACAGAGCAACTTTCCCTTCTCGTCCATGATCCGCTCCACATGATTACCGCATTAAGAAATAGCACTCGGCCTATGACTGAGACGCATCTCCAGGATACACAATTTCTCCAAAAATTGCAAATGTTTTTTCGAACAAGAATGGCCAAAAGGAGATTCCGTCCACGGATCCGCATGAACCATATTCCTAATATACCGACATCACGGTCAAACGTACAACGGGCAGGGTAATCGAATCTTTTCTCTTGATTGGATCCCGGAACCAGAGGAACCCTTCCGGATTCCCCCCTCGTTCCCGGCGCCCGTCCGCCACGGACGTTCCCCGCATGAGCGGTTCGCCTTGAAGGAGGAGGACCTTTGCGGTATAGTTGAGCCGCTATGAGGGTGTACCTGGACTGGGCCGCCACTTCCCCACCCGATCCCGAGATCCTCGACCTGCAACGTCGGGTTGCGGAAGACCTGTTCGCCAATCCCTCCTCCCTCCACACCATGGGCCGCAAGGCCCAGGAGGCGCTCCACGAGGCACGGGAGAAAACGGCCACGGCCCTCGGGACCAAGGCGGAACGCATATACTTCACCTCCGGGGCGACGGAGTCGAACAACATCGTCTTCACGTCGCTGCTGCTCAGGCGGAGAGAGGGCCATGTGGTGACCTCCGCCGTCGAGCACTCCTCGGCCTGGGAGCCGGCACTCCTCCTCAAGCGCCTGGGTTACGAGGTGACGAGCGTGCGGCCCCGACCGGACGGGATACTCAACCCCGAGGATGTCGTGGAAGCGGTGAGACCCGACACCCTCCTCGTGAGCGTGATGCTGGTGAACAACGAGACGGGGGCCATCCAGCCGGTGGGAGAAATCGCGGAGGCGGTGCGGGAGCGGGCCGGAAGACGAGTCCACATCCACTCCGATGTGGTGCAGGCGGTGGGTAAGATACCGGTAGACCTCGAGGCATTGGGAGTGGATTCGGCCTCGGTGAGCATGCACAAGTTCAGAGGGCCGCGGGGGGTGGGGATACTCTACCTCGCCCGACAGATAGAGGTGCTCTACGCGGGCGGTGGTCAGGAGTGGGGGATGCGGCCGGGCACAGAGAACCTGCCCGGCATCGTGGCGGGTGCGGAAGCCCTCAGTCGGGCGGTACGCCGACGTGAGGAAGGGGCGGAACAGGCCTCCCGCCTCATGGGCCGCCTCATCGAGGGCCTGTGCGGGATGAAGGGGGTGCACATCCTTCCCCGGGACCGGCTCGTCGCCCCCGAACGCTACTCCCCTTTCATCCTCACCGTGAGTTTTCCACCCGTCCCCGGCGAGGTCATACAGCGGGTCCTGAACGATGCCGGATTCGCGGTCTCCACCGGATCGGCCTGTGCCTCTCACAAGGGCAAGGGAAGAAGGGTGCTCGATGCGATGGGTATCCCGGACGGGCTGAGCTTCTCGAGCATACGCATTTCCATCGGCCCCGACACCACGGAGGATGACATCGAGGAGTTCCTGCGATATGCGAGGAAGGAACTCCCACTCCTCATGAAGGTGGCCCGATGATCTCGAGCCGGAGCAGGATCGCCTCCTGCGCATAGGGATTTCGACCCCACGGAAGTCGGTGGAGCCATCAATCTGAGACCGAAAGGAGTACGGGATGAGGAAGGTGTTCATCGTGATGTGCGGCGAACTCACCCTCAAGGGCGAGAACAAGGGTTTCTTCGAGGAGACGCTCAAGAGGAATATACTCCAACGCATCGGCGGAGACGTCCAGATCGAGCACAAACACCAGCGGTTCTACATCGCCTGCAGCCCCGAGCAGGAGAGCAGAGTGAGGGAGGCTCTCGGCTCGACCTTCGGGATCGTGAAATACGCACCCGCCCTCGAGCTTCCCAAGGAGATGGAGGCCATAAAGGAAGCCGCCCTCCTCCTGGCCCGGGAGGCGGTAGAGACCACCGGGACTACCGTCTTCAAGATAGAGGCCAAGCGTACCGACAAGAGCTTCCCCCTCACCTCCTACGACATCGCAAAAGAACTCGGCGCCCTCCTCCTCGAACACGATCCCAGGCTCTCCGTTCGGATGACCCGCCCCGACTGGAGCATCAAGGTGGAGATCAGGGACAAGGCCTACCTCTTCTGGGAAGAAGTGCCCGGTCCCGGGGGGCTGCCGGTGGGATCGAGCGGGACCGGCATGCTCCTCCTCTCGGGCGGCATCGATTCCCCGGTGGCCGGCTATCTCATGGCAAAACGAGGGCTTGCACTCCACGCCGCCTACTTCCACACCTATCCCTACACCTCGGACGACGCCCGCAAGAAGGTGGAAACCCTCGCCGCCATCCTGAGCCGGTGGACGGGGCGGGTTGACCTCCACGTGGTACCCTTCACCGAGGCCCAGATCCACATCAATCGGCATGCCCGGAAGAACGAGATCACCCTCCACATGCGGGCCGCCATGGTCCGCATCGCCACCATCCTCGCCGGACGCGTGGGTGCATCCTGCCTCATCACGGGAGAAAGTCTGGGACAGGTTGCGAGTCAGACCGCGGAGAGCATGAGGTTCACCCAGCACACCACCGATCTGCCCGTCTTCCGCCCCCTCGTGGGGATGGACAAGCAGGAGATCATCGCCCTCGCGCGGCGAATCGGAACCTTCGAGACATCCATCCTCCCCTATGCGGACTGCTGCACGCTCTTCTCTCCGGAACATCCTCTCATCCGGCCTCACTTCGAACCGATGAGAGCGGCCTACCAGGCACTCGAGCTCGAACCGCACCTGGAGGAGGCCGCCGAGAGATCGGAACACCTCGTCTTCACACAAGGAGAACCTGAAAAGACATAAAAAAACCGGGCCTTCGGCCCGATTCACATATGAGCGAGCTCATCATGCTGCAGAGTCCGACGACTTTTTCTCTTTCTTCTCGGAGGATGACGAATTTTTCTTCGAGTCCGTCACATAGAACCCGCTCCCCTTGAAGATCACACCGGTTCCACCGCTTATGAGCCGCCTCACGGTATTCCCGCACTCAGGGCATTCTCGTATCGGCTCTTCCGAAATCGACTGAAACGCCTCGAACACATGTCCGCAACTCGTACACTCGTATTCGTACGTGGGCATAGCACCCTCCTTCTCACTTCATACTCGTCGTCTAGGTGGGAATCATCACGAACCACGCTTTGTAGGGAATATACTATAGGGGAAAACCTATGACAAGAGGGTCAGGCTTCCGAAGGGATGCCGTCCATCCGGACAGGAATCCCCTCAGAGGCGAGGTATCGCTTGATCCCGGGAATGGTGTACGCTCCGTAGTGTACCATCGAGGCAATGAGGGCAGCATCCGCCTTCCCTTGGATGAAGACATCCCTGAGGTGTTCGGGACGCCCGGCTCCTCCCGAGGCCACCACCGGGATATCCACCGCCTCCGAGATCATGCGCGTCACCGTGAGCTCATACCCCTCCTGCGTCCCATCGGCATCGATGGAGTTGAGCACGATCTCACCCGCCCCCAACCGTTCGGCCCTCTTCGCCCACTCGAGGGCATCGAGATCGGTGGGGGTCCTTCCTCCGTCGATCACCACGCGATACCCCGAGGGCATCGAGGGGTCCTTGAGCACGTCCATCCCCAGTACCACGCACTGGCTCCCGAAGAGGCCGGCGCCTTCCTCTATGACGGCAGGATTGCGCACCGCCTGGCTGTTCACGCTCACCTTCTCCGCCCCGGCGAGAAGCACCGCCCTCATGTCCTCCACCGAGCCGATCCCGCCCCCCACGGCAAAGGGGATGAAGATCTGTTCGGCCACGCGCGCCACCACCTCGGTCATGATCTTCCGCCGCTCGGCGGAGGCGGTGATGTCGTAGAAGACGAGTTCGTCGACCCCCTGCTCGTAGTAGCGCTTCGCCATCTCCACCGGATCCCCTATGTCCACGTTCCCCTTGAACTTCACCCCCTTCGTGGTCTTACCATCCTTCACATCGAGGCACACGATGATGCGCTTCTTGAACATATCCGCCCCCTAGAGACTGAAAAAGTTCTCGAGGAGCCTGAGCCCGTAGGGACCCGACTTCTCAGGGTGAAACTGCACGGCGAAGAGATTATCCTTTGCGAACGCCGAGGCGAAGCGCACGCCGTACTCCGTGGTGGCCACGATGGATTCCTTCTCCTCCGGCACGGGATAGTAGGAATGCACGAAATAGAACGAGGCACCGGAGGGGATCCCCTCGAAGAGCGGATGCGGTTTCACGTGTTCCACCCCGTTCCAACCCATGTGCGGCACCTTGAGCCCGGGTAGGGAGGGGAATCGCACCACGCGCCCCCTGAGGAAGCCTAGCGTATCGGTCTCCCGCTCTTCGGAGAACTCGAGCACCAGCTGGCACCCTATGCAGATTCCCAGGAAGGGAACCCCCTGCTCCACCACCTCCCGCAACGCCTCATCCAGCCCCCGCTCCCCCAACACCCCCATACACGCCCTCGCCTCCCCCACCCCCGGCACCACCACTCGGCCCGCGCGCCGCACCACCTCCGGATCCCCGCTCACCACGTACCGCACGCCCAGAGCCGAGAGGGCCGTCTCCACCGACCTCAGGTTTCCGGCCTCGTAATCCACCACCACCACGTCGACATCCCGCATAGGACATACCTCCTCGTACATCACGTACTCCCGCGGGGCGTGCGCCCCACGGCCCCACGGCCCCACTACTCCCCCAAGCCGAACCACGCCTCCAACGCCCGCTCCAGCTCCCCCTGCGACACCACCGGCAACCGCACCCCCAACGCCTCCCCCTCCTCCGTGAACTCCAACGCGTTCCACGTATCGAGAAAATCCCGCTCGAAGACCGCCGCGAACATCCCGGGAAGCACCAGGCGGAGGAGCGTACGCACACCCCGTAGCGACACCCCCTCCCCGTACTCCCACCGCATCCCGTGCTCCCACACACCCTCCTCCTCCACCCCCCACCAGCGCACCCGCTCCATCCCTGCGAGCGTCCCCACCACCGGCACCGCCCCCGCCTCCCACACCACCTCCGCATCCCGTGTCGGCCAGGCGAACACCTCCCGCACCTCACGCCACCTCACCCCCTCCCACCCCTGCTCCGCATACCCCACCGCCGCCCGACCCACCAGCACCACCCCCTCACCGTCCTTCCCCTCGAACCACTCCACCTCACCCACCCCGGGATAGTCCAGCTCCCCCCCTCTCTCCCACCCCTCGACCCCGAGCCCCAACCTCCACAACGTCCCCGGAAACCCTCCCACGCACCACACGAACCACCCCCCATCGCCCCTCACCAGGAACACCTCCCTGCTCCGTCCCAACACCTCCCGCACCACCTCCCCCGCACCCATCCTCTCCACGAACCACCCCGCCAACGCCCTTCCCCCCGGCCTCGTCACATCCACCCTCACCGACGCACCCCCTTCGGGCACGTACACCCGTTCGAGCACCGCAGGCCCGGTGGCACACCCGGCGAAGACCAGCACGAAGAGGAGACCCCAACCTGCCCGCCTGTGCATCCCTACTCCTCCACCCGCTCCACCACGAGCCCGCACTCCGCATCACCGCACGAGACCCGCTCGAGCCCCTGCCCATCATCCCTCGGGACGAGCGCCACCGCGAGGGTCTCGTTCATCACATACTCCTTGAAGGCCTCGATCGCCTCCGCGAGGTCGTCCGGCACCTGGTAGTGGAGCCGGATCCGATCGGTCACCTCGAGCCCCTTCTCCTTCCGGAAGTTCTGCACCACACGCACGAAATCCCGTACCAACCCCTCGCGGACGAGCTCCGCAGAGAGCTCGGTATCGAGCGCCACCGTGAGCGACCCCTCGTTGAGCACCTTCAGCCCCGCCTTCTCGATCCGCTGCACCACGATCCCCTCGCTCGTGAGCTCGAGCCGCTCGCCGTCGAGGTCGAGCACCAAGGTGGCCCCGTCGAGCAACCCCTTTATCTCCTCCATCGAGAGCGCCTCGATACGCCGAGCCGCCTTCTTCATGAGCGGCCCGAGACGCTTTCCGAGCACCGGATAGTTGGGCTTGGCCCGGTATTCCACCACGTCGTCCTCGTTCTCGCGGTAGACCACCTGCTTCACGTTCAGCTCTTCGCGGACGATGTCCTCCATCTCCATGAGGACCCTCCGCTCGTGCTCGTCCCTCGTCACCAGGTAGATCGCCTTGAGCGGCTGACGGGTCTTGATGTTGTGCTCGCTCCGGAGGGCCCTGCCCAGACTCACCGCCCGCCGCACGATCCGCATCTTCTCCTCGAGCACCGTATCCCTGCGCCGCTCGTCCACCTCGGGCCAGTCGCAGAGGTGGACCGAGTCGGGCATCTCCTCGGTGCGGAGGTTCCGGTAGATCTCCTCGGTGATGAACGGGACAATCGGCGCCGCCACCTTCACCAGGGTCATGAGCACGGTCCAGAGCGTGGCATACGCCTCCCGCTTGTCCGCATCGCTCTCCGACTTCCAGAACCGGCGACGCGACCTGCGGATGTACCAGTTGTTGAGGCTGTCGATGAACGCCACGATCGGGTCGATGGCCCGCACCAGATCGTAGCGGTCCATCTCCTCGGTCACCGTGAGCACCAGACGCTGCGCCTCCGAGAGGATCCAGCGATCGAGCGGATGGGCCGGATCCTCCGGCGGAGCGGTGGGCCGGATACCGTCTATGTTCGCGTACGTCACGAAGAACGCATACGCATTCCAGAGAGGGATGAGCACGTTCTTGAGCACCTCGCGCACCCCCTCATCGGAGTAGCGCAGCTCCTCGGCCCGCACCACCGCCGAATGCATGAGGAAGAGCCTGAGCGCATCCGCCCCGAAGGTCTCGATGACATCCTTGGGATCGGTGTAGTTCCGCTCGGACTTGCTCATCTTCTTCCCGTCGGCCGCGAGCACCAGGCCGGTGGTGATGTTATTGAGGAACGGCGGCTTGTCGAAGAGCGCCGTGGAGAGCACGAGGAGGGTGTAGAACCAGCCCCTCGTCTGGTCGATCCCCTCGCAGACGAAGTCGGCCGGGAAGTGGCGTTCGAACTTCTCCTTGTTCTCGAACGGATAGTGATTCTGCGCATACGGCATGGCCCCCGACTCGAACCAGCAGTCGAGCACCTCGGGGATCCTGCGCATGGTCCCCCCGCACGACGGACACGGATAGGTGATCTCGTCCACGAAATGCTTGTGCAGGTCCTCGGGCCACACCCCGCTCTTCTCCTTAAGCTCCTGACGCGAACCGATACACTCGGTGTGACCGCACGCCTCACACCGCCATATCGGGAGCGGATTCCCCCAGTAGCGGTTCCGCGAGATGGCCCAGTCGCGCGCGTTCTCGAGCCACTTGCCGAACCTGCCGTGCTTGATATGGGAGGGCATCCAGTAGATCTTCTCGTTGTTCGCGATCATCCTCTCCTTTATCTTCTCCACGGCGACGAACCACGAGGAGATCGCCCGATAGATGAGCGGCGACTTACACCGCCAGCAGTGCGGGTAGGCGTGGAGGTACTGCTCCCGCTTGACGAGCTTCCCCTCCTCCTTGAGCCGCCGGATGATCTCCTTGTCGGCATCCTTCACGAAGAGCCCCTCGTAGTCGCCCACCTCTCCGGTGAATCGCCCCTCGGCATCCACCGGACAGACCACCGGGAGCCCCGAATCCTTGAGGAGCCGGTAGTCGTCTTCGCCGAACCCGGGCGCGATGTGGACGATGCCGGTGCCCTCCTCCGTGGTCACGAACTCGCCCGTCCAGGTGCGGAAGGCACCCTGACCGGCCAGATCCGCGAAATAGGGGAAGAGCGGCTCGTAGGGGATCCCCACCGCATCCTTGCCCGTGAAGGTCTCCACGATCTCGTACTCGTCCTCGCTCCGGTAGTAGGTCGACAGACGCTCCTTCGCGAGGACGTAGTAGTCCTCACCATCCTTCACCCGCACGTACTCGATATCGGGCCCCAACGCCAGGGCGAGGTTGGAGGGAAGGGTCCAGGGCGTGGTCGTCCAGGCGAGGATGTAGGTATCCTTCCATCCCTTCGGGTTGTCGTCCTTCACGCGGAACCGCACGGTGATGGCGGGATCGTGCACGTCCTGATACCCGCCCAGATTGAGCTCGTGGTTGGAGAGCACGGTGGAACACCGCGGACAATACGGAAGGATGTAGTACCCCTCGTAGAGGAGCCCCTTCTCCCACAGCTGCTTCATCACCCACCAGATCGTCTCCATGTAGTCCGGGTCCATGGTCTTGTAGTCGTTGTCGAAGTCGACCCAGCGGCCCATCCGGGTGACGATCTGGCGCCACTCCTTCACGTACCGCAGCACGATGGAACGACACGCCTCGTTGAAGCGCGCCACGCCGTACTCCTCGATCTGGCGTTTCCCCGAGATCCCCAGCTCCTTCTCCATCTCGTACTCAACAGGGAGACCGTGGCAGTCCCATCCGAAACGACGCTCCACCTTGTAGCCCCGCATCGTCTTGTAACGGGGAAAGATATCCTTCACGGTACCCGGAACGAAGTGCCCGAAGTGGGGAAGCCCTGTGGCGAACGGAGGACCGTCGTAGAACACATACTCCTCCGCCCCCGCACGCCGGGCGATGGACTTCTCGAAGATACCATGCTCCTGCCAGAACGCGAGGATGTCCTCTTCCATCTTGGGGAACGATACTTTGGGATCGACAGGCTTGTACAAGGCGCGCCTCCGTGAGAGTCCAGGATCTTTCTCTGTGGTATCGAAAAGATACCCAATTTTATGGATCCGAAAAAGCCCCTGTCAAGGCGCACCGTTCTCGGGGATCGTTTGTTGACAGCCGGCGGGGCGATGGGTAGAGTAGAACCAATGAAAAAAGAGACGTACATCCCCATCGCCCACATCTGCGGCACGGTGCTCTTCCTGGGCCTCATCCAGTGGTTCGGCATGCTCCTCGTCCTCTGGCTCTACGACATAGGATTCGACGACCGTATCCTCCTCTACTACATCCTCTCGGTGCTCTTCCACCTCATGCTCGCCGGGTTCCTCATCATCCAGCGGAAGGACTTCTACAACCTCTCCCACCGGCGCTTCCTCCTTCGGATCAACATCCCCAACTACCTCAGCCTCTTCCGGATAAGCTCCATGCCCACCCTCGCCATCCTCCTGGTGATCACCTGGGACTACCCCTCCCTCGCCGTGCTGGTGGTGGTCTTCACGGGCCTCGTCTTCCTCTCCGACCTGTTCGACGGTTTCATCGCCCGCAGGACCGGGGAGATCACCAAGATAGGCACCTACCTCGACAGCATGAGCGACTACACCGTGCTCATGGTGATCTCCATCGTGTTCTACACCTACCGGCTCATCCCCATGTGGTTCCTCTGGGTGGTCCTCGTGCGCCTCTTCACCCAGGGCCTCGGGATGGGGATCATCCTCCTCATCAAGGGAAAGGTGAAGGTGGAGACATCGCTCCTCTCCAAGACGAGCATCTTCGCCATCATGGTGGTCTACGGACTCCACATCCTCAACCTCTTCATCACCTCACGAGTTCTCAGCAGGACCATCCTCCCCGCCGTGGACGTGGCCGCGAGCGTCATCCTCGCCGCCTCGCTCGCCGAGAAGCTCGTCAAACTCTGGCAGTACGCCCACGAGGAGGAATCCCACACCGCGGAGACCTAACTCCCTGCTTCCCCTCCATCCATAGCCATTCCGGAATGTGACGTGAACCCTGAAGACGAGGGCCTCCCTCCTGCTCTGCCCGGTCAGGATCCCCCCACAAAAAGAGAGGGGAAAGACACATGGCCCTCCCCTCTCCACTGACGGCTATGAGAGAGACCCGCTAAGGCGCAGGCCTCTCCACGGTGTAGGCCTGCACCTCGCCCCTGGAGAGCTGTTCCTCCTGGGAGGGCGTTCCGTCCCACACCAGGTCGATCACCCGGGTGGGAGTATCCCCTTGCGCGCCGCCGAACCGCCATTGGGCCGCCTCGGCCTGTACGTCACGCACCCTCCTCACCCCTGCCGAGGGGAAGCCGTCCTGGCTGAGGACGCACGCAGCCACTCGGAAGGACCGCGCATCCCCGAGGATGCGCTTGGGCACGCGGATGGAGACCTTCCCGGCACCCGCCTGGACGAGCACCTGGGGCTTCACCTCGGTCGACTCCACGAACCCCGACACGGGATCGGCAGGATCGGCCGGCACGAGCACCTTCTGGTTCCATCCCTCCACCCAGACGGCGTAGTCCCACAGGAAGTCGCCTTCTGTGGTGAGGTTCCGCCCCTCGAGGAAGTTCGCCGCCCCCTCTCCCGGGATCACGTCGAGGTACACGTCGAAGGTCTGGAGCGAGAGCCCTATGGGCGAGTTCCACGGATTGGCGATGGGACTCGCCATGCGGAAGGTGAAGATGAGATCCTCAACCCCCTCCGCCACCGAGAACTCCACCACATCGAAGGAACCCGGGGCGAACACAGGATCGAGCGGATAGGTGTAGGAACCCGGTCCGTGGTCATCGCCCTCCGGGTCGGCCACATCGAGGAGGGTCGTGGTCTGCCCCGTATCGGGAAGCACCGCGCGGATGTGGCCGTCCTGGGGAAGGGCATCCCTCGTCCCCTCACGTCCCACGAGGAAGGTCTTGATCCTCACCTCCTGGCCTGTCTCCATGGGAGGGAGTCCCACATAGGGAAGGAGGATTTCCAGGTTCCGCCCCGCCCGCGCCGCCAGAGGCGCGTACTTCACCTTCTCCCAGCCCTTCTTCTCATCGGCCTGGTACCATGCGAGGGCTGTACCATCGTACCGCAAGGCGTGGGACGCGGGGAATCCCACGGCATGCTTCCCGTCGAGCCTGAACACAGAGGTCACGGGGGATCCCGGAAGCTGGAAGTACACCTCCATGCTCGCATCCGTGAAGATGGTGTCCCACGGATTCCGCGAGGTATAGGCGAGCACGAGCCCTTCCTTGCTCACCCCATACCGCACCTCGGAGAGCTCTGCGTGGGCGGCCGCCTGCACACCGCCGGGCTTCACGTACCGCCCTGCCCCCTTCCACTCGGCTGCCTCGATCCTCCCGTCGATGATAGGCCGTATCGCTGTCTCAAGGCTCGCGGTCTCCATGACGGGCCGCTCGGCGATCACGGGCACCTCGAGAAGAGCCGGCACCGGGTCGCCCAGGGTCTCATAGACCCGCTTGAGGAGGGTTCTGAAGGCGTGGTCGAAGTATTCGTCCACCCCCGAATCCTGGTCAGCACCGTACCACCAGAACCAGTCGGATCCCTCTGCGAGGTACATGTAGTCCAGGGCCTTCTCCAGCACCTCAGGCGGCGCCTCTCGATAGTGGTACATGTCGTACTTCGCGAGATGGGCGCGCACCATTCCCAGGAGGTTCCAGGCCCTGTTCTCCTCCTCCTCTCCTATCCACGTGCTGAAGTCGGGGGTGAACCAGCAGCCGGGCCAGAGCTCCTCAATGGTCTCCTGCTCGGGGAACCGCCTGAGGAACTCGGAGGGGGTGATGGTCTTCACCCAGGGGGTCTCGGAAAGCCTGCGGTAGAGCTCGTGGAAGAAGTCCTTTCCGTCGTTCTTGTAGTGTTCCCACGCATTCTCGCCGTCGAGGATGATCGAGACGAGGTACGGCCCCTTCCCCCCCTTGCCCTTGAGCTTCTGCCTAATGCGAGAGAGTCTGCTGAACAGGTCGTCCACCGCGGCCTTGCCGCTCATCCCCGAATACTCGAACCCGACCAGATCCGAGAGCCTGTTGTCCCGGAAGACGATAGCCACCTTCTCGCCCTTCGGTCCCTTCACGTAGTAGGGCCGGTAGAGGAGATCTGCCTGCTCCACCGTGTCATTCGCATCCCTGGTGAACCCCTCCAGTCCCAGCGACTTGGCGAGGACCTGCTCACCGGAGGCCATCCAGGAGAAGCCCGCCCTCGCGACGAGAGGCACGATCTCCTGGGAGACAGACCCCTCGGCGGGCCAGAGCCCCACGGGTTCTCTCCCGAAGTGGGCCTTGTAGACCTCGCGGGCCTTCTTAAGGTGGGCGATCGCATCGTTGGGATAGGAGAAGAGCTCAGGCATGGGTGAGCCCGGATCGTTTTTCTCCATGATCTTCGTGGAGTAGATGAGGGGGAGGATGGGGTGGGCGTAGGGCGTGGTGATCACCTCGATCTGCCCCCGCGCCATGAGCTTCTTGTGTATGGGCACCACCTCCTCGAGGATGCGCGAGATCTCATCGAAGAGGACCTTCTTGTCCTCTTCCGAGAAGTTCCGCCCCTTTGCCACGAGCGAGGCGAGCGGCTCCTTGACCCTCAGATCGGGATCACACCAGGCGAGCTGGAACCACACCTGGAGGTCCCTGAAGTCCTGCTCGGTGAAGAGATCGATCGCACGATCGATGCCTCCCGCGGCATCCCGCTTCTTCATGAGCTCCCAGTAACGGGGGAAGGGGCGTATGAGGTTGTCGTGATTGGCATCGAAGAACCGCTCCAGGATGAACCGCTTCTCCTCCCTGGTGAGCTGTGAGGCGGGCTTTTCCCCGAGCACCCAGTACTTGTCCTTCGCCCCTGCGATGAAGTCGTCGAGCTGACGGAGGAGCACAGGGGTGAGGTTGAAGGTGACATGGACGTCGGGATACTGCTCAAGGATAGCGGCCATGTCGTAGTAGTCCTTGGTGGCGTGCACCCTCACCCAGGGGCGGGAGTACACATCCCCCTCCTTGTAGTAGAGGGGCTGGTGCTGGTGCCACACGAGGTTCACATAGAGCACATCCTCCTCGGCCTTACCTCCCGCCCACACCCCCAAGAGGGGAACGAGCAGGAACACGGCGAGGAGACCCATTCGTACGTCGTACCGCATACGCTCTCCTCTCATAATAAAAACTATATACTGCGCTCTTTCCATAAGAGCAAAAGAAACACAGTGGGGAGCGACGCTCCCCACTGTGTCAGGAGGGAACTCACAGGTCCTGAGCAAGCGCACAGTTTATAGTGATGCGGACCTTGTGGCCTGTGGGAATACTACCGAAGTCGAGGAAGAAGTTGCCATCCTCCCCCTCCTTCGCGTCATCCCAGCATCCGATCTTCCTGTCCCAGGTGCCGGCCTCAAACACAGCGAAGGAGACATCGACATCGGCGGTGACCCAGGGTCCCCTCTCCCAGTTCTCGAACCCGGAGGAGGGCATCACCGCAAAGGTGTAGGTGGCCGTACCTCCACTCAGGGTGAAGGTGAGGTTGTCTTTCGCGGTTCCCCACATGTCCCCGTAATAAGTGGCGGCCCCGTTCTCGATCTTTCCCAGGATCTGACCTGCGAGCGCGAGCTCGGTCTCCCCGGGCCAGAGGGCGTTCTGGATCACCAATTCCACCTCGTAGCCGCCCTGGAGGTCGACGCTGCTGGGCCCCAGGTCCTCTATAGTGGCCTGGACCTCACTGTTGGGGATCCAGTAGACATCCGCAGTGAGCAGATTGTGCAGGTCTCCCTCACACGAGGAGAGGAGAACCGCAATCACACCCACTGAAAACAGTCTTCCAATCGTCCGTTTCATACCAACCTCCTCATGGCATTAGAAATCCCATCTCAGTCCACACACAAACCTGGCGGTGCCTTGGGTGTCCAGGTTGGAGGGACGATACTCATCGAGGTCGAAGACCTCATCCTTTCCATCCTTCCCGTAGGGATGGAAGTTGTATTCTATGTTTGCGAAGAGCACAGGATTCTTGAGGGAAGACGACGGCACGGTCCAGCTTGCCCCCATAGTCATACCAAAAGGTACAAGCGTGGGATCGTCCTCCTCCTTGAGGTTGCTGCGCACGATGAGACCGGTGGTGAGGCCCATCTGCTGAGGCAGCGTTGCATCGACCAGGAGCGTGTTGTAGAGCACCTCAGCAGGGTAGGTTTTCTCGATCACATCGTAGTCGCCGTATGCGAGAGCCACCGCATAGTAGACATCCAACCCAGGAAGGAACGAGGCGAGGTTCTTGAATGAAGTTTTGGATCCCACATCCATGAGCTTGAAACCGAGATCGCTGTCTTCACCGATAAAGTCCATCTGCATCCGTGTGTAGAGCGAGGTGGTGAGGGGTATACCCACCCACCGAGAGAGATCCGCATCGATCTGAGGCTTGTAGTAGAATGACTTGTCCTCTTCGCCGATCTTATCGAGCTCGTTCGTGAAGGTGGCCTCAGTGGTGAGAGAAAGACTGACCCCATCCAGAGAGAACCAGGGGGTACATTCCACATAGAAATTCCCCGGCTTCACGGTATCGTCATCCCCATAGATGGTGGTTGCCTGAGGACCTGCGAGCTTCGTGGTGAGGCTCACCCCGAAGGTATCGCGCTGGTACGATCCTTCAAGCCCCCATGCCATACTGTCATCGGTCAGGTCCTGGAATTCCTTGTCCAGCACCTGGTAGGAGAGGAGGTATGCTGCCTTGAGGGAGAGCCCATCGAGAGGCTCGGCCCCTATTCCCATCGAGAACATACCCCTGTGGTTCCTGCTGTAATTGAAGAGACTCTCCTCCTCCGTCACGGAGTTGAAGGCGAGATCGAGGGTGTAGGCATCGTCATAGGTGGTGGTGAACCAACTGTACACCCCATCCGTCCCCAGACGCTTATTGGGAGCCACCACGACATCGAGGCTCACCCGATCTCCGATCGATGAGAGCTTCTCACCGAGAGAGAGCTCGGTGAACCCGGCGTTCGCATCGTTGTCGTCGGCATTGGAGGTATTGAAGAGAAAGACGTGTTCCGTCCCCTTCGACCACTTGTAGCCCGTATAGATGTTCACATAGGGATTGGTGATGCGGACTTTGAAATGACCGAGCACCGGCGAGGTGTCATTGAGCCATGCGTCAGCAGGATGGAAGGCCGACTCCAGCACATCCTCCAGGCCCTCTTTGAAAGGCACCTCGGGTTCTTCCCCTTTCACCGTACTCGCCTTGTAGAGATACTTGCTCGCTTCGGCCACCTGCAGCTCGGCATAGATGTTCCATCCGGGCAGGATGTCGCCCTGGAGCTTCCAGTAGGAGCTCGCATAGAGCAGGGAGTAGTCGAGCTCGAACCCGCTCTTCTCTCCGGTGGCGAGATCCCTCGTGAGGAAACCCGTGTCGCTTCGCAGAATCGTCCAGGTACCGAAGGTCACAGGCGACATGGTGGGCAGCTTCACCTTGGGGGCAGCCCCACCCTCTTCAGTCTGGGCTTCCTGGCTGATGAGGAGCATGAGGTTGAGGTAACTGTTCTTTCCCCCGAAACCGTCGTCCTTGAAATCGGGGGCAGTCTCATCGGTGACCCACGTTCCGTCCACCACGAACTTGTACTGGATCGTGTCGTTGATGGAGAACTGACGCGTATACGTCCACCGTCCTCCATCCTCCTTTGTCATGAGGGTGGCCTGAGGATCCCAGGAGTTGAACGTACCCGCGATATACACCTCCTGGGCATCGGGGTCTTCATAGACCCAGGTGACGGTGACCGTCTGTCCATCCTCCTCCAGTGTCCAGGAGACCTCTGCCGCAAGAGGTAGGATCAGTACGGCAAGAAGAAAGGTTGTCAAGACGACTCTTCTCATAACGACCTCCTCATAGGTCATATATCGCCCTCACCGAGGGCATCGTTTTCACTATAAGAGCAAAACGATGGTAAACGCTTTTTATAGTTATTTGTTTTCAAAAAAACGATATAACTGTTCATAATATCTTCATCCTCTTCCAAATCGAAAGAAAATCACTCAACATCGGCCATCATGTTATGCAATCGCTTGCATTATTATACCACCACCCCGTCATGAGCGCAAGAAAAATTTTAAGAATTTTATTTGTTCAGAAAACAAGAGGTTATATGCAAGGCCATCCTTCAGCACTTTCTAAAGCAATAAATTTGACAGAAGCGAAAACAGGGTGTACCATTACTTTGCAAACGATTTAACAGGAGGATGCCATGAGACGAGACAGACGCGACCTCTGGCTCCCTCTCCTCTTCCTCATCCTACTCATCACGGGGTGCCCCACCCACTACGATGAAGAGGGAGGAGAGGTGTCCCGCGCGGCCTACTTCGGTTCGCGTGCCGACGTCATGCTCCAGGGGTTCCACTGGGAATCCCATCAAAGCTCCATTCCCTGGTGGGATGTGATAGCTCAGAACGCCGATACCATCGCCTCGGCAGGCTTCACGGTAGTCTGGCTTCCCCCTCCCTCCGATGCGGCATCGGATGAGGGCTACCTTCCCAGGGAGTGGTACAACCTCTCTTCCTCTTATGGGGAGCAGTCTCAACTCACCTCGGCAATCAGCGCCCTTCACCGCAGGGGGATAAAGGTACTCGCCGACATCGTGGTGAACCACCGTGTCGGGACCTACGACTGGGCCGATTTTTCCGACCCCGCTTTCGATGACAACGCCCGGGCAGTCACCAGTGACGACGAGTGGGGATACGGAACCGGGAACCCCGACACCGGAGATGGCTTCTCGGCGGCAAGGGATCTCGACCACACCTACTACGACGTACAGGATGAGATCATCTACTGGCTCTCCTGGCTCAAGCACAGCATGGGATTCGACGGGTGGCGCTACGACTACGTGCGGGGATACAGCGGGTACTACGTGGGAATCTACAACGACGCCACCAGCCCCTACCTCTCGGTGGGGGAACTCTGGCCCGATATCACGGGCGACTACTATGCCTCGGGAGATGCGGTGAACTACCACCGGCAGAGGCTCATGGACTGGATCGACGCCACAGGGGGGAAGTCCATGGTCTTCGATTTCACCACCAAGTGGCAGCTGCAGCTCGCCGTGGAGCGGAGCGAGTACTGGCGCCTCGTCGACTCTCAAGGAAAGCCCATAGGGGCGATCGGATGGTGGCCCCAGATGTCGGTCACGTTTATCGATAATCACGATACCGGTCCCTCTCCCGGCGGTGGGCAGAACCTCTGGCCCTTCCCGTCCGACAAGGTGGAAGAGGGATACGCCTACATCCTCACCCATCCCGGTGTTCCCTGCGTGTATTGGCCCCACTTCTTCGACTGGGGAAGCGACCTCAGGAACAAGATCAGCACCCTCATCCAGATAAGGCGTAACAAGGGTATCACTTCCACGAGTTCGGTCGACGTGCTCGCCGCCGACTCGGGGAAGTACGTGGCCCGTATAGACGATGTACTCATCGTGAAGATAGGGCCGGATCTGTCCTACAACCCCTCTTCGGAGTGGACCCTCACCGCCTACGGGAACGACTGGGCCGTGTGGACAAAAGAGTAGAGAATCATTAGATTTATAAGCAACTTGCGATATAGTAAGGGATACGACACAGTTGTCACTCCCCGGGCCCTATGGCCCGGGGTTAGTCGGAGGATACATGAAATTACGAACCCGGCTGTTCCTCGTGGTGCTCGCTACGGGATTCCTCCTCCTCCTGGGGATGGGATCCCTCCTGGTGCAGAATCACCTCTCGACCCTGCTCGAGGATGTGCAGCTCCAGACGCACAACCTCCTCCTCGCCGCAGGCGACTTCATCTCGGCCTCGAAAGACCTCATCGCCTACGACACCGCCCGCAGATCCACGGAATACCTCGAGGACATCCTCGCCCGGTGGAAGGAGGCGATCGCTACGGTGGAAGAGAGGATAGAGGCCCTCTCCACCCATCGTGGAGTCCGGTATCTTCCGGCATCCCTGAGAGAAGACATCCTCGCGATCCCCCACCTCTGGCGGCTCAACAAGCGCTTCTTCTCCCAGACTGAGCAGCAGGTGAACGCTCTCCTCACCGATGTCCAGATCCCGCAACGGTTCCGCCGGGGCCTCCTGCAGATACAGGTGGACCTGCTCACGAATCAGGGCGAGTCAGGCATGGCGGGATACTACATCACCCAAGCCATGGGCTACCTCTATACCACCATCAATGTGGCCGAGGAGTTCTTCTCCTCACAACTCATGCGGCTTTCCTCGGAGGTACAGACGCACGTCACACGAACGAAACAGCTGATCCACACAGGGGTGATCTCTCTGCTCGTGCTCTCGATTCTTCTCTCCGCCCTCCTCGTCATACGGATCACCCGGAGCCTCTCTCAGCGGATCCGGATGATCAACACCCTTATCGGCGAGATCAAGACACAGAGGATCACACCCTCCATCATCAGGGAACTCGACACCCTGGGAGGCCGGAGAGATGAACTCGGTGAGATTGCGCTCCACACCTCCC
The DNA here is from genome assembly GCF_000147075.1 of Spirochaeta thermophila DSM 6192. NCBI lineage: Bacteria > Pseudomonadati > Spirochaetota > Spirochaetia > Winmispirales > Winmispiraceae > Winmispira > Winmispira thermophila. The sequence goes on from NC_014484.1 coordinate 1,758,275, forward strand.
AGGTGATGGACGTGCTGCGGTCCTTCCTCCTCTCGGTCCAGCAGGCGGCAGCGGAGGTGGAGGCGCTCAAGAACGCCCTCGCAACAGGGCTTTCGGAATCGGCGGCGTCCGTGGAGGAGATCACCAGGAACATAGGCTCCTTCCGAGAAATGGTGGAGCATCTCGAACGGGCGATCGATGTGACCGGAGGGGCCATCTCTTCCATCGTAGGGAGGATAGAGGAGATCCACCAGGACATACAGCGGCAGGCCTCACACATCGCAGAGAGTTCGTCGGCCATAGAGGAGATGAATGCCGCCATCCAGCAGGCCTCCAGCCTCGCCCGGGAGAGGAGGGAAGGGCTCCAGCATCTCATGGAGCTCATCAGGGAGAACGGGGAGAAGATCGCCGGCACCCAGGAGGTCATCTCCACCGTCTCGCGGGAGATCACCAACGTCCAGGAGATCATCGAGATCATCGATTCCATCGCGGAACAGACCAACATCCTCTCGATGAACGCGGCGATCGAGAGCGCACACGCGGGGGAAGCCGGCAAGGGATTCGCGGTCGTCGCCGAAGAGATACGGAAGCTGGCGGAATCCACCGAGCAGCACGCAGGAGGTATCACTCGAGCGCTCAAAGGCATGACGGAACAGGTCACGAAGGCCCTCCAGACGAGCAACGAGAGCGCAGAGTCCTTCGAGCACATCAGGGAGGAGATGAAGAAATTCACCTACAGCCTCGAGGAGATCGCTTCCATCATGACGCAACTCTCCACGGCGAGCACCCAGATCCTCGAACACATCCATACCATCACCCGGATCACGGGAAAGATCAAAGGGGAATCGGACGAAATCGCGGGAAGGATCTCCGAGATCCACCAGGCAGCGGAGAGCACGCAAAGCACGTCGCTGATGGTGAAACAGAGCATAGAAGAGATCGAGCGAGGGATCGGGGAGATCAGCAAGGCCATGCACGAGGTGGACAGCCTCGCCCAGGAAATGAAGCTGCGAATGGACGAACTCAAGGAGAGGGTCCACGAGTTCGAACTGGAAGAGGCGGGGAAGCCGTAGGGGGCCTATCCCCCTCCCATACGACGGAGGAGACCGGGGAGGGCGGCCGGCAACCTGTGGCGGAAATAGTGGTAGAGCACCCGGTAGCCCTCTCGATACTTTCTCTGGAGGAGTCGTTGGAGGGCGGAGTCCCTCTCGCTCCGTGAGGGGAACGAGTAGTGGCGCTCCCTCGAAGAGGCCCCTTCCCTCCACCACCTCACGGTGAACCCGTAGCTCGAGAAGAGATGGAGTTGCCGGTCGTTTATCTCGTAGTAGTGGGTGTGTGTATCCTTCGCCTTCTTGTAGAGCACTATCTGCATGGGATCCGTCAGTGTCCTTATCGGTCTCTCACGAGGAGGAGTTGACCACCTTTTTCCCGCAACACATAGGTGACAAAGAGCTCGAAATCAGCGGGAGTTTCCACCTTCATCTCCCGGACAAGGAAGGGGGCCGGGTTCTCCCCGGTCTCGCCCGGTCGCCACCAGACCCGGGCCGGAAGGAGGCACATACCCGGAGGGAGGGATACGAGGGAAACCGTGAGCGTACCCCGCCCCACGGTGAGGTACGTGGTGTCCGCCCCACGGAAGCGGGGGGAAAGGAGTTCCAGCCGCACTCGATCGTCCTCGACGCGTACGGGAGTGAGGAGGGCGAGGGTGTCCGAAGGAGCGGCGGGATACCATCCGGGCAGGAACACGAGAAGGGTCCATACCTGCAAGAGCAGGAATCCGAGAGAGAGACCCACACCCACGGGAAGGAACACCCTCCATAGGAAGATGATGGCGCCCCAGAACACCACTCCCAGGATGAACGCACGGCTGGTGAGCACCTCCGGTTCGGTCACGAAGATCCCTAAGAGCCACAGGAGCACGGCAAAGGAGAGAAGGAAGAAGCCCCACTCAAGGCGGGGCCTCTTCTTCCGGGTACGCCACAGCACGAGCGCGAGCCCCAGACCCGTCGGTGCTCCTACGAGCAACGACCAGAAGGAGGGTGATGCGAGGAGGGCCTCAAGATAGGCCGTAGACATCGGAGTACTTCCCTCTGAGATACGAAAGGAAGTAGTCTGGGTTCAGCGTCTCACCGGTGGCCCGGAGGCACAGCTCATGGGCGGGATAGGTCCTGCCGTGACGGTGGATCTTTTCCCGCAACCAGCCGAGGATGGCGTCGAACCGTGCCTCGGCGATGAGGGAGGAGAGGTCTCCCAGATCGCGCTCCATCGCACGGGCAAACTGGGCGCTGTAGAGGTTCCCCAGGGTGTAGGTGGGGAAGTAGCCGATCCCCCCGAACGACCAGTGGATGTCCTGGAGGACGCCCTCGGCATCCCGTTCCGGTACGATGCCGAGGAGCCGCCTGCTCTCCTCCCGCCAGGCCTCAGGCAGATCCTTCACGGCGAGGCGACCCTCTACCAGGGCGAGCTCGAGCCTGAACCTGAGGAGGATGTGGAGGTTGTAGGTGACCTCATCCGCCTCCACCCTGATGTGCGAGGGCTTCACCTTGTTTATGGCCCGATAGAATCTCTCGAACTCCACATCCGAGAGAGACGAGAACGTCTCCTTGAGGAGCGGGAAGTACTTCTGCCAGAAGGCCCGGCTTCTCCCCACCACGTTCTCCCAGAACCTCGACTGGGATTCGTGGATCCCCAGGGACGTGCCGTCCGCGAGGATGGTTCCCGCCAGATCCTCGGCTATACCCTGCTCGTAGAGGGCATGCCCCCCCTCGTGGATGGAACCGAAGAGGGATGAGGGGAGGAAATCCTCCATGTAACGGGTGGTGATCCTGATGTCCCCCTCAGCGAGGGTCGTGGTGAACGGATGGGCCGAGACATCGAGCCGGCCCCTCTTCCAGTCGAAGCCCATATCCGTGAGGATACGCCGTGAGACCTGTTCCTGGCCTTCCCTCGGGAAGTGCCGATGGAGGGGGGAGTCGTCCACCTCGCCTGCCTCCATGATCTCCTCAAGAAGCCGGACCAGGGGCCCTTCGAGCTGGTCGAAGACCGCCCGCACCTGGGAGGCCTTCATGTACGGCTCGTACTCGTCGAGGAGGGCATCGTAGGGGTGCTCCTCGTACCCGAGCCGCTCTGCGATCTCCCTCACAAGGGAGAGGATCTCCTCGAGATGGGGGGCGAACATCCCAAAATCGTCCTCGGCCCTCGCCCGCTGCCAGACCACCTGGGCCCTGCTGGTGGTCTCCGCGAACCGTCGCACGAGGTCCTCCGGCAGCTTCGTGGCCCTCCGCCACTCCCGGTAGGTCTCCCGCACCAGGGCGCGCTCCACCTCGCCCAGCTCCTCCGCCCCCTCCGGCCGCTCCTCGCTCGCCCCCGCGGCCGCGAGCAGTTCCCCCACCTCGGGCGCGGTCTTGCGCCGGTGGATGAGCCCCTGGAGCAGGGCCTGCTGCGCCGCCCGCTCCTCCACCGCCCCCTCGGGCATGTAGGTCTCCTGATCCCAGCCCAGGAGGGCCTGTACGTGGGAGAGGAGCACCACCTCCCGCCAGTAGTCCTTGAGCCGTCTCACCGCATCATCCGGTCGCATGTATCCCCCTCTTTCTCGCTGCCTCGTGTGAGTCTTCATAGCTCCAGCACCCTCTCGCGCATCCTGCGCGCCACATCCTCCACAAAGGCCCCCAGCGCCACCCCATTTCGCTGCTCCCCTCCCCTCACCCGCACCGAGACCGTCCGCCCCTCCTGCTCCCGCTGCCCCACGATCACCGCGTAGGGGATCTTCTCCTGCTGGGCCTTGCGGATCTTGGCGTTCATGCGGTCCGCCGAGAGGTCGGCCTCCGCCCGCACCCCCGCCTCCCGCAGCGCCCTCACCACCTCCTGCGCATACCCGGCGAACACATCCGAGACCGGGATCACCACCACCTGCACAGGGGCGAGCCACACCGGGAACGCCCCGCCGTAGTGCTCGATGAGGATCCCGAAGAAACGCTCGAGCGAGCCGAGGAGCGCCCGGTGCACCATGTAGGGCCGCTTCTCCCTCCCGTCGGCATCCACGTAGGTGATATCGAACCGCTCCGGGAGGTTGAAGTCGAACTGGATCGTGGAGGTCTGCCACTCCCTCCCCAGCGCATCCCTCACCTTGATATCGATCTTCGGGCCGTAGAAGGCACCGCCTCCCTCGTCCACCTCGTAGTCGAGCCCTTCTCGCTCGATCGCCTTTCGCAGCGAGCCGGTGGCCTGTTCCCATCGTTCAGGCTCACCCACGCTCTTCTCAGGCCTCGTGGAGAGGTAGGCCTTCACATCGGAGAAGCCGAAGGTCTCCCACATGAAGAGCGAGAACCTGAGCGTCTCCAAGATCTCGTCCTCTATCTGTTCGGGCGTACAGAAGATGTGCGCGTCGTCCTGGGTGAACCCCCTCACCCGCAGGAGCCCGTGGAGCACACCCGATCGCTCATACCGGTACACCGTGCCGAGCTCGGCCCACCTGAGGGGGAGCTCCCTGTACGACCTGAGCCTGGTCTTGTAGATCATGATGTGGAAGGGACAGTTCATGGGCTTGATGTAGTAGTCGCTCTTGTCCACCTCCATGGGGGCGTACATGTTCTCCTTGTAGAACGAGAGGTGCCCCGAGGTCTCCCAGAGCCACGCCTTGCCGATGTGGGGGGTGTAGAGGACCTCGTAGCCCCGCGCAAGGTGCTGCTCTCGCCAGAAGTTCTCTATCTCGAGGCGGATCCGGGCCCCCTTGGGGTGCCAGTAGATGAGACCGGGACCCGCCTCCTCGTGCACCGAGAAGAGATCGAGCTCCTTGCCGAGCCTGCGGTGGTCGCGCTTCTCCACCTCCTTGAGGTGTTCGAGGTACTGACGGAGCTCCTTGGGCGTGTGCCATGCCGTCCCGTAGATCCGCTGGAGCATGGGCCGTCGTTCATCCCCCCGCCAGTAGGCACCGGCGATGGAGAGGAGCTTCACCGCATCGGGGTTGATCTGGCCGGTCCGCTCCACATGCGGGCCCCGGCACAGATCCACGAAGGTACCGTGCCGGTAGATGGAGACCTCTTCCCCTTCGGGGATCTCCTCCAGGATCTCGAGCTTGTACGGCTGATCCTTGAAGAGCTCGCGCGCCTCCTCTCTGGAGATCACCTCGCGCTCGAAAGGAAGGTCCTCCTCAATGGTCTTGCGCATGAGCTCCTCGATCTTCTCCAGATCCTCGGGCGTGAGCGAACGGGGAAGATCGAAATCGTAGTAGAACCCGGTATCGATGGCAGGCCCTATGGCGAACTTTGCCTCCGGGAAGAGCCTGAGCACCGCATCGGCCATGATGTGCGCGGCAGAGTGACGAATCCTCTCTATATCGGGTGCGCCCATGAGTCCCTCCATGCAGGTATGTCTTCACAATATGAAAAGAATTTATCACGACTGTCAAGAAAGGAGGTCTCCCCCGAACACTCACTTCATGGAAAGAGGCCTGGTCATCTCACCACCTTCCACACGGAGGAGAAGTCCTCGTGCGCGCACCCGCGCGTGAAGGTCTGGGCGAAGAGCTCCTTCGCCGCTGCGGCCGTGGGCACGCTCTTCTTGAGCTCGTACGCGAGGTCTTCGAGGCAGTGCAGGTCTTTGTAGATGAGCGCGTTGGAGAAGTGGGTGGAAAAATCCTCCTTCACGAGCCGATCCTTCTTCGCCCGGAGTACGAGCGATTCACCACCTCCTACCGACAGGATGTCGAGGACCGTCTGCCGGGAGATACCCGCAGCCTCTCCCACGGCCAGGGCCTCGGCAATGGCCGCCATGAACACCCCCAGGGTGAGGTTGTTCACCACCTTCATCTTGCTCGCAAGGCCGGGTTCACCGAGATAGAAGATGTGCCTGCCTATACAGGAGAGGAGGGGGGCTTCCACCCGTTTGAAGGCATCCTCCTTTCCACTCACCACCACGGTGAGCTCCCCCTTGGAGGCCGGTACCCCCGAGCCAAGGACCGGAGACTCCAGGTACTCCCCACCACGGGCACGACAGAGGTCGTAGAAGGAGGTCACCTCCTTGTAGTGGTTGGTGGTGAAGTCTACGACCACCTTGCCCGAGAGATCGACGCTGCAGATCCCGTCCTCCCCCGACAGCACGTCTCTCACCGCCGTGCTGTCGAAGAGGCAGAGGCACACCACCTCGCTCCGTGAGACGAGGTCCGCAGGGGAATCAGCGACCGGGAATCCAGAGGCCTCGGCCTTCTCCCTGGTACGGTTCCACACGAGGAGCTCGTGACCGCACGAGGCGAGCCTCCCGGCGATGGCGGAGCCCAGTGAGCCGAGCCCGATGAATCCTATCTTCATGGTCCCTCCTTGAAACACATCGCGTGTGCTATATAGCTTTGTCCCTATTATTCTGAGGCACGAACGGCGGGAGGTCAAGGAGCGGGCGTGCGAGGAGCCTTTCCCTGTAATGCGCCGACAGGAAGCCCCGCCTCCGCTCCGTCCACCGGCACCCCAGGCGCTGCATGAGCTCTGGGTCCATGTTGGCGCCGTAGGCGAAGTACCAGACCACGTCCTACCCCTTGATCACCAGGAGGGGCCGGGTACGAACCACCGGCACTGCAAGCCCCTCCCCCACGAGAGGTTTCACCACCGTATCCACGTCCTTGTAGGCGCCCGGCGCCTCCTCCTGGGCCCGCCTTCTGTCCACCGCATAGAGGCGGATCTCATCCCGGGCGAGGTCCTCCTGCATCTCCTTGAAACCAAACGCCTTTTTGGCCGCATGGCGGCTCATCTGCCTGCCCGCACCGTGGGCCACGCTCCCGAAGCTCTCCTCGAGCGCCCGCTCCGTGCCGAGCAGGATGTACGACCCGCGCTTCATATCCCCGGGAAGGAGGATCGGCTGCCCCACCTCGCGGAAGATGCCCCTGAGGGCGGGATGGCCTGCGGGGAAGGCCCTGGTGGCGCCCTTGCGGTGCACGAGGAGCATCCGTTCGGCACCGTCCACCTTGTACACCTCGTACTTGGCGATGTTGTGCGCCACATCGTAGAGGAGGAAGAGGCCGAGCTCGTCCCCCGGCCTGCGGAAGACCCGGGAGAAGGCCTCCCGCACCCGGTGGGTGATGAGCTGCCGGTTCACCCAGGCGAAGTTGGCGGCCGCTGCCATGGCGCCGAGGTAGGCCTGGGACTGGGGGGCCTTCACCGGAAGGCTCACGAAGTCGCGCTCGAAGAGGGGGATCCCGTAGGACTCCATCCTGGGCCGCATCTTCTCCATGTAGTCCATGGCGATCTGGTGGCCGAGGCCCCGCGAGCCAGTGTGGATCCAGATGACCACCTGCCCTTCGAAGAGCCCAAGCGCCTGCGCCTTCTTAGGATCGAAGACCTTCTCCACCACGTCGATCTCGAGGAAGTGGTTGCCGCTCCCCAGGGTGCCGAACTCCTCCCGGCCCCTGTCGAGGGCCTCGTCGCTCACCAGCTGGGGGTCGGCGTCCTTGAGGCATCCCTCCTCCTCGGTGGCTTCAAGGTCCTCCTCCATCGCCATGCCTTTCTCCAGGGCCCATCCGAGCCCTTTCCTCATGGCACGCCGGGCCTCCTTGTGCGAGAACTTCTCGAGCCCTCGGGAGCCAAGGCCTGCGGGTACGGTGGCGAAGAGGATGTTCCCGAGCTCCTCGAGGACCCCCTTCACCTCGGGGGCGGTAAGGGAGGTGCGGATGACCCTCACCCCACAGTTGATGTCGAACCCTACCCCGCCGGGTGAGACCACGCCCTCCTCTATGTCGAAGGCCGCCACCGTGCCTATGGGGAAGGCGTACCCCTGGTGCATGTCGGGCATGCCCACCGCGCACCGCACCACCCCGGGGAGTCGCGCCACATTAGTGAGCTGCCTCAGGGCCTCGTCTTTCGTGAGGAGGGGGAGAAGGTCCTCGGTGGTGTACACCACGGCTGGCACCCGCATATCCTCATGAGGGGGGATCACGTAACGATAGGTGCTCTCGCGCACGAGCTCCATGGCCGCCTTCCCCCTAGAACGCCACCGCCGCGTATCCTACGAAGGAGCGGGAGGGATGCTTCTCCGAGCTCTGCATGTAGGCGAGGAGGGTGCCCTTCTCCCTCCCGCACAGCCGTGCGTACTCCATGGCCACCGCCGCACCGCCGCACGAACAGGCCGCCGAGCGGGTGAGGGCGAGATCGAGGGCGCGCGCGGTGTCGAGCGAGGTGAAGGCCTCGATGATGGCCTGGTCGTTGGAGAACCGCACCCACTCCTCGGCCTGCCTTCCCACCCCCACCGGGGTGAACCCGTACTGGGGGCCGTAGTGGGTGAGGTCGGTGGAACCTATGACCACAGGCTTCTTCCCCGTCTCCTTGCCGTAGTCGTAGAGGACCCGGGCGGTGCGCTCGGCCACCTCGAGGAGGGGCGGACACCGCAGGCCCACCACACTCGCATGGGGGAAGCAGTACTTCACGAGGGGAAGCTGGATCTCCACCGTGTTGTCGGGGTACACATCGGGCTCGGTGGGCACGTGCTCCCGGAGGGTCTCCACGAGCGGCCGTTCCACCGGGAGGTCACCCAACGGAGTGGAGAGTCCGTCCTCGGGCATGTAGAGGAGAGGCGAACGTTCCGAGAGATGTCCCCCCACCACGGCCACCACCTCCGCCTCGGGATCGAGGCTCCGTATCCCCATGAAGGCGAGCTCTCCCGAGAAGTACCACCCCGCGTGTGGTACGATACAGGCCACTGCAGGAGTGGAAAGACGTCGCTCGAGACGCTTCCACCCTGCGATCTCCTCGAGCACTTCCTCCTTTTCGTCGGGGTACCAGCCCGGAGGAAGCATCCTCTCCCTCACTTTCATGGGATCCTCCTCGAAAAAACGTTCACATTCCTCAATTTTTGTTCCATAATACATTATGATGAAAAAACTCATGCTCGCCTACACCTGGATGGCGCTCCTCACACTGGGAGGTCTGCTCGGCTATACGGGCTACCTGGTGAGGGAAGAGGCGCGGGAAGAGGCCCTCGAAGCCGAGCGGCTCGCATTTCGGGTGAGGGACACGGTGGCGGCCATCATGAGTTCCGCGGACAGGGAAAAGGCCGTCTCCGCGGTCCGCAGTTTCTTCGACTCGCTCCTCAGAGAGGAGGACCGGGTGCTCGCGCTCCTCATAACCGACGAGCACGGCCCCCTCCTGGTACGGGCCCGCTCCACCTCGTTCCTCGAGGGATCGCCCGAACAGGGGACCGCGGCCCTGGTGCGCACTCATTTCCTCCAGGGCGTCCACGATCTGCGGATCCAGGAGGCCGGCATAGGGCTCTCGGTCCTCACGTGGGAGGTGCGGCCCGAGGCGGTCGCCTCGATCCTCCGGCGCTCATTCCTCTGGCTCGCCGCGTATGCTGTGGTCCACACCCTCGTCACCCTCCTCTTCGCCCTCATAGGCCGGCACCGCCCCGCACGGCCCGCCTCGAACCGTGAGGAGGTGAGGAGGGCCCCTCCGGACGAGGGGGGACGGGAATCCCTCGGGAGGACCGAGGGAAAGGAGAGGAAGCCGGCGGAAGGCCGGGAGACCGAGAGGAAGGAGGGCCACAGGGACGAAGCCGGGGAGCCCGCCGCCCCTGTGACGGAGGTGGCGGAGGAGTTCATACTCGCCCGGATACAACACGATCTGGACGAGGCCGCGAGGGAGGCCGAGGATCTCACCCTCGTCCTGGGGACGATCAGCCCCTCCGCGGGCGCCACCCTCGACGAGGAGGCGGTGGAACGACTCTTCGGTCCCGAACGTACCCCTGTGAAGCTCGACGAGCAGACATTCCTGTGGGTCCTGCCCGCTACGAGCATCCAGGAGGGGCTCTCCCTGGTGAAACAGGCCTACCCCAGGCTCAAGGAAGCGAGCGGAGCCGACTACCCCATGTACTTCGGTCTCTCGAGCAGGAATGGAAGGCTTCTCGGGGCCGAGGTGCTCCTGAAGGAGACGCGGAGCGCCCTCAAGCGGGCCGTGCGCTCACGCCACACACCCATCTTCGGGTTCTACGCCGATCCCCAGCGCTACTGGAAGCACATCGCGAAGGCTCAGGGGCCCTCGAGTAGCCTGGAGAAGGAGGCGGGCGGGGCGAAGTAGGCGTAGGCGGCCCCCTCCGGCCACACCACTACCCTCTCCCCCTCCTCCCCCACCACCCACCGCCGCACCCTGCCGTCCTCCCACTCCACCACCACCTGCCCCTCCCCCTCCACCCCGTCCTGCGCCGCCACGTCCTCCGCCTCCCACTCGGTGAGCGCCGCGAGGTAGGCGACGGCATCCTCGCGCCCCACCCTCTCTACCCGATCCCCCCTCCGCACCACCCACACCTCACCCCCTCCCTGCTCGCTGCGTGCGAGGAAGAGGAGCCCTCCCTTCCACTCGATGCGCACCGAGAGGACCTCATCCGGCGCCACCCCTCCCCACGGCCGCACCTCCCTCCAGAACCGCGGCCCCCGCGTGGCGTAGAACCCGGCCGAGGCGTCCACCCGGTAGACCACGCGCTCCTCCTCGAGCCGCACGTACTGGGTGCGCGGCACCTCGCCCACCGCTCCGAACACGAGCCCCACGCGCCCGACGCCCTCGACGCGCACCACCACCCGGAGCCCCGGCTCGAGCCCCAGCTCCCCGTAGGCCGCAGGGTCCTCCGTGACCGCATCGCTCCGGAGAAAGCCGTACAGGAACGAGAGGAAGCGCGTCACCTTGGAGGCATCCGCCGGCACCATGCCCCCCTCCTCATCGAGCCACCATCTCCCCTCCTCACGCACGAGCACGACGGGCGCATCCCCTTCGATCTCTATACGCTCCACCTCCTCCGGCGCACCGGGGAGGAGGCGGGGGGCCTCGTCGTGACCGCCCGCGACGAGCCGTACGAAGAGGAGTACGGCGAGCACGGCGTTCGTGATCCACAGGAGCCTAGTCCTCTGCATGGGGCCTCCTCAGAGCGAGGACGAAGGAGAGGAGGAGGAGCAGGCCCGGTACCACGCCCACGGCGAGGGCATCGAGCACATGGAGCACGATGCGGGCCCTCTCCGGCTCCTCGGGCAGGTCGAGGAGCGGGACCGTACGGGTGCGCGTCACCAGGGTGAGCATATCCTCCTGTCCGAGGAGCCAGTGGAACGAGGCGAGGAAGAAGTCGAGGTTTCCCACCGCGTGGGTGAACTCCACCAGGTCCGATCCCGCCTCGGCATCGCCGAGGACGAGGACGCGCGGCGGGCCCTCCGTCACGGCGGCCAGCACGAAGGGGCCCCGACGTGCTCCGGAGGGGGGAGCGGTGACCCTGCCCGAGGTGGGGGATGCGGTCAGGGGATCGGTCACGAGCCAGGCCTCGGGCGAGGAGAGGAGGAGGGGCCTCCAGGCCTCCGTGAGGGTGAGGGGCGAGGCCCAGTAGAGGTGGAGGGACCTCAGCACCGAGGTGATGGGGTGCGGCATCCCGGGGAGGGGGACCTCCCACCAGAGGGGATAGGGGTGGAGGGTGCGGACCGAGGAGGACTCCCCCTCTTCCACCACGGGGAGGAGGAGACCGGGCCGCTGCGCGACGAGGGCCGGTTCCAGCTCCACGCCCCAGCCCTCGAGGAGGGCGAGGAGGGGGCTCCCCTCCACCCGGCCGGCCCGGAAGCCGGCATCGGGATCGACACGGACCGCGTCCACGCAGAGCATGAGCGGGATTCCCGCCTCCTTTGCCGTGAGGACGAACCGGATGTCCTCCTCGGTGAGTCTTCCGTCGTCGATGACCAGAAGCAGGTCGATCTCGTCCAGGGAGGTGGAGGCCGGATCGACGGCACGCACGCCGAAGGTGCGGGCCGCCACCCCCACGAGGTTGCGGTAGGTGGTCTGATAGGACTCCCCGGTGGTCCGGGCGAGGATGCCCACCACCGGCCGCCGGTCCTCGATCAGGGCGCGCAGGCCGCAGGCGAGTTCGTACTCGAGCCTGTCGGCGCTGTAGACCACGGGGAGGGTCCAGATGCGGTCGAGGTAGGTGAGGGTGAGACCTGAGTACACGGTGAGATAGCGGATCTCGCCGGCCTCCGTGATCTGGATCTGCTGAGGGACGATGCCCAGATCCTCGACCTCCATGCGTCGCTCGTCCACGGTCTCGATCTTCACCCGGATCCGCGGGTTTGCCCGGGTGTAGAGGCGGAGGAGGTCTTCCACTTCGGAGGGGGTGGGGCTCACGGCGGCGAGTCTGCGCGAGGTGTAGTAGGTGATGGTGAGGGGATAGACGATGCGTGAGAGGAGGGTGCGGCTCGCAGGGCCGAGGGTGTGCCTGCGGTCCGTGGTGAGGTCGAGGGAGAGGGGGGTGAGGAGGCCGTGGATGGTGAGGAGCAGGGCCAGTACGGCGAGGGGGAAAAGGTGAGGGGTGCGCACCGGGCCGCGCCGGAGGGCATAGAGGCGGATGGCCCAGAGCAGGCCGAGGACGGAGCCGCCGAGAAAGTAGGCGAGGTCCCGCAGGTCGAGGAGCCCGTCGGTGAGGCGCAGGAGGTGTGCGGCGGGCGAGAGGGTGGCAAGGAGGGCGGCGAGGCCGGAGGGGAGCGGCAGGGGGGCGAGGAGCACGGGAAGGAGGAGGGCGAGGTAGGAGAGGAGGAGGGCGGCGAGGAGGCCGCCGGGGAGGGTCCGGGCGCGGAGGAGGAGGGGGGTGCTCCAGGAGAGGAGGAGCAGGGCGAAGAGGAGGAGGCCGAGGAGGCCTGCGAGGAGCCGGCCGGGATCGGGGGGGGCGAGAGGGGCGAAGAGGAGGGGGAGGTAGAGGGAGAGGAGGAGGGTGGCGGCGAGGAAGAGGAGGCCAGCGGTGGTGCGGGCGAGGACGGGCTCGTGGTCGCGGAGGGGGAGGGTGAGGAGGAGGGGGAGGAGGGCGCGGGAGCCGGGGTGCGCCAGAGGGCGACGGCGGTGAGGGCGGCGAGGAGGGGGAGGAGGTAGGCGAGGGTCTGGAGGTAGGGGGTGTGGGGGGCGAGGCCGCGGGCGAGGGTGCCGGAGAGGAGGAGGGTCCAGGCCGAGGCGGCGGCGAGGAAGAGGGCGGCCCAGGCGGGGGGGCCGGGGGAGCGGAGGAGGCGGGCGGCTTCGGTGAGGGCGAGGCGGCGGGTCATGGGGCGGCCTCCGGGGAGGTGAGGGCGAGGAAGGCCTCCTCCAGGTCGGGCTCCCGCTCCTCCATGCCGACCGGCTCGCCCCCGCGGGAGCGGCACCAGGCGAGCAGGTCCTCGGGGCGGGCCTCCGGCACCTCCCTCACAGCGCGCACCACCTGGAACCCGCCCTCCGCCTCCACCCCCAGCACCCTGAACCCCGCCACCCGCTCCCCCGCTCCCCCCACACGCCCCCTGCACCGCACCACCACCAGCCTCCCCGGAAGCAGCCTCCGCACCTCCTCCACGCTCCCCTCCCCCACGATCCGCCCCCTGTGCAGCAGGAGTACGCGGTCGCACACACGCTCCACCTCGGAGAGCCGGTGCGAGGAGAGGACGACCAGACGCTCCTGCGAGAGCTCCCGCAGCAGGGCACGCAGCCCCGCCTGGGCCGGCGGATCGAACCCCGTCCCCGGCTCGTCGAGCACCACCACCCGCGGCCCCCCCACCAGCGCCGCCGCGAGCCCCACCCGCTGCCTGAACCCCCGCGAGAGCCCCCCCAGCATCCTCTCCCACACCTCCCCCACCCCCACCCGCTCGGCCACCCCTCGCACCTCCCCCACATCCACCCTCCCCCGCCCCCTGCAGGAGGCCACCCACACCAACAGCTCCCCCACCCGCCACTCGGCGGGGAACACACACTCCTCCGGCATGAACCCCACCATCATCTGGGCTCGCACCCGATCCTCGTCCATCCGCAGCCCCCCTACCCACACCTCCCCCTCATCCGGGACGAGCGCCCCGGTGATGACACGCAGCAGGGTGGACTTTCCCGCCCCGTTCGGACCGATGAGCCCCACACACCCCCGCTCCCCACACACGAACCCCACCCCACAAAGGGCCTCCACCTCGCCGTACGCCTTTCTCACCCCCCGCACCTCGATCATGGCTAGTCCCTGTACGGTATGGGAATCGTCTGCCTATCCCGGCAGAGAAAGGCCTCCGGGAACTCCTCCTTCGCCTCCTCGAGGAGCACCTGGAGATCCCGATTCGTGTAGCGCGGGCTGTAGTGTATGAGCCCCAGCTTTCCCACCCCCTCCGCTTCCCGCGCGATCCTCCCCGCCTCCCTCGCCGTGAGGTGCCGCTTCTCCGCAGCCGTCTCGGCGAGCTCGTGGGAGAACATCCCCTCGCAGATGAACAGATCCGCCCCCTTCACGTAGTCCTTGATGTGGGGCAGGTAGAGCGTATCCGTCACGAAGGCCACCTTCCTCCCGGCACGAGGCGGCCCCAGCACCATCTCAGGCCGCACCTCCTCGCCCCGCACGTTCTTCACCACCTCTCCCCGCTGGAGTCGCGACCATAACGGCCCCATCGGCACCCCGAGCTCCCGCGCCCGCTCCGGATGAAAGACCCCGGGACGGGGATCCTCTTCCAACACATAACCCACACAGGGCTTGGTGTGGCGTAGGGGAATCGTGCGCACCGAAAACCCCTCCCCCCTGTAGCACACCACCGACTCCCCCCACGGCACCTCCTCGACCACGATCTCGTAGTTGATGTACATGTCGAGGACCTGCCTGCTCATCTCCACGTACTCCCTGATCTTGGGAGGCCCGTAGATGTAGAGAGGATCAGAGCGATCCACCTGGGAGGAGAGCATGAGGATCCCCGGCAGCCCGGTCACATGGTCGGCATGCGTGTGCGAGATGAAGATCGCCGAGATCTTCTTCCACCTGAGGTTCAAGGAACGGAGCGAGACCTGGGTTCCCTCCCCGCAGTCGAAGAGGAACAGCTCCCCCTCCCTCCGGACGAGGACGGACGTAAGGTATCTGTACGGGAGCGGCATCATCCCGCCGGTACCGAGGACAAACACTTCCATGTTCATAGGTAGGCTTACCCTAGCAGATTATCCTGTTTTTCGAAACCCACGAGGCCCCCTCATCCCCTCCGTGCCTCTTCCACCGCCTCCCTGATCGTCCTCGCTGCCTCCTCCAGGAGGGCCTCGTCCATGGCGGCATTGAGGAACCAGGCCTCATAGGCCGAGGGAGGAGCGAGGATGCCCCGGGATCTCAGTGCGGCATGGAACCGGGCGAATGCGGCACCATCCTGGCGCCGCACCTCCTGGAAGTCCCGGGGAGCCACTCCTCCCAGGAAGAAGAGCGACCACATGCCCCCACACCTCACGTAGGAGACCCCTTCCAGGGAGGAGAGGTGTCGGTCCAGGACATTCCCTAATCGCTCGAGGAGTGCCCAGACATCCTCCTGCTCGCACACTCGGAGGGTGGCATTCCCTGCGGCGCACACCACGGGTCCACCTGCAAAGGTTCCTGCCTGGTAGACAGGGCCTGCGGGGGAAAGGAGGTCCATAACGCGCGCAGGCCCCGCCACCGCCCCCACGGGAAGCCCCCCGCCTATGATCTTTCCGAGACAGAGAAGGTCGGGCCGCACGCCGAAACGTCCTGCAGCCCCGTCCCTGGAGACCCGAAACCCCGTCATCACCTCGTCGAAGATGAGGAGGGCCCCCCACCGTCGGGTCTCCTCCCTCAAGGTCTCGAGGAACCCCGGACGAGGAGGGACCACCCCCATGTTCCCCGCCACAGGTTCCATGATCACGGCGGCAATCTCCTTCCCCCGCTCCGCGAAGAGACGCCTCACCATCCCCTCATCGTTGTAGGGGAGCACCACCGTGGTCCCGGCGATCTCCGAAGGGACCCCCTGCGAGGAGGGAAGTCCCAGGGTCGCCCCCCCTGAGCCCATCTTCACCAGAAACCCATCGGCATGGCCGTGGTAGCACCCCTCGAACTTCACGCACAGGGTCCTGCCGGTTGCGGCCCTCGCGAGCCGCACGGCGGTCATGCAGGCCTCGGTGCCGGAGTTCACGAGCCGCACCCGTTCCACCCACGGGAAGGCTCCCGCGATCCTCGCCGCGAGCTCCTCCTCGCCGGGGTGGGAAAGGCCGAAGCAGATGCCCCGGGATGCTGCGGTCTCCACCGCCTCCACCACCGCAGGGTGGGCGTGCCCCAGGATGAGGGCACCCCATCCCCCGATGAAGTCGAGATAGCGGCGGCCCTCTTCATCGTAGACAAAGGGCCCTTCCGCGCGCGCCACCTTGAGCGGCTCCTCACCCACAGCCCTGAAGGCACGTACGGGTGAGTTCACCCCACCTACTAGATACGAACGCACCTGGTCTCTAGCCATGGTCTTCCTCCCATGAGGCGATACGGCGTGTGTCGTAGGTGATGAGAAGATCGGCCCCTGCACGGAAGACCGCGGTCACCGCCTCCCTGAAGGCCCCGGGGACACTCCCCTCCTCCTCCGCACGCACGAGCATGGCGTACTCCCCTGAGACGAGGTAGGCCGCGAGCCTCACGCGGGGAAAGGCCGCCCGCACCCTCTGGATGACGTCCAGATAGAAGAGGGCCGGCTTCACCATGACCGCATCGGCCCCCTCCACCAGGTCGGCCCACACCTCCACCACGGCCTCGGCCCCGTTGCGCACGTCCATCTGGTAGGAGCGCCTGTCTCCAAAGGCCGGAGCCGATCCGGCCGCCTCCCTGAAGGGGCCGTAGAGCCTGGAGGCGTACTTCGCCGCATAGGAGAGGATCCTTACCCGGGACAGTCCTCTCCCGTCGAGGGCCCTGCGTATCGCCTCGACCTGACCGTCCATCATGGCGGACGGCGCCACCCAGTCCGCCCCCGCCTCTCCATGGACCGCGGCCATCCGGGCGAGGAGGACCACGCTCTCGTCATTGCGCACCTCCCCCCCACGCACGAGGCCACAGTGGCCGTGCGAGGTGTAGCCACATACGCACACGTCGGTGAAGACCTCCAGTTCGGGGAATCGCCGCTTGAGCTCGCGGACCGCTGTGGGGACAGGCCCATCCGCCCGAAGGGCCCACGAGGCCGTCTCGTCCTTGTACGAGGGGGGCACCACGCCGAAGAGGAGCACCTTCCGGATCCCGGCATCCAGCAGGGCCTCTGCCTCGTGGAGGAGGCTCTCGAGGCCATGGCGATAGACCCCCGGGAAGCCGGGAACGGGCTCCTTCCCCTTGCTCTCGGTGGTCACGAAGAGCGCCTGGATGAGCTGGTCCCTCGACCACGCGGTCTCTGCAATCCGATCTCTCGTGGCCTCATCCCTTCTTAAGGCTCTAAGAGGTAGCATCGTCCACTGCCCTCCTTGTGGTGGCTCCTGGGGTATGGATGCGGATCCCCGGTGGAAGGGCGCCGAAGCGCTCCCTGAAGACCCTCACGCCGGAGGGCGAGAGGAAGACCACCTCGTCGAAGGCGCCCACCTCCAGCGGAAGGGCCTCTGGATAGGGGGCGGGGACGGTATCGTAGAAGGGGACCGCATCCACGGTATTCCCTTGCCGGGAAAGCTCCTCCTGCAAAAAGGGATCCGAGAGCGAGGAACAGGGGATGAGGATCTTCTCATCCCTCCAGTTCTCCTTCGCTGCGAGCGAGACGAGCCCCTCTGCCGAGTCCTCCTCCGGGATGAGGTCTGGAACGAGCCCCCGGTCCTTAAGGGCCTCGGCAGTGACCCTGCCTATGGCCACCACGCGCATGCCCGCAAGGAGGCGGAGATCACCGTGCTCCAGGAGGCGGTCCACGAAGTGGGCCACCCCATGGCGGGAGGTGAAGATGAGCATGGTGTATGAGGAGAGGCCTTCCATCACCTCCTGGACCCTCCCATCGCGTCGGGGGACCGTGGCGATGCACGGGATGTGCACCACCTCCCCCCGCGCCCGCCAGGGGGCAGCGCGCGTCCCGGTCACGAGGATGTGGGGACGGTCCTCCCACCACGACCGGGAGACGCCGGTCGCCCCCACCAGGAGGAGCGCGGGACGCGGGAGGGATCCGGTCCACCGCGCGCCGTCCTCCAGGGTGAGGGAGAGGTGGGTCTGTTCGGGCCGGGCCGCCGCACTCACCACCACCGCAGGGGTGTGAGGATCCCACCCCGCCTCCAGGAAGCGGGCGCATATCCGGGGGAACTCCTCACCCGCCATGTAGTACACACAGGAAAGCCGCCCATCCGGCGGGGGGATGAGGGCCCGCTCCGGAGGATACCCTGTGGAGATGAGGAGGGAGGAGGCACCCTCCCTGCTCGTGAGTGGGATCTCTGTGCAGGCGGAGGCGGCCTGAAAGGCGCTTATCCCCGGCACCACTTCGTAGGGTATCCTCGCCGCCCTCAGCCAGGAGAGCTCTTCCTCGAGCCTCGCATAGAGGGAGGGATCCCCGCCCTTGAGGCGGACCACCTTCTTTCCCGCATAGGCGGCCTGGATCATCAGGTCACACACCTCCTCCACGGTGTACCGCTCCTTTCCCTTCCGCCTCCCCACCGCCACGAGCTCGGCCGTCCTCCCTGCGAGAAGCTCGGGGTAGACGAGGTCGTCGTAGAGGACGAGATCCGCCTCCCGAAGGAGTCTTTCGGCCCTCAGCGTGAGGAAGTCTGCAGTGCCGGGCCCTGCACCCACGATCGCCACCCTACCCCATCGGCCCCGATCGTCGAGGACCGCGCAGAGGCGGCGCACCTCCTCGTCCCCCTCCCGCACCACTGCCGCAAGTCTGCCCTGCAGGGGGTGGGGGACAAAGGGGAGGGGGAGGTGAGGCACCTCCAGTGCCAGTCGGGTGAGGGCCACTTTGGCCATCACCACCCCGTCTATCTCGCCGGAAGAGACGCGTGCGAGGCGCTCCTCTATGGTGCCCCGTATGTCCACGAGCTCCCAGTCGCTCCGGAGGTGGGAGAGCTGCTCCCTCCTCCTCGCACTGCTGGTGCCGATACGCAATCCGGCCGGAAGCTCGTCCACAGAGGAGGCGGACGCCCATCGGGGGTGGAGCACGAGGACGTCCTCGCGCGGCCCCTCGAGGGGGGTGATCGCCGCAAGGGAGAGCCCCTCCCGGAGCTCGTCGGGGAGGTCCTTCGCGCTGTGGAGGGCCACGTCGATCCTCCCCTCCAGGAGGGCCTCATCGAGGGCATCGGTGAAGAAGTCCGAGCCCTCTACGAGGTGGAGGGGGGTGCGCTTGTCGCGATCACCTCTGGGATGGAGGACCATAGGCTCCCACTCCACCTCCCCCGCCTCAGGCGAGGCGTCTCTCCACCGCGCGATCCACTCCCTCACCTGGGCGAGGGCGAGCCTGCTTCCTCTGGTACCAAGCCTCAAGACGCGCATACCGAGCCGAACCCTCCTCTTCAAGGATCTCTTCAGCCCTCACGAGGGCATCCCTCCGGCGTTCCCACACCTCCTGTCGGCGGCGGCCGAGATCCACCACGTCAACATACGTCACCTGGGGAAGCTCCGCAAGACCGGGGTCGATATCGTGGGGCACCGCAAGGTCCACCAGGAGGAGGGGCCTCTCCCGGGCTGCGATGAGTGGCGCATGGTCCTCACGCCGCAGGAGAAGATGCGGGGCTGCGCTCGCCCCCACCACCGCGTCTGCGCGCTCCAACACGAGGGGGAGGTCCTCCAGGAGGACCGCCTCCCCCCCGCACTCCTCCGCCAGGGCACAGGCGGCCTCGTAGCGTCTTCCTGCCACCATCGCCGCCGTAAGTCCCATCTGGACCCCGTACCTGAGCACATCCCTCGCCACACGACCTGTCCCCAGGACCGCGATCCTCCCCCCCGGTCCGAGCTGCTCCCTCATCCACCACGCAGCCAGGCCCGCCACCGAACGGTATCCCTGCGAGAGGGTGCAGCACGACCGGATGCGTTTCGCCACCCCCAGGACCTGCTGACACAGGTTGAGGAGCACAGGCCCCACCGTTCCCGCCTCCGCTACCTGCCGCCAGGCAGCCTTGAACTGGGAGACGATCTCGGTATCTCCCGGAACCACCGAGTCCATGCCCGCAACCACCCGGCAGAGGTGGAAAAAGGCCTCCCTTCCACGGTAGATCCTCCCGGGAAAGCCGCCCCTCTCCTCGCACCACGATCCTACCCGTGCCATGGCCCGGGGGGAATCAGGGACCACCAGCTCCCAGCGGTTACAGGTCTGGAGGAGCATCGCCTCCCCCACCCCGAGCCCATGGAGAAAGGGGATCACCCCTGCCGGTGGGAGGTAGAGGCGCGCGATCGCCCCCTCCCCCTCCCGCTCAATGTGGACTCCCCATAAGCAGATCATAGAGCATCCTCCTCGCCGTGATGGTCTTCCGCACCTCCCCCTCCTCCGATCCCAAGGCCACGACCAGACCGTTCCACCGGAACGAGGTCATGAACGAGACCACCCGCCCCTCCCTTCCCCCCGCGTTGCAGGCAAGTATCCCCCGGGCACGCGCCTCCTCGCAGATGCGGGCGTTGAGACCCGCATCGGAGGTGGCCGCCACCACGAGGACGACACCCTCGAGATGGGCCGGAAGGAAGCCCTCCCGCCGCCACTCCCCCCTGAACCAGGCCGGGGGCTCTGCCACCGGATCCACCACCCGCACGCGCGCCCCCGCCTCCATGAGGGTGCGCGCCTTCCTAAGCCCCACCTTCCCTGCCCCCACCACCACGACAGGGAGACCCTCACACTCAAGGAGCAAGGGGAGCTTCACCACCGCCTCCTACAGGTGATACTCAAGGAGGATCCTCCGATCCTTGAGGAGCCGGGCGAGGTCCTCCACCAGATCCTCCTCGCACACCCCCTCCCTGAGCCTCGCCGCGAGCAGCTCATCGGGGAGCTTGCTCCCCACCTCCACCACGAGCACCTCCGCGGGACGGGCCACCTCACGCAGGAGGGCCACCTCCTCCTCTTCCATCCCCACCACCGTGGTGATGACCACGAGCCCTGTGTCCGCAAGGAGCCTGAGCACCTCTCCCATACGCCGCAGGTGTTCCTCCCTGTCCTCCACCACAAGGTCGGCCTCAAGCCCTCGCATGAGGTTCTCCGAGGCGAGATAGTAGACGTTCCACCCCCTCTCGAAGAGGGTCCGCTCAGCCCTCCTCGCGAGGGCATCGAGACACGAGGGCTCCTCGCCCGTAACCAGGAGCACATAGGGCCTCTGTCCGTAGCGCATCGCCCGTTCATCGGCGCCCACCTCTCCCCTCCGCCACCGCTCCTCCCTCGCCCGCACGTAGGAGTCCACACCGGAGATCGGCAGGGCCTCGAGGATCACCCCACCGCCTGCAATCTCATACTCGTCGATGATCACGAACCTCCCTGTGGGAGGAACCCGGTGGTAGAGGTCGAAGGCCACGGGCTTGAGGGTCGAGAGGACACACTCGGCCACATCGTACTGTTCCACCACCTCCTTCTCCCTCTCGGTGGTGAGCTCCGAGGAATCCACCACCGCCCTGATCTCCGAGAGGTAGGCGGCCTCCCTCGCCGCCCCGAGGCGGAGCGTGTAGCGCTTGCCCTTCACCATGGGATGAGGGGAGAGCCAGAAGAGGGTCACCCTGAAGGCAGAGGCCACCTCGGGGGAAGGCTCGCCCACCTTGGCCGCAAGCTCGCCAGGACGCACGTACACCTGGGTCTCGAGGGTAAACCCCTTCGATTCCCCTGCCGAGAGGAGGGAGGGCGGCTCCTCATTGAACGACTCTATGCGCTTCACCCTGCTCCTCTTCCCCGAGGGATAGAAGACCACCTCATCGCCCACCGCGAGTCTCCCTGTCTCCACCGTGCCGGCGATGATCCTCCTGTCGTCTCCGAGCCTGGTGAACTTGTAGACCCCCTGCACCGGCATGCGGAACGGCCCATCCTCCCGCCCTGCCCGGGGAGCGAACCGCAGGAGGGCCTCCTTCACCGTGGGCCCGTCGTACCACGGCATCCGGGGAGAGGGTGCCACCAGGTTATCCCCCTCTCTCCCGGAGACGGGGATGTAGGCCGCAGCTCGCATCCCGAGCCCCTCGAGGAACTCGCCGAAGCGCTCCCGCACCGTGGAGAAAGCCTCCTCCTCCCAGCCTACGAGGTCCATCTTGTTCACCAGCACCACCACCTGATCCACCCCGAGGAACGAGAGGAGGTAGCCGTGGCGTCTTGAGTTCTCCTGCACGCCCTCGCGCACATCGATCACCAGAAAGGCGGCATCGGCGCGCGAGGCCCCAGTGACCATGTTCTTGATGAACTCCACGTGGCCTGGTGCATCGATACACACGAAGTCCCTCCCCTCGAGGGAGAAGAAGACCCGGGCGCTGTCTATGGTGATCCCCTGGGCCTGCTCGTCCTTGAGGGCATCGAGGAGGTACGCGTACTCGAAGACCCGGGCGTGTCTGCGGCAGTACTCCTGTACCTGCTCGAGCTTGCCCCTGGGCAGAGCCCCTGCCTCGGCGAGGAGCCTTCCCAGGATGGTACTCTTCCCGTGGTCCACGTGGCCCACCATGGCCACCGCCACCCTCTCCCGGTGGGCGGTCGGATCCTTCCTCTCTCCGTGTCGATCTCTCATCTCTCCTCCCTACATGTAGCCTTCACGCCGCAGGGTCTCGAGCGTCCCCCCATCCTCCTTGTCCTGCTCCCTTCCTGAGCGCTCCGCCACTCCCTTGAGGGCACCCGAGGAGAGCTCTTCGACAATCTCATCCACGGTCCTGGCCCGCGAAGGGATGGGCGAGGTGCACGGCGCGCATCCGAGCGAGCGGTAGCGGCGTCCCTCTCCCCGGTCGAAGTAGAGGGAGACCACAGGGATCCGCTCCCTCCGGATGTACTCCCATATGTCGAGCTCGGTCCACTCGAGGATGGGGTGGATCCGCACGTGGGTACCGGGTGCGAAGTCGGTATTGTAGTAGTTCCAGAGCTCAGGAGGCTGGTCGCCGATGTTCCAGCTCCCCTCTGCAGAGCGGGGCGAGAAGACCCGCTCCTTGGACCGGGTCCCCTCCTCGTCGGCGCGCACCCCCACGATCACGCCGGTAAACGGCGTGGGATTCGCCTCCTCTTCGTACCGTCCCTTCTCGTGATCGAAGCGCCACCGGGGCCAGTCCCCCGCGATGGTGTGCTTGAGGGCCTCGCTCTTGAGGAGCCGACAGCACTCTATGCGCGAGCACGCACCATCAGGATAGGTGCGACGCTCCCTGAGGGCCTCCCTGTTCTGACCCACGATCATGTCGAGGTGCCACTCCCTCACCAGCCTATCGCGGTAGGCGATCATCTCGGGGATCTTGAACCCGGTGTCGATGTGCACGAGGGGGAACGGCACGTGGCCGAAGAAGGCCTTCCGGGCGAGGTGGAGGAGGACGGTGCTGTCCTTCCCTATGGACCACAGCATGCAGAGCGAGGGGAAGCTCCGGTAGGCCTCCCTGAGGACGTAGATGGCCTGTGATTCGAGACGCTGGAGCCTATCCATGGTCCCTCCTCGTTCGTTCGGTGTGGAGTCCGCACTCCTTCTTCCCCTGCTCCCACCACCAGCGGCCGGCCCTGGGGTGTTCGCCCGGGAGGACTGCACGCGTGCAGGGCTCACACCCGATGCTGGGATAGCCCCTGTCGTGGAGGACGTTGTAGGGCACCCCATGGCCCTTGAGGTACGACCAGACCTCCTCGTCACTCCAGTCCGCGAGGGGGTTCACCTTGATGAGCCCGTGAAGCTCATCCCACTCCACCACCTCCACCCCCTCCCTCTCAGGGCTCTGGGCCTTCCTGAGCCCGGTGATCCACACCTTCGCACCCTCGAGCGCTCTCATGAGGGGTTTCACCTTACGGATGTAGCAGCATCGCTTTCTCAACTCCACACTCCGGAAGAAGGCATTGGGACCATAGGTGCGTACGAAGTCCTCCACGTCCTCTGCCTCAGGGGCGTAGACCCTGAGATCCAACTCCCACCGGGTGTGGATGAGATCGAGGAGGGCGTAGGTCTCCTCGGGGAGCCGGCCGGTGTCGATCACGAAGACCCGAGGTCGGGGGGTGAGGGAGAGGAGCATATGGGTGATCACCTGGTCCTCGGCCCCAAGGCTCGAGGCCTGCACCACTCCCTCTCCCCACTCATCGAGGAAGTACGCGAGTACCTCCTGTGGGCTCTTCCCTCTGAGTGTCTCTCTATAGGTCTTCACCCTCTCCTTCGGGTCCACAGCTGCCTCCTAGATGTAGTACTCGGGCTCACGCCGGCCAAAGGGGATGTGCTCCCACACCCGCTCGTGGAGGGTGTACACCACTATCTTCACGAGGGCCTCCCACCCCCCTATGAAGAGGGCGGTCTCCCACTTCCCGGTCACGAGGTAGGCGATGAGGGTGGTGGTGAGGGTGGCGATCACCCTCCACGAGATGGCCTTACAGACCGATCTGAGATGCGTGTCTCGCGCGTTCATAAGCCTGCCTTTCGCACGTGGATCCTCCACGCAGCACCCTCCTTCCTCTTCCACACCACCTCATGACCCTCGCCCTCGAGCGAGGCGGGGACGTTCTCTATGGGCTGTCCATCGTCGAGGAGGAACTCCACCTCGGTCCCCGGGGGGAGGGGTTCGAGGACCAGCTTGGCCTTCACGAAGTTGATCGGACACGGCACCCCCCGGAAATCGTGGAGGGGGGCCTCCCCGGCAGGTGAGGGGCGCGTGGACGCAGAGGAGGCCTTGGGGGCCGCTTCGAGACGGGGAAGCCGGAGCGAGTCGTCCATCGCGCGGTAGAGCTCCTTCACCGCCTGAACGAGGGCGGCCACCTCCCGGGGGTCTGGCTCCCCCCCCTCGCGGACCACCTCGAGCACACGGCCGAACCCGGGATCGAGGTGCACCCCCACGAACTCACGGAGGAATGCATCGAGGACCGCGGCATCCTCCCTGGTCTCGATCCCCTTGGTGATGAGGAGGGCCCTGCTCGCGGCAGTCACCGCCTGGGCGAGCCTCCCCTCCTTGAGGGCCTCTTCGGCCTGGGAGAGGTCGTACTCGATGAGATCGAAGAGCCCGGCGGAACACTCCCCCTCCACCTTGCCGAGAAGTGAGAAGGGGAGAGGATCGTACCAGTCGTGATACGGCCGCAGGTCCTCCTCCGGCGTCGGCACCTCCCCATAGGAGGGTATGAGGGCGGTAAGGAGGGCTCTCCCCTCCCGCTCATAGAACTCGAACCAGGACTCGCCAGGTCGTCGCCGTGCGCTCACCTCCCGGAAGAAGGCAGCCACCAGATCCGGGACGCGGGCTGCAGGGACCACCCCGAGGCGCTCTGCGAGGCGCGCCCTTCCAGGCCGGAGCGAGGCACCTGCGTACACCACGTACGCAGGGATGCTCCTCCCGTGGATGCGGCGGGCGGCTCCCGCAAAACCAAGATCGGCCACCGGGGTCTGGCCGCAGGCGTTCGGACATCCCGAGATGTTGAGGGTGATGTCCCGCACCTGGGGGTGGGCGCCCAGGGCTCCCACGTGGCGCTGCAACGCCACCAGAAGGTTGCGCGAGAGGCAGATCCCCAGGCGGCAGGTGTGTGCCCCTGCACAGGCGACCGCCCTCTCCCACACGGACTCAGGCCCCACCTTCAGCCCCAGTTCCCTCACCCGCTGCTCCACCCGGGCCACCTCTTCCTCCGGGATCTGCCGGAGCAGGATGTTCTGCCTGTGCGTGAGGCGAATGGTGTCCTCCCCAAACGGGGCCACAAGCTCAGCGAGGGCCTGTGCCTGCTCAGGAGTAAGATCACCCAGGGGCAGGACGACCTCCCGCCACACCCCCCTCACCGGAGGTGCGGGGGGAACCTCCAGGGGAGGAAGGGATCGGGACCTCACCGACTCGAGGTACTCCTCAAGCCTCGCGAGGAAGACCTCATCACCCCAGGCATCCCTCAGAAACCTCAGCCGTGCCCTGTGCCGGTTCCTCCGATTACCGTGCGCATCGAAGAGCTCCTTCACCGCCCGCACGACCGCATATACCTCTCCTTCCGGGACCCACTCCTTCCAGAGGATGCCTGTCTTCGAGTGAGCGCCCATACCTCCCCCCACATAGACCATGAAGCCCCGCCTCCCCTCCCGCTCGGTGGCGATGAGGCCCACATCGGCCACGAGCGCGAGGAAGGGGGTCTCCACTCCAGGGGCAAAGCAGACCTTGAACTTGCGAGGAAGGGTCCACGAGTCGGACTCTGCGATGAGGCGTTCGGTGAGCGCCTTTGCGTGGGGCACCACATCAAAGAGACCATGATAGCCGCTCAAGGGATCGGCGATGATGTTCCGCACCGTGTTGCCCCCTCCTCCTCGGGAGGTGAGTCCGAGGGGATAGAAGGCCTCGGAAAGGGCCACCGTGGCATCCAGGGAGAGGTTGTGTATCTGGAGGTCCTGTCGCGTGGTCACGTGGAGAGGACCCAGGGTGTACCGCGCGGCCTCACGGGCCACAGCGGCGAGCTGCTGGGGGGTGATGTCCCCGGCAGGGATACGGAGCCGCATCATGTAGGACCCATCTCTCCGCTGCTCATAGATCCCCATGGGCACCCTGACGCTCCTGAACTCACGCGGGTCGAGCTCGCCTCGGAGGAATCGGGAGGCCGCCTCCCGGTAAGAGGCGATCTCCTCACGGAGTCGCTCGGGCAAGGAGATGCGCACCGTACTCATGGTCCCCCTCCTGTCACCTCGATGGGCTCCTCGGTGACGCGCTTCTCCTCGTCCACCCGAAAGCACCGCAGGACTCCCTCTGCGACTGAGTAGATGAGGTAGCGCATCTCGGTATCGTTGGCGAGGCGGATGTCCTCCTCCGACATCCGCGCAGGCGTGGCCGGATGGGAGTGATACACCCCTATGAGCGAGAGCCCCTCCTTCCGGGCAGCCTTGAGGGTTGCGAACTGTTCCTCGGGGATGAAGGAGAAGTGCTCCGGCGAGGCATCCGCATTGGTGAGCCGAAAGATCTTTCGCGCCTCGTCCCCCACCCCGGCCACATACCCGCACGCCTCGATCGGCGCCTCCTCTCGCGCGTGGCGGGCGATCTCCTCGATGAGCGAGGCAGGCATCTTCATCCACCACCTCCCCGCTTCCTGATGCGCACGAGGTAGGTGCCGCCCTCCACGTGGGAGATGTCGAGCACCTCATAACCCTGCGCACGCGCGGTCTTGGGCACATTGTCGAGGGGCTCACCCTCCGAGAGGTACACCTCGAGCACCTCACCGGGCTTAAGCTTCTCCAGCTCGAGCTTGGTCTTCACGAAGGTCATGGGGCAGGTATCACGTGTGATATCGAGCCGTCTCATATGAACAGGACCTCCCCTCCCTCAGAGTATTCGAGGAACTTCGCCACCCCGAGGACCTCCTTCACCGGGGCGATGAACACATCCTTGTCCATCCCAAGGATGTGCATCGACATCTCACAGGCGTAGAAGTTCACCCCAAGGTCGATACTCGCCTGGATGAGCTCCTCCAGGGTGGCCACGTGCCGCTTCTTCATGAGATGCGTCATGAGCTTGGGACTCACCCCGAGGAAGTTGAGCCTGCTCAAGGGGAGGTTCTTCCTTCCCCCCATGAGGAAGTTGAAGACCTTCGCGAGGAACCCCTTCCCCACGAAGGCCCTCCCCTGCTTCTTCTTAATGATGTTGAGCCCCCAGAAGGTGAAGAAGAGGTTCACCTCGTATCCCACCGCTGCGGCACCGGAGGCAAGGGTGAATGCCGCCACCGCGGTATCGAAGTTCCCGTGGAACACCACGAGTGAAAGCTTCTTGCTCATACAGAACTCCTCTCTCTAAGGTCGCATGCGGGCTGCTCGTACTCCCGCAGCTCGGTGATCTCAGGGGAGGTGCCGCACAGGGGGCACTCCTCCTGACGCCCGACCCGCACCTCCCTGAACCTGGAGGTGAGGGCATCGAAGACGAGAAGCCTGTCCGTGAGCAGCTCTCCCACCCCGAGCAGATACTTCACCGCCTCCGTGGCCTGGATGGTCCCAAGCACCCCCACCACAGCGCCCAGGACCCCCGCCTCGGCGCAGGTGGGCACGGCCCCCTTGGGGGGCATATCCCGGAACACACACCGGTAACACATGTGACCAGGCACATAGGTGAAGGTCTGGCCCTGAAACCTGAGCACCCCGGCGTGCGAGTAGGGCTTGCCCTCCATGACACAGGCATCGTTTATGAGGAACTTGGCGGGGAAGTTGTCCGTGCCGTCGATGATGAAGTCGTACTCCCGTATGAGGGAGCGGATGTTCTCCGCCGTCACCCTGTAGGGATAGGTCTCCACCCTCACATCCGGGTTGAGCGCAGCAAGTTTCTCGGCCGCCGACTCCACCTTCGGCCGCCCCACGTCAGGGGTGAAGTGGAGGATCTGGCGCTGAAGGTTGGAGAGATCCACCGCATCCCCGTCGACCAGGCCTACGGTCCCCACCCCTGCTGCGGCGAGGTAGTAGGCCACCGGAGAGCCCAGCCCTCCGGCGCCTATCACGAGCACCCTGCCCGAGAGCAGCCGCTCCTGTCCCTCCCCTCCCACCTGGGGGAGGAGTATGTGTCTGCTGTACCTGTAGATCTGATCTTCCCTGAGGTTCATCGCCTACTCCTTTGAGAGCACCTCGAGTGCCCTCGAAAAGTCTTCCATGAGGTCCACGCTCTCTTCTATCCCCACCGAGACCCTGAGAAGGCCCTCGTGGACCCCGGCACCCGCCCGCTCTTCCTCGGTACGATCGTGATAGATCGTGGAAGCAGGATGGATGATGAGCGTGGCGGCATCCCCGAGATTGGCGAGGGTTCGGGGGAGCCTGAGGGCCCGGATGAGCCTGAAGCACTCCTCCCTGTCGGACAGGCTGAAGGTGAGGAGGCCTCCGTAGCGCCCTCCCTCGAAGAGCCGGGAGGCCACAGGATAGGAGGGATCGTCCTCGAGCCCTGGGTACCGTACCGCCCTGACCCT
The DNA here is from genome assembly GCF_000147075.1 of Spirochaeta thermophila DSM 6192. Taxonomy (NCBI): domain Bacteria; kingdom Pseudomonadati; phylum Spirochaetota; class Spirochaetia; order Winmispirales; family Winmispiraceae; genus Winmispira; species Winmispira thermophila. Next base: position 1,786,932 of record NC_014484.1, read on the forward strand.
GGGATGCCTGGCGAGGAAGGAGGCGAGGGCCTGCGCGTTCTCGCAGTGCTGGCGCACACGGAGCCCCAGGGTCTCGAGCCCGAGGTAGTGGAAGAGGGCATGGATCGGGGAAGGGCTCATCCCCATATCCTGGACGATCTCCCGTCTGAGCACGTAAAGGAAGGCCGCCTCTCCCGCCTTCCCCACCGCCTCCTGCACCGCCGATCCTGGAAACGCCACCCAATCGAACACACCCGTATCCACGACCAATCCCCCCACCACCGTGCCGTTCCCCGTGATGTACTTGGTGAGGGAGTGCACCGCCACATCCACGCCCCACCTCCGTGGATCGAACATCCCCGGGGGAGCGAGCGTGCAGTCGGCCACAAGGGGAATCCCCTTGGCGTGCGCCAGGTTGGCGAGCAGAGGGATGTCGGGGACGTCGAGCCTCGGATTCCCTATCACCTCAAGGAAGACGAACCGCACCGCGTCATCCAGAACCGACTCGAGCTGGTCGGGAAGGAGGGGATCGAAGAGGCGGACCTCGATCCCACATCGCGCTACGAGGCGTGCGAAGAGCGAGAGGGTACCGCCGAAGAGGCTCGAGGAGACCGCCACCGCATCCCCGGCCCGGGCAAGGGCGAAGGTCACCGCGGTGATGGCCGCCATACCCGAGGAGGTGGCGACCGCTCCCCGCGCCTCCACGATGCGGGTGAAGGCCTGTTCGAAGAGGGCCACCGTGGGGTTGCCGATGCGGGAGTAGATGAAGCCAGGTTCCCTTCCCTGGAAGACCCTGGCGAGCGTCTCTGGGTCCTCGTACGCAAAGGAGGCAGAGAGGTACACCGGGGGGATGGTGCCCCCCCAGGCAGGATCAGCCTGGGGGAGTGCGTGTACGGCACGGGTCTGAAGCCTCACCGGCCACCTCCCATGAAGTAGAGGAATTCCACCGCATCCCCGTCCTTCACCTTTGTGGATGCGTAGAGGTGACGCCGTATGACCGTGCCGTTGAGCTCCACGGTGACCGTCTCCGGCATCTTCACCTTCTTCACCTTGAGGAGCTCCTCAACTGTGAGCTCATCGTAGGGGAGCTCTTCCGGGGTCCCATTGATGGTGAGTCGCATCTCCGCCTCCTAAATCCTACTATACATATAGGATATTATTTCATATCATAAAATATACGCCACCATCATCATTTTGTCAAGCTTTTTTATCAACTATTTGGAAAAAAAGAGAAAATAGAACTAATGTAATATTCTAATTATTGGAGGCCTGTTCGCGGGGTTGACGCTCCCTTCACCGGAAGTATGGAGAAGGAAGGCCCACCACGTGTGTGCCGGCCGTCTTTCCGAAAGGCTGAGAGGGATGAGGCATCCTGGCAGGCGCATGGATCACCGCGGAACAGGGAACGAGGAGGCACCCCGTGTCCCCCTTCCGTACTCAGGAGAACCGGGCGTGGTGCGGCGTCTCACCCCGCATACAGGGGGAAACTTTTGAGGGGCAGGAGGGCCGCCCCGAGGAGGGCCGAATCCCCCCCCAAGGGTGAGAGGAGGATGCTCACGTCGTGGTCTTCACAGAGCGAGGACTCCTCGAGGAGGATTCGGTTGAGGGGATCCATGAGCCGGGAACCGAAGATCGCGATCTCCCCTCCTATGTAGACGAAACGAGGATCGAACGAGAGGATGACGTTGTGGATACCGTACGAGAGGTACTCCACATACCTGTCCCACACCGTCATCGCCTCAGGCTCACCACCCTCCACGCCCTCGAGGAGCTCCTCGAGCGTCACTTCCTCTTTCTTCTTCTCGAACGAGTAGTCTTCGAGCAAGGCTGAGATGGATCCGTACCGTTCCCAGCACCCCTTCTTCCCGCAGTTGCAGAGCCTCCCCTGCGGGAAGATGGTCACGTGTCCGACCTCACCCGCCCGGGCATTCGCTCCTCGATAGATGTCTCCCCCTATGATGATCCCCGCACCGATCCCCTCGGTGATGGAGATGTACACCACGGGGTCTTCGCCGTTACAGTGTCCGTTGAGCATGTGCTCGCCCAGGGCAGAGGCGTTCGCTTCGTTCTCCACCATCACGGGAAAGGGAAAGAGTTTCCCGAACTCCTCGAACGAGACGTTCTGCAGGTGGAGGTTCGGCGCCACCTCGAGCACCTTCCGCTCCGGATCGGTCACCCCCGGAAGGGCGATCCCCACCCCGAGGATCACCTCCGGAAGCAGGTCCTCCCCCCTGAGGAGCTCGCGAATCATCCTCTCGATGAGGGCAGAGAGCCCTGCAGGGGAGAGCCGCTCGGGAAGGCGCTCCTCCCGCTTCAGAACCGGTTCGGCGTAGAGGTTCGTGAGCGCGGCCTTGATCTTTCCGGGCCGCACCTCTATCCCTATGCTGTACCGCGCATCGGGTACGAACTCCACCTGGAGGGGACGCCTCCCGCCCCGGGATTCCGCCATCCCGGCCTCCCGCACGAATCCGTCGCGGATGAGGTCCTCCAGGTTGCTCGCCACCGTGGGCAGGCTCATGCCGGTCTCGAGGGCGATCTCCTGCCGGGTGAGGAGCCGCCTCTGAGCGAGAACCTTAAGGATCTTGTTCCGGTTCTGAATCCTTATATTCTTCACAGACATAGGTATACCACACCTTCACTCAAGATACAAGCATCTGCGAAAGTTCATTTAAAAACGCCACCCCCGGCCATCCAAAGCAGAAGGGGGGAGGGTCGCCCCCTCCCCCCGTGCCCTCAGGCCTCGAGCAGGTACCGGTTGAGGACGGCCTCCAGGAGCTCCTGCCTGCCGGAGGCGTTCTTTATCTCTGCTTTGTCGATGATATAGGCTTCGAGATCTTCGAATCCCACCTTGCCCTCGACGATCTTCTTGCCGATGCCCTCACGATAGCTCGCGTACCGCTCCTCCACGTGCTTCTCTATGGCCTTGTCCTCGAGGAGCTTCCAGGCCACCTTGAACCCCCGTGCAAAGGCATCCATGCCGGCGATGTGGGCGATGAAGATATCCTCGGGCTCGAAGGATCCCCGCCGCACCTTGGCGTCGAAGTTGAGCCCGCCCGGAGCGATCCCGCCGTTCTTGATCACCTCGTACATCGCCAGGGTGGTCTCATAGAGGTTCGTGGGGAACTGATCGGTGTCCCATCCGAGGAGGTAGTCCCCCTGGTTGACGTCCATGCTCCCCAGGATCCCGTTGATCCGGGCGAAGTGGAGTTCGTGCTGGAAGGTGTGATAGGCCAGGGTCGCATGATTCATCTCGATGTTCACCTTGAAGTAGGGCAGGAGGTCGTACTTCTTGAGGAATCCGTACACCGCAGCCACGTCGAAATCGTACTGGTGCTTGGTGGGCTCCTTGGGCTTCGGCTCGATGAGGAACTGCCCCTTGAACCCTATCTTCTTGGCGTAGTCCACCGCCATGTGGAGGAAGCGGGCGAGGTTGTCGAGCTCGAGCTGCATGTTCGTGTTGAGCAGGGTCTCGTACCCTTCACGACCGCCCCAGAACACGTAGTTCTGGCCGCCCAGGTACAGGGTCACCTCGAGCGCCTTCTTGACCTGGGCCGCCGCATAGGCGAAGACCTCGGCGTTGGGCGAGGTGGATGCCCCATGTACGTAGCGCGGATGGCTGAAGAGGTTCGCGGTTCCCCACAGGAGCTTCACAGGGCTGTCCTTCATGAGGTCCTTGGTGTATTCGACCACCTCGTCCAGGAGCTTATTGGTCTCCCTGAGCGTGGTCCCCTCGGGTGCGATGTCCCTGTCGTGGAAGCAGAAGAAGGGGATTTCCAGCTTCTCCGCGATCTCGAAACAGGCCCGCATCCTGGCCTTGGCCTGCTCCATGGGATCGGAGATCGAGAGCCACGGACGGATCATGGTTCCCACCCCGAAGGGGTCCTGCCCGCTCCCGTTGAGGGTGTGCCAGTAGGCTAGGGCGAAACGGAGGTGCTCCTTGAGCGGCTTGCCACCGATCACCTCGTCGGGGTTGTAGTACTTGAACGCGAGGGGATTATCGGATCCCGGTCCCTCGTAGGGGATCTTTGAGATGTTCTTGAAAAATTCATTGATCATGGCCCTCTCCTTGGTTTATGAGATCTTCTTACCCAATCAGTATAGCAGGAGAGGGCCTAAAAGACAAGAACTTTTATAAAGAAAATTAATAAATGGCCCTCTTCCCTACCCTTCTCGAGGGTCCACCTCTTTCTCGTAGTCGATCTCTTTGAATCCGAACCCGTGGAGGTTGAGGAAGTCCGTGAGGTAGCCGTCCACATCGGCCTCGCGGTCGAGCGTCTCGGTGGTGATCCGCTCCCACACCTCGGCCACCTCCCTCTGCACATCCTCCCGCATCTCCCAGTCGTCCATGCGGATCCGGCCCTCATCGTCCACGGGCACCGGTCCTCCCGCGTAGAGCCGCTCCGCGAGCATGCGGTACATCTGTTCGATGCAGCCCTCGTGGATGCCTTTGGCCTTCATCACCGTGAAGAGGATCGAGAGGTAGAGGGGCACCGCAGGAATCACCGCGCTCGCACGGGTGACCACCGCCTTGTTCACCGAGACGTAGGCCTTCCCGCCCACAGAGGCGAGCGCCTCGTCGAGGGTCTTGGCCGTGGCCTCGAGGTGCTCCTTGGCCTTCCCTATGGTCCCCTCCCTGTAGATGGGTCGGGTGAGCTCGGGGCCGATGTAGGAGTAGGCCACCGTCACCGCTCCCTCCGCGAGCACACCGCCCTCCTTCAAGGCCTCCACCCAGAGCTGCCAGTCCTCGCCTCCCATCACCTTCACCGTAGCCTCGATCTCTTCCTCGGAGGCCGGCTCAATGGTGGCCTGGATGACCTCGCGCTTGAGGGGATCGAGGGCCTTAGAGGTGTAGGTCCGACCGATGGGCTTGAGGGCCGACCGGTAGGTCACCCCGGAGACCGGGTCCGTCCTCACCCCTGAGGCAAGGCTGTACACAAAAAGGTCGATCGTGCCGTACTCCTTCTTTATGAGGTCGACCACCTGCTCTTTCACCTCGAAGGAAAAGGCGTCGCCGTTGATGTCGTGGACCTTGAGACCGGCCGCTTCGGCCCTCTTGAGGAAGTGCCGGGCTGCGTACCACCCCGGCGTGCCGGTGCGTTTCTCGGACGGCTCCTTCTCGAAGTACACCCCTATGGTGGCGGCTCCTGCCCCGAACCCCGCGGCGATGCGGGTGGCCAGGCCGTATCCTCCCGAGGATCCCACCACCAGGACGTTCTTCGGCCCCGAGGAGAGCGGACCTCGCTGCCTCACGTAGTCTATCTGCCTGTCGACGAACAGCCTGCACCCTTCCGGATGGGCGTTCATGCAGATGTTGTTCCGGATCATGGGCTTTATCACCATACCTCTCACTCCTTTCGTGCGTAATCGACGGACGGGTCTCATACTATGTCGAAAAGGAGAGGAGGTCAAGCATTTATTCGGCCGCCGGCCGAATATTTCCCCCGTTGTTGACGGCAGGGGGTATTGGTAGTACGCTTTACTGTCAGCACCTGAACGCAAGGGGAGGAACACCATGTATGAACGAGACGTCACTCCCAAACCGATACCGTTCTATCTGAAACCCAGGATACTGCTCCTGGTGGTACTGGTGGTAGTGGGACTCATCCTTTTCTTCACGAGCTTCTTCGTGGTCGATCAGACCGAGGAGGCCGTGGTACTCCGATTCGGGAGGTACCACCGCACAGTGGGGCCGGGTCTGCACTGGAAACTACCGCTCGGCATAGACCGCAACTACAACGTCCCCACCCAGGTCATCCAGAACATGAGTTTCGGCTTCAGGACCGAACGGCCCGGCGTGGTCACGGTGTACTCGAGTCGTGACTATCCAGAAGAGTCCATCATGCTCACCGGCGACCTCAACATAGTGGACGTGGAGTGGATCATCCAGTACCGAATCGTCGATCCGAAGGCCTGGCTCTTCAACGTGGAGGACAGAATCAAGACCATCCGTGACATATCACAGTCGGTCATCAATATGCTCGTGGGAGACAGGGCCATCCTCAATGTTATCAGCGTGGACCGGACCATGATCGAGAGCGAGGGACAGGAGCTCATGAACCAGCTCTTCAAGCAATACGGCCTCGGGATCACCGTGACGGCGGTGAAGCTGCAGAACGTGGTGCCGCCCAAGGGCGAAGTGCAGGACGCCTTCGAGGACGTGAACAAGGCCATCCAGGACATGAACCGACTCATCAATGAAGGTAAGGAAGCCTACAACAAGGAGATCCCAAGGGTGAAGGGCGAGGCGCAGCGGATCATCCAGGAGGCGGAGGGGTACAGGGCCGAACGAATCAACCGGGCGGAAGGTGAGGCGAAGCGATTCCTCGCGGTCCTCGAGGAGTACCGCAAGGCCCCTGAGATCACGCGCACCAGGCTCTACTACGAGATGCTCGAGAAGGTGCTTCAGAACGCCGAGAGCCTCGACCTGGTGGACAAGACCCTGGAGAACTTCCTCCCACTCAAAGAACTGGGTGGCACCGGTACCACAGGAGGCGCACGATGAAAAAGCTCGTAAATACCCTGATCGTCATCGCAGTGGTCCTCTTCATCTTCCTCCTCTTCGGGCCGTTGTACGTGCTCTCCGAGGGGGAACAGGCCGTGGTGATCCGCTTCGGAAAGATCGTGAGAGTCGACCAGGAGGCGGGCCTCAAGACCAAGGTCCCGATGGTGGACAATGTGGTGAAGTTCTCGAAGAAGATCCTCTCGTGGGATGGAGAGCCTCAGCGCATCCCCACCCTCGAACAGCAGTTCATCTGGGTCGACACCACCGCCCGGTGGCGTATCAGCGACCCGGCGAAGTTCTACTCCACCCTCACCACCATGGAGCGCGCCTACTCCCGCCTCGACGACATCATCGACAGTGCGGTGAGGACCGTTATCTCCGCCAACCCGCTGCGTGAAGCAGTGCGCAACTCCAACATCATCAACGAGATACCTGCGGAGGAGGTGATCCCGGCCGAAGTGGGTGAGGAACCCGCACTCACCGAGGAGCTCAAGGAGTACACCCAGGTGTCCTCCCAGCAGGAACAGATAAAGAAGGGGCGGAAAGTCCTCTCGGACGAGATGCTCTCGCTGGTGAAACACGTGGTCCCGAACTTCGGTATCGAGGTCATTGACGTCATCATCCGGCAGATCCGGTACTCAGACGACCTCACTGAGAGCGTCTACCAGCGCATGATCAAGGAGAGGAACCAGATCGCCCAGGCGTACCGGTCCTTCGGAGAAGGGAAGAAGCAGGAGTGGTTGGGAAAGCTCGAACGGGACAAGAAGACAATCCTCTCGGAGGCCGAGAAGAAGGCGAACGAGGTGAAGGGACAGGCCGACGCAGAGGCCACCAGGATATACGCCGAGGCCTTCACCAGGGATCCGGACTTCTTCAGGTTCTGGCGCGCGGTCCAGTCCTATGAGCTCACGCTGCCGGAACTCAAGAAGATCCTTTCCACCGATATGGACTACTTCGACTTCCTCTACGACCCCAACGCGAGACGAGGTTCCACGGACGCCCGATCGTACTGGGCGCCCTTCTTTTCTCCGTAAAAGGGCGGGAAATCGTGACAGGCACTCCCCCTATGTGGTATATTTTCTTTGAAGAGAGACGCCGGGATGTCCGAACACCTCGATCCTTCAATCTACGATCTCGAAGCTGAAGAGCTGGATTCGTACCGAAGGGAGGAGGTCTTTCCCTCCCCTCCAGAAGGGGAGAGAAAGTACTGGCGTCTCATAAGGGAGGCTGCCACCTCCCCGTCCCAGAGCATCCCCTTCCTTTCGGCCGTACAGCTCGACCAGCTTCGCAGCCCTGCCGACCGGATGGGGCTCGAGCGGTTGTTCCTCGCCTATCTCACCCACGGCGGGCCCACCTGGCTCAATCCGTATCCCCTCCTCCAGCGTCTCGAGCGTTCCCTCGAGAAGTACCTCGGACCACAGAAGGCCCTCGCCCCCCTCGTGGATCTCCTCACACGCCTCGCAGAGAGGGGGATCTCTCCCCACGGATTCCTCCTCTACGTGGTGCTCCCCAGGATGGAAGGCGACTTCAACTGGCGGGAGTGGGAAGACCATCACTTCCCCGCCTTCCGCATCATCGGGGAACTCCTCGTCTCGCTCAAACAGGAGCCTCCCTTCGACAAGCCGGTACTGGGCGACGAACACCTCCACCTGGCCCGCGACGTGGTACTCATCAAATACCTCGCCCGGCCCCTCGCCCGCCTCCCGGGGACGGAACTGCAGAGAGGCGATCTCATCCTGGAGTACCAGAGCGTGTGGCGATCGCTCCACCTGGCAAGCACCACCTTCATCCACTTCCTCAGGACCCACGTCCTCGGCCCCCTCTACACCCTCTCGGGGAAGCTCTCGCTGGATCAGATCATTGAGCTCCTCGCCCCCCTCCCCGAGCTCGAACCGCTCCTCGCCTCGCTCCCGCCGGAAAAAGGCCTGAGCGTGCACCTCTACCACGCCCTCCCCGAGAGGGAGATCCTCAAACGGACGACCAAGGGCTATCTCCCCTCTCATGTGATCAAGGAGCTCGCCGCCTACACCAGACTCGTCGTGCGCCTCCTTCCCCGGCCTCTGGGGATCCCCGTGCTCAGGCTCATAGCCTATCTCCTCCGCATGCGGATGGAACCCGACCTCGGCCGGGCCATCCTCTCGCTCGCGGAATCCCTGCCGCCCAAGGGCGGGCTCGTGCTCTACAAGTGGCACCTGAGGAGGCTTCTCTCGACCCCCCGTACACAGAGGGAAGCCTTCATCACCGAAACGGCCGGCCACCAGGGGGTACACCCGGCCTATCCCTTCACCGAGGAACTCTTCCCCGATCCGGAAGAGACACACCAGCGTCACGCCTTTGCGGAGTACGCGAAGCTCCTCTCCGTGGAGCCCGACCGCATCAAGGGGGCGGCCGACATCGTGGACCTCTATCTCCGACGGCACCCGGAGCTCGAACCGGTCTTCTCGCTCATCCGGGAGGACATCCTCGAGGGCCGCGACCGCAGGTGGGACCCTGAGCGCATCTCCCTCTACGACAGGGCCACCGGTCCCATCCACGCCCCCTTCCTCCGCACCCTCATCCCCGGCATGGGCTCCCTCTTCTACACCGCCCCCAAGTCCCCCTCCTTCCAGGAGCTCGCCTCCCGCTATCCGGTCTCCCCCACCCTCCCCCCGCTCGCCCACACCTTCCCGCTCGCCCTCACCGCCTCCACCCCCCAGCTCTGGGAGGAGGCGTCCGTGAAGGAACGCATCGCCCTCCAGCCGCTCCTCGCGGTGAGTGCCGTCTTTCGAGCCCCCCTCTCCTCCCCTCCTGAACAGGAAGTCTTCCGGGCCATAAGCAGGAAACTCCTCTCCCTGCGGGAACCACTCCAGGAGGCCTATCAGGAACTCGCCGCCGCCCCCGCCCAGGGCCCCGAGGCCGAGCGCCTCCGCCGACGCTACGACCACCTCCTCGCCCGCCAGCGCGCCCTCCGCACCGCGCTCGGTCTCTATCAGGAGGCATCCGGCCACCTGCGATTCCTCATCGCCCTCGTGGTAGGGGCACACTTCGGCAAATCCGACCCCCACCTCTCCGGACTCGCCCTCTCGTGGGCCCTCGCCCGCTACCGGCACGACCCCCTCCTCGCCAAACAGATCGCCTATCTCTCCGAGGACCTCGCCGAGGACGACCTCTCCCTCGCGCAGCTCTCCCAGATCACCCTGAGTCTCGAACACCTCTTCAGGCTCGTGGCGGACGACCCGCACATCCGTGACGTCCTCGACCACACCGCGGCCGAACACCAGGAGGCCCTCGCCCCGTTCCTCCTCACCCGACGAAAGACCCTCACCCTCGACGCCGTGGACGCCGCCCTCAAACGACTCTGCCGCTACCACCAGATGCTCGCCGAACAGGCCAAGTGGCAGGAACTCCTCTCCCGCACCTACCGCCAGGAGGAGCCTCCCCACACCTTCAAGCTCTACCTCTCGAAGACCCCGCTCGACGCCTACTATGGCGACATGGGCGGGATCTGTCTCTCCGAACACCCCGAAGCCATCACGAACCCCGACCTCTACGTGGCGAGACTCGCCGACCTCACCTCGGGCACCATCCAAGGGGTGGCCGTGCTCTACCGCAACACCGTCCCCTCTCAGAGCATGGGCGGCAGGCCCTACTGGTTCGCCTTCGCCATCAACCCCCTCCCCTCCCTCTGCCGCAAGCTCTCCAACGCCCAGCTCCTCCAGATGTACCTCAACTACCGCATCCTCTTCGAGGAGCTCTCGCGCCGCACGGGCATGCCCGTACTCCTCCCCGGCATCTCGAGCTGGGGCATCATCTCCAACAACGACCACCTGCGCCGCATCATCCTGCGGTACGAGCTCATGAGGAAACCTCCCGTGCTCAAAGACGCCGCAGGCTTCTCCTTCTACTACCACGAGTACCAGTACGCCCACGCCGCATGCATCATCGACCCCGCCCGACCCGACTCCTTCACCGCCCGGCGGGACCTCGAAGCCCTCTCCGCCCACCTCGCGCCCGGCAACGCCACGGCGCCCGCACCATCAGATCCCGTCTCGGCCTGAGCCCCGCTCCTGTACCACGAGGAGGAACTGCTCCTCGGGCATGGGCCTCGCGTAGTAGAACCCCTGGAACACCGCACACCCCTGTGCGGAGAGGAACGCCACCTGCTCCCGCCGCTCCACCCCCTCCGCGATCACCACGATCCCCAGATCTCCGGCGAGACGCACCACCGACTGCACGATGGCCACATCCTCACGCCGCTCGGGTACCCCCGCCACGAACGAATGGTCCAGCTTGATGGCCCTCACCCAGCAGCGCTTGAGGTAGTTGAAGCTCGAGTACCCGGTGCCGAAATCGTCCACACAGAGGCTGATCCCCATACCACGGAGGGATGCGAAGACCCCCTCCTCCTCGGCGAGAGAGAGGAAACTCCGCTCGGTGAGCTCGAACATGAGCACATCACGGGGAATATCATACACAGCCATCTTGTCCGCACAAAACGAGACGAACTCACCCTCCCTGAGCAGAGGCGGGGCCACGTTCAACGAGAGGAAGGGGAGGACGATCCCCTGCTCCCTCATCCTGGCCCACAGGCCGCACACCTCGGCCACCACCCACTTCCCCAGGGGAAGGATGAGGCTCTTCTCCTCCAGGAGGGAGACGAACTCCCCCGGGGAGAGGATCCCCTCGTCCGGATGATTCCAGCGCAGGAGGGCCTCCGCCCCCACCACCGTCCCTTCCTTGTCCACGAACGGCTGGTAGAACAAGACGAGCTCGTTCCGCTCGAGGGCCCTGTGCAGCTCATGGCGACGTACCACGAGCGACCGGAAGCGTTGCTCCCATCCCTCCTCGTGGAGGGAATACGACCGCCCCTCCTTGAGCGCGTGCTCGAGAGCCAACTCAGCCACCTCCACCACCCGCGCCGGATGTCGGGAGTCCGACGGATAGACCGCGGCACCCGCCACCCATACGACATCGAACCTCCGCCCCTCCACCACGTAGGGCCTGTTGCACGCGGAGAGGACACGCCTGAGGAGTCCCACCACCTTGCCACGCTCCCCCATCCCCCCTGCCACGAGGAAGAAGCGATCCTCACCCGCCGTCCACACCTCGTCCGAAGGCCGCATGAGGCTACGGATCCGCTCCATCGCGCGGGCGATGACCTGCCGCTGCACCCCCCTCCCATAGACCTGCCCCACCTCCCAGAGCGAGGGAGCAGCAAGGTGGATCACCGCACAGACGGCCCCTTCCCCGCGTGAGGCAAGGTATTCCTGGAACCGCACCACGGGAGGAAGGACCCTCTCTTCCTCCTCCCTCCTCTCCTCCCTCTCCACCACGACCACCACACACCCCCCGGCCACACAGCGCCGCGTGCACCACACCCGACGCCTCCTCCCCCCCACCTCCAGCTCGGTCTCCTCCTCCCCTCCCTCCAGGATTCCCTTCAACTCCTCCTCCACGGAACCTCCCCCGAGGAGCATGGATACGCTCTCGATCGGATACCCCTTCCCCGGCTCGATCCGGAGCATCCACTCCTCACACAGACGCGCGTTCACCCACACCCTTCCCCCCACCGACACCATGACCGGGTGCGCCGCCCCCTCCATGAGTCCCTCCACCACCCGCAGGAGGAAATCCCGATCCCTTCTCAGGCGGATGGCGTACTCCACGAGCGCCGATCCCCCCACACCCCAGATGAGCCACACCCACCCGCTCGGGAGATACCCCCCGTACCCCCTCCAATCGGCCCAGAGGAAGAACCCGACCCACACCACCCCCCACACCATCCCCGCGCCGCGCACCCCGGCCGCGAGCACCCCCCCGAGCGGGAGGAACATGAGAGGGAAGACCCACACCCCCAGGAAGGGGAGGGCATACCGGGCCGTCACCCCCACGAGGACGAGCCCCACCACCGCGAACAGCCCACGAAGACGAGGAGACATACGACACTCAGTCCGTGCGTGCGGTCGAAAGCCCCACGTTGCCCAACCGCTCGGCGAGCCGGAGGATGTTCGACACCTCGACCCTCCGGTCCTTGAGAGAGAGCGACTCCTCCGCCGTCTGGGTCATCTGCTCCACCGTGGCCGCGATGGTCTGGAAGAGCTCCTCCTGCTGCTTCGTGGAGAACCCCACCTGAGAGAGCAGGCCCATGCTCTGCTGCACGGTCTGTATGAGATCGCTCAAGGAGAAGAGAAGACGTTCCAACGCGGGGACGACCTCTCCGAGCCGAGAGGCCTCGCGGTTCGATGCCTCCTCGAGTAAGGCGATGTCCCCCACCAGTTCCCGGGCCTTCCGGCCGATCCCCTCGGCCGAGGCCATGGTCTCGTCGGCGAGCTTCCTGATCTCGTGGGCGATCACCCCGAACCCCTTGCCCGCCGCCCCCACGTGGGCCGCCTCTATGGAGGCGTTGAGGGCGAGCAGGCGCGTCCTGTCGGCCACCTCTGCGATGAGCGACACCATCTCGGGGATGGTCGCCGACCGTTCCCTGAGGAGCCTCGCCCGCCTGCCCACCTCCTCCACGTCCTCCTGGGCCGAGAACACGTGCGTGGACGACTCCTCCATGGTGTTGTAGTTCTCCCTGAGTGTCTCCTCCATCTTCCTCACCCCGGAGAGGAGCTCCTCGTGCACCTGCTGGAGTTCCCGGGCCGTGGCGAGCAGGACATCGGCGTTCACACACCCGAGGGCCTTCCTGAACCCGTCGATCACCGAGTAGAGGGCGAGGATGAGCTCCTGCTGGACCAGCCGTTGTTCCGACACCCTCTGACGCTGGGCCTCCTCCTCCTTGAGGAGGTAGAGCACGCAGTGCTCCTTCCTGGTGAGCCCGGCGGCGAGGGCGCGGGCCATCCCCTCGCAGGAGAGATACCCACACGCCCCGCAGTTCCGCTCGTCGACAGGAGAGGTCTTCCCGAGCTCCCGGAAGATGCGCGCCTTCACCTCATCGGTGAGCACAGGCAGGTCAACCATCTGCGACCTGTCCTCATAGGAACGCCTGTAGAGGTGGGGCCTCCAGTACCGGGAGAGGAGCCTGGAGAGAGCCCGCTTTCCGCCTCCCGGCAGGAGTCCACGCTTCCTGTAGGAGGCCATCATGCGATCGGCCCTGCGGCGCACCGCCTCCTCCAGCACGTCCCGCGGCCCGGTCTGGAAGCGCGTGCCCGGCCCCCCGTTGCAGCCGAGCTCGCAGTTGAGACAGTCGAGAAGGAGCGGGGCGCTCCCCCGCTCGAGAGCCTGCGGGATCTCCTTGAAGTAGGGGTAGAGGACCTGAGGACCCTCGATCTTTCGCGTACGGGAGACCACCTCGGGCATCTCCCGGGCGAGGGTGGCGAGGAGTCCTCCCGGATTCGAGAACCAGACGGCCCGCTCAGCCGGATCGTTGTCGAACTCCTCCTCGGGACAGGTCGAGAGATCGACCCCTTCCTGCTCGAAGTAGTCCACCAGTCTCCGCATGGTCACGTTGTAGGTCCCCACCCCCACGGTGAGGAACTCCCGCTTCTTCGCCACGCACGGGGAGACCACGAGGAACTCGTGATCCCTATACTCCGGATAGAAGGCCTTCACCATCTTCATCACGTGCACCATGGGACTGTCCACCGGTGCGAGGTGGGGAAGCAGCTCGGGCTGGTAGAGCTCGAGGTAGCTCACCACCGCAGGACAGGGCTGTGCGATGAGGAACCCGGGACGTTCTGTCTTGAGGTAGTGGACATACGAGGCGATGGTGAGCTCCGCCCCAAAACTCACATCGAAGACCGCCCTGGCCCCCATGGCCTTGAGCCACCCGTTGAGCCTGAGGTGCTGCTCCCCGAAGTGAGCCGCCGCAGCAGGCGCCACGAAGGCCACCACCTTTTTCCCCGACCTCAGGGCATCCAGGGCCTCCTCCAGGTCGTCCACCACCCTGCGCGCACCGTGCGTGCAGGCCTTGAGGCACTCGCCGCACCCGATGCACAGCTCGGGCCGCACCTCCACCACCTCTCCGGAGCCGTCGTTCGCATACTTCACCGGACAGACCGCGATGCACCGGTGACAGCTCACACAACGCGCGGGATCCACGTCGATGAGCGGCTGACTGTAGACCATTCCCCCCTCCTTCGAAGATCTCTTCACCCATCATGACAGGGAATCCACGCCTCCCGATTCACCCTTTCCTTGCACAGGCCTCCTGATCTCACTACACTGGAACTACATCCATACGAGGAGGAACCCCATGCAACGAACACTCGGACGATCGGGCATCACGGTGAGCGCCCTCGGCCTCGGGTGCTGGCCCATGGGAGGCGTGGCCTACCGGGACGAGAAGCCCGACGGCTACGCCGGTGCGGACGACAGGGAATCGATCCGCGCGATCCACGCGGCCATCGACGCCGGCATCACCTTCTTCGACGTGGCAGACTGCTACGGCGCGGGCCACGGCGAGGAAGTGCTCGGCAAGGCCCTCAAGGGAAGACGCGACCGGGTGGTGATCGGCACCAAATTCGGCAACCTCTTCAACGAGAGCACCCGCACCCTCCAGGGCGAGAACGTCTCACCCGGCTACATTCGGCGGGCCCTCGAGGCATCCCTCCGCCGACTCAAGACCGACTACATCGACGTCTACCAGATACACACCTGGAGCATGAACCTCGCCGACGTAGGCCCGTGCCTCGATACCCTCGACGCCCTGGTGGATGAGGGCAAGATCCGCACCTACGGCTGGAGCACCGACCTCCTCGAGGGGGCCATGCTCATCGCCGCCCGTCCGAAGGCGAGCGTCATGCAGTACCAGTGCAACATCCTCTTCCACGACGATCGGCTCATCAGGTACTGCGAAGAACACCGGCTCGCAGGCCTCAACCGCAGCCCCCTCGGCATGGGGCTCCTCTCAGGGAAGTACCGGCCGGGCGACCGCATGCCCGAAGGCGACATCAGGGGACAGAGGATCGAGTGGATGCAGTACTACCGCGACGGAAGACCCAACGAAACCCTCCTTGAGAAACTCGAGGCCGTGCGGGAGATCCTCACCCGGGACGGCCGGAGCCTCGTCCAGGGGGCCATCGCGTGGTTGTGGGCCAAGAGCCCGGTCAACATCCCCATCCCGGGATTCAAGAACACCGCCCAGGCCCTCGAACTCGCCGGGGCCATGGAGAAAGGCCCGCTCCGGCCCGAAGACATGGCCGAGATAGAGGGACTTCTGGGACAGGCCTGAAGCACGTGCCCAAGATACCCTGTTCTAGAGGTATGAGGGCGAGATCCCTCATGATATCACGAAGTGTCGCTCGATCACAAAACGTGGTACTGGCCTCCTTGCTCGCGGTGGTGCTCCTCCTCGGAGGATGCGCCACCGTCTCTTTTCACGAAAAGGAGCTCTTCGAAGGTGCAGGGAGGGGGGAAGAGAATCCCCTCCCGGGCGTGGAGCGCACCTTCATCACCCTCTCGGACGGCACCGGGCTCGAGACATGGGTCGTCCCTGCCCCGACCCCCCGGGCCGTGCTCCTCTTCTTCAGCGGGAACGGAGGCCTCTCGAAGGCCCACCTCCCCTTCTTCCGGGAGGCGGTGACCCGGTGGGACCTCACCGTGGTGGCGGTGCACTACAGGGGGTACGGACGAAGCGGGGGAAGCCCCACCACAGAGACCCTCGCCTCCGACCCACCGGAGATCCTCCGCCTGGTAAAGGCCCGCTACGCACCGGACCTCCCCCTCATCGTCGCAGGCCACTCCCTCGGCGGGTATGCCGCCCTCAGGTGCGCCGGCATGCCCGAGGCCGACGCCTTCCTCATCATCGCCACCTTCACCACCTCGGCCGAGCTCGCCGAGGTGTGGCGCACCGACCGCGTCCCCTGGTACGCCGCACCCTTCGTGAAGATCGACGTGGACGAGAAGGTCCTCACCCTGGACAACTACGAGGCCGTGGCGCGGGTCCACGTGCCCATCGCCTTTGTCCACGGCACCGCGGACACGGTGATCCCCTCCTGGATGTCCGCCCGCCTCCACACCACCTGCCCCTCCCCCCACACCCTGCTCCGCACCATACCCGACGCCGACCACGCCACCCCCTCCTCCCCCGCCACCGGCAGCCCACCCTCGAAGCCCTCGGCTTCCTCCTCAGCCACCTCCCCCGCTGACCCCCAGCACCTCCCGCACCAGACCCGCACTCGCCAACCTCCTCCCCACCGCCTCCTCCCCCCGCTCCAGCACCACCCTCACCAGACCCCTCCTCACCCCCTCCTCCATCCGCACCCGCACCCCCAACCCCACTCTCCCCTCCGCGAACCCCGCACACACCCCCCGCATCGCCCCACTCAACCACCACGCCCCCTCCCGCCCCACCGCACACCCCCTGCACAGGAGTCCCTCCTCCACACTCCCCCACCACGCCCCCTCCTCGCCCAACCCCCTCCCGCACCGTGCGCACCGATCCCACTCCGGCGCCACCCCGAGGAGCCCCAGGAACCGCAGAAGCCACCCCACCAGCACCCGCTCCACCTCCTCCACCCCACCCGCCCGCCTGAGCGCATCCCTCCCCTCCAGGAGCAGCCGATACACCTCGGCCTCGTGCCCCGCCCCATGCGTCGCCACCACCAGGTCGGCCCACAACTGGAACACCGCGAGCCCCTCGAGCCTGCCTGCGCCCAGCACCTCCACCCGATCCACATCCGACACCTTCACATGCCCCTTCACCGGATTGACGTAGAGGTAGAAGACCGCCCGGGAGCCCACCTGCGCAGCCGCCCCCAACCTGGAAGAAGGCCGCTGGGCGCCGTAGGCCGTCGCCTCGAGGAGCCCCTCGCGAGAGAGGATCACCACCTGTCTGTCCTGATCCCCCACCGGCCGGGAGCGGACCACCACCCCCTCTGTTCGCTTGTTCCTGCGCATGATTTTGTTTACTTTAATAGGGGTATCGCACCCTGGTAAACCCCCACGGAAACCCATGACAAGGAGGCATGATGGAACAGCACATCATCCCTGCCGACCAGATACTCCCCCAGAAACTCCACCTCCTCCCCCTCGTCGACCGCCCCCTCTTCCCCGGCATGGTCACCCCCCTCATCGTCACCGGCGAGGCCGACGTCCGCACGGTGCACGAAGCCCTCGAAGGCGGGAACTTCATCGGCCTCGTGCTCACCAGGACCGAAGAGCGGACATCCATCTCGCCGGACGGCCTCTACACCGTGGGGACCGTGGCCCGCATCCTGCGGAAGATCAACCTCCCCGACGGCGGACTCAACATATTCGTCTCCACCCTCAAGCGCTTCGTCGTACGCAAGTTCCTCCAGGAAGCCCCCCCCATCATCGCAGCCGTGGAATACCCTGAGGAAACAGGAGAACAGACCGACGAAGTAAAGGCCCTCACGAGGGCCCTCCTCGGAGAGATGAAACAAGTCCTCGAGAACAACCCCCTCATCTCCGAGGAGATACGACTCAACATGGTCAACATCGACCAGCCCGGCCGCATCGCCGACTTCATCACCGCGGTCCTCAACATAAAACGCGAGGAACAACAGGAGATCCTCGAGATCTTCGACATCCGCGCCCGAATGGAAAAAGTCCTCATCTACGTGAAGCGCGAACAAGAGCTCCTCAAGATACAGCAGAAGATCCAGAAACAGATCAACGAGAAGATCGAGAAGAGCCAGCGGGAGTTCTTCCTGAGGGAACAGCTCAAGGCCATCAAGAAGGAACTCGGCATGCCCGTCGACGCCAAGAGTGCCGAGTACCAGAAGTTCAAGGAAAAGATGGAAAAGCTCCCTCTCCCCGATGAGGTGAGAGAAGTGGTGGAACAGGAGCTCGAGAAGTTCTCACTCATGGAACCCCAATCGCCCGAGTTTACAGTCAGCAGAAACTACCTCGAGACCATTCTCTCCCTCCCCTGGGAGGATCCACCCCCCGAAGTAGTCGACATCAAGAAAGCCAAACGCATCCTCGACCAGGATCACTACGGACTTGAGGACGTGAAGGAACGCATCCTCGAGTTCCTCGCAGTCCGCAAGCTCAAACAAGAGACCAAGGGCTCCATCATCTGTCTCGTGGGCCCCCCCGGGGTGGGGAAGACCTCCATCGGCAAGTCCATCGCCCGGGCCCTCGGACGGAAGTTCTTCCGGTTCTCGGTGGGCGGCATGCGAGACGAAGCGGAGATCAAAGGACACCGTCGTACCTACATCGGCGCCATGCCCGGGAAGATCATCCAGGGCCTCAAGATAGTGAAGACCAAGAACCCGGTCTTCATGATCGACGAGATCGACAAGCTGGGAGTCTCGTTCCAGGGGGACCCTGCCTCAGCCCTGCTCGAGGTGCTCGACCCTGAACAGAACGTCGCCTTCAGGGACCACTACCTCGATGTGCCCTTCGACATCTCAAAGGTCCTCTTCATCGCCACGGCCAACACCCTCGACACCATTCCGCGGCCTCTCCTCGACCGCATGGAGGTGATCAGGCTCTCGGGCTACATAGAGGAGGAGAAGATCGCCATCGCACGGCGCTACCTCATCCCCCGCTCCCTCGAAGAGCACGGCCTCGCCAAGGACGCCGTGAAGTACACCACCCCGGGTCTGCGCGCCATCATCCGCGGGTATGCTCGCGAGGCAGGGGTGCGCAACCTTGAGAAGGCCATCGACAAGATCCACCGGAGGGTGGCAAAGAAGCTCGTCATGGAAGAACTCTCGCAGGAAGAGCTGCCCGTCACCATCACCCCGGAGAACGTGGAGACATACCTCGACAAGCCCCTCTATCCCGAGGAGGAGACCAAGCGCATCAAGAAGCCAGGCATGGCCCTCGGCCTTGCGTGGACCCCATTCGGCGGCGAGGTGCTCATCATAGAGGCGGTGGCCACCCCTGGGAGGGAAGGCCTCTCACTCACCGGTCAGCTCGGCGACGTGATGAAGGAGTCGGCCACCATCGCCTATACCTACGTGCGCTCGATCGCCCCCCGCTACGGCCTGCCGCTCGAGTTCTTCGAGCGACACCACATCCACCTCCACGTGCCGGCCGGTGCCACACCCAAGGACGGCCCGTCGGCGGGCATCACCATGGCTTCCGCCCTCCTTTCCCTGGTGGCCGAAAGGAAGGTACGACCCCAGCTCGCCATGACCGGCGAGCTCTCCCTCACAGGAAGCGTGCTCCCCATAGGAGGGCTTAAAGAGAAGGTCATCGCTGCCAAACGAGCACGGGTGAAGGAGATCATCATACCCAAGAGCAACGAGAAGGACCTGGAGGAAATCCCCGAGTACGTCCGCAAAGGGATCACCTTCCACATGGTCGAATCCATGGAAGAGGTGATCGACCTCCTCTTCGAGGAGAAGCTCAAGCGGAGGAACAGGTGAGGCCCCTCGCCACGCTCACCCTGGTGGCAGTGCTCGCAGGAGGCTGTACTGGGAGAGAGGAGCACGCGACACCGCATCCTGAGGAGCCTGGCCTGCTACACCCCCGCTACACCCTCACCATGGACGACCTTATGAGGATGACAGCCGACCTTCCTCCAGGAATCCGTGAGGGGATTCAGGCTGATCCTGTCACCTTTCTCTCCAAGCTCGACGAGGTGCTCACCCTATGGGAAAAAGACCCTGCCCTCTTCCTTCTGGTGGACAAATCGCACGGGCTTCCTCCCGACTACGAGCCGGAGGACCTCGTCCCGCTCGAGGGACGGGGCCTCGCCCTCGCCAGGCCCGGCCTCATGCTCAGGGAGAAGGTCGTCCCCGACCTCATCCGCATGGCAGAGGCGGCGCGCGAGGAGGGAGTGGAGCTCGTGGTGGGCTCGTGCTACCGGTCGTACGAGCGCCAGGCGGCCATCTACCGGTGGGAGGTCGAGACCTACGGGAAGGAGGCGGCCGACAGGGAATCCGCCCGGCCCGGTCACTCCCAGCACCAACTCGGCCTCGCGGTGGATTTCTCCCCCATCGAGGACCGGTTTGCCGATCTTCCGGCCGGAAGGTGGCTCGCGGTGCACGCCTGGGAGTACGGCTTCTCACTCTCGTACCCCGAAGGCTACGAACACCTCACCGGGTATCGGTACGAACCGTGGCACTTTAGGTACCTCACCCCCCAGGGGACGGCCCTCGAAAAGGAGTTCTTCGGCGGCATCCAGCAGTACATGCTCGAGTTTCTCAACACTCATCGTGAGGAACTCTATGCCTCGAGAAAACCTCTGGCGCAGACCGGCGAACTGTAGTACACTCTTCTATCACTTGTAAGGAGATGGCTATGCGGTATTCCGCTATCCTCCCCCTGCTCTTGCTGAGCCTTCTTCCTCTCCCAGCCCAGGAGTCCCAGGAAGGCAATCTCTCCTCAATGGAGGCGAAACTCCAGACCTTGTACCTCGAGTTTCTGGACGACCTCGGCACCAGACCTCGTATCGACGAGGATGGAGACGTGGAATTCCACTACGACGGCGGGATCTACTACATCATCGTGGATGAAGAGGATCCTGAGTACTTCAGCATCATCTACCCCAACTTCTGGGAAATAGAGAGCGAAGATGAATACCAGCAGGTCCTCGTGGCCGCAGACTACGTCACAGCTCTCTCCAAGGTAGCCAAGGTCTACATTGTGGATGACAACGTGTGGGCCACGGTGGAGATGATCCTCCCCTCACCGGAAGACTTCGCCCAGGTCTTCGACCGGGCCATGGGACTCCTCCAGAACGGTGTCTACAACTTCGTCCTCAAGATGAAGGAACTCGCACAGTAGAGAACGGGTTTACAGACTCACGCATTCGTCGTACCCTCACCCTCACGATGGAACTCGTCTCTCCTGCAGGGAACGTTGAAAAACTCATCTATGCCTACCGGTATGGGGCGGATGCGGCCTACCTCGGTCTGGCGGGCTTTTCCCTCCGGGCCCGCGCTGACAACTTCTCGGGTGAGGACTACCGGGAGGTGGTGCCCATAAAACACGAGACCGGCAGGCGGCTCTACTGCGCCCTCAACGTGTACTTCCACCCCCCCGACCTCGACCGACTCAAGGCGAGCCTCGACTACATCGCCCTCTACCCCTTCGATGCCTTCATCATAAGCGACCTCGGGGTGCTCCCCATCCTCAAGGAGCGGTTTCCAGAGGCCCACATCCATCTCTCCACCCAGGCCAACTGCACCAACGAGGAGGCGGCCCGCCTCTACCACAGCCTCGGCATCTCCCGGATCGTGGTGGCCCGCGAGCTCTCGCTCGACGAGATCCGCCGCATCAAGGACGCTGTCCCGGAACTGGAGATCGAGGCCTTTGTCCACGGCGCCATGTGCCTCGCCTACTCGGGACGATGCTTCCTGAGCGCCTGGATGGCGGACCGCAGATCGGGCAACCGGGGCGACTGCGCCCACTCCTGCAGGTGGGAGTACCGGGTGCTCGAGGAACGCCTGAGACCCGGCGAGTACTACCCAGTGTTCGAGGGGGAGGGGTTCTCCATGATCCTCTCCTCGAAAGATCTATGCATGTTCGACCACCTCGACAAGATGAAAGAGGCAGGGGTTGATGCCCTCAAGATAGAAGGGCGCATGAAATCAGTGTACTACACCGCGGTGGTCACCCGAGCCTACCGGAAGGCCCTCGATGCCCTCAGCGGCATCCCGGTACCAGACCTCCACCGCTACCGGGAGGACCTCTTCCACGTGAGCCACAGGGAGTACTCCACGGGGTTCTACTTCGAGAAGGAGGGCATCGCGCACCCCGCGAGCGAGGAGGTGCGCCCCCGGCACGTCTTCCTCGGCATCGTGGGGCACAAGGCGGGAGAGGGGTTGTTCTCCCTCGACGTGCGCAACCGCATCAGGAGGGGGATGTGCCTCGAGTACGTAGGCCCCCACATCCACGCCCTCAAGGACACGAGCTTCAGGTTGCTCGACGAGGAAGGGAGGGAGGTGGACTCCCTCTCCCACAACCAGAGGGGCTTTCTCAAGACCGACCTCCCCGTGGAAGAGGGGTTCCTCATCAGGGCCGCTCACCCGAGCTCCAGCACGAACGGCGAGGCGGGCAAGCCCGCCCGGTTGTAGAGCGAGGCGACGGGGTCGTCGGCCCAGGCGTAGCGCACCGCGGTGGGAGCGGGCACCTCGGGGTGCCGGACATTCACCCTTCCGTCCACGATCGTAGCCTGCGCGTGAACCCACCGCCCGTCGGGGGTGCGGAGCTCGAACCCTTCCAGCACGTCTCCCTTCGAGAGGAGACCGCCGTCCACATGGTCGAAGACCACGATGAGGGCATCCCCCTCCTTCACCACCTCCCTGGCGAGGGGCCCCTGATAGGTGATCTCCTCGCCGTACGAGAGGGCCCTCGCACAGAGGGCGAGCCGCTCCCCCACGGTCTTCTTGTCCTGAGGGTGGAGGTCGTTGGACTCCCCTACGTCGATGGTCACCACCATGGCAGTGCCCGGGACGCGGAGGGCCTTCCGCTGCTCCTCCCTGAGCACGGGCCAGAGCCCCCTCCCCTGCTCCCAGGGGAAGGGCTCGAAGTTCGCGAGCTGGACGTAGAGGAAGGGGAGGTCGTCCCTCCCCCAGGTGCGCCGCCAGAGGGAGATGAGGTCCGCAAGGAGCGCGGCATACCCATGGGGACGGGCCGTGTTCGACTCTCCCTGGTACCAGAGCACCCCCCGGATGGGAAACCTCCGGAGCGGGGCGATCATCCCGTTGTAGAGGCCTGCGGGTTTGTACTGGGGGAAGATCTGCTCTTCGCAGGGGGGCATCTCCACCCCGATCCGCCTCTTCCAGACACCCGAGAGCTCGAGCCTGCCCCCCTCGTACTCGAGGCGGTACGGCTTCCCGGGCACCCACCCACCGTGCCCCCGGTGAACCACCACCCGCACCGCGATCAGATTCCTCCCCTTCCTGAGCACCCCCTCGGGTATGGGATAGGTGCGCGGGGGGTAGCGATAGCCAGTCCTCCCTACGGCCACACCGTTCACATACACCTCGTCCGCATCGATGATCGCCCCGAGCCTGAGAAGGGCCCCTCCCTCAGGCGAAACGGGGAGCAGCATCTCCCTCCTGAACCAGATGGACCCGCAGAACCCACCGAGGGGAGGTCCGTCCCAGACCCCGGGGATGAGGTGTTCCTCCCATTCCCGGTCATCGTACTCCTCACTCCACCAGGGCGGCCGGGAGCGAAGCCCCTCATCCGCGCGGGAGAGCTCGGCATGCCACTGTTCGATCCTCCGGGCATTCTCCGCGAGCAGTGCCCGGAGCGAGGCATCGTCCTTGCACCTGGCGAGCTCCTCACGGTACACCCCGTAGGCCTCCAGGACCTCCTCAGCCAGCCAGGCCTCTATGGGCGTGCCGCCTGCCGCAGCACGCACCAGGCCGATGGGCACCCCGTACCGCTCGTAGAGATGACGGGCGAAGAAGTAGCCCAGCGCGCCGAACTCGAGCACCGTCTCGGGGGTCACCTCCTTCCAGGAACCGCCCTCGAGATCGCAGAGAGGACCGTGGAAGTGGTAGCGCAGGGGCACCACGAACTCGCGGATGAAGGGACACCGTGCATCGCGTACCTCCTCGCCGAAGAGATCAAGGGTACGCCGCACCGGCAGCTCCATGTTCGACTGGCCGCCGAGGAGCCACACGTCCCCCACCAGGACATCGCGCACCACCTGCCGCACCCCGCCACACCGCACCTCCAGGGAGAAGGGCCCTCCCGCATCCTGGGGGGGAAGCTCCACCTCCCACTCCCCGGTGGGTGAGGCCCACCCCTCCGCCACGTGGCCCCTGAACCGCACCTCCACCCTCTCCCCGGGCCGGGCCCTCCCCCATACCCTGAGGGGCACTCCCCGCTGAAAGACCACCCCGTCACTCATGAGCGGCGAACACACGCACTCGGCCACCACATCCTCCATGCGCCTTCGATGTGCCCTCTTACCATACCGCATGTAGGCCCATCCCGACAATTCCTCGCACACGAAAAGAAGGTAATGTTTGACAACCAACCAACACCGTGGTATACTCCGCAATGTTATAACATTTACAGGAGGGATCAGCATGCGACTCACCGGTACACTCAGGACCCTCTCGCTCGTGCTTCTGGGCCTGGTCCTCGGATGTGCCACCCCTCAACCGGAGGGAGGTGGAAAGGCGCCTCCCGAGGAAGCCGGAGAGACGGCCGCCGAGGAGCTCCTGGAGAACGGCGACTTCTCGGCAGGTACCACCCCTTGGACCCTCTTCACCCAGGATCCGGGAAAGGCGGTCATGACCACAGAAGACGGGATGCTCGTCTTTGAGATCTCCTCCATCGGGGAAGACACCTGGCACGTGCAGCCCGGATATCCCGGACTCCACCTCGAAGAAGGACACACCTACCGCCTCGAGTTCGACATGCGCGCCAGTGAGCCGAGGACCGTGCAGGTCCGGATCCAGAAAGACGGCCCACCCTGGACAGGCTATCTGGAGGAGAACTTCCAGGTGGGAACCGCGCTCCAGCACTACACCTTCGAGTTCAGCATGCAGGAGACCGACAAGGCGGCGAGGCTCGTCTTCAACCTCGGCACCGCCGCGGAGGGAACAGCCCCCGCAGGTGCCCACCGGATCTACCTCGACAACATCTCGCTCAAGGACCTCACAGGCGGCCCCCCTGAGGAAAAGACCGGCGGCCTCCGGCCGGCGGTCCATCTCAACCAGGTCGGCTACCTCCCCACCGCCCCCAAGGTCTTCGTCACCATGGTGGACTCCTCCTCTTTCAAGGTGCTCGAGGCCGACTCAGGGAAAGAGGTCTTCTCGGGCACACTCTCCTCCCCCATCCCCGACAGGGACTCGGGAGATACCGTACGACTCGGGGATTTCACCGCCCTCACCACCCCCGGCACCTACGTGGTGGAGGTAGGCGAGACGCGCTCCGTGCCGTTCGAGATACGTGAGGATATCTACGAGGAGCTGCACACCGCACTCTTCAGATTCTTCTACCTCCAGCGGTGCGGGACCGAGCTTGCGCCCTCGCTCGCAGGGGCCTGGGCCCACCCCGCCTGCCACACCACCCCCGCCCTCGTCTACGGCACCACCATCACGAAAGAGGTCCGAGGAGGCTGGCACGACGCAGGTGACTACGGCCGCTACGTGGTCCCCGCCGCCAAGGCAGTGGCCGACCTCCTCCTCGCCCACCTCTTCTACCCCAATGCCACCTCCTCCGACGCCCTCGAGATCCCTGAGAGCGGCAACGGGGTCCCCGACGTGCTGGACGAGGTGAAAGACGAGCTCCTCTGGCTCCTCTCGATGCAGGATCCGGAGAGCGGTGGGGTCTACCACAAGGTCACCACCCGGAACTTCGCGGGATTCGACTGGCCCCACATCACCGGTGGAGAACTGGTCCTCTCCCCCATCTCCTCCGCGGCCACCGCCGATTTCGCCGCAGTCATGGCCATGGCCTCTCGGGTCTACGCCATCGTCGAACCCCGACTCGCACGGCGCGCCCTCGAGGCGGCCCGTAGGGCCTGGTCCTGGCTGGAAGCCCACCCCTCGGCGCCCGGGTTCCGCAACCCGCCCGGCATCCAGACAGGCGAGTACGGCGATGACCACGATGCCGACGAGCGCTACTGGGCGGCCTGCGAGCTCTACGCCGCCACCGGCGAGGAAGACTTCCACACGGCCCTCAAAGCGCTCTCTCGCGGCGACATCCGGGCCGGACTCGGCTGGGCCGACGTGGCCGACTACGGCACCATCACCTACCTCTTCTTCACCCCTCACAAGGACGAGGCCCTCGCCGCTGAGCTCGCCGCCCACCTCACCGCCAAGGCAGAGGCCATCCTCGCTACCATGGAGACCTCCGGTTACCGCATCTCACTCACCGAGTACCCGTGGGGAAGCAACATGACGGTGGCGAACAACGGGATGTACCTCCTCATCGCATCCCGACTCACCGGAGATCCCCGGTACGAGCGCGCGGCGGCCGAACACCTCGACTACCTCCTGGGGAGGAACCCCCTCTCCCGGTCCTACATCACCGGATTCGGGGAGAAGGCAGCGGAGCATCCCCACCACAGGGTCTCCTCGGCAGCAGGCACGACCATACCGGGCATGGTGGTGGGAGGCCCCAACAGCGGACTCCAGGATCCGGTGGCACAGGGGGCCCTTCGAGGCGAGCCGCCCGCCAAGTGCTACATCGACGACGTGGGGAGCTACTCCACCAACGAGGTCACCATCTACTGGAACTCCCCCGTGTACTTCCTGGTGAGCGGCCTCGTCGAGTGACGCACCACCTGCTCCATGACGAAGACACGCGAGGGGTCGGAACCGGCCCCTCGTTCCCTATCCCGTCTCCCCCCTCGCCTCCTCCACGCACTCG
The DNA here is from genome assembly GCF_000147075.1 of Spirochaeta thermophila DSM 6192. NCBI lineage: Bacteria > Pseudomonadati > Spirochaetota > Spirochaetia > Winmispirales > Winmispiraceae > Winmispira > Winmispira thermophila. The sequence goes on from NC_014484.1 coordinate 1,813,594, forward strand.
AGAAAGGCGCGAACGACGGGGAGATGGGCCCTCCGCTTCCGAACAGCGAACCCGACCTCGTAGGGAGGGAGGTGCGGTGCCGTCTCCACCACCCTCACCCCGTGCTTGAGCGGGCTCTTCTCGAGCACGAGGGCGGGCACCAGCCCCACCCCGCACCCCAGGCTCACCATCGCGAGGATCGCCTCGTTCCCCGAGGCCTCACCGTAGACGGTGGGGCGTATCCCCTCCTTTCTGAACCACGCCTCGATCCTCTCACGGGCCGGTTCGCCCTCCGGCAAGATGAGGGGCACCCGCCCCCAGTCTATCTCCCCCCCCTCGAGGAGCCGGGAGACCGCACAGTCCATCTCCGGCCTGATGAAGACCAGCGGCGTGGTCGTGACCGGATAGAAGGTCACCACATCAGGGAGTACATCCGGCCGGGCGATGACCCCCACGTCCACGCGTTCCTCGAGGACCGCAGGGAGCGATTCCGACGGCCCGCCGGTCTCCACATGGATGTGCACGCTCGGATAGCGCCCTCGGAACAGCGGAAGGATCTTCGCGAGAATACTGTAGCAGGCCGTCACCGAGGCGAAGATCCTCACCGTCCCCACCACACCGCTCGCCGCGAGCCCGAGTTCCGAACGGGCCTCCTCCCATACCGAGAGGATCTGGCGGGCCCTGGCCAGGAAGGAACGTCCCTCCGCCGTGAGCTTCACCTCCCGAGTATCCCTGATGAGGAGGGGCATACCGAGCTCCTCCTCGAGCCGCTTGATGGTTCTCGAAAAGGCGGAGGGACTCATGTGACACCGCTCGCTCGCGCGCTTGAAGTGGAGGGTCTCGGCGAGCACCACGAAACATGTGAGGCCATGGAAGTCCACAACGTCCCCCAGAAAATTGCACTAACAGCAACTATTATAGCAAAAAAACCACTTTACGCAATACCGTTGACGTGGTATACTCACCACACACCAGCTCCAAGGAGTCAGATATGATCGATTTCGAAACCAAGGTGTTCGCAAAAGAGAAGATCACGCTCGCAGGCACCGAGGAATACGTGGTACAGGGCGGGAAGGACAAGTTCTCCCTCCTTCCGAAGGCCTTCGATGGGATCCGACAGATCGGCGTCATCGGGTGGAAGTCGCAGGGACCTGCCCAGGCCATGAACCTGCGCGACTCCCTCGAGGGCACCGGCATCAAGGTGAAGGTGGGACTCAGGGCCGGCTCCTCCTCCATGGAGAAGGCCCGCGCCGCCGGGTTCACCGAGGAAAACGGCACCCTCGGCGAGATGATGGAGGTCATACGGGAGTCCGACCTCGTCATCCTCCTCATCGCGGACGCCGCCCAGGTCGAGCTCTACAAGGAGATCTTCGCCGCCATGCGGCCCGGCACCACCCTGGGACTCTCCCACGGTTTCCTCATCGGCTACCTCAATGCCATAGGCGAGAAGCTCCCCGATCACATCAACATCATCGGCGTCTGTCCCAAGGGCATGGGCCCCTCGGTACGAAGGCTCTACGAGCAAGGGAAAGAGGTCAACGGCGCGGGCATCAACTGCAGCTTCGCCGTGGTCCAGGACATCAACGGAAAGGCCACGGATCAGGCCCTCGGGTGGGCCGTCGGTATCGGCGCGCCCTATGTCTTCGCCACCACCCTGGAGATGGAATACAAGTCGGACATCTTCGGTGAACGGGGCATCCTCCTGGGTGCGGTCCACGGCATGGTGGAGAGCCTCTACCGCTGGTACACCGACCACGGCATGGACGAGAAGACCGCCTTCCAGCACGCCGTGGAGTCCATCACCGGCCCCATCTCCAAGACCATCTCCAAGAAAGGCATCAAGGCCATGTACGAGGCCTTCTCGCCCGAGGAGAAGAAGATCTTCGAGTCCGCCTACAGCACGGCCTACTGGCCGCTCTTCGAGGTGATGCTCGAATGCTACGAAGAGGTCGAGAGCGGGAACGAGATACGATCGGTCATCATGGCAGGCAAGAGGCTCAAGCGGTTCCCGTTCAGGACCATCGACAACACCAGGATGTGGAAGGTGGGGGAAGAGGTCCGCGCCGAGCGGGTGGAAGACAAGATCCCCCTCGATCCCTTCACCGCAGGGATCTATGCGGCCGGCATCGTGGCCCAGGTGGACATCCTGAGAGAGAAGGGACACGCCTACTCCGAGATCGTCAACGAGTCGATCATCGAGGCCGTCGACTCCCTCAATCCCTACATGCACTTCAAGGGCGTCGCCTACATGGTGGACAACTGCTCCACCACCGCGCGCCTCGGGGCCAGGAAGTGGGCGCCCAGGTTCGATTACATCCTCTGGCAGAACGCCTACCCCGAGGCCGAGAAGGGTACGGTCGATCCCGATCTCGTGGAGAAGTTCAAGACCCATCCCGTGCACGAGGCCCTCGCGGTCTTGAGCCGGTACAGGCCTCCCGTGGACATCGTGGTGCTCGAACAGTGAGGTGAGCAGCGAACCACGCGGAAGGGAGCACGCGGAGTGCTCCCTTTTTCTTGTCTTTTTGCTCCAAGAGGAGTACCATGGAGGGGATTCCCCCCATAAGGAGGCGTCGTGAAACGAACGATACTGCTCCCTGCCCTCCTCTTCGCCCTCTCGGTGGCACTCCCGGCTGAAGACCTCACCGGCACTTGGAGATTGCAGACCCAGGTCATCCAGGTCATCCGCAATGGCCAGGTACTCGGCTTCGCCGACCCCGAGCAGGAGCGGTCGATCTCGCGTATACAGATCTCGGGAGACAGCGCGATCATCGTCTTCGGGGAGACATCCTTCTCCTGCGCCTTCAGGCAGGAGGGGCGGTACCTCCTCTTCCGGCTCCCCGGACAGGAGGCCAACATCGTCATCACCGTCATCCCCTTGAGGAGCGGGGGCTACAAGTTCAGCTACTGCCTCGCCCCTCCGAGGGAGGGCACTCCCGTCTCGGGCGCAGGGAGCTCCACCCTCATCAACTTCATAGGGAACATGGTGGAAGAAGGCTCCTGAGAGACTAGAAGTTTTCCAGAAGCTCCAGCATCACCCCGAGGAGGGAGCGGGTGTCCATGTAGGCATAGCGCCCTCCCGGGTAGTCCCCCTGTTGCACGAGGGGAAAGCCGAGCGCCTCGATCCGTCGGGCCCTCTCCGGAAGGTCTTTCACGTACACCCCAAGGTGGTGAAGCCCCTCCCCTTCCTCGTCGAGGAACTCGCGCCAGATACTCGGGTGTTCGTCGGGTTCTATGAGCTCGACAGTGACCTGACCTGCCGGAATGAAGGCGAGGCGCGCCCTCGCGGGCGTGGGCCTTCCCCGGTAGAGCGTGTGGGCCTCTTCCTGCGGCCCGGTGATCACGGGCTCGGGAGGGTCCGCTCCCAGGAGCGCGGCCCACGCACGTGCGCTCTTCTCGATGTCGCGCACGATGAACGCCACCTGGGCGATCTCGAACGTATCGAATATGCTCATGCATCCCTCCTTCCTCGTTTCCCCTCGGGGGACAGCGCGCCGAACACCCTCCGAAGCACCCCCACCTTCCCGAGGAGGAGCCAGTAGAGAAAGGCGAGGACGCCGATCCCGGGGATGCCGAAGACCACCAGTCCTATGAGCACGAGGAGAAGACCGTAGAGGAAACGAACGAATCCCACCCACAGGCTCCCCAAGCCCTCCTTAAGCGAAGGATACGAAGGAGGCGCCTTTTCCGGAGGAAGGGTGAAGGTGAAGAGGATACGTGAGAACGAGATGTCCTGTTCCAGCCTCCGTTTCTGTCCCTCCATCTGTTCGATCTCGGTTCGTACCCGTGAGATCGCCTCCTCCACCTTGAGGATATCCTCCAGGGTCCTCGCCTCACCGAGGTACCCTCTGTAGCGTTCCTCGAGGAGATACGCGTTCTTGAGTCGGGTCTCCAGGTCGTAGTAGCGTTCGGTCACGTCGATCACCCGCTGGCTCGAGCTCAGCACCCGTCCCCACTCCCCCGCCCGCTCCATCGCCTCCCCGAACCGCCCCTCCGGGACCCTCGCCTCCACCTGCGCTCCACTCTCCCACCGCTCCACCCTCGCCACGTACCCGCCCCAACCCTCCACCATCTCCCTCACCACCCCCACCGCCGCACCCACATCCCCCACCTCCAGCTCCACCTCCCCTTCCCGCACCAGCTTCCGCTCCACCCCCACCACATCCCCCGCTCCCTCCACCCCCGACGCCGCCATCTTCGCCGGCGCCGCCTCCGCAAACCCCAGCGCCCGCACCTCCTCCTTCCCCCGCCCCCCGCACCCCGCCAGCACCCCCACCATCACGACCAGAACCACCATCCTCTTCATACCCTTCATCCTACTACACCCCCACCCGGAACACAAGCCCGCCCACCCCGCCCCCTACCCCCACCACCCCGCACCCTCCGCCACCCTCCCCACCGCCACGTGACACGCCACCTCGGCCCGCAGCATCCGCGGCCCCAGCGACAACCGCACGAACCCCTCCTCCGCCAGCACCCGCCGCTCCTCCTCGGTCCACCCCCGTTCTGGCCCCACCGCCACCACATACCGCCCGGCCCTCGCCACCCGCCCCCCCTCACCCACCGCCTCATCGCACACATAGCGCACCCCCTCCCCGCACACCCCCACCCCCTCCTCCAACGACCGCACCCGGACCACCTCCGGCACCCGCGTCGTCACCCCCTGCTCTGCACCCTCGACGAGACACCGCTCCCACTCCCCCCCCTTCCACAGCGTGCTCTCCAGGTACGACCGCTCCGAGAGCCGGGCAGGAAAGACCACCACCCGCTCCACCCCAAGCGCGGCAAGATCCCGCAGGAGCCTCCTCCCCACGATCGGCCGCACCGCCGCCACCAGGAGCACAAGCGGCAACGGCGGAGGAGGATCCCGATCGAACCTGCACGAGAGCCGCACCTCATCCCGCCCCACCTCCTCCACACGACCCTCCCCCATCCTCCCGCCGAGCACCCCCACCCGCACCACATCCCCCCTCCGCACCCGCAACACCGAGACGAGGTGCGCATACCTCCTATCGCCCCGCACGAGCCTCGTGCAGTCCTCACCCGGAAGGAACACCACCAGGTTCACGCCACCTACCTCGTGAGAAACTCCGAGATCTCCCGCAAAAAGAGAGGTCGCACCCCCACCAGCTTCTCGAGCAGGAGCCCGTCGATCACCGCCATGAGCACCGCAGCCCTCACCTCCACATCCTCCCGCTCGCCCAGAAGCTGCTCGAGCCCCGCCCGGAGGATCTGGCGCCACCTCCCGTACTCCTGGAGGAACCTGCGACGCAGGATCTCGTTTCCCCCGATCGCATCCTGGAGCAGGTAGAGGTGCACCGGACCCCTCGTATTCCCCCTGAGCAGGAGGTTGAGCACCACGTGGAGGATCTCCTGCGGCGAGGACTCGTCCTTCGCCTTCGCCACCCAGTCGAGGATCTCCTCGGTGATGTAGCGTATGTGCCGCTCGGTGAGATCGAAGATGAGATCGCTCTTCGAGGCATAGTAGTAGTAGAGCGTCCCCTTGCTCATCCCCAGCTCCTTCGCGATATCCGCCAGACTCGTGTTCGCCACACCCTTCCTGCGGATGACCCGTACCGCTGCGTTGAGGATCCTGTCCTTGCTGTACTTTGCGCTCTTACCCATGGGATCTTCCGTCCTCCTGCTCTGAAAGAATCATGTCAGGGCCTCTCCCGAGAAGCTCACCCAGGATCCCGAGCTCCTCGTCCAGCTCACGCGCGAGGCGCCTCGCCTCCTCCACGGCACCCCTGCTCGCCGCCCCTTCGAGCCGTCTCGCGAGCGAAGCGGCCCTCACCCCGCCCACGTTCCCGCACACCCCCTTCAGGCTGTGGGCGAGTCTCGAAAGCGCAACCCACTCCTCCCCCTCCAGTGCAGCCGAAAGGGAAGACCGCTTCTCCGCGAGGTCCCTGAGGAATACCTCCCAGAACTCGCGAAGCAGTTCCCTGCTTCCCCCCATCCTGAGGAGCGAACCCTCCACGTCGAGGTGGGGGAGATCCTCCTCGGAAAGATCCTGCACCGGAGGGAAGACCTCCTCCCCCCTTCCGGCGACCCGGCCGAGGGCCCGATCGAGATCTTCTATCCCCACCGGCTTGAGGACCACCCCGTTCATACCCACCTCATCCACCCGATCCCGGATCTCTCCCACCGCGTGCGCCGTGAGGGCGAACACGGGCACCACCCTCGCACGCTCACCCGCCTCCCCGGCCCGGATCCTCCTCGCACACTCGAACCCGTCCATACCCGGCATCTCCACATCCATGAACACCGCATCCACCTCCTCCCGTCCGAGCAAGTCGAGCGCCTCCCTTCCGCTCCCGGCCACGAGCACGCGATGCCCCAGATGCTCCAGGAGCCGCCTCGCCACCAGGGCGTTCACCCGATTGTCTTCCACCACGAGCACCCTCATCGCGCGGGAGGCGCGCGACACCTGCCCCTTTGCCGGCGGAGCGGCTTCCCCCTCCGCCTCCTCCAGGACGATCCTGCACACGAAAGTGCTGCCCCGGCCCACCTCGCTCGAGACCACGATGGTCCCGCCCATCATCTCGGCGAGCTGGCGCGAGATGCTCAGACCCAGGCCCGTGCCGCCGTACCTGCGCGTGATCGAAGAGTCGGCCTGGGTGAAGGGCTCGAAGATCCTCTCGAGTTTCTCCGGCGGGATCCCGATGCCGGTGTCCTCCACCACCAGCTCCACCTCCCAGTCGCGATCGTACATGCGGTGCCCCGTCACCGAGAGGGTCACCCCCCCCTCCTCGGTGAACTTGAGGGCATTGCTCAGGAGATTGATGAGGATCTGACGTATCCTCACCGGGTCACCGTTCACCACGGGGGGAAGGCCCTCCGAGAGGCGGAGTTCGAAGGAAAGCCCCTTGGTCTCGGCCTGAGGCCTGAACATCTCCCAGGTGTGTCTCACCAGATCCGGGAACCGCAAGGGGATGCGCTCCAGTTCGATCCTTCCGGCCTCGATCCTCGAGAGATCCAGTATGTCGTTGATGAGGGCGAGCAAGGTGCCCGCAGAATCCTTGATGATGGCGAGCCCCTCCTCCACCTCGGGGGACACGCGGGAGAGGAGCAGGAGATCGCTCATCCCTGTGATCGCATTGAGAGGAGTCCGTATCTCGTGGCTCATGCTCGCGAGGAAGGCGCTCTTCGCGCGGCTCGCCTCCTCGGCCTGGCGACGCGCATCCTCCAGGCGGCGCAACGCATCCTTGTAGGAGGTGATGTCCCTCGTGACCACCGCCACGTGGGTGATCCTGTCCCCTTCCCTGTAGGGATTGTAGGACACCTCGAGGTCGCGCTCCCCGAGGAGCCCGAAGACGAACCGGTCCTCCACCACCACCCGCTCTCCCTCGAAGGCCCGCCGGATATAGGGCAGGATCTTTCCCCTGAAGGTCTCTTCGCCCCACAGGTCCGCCACCCGGCGTCCCACGAAGTCCTCCCGTCCCCTGCCGTGCGCCTTGCAGAAGGCGTCATTGACCGCCTCGTAACGAAAGTCGCTGCTTATGAGGGACATGAAGTCTGCAGAGGCGTTCACCATGAACTTGTAGCGCTCGAGCCCTTCAGTCGCCCTCCGCTCCGCCGTCACATCCTCAAGGAGCACCACCACCCCCCTGATCACTCCCTCGTCGTCGAGATGAGGGGTAGCGACCATCGAGAAGATCCGTTCCCCCTCCTCCGTGTGCCTCCGCACCTCCCTTCGCTGCGTCTTCCCCGACGCAAAGACCGGGGGAAGGGGGCACTCCTCACAGGGGAGCACGGGCCCCTTGCAGATCTCCACACACCGCACCCCCTCCTTTCCCCAGGGGATCCCGGGGAACCACTCTTCCATCCTGCGGTTCCAGGCACGTACCACGTACTCCCGGTTGATGAGCATCACCCCCACCGTGATGTTCTCGAGCACATTGCGGTACTGGCGTTCACGAAGGGCGAGGGTGTTCACCGCCTCCCGCTCCGCCGTGATATCCGAGAGGTGGAAGAGGGTGCCCTTCCGCCGGCCGAGGGCATCGGTGATCCAGGTGGCATGCACCTCGAAGAGCGTGGAACCCACCTGTATCTCGAACCGCTCCATGTGCGCCCTGAGGGAGAGGGGGAAGAGGCCTCCGGGAAAGAGCACATCGATCTCCTTCCCTCTCACCTCCTGCGAGGCGTGCCCCACCAGGCGTTCGCACGCCTTGTTGATGAAGCGGATCCTGTCCGTGGCATCGAGGACGATCACCGGATCCGGCATGGCGTCGAAGATGAGCTCCCGCGCCGCGGGAAGGACGTCCACCCGCGCATCGTGGGCGAGGGCAGAGAGGAACACCATGCACCCGAAGGAGAGCCCCAAGAGGTACCAGAGGATGAAGACCTCAGGGAGCATGATGAAGGGGAAGCCCAGGGGGGCTGCGGCGAGGAGGGGGCTGTAGGCACGGAAGAACCACCCGTACCGCTCGTAACGAAAGAAGACCACGGCGAGAGAGTAGAGGATCATGATCCCCCCCGAGACATAGGAGAACCACCGGGGGGAGAAGCTCTCGGGATCCCACACCCACAGGGGGGCCACCCCCATGAGCACCCCGCCGAGGAGGAAGACCCCCACGGGGAAGATCCTCACCCAGAAGAGGATACGCCCCCTGAACCCCGCCGCCCCCGTGGCCACCAGGAACCAGGAGAAGGGGAGGAGGAAGAGGGGATGGTACCAGATGAGCCGGACATTGGGATCGTCCACGAAGACCGTATGCCCCATCACATAGAGAAGGGCGGTGAAGAACAAGGTGAAGGTGTAGAGCAGGATCCACCTCCTCAGGGGAACCTCGAGGAAGAGGGAGAAGAGGAAGAGGAAGAAACTGAAGAAGAGGAGGACCCACTCCAACGCCATAGACTAAGGATATACGACAACACCGGTTTTCTCAACAAGAAAGCCGCGCCCCCCGGTGGAAGACACAAAAAGAGAGGCCCGGACGGGCCTCTCTCGGTGGGGAGAGAAGGATTCGAACCTTCGAAGGCAAACGCCAGCAGATTTACAGTCTGCCCCCTTTGACCGCTCGGGAATCTCCCCACATACTTTTCAGGAGCCAACTGTCGGATTCGAACCGACGACCCCGAGATTACAAGTCACGTGCTCTACCAGCTGAGCTAAGTTGGCTCGCTTTACGCGTCCATGTATATACTCGAAAATCATCCCCCTGTCAAGGCCCTATCACGGGGATGAGGGCCTTCCGATCCGCAGGATAGTCCGGGAAGTGCTCTCGGTACCACCTGTGGTGTGAGAGGGCCCGGGGGACGAGGTTGGCACACGTCCAGAGTGCGAAGGAGACCCCTGCGAGCGACCAGGTGGCGAGGGCCCACCCCGTCCACTCGAGGATCTCGCCGAAGTAGTTGGGACACGAGACCCACCGGAAGAGCCACCCCTGGGGGATACGGTAGCTCCCCTCCCCTTCGCTTCTGAGGGCCCTGAGCCGTGCATCGGAGACCACGTGCATCACAAACCCCGAGAGGAAGAGGCACACTCCCAGGAGAAAACGGGGATCCGAGACCCACGAGGAGGCATAGTCCTTCACGAAGAGAAGCGAGTAGGTGTTGAACCCACTGTTGGCGAGGTTGAAGGCGAGGGCCATCCCCACCACGGAGAAAGGCACGTCCTTGCGTGCCCTGATGAGGAGGGGGAAGAGGAGGCTCCGATAGGCATAGTGAAAGATCCAGAGCCCCAGGAAAAAGGCGGCCACCCCTTCCGCCCTTCTCCACAGAAGCCCGGAGAGCGGGATGATGAGGGAAGGGAGTTCCATCACCATCCACGCCATCCGGGCATTGAGCGGTGTTCCCCACCCCTGCCGCACGTATCTGCCGTAGGGAGCTGTCACCCTTGAGAGCAGAATCCACACCGCCACGGCGAGGGCCATCCAGACAAGGACGAGACGCTCATACATAGCCGTACTCCTTGAACCATCGATAGGTATCCTCGAGAGTCTCCTCGAGCGGACGGGCCACGTAGCCCAATCGTCGATGCGCCCTCTCGGACGAGACCGGAGTCCGCCAGGAGAGAGCCCTGATCGCCTCTGCAGTGAAGAGCGGCTCACCGGGCAGGAGAGGCAGGAGGATCCCACCGAGACCCGCTCCGATCCGCGCAAGTCCCGGCGGCACCACCACCCGAGGCGCCCTCACGCCGGCCACTCCACACCACGCACGGGCGAGCTCCGCCACCTTCACATATCTGCCCGACAGCACGTACCGCTCCCCCCTCCGCCCCCGCTCCAACGCCGCCACCACCCCCTCCGCCACATCCCGCACGTCCACCCAGTCGAAGCCCCCCTCCACCAGCGCCGGCACCCTCCCCCGCGTGAGCGCAATGAAGAACCTCCCCATGCGGGACGGCTTGTAGTCCTTCGGGCCTATGATCCCCGTGGGGCAGACCGCCACCACATCCTGCCCCCGCGCCGCCGCCTCCGCCGCCACCCTGAGCCCCTCCGCCTTGCTCCTGTCGTACACCGACCCCTCCCCGTCGACCAGGGGCGCCTTCTCGTCCACCACCTCTCCGCACTCCCTGAAGGCGTGGATCGAGCTCACGTGCACCACCCTCCACACACCCACCCGCGCCGCCGCATTCAGCACATTCCGCACCCCTTCCACGTTCACCCGCCATACCAAACCGCCATGCCCCCCCGATATCGACACATAGGCGGCGCAGTGCACGACCGCATCCGCCCCCTCGAAGGCCCGCTCCAGGCTCCCCCTCTCGAGCACCTCCGCCTCCACCACCTCACACCCACACCCCTCCACCGCACGCCTGTCCCGCCGCACCACCGCCCGCACCCGGTACCCCCTCCTCAGCAGCACCTCCACGACGTTCCCACCCAGGTGCCCCCCCGCCCCCGTGACCGCGACGAGCCCCCCTCTCACCCCTCCACCTCCGAACGCCCGCAGAGGAGCTGAAGGTAGGTCCTCGCCTCCACCGCATCCTTAAGCCCCCACCGCGCAAGCTCATCCTGCACCCGCCTCACCGCATCCTCCTCGTTCACCGCACCCACCGCCTCCACCTCCAGGAACCACCCCAGCCCCCCCACCTCACACAACTCCACCACCACCCCCTCCCCCCGGAACCGCCACCCCTGCTTCACCTTCCGCACCAGGAACGAACACCCGAGGTAATCGAGAAGCGCCCTCAGTGCCGCCGCATCCTCCACCCCGAACTCCACCTCCTCGTTCCGCTCCACCCCCGCTTCAATCCGCTTCACCTTGAAGGCGCACGTCCACCGCTCCCCCTCCCTCCGCAGGCGTACATGACGAGGCCGCACCCCCTCCACCGGAGGACCCGTGTAGTACTCGTCCTCCTTTCTGAAGGCCTCGCCCCCACCGTAGGCGGCCTCCAGCCGACCCCTCAGGGCCACGGGATCCTCCACCCACGCCTTCACCTCGATCTCCCGTGCCACGGCCCCTCCTAGTCGAAGATCACCGTCCGGTTCCTGAAGACCAGGATCCGATGATCGATGTGGAGCTTGAGCGCCCGCGAGAGCACCAGCTTCTCCACATCCTTCCCCTTCTGCATGAGATCCCTCACGGTATCCCGGTGGCTCACCCGCACCACGTCCTGCTCGATGATCGGCCCCTCATCCAGATCCTCGGTCACGTAGTGGCTCGTCGCCCCGATGATCTTCACCCCCCGCTCGTACGCCTGGTGGTACGGCCTGGCCCCTGCAAAGGCCGGGAGGAAGCTGTGGTGTATGTTGATGATCCGGTTCCGAAACTCGTTCACGAACCGGGGAGAGAGGATCTGCATGTACCGTGCGAGCACCACCAGATCCACCCCGTGCTCCTTGAGGAGGGCGATCTCCTTCTCCTCCACCTCCTCCTTGGTCTCCCTGTTCACGGGGAAATAATAGAAGGGAACCCCGAAGTACTCGGCGATCGGCCGCGTGGTCTCGTGGTTGCTCAGGATCATCACGATATCCGCATCGATCTCCCCCTCCTTGTGCCGCAGGAGCACGTCGTAGAGGCAATGATCCTGCTTCGAGACGAAGATCGCCATCCGGGTCCGCCTGTCCGAGAACTCGATCCGCCAGTCCATCCGGTACTTGATGGCGATAGGCTCGAAAGCCTGGGTGATCTTCTCCCGTGGAAGGGCGAAGTCCGAGATGTCCCACTCCACCCTCATGAAAAAGGTGTTGGTCTCGGGATCGTTGTGCTGGTGGGACTGGAGGATGTTCCCCCCGTAGGTGAAGATGAAGTGTGAGACCTCTGCGACGATCCCCTTGGTGTCGGGACAGGAAAAGAGGAGTATTGCGCTCGGAGGATGTTGTTTCATGGCCTGATTATAGAAGGCGGAAGGGCACGAAGCAAGCCCCACCTTCTCTCTGGACACCATCCCCTCCATCCCCTAGTATGGCCCCATGAGCCAGTGGATATGTCTGCTCACCTGCATGGACGGACGGATCCAGCGACCGGTCCTGGAGTTCCTCCTCGAACGGCACCCCGGGGCCTTCATCGACACCATCACCGAGCCGGGCATGGACGGCCTTCTCGCCACCCATCGGCTGGAAGAGATCCCCGGCCTCCTCCGGAAGCTGGAGATCTCGTTCGAGGTCCACGGCGCGCGTGCCGTCTACGTGGCGGGCCACACCGACTGCGCCGGCAACCCGGTGGACGATGCGGTCCACCTCGCCCACATCCGTAGGGGCATCCATCTCCTCACGGAGCACTTCCCCGGTATCCCTGTCCGCGGCCTGTGGGTGGGACCTACATGGAAGGTCGCCTCCGTGGAGGCATAGGATGCATCTTGCCCTCATCGTCGCGGTCGCAATAGGCGGGGCAGGGGGCGCGGTCTCCCGCTTCCTCCTCTCCTCCCTCATCTCGACTCAGAGCGGCGGGACCTTCCCCTGGGGCACCGTGGTGGTGAACCTCATGGGGAGCTTCCTCCTCGCCTTCGTGATGGGACTCTCGGAGCGCCTCTCCCTCTCTCCCGCGACCAGGTCGTTCATCACCGTGGGATTCCTGGGCGCCTTCACCACCTTCTCCACACTCACCTACGAGACCCTTACCCTCCTACGCGAGGGCGACTACCTCCCCGCCCTGCTCTACAGCGGTGGACAGCTCCTCTGCGGCCTCATCGCCGCAGCGGCGGGCTTCCTCGCAGCCCGCATCGTGTGGTACGCTCTCTCCGGACGGATATGAGGAGGTACCGATGAAGGCCGTACGCCTGCGCATCTACACATCAGAGGACGAGAAGATAGGCCACCTCCCCCTCTACGAGGCCGTGGCCGAACAGGCGCGCACCCTGGGGCTCGCAGGCCTCACCGTGTTCAGGGGGATATTCGGCTTCGGGAGGGACAGACACATCCACACCGTGAAGGTCCTCTCCCTCTCTGAGAACCTCCCGGTGGTCCTCGAGCTCATCGACACCAGGGAACGCATCGAGGCCCTCCTCCCCTTCCTCGACACACACCTCAGGAACGGGATCTACACCCTGGAGGAGGTGGAGCTCCACATACCGCAGTAGAGGAAAGGGCTGAAGCGCCTTCCGGATCCCCGCGGCCCCGGCACACCACCGCGGTATCTCGAAGGCCGTTCCATCACACGGTGTGCACGAAAGAGGGGAGGCTCCGAGGCCTCCCCTCGCACACCCGCATCATCCGATCAGTTGCCGGACTTCTCCTTCAGGAGGAACTCCACCCTCCGGTTCACCCACCGCTTCTTGAGATCGCTGAAGGGCACGATGGGCCGAGAGCCCCCATAGCCCACGATGGAGAGCCGCGAGGGATCCACCCCCCTGGAGATGAGGGCCTTTCGCACTGCCTCGGCCCTCGCACGGGAGAGCGGGATAAGGACCTCCTGGTGCTCTATCTTCGCCCGCTCGGGATCGAACCAGAGGAGGGATACCGCATGGCCTTCGAGCTGCACGGTATACTGCGGGAACTTCTTGAGCATCGCGGCCACCTCGTCGAGGGTGCGGAGATTCTCCTCACGGATCTCAGGCGGCACCTTGTCGGTGTAGTCAGCGGTGAAGGGCGCAAAGTGGATGTCGGGCACGCTGATGTAGGCTCCGCCGTCCTTGATCACCACGTACACGTCGGTCACCACCAGGGCCGAGGCCTTCGCCACGTTGCCGCCGAGATCCGTAACTGTGAAGACCACGGGATACTCGTGGGCCTGTTCCGCCAGGTCGCCCGACTCGAAGAAGCCGTCCCATACGATCTGGGCCGGAGGCTCCCCTCCTCCCGAGAAAGTTTGCCTCCGATCCTTGTTGGTGATCATCAGCTCCCACGACTCGATACCCGCCTCGTCCCTCACCTCGGGGATGAAGGCCACCACCTCATCCCTTCCGTCGCCGTCGGGCGAGAATGGGACGGGCTCGGCACTCACGGACACCTCAGGGGGCACGGTGTCCACCCACACCGAAAGGGGGGGACTCTCGAGTACGGTTCCCTTCTCGCCGTACGTCACAGAGGCCACGATCTCATATCGTCCGTCGGGCACCTCCATGGTGAGGAGCCGCTCCGTGGAGATGGTGAAGGGAATGACGATGCCTTCCACTCCGAGCATCTCCTGATCGACCACATAGCGCTCGCCCTGAGGCGTGGTGATGGTGATGACCAGCCGGTTCACGGGAAGCCCTTCATCGCCGGTCACCGTGATCTCGAGCGAATCCCTCACCCCGTCGCCGTTGGGAGAAAAGCCGGGATGGTCCACCGCGAGCCCTATCTGAGGCAGGGCGTAGCTCACCGCGATCTCGTTTACCTCGGCCATCCCCAGGTTCCCAGCCTCATCCCTGGCATAGACGCGATAGGTGTAGAGACCTTCCGGGACCTTCTTGCCGGTCTCATCCGTACCGTCCCATACGAAGTCACCCAGACCGCCTTCCCAGGTGCGTGTGAGTACGAGCTGCCCCTGAGGTGAACGGACTTCCGATGTCCAGACCACATCCTTGTCGGGTGAGGTCTGCTCCACGACGAACACATCCTGGAACCCGTCGTCGTTGGGAGAGAGCTTCCTGGGCCCGTACTGGAGGAGCGCTACCGGAGGCTGGGTATCGATCACTACCGGCACCTCGGTCACCGCGACAGTTCCCGAGAGATACTCGGTCTCCAGGCGCAGGGTATACTCGCCGTCGGGCAGCACGGTATCGTCGAACCGGCCGTTGAACACGTAGGTAGTGGGAAGCTCGAACGAACTCACCGAAGCGAGGACCCTGCCATCCGCATCCCTCACCTCGCCACGCACCCCCACGATCTGACCCGGCGACCTGTCCACCAGGGTGATCACACAGAAATCCTGTACATCGTCCGCATTGGGAGAGATGTGATCGGGCTCGGCCTTCACCACCACCTGCTTGGGCGCGGCATCGACCACCACAGGCCCCGCCTTCGTGGAGAAAGCGTTCCCCGCCCTGTCGGTGGAGGAGAGCACGTAGTAGTACTCCCCGTCGGGGATGATCGTGCCGTCTGAGAGCTTCCCGTTCCAGAAGATGGAAGCGGGCGCACCGTTCTCGAGCACGTAGCGGAACACCTCGGTACCATCCTCCCTCTGGACGCTCATGATCCACTGCTCCTCGGTGCTACCCGACTGCTCCACCACGATGGTGTCCTTGCTCCCGTCTCCGTTCGGGGAAAAGATGGGTTCGGGGATCCGCACCTGTGCGGAGGGAGGGGTATTGTCCACCACGACGGAAATGGAGGAGGTGGAGGTCTGTCCCAGGTGGTCGGTCACGGTCAGCGAGCACGTGTACGAGCCTTCCGGCACGGCGCGCCCCTCGGCATCGGTCCCGCTCCACTCGACAGAGGAGGGGATCTCCACCGAAGGCCGTTTCTTGAGCCCCAGCGAGATGAGGAGATTGCTAAAGAAACCGGGTTTCGGCAGGGGCTCGCTCTGTGCGGTGAAGACCACCTTCCCCCCCTCGTCCTGGATCACGATCCTGTAATCCTGGATCGAGGTATTCGCCGTCACGGAGAGGGGAATGACGATCGAGTCCTGCACCCCGGGAGAGGCCCCGGGGGAGATATACACCGCATCCTCCTCTCCGAGCGAGACGACAGGAGGTCCTTCTTCCTTCTTCCCCCCTGCGAACAGCAGTGCGGGGAGAAGGACGAGCATTGCGACAACGGTCCAGCATCGTTTCATCTATGTCCCCCTTCCGACACAGTATACCCCCTCATGCCGGGTTTGTACAACTATATTCCGCTTCCAGATCACCTCTGCCCCATGATACACGACCGGCATCCGTCTCCTCCTGCTTCACGTCCCCCTTGCCTGCCGATCCCTCCTCCCGTAGAGTATGGCGCATGAGGATCGGGATCGTGCACTACCACCTCAGACCCGGGGGGGTCACCTCGGTCATCACCGACGGGGTACGGGGCCTTCTCACCCACTGGGAGGACGTCTCCATCCGTCTCATTACGGGCTCACGCGAGGACACCGACAGGGTGCTCCGATCCATCGGTGCAGCCTCCGACTCGCGGGTGGAGGTGAGGGTGCATCCCCAGGTGGGCTACCACGACCAGGACGCCCCTCTTCCCGACGCGACCCGCATAGAGGAGATACGACGTATCCTCACCACCGAGGCGGGCGAGTGCGACCTCCTCTGGGTGCACAACTACCACCTGGGCAAGAACCCGGCCTTCACCGAGGCCCTCCTCCGCACCATCGACGACCTCCCCTCCCGTCGTTTCCTCCTTCACATCCACGACTTCCCGGAGAGCGGTCGCTACCAGAACCTCGCATCCCTCCACCTGGTGACCCGCTCCCCCCTCTACCCCACCGGCCCCAACGTCCGCTACGCCCTCATCAACCGGCGCGACCTGCGCATCCTCAGGGAAGCCGGCATCCCGGCCGACCGCCTCTTCCTGCTGGAGAACCCCTACCACCCCCTTCCCCCGCCCACACTCACCGACCCCCGCCCGGTCCTCCTCACGCGCCTCGCCCCCCACCTCTCCCCCGCCACCCCCCTCCACCTCTCCCCCATCCGCACCATACGCAGGAAGAACGTCCTGGAAGGGGCCCTCCTCTCCCGCCTCCTCTCGCCCGACGCCCTCTACGCCGTCTCCCTCCCCGGCACCTCGCAGCAGGAGACGGCCTACTCCGAACTCGTGGAAGCCTGTTACCGCGAAGGCCTCATACGGGGCCTCTTCCCCCTCGGGCCCCTTGCCGAGCAGGTAGGCCTCCCCTTTCCGACCACCCTCCACGCCGCCGACCTCCTCGTGAGCTCCTCGGTCCAGGAAGGCTTCGGATACCTCTTCATCCAGGCCCTCGACGTGGGCAAACCCCTCCTCGCCCGCAGACTCGACATCCTGGAAGGCTTCGAGGAGATCTTCACCGACTACCCCGCCTTCCTTTACTCCGACGTCCGCATCCCCGCATCCCTCGTGGACACACACCTCATCCCCATCCCCGAACTCGCCGAGGCCTACCGTCGCAAGCTCCGCACCATCACCCCCCTCCTCCCCCCCTCGCTGGGGGAGTCCCTCGACGCGCAGCTCAGGGAGGAGTTCGAATCCTCTGCCATCGACTTCTCCTACCTCCCCGTACCCGCCCAGAAGGCCCTCCTCCACCTCATCACCGAGACGCCCCACACCCTGGAATCGATCCGCACCGCCAACGCCACCCTCCTCGAACAAGCCGCCGAGACCCTCACCCGCCCCCTCCCCCCCGACACCCGGGACCGTCTCGCCCGATTTTCACTCGAAGCCCACCTCGTGACCCTCGCCCGAATACTCGAGAGCTACACCCTCCCCGCAACCCCCGATCCTCCCCATCCGGAGGGCATCCCCGATCAGGTGCTCCACGCCTTTGCACGCAAGGAATACCTCAGGCTCCTCTACGATTTCTGAGCCCACCCGTCCCCGGGAACCTCCCTGCCGCAGGCTTCCCCTCACAAAAAAGAGATAAAATTTTCCTCAATGGCACTCCCTCCTCCCCGCTTTTTCCTTCCTTGCACTTGCAATCCCCCCTGAATAAGGCTATAGTGGAGGTAATCCAATCCCATACAAAAGAGGTTGAATCATGGCCGATACGAAGCGCATGATCACCATTGATGGGAACACCGCAGCGGCATACGTTGCGCACGCCACCAATGAGGTGATCGCTATCTATCCCATCACACCCTCTTCCCCCATGGGCGAGCTCTCCGACGCCTACTCCGCCGCGGGGAAGAAGAACATCTGGGGGACGGTCCCCACCGTGGTGGAGATGCAGTCCGAGGCCGGAGCCGCGGGTGCGGTCCACGGCGCCCTCACCACCGGGGCCCTCACCACCACCTTCACCGCCTCCCAGGGCCTGCTCCTCATGATCCCCAACATGTTCAAGATCGCGGGCGAGCTCACTCCCACGGTCTTCCACATCGCCGCCCGGTCGGTCGCCTGTCAGGCCCTCTCCATCTTCGGAGACCACTCCGACGTGATGGCGGCCAGGTCCACCGGCTTCGCCATGCTCGCCTCCAACAACGTGCAGGAGGTGATGGACTTCGCCCTCATCGCCCAGGCCGCCAGTCTCGAGTCACGCATCCCCTTCCTGCACTTCTTCGACGGATTCCGCGTCTCCCACGAGATCCAGAAGGTCGAGGAGATCCCCTACGATGTGATGAAGGAGATGCTCCCCCAGGAGCTCATCGCCGCGCACCGGGCGAGGGCCCTCGACCCCGAACATCCCACCCTCAAGGGCACCAGTCAGAACCCTGACGTCTTCTTCACGGCCCGGGAGACGGTGAACAAGTACTACCAGGCCACACCCGCCGTCGTCCAGAAGGTGATGGATACGTTCGCGCGGCTCACCGGCAGGCAGTACCACCTCTTCGACTACGTGGGAGCACCCGACGCCGAGCGGGTGGTCGTGCTCATGGGCTCCGGCGCCGACACCATGGAGGAGACGGTCGAGTACCTCGTGGCACGCGGAGAGAAGGTGGGAGTCCTCAAGGTACGCCTCTTCAGGCCCTTCGACGCCCAGGCCTTCGTCGACGCCCTGCCCGCCACGGTGAAGGCCATCGCCGTGCTCGATCGCACCAAGGAGCCTGGTTCCATCGGCGAACCCCTTTACGAGGACGTGCGCACCGCCATCGGCGAGGTGATGGGATCGGGGAACTCCAAGTTCTCCACCTACCCCGTGGTGGTCGGCGGACGCTACGGCCTGGGCTCCAAGGAGTTCACCCCCGCCATGTGCAAGGCCGTCCTCGACAACCTCAAGGAGAAGCAGCCCAAGAACCACTTCACCGTGGGGATCAAGGACGACGTCACCTTCACGAGCCTCGACTGGGACCCCTCCTTCTCCACCGAGGACGACGAGACCTTCCGGGCGATCTTCTACGGCCTCGGCTCGGACGGCACCGTGGGAGCCAACAAGAACAGCATCAAGATCATCGGTGAGAGCACCGACAACTACGCCCAGGGCTACTTCGTGTACGACTCCAAGAAGGCCGGAACCGTGACGGTCTCACACCTCAGGTTCGGGAAGAAACCCATCAAGGGCGCCTACCTCATCTCCGACGCCCACTTCCTCGCCTGCCACAAGTTCAGCTTCCTCGAGAAGTACGACATGCTCGGCAAGCTCAGGAAGGGCGGCACCTTCCTCCTCGCATCCCCCTACGGCAAGGACGAGGTGTGGGCTCACCTCCCGGCCGAGGTACAGAAGCAGATCATCGACAAGGAAGCGAAGTTCTACGTCATCAATGCCCACAAGATCGCGGAAGAGGTGGGCATGCCCGGCAGGATCAACGTGATCATGCAGACCGCCTTCTTCAAGATCGCCGGCATCCTCCCCGAGCAGCAGGCCATCCAGCTCATCAAGGAGTCCATCGTCAAGACCTACGGCAAGAAAGGGAAAGATGTTGTCGACAAGAACCTCAAGGCCGTGGATCGGGCTCTCGAGGCCCTCGAAGAGGTGCAGTATCCGAAGCAGGTGACGAGCACCATCCACATGAAGCCACCGGTGCCGGAGCATGCCCCCCCGTTCGTGAAAGAGGTGCTCGGCGAGATCATCGCAGGGCGGGGCGACGACCTGCCGGTGTCGAAGCTCCCGGACGATGGCACCTATCCCACCGGCACCACCAAGTACGAGAAGCGCAACATCGCCGAGAAGGTGCCCGTATGGGATCCGGACGTGTGTATCCAGTGCGGTGATTGTTCGGCGGTCTGCCCCCATGCGGTCATCCGGCTCAAGGTCTACGAGGAGAAACACCTCGAAGGGGCGCCGGCCGGCTTCAAGTTCACCGATGCAAAGGGCAAGGACTTCGCCGGTCTCAAGTTCACCATCCAGATCTCTCCCGAAGACTGCACCGGGTGCGGCGCATGTGTGAACATCTGCCCGGCCTACAAGAAGGACGAGCAGGGCAACAAGACCGACCGCAAGGCCATCAACATGGAGGACTACACCGAGGAGATCCGGGAGAAGGAGATGAAGAACTGGGAGTTCTTCCTCACCCTTCCCTATCCCGACAGGACTAACCTCAACGTGGCCACCACCAAGGGATCCCAGCTCCTCGAGCCCCTCTTCGAGTTCTCGGGCGCATGCGCCGGATGTGGTGAGACCCCCTACGTGAAGCTCCTCACCCAGCTCTTCGGGGACAGGACCGTGATCGCGAACGCCACGGGGTGTTCCTCCATCTACGGCGGGAACCTCCCCACCACACCCTACACCACCCGTGCGGACGGGCGGGGGCCGGCATGGTCGAACTCCCTGTTCGAAGATGCGGCCGAGTTCGGTTACGGGATGCGCCTCACCGCGGAGAAGCTCATGGAATACGGCAAGGAGCTGATCGCCCGCATGCTCGCGGACAAGGCCGACGTCTCCCCTGAACTCCTCGACCGCCTCCTCCAGAACCCGCAGCGCTCGTATGAAGAGGTGGAGCGCCAGCGTGCCGACGTGGCCGCCCTCAAGGATGCCCTCAAGAAGAGCACCCACCCTGTGGCGAAGGATCTCCTCGCAGTGGCGGACTACCTCGTGCGGAAGTCCGTCTGGATCCTCGGCGGCGACGGATGGGCCTACGACATCGGCTACGGCGGGCTCGATCACGTCCTCGCCTCGGGCCGCGACGTGAACGTCCTCGTGCTCGACACCGAAGTCTACTCCAACACCGGCGGTCAGATGTCCAAGGCCACGCCGCTCGGCGCCATCGCCAAGTTCGCCGCAGGCGGCAAGCCCATCCGCAAGAAAGACCTCGGCCTCATGGCCATGAGCTACGGCTACGTCTACGTGGCCCGGGTCGCCATGGGCTACAACCGCATCCAGACCATCAAGGCCTTCCTTGAGGCCGAGGCATACCCCGGTCCCTCCATCATCATCGCCTACAGCCACTGTGTGGCCCACGGCATCGACATGGCCAAGGGTATGGATCAGCAGAAGGCCGCGGTCCAGAGCGGCATGTGGCCCCTCTACCGCTACAACCCGCTCCTCTCCGAAGAGGGCAAGAACCCGCTCGTCCTCGACTCCAGGGAACCCAACCTCCCTGTCGAGGAGTATCTCTACAAGGAGATCCGGTTCCGGGCCCTCAAGGAGATGAACCCGGAGAAGGCGAGCGCCTTCCTCGAAGAGGCGAAGAAGAACGTGCAGCAGCAGTACCGTTTCTACAAACACCTGGCGGACATGCCGGTGGAAGGCTGACACCTCCAGGGAGACCCATGAGCCCACCCCCCGGGGGTGGGCTTTTTCATGATTTCTGCTACACTGTGGAAAATGCATGTCACACAAGGGAGGCGAGCGATGGACTTCGTACCGGTCTCACTCGAACACCTTTCGTTCAACCCCTTCACCAGTACGGCCGAACGCTGGTTTCTCCTCACCGCAGGCAGCCGGGACACATGGAACACCATGACCTGCAGCTGGGGAACCTTCGGTACGCTCTGGCACAAGCCCGTCTGCATGGTCTTCGTCCGCCCCACGAGGTACACGCACCGCCTCATGGAAGAGAGCGAGACCTTCACCCTCTCCTTCCTCCCCGATGAGCACAGATCCATCCTCCAGTTCTGCGGGAGCCACTCCGGACGGGACGTGGACAAGGCAGCGGCCACCGGTCTCGTACCGGTCGAGCTCTCCGCCGGCATCGGATTCGCCCAGGCCGATCTCGTCATCGAATGCAGGAAGCTCGCCCGCTGGCCCATGCTCCCCGAAGGATTCCTCGACGCCGAGGCCATCGAGGTGCTCTATCCCAAGAAGGACTACCATACCATCTACGTGGGAGAGATCCTGGAGATCTGGGAGAAGCGCGAGGAGGAGGGCTGAGCCTCTCAAAAGGAGAAGGCCACCTCTCCGGAAGGCGGCCTTCTGTACCCGGAACACACGCCATGCGGAGCAACGCTCCGCATGGTCTAAAGCAATATACGTGCCAAATCACAACACATTGTGCTGCAATGACTTGAATCCCATCCCCTCCTCACGACATGGGAATATGGGTTGTAATGACACATTTCGGGCGGCTCCACCATGTCATTTTTACCCGCACTATGTTGCTGCTTACCCTGGTTTTTTTATCGGGGAGAGATTATACTTCTAGGAGGTGGAGGTCACGATGGGAGAACGGAGAAAAACCCCGCGTATACGCATCACCAAGGAGGTCACCGTCTCTCCGCTCGAGAGGGAGGTCTTCCTCGAGGTGAAGGCCCTCGACCTGGGTGAAGGCGGCATGCGTCTCTTGAGTCCGGAGGAGTTCCCCGTCGGAACCACCCTGTTCTTCACCATAGAGGTGGAAACCGACGACGGGATCGTGGATATCCAGGGAGAAGGGAACGTCATACACGTGAAGCCGGCCCCTGCCGGAGGATACGAGATAGGCCTCACCTTCTCCTACCTGCCCGATCTGGAGAGGGAGAAGCTTCAGGAGCTCATGCTCCTCCAGCGATACAGCGCACCCTCCCCATAACCCTTTACACATCCTGCGAAATCTGGCATAGGTTGACCGACCCCTGCGAGAGGAGTGCTCACGGTGTACAAACTGTCGGCTTCGATACTCAACGCCAACTTCGCCCGACTGGGAGACGAGATACGCGAGGTGGAGGACCTCATAGACGAGCTCCACCTCGATGTGATGGACGGACACTATGTCGACAACATCTCCTTCGGTCTTCCCGTCATAGGGACGCTGAGGAAGGAGTTCTCCTCCCTCGTCTTCGATACCCACCTCATGATCAGCCATCCCGAACGATACTGGGAGGAATTCATAGAGGCGGGGAGCGACATCCTCGTCTTCCACCTGGAGGCCACCACGAAGGCCTTCCTCATCCTCCAGCGCATCAAGGAGAAGGGGAGGCTGGCCGGCATCTCCCTCAACCCCGCCACCGATGTACGCCTCCTGGAGCCGGTGAAGGACATCCTCGACAGGGTACTCATCATGACCGTGGAGCCCGGGTTCGGAGGTCAGCGGTTCCTCACTCCCATGCTCAGAAAGATCGAACGGGCACGGGAGCTCCTCGGCGACAGGGTCGACATAGAGGTGGACGGGGGTATCAACCCGACGACCATCGCCGAGGCCAGATCCGCAGGGGCCACCACCTTCGTGGTGGGATCGTCGATCTTCCAGTCCGAGGACAAGCGGGGAGAGATCCTCCGTCTCCGCGAGGCCCTCGCCACCTGATCATTCCCCGAGGGTACGAACCTCTCCGGAAGGCAGCCCCACACAGACGGTGGGCCTGATCCGCGTGAAGAACCCGGTCTCGTACACTCCGGGGATGAGCCCGAGCCGTATCTCCATCTCCTCGGGATCCACGGGGGCAGGGAATCGGACGTCCACCAGGAGGTTGCCGTTGTCGGTCACGACCGGCCCCTGTTTCCCTGATCCGTGTCGGATCGTCCACTCCGCGCCCAGCGCCTCGAGGGCCTTGAGCACACAGGCCCTCGCTTCGGGGACCACCTCCACAGGAATGGGAAACCCCGTACCGATGTGGGGTACGAGCTTGCACTCCTCCACCACCACCACGAACCTCCGGGCATTGTAGGCCACCAGCTTCTCCCTGAAGAGGGCGCCGCCGCCGCCCTTCACCAGGTGGAGGG